>NZ_JBITLM010000001.1:443573-1468247 GCF_044465295.1 Nonomuraea sp. NPDC049714 | reverse complement strand
GCTGAGCAGATCGGCACGCATCACCTGCACGCTGACCACGCGTTGCGCCGGGTGCGCTCGTGGGCGCGGTACTACCTGACCGGCGAACCCGCCGCCACCTCGCCCGGCACCCTGTTCGACCATGCCCTCGCCCACGCCTCCCGAGCCGCAGCCCGCCAGTTCCTCTCCGACACGGGCGAGATGCTCACCGAGCACACCACGCGGCTGGACACGGCCAAGGACCCGATCTCATGACCACCGCTCCCGACGATTCACGAAAGGACAGCCCCACCATGAGCACCCCCGAAGACCGCCTCCAGATGACGGAGGCGGTGGCCGAACAGGTGCGGCGAGCACACGCTCAAGCCACCGACCTGGCAGCCCGGCTCACCCGAGGCGAGCGGCTGACCGTCGAGAACCTGTACGACGGACTGCACGCGCGCATTCTGCACAGCTGGTGGAGCATGATCGCCCGGCACGGTGACGAGGACGGCCTCGACATCACCCGTGTCACGGCCAAGTTCACCTTCTGGATCGGCTGCTACCTCACCGAGGACCTCCCCGTCACTACGACTCACGGTGACGCCACCTGGGATAAGCAGATCGCCCTGGCGCATCTCGAGCGTGCGCAGGCGTACATCAAGAGAGCCGCCGCTCGCGAGTTCCTCGCCTTCTCCGCCGAGCAGTCCAAGAAGCCGGCCGGGACGGAGGAGGCCAAGTGAGCACACCGGACGCTTCTCAGATCGAGACGTTCCAGATGCTGGCCTGGAAGTGGAACGTCACCGCAGCCAAGCAGCACACGGCCGACCGCGAGCCCGAAGGGAGCCTTGATCCAGCCAACTGGGCGGGCATGCTGTAACCCGCCCGGCTTCAGCAGGGTGGCCACCACCTCGGCCCAGCGCCACAGGTCGGGCAGCCAGACGAGTGCGCCGATGCCGGTGTAGACGATGTCGTAGGTGTCTTTCAGGGCGGTGGGCGCGTCGTAGACGTCCGCGGCGACGAAGCGCGCCTGCAGCCCGCATTCCTGCGCCAGCGCGGTGGCGGTCTCGATGGCCTTCTCCGACAGATCGAGGCCGCTGACCTGCGCGCCCCGCCTGGCCCAGGCAAGGGTGTCGAGCCCGAAGTGGCATTGCAGGTGAACCAGTGACTTGCCGGTGACGTCACCGACCTCGTCGATCTCGAAGTCCCGCAGAGGATCCGCGCCCGCTTTGAAGCCGGGAACGTCGTAGAAATCGCTGGTCACATGGATGTCCACGCGCCCGTTCCAGTTGGCGCGATTGACGGTCAGATAGTCGATCTCGCTCATGCCCGTCGAGCTTAGTGCGTGTTTGAGATAGTCGATCTTCGTCAGTCGCAGACGATTCGGGCTTGTCGCCGAGCGGGGCCCTTGCGGGTGAGACGGCGGGCCATTGCCGGCGATGGCGGCCCAGCGGATGATGGCCTCGGAGATCTTCGGGTCCCGTTCGTAGTCGCGGGCCAGACGGCGACAGGCGGTGAGCCAGGCCAGCGTTCTTTCCACCACTCAACGCCGTGCGATGACGCTGAAGCCTCGCTGATCAGCGGGCTTGCGGACGATCTCCAACGTGGTGCGCAGGGTGCCGGCGGCCCAGTCCACCAACCGGCCGGCGAACCCCTGGTCGGCGAAGACGTGCCGGATCGGGGTGGTCAGATACGCCGACAGCAACGCGGTCTTGGCACCGTCGGGTCCTGCCAGCTGGCCGCCATCACCGCGACGGCGAGCCCGCCGCTGGTAACCCCACGGGGGTTCTCTCGGACCGGCCGCAGAATGAGCTCGCGGATGGGCCTCACGGTGGGCGGGCGCCCAGACCGCTTAGGCCGACAGGCACATGACGCTGCTTCAGCAGATCGCGATGCCAGCGTAGGACGGTGTCCGGACGCATGCGGACCTGCTGAGCTGTCCACGCACCGGTCGAGTCACGCTCAGGACGTGGACCCGCGCATGCGGACCTCCATCACGAACAACGCGTACCGACGGCCTTCGCCATGCCCGCCGCGCCACGTTACCCAGTCCCCCGCTCTGCTCACGACCCGCGTACCTGTCACAGGCAGGGACATGTCAGCTGGAAGGGGGTATCACCGCTCTCATGTGAGTCGCATCGAGCCATGCTCGATCGAGTTGCCTGCCGGTCACCCGCCCGATCAGGACGAAGACGGAGGTGACGCTTTCCCCGAAGCTCTCCACCTCGCCAGCGTCGAATCGAAGCCCTTCCATGAGATCGTCCAGAGCGTTCGGATCCGCTCCTTCCCTCATGCCCGGCGCCAGGAAGTTGAACGAGGTCACCTGCTCGCCGTCGACAAAGTACTTGACCCTTTCCCCGCCGTTGATGTGCCAGCCGATGCTGATGGCGGCACCGCCCTCTGCGGAGAGAGCGGCCATGGTCTCTTTGGTCGTGCACTCATGATCACCGAAGACGGCGGTCCACGAGCCACTGTCGCCAATGAGGACCAGGCGACAGTCCGGTCCTATGTCCCCCAGAGGCGCAGCGGGTTCCGTCGCGTTCACCGGGATCATCGATGCGGGATCCGCTTGCAGTCGGCGTGCGGTTTCCGCCACATCGATGCCCCGGCACCAGACCGCGTAGAACTCCTGTAGCGGCTCCACCGAGTCCGTCTCGTAGCCGAGAAGTAGATCGTAAATGGCCGTACGCCAGTTCATCGTGTTTATATCCTCGTGCGGAGAAGGGGCGGCCCCGCCCCACGTTCTCGGGCGGGGCCGGTCGGCTAGTCCTGTCCGTCGTTGTCCTTGATACGCATCCAGAAGTTCTGGTCCCGGCCCACCCGGTAGCGGGCGAAGAAGAGGCCGAGATCTCGTCCCGCTTTGCTGTTGTGTGGTTGCGAAACGGCTTTCACGGAGTAGTTCTTCGGGAACAGGCCTTGGCTGGCCGCTGTCTGGTACGTGGAATTAAAGGGATATTCGTCACACTGATGGTCCTCCGGCATCACAGTGATCTCGCGGGCGCAGATTCTGGCCTGCAGCAGGCGGTTGGACTGGAACCACGGACGCCCGTCGTAAGCGAGTTTCGCTGGGTTCGCCCGGGTGAGTGCGTTCTCCTTGCGGCTGCCGTTCGGGGCGTCGTAATTGCCCGGGAAGACCTTGGCCGAGCCGTCCGAATGGGCGGGTACGGTCGTGTTCGGCTCCTTGAAGGTTTTGAGGATGTGCCGGGCCACTTCGCCGCGTTCGGCGTCACCAGTCTCCATGGTGTAGATCCGGTCCGCCTGGATGAGGATGCAGGCGCCCTTCATCCGCGGGCTGTCCTGCAGCGGAATGTTCGGCAGCCTGCCGCCGGGTCCGAAGGTGAGGCTGTCGCAGCGAATCTTGGGCGCCTTGTCCTTGCCCTTGGCGATCTCCTCCGAGGACAGATCCTCCGGCCGGTCCCACAGCGGGACGCTTTCGCCGTCCTTCACGCCTCCGGGGGTGTCTTCAACAGTGATCCACGGACGGAGGGTACAGGTGTTCACATCGCCGCCCGACGACCGGAAAGTGAAGTGGGCGGGGTTGTTCTCCCAGTCGCGCGCCCACTTGCTCACCTTCTTGGAGGTGCCACAGTCGCCGCCGGACGAGCCCGCCTTGGGCGTCACCTCCAGATGCATCGTGGTGGCGAGTCGACTTGGACATAGCTTGAGCGCGCATCAGGCCGCCGTTGACCGGCGACGCTGCGCAGACCTTCTCGCTTGATCTTCTGATGGTCATCTCTGGGGTCTGAGCTGACGGTGACGGCCTAAACGATCTACCGCGCTACACGGTCCGCACACAAGAGCAACCACCGAGCAACCAGCCATGATCAACAACGAGATCGAAGGCCCACGAGAACCGAGAAACCCCAGGTCGAACGCGGTAGTGGAGAGTAGGGCGGGTGGGACTTGAACCCACGACCCACGGATTATGAGTCCGATGCTCTGACCGGCTGAGCTACCGCCCCTGGATTCAGTTGTACGGCGTGTGGCGGGACACGAACGGATCATGCGACGCCCCGCGCAGGGACAAGGCTAGAGCATGAGGGCCGGTCGTGGGTCCGGGCTGGTGGGCCACGGCCGCCGGTTCGTGGCTGCCTCGCACATCATTCCATGCCGGACACGGTTAATGGAGTCCGTGGCGATCACATTCGCGGGTGTTTCCGGGGGGCCGGATGCTGGGGGAAGGGTACAAATCGTACGGGTCCTGAAATATGGGAATTTGAGATCGGCCGCCCCGGTGGATCGGTACCGTCGGGGCATGCCGGTGAAGCTGATCTACGAGACGCATGCCACCACCGTGGACAACGAGACGGGCATCGCCACCGGATGGCTGCCCGGCGAGCTGTCCGCGGCCGGGCGGGAGCAGGCCGCCGAGCTGGGGGAGCGGCGGCGCGGCGTGGACGTGGTCTACTCCTCTGACCTGCGACGCGCCGTACAGACCGCGCGGATCGCGTTCGGTGCGGCGGGTGAGATCAGGCTCGACGCGCGGCTGCGGGAGTGTGACTACGGCATCTACAACGGACGGCCGGTGAGCGAGGTTCACGCGCTGCGGCGCAGGCACATCGACACACCGTGGCCGGGCGGGCAGAGCTACCGGCATGTGGTGGGCGAGACCGCCGCCTTCCTGGAGGACGTCGCCAAGCTGTGGCAGGGCCGTACCGTGCTGGTCATCGCGCACTCGGCGAACCTGTTCGCGTTGCGGAACCTGTTCGGCGGGATTCCGCTGGAGGAGCTGGTCGACGCCCCGTTCGACTGGCAGCCGGGCTGGGAGTACCACCTGGCGTGAGAGCCGGGGAGGCCATGCTCCCCGGCTCTCGGTTCAGGTGGTCACGGGCGGTTCAGGCCCATCGTGTACGACCCGGAGCCGCTGTAGGCGTGCACCCGGTAGCGGTAGTAGCCGGCCGTGCCGTTGTAGCTGACCGTTTCATCCGCGTTCGGGCTGTCGCCCCTGGCCACGATGGTCCAGGAGGAGCCGTTCCACTTCTGCAGGTAGAGGTCGAAGTCCGTGCTGTCCGGCGCGTCCAGGCAGCCGGCGTGGGTGCCGGAGGTGGTCGACTGGTAGTAGGAGCCGTCCGGCTGGTAGGTGCTCTGGCCGGAGGAGAGAGAGCCGGTACGGGTGTCCTCGTAGGCCGCGCAGCCGGTGGGCGGGTCGGGGTCGCCGCCACCGCTGGTTACCAGCGTCAGGCCGCCCGCTGAGATGATCTCTCCGATGGGCTGGAAGTACGTGGTCCCGCCGATGCTGCAGTTGCCGCTGCCGCCGGAGGTCATGCCCTGGGCCTGGTCGCCGGAGATGAACGAGCCGCCGGAGTCGCCGCCCTCGGCGCACACGTTGGTGCGGGTGAGGCCGGAGACCGTGCCTTCGGCGTAGTTGACGGTCGTGTTCAGTGCCGACACCGTGCCGCAGTGCCACTGGGTGGTCGAGCCGGATCGGCAGACCGAGCCGCCGGGCTGGGTGACGGTCGCGCCGCGCACGGGCAGGATGCCGGCGGAGTAGCCGTTCACCACGCCGGGTGCGGTCCAGTCGGAGTTCGTCGCCACCCAGGCGTAGTCGTTGCCCGGGAACGAGGAGATCTCGAAGGTGCCCTGGGCGACGCGGTTGTAGCCCTCGGTGGCCTGGCCGTTGCGGCCGCAGTGGCCTGCCGTGGTGTAGCCGACCTGGCTGCCCCGCCTGGCCGCGAAGCCGATCGAGCAGCGGGAACCGGCCGCCGGGATGTAGTAGGCGTCGCCGCCGCGGATGTCGTAGAAGAGCTTCGGGCGTTCGGCGGACTGTTCGAGCTTGACCGAGCCGGCGTCCACGCCCGCATCGGCGATCCACGTCCTGGCCGCGTCGAGGTCGGAGGCGGTCACGGTCACGGTGTTGTCGGCGACCGAGACGGACCAGCTGTGCACCGTGGCGGGGGGCGCCGCCTTGTCCAGGCTCTCCTTGGCGGCGGTGAGCTGCGCCAGCGTCCTCGGCACCACGCGGGCCCGGGCACCCTCGCGGGTGATCGCGGCGCTGTCGGCGGCGTTCGTGGTGGCCACGACGAGCGCGCTCTCCGGGCCTTCGTACCAGGTGCCGGCGTAGCTGTCGCCGAGCTTCTTGCGCAGGCCCGGTGCCGCCTGGTTGCCGCGGGCCTCGTTGGCCAGGCGGGCGAGCGCCTGCTTCTCACTGATGCCGAGGTCGCGCTGGATGGCGTCGACCACGCCGGTCGGAGGCTTGGCGGCGACGGCTGGGGTGGCCGTCACGACTAACGCGCCGATCGCGATCGCGATCATGGCAGGGGTTCGGAGCATGATGTCTCCTTCGTGCTGGGGGTGCCGTCAAGGTAACGGCAGGACCAGCGGGCGAGGAGTACCAACTTGCCCCTATCGCCGTGTTATGGCGTGGTGCCGAAACCCGCGTTCCGGGCCAGCCAGTCGTGGTAGACGGGATTGCGCCGTACGGCCTCCATATGGGTCTGTTTGGCCTGCACGAGCACCCACGCGGCGTCCAGCGCGGCCGGATGCCGGCCGAGGAGCTGCCGCCAGCGCAGCGGCGAGTTCTTCAGCGGCACCACGACCAGGCCGGGGCCGGGCTGGTGGGTGGCCTGGCAGAGCACCACCGCCCGGCCCACCTGGGCGAGATGGATGCAGGTCGCCACGTCGATCTCGTAGATCGTGCCGGGCGTGAACCCGGCCCGCGCGCACGCCATGGCGAAGCAGTCGTTGAAGCAGCCGTCCCCCGGCGTCAGCGCCCAGTGCTCACCGGCGAGGTCCGCCAGCTCGACCTCCTTCTCCACGGCCAGCGGATGATGGGCGGCCAGCAGGACGAAGACGGGATCGAGACTGATCGTCTCCCACAGAAGCGTTCCCAGGGGGGTGCCGCTGTCGCCGCACGCGCCGGTCAGCACGTAGTCGAGGCGGCCGAGCTCCACCATGGTCGTGAGCTCGTGCGCCGACCAGCTCGTGTACGTGCTCACGCTGCGCTCGGCGGCGAGCCGGTCCACCAGGCCGCCGAGGATCGGCCCGTTCGTCGCGCCGATCCGGTAGCCGAGTGAGGGGGCGTTCGCGAACCGTACCGCCTCCTCCTGAAGCTCTTTGGCCGCGGGCAGCAGCACGCGGGCCCGGGCGAGCACCAGCTCGCCGAGGCGGGTGGGCCGGGCGCCGTGGCGGTCCCGCTCGAACAGGGCGCCGCCGAGCATTCTCTCGATGCGCTTGAGCTGGGAGGTCAGAGCTGGCTGCGCTAACCCGCACAGGGAAGCGGCCTTGCTGACGCTTCCGGCGTCCGCGACCGCGCGGACGATTCTGAGGTGCCGTAGCTCGAGGTCCATAACGGGAAGGTAAAGCGGGTTAATCTCCCCGACAATGCCTATATGTCAGGAAATGTGACAGATATTGTTGACTGCCTTCGGGGTAGGGGGCACCCATGACCACGATGGGAATTGATCCGGCCCAGCTCAGCGACGAAGATCTGATCCGCGAGCTGCGGCACCTCCACGTGACCCGTACCGATACTTTCCTGCACGGTTCCGACGACGCACTGGCCACTCACACGTCCCGGACGAGCGAACTGGAGAGTGAATACCTGCGCCGCAACCCCGACCGGGAGGTCGACCCGAACCGGCTGCGGGAGGGGGCGAGGGCACGCTGATGGACCCGCTCCACGACATCCAGGCCTTGTCCGACGTCGACATCCACGTGTACGAGGCGGTCGCGGGGGAGTCGGGCGAGTACGGATGGGCCGGTTTCAGCGCCCTCGTCCGGGCTACGGGCCTGACTGAGGACGAGGTGCGGCAGAGCCTCCAGACCCTGGTCGGCCAGGGGTACGTGGTGGCGGCGGAACAGGGCTACGGCCTGGGCCCGCACACCTTCGGGGTCGAGCGCTGACTCCGCAGGGTCTCCGGTTCGGCGTCGAGCGCTGATGAGATCCCTTCATGGGGCCGGTCCTCAGGGCGGCCCGGCTCCGGGGTCGAGCGCCGACAACGCGCGGAGGACGGCCGCCTGCGAGCTGGACACGCCACCGGCCCGCTGCGCGGCGGCCTCTTCCGGCGCGAACCCCGCCGCGCACCAGTCCGCCACCTCCTCCAGGGGGACGGCGCCCCACCACGCGGCCATCACCTCCACCGCCGGCGCCCCGGTTCGCGCCGCCTCCGCCGCCGCGAACCCGAGCGCCCTGAACACCCGCGCGTCCCCCTGGTCCACCCGCCGCCGCGCCCACGGCTCCGCCTCGCCGCCGTCCCACCCGGCGTCGGCGTACGCGCGCGCCACGTCGGCGGGCACCCCCGCACGCAGCAGCCGCCGCAGCGCCTCACTCCGTCCCGGATCCAGCTCAGGCTCCGGTACGGACAGCCGCGCCAGCCACGGAACCCGGTGCGGCCGCTCACCCGCCAGATGCCTGCGCGCCGCGTCGTGCGGCGCGACCCCGAGCTCATGCCAGCGTACGGCGTCCCGGGGCGTCATCCCGGCCCGCTGCCAGGCGACGACGGAGCCGGGGGTGGCCCCGGCGGTTCCCCACAACCGGGCGTCGGCGGGCTCCGTCACCCCCGCCTCGCGCCAGGCGCCCGCCTCACCCGCCGCGAACCCGGCCCGCCGCCACCGGCGCGCCTCCCCCGGGGTGAAGCCGCCCCACGCCGCATCCGTCATGCCGCCCTCCGGACGCGTGCGACACTCGCCCAGGACGGGACGGTCGCCCCTTCGCCGAACAAACAGACCACGACCGGACACCGCGGCCGCCGCTCAGGCCAGGGCGTGTGGCCGTCGGTCAGCACGATCACCAGGTCAGCCCCTGGACCGGTGGTCCTGTCGTGGGTGGACGGTCCGGTGCTGGTAGGCGGGGTGGCGGTCCGGGAGCGGAGGGACGGTGCTCCGCCGGTGGCGGCGGCGATGCCGGGGCGTAGGTCGGTGCCGCCTGCGCCGATCAGCCGGACTTGGGAGGCCGCTGTCACCCGCTGCACCGGGTAGGCCTGCGTGTCGCAGCAGATCACGTCCAGCCGGCGGTGCCCGGCCGCTCGCAGGACGCCGCCGAGCTCGGCCAGGGTCCGGCCGAGGTCGGCGCGGGAGACACTGCCGGAGGTGTCGACCACGACCGCGATCCGGGGCACCGGCCTCACCAGGGCGGGCAGGACGAGCTCCGGCACGGCGGCGGCCCGTCTCGACGGCCGGCGATAGCTGTGGTCCACCCGGCCCGCCGCCTGGGCAAGCGCCCTCCTGACCAGGGCCCCGAGCCGGGCTCGCCAGTCGACCTCTGGACGCAAGGTGTGCTCGGCCCAGCGCCGCCAGCCGCCCGGCACGTTGCCCCTGGCCTCGATCTCGGCCGCCACGGCGCGGGCCAGCAGCTCTCGTTCCAGCGCGGTCATCGCGCCCGGCCCGGTGAAGGGCGCCCGGCCGCAGGGTGCGAGGTGGCCGGGGACATCGACGAGGTCCAGCAGCTCCAGGTAGCGCTCGGCCAGGAGACCTGGGGGCAGCCCGAGCGTGTCCGGGGTCACGGCGTCGGCGGGCTCGGGCCCGAGGTCGCCGAGATCGTCGTTGATCTCCGCATCAGCGGCCCGCGCCCAAGCCGACTCCTGTCCCCGCCCGCCGCCCACCGGTTCGTGGTCGGTCGTCCCGCTGGTCGCGGTCCGGTTCTTCGTCGTCTCGCTGGTCGTGGGTTCGCCGGCTGGGGGGTGGGTGGGGGCGCGGGTGTGGTGGGCTCTCAGGAGGTGGCCCACCTGGTGGATCAGCCACCAGCCCAGCTCGGGCACCGGGGTGCCGAGCACGGTGGCGGGGTCGAGGTGGACGTTCCAGTGCGCGTCTGCCGGCAGGCCGCGGAGCCCGCCGGGAGGTCCCGGGTCATGGACCAGCGGGTTGAGGGCGAACAGGGCCGAGGCGAGGTACGGCGCCCGGCTCGCCGCCCAGAGTCTGGCGGCGGCGAATCTTTCGGTGAGTTCGTCGGGGGCGTTCATGTCATCAGTCCCGCCATGCGCAGGATCGCGGTCAGCTCCAGCACCGTCACGGGCAGCACGGCGCCGGGCGGGCGGCAGGCGGCGAGCGATCGGGCGGCGCCGGCGGCCACGTCCGGGGCTTGCTGGGAAACCCGTCCGATCAGGGTCCAGGCCCGCTGCCACGGCTCCGCCCCGCCGTCCGCCGCGACGTACGCGACCATCGAACCCAGCACCGCGTGCATCCGGTCGATCCGCTCCGGGAGCGGCGCGGCCGGGTCGGTCAGGAGCGTCTCCGGATCGGGCAGGTCCAGGTCGCGGACCCAGGAGAGCAACTCGTACCCGGCGGCCTCACCCACCGCCCCCACCACCAGCTCGGCCCGCACCCGCCGCGCCGCGGCTCCCGTATCACTCGTGCAGGCCAGTGCCGTCGCCGCGAGCTCCCAGGTGCGGGGGCTGGGCCACGCGCGCGCCGGCCCATCGGGTACGGCGAGGACCAGTTCGGGCCGTACCCGCAGGAACGCCCCCACCAACGCCTTGGCCCGCCCCACCGCGCCCGCGTCAGCGTCCCACCCGGCCGCGCCGAACGGATACGGGCGTCCGGATGCCCACCTGTCAGAAGGTCCGGTTCCGTGGGGTTCGGGAAGATCGGTCGTGTCGGGTGGGTCGAAGCCGGTGGTGAAGCCCTCGGCCACGGAGGTGGCGGTGATCTGCCAGTCCAGGTGGATCAGGCGGTTGGCGAGCGGCGCCGACAGGTCCCAGCCGTCGGCCGCCTGTTCCGGTGGGTTGGCGGCGGCGACGATGCGCACCTGGTCGGGCAGGGTGAGGTCGCCGACGGTTCGTTCGAGCACGACCCGGAGCATCGCGGCCTGGACGGCGGGTGGGGCGGTGGTCAGTTCGTCCAGGAAGAGGATGCCGTGGCCGGAGGTGGCGAGGCGTTCGGCCCAGCGGGGTGGGGCGAACCAGGTGCGGCCGTCGCGCAGCATCGGCAGGCCGGCGAAGTCGCTGGGCTCCCTGATCGAGCCGACGACCACCTCGACGGGCAGCCCGAGCCGTCTGCCCATGGCCAGCACGGCGGAGGTCTTCCCGGTGCCCGGCGCCCCCCAGAGGATCACCGGCAGGTTGGCCGCCACCGCTGTCGACAACGCGTCCATGAAGAACCTCCTTGCGTCAACTTTGATTGACTTAGGTCAACGTAAGTTGACGCTGGTGATGTTGTCAAACCGGCGAACCCGCCAGTGTGCACGTGGACGCAGACGCGCGGCACCAACTGGGGCGAGGTCTCGGTCCCCAGGAACGGATCCGGCGAGATCACGGTCTTCACCGGCACCAGGCCTGCGACTGACCGGGTCGCTCACTGATGCCGCCGGGTGACCTCACGGATCCGGCGGACAGGGCCCGGCACCACGAGGATGTGGCGCCGGGCCCTTCATGATGTGGTGCCGGCAAATCTCGAAAAGTACTGTCAAGGGGTGGATGTCGCAGATCTGACCCCCGCCCAGGCACGGAAGCGCTTCCGAGGCGGCGAGCGGCGCCCCACCGCGGGCTGGTGCAGGGGATGGACGCAGGCCAACCTGATCGCGGTGCCGAAGGCGCTGGCGTACGAACTGCTGCTGTTCGCGCACCGCAACGCCCAGGCGTGCCCGCTGCTCGACGTCGGCGAGGCGGGCGCGTACCGGACCCGGCTGTTCCCTGGCGACCTGCGCACGGACCTGCCCGGCTACCGCGTCTACCGTGACGGGCGGCCGGTGGCGGACCGGAGCGAGGTGGTGGAGGAGTGGCGCGAGGACCTGGTGCCGTTCCTCATCGGCTGCAGCTTCACCTTCGAGCAGGCGCTGCTGGCCGAGGGGGTGCCGGTGCGGCATCTGGAGCAGGGCTCGAACGTGCCGATGTACGTCACCGGCGTGCCGTGCGAGCCGTCGGGGCCGCTGTCAGGGCCGCTGGTCGTGTCGATGCGGCCGGTGCCGGAGCCGCTGGTGGCCACCGCGGTCGAGGTGAGCGGCCGCTATCCGATGGTGCACGGGGCGCCGGTGCACGTGGGCGACCCGGCCGAGCTGGGGATCGGCGATCTGGCGCGGCCGGACTTCGGTGACGCGGTGGAGGTGCGGGCGGGCGAGGTGCCGGTGTTCTGGGCGTGCGGGGTGACGCCGCAGGCGGCGATCATGGCCAGCGGGGTCGACTTCGCGATCGGCCACCTGCCCGGCCACATGGCGATCATCGACGCCCGTGACGACGACTATCGAGTGACATAGCGAGATATTTCCCCGTATGCGTGGAGGCGTTCGCCAGCTCGGCCGGGGTGCCTTCGAAGATCACCCGCCCGCCGTGCTGCCCCGCCTCCGGACCCAGGTCGATCACCCAGTCGGCGTGCTTGACCACGTCCAGGTCGTGCTCCACGACGACGATCGTGTTGCCGTCGTCCACCAGCCGGTCGAGGAGCGCCAGCAGCCGGTCGACGTCGGCCATGTGCAGTCCGGTGGTCGGCTCGTCGAACACGTACACATGGCCGGTCTCGTGCAGCCGGTGCGCCAGCTTGAGCCGCTGCCTCTCCCCGCCCGACAGCGTGCTGAGCGAGCGGCCCAGGGTCAGGTGGCCGAGCCCGAGCTCGCCGAGCCTGGCCAGCCCCGGCAGGTCGTACACGCGCACGGCCTCGTCGGCCGTCATGGCGAGCACGTCCGCGATCGTCCGCCCCGCGACCGTGTGGGAGAGCGCCTCCGTGCTGTAGCGGCTGCCGCCGCAGGCGTCACAGGTGCGGGTCACCGGATCCATGAACGCCAGATCCGTCTTGATCTCCCCACGCCCCTTGCACTCCGGGCAGGCTCCCGCCGAGTTGAAGCTGAACACCTTGGCCGGCACCCCGCACGAGCGGGCGAACAGCCTGCGCAGCGGGTCCAGCGCGCCCAGGTAGGTCGCCGGGGTCGAGCGGGTGGAGGCGGCGATGGCCGACTGGTCGATGAGGATCGTGCTGGGATGCCGGGCGACCAGCTCGCGGGTCATCAGCGTGCTCTTGCCCGAGCCCGCCACCCCGGTGACCGCCGTGAGCACGCCGAGAGGCACCTCGACCGTCACGTTCTTGAGGTTGTGCCGGTCGGCTTCGGAGATCGTCAGCCGGCCAGACGGCTCGCGCGGGCTTCGCTTGAACCCGGTCGTCCGCCTGAGCATCCGGCCCGTCGGCGTGGCGCTCTCGGTCAGCTCGGCGAAGGTGCCCTCGAACA
This sequence comes from Nonomuraea sp. NPDC049714, assembly GCF_044465295.1. Classification (NCBI taxonomy): domain Bacteria; kingdom Bacillati; phylum Actinomycetota; class Actinomycetes; order Streptosporangiales; family Streptosporangiaceae; genus Nonomuraea; species Nonomuraea sp. NPDC049714. The sequence goes on along the minus strand of NZ_JBITLM010000001.1, from coordinate 1,455,202 downwards.
CCACGCGTCCGCCCTCGGCCCCCGCGCCCGGCCCCAGGTCGACCACGTGGTCGGCGAGCGCGATCACGTCGCGGTCGTGCTCGACGACGAGCACCGTGTTGCCCTTGTCACGCAGCTCCAGCAGCAGGTCACCGAGCCGGTGCACGTCCCGCGGGTGCAGGCCGACGCTGGGCTCGTCGAAGATGTACGTCAACCCGGTGAGGCTGCTGCCCAGGTGGCGTACGGTCTTGAGGCGCTGGGACTCGCCGCCCGACAGCGTGGGCGTCTCGCGGTCCAGGGCGAGGTAGCCGAGGCCGATCGCGTCGATCCTGCGCAGCGACTCGACCGCCGCCTCCGCCACCGGGTCGGCCAGTTCTTCGAGCACCCCGATCAGGTCGGTGACCTCCATCGCGCACAGGTCGGCCAGGTTGCGCCCGCCGATGCGCGAGGCGAGCGCCGCCGCGTTGAGCCGCCTGCCGCCGCAGGCGCCGCAGGTGCGCTCGGTCACCACCCGCCGCGCGGCCTCGTCCAGCGTGTCGAGGTCGCGGTGCAGGTGGATCCGGTTGAAGCGGGTGATCACGCCCTCGTAATCGCCCCTGCCGACCTTGAACCCGCCGCCGTGCAGCAGCAGCTCCAGCTCCGCCTCGCTGTAGTCGCGCAGCGGCTTGGCCGGGTCGAACAGGCCTGATCCGGCGTACAGCTGCCAGGCGTAGCCGCCCACGGCGAACAGCCGCACGGCCCCCTCGTCGAGCGACAGGTCGACGTCGATCAGCTTGCCGACGTCGACCTCCACCTTCCTGCCCAGGCCGTCACAGTCCGGGCACATGCCCTGCGGGTCGTTGAAGGAGTAGGCCGTCGCCGGGCCGGCCGAGGGCTCGCCCCGGCGCGAGAACAGCACCCGCAGGATCGGATGGATCTCGGTCATGGTGCCGACCGTCGAGCGGGCGTTGCCGCCCACGGGCTTCTGGTCGACCACCACGGCGGTCGTCAGGTTGGCCAGGCGGGTGGCGCGTGGCCGCTCGTGCTTGGGCAGCCGGTTACGGATGAAGGCGCTGAACGTCTCGTTGAGCTGACGCTGTGACTCCGCCGCGATCGTGCCGAACACGACCGACGACTTGCCGGAGCCGGACACGCCGGTGAAGACCGTGAGCCGCTCCTTGGGCAGGCGCAGGGAGACGTCGCGGAGATTGTTCTGCCGCATGCCGGTGAGCACGATGTCCTGGGACATGTTCTCCTCCATAGCTATGGCTACTACCTATAGCTTAAGCTACAGAACGTGGCTGACATTTCCGACCGCAGGTCCCGCCGCCGAGCCGAGACCCTGGCCGAGATCCGCGACATCGCCCTGGAGGTGATGGCCGAGGAAGGGGTGGCCGGGCTGACCCTGTCGGCCGTGGCCAGACGGCTCGGCGTCCAGCCGCCGTCGCTGTACAAGTACGTCCCGTCCCGGCACGCCCTCTACGACGTGCTGTTCAAACTCGGCCAGGAGGGCTATCTCGTCGCCGTGCGGCAGGCCGCCGCGCCGCACGAGCCGGGGTTGGCCGCCATGGGCGCCTCCCTGGAGGCCGGCGCCCGCTGGGTGATGGCCAACCAGGTGCTGGCCCAGCTCCTGTTCTGGCGGCCGGTGCCCGGCTTCGTGCCGTCACCGGAGTCCTACGCGCCCGCCCGGGACATCCACGCCCACTTCACCGTCCTGATCCGGGCCGCCGTCCGGCGGGGCGAGCTGCACCCGGACGCCGCGAGCGAGGAGGGCCTCGACCTGGCCTCCGCTCTGATCGCCGGGCTGATCTCGCAGCAGCTCGCCAACGAGCCGGACGTCACCTACGAGCAGGGCCGCTTCACCCGCCAGGTCCCGCGCCTGCCCGCTGTGTTCGCGGCCGTATACCCGCCGCCGTGAGCTGCGCCTCCGGCGACGGCGCTCCCGGCCGGTTGTCGATCTCCAGATGGGGCACGGCAGGCGGCTCGTTCACCTTGACGGCCGTCAGATAGTCCTCGAACGCCGCCAGCTTGCCCGCGTCCCTGTCCAGTCCCCTGGTCACCAGCCGCTCCCGCAGCGTCGGGCCGTCGGAGCGGACCCACAGCAGGCGCACCGGCGGCCCACCGAGCTCCGCCACCCAGCGCGCCCACCTGGCCGCCGAGTGGACCTGGCCGGTGAACGGGCCGTCGAGCAGCACCGGGCAGCCGTGCCCGCGGATCTGCCTGGCGGTCCTGGTCAGCCCGGCGTACTCGTGCACCTTGGCATGCTCGTCGTACCACCGACCCTCGCGCTCACCGTGCGGCCTGCCGTACGCCCGGAGAAGCTCGCCGACGAGGTCGCCGTACAGCGTGTCCTTGTCGAGCAGGGCCGGCACCGGGGACAGGCGCGCGAGCAGCGCGGCCGCCACCGTGGACTTGCCCGCCCCCGGCGGGCCGCTGACCACCCAGACCACGCCCTGCCCGCTCACCCGATCAGTGTGCCGTACGCGGATTCGCGTATGCGCACGCCGCCGCTGAGCGGACGACCGGGAGGCGGTACGCGGCCAGACTCCTGCACATGCTGACCATGCCGACCGTGCTCACCGGGGCGTTCCGGGTGCCGGAGCTCCGCAAGAAGGTGCTGTTCACCCTCGGGTTGCTCGCGCTGTTCAGGCTCGGGCAGGTGCTGCCGTCGCCGGGGGTGGACGTGGTGGCGGTGCGCGAGTGCGTGGGGTCGGCGCGCGGCGGGCTGTTCGACATGGTGCAGCTGCTCAGCGGGGGCGCGATGCTGCGGCTGTCGGTGTTCGCGCTGGGCGTCATGCCGTACATCACCGCCAGCATCGTCATGCAGCTGGCCGCGGTCATGGTGCCGAAGCTGGAGGCGCTGCGGAAGGAGGGTCAGGCGGGGCAGGCGCGGATCACGCAGTACACGCGCTACCTGACCGTGGCGCTGGCCGTGCTGAACGCCACCACGATCGTCGCCCTGGCGCGTGCCGGGCAGCTGCTGCCCGGGTGCCCCCGGCCGCTGCTGCACGACCCGAGCCTGCCGGCCGTGACCGTGCTGGTGCTGACCATGGTGGCGGGCACCTGCGTGGTCATGTGGATCGGCGAGCTCATCACCGGCCGCGGCATCGGCAACGGGATGTCGCTGCTGATGTTCACCCAGGTCGTGGCCGTCTTCCCGTCCTACATGGCGACCATGTTCGTGCTGAGCCCGTTCGCCTTCGTGGTCATCCTGGTGTCGGGGGTGTTCCTGGTCGCGGCCGTGGTCTTCGTGGAGCAGGCGCAGCGGCGGGTGCCCGTGCAGTACGCCAAGCGGCTGGTCGGGCGCCGGACGTACGGCGGCAGCAGCACCTACATCCCGCTCAAGGTCAACCAGGCGGGCATCGTGCCGGTCATCTTCGCCACGTCTCTGCTCTACCTGCCCACCCTTGCCATGCCGTTGCTGGGGCCCATGCTGGGGGAGGAGACGGTCGGGTGGATCGCGCGCACGCTGACGTCCGGCTCCCACCCGCTCTACATGGCGGTGTACGTCCTGCTCATCGTCGCGTTCGCGTACTTCTACGTGTCCATCACGGTCAATCCCGTCGAGGTGGCCGACAACATCAGGCGGTACGGGGGGTTCGTGCCGGGGGTGCGGCCGGGCAGGCCGACCGCGGAGTATCTCGCGTACATCCTGTCGCGGCTCACCGCGCCGGGGGCGTTCTACCTGGCGGCGCTGGCGCTGGTGCCGCTGGTGGCCTTCGCGATACTCAAAGATCCCGGTACGCAGCAGAACTTCCCGTTCGGCGGCACCAGCGTGCTGATCATGGTGGGCGTGGGGCTGGACACCGTCAAGCAGATCGAGGCCCAGGTGCAGCAGCGCACCTACGAGGGCTTCCTCAGCTCCTAGACGGCGAGCCCGGCCCGCATCGCGAACACCACGAGCTGCGCCCGGTCCCGGGCGCCCAGCTTGACCATGGCCCGGCTGACGTGCGTGCGGACGGTGTCCGGGCTGATCACCAGCTCCTTGGCGATCTCCTCGTTGGACCTGCCGGTGGCGACCCAGGCGACCAGCTCACGCTCGCGCGGCGTCAGCGTCTCCAGGCCCCGCACCGGCTCCGCGCCGTGCCGGCCGAACAGGCCGATGACCTTACGCGTGATCGCCGGAGACAACAGCGCCTCGCCCGCCGCCACCACCCGCACCGCGTTGACCAGCTCCTCCGGGGCGCTGTCCTTCAGCAGGAACCCGCTCGCGCCCGCCTGGAGCGCGGCGAAGACGTACTCGTCCACGGCGAACGTGGTGACCACCACGATCCTGGTGGCGCTCAGCTCGGCGTCGGCCGCGATCGCGCGCAGCGTGGCCAGGCCGTCCATGCCGGGCATCCGGATGTCCAGCAGCAGCACGTCCGGTCGGGTGCGGCGGAGCAGCGCGAGCGCGCCCGCCCCGTCGGCGGCCTCGCCTACGTGCCGCAGATCGGGCTCCCGCGCCAGCAGCGCCTTGAGCCCCATCCGCACCACCGCCTGATCGTCGGCCACGGCAACGGTGATCACCCGCCCCCCTGCGGCGTGCGAGCCGGTGATCACGCGTCCGCCTGCGGGGCGCGGGCCCGGAGGGTGGTGATCATGCGGGGTCCTGGGGGAAGCGGGCCACGACCTGGAAGCCGCCGCCCTCGCGTGGGCCCGCCGCGAACAGGCCTCCCGCGCCGGTCACCCCGGCGCGCATGCCGGTGAGCCCGCGCCCGTCGGCGGCGCCTGACCAGCCCACGCCCCGGTCGGCGACCTCCAGCACGAACTCGCACGGGTCGTTGGCCACCCGCACCAGCGCCCTGGTCGGACCGGCGTGCCGCAGCACGTTGGTCAGCGATTCGCGCACCACGCGGTAGACGGTGCCCCGCAGGTGGGCGGGGACGACCGGGCTCGCCGGCTCCACGTCCACGGGCAGCCCGGCCGCCCGCACCCCCGCGATGAGGCCGGACAGATCCTCGACCGCACCGGGAACCGGGTCGCCCGGGTCCTTCGGGTCGGCTGGGTCGTGCGGATCCAGGCGGTCGAGTGCCGCGCGTAGCTGGGTGAGCGTGGTGAGGCTGGTCTGCCGGATGGCCTGCAGTGACTCGCGGGCCTGCTCGGGATCGTCGTCGAGCGCGACCAGGGCGAGGCCGGCCTGCATGGCGATGGCCGCCAGCCCGTGGCCCGCCGCGTCGTGCACCTCACCCGCGAGCCGAGCCCGCACGTCCGCACCGACGCCTGCGAGCGGGACCTGGGCGGTTTCCTGGTCGGGTCCGGCCGACACGGTGAGGCGTTGTGCCTCCGGGGCCGGGATGCCCCAGGCCTTCGCCGGTGTCGCATCCGCGAGCGGGTGGCGTACGGACTGCGGGTGGCGTACGGACTCCTCGGCGCTGCGGGCGGGCGGCGGCGGGACGGCGTCGGCGGCGGCCGCGGCGGCGGCGCGGGCCTGGGCCAGGCCGCTGAACGACCACGGGACGGCGAGCCAGCCGGCCCACGCCAGCATGACGACGACCGGGACGTCACCCAGCCGCGTCAGGCGGGACAGCGCCCTTCTGCGGTCTCGCCCGCGCGTGTGCTGCGTCTCCATACCTCACCCGGCCAGGATCATGTGGTTCGATCCTAGCCAGTCCCGGGCGCGGCGATGGGGTCAGGCGGTTCCGGAGGTCAGCCAGCGCAGGGGGTTGTCGTGGGTGACGGTGCGCAGTGTGCTCTCCTCGACGCCGGCCTCGCGCAGCTGGGGCAGCACCTCCCGGAACAGGTGCGCGTAGCCGGGCCCGTCGTACTTGCGCACCTGCGACACCCGGCTCAGACCGGTGCTGAGCAGCAGCCGGTCGGCGTACCCCTCCTCGATCAGGTTCAGGGCCACGGCGGTCGTCCGCTCCAGGCCGGCCGCGAGCGCGCCCACGCTCACGTACGAGCCCGCCTCGGCGATCTTGCGGGCCACGGCCGGGTCGGCGCCCGCGTACCCCACGGCCACCCGCGAGCCCGGCAGCCCCTGTGCCAGCAGGATCTCCAGCTGGCCGAGAGCGTCCTGGCCGTAGGTGGCGACGGACAGCCGGGAGGCGAGCGAGGCGCGGGCGGCGGCGACCAGGGCGCGCTCCTCGGCGGGCGTGGCCCGGTCGCCCCAGCAGCCGACCTCGCCGATCACGCCGGGGAAGACGCCGCTGCCCTCCATCCCGTCGGAGATGTCGGCCATCAGCAGCCCGGTGAGCGTGTCCACGTCCTGGTCGCGTACGGTGCTGAACGGCTCGGTGAACAGGCCGGTGGCGGCGATCACCGGCACCCGGCCGCCCGAGGCGACGCGGGCCAGGCAGGTGGCGTCGCGGCCCATGCCGATGCAGGTCAGGTCCACGATCAGGCCGAGCTCGTCGGACTGGCGCAGCTCGCGGAGCTCGGCGGTGACGGTCTGCTCCTCGTCCAGCCAGCGGTAGGGGTCGGAGTCGATCCCGGCGGCCCAGCGCATGTCGGTGCGCAGGTGCTCGTGGGGGAGTACGGGACCGCTGACGGTGGCCGCGCGGATGGGGCCGGTTACGGTGCGAAGCATGACCTCGGGCATAGCAAACGATATCCGACATAAGTCGGAAGTTGCCTGATCAAGTGGGATATTTTACTCTCTTGGCGTTTATTGGACGTGTGCGCCGAAGTCCGCGTTTGGACATCCTCTCCAAATGCCCGACCCTTATCCTGGGGAACACACCGACTGTCCGGGGGGACCGTGCCCACGCATAAACCAGAGACCGGCGACGCCGACCTCGTCAAGGAAGAGGCGGCCGACCGCTCCGGCATGCCCGCACGTCGCTCCGGGCTCCATGGCAGGCTCGACGGCATCAGATCGACGCGTGCCGGCGCGCTCACCCTGAAGATCGTCATCGGCGTGATCGGCGGGCTCATGGTCGGGGGCGGCCTGGTCATGGTGCCGTTTCCGGGGCCGGGCTGGCTGATCGTCTTCGCCGGGCTGGCGGTGCTGGCCACCGAGTTCCACTGGGCGCACAAGGCCCTGGAGTTCGGCAAGCGCACGCTGCACGCCTGGACCGAGTGGTACAAGCGGCAGGGCTGGACGGTCCGCATCGTCGTGGCCGTGGTGACCGTGATCGCGGCCACGGCCATCGTCTACTTCGGGCTGCGCACGCTCGGCGTGGACGTGATCCAGATAGCGCGGCAGTTAGTCCTCAGGTAGCGCCGGCCTATAGGTAGAGGCCGGTGCCGTGGTCGGTCGACTGGGTGGCCACCGCGTGCAGATCACGCTCGCGCATCACCAGATAGACCTGCGCGTGCAGCTCCACTTCGTACTGCTCCTCGGGGTTGAGCAGCACCTTGTCGCCGACCTTGACCGAGCGCACGTTCGAGCCGACGCCGCAGATCTCGCCCCACGCCAGGCGGTTGGCCATCTTGACCGTCGCGGGAATGACGATCCCGGAGCCACTGCGCCGCTCCTCGGCCGCCTGCTCCAGCCGGATCATGACCCGGTCGTGCAGCATCTGAATCTCGAACTTGGGTGGTTCCACAGGCTCAAGTTTACGTACACCGCGCCCCCACCACTCCCGTACGCCTCGGCGCTCACGAGCGGCGGGATCGCCCCGGGCCCGTCCTGCGACGCGGACCGGGGTCACGGCAGGCCGAGCACCGCGAACACCGGGCGGTGATCGGTGCCCCGCAGCGGATGCACGTCGAACGTCAGCACCGCCATGCTCTCGTCGGCCAGCACGTGATCGATGGCGACGCCGGGCAGCCAGCCGCCCTGTGGCCAGGTGGCCGTGAGGCCGTGCCCGGTCACGTCGGCGGCGTCGCGGTAGCCGGTGGCGAGCAGGTCACGCACCAGCAGGTGGTCGAGCGTCGCGTTGAAATCGCCCGCCAGCACCCGCAGCGGCCCGCTCGCGTCCGCGTCGGGCAGCGCCTTCAGGCCCGATCTCCAGCACGGCTGCCTGGCATACAGCCGTAGCGCGCACGGGTGCACCGACACGACCTCCACGCGGGTCCCCGACGGGTGTGTGAGCACGGCCTTGACCTGGCGGAACCCGCCGTGCTCGATCACCTCGCCGCCGGTGAGCGGGTGCCGGGCGTACACGGCCGAGCCGCCCGCCCCCGGCTTGGGGCGCGTCACCGCGTGCGGCAACGCCTCACGCAGGCCCGCCGCGTCGAGGCGGGCCTGGGCGGCGGGGGTCAGCTCCTGCAGCGCCAGCACGTCCGGCCGCAGCCGCTCGACCAGCGCCATCAGCGCCACCTCGTCGGCGGAGCCCACCAGCAGGTTGGCCGCCAGCACCCGGAGCGTCTCCCCGCTCGCCCCTTCCGGCTCGGTGGCGGTGGCTCGGGGCAGCACGGTGCACGCCAGCACCACCGTGGTGGCGAGCGCCACCACGGCCGCGGCCCGCTGTCTCAGCGTGGCCGCCAGCAGCAGCCCGGCCCCCGCCACGACCGCCGCGTACGGCGTGTACGCCACCAGCGGCGTCCACGGCCACACCGGCTCGTACCCCGAGACCCGCAGCACCGCCCACCCCGCGAACGGCGTCACCGCCACCCAGACCAGCACCTTCGGCCAAACCCGCATACGCACCTCCGACCTGTATCGCCACAACGACCCCTCCGGGTTCACACCACCCGGAACGGCCGGGGCCGCACCGTCCCCCTTCGGGGTTCACACCACCCCGAATCGCCGGGGTCGGGTCATGAGAAGGTGTGGCCATGCGTGACGCCGAGACCAGGGTCCTCAACGCCATCGACGAGGCCGAGACCGTAGAACTGCTGGCCGAGACCGTCCGGGTGCCGAGCATCACGGGCAGCGACGCCGAGTCGGAGTTGCAGCACCACCTGGCCCGCCTGCTCACCGAGGCGGGCCTGGACGTGGACGTATGGAAGCTCGACCTTGAGGACCTCAGACGGCGTGAGGGCTTCCCCGGCGGCGAGGCCCCGCGCGTGGAGGGCTACGGCGTGGTGGGCGTGACCGGCGGGGAGGGCGTTCCGGCGCTGGCGTTGCAGGGGCACGTCGACGTGGTGCCGACGGGCGACCTGGCCAAGTGGGAGGGCAGCGACCCGTTCGCCGCGCGCGTCTCCGGCGGCGTCCTGCACGGCAGGGGCGCCTGCGACATGAAGGCGGGGCTGGCCGCCAACCTGGCGGTGGTGCGCGCGATCAGGCGGGCCGGCGTCAAGCTGGCCAGGCCGCTGGCCGTGCACTGCGTGGTCAGCGAGGAGGACGGCGGGCTGGGCGCGTTCGGCACGCTGGCCAGGGGGCACACCGCCGAGGCGGCCGTCATCACCGAGCCGACCAGCGGCGCCGTGGTCACCGCGAACGCGGGCGCGCTGACGTTCCGGCTGGAGATCGCCGGGCGGGCCGCGCACGGCGGCGCCCGCCTGGAGGGGGTGAACGCCGTCGAGGTGTTCTGGCCGGTGTTCGAGGCGATCAGGCGCCTGGAGGCGGAGCGCAATCGCGACGTGCCCGCGATCTTCGGCGGCATCCCGCTGCCGTACCCGATCGAGGTCGGCACGGTCCGGGCCGGCGACTGGGCGAGCACGGTGCCGGACCTGCTGGTCGCCGAAGGCCGCCTGGGCGTGCGGCTGGACGAGGACCCGGCCGAGGCGCGGACGGCGTTCGAGGAGGCGGTGCTGTCGCCGGCGCACCCGTGGCTGCGCGAGCACCCGCCCGTGGTGACGTGGCCGGGCGGGCAGTTCGCCAGCGGGCGGTTGCCGGCCGGGCATGCCCTGCTGGGCGAGGTCAGGACGGCCGTGGCGGACGCCGGTGGCGCCGCGCCCGCCGAGGCGGCCGCGCCGTACGGGAGCGACCTGCGGCTCTACGCGGCGGGCGGGATCCCGACGCTGCACTACGGGCCGGGCGACGTACGCTACGCGCACGCGCCGCGTGAGCAGGTGGAGCTGCGCGAGGTGCGTGAGGTGACGCGCGCCCTGGCGCTCCTGGCGGTGCGCCGCTGCGGCGCTTACTGACCAATTGGACTATAGTCCGGATATGGCCGAGAACGAGCCGCTGGAGCTCCTGCGCAGCCGCCCTGCACAGGAGCGGGCGGACGCCGCGCGCAACCGGGAGAAGGTGCTGACCGCCGCCGCCGCGCTGTTCGCCGCCCATGGGGTCGACGGCGTCTCCATGGACGCCGTGGCGGCGGCCGCGGGGGTGGGGAAGGGCACGCTGTTCCGCAGGTTCGGCGACAAGTCAGGGCTCGCGGTGGCGCTGCTCGACGAGCGGGAGCGCGACCTGCAGGAGCGGATCCTGTCCGGGCCGCCGCCGCTCGGGCCGGGCGCGCCCGCGCCGGAGCGGCTGATCGCCTTCGTCGAGGCCTATCTGGACTATCTGTTCGATCATCTGCACCTGGTGCGGATGTCGGAGACGGCCAGCCCGGGGGCCCGCTACCGGATCGGCGCCTACCGGTTCTGGCACCGGCACACCGTGATCCTGCTGACCGCCGCCCGGCCCGGGTGCGACGCCGAGGTGCTCGCCCACGCGCTGCTCGCGGCCGTGGGCGCCGAGGTGGCGGGCGTGCTGGAGGAGGCGTTCGGGCGTGAGCGGGCGGGGCGGGCCGTCCTGGAGCTGGCCGGGGCGCTGGTCAGGCCGGAGAGGTGACCCGGCGGCGGCAGTGCGGGACCACCATTGGCGTGCCCGACTGCGGGTCCGGGATGATCTCGCAGCCCAGGTCGAAGACCTGCCGCACCAGATCAGGGGTGACGACCTCGGCCGGATCGCCCTCGGCGACGATCTCGCCCTCGCGCATGACGACCAGGTGGGTGGCGTAGCGGCAGGCCTGGTTGAGGTCGTGCAGCACCGCCACCATCGTCCGGCCCGCCTCGTGCAGGTCGGCGCAGAGGTCGAGCACCTCGATCTGGTGGGCGATGTCGAGGAAGGTCGTCGGCTCGTCCAGCAGCAGGATCGGCGTCTCCTGGGCGAGCGCCATCGCCAGCCACACCCGCTGCCGCTGCCCGCCGGACAGCTCGTCCACGATCCGGTCGGCCAGCTCGGTGACGTGCGTGGCCCGCATCGCCTCCGCCACCGCCGCCTCGTCGGTCTTGGACCACTGGCGCATGAGCCGCTGGTGCGGGTAGCGGCCGCGCGACACCAGGTCGGCCACGGTGATGCCGTCGGGCACGATCGAGCTCTGCGGCAGCAGGCCGAGGCGCCGGGCGACCTCCTTCGACGGCAGCGCGGTGATGACGCCGCCGTCCAGGTGCACCGCGCCGGCCTTGGGCTTGAGCATCCTGGCCAGCGCCCGCAGCAGGGTGGACTTGCCGCACGCGTTCGGGCCGATGATCACGGTGAAGGACCCGTCGGGGATGGCCACGCTCAGGTCGGTGGCCACCACCCGCTGGTCGTAGGCGAGGGTGAGCTCGCCGCCCCACAGGCGGCTGCCAGGCGTCGGTACGGCCATCAGTGGCGGTCCTTTCGCAGGAGGAGGGCGAGGTAGGTGCCGCCGATGGCGGCGGTCAGCACGCCGACGGGCAGCTGGGTCGGGGCGAGCAGGCGCTGGGCGAGCAGGTCGGAGACGGTCAGCAGCACGGCGCCCATGAGCGCCGAGGAGGCCAGGCTCACGCCCGGCGAGCGGGTCAGCCGCCGGGCGAGCTGCGGCGCGGCCAGTGCGACGAACACCACGGGCCCGGCGGCGGCCGTCGCCACCCCGCACAGCAGCACCCCCGACACGATGGCCGCGGCCCGCACCGCCTCGACCCTGATGCCCATGGCACGGGCGGAGTCGTCGCCCATCTCGATCATCCGCAGCGGCCTGGCCACGACAGCGCAGACGGGCAGCAGCAGCACCAGGGCCAGCGCCACCGGGATCGCGTGGTCCCACCCGCGCCCGCTCAGGCTGCCGGTCAGCCACGCTCCGGCGGTGGCCGCGTCGTTGATGTTGGCCCTGGTCAGCAGGTAGGAGTTGACCGACAGCAGCAGGGCGTTGACACCGATGCCGACCAGCACCAGCCGGTAGCCCTGCACGCCGCGCCGGAACGCCAGCGCGTAGACCAGCAGCGCGGTCACCACGCACCCGGCCAGCGCGCCGCCCGCGATCGTCATGGCCGACCCGCCCGCGACCACGGCCATGATGCCGCCGGTCGAGGCCCCGGCGGTGAAGCCGATGAAGTCGGGGCTGCCGAGGGGGTTTCTGGTGAGGCTCTGGAAGATCGCCCCACTCACCCCGAACGCCGCCCCCACCAGCAGCCCGGTGGCCACGCGCGGGGCGCGCAGCTTGCTGACGATGAGCTCGGCGACCGGCGTGCCCTGCCCGAACAGCGCGGTCAGGATGTCGGGGACGGAGACGGTGAACTCGCCGGTCGAGATCGCCGCCACGGCCACCGCGCAGGCGATGAGCAGCAGCAGTGCGGTGACGCCGAGCGCGCGCGGCGCGATCCGGACGGACCAGGGGCCCAGGCGTACGGTCATAGGGCGGCGAGCCTCCTGCGCCTGGTCATCAGGATGAAGACGGGCGCGCCGAGCACCGCGCACATGATGCCCACCTGCACCTCTCCCGGCCTGGCGACGAGCCGCCCGACCACGTCGGCGGCCAGCAGCAGCACGGGCGCCACCAGCGCGGAGTACGGCAGCACCCAGCGCTGGTCGTGGCCCACCACCGCGCGCACGGCGTGCGGCACGGCCAGCCCGACGAACCACAGCGGGCCCGCCGCGGCCGTGGCCGCGCCGCACAGCAGCGTCACGGCCACCGCGGTCAGCACCCTGGTACGGGTGACCGCCACGCCCAGCGCCTTACCGGCGTCGTCGCCCAGCGACAGCATGTTGAGCGGCCTGCCCAGCAGCAGCCCCAGCGCCAGTCCGGCGATCATGAAGGGGGCCAGCCGCGTCATGGTGTCGGCGGTCTGCCCGGCCAGCGAGCCCGCCAGCCAGAACCGCATCCGATCGTACGTCTCGGTGTCCATGCGCAGGATGGCCGAGCTCGCCGCGGTGAAGACCATGCCCACCGCGATGCCCGCCAGCGCCAGCCGTACCGGACCCGCGCCCGAGCGGCCGGAGGAGCCCAGCGAGTAGACCACGACCGAGGCCAGCGCGGCGCCCGCGAAGGCGAACCACACGTAGACCGTCGGATCGGACAGGCCCAGGACCGCGAGCGCGAGCGTGACGCCGAGCGCCGCGCCCTCGTTGATGCCGAGCAGCCCGGGGTCGGCCAGCGGGTTGCGGGTCAGGCTCTGCATGAGCGCCCCCGCGAGCCCGAGCGACGCGCCGACCATGATGCCGAGCAGCGTGCGCGGGACGCGCAGCTCACGGATCACGGTGTGGTCGCTGGAGGCGTCCGGGGCGAGTAACGCGTCCAGCACCGTGGACAGCGGCATCGCCCGCGCCCCCAGCGCCACGCTGGCCATCGCCACCAGGACGAGCACGCCTGCCGCCAGCGCCAGACCGCCGACGAGAGCCGCCCGGCGCCCGCGAGGATGTGCCGGGGACGGGCCGGTGACCTCGGCGGAGACCGCCTGGGTGGCGGACTCGATCTGCCGCACCGGACCCCCTTTCGTCATGGTCAAGCTTAGGCGAGGCTAATCTAAAGCCTCAGTACGAAGGCAAGCCTAACCTTAGGAGACGAACATGTCGGGACCGGTACTGGCTCGCAGGGGCTTCCTCGCGACCACGGTCGGCCTCGCGGCCGCCCTCACCCTGTCGGCCTGTGGTGGTGGCGACGCGACCTCGGCGGCCCCGGCGTCGGACCCGACGGCACAGGCGGCCCAGGCGTGGACGTTCACCGACGACCGCGGCAAGAAACTCGACCTCCCCAAGACCCCCACCCGGGTCGTCGCCCAGGTCGGCGCGGCGGCCGCGCTGTGGGACTTCGGCGTCCGCCCGGTCGGCGTGTTCGGCCCGCACAAGCTGGCGAGCGGCGCCAAGGACCCGCAGGTCGGCAACGTCGACATCGCCAAGGTCACCGGCCTGGGCAACGTCTGGGACGAGTTCAACGTCGAGCAGTACATCGCCCTGCAGCCCGAGCTGCTCGTCAGCAGCATGTATGAGAAGGGCACGCTCTGGTACGTCCCGGAGAAGTCCAAGGACACCGTCGAGCAGATCGTCCCCACCGCCGGCATCATGCTCACCGGCCAGAACGCGAGCCAGGTCATCGGCAAGTACGAGGAGCTGGCCAAGTCCCTCGGCGCCGACATGAAGGGCGTGCCGGAGGCCAAGGCGCGGATGGCGGCCGCCACGAAGGAGCTCGCCCAGTTCAAGGACCTCAAGATCCTCATGGTGTCGGGCGGCGCCGACCAGATGTGGGTGGTGAACCCGCCCGAGTACGCCGACATCATGCACCTCACCGAGAACGGCCTGGACATCGTCAAGCCGGACAAGGTCGACGAGGGCGGCTTCTTCCAGACGCTGAGCTGGGAGAACGCCGACATGTACGACGCGGACGTGATCCTGTACGACACCCGCACCCAGGCGCTTACCCCCGAGGAGATGATGAAGAAGCCCACCTTCACCAAGCTCCCCGCGGTCAAGGCCGGCCAGCTCTACCCGTGGCGTGCCGAGGCCCCCTTCAGCTACCAGGGCTACGCCGACTTTCTGGAGGAGCTGGTGACCAACCTGAAGAAGGCTAGTGCGCTGCGGTGACCTCGACGATCTCGGCCAAGGGGAACTCGAGGTAGTCGCCGGCCTCCTCGCACCACGCGTCGAGGGCGCCGCCGCGCAGCTCGCCGTGGCTGATCGTGGCGGTCAGGCCGTCGGTCAGCGTGATGCCCGCCCGCACCCCCCGGTCGACGACGAAGCCGAGCAGTGACTGCTGGGCGGTCGGCAGCCGGACCGCCATCCTGCCGATGACGGCCCAGGTGCGTCCGCTCTGCTCGCCGGCCGACCGGCTGTCGGCGATCAGCCGGCGGGCGTGCTCCTGCGGGTCGGGCGTCGGCTCGGCGAGCACGTGCGGGGGCCCCTCGGGACCGGCGGGCTCGGGCAGCTCCGCCACCTGACCGCCGGGCAGCAGGATGAGCTTGCCGCCCAGCGGCCGCTCGACGCGGGTGCTGCGGCGGATGGCGATCTCGCCCGTGTCGGCGATCGGCACCGGGGAGTAGCCGTGCTCGCGCAGCGCGGCCAGCGTGCGCTCGGCCGTGGCGGAGGCCACCAGCACTGTGGGAGCCAGCAGCCGTATCCCCAGCCTGGCGAGTCTGCGATGCCCGGCGATCTCGGCGAGCAGCGCCGGGTCGGAGGCCTGCACGACGCAGCCCACGGTGGTCACCGTCACCTCGCCGTGCCTGCGGGCCACGTCGCGCACCAGATATTCGAGCGGCTGCGGGATGGCGCCGACCTCGGACAGCTCGTTCAGCAGCTCGTCGGCGTCATAGCCGCGATCGAGCGCGCGGCGCACGCTCTCGGTGGTGAAGCGCCACACCGAGGCCGCGCCCCGCGACTCCCGCTCGGCCACCCGGTCCAGCAGCCACGCCAGCTCGGCCGACGGCGGCCCGGTCACCACCGCGGTCAGGTCCGGGCCGAACAGGGCGCTCCTGCGCACGCTGGCCAGCGCCCTCGTCGAGGCCTCCACCAGCACCGGATCGTGCTCCACCAGGGGCACGTGCGCGTCGCTCTCGCCACCGGCCTGGCCCGACAGCCCCGCCAGCGCCCGGCCCAGATCGGTGAGCGCGTCGTTGGCCAGCAGACCGAGCAGCCGTGCCTCGTCGATCACCGCCGAGGCGCACTCGGCGAGCAGGTCGCGGTCGAGCAGCGGGGCATGCCAGTGCACGTTGCCCACCAGGGACGCGCGGTCGGCGAAGGCCGTACCCGAAGGCAGGTGCTGCAGGACGGAGAGCACCGCGCGGCGGATGCGGGCGACGGCGGGGCCGCTCTGGTCGTCGCCGAGCACGGTGCCGTACTTGCCGTCCGACCTGCGCAGCGAGGAGCGCTCCATGCGCCACCAGGCCGACAGCAGCACGCGCAGCCGGGCCGAGCCCTCGTCCAGCCGCCAGCGGTCGAACCGCTCGGTGGGCACCATGCCGCCGGACGGCTCGTCCCAGGCGAGCAGCCTGGCCACCGCGCAGATCTCCAGCAGCAGGCGCGTCTCGTCCTCGTCGCAGCCGGTCTCCTTGGCCACCCTGCGAACCTCGCGCACGCCCACGCCGCCGGACTTGAGCAGCGGCAGCGGCGTCTTGGAGGTGTTGTCCAGCAGGGCCGCGCACCGCTCCACGACGTGCGGCGCGGCCAGCGTCATCAGGTGGTCGACCTCCTCGGGGTCGACCGGGATGGTGGCCACCTCGGGCGCTTGCGGGGCGAACGGCGGACGGTAGCCGGGGCCGCGCAGGCAGAGCGCCACCTCCCGGGGCATCTCGGCGACGTTCCAGCTCGGCCGGTAGAGCAGGCCGTGGTCGGCCGACCACTTCTCCGGCGAGCCGTGGACGACGAACCTGGCCCCGTCGACGTCACGTACGGGGCCCTCCCAGGCGAAGGAGTCGAGCAGGTCGCGTGCGCCCGCGGGGGCGTGCGCCAGCAGGGTCTCCAGGCGGCCGGGGTCGCCGAGCGCCTCGGTCACCCGGTTGATCGTGCGGCGCTTGTTGGCGTGCGGGGGCAGGCCCAGGCTGCGGGCCAGGGCGCGCAGGGTGTCGGTGCTGATGGTCCAGGAGTTGAGGTAGTGGTCGAGCGGCTCGCCCAGGCCGAGCGGCGCGGTCCACCACCGGGAGACGGCCTCGGCCAGGTGGATCAGGCCGTCGGCGGCCGGCCAGGCGAGCGCGTGGTCGTAGAGGTGGTCGAGCCAGGGACGGAGCTCCTCGACCGGCGTGCCGATGAAGCCGGCCAGCCGGTCGGCGGTCGCCTCGTGGGTGACCGCGCAGGCCTCGGCGAGCTGCAGGCAGGGCAACGGGAGCCTCCGCAGCGCCTCAAGCGCGGCGAAGCCGTTGCTCAGCCGCTGGGCCAGGGTGTCGAGGCGCCGTGGCCACGGTGCGGCGATGGCGTCGGGACGGTTAGCCAGGATGCGGCAGAGCCGGTCTTCGTCGAGGGTTCGTAGCCAGCCGAGCAGGTGATCGTCCATCGGTCAGCACTCTCATGGGGTCGCGCGTGGAACTCACCGTGAGCCATGACCATCCACGGTAATGCAGATCACACCGGCTAGCAGAGGACTGCCCAGACGATCTTCCCGTGGGGCGAGAGGGCGGACCAGCCCCACCGAAGGCTTAACGAGTCGACGATGTGCAGACCTAGGCCACCGGTGTCAAGGGGGCCAGGGTATCTCAGCACGGGCACCGAGGCGCCGGGATCGGTGAAAGCACTGGTCACCAGTGATCCATGACGGACCAGGGACATGTGGACGGGGCGCTGGCAGCGGGGCTCCTCCAGGCGCAGGCCGTGGCGCAGCGCGTTGGTGGCCAGCTCCGACACCACCAGCTCCATGTTGTCGGCGAGCTCGGTGAGGCCCCACGCGGTGAGCGCCCCGGCGGCGAAGCAGCGGGCGGAGTGGACGGAGGACGCGACCGGGGGGAGCACGAACGTGGCGCTGGCGGAAGGCCCGGACATCAGCAGATCGCGCGCCGCGTCGGGCCACCAGCCGACCGGGGGCCACCAGTCGAACGTGGTCCATTGGCCGAGCGCCGTGGTGGATTGCACGTTGATCATTCTGCGACAAACTCTCGTGCACTTGCAAGAGCGAATGCACGTGCAGAGGGAACTTGCAGCCGCTACGGTATGGCCATCAAAAGGTCAATCGGTGGGAAAGGGGATCTTGTCCGCGGCCCATGATCTTTCGGCCGTGAAGTGACAGACTGTGTGGCAAGGAAACGACCAAGGAGCACCACGTGTCCATCGATCCGCCCGGTTCCGGTTCGACCGTTCGGCGCATCATGCTCGGTGCGAGCCTGCGGCGGCTGCGTGAGGACAGCGGGCTCACCCGCGACCAGGCTGGATTCCACATCCGTGCCTCCGAGTCCAAGATCAGCCGGATGGAGCTCGGTCGTGTCGGATTCAAGACACGTGATGTCGAGGACCTGCTCACCCTGTACGGCGTCGACGACAACGCCGAACGCCGAGCCCTGCTGGAGATGGTCCGCGAGGCCAACACCCCTGGGTGGTGGCACAAATACTCGGCAGAGTTGCCGGCCTGGTTCACCACCTATGTGGGCCTGGAGGAGGCGGCGAGCTTGATCCGCACCTATGAGGTGCAGTTCGTGCCCGGCCTCCTGCAGACCGCCGCGTACGCGCGGGCGGTGTACCAGCTTGGCAACCCCGAGCTGTCTCCCGAGAAGATCGAGCGCCGCGTGCATCTGCGCATGCAGCGGCAGGAGCGCTTCACTCAGAAGGACGGTCCGCGCCTGTGGGCCGTCATCGACGAGGCGTCGCTCAAGCGGACCATCGGCGGCACGTCGGTCATGGCCGAGCAGCTCCAGCATTTGCTGGCAGTCGCCGCCCTTCCCAACGTCACCATTCAGGTGATGCCCTTCAAGTTCGGCATGCACGCCGCTGAAGGTGGCGCGTTCAGCATCTTGCGGTTTCCCGAGTCCGACCTGTCGGACGTTGTCTACGTCGAACAGCTCTGGGGTGCCCTTTACCTGGACAAACGTGAGGATATCGACCCGTACCTCACTGCGATGGAGCAGTTGTGCGTGGAGAGCACCACGCCAGGGGGCACCGTCGAGCTCATCGGCGGCCTTCTCAGAAAGATGTAGATGAACCAGACCTATAACGGCATGCCTGCGGCCGACCTCACTCAGGTGGCCTGGCGCAAGAGCCGCTACAGCAACTCGCAGGGCAACTGCGTCGAGCTCGCCGAGCTCCCCGACGGTGGGGTCGCGGTGCGCAACTCCCGCTTCCCCGACGGCCCTGCCCTGATCTACACCCGCGACGAGATCCGGGCGCTGGTGCTCGGGGTGAAGGACGGAGAGTTCGACGCTCTGCTGGTGTAACGCGCTGTTAACCTCCGGCGTGCCCGCTTAACGAGGGCGCGCCGGGGGCGTAACGGGCAGGCCTCTCCGTCCCTGGAGGATGGGGTCATGCTCGACCAGATGACCCTTTATCCGATCGCCGACGACGTGCTGTTCGCACCCGGCGGCAAGGTCGTGATCCGCACCTACGGCGTCGCGCCGGCGCTCTCCGGCGGCTCGGTCTCCTACCGCACCTGGGTGACCGGCATCCGGGATCAGCCGCGTTACTGGCAGTGGGGGCACTTCGAGGACGCCACCCACGGGCACCGCCGTGTCCTGGAGTGGCTGACCGGCCGGGGGCCGCAGCCCGTCCAGGCTCCGTCCTGACCGTGTTACGCTCCAGGCCGAGCAACCGCTTGGTCGAGGAGGCGTGGTGCGGCGCGGAATCCACCTGCTGGAGGAGGTCGACTTCAGGCCCATGAACTCGCGGCGCCCGCTGGAGTACCTGACCTGGCTGACCCGCTACAAGCGCGAGGACGAGACCAGGACCGCGCCCGAGCTCACCTCCGGCATGTCCGTCCGATCCCGCGACATCGACCTGGCCGGCGCCTTCTACGCCGTCGGCATCACCGGCCACCCCCAGTTCAAGGTCGTCACCCTCTGGGAGTGCCACGGCGGCTGGGACGGCGGCTGGCGGCAGATGATGGACATCTACCGCGGCGTGGACGCGCGCCTGTTCCTCTCCGACATCGACGACCTGCGCCACTCGGCCTTCTCCCGGCCGCTCGGCGCCGTGGCCGGCAGCCCGCCGCTGTCGCGCGCGCCGCGCACCGAGTTCTACCTGTTCGAGAGCGCCAGGGTACGGCCCGGCGCCGCCCTGGACTACCTGGAGGCCGTACGCGCCGAACGTGCCCCCCTGCTGGCCGAGCACGGACACCGGCTGGCCGGCCTGTACGAGGTGCTGTTCACCGACAACGAGGCCGTCACCCTCTGGGGCGTCTCCCTCGACGACCATCTGGCCACCCAGCGGGCCCGGGACGCGGCCCTCGGCCTGGACGACGAGG
This sequence comes from Nonomuraea sp. NPDC049714, assembly GCF_044465295.1. Classification (NCBI taxonomy): domain Bacteria; kingdom Bacillati; phylum Actinomycetota; class Actinomycetes; order Streptosporangiales; family Streptosporangiaceae; genus Nonomuraea; species Nonomuraea sp. NPDC049714. The sequence continues at coordinate 1,435,463 of NZ_JBITLM010000001.1, read as the reverse complement.
CAGAGGCCGACCCCCGTCTGCTCGCCTGGGGCAGGCGGGCCCGCGACTTCCTCGACGGCCCCTGGCGGGAGACCCTTCTCGCGCCCTTCCCCGGCAGCCGTCTGGCGCCGGAGCGCGCATCGGGTTAGCGTCATGGTCGCGGAGGCAGTCATGACTGACGCGTACCTCTCCAACGGGCACGGCGCCGACGGCCACGTCGGCTCCTGCCCGGACTGCAGTGTGGCCGTCACCCTCCTCGACGGCCCCGACCCGGCAGCCGTGGCACCGCCGCGGCTGCGTGCGGCCGTGCTCGCCAAGGCCCGCCGCCGCAGGGCGCCCGCCGAGACGGGCGTGGCCGAGGTGGCGGTGCCCTACGCCGAGCAGGTCGCGCTCCTGGACGATCTGCTCGCGGGCCTGACCACCCGGCAGTGGGCCTTACCGGTCACCCGGCACCGCACCGTGCGCCGCATGATCGAGCACCTGGCGGCCAACGACGGGCCGGTGGCCTGGTTCCTCGGCGTGCGCGCCCCGGAGCCCGATGCCGTCTACCCGCGCTGGCGTGAGCAGGCGGGATCGCTCCTGCAGCGGGTCTCGGCGACCACGGGCGTGCTGCTCGGCGCGGAGGTGGAGCTGGCCGGCGCCAAGCCCGTACGCGGCCCGCTGCGGCACGCGCTGATCCAGCGGATGTTCGAGACCTGGACGCACGCCGAGGACGTCCGGCAGGCGCTCGGCCGCCCGGCTCAGCCACCGCAGCCCGGCCACCTGCGGATGATCGCCGACTTCGGGCTGGCCATGCTGCCCCGGATGATCAGGAAGTCGCGCCGCGACGTGTCCGCCACGTTCGTGCTGACCGGCCCCGGCGGCGGGACGTGGACCGTCCCGCTCTCGCCCGCCTCGGAGCGGGTGACGGCGGTGGTGTCGGCGGACCTGGCCGACTTCTGCAGGCTGCTGGCCGGCCGGTGGGAGCCGGGCTGCTTCCCGTACGCGGCTGAAGGGGATCCCGCCCTCGCCCGGGAGCTGCTCCGCGCCGCCGCCACGCTGGGCTGTGATTGATGGGCCGTGCATGATGGACGACGACGCATGATGGACGACGACGCGGAGCTGGCGGCGCGGCTGGTCGCGGGCGACCTCGACGCCCTGCGCGCCGCCTACGACGAGCACGGCGCCGCCGTCTACGGTGTGGCGGTCCGGGTGACCCGCGACGAGGCGCTCGCCGAGGAGGCGTCGCAGGAGGTGTTCGTGGCCCTGTGGGAGCAGCCGCTGTCCTACGATCCCCGCCTCGGCCCGCTGCGCGACTGGCTGGCCGGCCGGGCGCTGCACGAGGCCGCCCTGCGCGTCAGAGTCGGTTGATCGGCGCGTTCCAGGTCGCGATCACCGGCTCGCCGTGCTCGAAGGCCAGGCGTGAGTACGTGCCCGTGTCGAGCTTGAAGTAGCGGCCGTCCTCCGGCGGCAGGTCCAGCCAGCGAGCGGTCAGCACGCGCAGCAGGTGGCCGTGCGCCACCAGCGCCACCCGTCCCGGCGCCTGCCTCGCCTTGGCGATCACCCGGTCGACGCGCGCCCCCACCTCCTCGGCGCTCTCGCCAGGATGGGCCGCGTCGCCGCGGATCACGCCGTCACGCCACAGGTACCACCCCGGCCGGGTCTGCCTGATCTCGGGCGTGGTGATGCCTTCGTAGCCGCCGTAGTCCCACTCCCACAGGTCCGGGTCCACCTCGAAGCCGGTCAGCCCCGCCAGGTCCGCCGTGCGGCTCGCGCGCTGGGCCGGGGAGACCAGCACCAGATCGAACGGGCGCTCCTTGATCAACGGCGCCAGCGCCCGCGCCTGCTCCTCCCCGTGCTCGGTCAGCGGCACGTCGGTGAGGCCGGTGTGCCTGCCCGACCTGCTCCACTCGGTCTCGCCATGCCTCAGCAGCACCATCTCGTCCATGCGTCCATCATGAGGCACGCTTGACCTCGACTCCGCTTGAGGTAGCAGGGTGAAGCCATGCACGCCATCCTTCTGCACTCATACGGTCCCGCCGGGAACCTCCGCCTCGAGACCGTCCCCGACCCTTCGCCCGGTCCCGGCCAGGTCCGCATCGCCGTGCGCGCCGCCGGGCTGCACTTCATCGAGACGCTCCTGCGCCGGGGCGTGCCCGTCGGCCCGCACCCGGCGCCCGCCCTGCCGGTGATCCTCGGCGGCGAGGTGGCCGGGGTGGTCGAGGCCGCCGGCGCGGGCGTGGATCCCGCCCTGGTGGGGCGGCGGGTGGTGACCGGCGGCCTGGCCTCGGGCGGCTACGCCTCGCTGGCAGTCGCCGACGCCCGGAGCCTGACGCCGCTGCCGGACGGGCTGGAGTACGGCGCGGCCGTGGCCATGGTCACCACCGGCGCCACCGCCCTGGGACTGCTGGAGCTCGCGCCGGTGACCTCCGCCGACGTGGTGCTCGCCATGGCAGCGGCGGGCGGCGTCGGCACGTTGCTCGTGCAGCACGCCCGGCAGGTGGGCGCCACGGTGGTGGGCGCCGCGGGCGGGCCCGCGAAGGTGGCACGGGTCGCCGGGCAGGGCGCGGACCTGGCCGTCGACTACACCGAGCCCGGCTGGGCCGACCGGGTACGGGAGGCGGCCGGTGCGGTGAGCGTGGTCTTCGACGGGGTCGGCGGCCGGCTCGGGCGCGAGGCGTTCGAGCTGCTCGGCAAGGGCGGCCGCCAGGTCGTGTTCGGGCAGGCGGCGGGGGAGTGGTTCCATCCGGCCGAGGAGGAGCTGGCGGCGCGGGAGGTGACCGCACACGACGGCATCGGGCACCTGCTGGGCCGTCCGGGCGGCATGGCGGACCTGCGCGCCCGAGCCGTGGAGGCGGCGGCCGCCGGCCGCCTGACGCCCGCCGTCCAGTCCTTCCCGCTGGCCGGCGCGGCCGCCGCCCACGCAGCCCTGGAGAGCAGGAACACGATGGGCAAGGTCGTGCTCACGCCGTAGCGAGCCGCTCACGAGCCGGCGAGCTCTTCCACGATCGGGACGAAGGCGTCGAGGTCGTGTTCCTGGTGGACCACGAAGTAGGAGACGTCGTGCTCGTCGCGCCAGTATCGGAGCCGGTCCACGATGTCGCGGCGGGTTCCGGGCAGCACCTGGGGCGTCCCCTCCAGGCTCGGCCGGTCGGCGGCGCTCCAGGCCTGCGCCGGTCCGCGCTCGCCCACCTCGACGACGCTCGTGCCGAGCTCCAGACGGTCGTACCGGTCGCCGGCGGCCTTCCGTACGGCCTGGAGCTTGGCCAGGAAGGCCCCGGCGCCGCCGTCGCGCGAGTCGGGGCCGCGGCCGTCGGCACGCACCCGCATGGCCAGGTTCACCGAGTCGGCCTGCCTGGCCGCCAGCCGCATCATCCGCGGCCCGCCCGCGCCGAACAGCAGCGGGGGATGGGGGCGTTGCACGGGCCGGGGCCGCAGCCGCATCCCCCGCAGCGTGTAGTGGGCGCCCTCGAAGCCGAACTCCTCCCCGCTCCACAGGCCCTTGAGCACGGCGACGGCCTCCGCAAGCCGGTCCACCCGGACCCCCGGCGGTCGCAGCTCCAGCCCGGCCGCCTCGTAGTCGGCGGCCATCCAGCCCGTGCCGAGCCCGATCTCCAGCCGTCCTTCGGAGAGCACGTCCAGCGTGGCCAGCTCCTTGGCCAGCACGGCCGGATGGCGGAAGTCGTTGGCCAGCACCAGCGTGCCCACCCGCAGCCGGGTGGTCGCGCAGGCGGCCGCGGTCAGCGCCGCCACCGGCGCGAACCGGTCGCCGACGAGATGATCGGGCGCCAGCAGCACGTCGAACCCGGCCCCCTCGACGCGCCGGGCCTTGTCCGCCCACTCCCTGCCCGATCCGGCCTCCCGCACCACAGCCCCGAACCTGAACCGCCGCACCAGAACCTCCCCGACCGCACGAGCACGTCCCTGGCATCGTAGGCCTTACCAAGCGCTTGCTTCTAATGGGAGACTGGGCGGCATGGACGTCCCGGTGCGCCGTGCGAGCGACGACGAGGTGAGCTTCTTCGACGAGCACGGCTGGGTACGGCTGCCGCGACTGGTCACCCCGGAGACGGCGGACCGGCTTCGCGAGCGGGCCGTCGGGCGGCTCCGGAGCCGGGACCGGCAGCGCAGGACGCTCGTCGACGAGGCGTTCGGGCAGGCCAGGGACATCGCCGCCGACGACGAGCTGTTCGCCGCGCTGGCCCTGAGCCCCAGCCTCGGCCGCACCGCCGCCCGGATGCTGCGCGGCGTCCGGGCGGTGCGCGTCCAGGTGACGAACCTGCTGGTCAAGGAGCCGGGCGAGCACGGCGCCACCCAGTTCCACCAGGACTTCCCGTGGATGCCGATGGACCGCTCGGCCATGCTGACCGTCTGGCTGGCCCTGGCCGACGTGCCCGCCGACATGGGGTCACTGCGCTTCTACAGCGGCTCCCACCGCCACGGGCTGCTCGGCCGCAGCTTCACCCGGCCGGGCGACGACCAGCTCGGCCGCCACCCCTGGCTCAAGGAGCTGGAGCTGTCGCCGGCGCTCGACCTCAGGGCGGGCGACGCGACCGCGCACCACGCGCTGACCGTGCACGGCGCGCCCGCCAACCGCCGCGACCGCCCCAGACTGTCGTTCACCGTCACCTACTTCGACGCCGACGCCCGCTACACCGGCGCGCCGTACCAGCAGACCGACGGGCTGGGGCTGGTCGTGAACGAGCCGTTCGAGCATCCGAGGTTCCCGTGCCCGAGACCGTGATGGGGCCGGTCGCCGAGCTGGGGGCCACGCTCATGCACGAGCACGTCTTCGGCCTCAGCCCGGAGATCCTGTGGAACTGGCCGGACATCCCGGAAGGATGGGACCTGGAGGCACGGGCCGGGCAGGCGGCGGCCAAACTGGAGGCGCTGCGGGCCGCGGGCGTCGACACGATCGTGGACCTGACCGTGGTCGGGCTCGGCCGTTACGTCCCGGCCGTGCGCCGGGTGGCGGAGCGGACCGGGGTGAACATCGTGGCCGCCACCGGGCTCTACACCTACGACGCCCTGCCGCCGTACTTCGCCAACCGCGGCCCCGGCACGCTGTTCGGCGGGCCCGACAGGCTCAGCGAGTTCTTCGTACGGGACCTCACCGAGGGCATCGGCGGCACCGGCGTCAAGGCGGCCATCCTCAAGTGCGCCTCCGACCACCTCGGCATGACCGCGGGCTGCGCACGGGTGTTCCGGGCCGTCGCCGAGGCCCACCTGGAGACCGGCGCGCCCATCAGCACGCACTCCCACAGCGCCTCCCGCGGCGGTCTGGAACAGCAGCGGCTGCTCGCCTCCCTCGGCGTCGACCTCGGCCGGGTGGTGATCGGGCACGCCGGGGACTCCACGGACCTGGCCTACCTGGAGGAGCTCATCGCGGGCGGCTCCTACCTGGGCATGGACCGCTTCGGCATCGACACGATCAGCCCGTTCGAGGACCGGGTGGCGATCGTGGCGGCCCTGTGCGCGCGGGGGCACGCCGGCCGGCTGGTGCTCGGGCACGACTCCTACTGCTTCAACGACCGCTTCGACGAGGACGTGGTGCGGCGGCGGCACCCGAACTACCACCTGCTGCACATCTCCCGCGACGTGCTGCCCGCGCTGCGCGGGCGCGGCGTCACCGAGGACCAGATCCATCAGATGCTCGTCGACAACCCGCGGAGGATCTTCGGATGATCGAGGACTTCGACGTCAGCTCCGACTGGCACGTCGCCGCGCCGTACGACTTCCTGGCGAGGCTGCGCCGCGAGCGGCCGGTGTTCCGCAGCGAGCACCTCGGCGCGTACGTGCTCACCAGGTACGCCGACGTGCGGGCGGCCTACGGCGATCCCCGGCGGTTCTCCTCCCGGGGGTCGCTGACCATCTCGCGCAGCCTCACCCAGCGGACGCGGGACAGGCTGGGCGAGCACGGGTCGTTCCTGTCGAGCTTCGTGGCCAACGTCGACCCGCCCGACCACACCCGGCTGCGGCGGTCGGTGTCGCGGGCGTTCACCCCGCGCGCCGTGGCCGCGCTGGAGCGGAGCTTCAGGCGGCTCAACGAGGACCTGCTCGACCGGGCCGAGCCGCGGGGGAGCGCCGACTTCGTGACCGACCTCGGGCACGAGCCGTCGATCAAGCTGACCGCCCGGTTCATCGGGGTGCCGGAGCCGGACGAGGACTTCGTCCAGGCGCACGTCAAGGACTGGTTCCAGCTCTTCTTGTCGCCTCAGCCGCCGGACAGGCAGCTCGAACTGGCCGACAGTTTCCTGACCTATCTGGATTACGTGGACCGGCTGGTCGCCGCCAGGGCGAAGGAACCGCGCGACGACTTCACCTCACTGATGACCTCGCTGATCGGCGACGAGCTGAGCCACCGGGAGGTGGTGGAGCTGATCTCCACCATCCTGCTCGGCGGCAACGACACCGTGCCCAACCAGCTCGGCAACACCGTCCTGCGGCTGTTGCGGGAGGACCGCTGGCCGGTGCCGCCCGAGCTGATCCCGAACGCGGCCGAGGAGTGCATGCGCGTCGACGGCGCCTCGCTCGGCTCCTTCCGCTACGCGGTGACGGACATCCCCCTGCACGGGGTGGTGATCCCGGCGGGGGCGCTCGTGCTGCTGTCCACCGACTCGGCCGCCCACGACGAGACCGTCTTCCCCGACCCCGACCGCTTCCTGATCGACCGGCCCAACGCCGACGCGCACCTCGTCTTCGGCCACGGCATCCACTTCTGCGTCGGCGCCGCGCTCGGCCGCCTGCAGCTCCGCACCGCCCTCGACACGCTCGGCCGCCGCCTGCCCGGCCTGCGCCTGGTCCCCGGCCCGATCACGTACCGTCGATCACTCGTGGGCCGCGGACTGACGAGCCTGCCCGTGGAGTGGTGAGGGCTCAGCGTCCGTCCGGAGCGGTGTCCAGCTCGGCCTGACGCACCCGGGACATCGGCACGGCGCACGCGAGCACCCCCGCCGTGGCCAGCACCACGACCGGCCAGCCGCCCGCGTCACCCGGCCCCTGCCGCCCTATCAGGAACTCCGCGAGCACTTCCAGAAATGACCCGGCCACCTCCGCCACCACCAGTGCGATGATCAGCGTCGCGCCGGAGCGGCCCAGCAACCGGCTCGGCGTGATCGCCTGGCGGTGGCTGAGCAGGGTCACCCCCGCCAGCGCCGCCCCGGCCCAGGGAACCGCCCGGCCGAGGACGTACGGGATCAACCCCCAGTCCATGCCGGCCAGCACGAGCAGGGTGAACGGCTGGCTCACCAGGACGGCCACCCACGCTAGCCGGAGCGCGCCGGCCCGCCGGCGCAGCAGCACGGCGAGGACGGCTCCGATGGACGTCGCCGCGAAGGCCATCCACGACGGGTCGATCCTGAAGTCCCCGTTCACTTCCAGGGACGGCTTGGTGGCGAAGTCGTCGATGAGCCCTTCCATCGCCGTCAGCCCGAACAGGTACACCACGATCGCCCGCAGCGCCGGATGGGCCAGCGTGAACCGCACCCCCTCCACGGCCTCCCCCCACACCCCGGCCCGAGGCGGCGCGAGCTCCTCGGGCGCGCGGACGAGACCGAACAGCCACGCGGAAGCGGCGAACCCCAGGGCCGCGAAACCGACGGCCACCGCGATCGCTCCGGGAGAGTCGCCGAACTGAAAGGCGAGGCCGAAGGAGCCGAGACCGCCCACGATCACCAGCACGGCGTTGACCGGGACGAACCGGTCCCGCTCGACTGCCGCGGGCAGGTAGGCGTCCTGGGCGAGCTCGCCCGACACGCGCAGCATCCCCACGCCCACCGCCACCAGCACGACGTGCGGCAGAGTGACGGCATCCAGCCAGATGGCCGCGGCCAGGGAGGCGAGCAGGCCCGCCCCCAGCCATCCGATCATCGCCAGCGCCGTCCCACGCCGCACCCGGTCCACCAGGACGCCCAGGGGGAGGGCGAAAAGGATCGGCAGCAGGCTCACGGCCGCCTGCGACAGCCCGAACTCGGCGTAGCCCGACCCGAGCACCGTCAACATGGTCATCATCAGCAGACTCGCCTCGATGATGACGGCGAGCTGCCGGCTCACGCCGCCGGCCAGGTAGAGCACGAGGCCGCGCCGGGGGGTGTGGGTGATCATGTGGGGCATCCTGTCCGCTCGTACGCACCCTGGCAACCGGGCGGATTTCCGCACGCCTGTACGCTCCCTGGCGACTGGCTTGATCTCGTGAGAAAGTCGTATGTCTAGTGATCTAGGGGGATGTGCATGGAGCCGGTGGCCGTCGGGTTGATCGGGGCGGGGCCGTGGGCCGAGATGGCGCACGTGCCGATGCTGACCAAGAGCCCGCACACCCGGCTCGCCGGAGTCTGGGCCCGGCGGCCCGAGGCGGCGGCCCGGCTCGGCGCGCCCGTGTTCGACCGGGTCGAGGAGCTGTTCGACGCCTGCGAGGCCGTCGCCTTCTGCGTGCCGCCCGCCGTACAGGCCGAGCTGGGCGAGCGCGCCGCGCGGGCGGGCAAGGCGCTGCTGCTGGAGAAGCCCCTCGCCGACTCGCTGGAGGCCGCGCGGCGGCTGGCGGACGCGGTGGCCGAGACGGGCGTGCCGACCCAGATGGTCCTCACCCTGAGGTACGCCGCCCGTACCCGGGAGTTCCTGGCCCGGTGCGCCGAGATCGAGCCGTTCGGCGGGCACGCCGCCAACATCTCCGCCTCGCTGACGGGCGACCATCCCTTCGCCACCCCATGGCGGCTGGAGCGCGGCGCGCTGCTGGACGTGGGCCCGCACATGATCGACCTGCTCGACGCCGCGCTCGGCCCGGTGACCGGGGTGCGCGCGCACGGGCACCCGCTGCGCTGGGCCGGGCTGCTGCTGGAGCACGAGGGCGGCGCGGTCAGCGAGGCGTCGCTGTGCCAGGCCGGCGTCGGCGAGATGCCCCCCACCAGCGTCGCGGTCTACGGCGCCAAGGGCAACGCCGTCCTGCAGCGGGGCGGCGACGACGACCCGCTGGCGAAGGTCGCCGAGGAGTTCGCGCACACCGTCCGGCAGGGCGGCGGGCATCCGCTCGACGCCGCCCACGGGCTCAGGCTGCAGCACATCATCGCCGAGGCGGAGAAGCAACTGCGCACCCCTTGACTCAAGGTGCCATCTGGAGCATTGATAGCGTTTGTCCGACGCGCAGTGCTGCAGCGAAGTCCGGTGTGAGTCCGGCGCTGTCCCGCAACTGTCATAGCCAGGTCGCCTGCCTCTGCGTGACGTCATCAACCCTCGTGGAAAAGGGTGATCCGTCGCTCTTCGCGGGTCTCTCGGTTCCGACAGTGTGAAAGGACATCTCGTGAGGCCCGTACGCACGGTCTTCGCGGGCGCGCTGCTGGGAACGCTGGTGCTGGCCGGATGCGGTCAGCCCAGCACAACAGCCACCCCCGCCGCCAGCCCCGTCACCTCCCCGTCCGCCACCGGCACAGCCACCGGCGGCACCGCCTTCCCCGTCACGGTCGAGGCCGCCAACGGCAAGATCACCATCCCCAAGCGGCCGGAGCGGATCATCTCGCTCTCCGCCACCCACACCGAGACGCTGTTCGCCATCGGCGCCGGCCCCCAGGTGATCGCCGTCGACGACCGCTCCAACTACCCGGCCGAGGCGCCCAAGACCGACCTGTCGGGCTTCAAGCCGAACGTCGAGGCCATCATCGCCCACAAGCCCGACCTGGTCGTGGTCTCCGACGACATCGACCAGATCATCACCGAACTGGGCAAGGTGAACGTCCCCGTCCTGTGGGAACCCGCCGCCACCGGGCTCGACGAGGCCTACGACGAGATCGCCGACCTGGGCGCCGCCACCGGCAACGAGGCCAAGGCCGACGAGGTCGTGACCGGCATGAGGACCTCCCTGGACAAGCTGGCCGCCGAGGCGCCCAAGGCCAAGAACCTTACCTACTACCACGAGCTCGACCAGACGCCGTACGCCGCCACCTCCAAGACCTTCATCGGGCAGCTCTACGGCCTGTTCGGCGTGACCAACATCGCCGACAAGGCCCCCGACTCGGCAGGCGGCTACCCCAAGCTGTCGGCCGAGTTCGTCGCCCAGGCCGACCCCGACCTGATCTTCCTGGCCGACGTGAAGTGCTGCGAGCAGAACAAGGCCGCCCTGGCCAAGCGGCCGGGCTGGCAGAACCTGTCCGCGATCAAGAACGACCAGGTGGTCGAGCTGGACGACGACGTCGCCTCCCGCTGGGGGCCCCGCGTCGTCGACCTCGCCCGGACCATCGGCGAGGCGGTCACGAAGGCGGCCGCACGCTAGTGGCGCTGACCGCCGAGGTCACCCCATCACGCGCCCGGCCACTCTGGCTGGCCGGCGCGCTGGTGGTCCTGGCCGCGTCCATGGTCGCGGGCCTGCTGGGCGGCGCGGCCGACATCTCCCCGTGGCAGGTGATCCTCCAGGCGGCGGACTGGCTGCCGTTCCTGACCGTCGACTCCGGGCTGGCGCCCATCGAGCAGGGCCTGCTGTACGAGCTGCGCCTGCCCAGGGTGCTGGTCGCGGCCGTGGTCGGCGGCCTGCTGGCCATGGCGGGGGCCGGCTATCAGGGCGTGTTCAGAAACCCGCTCGCCGACCCGTACCTGCTCGGGGCCGCCGCCGGAGCCGGGCTGATGGCGACCGTGGCCATCGTGCTGCTGCCGGCGCTCGCCGCCTACATCCCGGCGGCGGCCTTCGCCGGAGCCGTCGGCGGCGTGTTCCTCGCCTACGCGCTCGGCAACACGGCCGGCCGTTCCGGCGGCACCGCCACGCTGGTGCTCGCCGGGGTGGCCGTCACCTCCTTCCTCACCGCGATCCAGACGTTCATCCAGCAGTTCAAGGTCGAGAAGCTGCAGCGCATCTACTCGTGGATCCTCGGCGACGTCGGCGGCGGATGGGACCAGTTCTGGCTGGTGCTGCCGTACGCCGCGGTCTCGGCCGTGCTGCTGCTCCTGCACGGCCGGATGCTGGACGTGCTGTCGGTGGGCGAGGAGGAGGCGACCAGCCTCGGCCTGCGGGCGTCCCGGGTGCGCTTCGTCGTCCTGCTGGCCGCCTCCCTGGCCACCGCGGCGGCCGTGGCGGTCAGCGGGCTCATCGGCTTCGTCGGGATCGTCGTCCCGCACGTCGTACGGCGGCTCGCGGGCGGCTCCTACCGCAGTGTGCTGCCCCTGTCGCTGATCGGCGGCGCCGCCTTCCTGGTGCTCGCCGACCTCGCCGCCCGCACCGTGATCGCCCCCGCCGAGCTGCCCATCGGCGTCGTCACCATGTTCGTCGGCGCGCCGTTCTTCGTGGTCGTCCTGCGCATGACCCGGCGGGCCGCCACATGATCACCGTCAAGGGCCTGTCGGTACGGCTCGGCGAGCGAGAGGTGCTCACCGACGTCGACCTGGAGGTACGGCGCGGCGCGTGGCTGGCGGTCATCGGCCCGAACGGCGCGGGCAAGTCCACCCTGCTCAAGGCCGTCATGGGCCTGCTCGCCCACCGCGGCGAGGTGACCCTCGACGGCAGGCCGTCCGGCACCCTCAAACCCAGGGAACGGGCCCGGCTGGTCGCCTACGCACCCCAGACGCCCGCGCTGCCACCCGACATGACCGTCTTCGACTACGCCCTGCTCGGCCGCACCCCGTACATCCCCTATCTCGGCAGGGAGAGCCGCACCGACCGGAACGTCACCGAGTCCGTGCTGGACCGGCTCCACCTGACCGCGTTCGCCGCCCGCAGGGTCGGCGAGCTGTCCGGCGGCGAGCGGCAGCGCGTCGTGCTGGCCCGAGCGCTCGCCCAGCAGGCCCCCGTGCTGCTGCTCGACGAGCCCACCACCGCCCTCGACCTCGGCCACCAGCAGCAGGTGCTCGAACTCGTCGACCGGCTCAGGCTCGCCGACGAGCTCACCGTCGTCACCACGCTGCACGACCTGACCGTCGCCGGCCAGTACGCCGACCACCTCCTCCTGCTGGCCGAAGGTCGCGCCATCGCCTGCGGCGAACCCGCCGAGGTGCTCACCGTGCCGCTCGTCAGCGACCACTTCGACGCCCGTGTCATGATCGAGCCAGGCCCCGGCGGGCGGCCCGTCGTGCACCTCGTCAGAGGAGGACCGTGAAACTCACCACGAGGACCGAGGACGGCGTCGAGCTCGGCGCGCTGCTCTGGGAGTTCGGGCCCGGCTGGCGGATGATCTCCTCAGCCATGCTCGGCGGCGGCATCGGCCCCCGCGAGTGGATACTCAACGCCCAGGTCATCGCCGGCTACTCCCGCATGGACCCGGTCGAGCACCTGGCCGAGCTGGGCCCCGGCGGCGACGGCGTCGGCATGATGACCGCCGCCTCCGTCGACCGCAACGTCCGCTCGCAGGACGGCGGCGCCGAAGTCGTCGCCACGGTCGGCTTACGTGTCCCCACCTGGGCCGCCGCTCCCGAAGGCGCCGCCGACCCGGAGCTCGCTCCCATGCTCGGCGCCCCGCGGGTGGGCACGATCAACATCGTCGCGGTGCTGCCGGTCGCGATGACGGACGCCGCCCTGGTCAACGCCGTGATGACGATGACCGAGGCCAAGTCGCAGGCGCTCCTGGAAGCGGGCTTCCCGTGCACCGGCACCGCCTCCGACGCCCTCTGCCTGGCCGTCCCCGCCGCCGGGCCGTCGGAGCTGTTCTGCGGGCCGCGCTCGGAGTGGGGGGCGCGGCTGGCGCGCGCGGTCCATTCGTCCGTACGACGCGGCGCCGAAGCGTGGCGGCCTTGGGACGGAACGTAATCGAATTTGGGTAAGTAGCATGTGCGTAAGGGCTTGATTCCCGATACTGAGTGGGTGACCACGATGGCGACCGAACCGACGACCGCACGCACGGTTCTGCCGGGCGTGCCTCCGTTCACTGTCGATGACCTGCTCAAGTTTCCCGACGACGGGAACCGATATGAGCTCTTCAACGGGAGCCTACTGGTGAGCCCTGCCCCGACCCCGCTGCATCAGCGCGTCATCTTTCGTCTCCAGCGGATTCTGGACGATGCGGCACCCCCTGGTCTTGAACCGCTGTCGACGGTGAACCTCAGGGCGGGTGACAAGGATTACTACATCCCCGACCTCGTGGTGGTGCCGGAGACCGCGACCGAGGCCGCGTCGCTCATGTTCACGCCCGAGGACATCCTGCTCGCCGTGGAAGTCGTCAGCCCGAGCACCAAGATCCGTGACAGGGCGTTCAAGAGCGAGGCCTATGCCGCTGTGGGCATCTCCGCCTATTGGCGGATCGAGCTCGATGAAGGTCCGACCGTCTACATCTACGAACTTGACGGCGATTCCTACGGGACGCCTACCCCCGTCAAGGCTGGGAGCGTTGCCACCATGGCGATGCCCTATCCGGTCACCTTCGACCCCGGCGATCTGGTCTGAGCGGGCGGCGCGGCTGGACCGTAGTTCTCGGCCGCGCCTTGAGGGGTGACGTGGCCCGCCTCCAGGTCGGCTTCGAGCAGCGCTGGATCCCGCTCCTGGGGTGGGCCGACGCCGCCGCCGCCCGTCGTCTCCACGATGAACGCCTCGCCGGCGGCGAACCGGATGTTGTTCACCTTTGACGCCAGGCGCTCGATCGAGCCGTCCGGCCGGCGCTTGAAGAAGCCGCCCAGTCTGCCGGGCTGCCCGCCGTCGCGCCCCGGCGGGGCCAGGCGCAGGCGGTCGCCCCGGGTCGTCACATGGCAGTCGGCCAGGAACCGGTAGACGGTGCGCGAACCCAGCCCGCCACGGTGCCGTCCCGCGCCGCCCGAGTCCGGGATCGTCTCGATCGACTCGACCACCAGCGGGCAGCGGCCCTCCACCGGCTCCACCTGCGGCACCGAGTTGCGGCCCACACCGAAGTGCACGCCCGTCGCGTTCGGCCCGTCCAGCCCCGGCCGCGCCCCGACGCCGCCGAAGTCGTACGAGAGATGGATCCAGTACGGCGCGTCCACGGAGGCGATCGAGAACGGCTGCAGGATCCCGCTCGCCGCGATGGCCCGCTCGGGCACCGCGTCGGACAGCGCCTGGAAGACGGCCTCCATGGCGGCGTAGATGGGGACGAAGCGGCCGCCGCAGGGATAGGGGGAGCGGGCGTCGAGCAGCGAGCCGGGCGGCAGTCGCACGTCGATCGCGCGCAGGCAGCCGTCGTTCATCGGGATCGTCGGGTCCAGGAAGCACCGCACCGCGAACACGGCCGCCGCCAGCGACTGCGACGCCGACGCGTTGATCGCCGCCGGCACCTGCGGGTCCGTCCCCGCGAAGTCCACCACCACCGATGCCCCATCGATCACCGGGGTGCCAGCACCCGGCCCTGCCTCACCGCCCGCCGACACCCCACTACGCCGGGTGCCGGCTTGCTGGGCGTCGTCCGGTGGGCTGGTGGGGGTGTCGTCCGGTTGGTTCTGCTGGCGTGCGTGGGGGGTCTCGTTGCCGGGGTCGAGGGTCCGCGCGTTGGGCTGTGGATGGTCGAGGGTGATCGTCACGCGGATGTGGTGGGGGTTGTCGGGGTTCATGCCGTCGTCGTCTATGGGGTAGGACGCCTGGTAACGGCCTGGGGGGAGGGCGGACAGGGCGGCTCGGGTCCTGGTCTCGGTGTAGTCGAGGTAGGCGTCGATCCCGGCCCGCAATCCCGTCTCGCCGTACTCCCGGATCAGGGCGTCCATGCGGGTGGCGGCGACGGCGGTGCCCGCGACGAGGGCGCGTACGTCGCCCATCACCTTGTCGGGGGTGCGGCTGTTCGCCCGCAGGATGGCCTCCACCGCGGGCTCCAGGCCGTCGGCGGTGGCCAGGCGGACGGGAGGGAGTTGCAGGCCCTCCAGGTAGATGTCCGTGGCCAGGGGAGCCATGCCGCCCGCGGACAGGCCGCCCAGGTCCGAGACGTGGATCATGGTGGCGGTGAAGTAGGCGGGTATGCCTGACGTGCAGACCGGGCGGTAGACCAGCAGGTCGTTGGTGTGGACGCCGCCCCTGTAGGCGTCGTTGAGCACGAACACGTCGCCGGGACGCATCGTCGCGAGCGGGATGTCCTTGACGAGCTCCGGAAGGGCGACCTTCAGCGCCATGCTGTTCATCAGCGTGGTGGCCATGGAGTGGGCGATCAGGCGGCCGTCGGCGTCCAGGATGGCGGCCGAGGCGTCGGAGCCCTCGACGATGAAGGTCGAGTACGCGGAACGCACCACGACGATGCCGGCCTCTTCGGCGGCGACGACCAGGGCGTTCCTGAGCACCTCGGCGGTCAGGGCGTCGCTCATGCGCCGGGCTCGCGGATCAGGTGTACGGCGCGCGCTTCGTCGAGATGCGCGGTCCAGCCTGGCGGGACGACGATCGTGGACCCGGGGTCCTCGATGACCGCTGGGCCGTGCAGCCTGTCCAGGGTGTCCCTGGTGTGCAGGGGAACCTCTACGTATGCGCCGCCGAAATACGCGGGACGGGTGGGGACGGCCGTCGATGGTTCCTCGGCCGTTGGGGTGGGGTCGGGTTCGGCTTTACGGGTGGGGTCGCGTTCCGCCGGACGG
The DNA here is from genome assembly GCF_044465295.1 of Nonomuraea sp. NPDC049714. NCBI lineage: Bacteria > Bacillati > Actinomycetota > Actinomycetes > Streptosporangiales > Streptosporangiaceae > Nonomuraea > Nonomuraea sp. NPDC049714. Next base: position 1,420,043 of record NZ_JBITLM010000001.1, on the reverse strand, counting down.
GTTGCGTTGAGCTCCGCCGTACGGGTTGCGCCGGTCTCCGCCGTACTACTTCTCGCCGTACCGGCGCTGGGAGGGGGTGCGGTGATGGTGGGGTGGTGGGCGGGTGCGGTGGTGGCAGGGGCTGCGGGAGCGGTGGCGGGGGCGGTGCCGCCCAAGCGGTCGCTGCCGGCCATGGGGGTGCTGATGGGGCGTGACTTCGGGTCCTCAGCGAGGGTGGGTTGGGGTGGTGGGGGGAGGGTTAGGCGGAGGCGGTAGGCGACTACTTCTATGGCGGACTGTTGGGCTATGCCGTACACCTGGGTGTATTTCGTGAAAAAGCGGGATGCGAGCTCCTCTCGGGCGGAGCTCCAGGGGATCGTCAGGTCGTGGGACTGGCCCCGGAAGCGGACGTCGGCTGAGCGGGTGATTTCCAGGCCGGGGGTCGTCAGGGGAAGGCCGAGGTCGGCAGCGGCGGTGTAGGCCAGCGTGGCAAAGAGGGCGTCGGGGTCCTCGGCGTCGAGGCGGGAGATGACGCGTTCGGTGGACAGGGCGCCGGTGAGGAGACCGGCGGCGGAGGCGACGCCGGAGTGGGCGGGGACGAGCACCCGCGAGATGCCGAAGCGCTCGGCGACGCGGGCCGCGTGCATGGGGCCCGCGCCGCCGAAGGCGACCAGGGCGAAGCCGCGCGGGTCGATGCCCCGCTGCACGGTCACCACGTGGACGGCCGAGGCCATCGAGGCGCTGACGATCTCGTGGACGGCGTGTGCCGCCTCGGCCCTGGTGACTCCCAGCGGGCCCGCCAGGCGGTCGACGGCCCGCGCGGCGAGGGACGGTGACAGCGGGATGGTGGCCGAGGAGAGGTAGCCGAGCACCAGGTTCGCGTCCGTCACGGTGGGTTCGCCGCCGCCGAGCGCGTAGCAGGCGGGGCCGGGGGAGGAGCCGGCCGAGCGGGGGCCGACGCGGAGCGCGCCGGCGGCGTCCAGCCAGGCGATGCTGCCGCCGCCCGCGCCGATCTCGGCCAGATCGATGGCGGGTGTCTTGATGGGCACCCCGGTCCCGGCCCGGCGGCCGCCGAAGCTGCCCTTGCCGCCCACGTGGAACTCGCGGGTGATCTCGGGGCGGCCGTCGCGGACCACGCAGACCTTGGCCGTGGTGCCGCCCATGTCGAAGGAGACGACCCTGCTGACCATGGGGCCCGCCCCGGTGCGCGCCGCCGCCAGGACGCCGGCCGCGGGCCCCGACTCGATGGTCGCCACCGCCCGCCGGGCCGCCAGTTCGGCGGAGATCACGCCGCCGCTGGAGTCCATGACGTGGATCGGCGCGCCGATGCCGAGCTCGGCCAGGCGGGCGGTCAGGCGGGAGAGGTACGAGGCCATGAGTGGCCCGACATAGGCGGACATGATGGTGGTGGTGGCGCGTTCGTACTCGCGGATCTCGGGCCAGATCTCCGATGAGATCACCACGTTCGGGACCGACTCGCGCAGGATGGCGGCGACCTGCCGCTCGTGCGCCGGGCAGGCGTAGGAGTGCAGCAGGCAGACGGCGGCGGAGGTGATGCCGCGCGCGGTGATCCGCGCGGCGACGCGCCGTACGGAGTCGAGGTCCAGGGGTGTGAGCACGGTGCCGCGCGCGGAGACGCGCTCGACCACCTCGAAGCAGTCGGCGGCGGCCACCGGCGGGGGTGGCGGGGTGAAACGCAGGTCGTAGCGGTCCTCCTCGACCCGGGCGTAGCGGCCGAGCGGGATGACCGAGCGGAAGCCCTGGGTGGTCACGAAGGCCACCCGTGGGCCCCGGCGTTCGAGCACCGCGTTGGTGGCCAGGGTGGTCGCGTGGACGACCCTGCTGACCTGGGCCGGGTCCACGCCGCCGAGCACGCGCGTAACGCCGGAGGCGATCCCCACGATGGGGTCGTCGTGGGTGCTCAAACTTTTGGCGGCCGTCAGCGTGCCGGTGGGGGCGCGCAGGACCACGTCGGTGAAGGTCCCGCCGACGTCGACGCCGATCGCGTAACCCATCTGCGCAAGGAAAGCACACAAGCAAGCGCTTGTCTACATGGCGATGTCTTGACTTACGGCAGGTGCTTGGGACGCTGGTCATAACTATTCTTCAGGGAGCGGTGGATGGCGCGTCTCACAGCCCTGGCAGGCGGTGTCGCGGTGATGACCGTCCTGCTGGCCATGCCCGCGACGGCACACGAGCATCCCAGCGGGATCACCGATCTGGTGACCCCCGCGGTGGTCCGGGTGGAGGCCGTCTCGCACGTCGAGATCACGCTGCTCGACCACCTGGGTGAGCTCAAGCATGTGGAGCGTTCCTACGACATCCCTCTCGGCCAGGGCACCGGCACCGTGGTCAACCCCGAGGGCGCGATCGTCACGCTCACCCGCGTCGTCAAGACCGACGACGAGGACGTGGCCGTGCTGGCGGCCAACCGGATCTTCGCCGCGCACCACAAGGTCAAGATCCCGCAGGACACCAAACGCCACTCGCTCAAGGACCCGCAGCTCGACCGCCACCTCGAAGAGTGCTATCCGCCGAAGAAGTCCACCGCCACGTGCATCATCGACGTGACGACCGACATCACGATCTTCCCGAACGTGTCCCCGGCCGACTCCGACGGCTTCAAGGCGGAGCTGGTCAGAGCCGGGTCCGGCCCCGACGCCCCCGCCGTGCTGATGCCCTCGGGCCGGGCCGTCGGCAGCGTCGGCATGCCCACCGCCCCGCTCGCCGACAAGGTGCCCGACCTGGTGGGCTCGCCCACCAGCGTCGCCGGTTTCCTCGGCAGGCCTGGCCCGAGCGTGCGCAGCACCGTCGAGATCGCCCACCTGGGCAAGGGTGGCGGCGCGGGCGACAAGGGCAGGCCGTTCGCGGACCCGGAGAGCAAGATCGACGAGCCCGTCAAGCTCGGCGGCCTGGCCGATCGGGGCATGGCCGGCGCGCCGGTCATCGGCGACAAGGACGGGCACGTCATCGGCATGCTCGTCGGCGGCGGCAAGAACGCCAGGATGATCGGCGTACGGGAGATCACCTCGATCCTGACCAAGGCGGGGATCGCGCCGCGCAGAGGGGCGATCGACTCGGCCTTCGAGGGCGCGCTGACCCGCTACCACACCAAGTACTACACCGAGGCGGCGCCGGGCTTCCAGCGCGTCCTGGAGCTCTATCCCGGCAACACGGTGGCCGCCGAGCTGCTGAAGGTCTCGCTGGCCAAGCGGGGCGGCCCGGAGGACGAGGGCACCAAGCAGGCGGCCGTGCCGGTCGCCGAGTCCACGCCGCTGTGGCCGTTCATCGTGGCGGCCGCGGTGCTGTTCGTCGCCGCCGGGACCGGCGCGTTCGTGCTGTGGCGGCGCCGCTCGCCGGCCGACCCGCCCGAGCCGCCGTCACCACCATCAGCGCCATCTCCACCGACACCGCCCGCGATCACCGCGGAGCCTCTCGACGAGGGGTCCAGCCAGACGGTCGTGGTGCGCAGGTCGGTGGCGTTCGGGGCGGTCCCCCAGCAGAAGCAGGTGCTGACCGCGCAGGAGCCGTCGATCAAGTACTGTACGGCCTGCGGCATGAGGCTGGGGCACGGGCACCGGTTCTGCGGCTACTGCGGTCACCCCAGCGAGACGTGATGCAATTGAACGAGCGAGGACTCATCGGCCAGGAGGTGGCCGGCTACTACATCGAGGACATCGTCGGCAAGGGCGGCATGGCCGTCGTCTACCTGGCGCTGGACCCTCGGCTGAGCCGCCGCGTGGCACTGAAGATCCTCAACCCGGTGCTGAGCGTCGACGACCGGTTCAGGCAGCGGTTCATCCTGGAGTCCAGGACCGTCGCCAGCATCGAGCACCCCAACATCATCCCCATCTACGAGGCCAACGCCGACGACGACGGTGTCCTCTACATCGCCATGCGCTATGTCGACGGCCTCGACCTGCGCCGGCTGATCTACGACCGGGGGCCGCTGCCGCTCGGGCAGGCCAACCGGATCTTCGCCCAGGTGGCCGCCGCCCTGGACGCGGCGCACGCGCACGACCTGATCCACCGTGACGTGAAGCCGGCCAACATCCTGCTCGCGGGCGACCACGTCTACCTCACCGACTTCGGCATCACCAAGCACCGCACGTCGATCTCCGGGCTGACGCAGACCGACCAGTTCATCGGCACGCCGCGGTACATGTCCCCCGAGCAGATCAACAAGGAGCATATCGACGGCCGGGCCGACCAGTACGCCCTGGCCTGCGTGGTCTACGAGGCGCTGTCGGGGCGGCTGCCGTTCCAGCGTGACAACGACATCGCGCTGCTCTGGGCGCACCTGGCCGAGCAGCCGACGCCGCTGTCGCAGCTGCGGGCGGAGCTGCCGCCGGAGGTCGACGGGGTGATGATGCGGGCGCTGGGCAAGGCGCCCGAGCAGCGTTACGGGTCGTGCGCGGAGTTCGTCGCCGCGCTGCGGGACGCGATCAGCGGCGTCGCGGCGTCGGCGCCCGTCCCGGCGGGCCCGATCACCGCGCCGGGGGCCGCGCCGTCGACCGGCCCGTCCTCGCTGCCCGTGCAGCTGGCCAAGGTACGGCAGCGCACCGCGGCGGCCAGGCCGGGCAGGCTGCCGATCGTGGCGGCCACGCTGACCGCGGCCCTCGCGGCGCTGGCGCTGGTCGTCATGATCATCATCAACCAGCGGGGTGACGCCTGGGTCCGCTACCAGGACACCACCGCCGCCCCGGTGACGTTCGAGTATCCGGCCTCCTGGACCGCGCGCACGCACGCCGACCTGTTCTCGCTGGCCTCGCCGCGCGCCGCGGAGTTCGAGGCGATGTTCGTCTCCGGCGCGAGCGCCAACTGGTCGCGGGTCAACCCGATCATCACCGGCGACCCGGAGGAGGCGGTCGGCGTGTACGTCCAGGTCTCCGACACGCTCGACGCGGGCGCCGGCCGCGAGCAGATGAAGGCCATGCTGGAGGGCCTGCTGCCGGGCGAGATCGAGGTGACCGCGCCCGTCCCCGACCGCGCGGGCAACAGCGAGGCCACCCGCTACGACGGCTCGCTGCGCGACCGCAACACCGGCAACGGGCTCGGCTTCGTCGGCTACGTCATCGACCACGAGCCCAAGCCGATCCTGGTGCTGTACTTCTGCGCCCAGAACCGCTGCGACGACAGCAACCAGGTCCGCGTGCGGCAGAGCGTGCTCGTGTCCTGAGCGGCGGACGGCTTGTAACTGACTTGGATGCGGCTTGACCAGGCTGTTCAAGCCGCCGGTCGGCGTCTACCCTCTCGACCTTGTGGGCATTCGAATCGTCATTGTGGACGACCAGGCGATGGTCCGGGCGGGGCTGCGCATGGTCGTGGAGAGCGAACCCGGCATGGAGGTCGTCGGCGAGGCGGCCGACGGACGCGACGCCATCGTCGTGGCCCGGCGCACCCGGCCCGACATCGTGCTGATGGACATCTCCATGCCGCGGCTCGACGGCCTGAGCGCGGCCAGGGAACTGCTCGACACCCCGTCCCCGCCCAAGGTCATCACGCTCACCACGTTCGACACCGACGAGAACCTCTGGGCGGCCCTGCGCGCCGGCACCAGCGGCTTCCTGCTGAAGGTGTCCCCGCCCGAGCAGCTCATCGAGGCCATCCGCATCGTGCACGCCGGGGACGCGCTGCTCGACCCGGCCGTCACCAGCCGGGTGATCGCCTCCTTCGCGGGCCGCGCCGAGCCGGTGCCCTCGCCCAGGCTGGACGAGCTGACGCCGCGCGAGCTGGAGGTGCTGCGCCTGCTCGCCCGCGGGCTGACCAACGCCGAGATCGCGCGCAAGCTGTTCGTGGGGGAGGCTACGGTCAAGACGCATGTGGCGCGGGTGCTGATGAAGCTGGGGCTGCGCGACCGGGCCCAGGCGGTGGTCTTCGCCTACGAGTCCGGCGTGGTGCGGCCGGGCGACGCGGACTGACCGCATCTCAGCATACGGAACCCATTTTGTGAGCTTAGGGGGCGCTATGTGTATATTTTTCGTCATAAGGCGGGAGTGACAGGAGAAATTTCATGCATGCGTTCCCCAGGGTGCTGTTCGACGAGGCCCACAGCGAGTCGTGGACCATCCGGCGAGAGGTGGCCGAGGCCATCAGCCCCGCCCACCCCGACGACAACAGTTACGCGCGCGCCGCCGGGCTGCTGCGCCATCTCGGCCACACCGTGACGGCGCACACCGAGGGCCCGCTCGACGCGGGAACGCTCCAGGAACAGGACCTGCTGGTCATCGCGCACCCGTCGGGTGAGCGGTGGGAGCGCACCACCGGGCAGGGCAGCCCGGTCTTCGCCCCGGCTGAGCTGGACGCCGTGGAGGCGTTCGTGGCCGGTGGCGGCGGGCTGGTCGTGCTGGCCGAGGAGGAGCAGGACAAGTACGGCAACAACCTGGCCGAGCTGCTCGCCCGGTTCGGCGTGGGCGTGGAGCACACCACCGTGCGCGACCCCCGGCACGCTCACCGGGGCGTCGCCACCTGGGTCCTGGCCGACCGCGCCACCGCGGACGGCCTGCTCGCGGGCGTCCGCACCGCCTGCTTCTATCGCAGCGGGGTGCTGACCGCGCCGGACTCCGCCACCGTCCTGTTCACCACCTCGCCGGACGCCGCCCCGGCAGGCGCCCCGCTGGCGCTCTCGCTCCGGTACGGCCAGGGACGCGTGGTGGTGTTCGCCGATTCGGACCTGTTCGGCGACGACTCGATCGAGGACCACGACCATCTCCGGCTGTGGGGCAACGTGATCACCTGGGCCGCCAGGATGCCCGGCCATCGGCCGGCCGTGGAGCAGGCGGGTCCGGCCGCGGTGACCCAGGCGGGAGACGGCCTCAGCGCCGGGCCCGGGGCCGCACCGTCGGCCGAGCTCAAGGCCGAGCCGTCGGCCGAGCTCAAGGCCGTGCTGTTCGGCGAGCTCAAGGCCGTCGTCGAAGAGCTGCGGCCGATGCAGGCCAAGGACGGGTCGGTGCCCGAGGGCAAGGGGCGCGGCAAGGAGCTGGTCGCCGCGATCGCCGCCAAGGTCGGCGAAATGTCACCATATTTCCCCCAAGGCGCCGCCTACCTCCAGGCCGTACAGGACGACCTCGCCGCATGGTCCCAGCAGGACCTCGGCGTCCCCGACTTCCTCGACTCGCTGAACCTCTTCCACCCCGACACCCAGCGCGTCGACGGCCTCGAACACCTCGTGCTCTTCCCGATGTACACCCAGAACGGCAACCCGGACCGCAACCTGGAAGCCGTCTGGATCCGGACGATCTGGCCCGGTTGGCTGGCGGCGCTCGAGTCGGGCGGCTACGACAACCCGATGTTCGTGCCGATCGCGTTCGAGGACTTCACCTCCGGCTACGACACCCACTCGGCCGTGCTCTTCCCCGAGACGGTCGCGGTCCGCCAGGCGCCCGAGCGCTTCACCTGGGGCGGCATCTTCGCCGACCGGGAGGCCGCGAGGTTCAGGCGGGTGTCCAAGGCCGCCACCGAGACGCTCAGGCTGGAGCTGCCGCCGGACGCGGCCAGGCTGCTGGAGTCGCAGCGGCTCGCCCAGGACACCTTCGTGCTCTGGGACCTGGTCCACGACCGTACGCACAGTCACGGTGACCTGCCCTTCGACCCCTTCATGATCAAGCAGCGGATGCCGTACTGGCTCTACTCCCTGGAGGAGCTGCGCTGCGACCTGACGGCGTTCGGCGAGGCGGTGAAGCTGGAGAGCGAGGGCGTGCCGTACGCCCGGTACGTGCAGCACGCGATCCTGTTCGACCGGCTTTTCCGGTTCCCGATCACGGGGGCCCGGGTGCGCAACTACGACGGGCTCGGCGGTCAGCTCCTGTTCGCCTACCTGCACCGCAACGACATCGTCCGGTGGACCGACAACCGGCTCTCGATCGACTGGGACCGGGTCGCCGACGGCGTGGCCGACCTGCGGGGCGAGGTGGAGAAGCTCTACCGCGACAGCATCGACCGGTCCAAGCTGGCGCACTGGCTGGCGGCGCACGAGCTGGTCGGCGCCTACGTCGAGCCGCACCCGGCCTCCGTCTGGGCGCAGGGCGTCCAGGCGCTGCCCGAGGAGCAGAAGGCCAAGGTGGACGCGGTGCTGCCGGACGAGTTCCCCCTGAGCATGTTCTACGAGGCGCTGCGCCGTAAGCTGACAGACGTGGTCGAATCGACGAGGGGGATCCGCGCGTGATCATCGTGGTGACGGGCGCCGGCGGCCCCACTGGCACGGCAGTGTCCGAATATTTCCGCAAAAATGGGCACACCGTGCTTGAGGCCGGCAGAGACCAGGTCGACCTGCTCGACCGCGCCGCCGTGCAGGCGTTCGCCGGCCGGATCGAGGCCGAGCACGGCCACGTCGACGGGGTGATCCACCTGGTCGGCGGCTGGCGCGGGTCCGATTCGTTCGCCGAGACCGACCTCGGCGACTGGGACGCCCTGCACGACCTGCTCGTGCGCACCCTCCAGCACGTCTCGCTCGCCTTCGAGTCGCTGCTGCGCAAGAGCGCCAACGGCCGCTTCGTGATCGTCTCGGCCCAGGCCGCCCAGCGCCCGAGCGCCGGCGGCGCCGCCTACGCGGCCGCCAAGGCCGCCGCGGAGGCCTGGACGCTGTCCCTGGCCGACGCGCTCCAGGGCACCGGCAGCGCGGCGACCATCCTCGTCGTCAAGGCGCTGGTCAACGACGCCATGCGCGCCGCCAAGCCGGACGCCCGCTTCCCCGGCTTCACCGACGTACGCGACCTCGCCGAGGCGATCGGCGGGCTCTACGACCAGCCCGCCGCGCAGGTCAACGCGACCCGATTGGACCTCACCACGTGATTCGGCACGACCCCCGGCTCAAGGGCTTCGCCAGCGACAACTACGCCGGAGTGCACCCGGAGATCCTGCACGCCATCGCCGAGGCCAACGGCGGCCACCAGATCTCCTACGGCGACGACGTCTACACCGAGGCCCTGCAGGACATCTTCCGGCGCCACTTCGGCGACCAGGCGCGGGCCTGGCCCGTCTTCAACGGCACCGCCGCGAACGTCATCTCCCTGCGGGCCATGACCGCCCACTGGGAAGCGGTCATCTGCCCCGAGACCGCGCACATCAACACCGACGAGGGCGGCGCGCCGGAGGTGGCCGGCGGCATCAAGCTCCTGACCGTCCCCACCCCCGACGGCAAGCTCACCCCCGAGCTCGTCGACCGCCAGGCGTGGGGCTTCGGCGACGTGCACCGCGCCCAGCCGAAGGTCGTGTCCATCTCCAACACCACCGAGCTCGGCACCGTCTACACCCCCGGCGAGATCGCCGCGATCTGCGCGCACGCGCACGAGCGCGGCCTGCTCGTCCACCTCGACGGCTCCCGCCTCACCAACGCGGCCGCCGCCCTCGACGTGCCGCTGCGGGCGCTGACCACCGACGCGGGCGTGGACGTGCTCTCCTTCGGCGGCACGAAGATCGGGCTGCTGTACGGCGAGGCGGTCGTGGTGCTCAATCCCGAGGCGGCCACCGGCGTCGACTACATCCGCAAGACGTTCATGCAGTTGTCGTCGAAGATGCGGTTCGTGTCCGCGCAGTTCGAGGCGCTGCTCTCCGGCGACCTCTGGCTGCGCAACGCCCGGCACGCCAACGCCATGGGCAGACGGCTGGCCGAGGCCGTCCGCGACCTGCCCGGCGTCGAGGTGCCGCGCCCCGTCGAGGCCAACGCGGTCTTCGCCGTCCTGCCCGCCGACGTCACCCAGCGACTGCAGAAGCGCTTCCGCTTCTACACCTGGAACGAGGCGACGGGCGAGGTCCGCTGGATGTGCGCGTGGGACACCACCGAAGCCGACGTGGACGCCTTCGCCGCCGCGGTGGCCGAGGAACTGGGCGTCCAGCCCTCCTGACAGCGTCCTTCCTGAACGCCGGGCCGGCATCGAGCGCTTCGAGCGCCGGGCTCAGGCCTGGCGTTCAGCGCTTGAGGGCCAGGCGGGCGGCCTGGTGGCCGCCGATGCCGTGCACCCCGGCCCCCGGCGGCGTCGAGGCGGAGCAGAGGAAGACGCCCGGGAGCGGGGTGCGCCACGGCGCGGGCGACCACACCGGCCGCTTCACGAACTGCCCGAGGCTGGCCAGCCCGCCGCCGATGTCGCCGCCCAGCAGGTTGGCGTTCGCCGCTTCCAGCGCGGCCGGCCCCATGACGTGCCGGGCCAGCACCCGCTCGCCGAACCCCGGCGCGAACCGCTCGATCTGCGCCTCGATCGCGCCCGTCATGTCCACCGGCGACCCGTTGGGAACATGGCAGTAGGCCCACAGCGTGTGCCCGCCCCGGCCGGGGTCCGCGGCGTACGGCTGCACGAGCAGGACGTACGGGCGCGGCGAGTGATGTCCGGCGGCCGTCTCCGCCTCGCTGAGCGTGATCTCCTCCAGCGTGCCGCCCAGGTGCACGGTGCCCGCGCCGGCCACCGCCGGGTCCCGCCACGGCACCGGCCCGTCGAGCGCCCAGTCCATCTTGAACACGCCCGGCCCGCGACGGAAGCGGGACAGCCGCCGCCGGTAGGGGGCGGGCAAGTCGGCCATCCGCAGGAACTGCTCCGGTGACACGTCGAGCACCACCGTCTCCGCGTCGAGCTCGGCCAACCGGCGCACCCGGTGACCGGTCACCGCCTGGCCGCCCAGCTTGCGCAGCAGGGCGACCAGGGCATCGGCCAGCACCTGGGAACCGCCCTTGACCAGCGGCCAGCCCACCAGGTGGGCCAGCGCGCCGAGGGTCAGGCCGTACCCACTGGTCAGCGGCGATCGGAGGTCCAGCATCGTGTGCGCGGCCATGCCCGCCAGCAGCGCGCGCCCCGCCACGGTCCTGAACCCGCGCCGCGCGAGCGTCGTGGCGGGCAGGGCGGCGATCATCCCGAAGCGCGCGGCGGCGGCGAGGGTGGCCGGCCGCACCTGCTGAGCCCCCCACGGGCCCAGCGGCCGCAGCAGCAGGTCCGTGAGCGGGAACCCGGCCCGCGCCACCGCCCCCGCCGTCGCCCGCCACACCGCCGCGTCCCGTCCCAGCCCCTCGCAGGTGCGGCGCACGTCGCGGTGCAGGAGCACGGCGGGGCGGTCGTCGAGCGGATGCGCGGCGGCCACCGGCGGGTGGACGAACTCGACGCCGTCCAGGTCCAGCTCGCGCAGCGCGGGGGAGGCCAGCGCCATCGCCATCACGGTCGCGCCCAGGTCGTGCACCCGGCCGGGCAGCGTCAGCTCCGCCGAGCGCAGCCCGCCGCCGAACCGGTCGGCCGCCTCCAGCAGCAGCACCTCGCGCCCGGCCAGGGCCAGCGTCACGGCCGCGACGAGCCCGTTGGGGCCCGATCCCACGACGACCGCGTCGGCGCTCATCAGGACGCCGGCAGTGCGCCCCGCCGGGCGAGCAGATCCGTCATGAGGTCGATCTCGGCCTTCTGACCGTCGACGATCTTGCGTGCCATCCTGACCACCTCCGTGCGGTCCGACAGCCTGAGCAGGCCCTCGGCCATCTCCACGCCGCCCTCGTGATGGCGGATCATGAGCCGAAGGAACTGCACCTCGGCCTCGGCGCCCGTCAGCTCGTCCAGTTTGGCGAGGTCCTGCTGCGAGGCCATGCCGGGCATCTCCCGCGTCGAGGCCGACACCTGGACGTGGCCGTGGCCGTTCATCCACCGCATCGGCCGCAGGTCCGTCGACTGGGTGAGCCCCCACTGCTCCAGCCAGCCCAGGAACATGCCGCGCTGGTTGGCCTGCGTGTTGATGATGTCGAAGGCCAGGTTTCGGATCTCCCCGGACTCGCTCTTGTCCCTGATCGTGAAGGACATGGCGACGGCCTGCGCGTGGTGCGTGGCCATGTCGCGGGCGAACCCCGCCTCCGGCGAGGTGTCACCGGGCGTGCCCCGGCCACCGAACACGAGGAACACCGCGGCGGCGGCGACGACCAGGACGGCGAGGGCGACGAAGAGCGATCTGCTGGCGGGTTTCTCCATGGCCTCTACAGCCTACCCAGCCCCTGGTCCAGTTGTGATCGCATGCTTATCCGCACCTTATTCTCCGCATACGCCCGGAGGGCATAGGGTGACCCAAGTTGGTACGCCGATGGAGGAACGATGACGAAGGAGAAGGCGCAGGCGCGGCGCGAGCATCTGCAGAAGATGCGAGCCCAGCAGCAGCGCAAAGAACGTCGCACCGCCCTGCTGATGTGGGGCACAGGCGGTCTCGTCGTCGTGCTGCTCGTCGGCCTGGTCGGCTACTACCTGATCGAGCAGTCGCGCGTGACCTCGCTCGACGGCGTGACCAGCGTCACGTACGACGGCGGGCAGCACGTGGCGAACACGGTCGCCTACAAGGAGACCCCGCCGGTCGGTGGCGAGCACAACGGCTACTGGCAGGCCTGCGCCATCTACGACAAGCCGATCCACAACGAGCACGCCGTCCACTCCCTGGAGCACGGCGCCGTCTGGATCACCTACCGCCCCGACCTGCCCAAGGCCCAGGTGGACAAGCTCAAGGAAGTGGCGGGCTCGACGGGTCAGCAGGACTACATGCTGGTCAGCCCGTTCCCCAACCTGCCCGCGCCGGTCGTGGTCTCGTCCTGGGGTCACCAGCTGAAGCTGGACAACCCCGAGGACCCGAAGCTGGGCGCCTTCATCAAGCGCTACCAGAACGGCCCGGACACCCCTGAGCCGGGCGCCACGTGCGGCGGTCCGCAGGCCATCTCCACCACGGCCGACCAGGCTCCGCTCCCGCAGCCGGAGCAGCCGCAGCAGACCCAGGCACCGGCCAGCCCGATGCCGTCGCAGTCGCAGCAGTAAAAGCACGAGAGACCCCTGGGCGGGAGAGAGACCCGCCCAGGGGTTCCGTACGCTCAGGGCCGTGACGCGCTTAGAGGTCATCACCCACGTCCTGGCACCCCCTGAGCGAGTCTTCGCCGAGTCGCTGTCGGTGGAGGCGCACACCGCCTCCATGAGCGCCTCGGGCGAGCGGGCCGTGGCCGGGGTCACGTCCGGCCGGCTCACCCTGGGCGACCAGGTCACCTGGCAGGCCCGCCACTTCGGCGTCACCTGGCGGCTGACCTCCGTCATCAGCGCCTGCGCCCCGCCCACGTCCTTCGTCGACGAGCAGGTGGCGGGCCCCTTCCGGCGCTGGTGGCACGAGCACCGCTTCGAGGACGACGGCGACGGCGGCACCCTCATGCGGGACGTGATCGACTTCGCCGCCCCCGCCGGGCCGCTGGGCCGGATGGCCGAGGCGCTGGTGCTGCGCCGGCACATGACCCGGCTGATCCTGCGGCGCAACCGCCACCTCAAGACGGTCACCGAGCGAGGTCTCAGCTGAGCACGTCCTCCGGCGGCACCCAGTCCAGGCCGTGGGCCTCGGCCACGGGACGGCTGGTGAGGTGGCCCTCGTGGGTGCTCAGGCCGAGCGCCAGGGCCTCGTCCCGGCGCATCGCCGCCGCCCAGCCGTGGTCCGCGATCGCCAGCGCGTACGGGAGGGTGACGTTGGTCAGCGCGAAGGTGGAGGTGTGCGGGACCGCGCCCGGCATGTTCGCCACGCAGTAGAAGATCGAGTCGTGCACCGGGTAGGTCGGCTCGGCGTGCGTGGTCGGGCGGGAGTTCTCGAAGCAGCCGCCCTGGTCGATGGAGATGTCCACCAGCACCGAGCCGGGTTTCATCCGGCTGACCAGCTCGTCGGTCACCAGCCTGGGCGCCTTGGCGCCGGGGATCAGGACGGCCCCGATGACCAGGTCGGCCTCCAGGACGGCCCGCTCGATCTCCAGGATGTTGGAGGCGACCGTCTGGCAGTGGCCCTGATAGATCAGGTCGGCCTGGCGGAGCTTGTCGATGTTCGTGTCCAGCAGGAGCACCTCGGCCTGCATGCCGAGTGCGATGGCGGCCGCGTTCATGCCGGAGACGCCCGCGCCGATCACCACCACCTTGGCCGCGTACACGCCGGAGACGCCGCCCATCAGGACGCCCCTGCCGCCCTGCGAGCTCATCAGATGGTAGGCGCCGACCTGGGGCGCGAGCCGGCCCGCCACCTCGGACATGGGCGCGAGCAGGGGGAGGCGGCCGTCGGGCGTCTGCACGGTCTCGTAGGCGACGCCGGTGATCCCCGCGTCGAGCATCGCCCGCGTGCAGGCCTGCGACGCGGCCAGGTGCAGGTAGGTGAAGAGCACCTGGCCCTTGCGCATCCGGTGGTACTCCTCCGCGACCGGCTCCTTGACCTTGAGGATCAGGTCGCATCCGGCCCAGACCGAGTCCGCGTCGGGCAGGATGACCGCGCCCGCCGCCTGGAACTCGGCGTCGGGGATGGCGGAGCCGAGGCCCGCCTCCCGCTCGACGAAGACCTGATGGCCGTGGCGTACCAGCTCGTGGGCGCCCGCCGGGGTGAGCGCCACCCGGTGCTCGGTGTTCTTCACCTCGCGGGGAACTCCGACCTTCATGGTCCCCACCCCGTTTCCGCTGAACTGTGGGATTGCCGTAATTCTTTCTCCATTCTCCTCCACTTAACAGAAAAGCGAGATTTGTTCACCGGATTACCCGGCTTCCGACGGTCCTCGATAAGCTCACCGGCAGCCCGAAACGTCAGGATGGGGACGTCATCGATGGACAAGCCGGAAGAGCCGCCAGCCGCGGATCCGGGGCATCCGCAGGCGAGCAGGCTCACCACCATCGTGCTGATCGTCTCGCTCGTCCTGGTGGTGCTGGTCGCGGGGGTGCTCGGCACCATCGCCGTCCTCATGACCAGGAGCCCGGACTCCCCGCTGCTCGGCGGCGCGCCGCCGAAGCGGCTGGCCACGCCGATCCACTTCGCCCCCGTACGCGAGACGAAGGCGGCGCCGTGTCCTGGTGAGGAGGCCGCGCTCGACGAGACCCAGGCCACCTGCTACCTGCTCGAGAACGGCGTCACGGTCAACGCCGTGCAGGAGATCGAGGCGGTGCGCGAGACGGACGGCACCCACTCGGTCCGCATCGCGGTCGCGCCGGCGTACAAGCAGAAATTAGTCGACCTCATCGACGAGCAGGTCGCCGACCAGCGGCAGATCGCGGTCGTGCTGGTGCCGAGGACGGTCGTGGCGGCGCCCGTCGTCACCCAGAGCATGGACGGCGACAGCCTGAGCATCGTCGGGTTCTCCAAGGAGGACGCCGAGGCGCTGGCCACGCGCCTGCTCGGCGCCACCGGCACCCCGACCGGCGACCCGACCGGAACCCCCACCGGCGACCCGACCGGAACCCCCACCGGCGACCCGGCCGGAACCCCCACCGGCGGCCCGGCCACCTCTCCCGGCCGGCCCACGGGGGCCGCCACCACGGGCACGGGCACGCCGACCGGCACCTCGACCGGCAGCCCGACAGGTGACCCCACAGGCGACACGGCCGGCGCCGACGGGACGCTCAACCCCAAGTACGACAGCTGCCGGCAGGCCAGAGCCGCCGGGTACGGCCCGTACACGAAGGGCGTCCACCCCGAGTACGCCTGGTACACCGACGTCGACAACAACGGCGTGGCCTGCAACGGCGCAGACCTGAGCTAGACGAACAGCCCCTCCACCGCGCCGATCCCGAAGTAGGCCAGGAAGAGCAGCGAGACCACCCAGAGCAGCCACGGGATCTCCGAGAACTTCCCCCGTGCCGCCTTGATGAGCGTGTAGACGATCACCCCGGCGCCCACCCCGTTCGTGATCGAGTACGTGAACGGCATCAGCGCGATCGTCAGGAACGCGGGCACGGCCAGCTCCAGGTCCTGCCAGGGCACGTTCCTGCTCTGCATCATCATCAGCGCCCCCACCAGCACCAGCGCGGGTGCGGCCGCGGCGGCGGGCACCACCGCGGCCAGCGGCGTGAACAGCAGCGTCAGCCCGAGCAGGGCCCCGGTGAACAGGCTGGCCAGCCCGGTCCGCGCCCCCTCGCCCACGCCGGCCGCCGACTCGACGAACACCGTGTTGGCCGACGAGCTCACCGCCCCGCCGACCATGCCCGCCACGCCGTCCACGGTGAGGATCCGGCCCAGCCGCGGCACCCGGCCGCGCTCGTCCACCAGCCCGGCCTCGTCGCTGACGCCGATGATCGTGCCCATCGCGTCGAAGAACCCGGACAGCACCAGCGTGAACAGCACCACGGTCGCCGTCAGCACGCCCGCGCGGGCGAAGCCGCCGAGCAGGTCGACCTCGCCCACCAGGCCGAAGTCCGGCGCCGACACCAGCGACTCGGGCACCCGGGGCGTCACCACTCCCCACGCCCCGGGCTCGACCGTGGCCAGCGAGTTCACCAGGACGGCCACCACAGCGGTCACGGCGATGCTGATGAGGATGGCCGCCGGGGTCCTGCGGACGAACAGGACGATCATCAGCAACAGGCCGAAACAGAACACCGAGACCGGCCACCCCGACAGCCGCCCGGTCGCACCGAGCTGCACGGGCGTGCCCGTGCCGCGCGCCACGAACCCGGCGTCCACCAGGCCGATGAGCGCGATGAACAGCCCGATGCCGACGCTGATGGCGTGCTTGAGCGCGAGCGGGATCGCGTTCATGATCAGCGTGCGCAGCCCCGTCACCGCGAGCACGATGATGACCAGCCCTTCGAGCACGACCAGCCCCATCGCCTGCGCCCAGGTCATGAACGGCGCGGCCTGGTAGGCCACCACCGCGTTCAGCCCCAGGCCGGCGGCCAGCGCCAGCGGCGCGTTGCCGATGACGGCCATGAGCAGCGTGGAGATGGCCCCCGCCAGCGCGGTCGACGTGGTGAGCTGCGAGATCGTCAGCTTCGCGCCGGTGACGTCCTGCGCGCCGGCCAGGATGATCGGGTTGAGCAGGATGATGTACGCCATCGCCATGAACGTGGTGATGCCGCCACGCATCTCACGGCCGACGGTCGTCCCTCGCCCGGACAGCTCGAAGAACCTGTCGAGCACCGCCATCCCCCTTCACGATCAAGGGGGATGGCGGGTTGCCTACCCGGCGGGCGACGTGATCACGCCTGCTCGTGCCGTCCGCCGCCGACCAGCGCGGCGAACTCCTCCAGCCCGATCCGGCCGTCACCGTCGCTGTCCGCGGACACGATGAACGCCTCGACCTCCGACTCGGAGGCGCCGAGCCCGCCCAGCGCCTGGTTGGCCTGCCTGATCTCGGCGGCCGTCAGCAGACCGTCACCATCGGTGTCGAACCGCTCGAACTCCGCCTTCGCCGCTTCACGCGCGTCTGCCATGAGATCCCTCCCCGTTGTGAACCAAGGCGATATCCTCGGGTCTGATCGGAACCCGAGTCAACCGCAGTCCCGTCGCGGCCCGTACGGCGGCCGCGATGGCGGGGGTGGACGACAGCGTCGGCGGCTCGCCCGCGCCGCGCAGCCCGTACGGCGCCGCCGGGTCCGGATTCTCCAGGATCTTCAGCGTCATCGGCGGCATGTCGAGGATGGTGGGGATCAGATAGTCGGTGAAGGACGGGTTCAGCACCACGCCGTCGCGCACCTGGATCTCCTCCATCAGCGCCAGCCCCAGGCCCTGCGCCGACCCGCCGTGGATCTGCCCCTCCAGCGCCTGCGGGTTGAGGATCCGGCCCACGTCCTGCACGGCCGCCAGCTCCACCACCTTCACCAGGCCCAGCTCCACGTCCACGTCCACGACCGCCCGGTGCACGCACAGCGCGAGCTGGGTGTGCGAGTGCCCCTGCCCGGTGTCGGGGTGCATCGGGTACGTGGGCCGGTGCCGGTACTCGCGCGTCTCCTCGATCGGGCCGAGCTTCTCCAGCGCCTCCCGGGCCGGCATCCCGCCGAAGCGCTCCCGTACGGCCTCGCAGGCGGCCTTCACCGCGCCCCCGGTGACGTACGACTGCCGCGAGGCGGACGACGAGCCCGCCGAGCCGACAGAGGTGTCGGCGGTCGCCACGGTCACCCGCTCGACGCCCAGCTCGGTACGGGCGATCTGCGCCTGGATCGTCACCAGGCCCTGCCCCACCTCGGCCGCCGCGGTGTGCACGGTGACGTGCGGCTCGCCGCCGACCAGCTCGGCCCGCACCCGGGCCGTGGAGTAGTCGTCGAAGCCCTCGGAGAAGCAGATGTTCTTGATCCCGACGCCGTAGCCGACGCCACGCCGCACCTGCTCGCCATGGGTGGTCTGTGAGACGCCGCCGGGCAGGGCGCGCAGGTCCTGCCCGGCCGGGGCGGGGAGGGGGAAGTCCGCCAGGTCGCGCAGCATGTCCGCGAGCGGCGCCGGTGAGTCGATCACCTGGCCGGTGATGAGCGAGGAGCCCTGGGAGACCGCGTTGCGCACCCGGATCTCCACGGGCGACAGGCCGCACGCCTCGGCCAGCCGGTCCATCTGCGACTCGTAGGCGTAGCAGGCCTGCACCGCGCCGAAGCCGCGCATCGCGCCGCAGGGCGGGTTGTTGGTGTAGACGCCGGTCGCGTCCACCCGCACGTTCGGCACCTCGTACGGGCCCGCGCCGAGCGAGGCGGCGTTGCCGACGACCGCGGGGGAGGAGGAGCAGTAGGCGCCGCCGTCGAGCAGGATGTCGGCCTTGACGTAGACGAGCCTGCCGTCGCGGGTGGCGCCGTGCTCGTAGCGCATCCGGGCCGGGTGGCGGTGCACATGGCCGAAGAACGACTCCTCGCGGCCGTACGAGATCTTCACCGGGCGGTCCAGCCGCAGCGCCAGCATGCAGGCGTGGACCTGCATCGACAGGTCCTCGCGCGCGCCGAAAGCGCCGCCGACGCCGGACAGGGTCAGCCGCACCTTGTCCGGCGGCAGGCCCAGGCAGGGGGCGAGCTGGTCGCGGTCCACGTGCAGCCACTGGGTGGCGATGTAGAGGTCGACGCCGCCGTCCTCGGCGGGGACCGCCAGGCCGGACTCCGGGCCGAGGAAGGCCTGGTCCTGCATGCCTACTTCGTACTCGCCCGTGACGACGACCTCGGCCTCGAAGGTGTCGCCCGTGCGCACCGGCTGATATCTGACGAAATCTCGGGATTCGCGGGGGTCTGTCACGGCCGCGCGTGGCTCGTACTCCACCACGATCGCCGCCGCCGCCCTGCGCGCCGTCTCCGGATGGTCGGCCGCCACCAGCGCCACCGGCTCGCCCTGGTAACGCACCTGGTCGATGGCGAGCACCGGCTGATCCTTCACGTCCAGCCCGTAGAACTTCTCGCCCGGCACGTCCTCGTGCGTCAGCACGGTGCGCACCCCGGGGATCGCCAGCGCCGGGCCCACGTCGATGGCGCGGATCCACGCCGAGGCGTGCGGGCTGCGCAGCGTCGCGCCCCAGACCATGCCCTCCAGCCACAGATCCGAGGCGTACGCGAACTCGCCCGTGACCTTGAGCACCGCGTCCGGCCGGGGCGCGCTGACGCCGACCCCCTGCGGTGCCTGGCTCACCGTCTCCGTCAGCCTCTGGGTGGACATCCTCTGAGTGGACATCTTTCGAGTAGAGCACCACTGCCGGCCACCCGGAATGCGCGCGGCGTGAAATCGAGGTAAGCGGTTCACCGGCCGACTTGTATATTCCTCCAAGTGCGGATAAGTGACCTGTTGGCCATCGAGGAACTACACCTCAGACTGCTCGCCGGTGACCCCGGCCGCGCGTTCGACACCGTGCACATCACGGACCTGCCCGAACCCGGCCGCTACCTGTCGGGCGGGGAGCTGGTGCTGACCGGGCTGATGTGGCGGCACTCGCCCGCCGACTCCGCTCGCTTCGTCGCCGCCCTCGCCGAGGCCGGGGTCACGGCGCTCGGCGCCGGTCAGGCCTGGCTGGGGCATGTGCCCCAGGACCTCGTCGACGCCTGCGAGCAGGCCGGCCTGCCGTTGCTCGAAGTGCCCACCGAGACCTCCTTCCGCACCCTGACCGAGCTGGTGACGCCACGCCTGTCGGGCGACGCGCGTGACGCGCTCGGCCGCCACCGCCGCCTCCTCGCCGCGGTCGCCGACGGCGCCGGCCTGCCCGAGCTGTTCGCGCTGACCGCCGCCGAGCTCGGCGTCACGGGCGCGGTGGTCTCCGCCGCCGGCCATGTGATCCTCGGCTCGCCGGCAGATCCGGTACGGCTGGCGCGGGCCTACCTGACCGCGCCACGGCTGCCCTGCCTTGCCGGGGGACACACCGTGTTCGGCGTCGGCCGCGGCCACCGCGCGGCGGGCTGGGCGCTGGCCTGCGACGGCGACCTGCTCGACCGGCCCGACCTCGGCTACGAACTGGCCGCCTGCGTCGAGCTGGAACGCGGCCGGATGGAGGAAGGACGGCGGGTCGAGCGCCGCCTGACCGGCCACCTCGTCCAGGGCGCCGCCTCCGGTGCCGACCCGGCCGAGCTCAGCGCCCGCCTGCGCACCTGCGGCCTCGACGACACCGCCCCGTACGCCATCGTCACCGCCACCACCCGTCCGACGACCGGCCACCCCACAGACGGGGAGAGCGCGTCTGGTGCGGGTCAGGACAACCCGCCGGGTGGGGAGAGCGGGCGCGGGGCCGGCGTGGGACCGGCCGGGGTGGGGGCTGGGTTCGAGGTCGTGGGTGGGCGGCGGGGGGAGGAGGGGGTGCTCGACGGGTGGGTGCTGGAGGAGCTGCTCGGGCGGGAGGTGGTCGCCGCGGCCATCGGTGGCGGGGCGGTGGCGGTGGTCCCGTTGCGGGGGCGCGCGGTGGAGGAGCTGGCGGGGCGGCTGCGGGCGGGGGCCGAGGTGCTCGGCGCGCTGCCGGGGACCCGCGTCTGCGTGGGCGTGAGCGGGGCGCTGATCGGGGCGGCCGCGCTCAAGGGAGGCCTCGACGAGGCCGGGCACGCCGTGCGGCTGGCGCGGGGCCGGTCGGGCGGGGTGGCCACCAGCGACGAGATCTACACCCACGCGCTGCTGCTGGCCACCGTCCCCGGTGACGTGCGCGCCTCGTTCGCGGACCGCCTGCTGGGGCCGCTGCGCGACTACGACACGCGCCACCAGTCCGAGCTCGTCCGCACCCTCGCCACGTTCCTCGACTGCGCCGGGTCCTGGAACGCCTGCGCCGAGCGGATGCACGTCCACGTGAACACCGTCCGCTACCGGGTCAAGCGGGTGGAGGAGCTCACCGGCAAGGACCTGTCCACGATGGCGGACCGGGTGGACTTCTTCCTGGCGCTCAGGGCCGGCTGACGCTCACACGAGGTGCACGACAGGGACGCCGAGCAGCTCGTGCACCGCCCGCTGCTCCTCCTGCGCCCGCTCCAGCCACAGGTCGGTGCCCATCGTCCTGGCCAGGGGGACGCCCTCGCCGATGTGGGTCAGGGCGGCGCGGGCGTCGCCCAGCATGCGGCAGGCGCGCGACAGCCGCACCAGACAGCGCAGCTCGCCCATCCGGATCCCGTGCGTGCGGTTGAAGACCAGGGCCTGCCGCAGATGCTCCAGCGCCGTACGAGGCTCGTCCTGGGCGAGGCAGACCTCGCCGAGCACCATGCGGATGTTGCCCGCCTGGCCGGTGTCGCCCACCGCCTCGGCGGCGGCCATGGCGGCCTCCAGGTGCTCGCGCGCCTCGCTCGCCCGGTCGAGCCCGTGGCAGGCGCTGCCCGCCATCAGATGCGCGTAGCGGACGCCCACCTCCGCCCCGATCCGCCGGGCGATCAACAGCTGGCGGCTCGCGTACGACAGCGCCCGCTCGTGGCCGCCCAGCTTGTTCTCGGCGTTGGCCAGGTTGCCCAGCGTCCGCTGCTCGCTGAAGGCGTCGCCCAGCTCCTTGGCCAGCGCGAGCTGGGCGTGCAGGTGCTCGACGACCTGGGTCATCCGCTGCTGGAACGACAGGCCGGAGGCCACGTGGCCGTGGGCGTGGTAGAGGCCGCGCCGGTCGCCGAGCCGCTCGCAGACGCTCAGGGCCTGCAGGTTGAGGGCGATCTGGTGCTCCGGCTGATGGGCGTAGTGCTGATACCAGAACAGGGCGAAGGTCAGCGCCACGCCGAGCCGGGCGAGCCGATCGTCCTGGCTGGACATGGCCTGTCCGGCGACCGCGACCAGGTTCGGCTCCTCGCGGTCGAGCCAGGCGCGGGCCTCGTCCGGACTGCTGACGTGATGCGGCTCGGCCGTCACCGCGTCGGCCTCGGGCTGTACCCGGTGCGGGTCCATGGTGGTGCTGGCCAGCCGGGCCGAGGCGACGTAGTGACTCAGCGCCCGGATGAGCGGCCCGGTCGTGTCGTCCGGCGCCACCTCGGCCGCGAAGAGCCGGATCAGGTCGTGCTGCTGGTAGCGGCCGGGCCCCGCCGGATCGAGCAGGTGCGCGTCCACCAGCCGTTCCAGCGCTCTCTCGGCCTCGTCCGTGCCGGTCCCCAGCAGCGCGCCGGCCACCTCGGCGGTCAGGTCGTGCACGTGCAGGAGACCGAGCAGGGACATCGTGTGCGCGGCGGTGCGGTCCAGCGGCCGGGCGCCGTCGCTCAGCGCGCTCCAGCTGGCCGCCAGGCTGGCCCTGACGGCCAGCTCGCCCGCCTCCAGCTCCTGCAGCCGTCGGTGCTCGTCGCGTAGCCGGCCGGTCAGCGTCGACACGCTCCACCCCGGGCGGTCGGCCAGGCGCGCGCCCGCGATGCGCAACGCGAGCGGCAGGCCGTCGCAGAGCCGCACCAGCCAGGCCGTCTCGGCGGGGTCGGCGCCCACCCGCCCGGCGCCCGCCAGCTTGGCCAGCACAGTGACCGCCTCGGAGAGCGGCATCCGGGACAGGTGCAGCTGCGCGCAGTCGTCGCCCGCGGCCAGGGTCTCGCGGCTCGTCACCAGGAACGTGGCGCCGGGGGCCGACAGCAGCGGCTGGATCTGGCCCAGACCCGCCGCGTCGTCCAGCAGCACCAGCATCCGCCTGCCGGCCAGCCGGCTGCGCCACAGCGCCGCCGCCTCGTCGACCTCCGCCGGGACCGCCTCACCGTCCGTCCCGAGCGCCCGCAGGAACCTGCCCAGCACGTCCAGCGGGCTGAGCGCCGGCAGGTTGACGGTGGCGCCGCGCAGGTTCACGTACAGCTGCCCGTCGGGGAAGCGGTCCCGCACCAGGTTGGCGATCCGTACGGCGAGCGCGGACTTGCCCACCCCCGGTGGGCCGGAGATGGCCACCAGCGGGCTCGGCGGCGCGCCGTCCCACGGCGCGAGCAGCGACTTCAGCCGGATGATCTCCTTCGCCCGGCCCACGAACCCGGCCAGGTCCCGGGGAAGCTGACGCGGCGCCTGCGCTCCCAGCGCCGGCACACCCGGCACCGGCACCCCCGACGTCGGCGCTCCCAGCGCCGGTGCCCTGCCGTCGGCCGACCCTCCCGCCGGTTCGCCGGGCCGTCCCACCGCTTGGTCGGGCCCTTCCGCCGGTGCGGCCGGCCCTGAGGGGGAGGCGGTTGCAGGGCCGTTCGGAGTCTCGCCCGGCGCTGCGGGGAAGGCGACGGTCGGGGCGCTCGGCTCGTCGGGTGCGGGGTGGCTCGGGGGCGTGGGCTCGCCGCGCAGCACCAGCGCGTGGGAGCGGCGTAGCGACTCGCCCGGGTCCACGCCGAGCTCGTCGCGGAGGACACGGCGGCCCTCCTCGAAGGCCGCCAGCGCCTCGGCCCGCCTGCCACACCGGAACAGCGCCAGCATCAGCAGTTCGCGCAGCCGCTCGCGGATCGGATGGCGGCGGGTGAGGTCCCGTACGGACATCAGGGCGTCGTGCGGCCGGTCGAGCCGGAGCAGCGCCTCCGCGCGGTATTCGGCGGCGGTGAGGCGGTGGTCGGTGAGGCGGGCGCGTTCGGCGTCGGCGAACGGGCCGGACACGCCGGTCAGGGGCTCACCACGCCACAGGGACAGGGCCGCGTCCAGCAGGCGCAGCGCCTCGTCGTGCGCGCCGGTGCCGGCCGAGAGGCCGGCCGCCTCCACGTGCCGGAGGAACAGGGTGGTGTCGACCTGATGCGGGTCCAGGCGGAGCACATAGCCGCCGGTGTCGCCGGCCAGCAGCCCGGACCGCTCCCGCCGGCTGCGGGAGGGCTCCAGGACTTTCCTGAGGCCGGCGACGTAGGTGTAGACGCTCTGTTCGGCGGTGCGTGGGGGCTGATCCCCCCAGACGCCGTCGATGAGGCGGTTCATCGGCACCACGCGCCCGGCGCGTGAGGCCAGAATCGCCAGCACAGCCTGTCTGCGAGGAGAGCCGAGATCGATCACCGCGCCGCCGCGTGCGGCGGACACGGGGCCGAGAAGGCTGATGCGGATGTCCTCGGCCATACGACTCCCCACACGGATGCAGACTGTCCGGACTACGGCAGCGTAGACCGGATCTTTCTGAAGCAGTGAAGATCACTGGGTAGCGATGTCAGGCGGAGAGAAAGAGGTTCTTATGTAGATGAAATGTAGACGCCATGTCTAGGGTGAACACCGCGTAGCTCGTCGGCTGAGACGGCAGGGGCGCCACTCTCCAGGCCAAGCCTCAGCAGCACAGCTCATCGGTCATGGCAGCCATGGCGGTCAAGGGGGCAGACGTTTCAGCGGTTGCGGCCGTACTATTGCTGCCGACGGCCACGAGGGCCGCGAGCAAGGCAACGAGTGCGGACAGGGTAAGACGCGTGCGCATGAGGATCTCCCTCGCCGATCTGCGGGTTTTGCTCGGAACTTATCATCTCAGGGAGTGGCGACCGTGACCACATCTGACCTAGTCGGACTCCGTATCAAGACGGTGAGGCGGCAGCGTGGTCTGTCTCAGGCCCAGCTCGCGCATCCCGAGTTGTCTGACAGCTATGTCTCCTTGATCGAGAGCGGCAAGCGTACCCCCACTCCTGCGGTTCTGGAGTTGCTGGCCCAGAAACTCGACTGCTCGCTGTCCTATCTCATCAACGGCGTCACCGCCGAACAGATGGAGGACATCGAGCTCGCACTCGGTTATGCCAGGCTTGCGCTGGAGAACGGTGAAGTCCAGGAGGCGCGCTCCCGCTTCACCGAGCTTCTGGCGGACAACAACCTGACAGGTCTCACATCACTACGTCAAGACACCGAATTCGGCCTGGCCCTCGCCACTGAGGCGTGCGGCGACCGTAGCGGCGCGATCGCGATCCTGCACCACCTGCAGAGCGAGGAGCTGCCCGCGGACCGCCGGATCGAGGTCGCCATCGCGCTGTGCCGCGTCTACCGGCAGAGCAACCGGCTGACCGAGGCGGTCGAGATCGGCGAGCGGGTCCTGGGCGCCACGGCCCGGCCCGGCTGGTCGGACCTGCTGGTCGAGCTGGGCGCGACCCTGCTGGCCGCCTACCTCGTGCGCGGCGACCACCTGCGCGCCCGGCAGTTCGCCGCCGAGCTGCTCAACGCGGCCGAGGCGCTCGGCACCCCCCGGGCCATGGCCGCCGCCAACTGGAACGCCGCCTACACCGCCGACCACACCGGCCACCGCGAGGAGGCCCTGGTCTTCACCGAGCGCGCGCTGGCGCTGATGGGGGAGACCGAGCAGCCGCGTCTGCTGGCCAAGATGCGGGTCGCGCACGCGCAGCTCAAGCGCCGGGTGCAGCCGCAGGAGGCGGCCAAGCTGACCCAGCAGCTCAAGCGCGCCATCAGCGAGCAGGAGCAGAGCTCCACCAGCGTGATCGACCGGGCGCGGGCGCTGACCGAGCTCGCCAGCGTCGAGTTCATGACCGGCGAGATCGACAAGGCGATCGAGCACGGGCACGCCGCCGACGAGCTGCTGACGGCCTCGGGCATGAACCAGGTGCCGGAGACGCAGCTGCTGCTGGGGCGGGCGCACAGCGTGCGCGGAGACGTCGCCGAGGCCGAGCGCCACCTGGAGCGGATCCGCGCGGCGCTGACGCCGCTGCCTTCCTCCTACCAGTCCGCCGGCTCGTGGCTCGCCACGGCCGAGACTCTGGAGCACATGGGCGACGCCGACGGCGCGGTCGACGCCTACGAGCGCGCGCTGGCCTGCGCCGGACTCTGAGGGGACGCTGGAGGGGACGGGTTCGCGGCGGGCGAATTGTAGCGGTCGAGTCCGGACCGGGCGGACACGTCGGTAGCCTGGGGGATGTCATGAAGAAATCCCCGTTCGCGGCCGCCGCCGCGATTCTCGCTGCCCTGTTCGTGCTCGCCACCGCCGCGCCCGCCCTGGCGCACGACGCGCTCAAGAGCAGTGACCCGGCGAAGGGCGCCACGGTCAAGGCCCTCGACGAGGTCAAGCTGGAGTTCACCGGCAACGTGCGGATGCCGTTCGTCATCGTGCGCGGTGCCGGTGACGTCCAGCACCAGGCCGGGAAGCCGGACCTGGACGGGCCGGTGGTGACGCAGAAGCTCAAGGGCGAGCTGTCCGACGGCGCGTACGTGATCGCCTACCGGGTGGTCTCCTCGGACGGGCACCCGATCGAGGGCGAGGTCCCCTTCACGGTGAAGGGCGCCACGCCGTCGCAGACGGCGGCGAGCCCCGAGGCCACCGCCACCGAGCCCGCCTCCCCTGCGGCTTCACCCGAGGCCTCACCGGCCCAGTCACCCGTGCAGGCGCCGGCCGAGCCGGTGGCGGCCGAGGGCGCGGCCACGACCACCTTCCCGATCTGGCTGCTGGTCATCGTCGGCGCGCTCGTCGGCATCGGCGTCGGGTTCCTGCTGAGCGCGCGGAAGAAGAAGCCGTGAGCAGGGCCGCCCGGCTCGGGCTGGCGGCGGCCGTGGCGGCGGTCGCCGCCCTGGTGATCGCCATGATCGCCGGAGGCGCGGCGTTCCCCCGGATCATCCTGGGCGTGCCCTCGTCCGGCGTGGTCACGCGCTGGGGGCTGCCGGTCTCCAAGCTGTCCATGGACGTGGCCGGCCTGACCACGGTCGGCCTGCTGCTGGCGGCCACGATCCTGCTGCCCAACGACAAGGGCATGCTCGGCAAGGCCGCGCTCGGCTATGTCCGGGCCGCCTCGTGGGCGGCGCTGGCCTGGGCCGGGACGGCCTTTCTCACGATGGTGTTCAGCGTCTCCGACGTGTGGGCCAGGCCGGTCCCGGAGATCCTCAACCGCAGCTTCCTGGTCGGCTACGCCACCCAGGAGAGCCCCGGCATCGCGCTCACCCTCGTCGTGCTGTTCGGCGTGTCGATCGCGCTGTTCTCGCGGGGCGCCATCACCGCCGGGTCCACGGGCGCGCTGCTGCTGTTCTCCCTGGTCGCCCTGCTGCCGCCCGCCCTCACCGGGCACTCGGCGTCCTCGCCCAACCATGGCCTGGCCACCACCGGCCTGGCGCTGCACCTGCTCACGATGGCGTTGTGGGTCGGCGGGCTGGCGGTGCTCGCGCTGCACGCCGTGCTGAAGAAGCCGCAGCTCGACGTGGCCGCCGACCGCTTCTCCACGATGGCCCTGTGGTGCTACGCCGGGGTCGGCGTGTCCGGGCTGGCGAGCGTGGTGGCCCGGCTGACCGACGTGTCCGACCTGTGGACGTCCAGCTACGGCGTGCTGATCGTGGCCAAGATCGTGGCCTTCGTGCTGCTCGGCTACGTGGGCTGGTGGCACCGGCAGCGCACGATGGTGGAGCTCACCGCGGGCAGGCCGCGCGCGTTCGCCCGGCTGGCCGGCGGCGAGCTGCTGCTCATGCTCGCCACCGTCGGCCTGGCCGTGGCGCTGGCGCGCACGCCCCCGCCGCCCGTCAGCCTGCCCGCCGGCCGCGCCTTCGACCTGCTGGGCTATCCGGTCCCGCCGCCGATCTCGCTGGCGAACATCGCCTCCCTGTGGTGGTTCGACCTGTTCTTCGCGATCGTGGCCGCCGTCCTGGCGGGTCTGTACGGCGCGGGCGTCGTCAGGCTGAGGCGCCGCGGCGACACGTGGTCGACCGGCCGCACCGTGTCCTGGTTCATCGGCGTGGTGATCCTGGTCCTCGTCACCCAGAGCGGCCTGGCCCGCTACGCCAAGGTCATGTTCGACGTGCACATGATCGAGCACATGACGCTCGCCATGATCGTGCCGATCTTCCTGGTCCTCGGCGGGCCCGTCACTCTCGCCCTGCGCGCGCTCCGGCCCGCCGCCAAGCGCGGCGACCGGGGGCCGCGTGAATGGCTGATGGCGATCCTGCACAGCCGGTTCGTCAAGGTCGCCGGGCATCCGGCCATCGCCACCGCGATCTTCATCGCCTCCACCTACGCGCTGTACTTCACGCCGCTGTTCGAGTCCGCGATGCAGGAGCATCTCGGGCACATCATCATGACCCTCCACTTCCTGGTCAGCGGCTGCCTGTTCTTCTGGGTGGTCATCGGCGTCGACCCGGGCCCCTACCGCCTGCCGCACGTCGGCAGACTGCTGCTGCTCTTCGTCACCATGCCGTTCCACGCCTTCTTCGGGATCGCGCTGATGATGACGGGGTCGGTCATCGCCTCCGGCTGGTACGAGCAGCTCGACCGGACCTGGGGCGAGTCGTTGCTGCGCGAGCAGCAGAACGGCGGGGCCATCGCCTGGGGCTTCGGCGAGATCCCCACCCTGATCGTGCTGCTGGCCATCGCCGCGCAGTGGTACCAGAGCGACGAGCGCACCGCCCGGCGCAGCGACCGCAAGGCCGACCGGACCCCGGGCGGCGACCCGGAGCTCAACTCCTACAACGACTACCTGGCCCGCCTCAACCGCGCGGACAAGGGCGAATGACGTAGGCGTCAACGACCTGGGTCCACTTCCGGTGGCCGTGCGGCCGGGATCCATGGACCTGGGTCCGATGCCGCGCGGGCCCGCGCCCGATGGACGGGACGCGTGATCGAGCCGGTGGGGCGGTCGATCCGCTAGCGCTGCTGGGCTGGACGGCGGGGTGCGTGTGCTGGTGGTCGCGATGGGCCGGCCCTGGGCATGCTGCTCCAGAACGCGCCGGCCGCGATCGTGATCTGCTGGATCATTCTGCTGATGACGGCAGGCATCGTACGCACCAACCGAAAAGAGGTGGCCTGACTATATATCCGCAGTAGCCGTACGGAGATGGCCACCTATCTTCGATCCATACGATTCTGGCATCACGGGTAGCCTTTCCCCAGGGGGACAGTCGGGGGCGGTCTGCCGTCCAGTCGGAGGGGATACGCGTCACATGTGAAGCCGGTCGCGTGGAGACCGGCGCCTGCTCGGGCCTCAGGAAGGCGGAGTTCGGGTTGACGAAAGATACGCGCATGCGCGAGGGGGAAGGCCTGGCCGAGGCGCTCGAAACCTGTCTGTCCGACTGGTCACAGCGGACCGGGATCACCGTCGAGGTCTGGGCGCTGCCCTCCGCCGACGTGCCGTCGCGCACCGCCCAGGGGGTGCTCACGGCGATGAGGGAAGCCCTGGCCAACGTCGAGTCGCACAGCGGCGCCGGCGCGGTGTCGATCGCCGTGACCGCGGGCAGCGGCGGCCTGCGCATGACGGTCAGCGACCACGGCCAGGGATTCGACACCACGAAGGCGGCCCGGGGCATCGCCCGCATGCGAGCCGCGTTCGCGGAGCTCGGTGGCACGTTGACGGTCAGCAGCGTGCGGGGGGAGGGCACGACGGTGACAGGGGTGGTGCCTAGGCGAGGGTGAGGATCTCGCTCCCCGTCTCGGTCACCACGATCGTGTGCTCGAACTGGGCCGTGCGCTTGCGGTCCTTGGTCACGGCGGTCCACTGGTCGGGCCAGATGTCGTAGTCGATCGTGCCGAGCGTCAGCATGGGCTCGATGGTGAACGTCATGTTGGGCACCAGCTCCACCCGCAGGGACGGGTCGTCGTAGTGCGGCACCATCAGGCCGGAATGGAAGCTCGTGCCGATGCCGTGGCCGGTGAAGTCGCGGACCACGCCGTAGCCGAACCTCTTGGCGTACGCCTCGATGACCCGGCCGACCACGTTGAGCTGGCGGCCCGGGGCCACCGCCCTGATCGCCCGCATCGTCGCCTCGCGGGTGCGCTCCACCAGCAGCCGGGACTCCTCGTCGACCTCGCCCACCAGGAAGGTGGCGTCGGTGTCGCCGTGCACGCCGCCGATGAAGGCGGTGATGTCGACGTTGACGATGTCGCCGTCGCGCAGCACGGTGTCGTCGGGGATGCCGTGGCAGATCACCTCGTTGATGGAGGTGCACAGCGATTTGGGATAGCCCTTGTAGCCCAGGGTGCTCGGATAGGCGCCGTGGTCGATGAGGTAATCATGACCGATCCGGTCGAGCTCGTCGGTGGTGACGCCGGGGCGCACGTGCCTGCCGACCTCTTCGAGCGCCTGGGCGGCGATCCGGCCCGCCACGCGCATGCGCTCGATCATCTCGGGGGTCTTGACGTCGGACTCGTCGATCTTGGGGCGCTTCTTGCCGACGTACTCCGGCCGCTCGATCTGGGCGGGGACCTTTCGCATGGGCGAAATTCGGCCGGGCTGGAGCAGAGTCGTCATGAAACACGAGTCTACGGGGCAGAATCGGTGACGTGAGCGATGGCCAATGGTGGTTCTGCCTCAAGCACATGCGCGTCGAGCCCGACCGGGGCTGCCCCGACAAGGATCGGATGGGCCCCTACGCGAGCGAGCAGGAGGCGGCCGGCGCCCTGCAGCGCGCGGCCGACCGTAACAAGGCGTGGGACGAGGCGGACCTGGACGACGACTGACCGGCTGGCCGGGCTGCCTGGCCGGGCCGGCTGACTGGGCTGGCCGGCCGGGCCGGCTGACTACGGCAGCACGGCGTAAGCGCGCACCGGGAAGGTGCCGAGCCCGGCGATCATCGGCGGCGCGGCGTGAAACCTGAACCCCTCGTCAGGCAGCGCCGCGAGGCCGGTCAGGTGCTCCACCAGCACGATGCCGGCCTTCAACAGCAGCGTGTGCGCCGGGCGCTCGCCGTGGGGCGGCGTGTCGTCGATGTTCGCCGAGTCGATCCCGACCAGCGCGGGGCCCTGCTCCGCCAGCCACGCCGCCGACTCGGGGGCGAGATAGGGGTGCTCGCCGACGTACGTCCCGGTCCCGAAGTGGCGGTCCCAGCCGGTGTGGATCAGCACGGCGCGGTCTCGTACGTCCAGATTCTGGTTGATCCGCACCTCTCGCCCGCCCTCGGCCCGCACCACGAGGCCGGGCAGGTCGGCGAGCCTGCTCGCCGGCACCTGCGACAGGTCGGCGCCGTCGGGGTAGCGGTGGTGCGGGGTGTCGAGGTAGGTGCCGGTGTTGGCGGCCAGCGCGATCGTGCCCATGTGGAACTCGGTGCCCGGCGCGTACACCTCGCGGGAGTCCGCGCGGCTGAGGTGCACGCCGAGCCGCGGGGCGGGCACCCCCGGGTAGGTGATCATGCCTTCGACGATGCGATGGCTGAGTTCGACGATCACAACGGCTCCCTTCGTGGCAGGTGAGGTGCCCATGATGATTGACTCGGCTTCATGGACATCGACCCCCGCCGGTTACGGATCCTCCACGAGGTGGCGCGCCGGGGCGGCGTCATGCGGGCTGCCGAGGCCCTCTATCTCACCTCCTCGGCGGTCTCTCAGCAACTCGCCCAGCTGGAGCGTGAGGTGGGGCTGGCGCTCATCGACCGCTCCCAGCGCCGGGTCTCCCTCACCCCCGCCGGCCGCATCCTGGCCGGTTACGCCGAGCGCGTCGAGGACGAGCTGGCCGAGGCCAGGCGCGAGCTCACCCGCTTCACCGAACGGCTGTCCGGCCCGGTCCGCATCGCGGCCTTCCCCACGGTGATCCACCACATCCTGGTCCCGGCCATGCGGGCTCTCGCCGACAGCCACCCCAAGATCATTCCGTCCATCCACGAGGTGTACGGCCCGCCCGCGCTGCAGGAGCTCAGGCACGGCGTCGTGGACGTGCTGATCACCGAACGCGACATGAGCCTGCCCCGGCCCGCCCAGCCCTCACTGGCGTCCCGTGCCCTCTACGTGGACGAGTACCGCATCGTGGTGCCGCCCGCCTGGCCGGAGCCGCAGCGGTTCGCCGACCTGGCCGACGTGCCGTGGGTGGCCAGTGAGCCCGACAAGGCTTGCGGCCAGGCGCTGGACCGGCTCGCCGCGCTGCACGGCTTCGAGCCGCGCAAGGTCCACGTGATCGGCGAGTTCGGGCCCACGCTGGCGCTGGTGGCGGCGGGTCACGGGGTGGCGATCGTGCCGACGCTGGCTCTGCTGGACGTGCCCGAGGGTGAGGTGCGGGTCAGCGACCTCGGCGACGTGGGGGCGCGCCGGATCGACGTGGTCACGCGGGGGAGCCGGACCAGGTCGGGGGAGCCCGACCCGGTGCAGGCGATCGTCATCGGGGCCGTCGAGGCCGCCACCGCCAGCCTGGACGCCACCCTGCGTGGCCATCTGCGCAGCGCCGAGCCGCAGGAGAGCTGAGTCTCTCCTGCGTTGCGCCGCTCTCGCGTTGCGTGGCGGGAGAGTTGAGCCGCTCTTGCGTTGCGCCGCTCTCGCGTTGAGCCGCGGGAGAGGTGAGCTACTCCGACACCCGTGGGCCGCTGACCCGGTCGAGCAGGCGGGCCAGCCGCTCGCGCAGGCCGGGGCGCTGCGGGATCTCGCCCGCGGCCGCGCTGACCAGGTGCTGGGCGCCGTCGAAGCTGACCGGCCCGTCGGCCGGGATGGCGATGGCGTCGTGGGCCAGCCCGGACAGCTCCCGGTCGCCGCCTTCGAGGGCCAGGATGGTGGCGCCGGTGCGGCGGGCGTCGTCGACGCGTTCGAGGAGCGGGACCGGGGCCTGCTGCTCAGCCACCACGAACAGGGTCTCGCCCCGCCTGGCCCGCTGGATGCGGTCGAGCCCGACGCGCAGGTGCGGGGGCGCGCCGGCCGACGGCGCCCAGCGCACCAGGGTGGGGGCGAGCTGCGGCAGGTCCGCCAGCCTGGCCTCGTCGGCGAGGTGGGCGGTCAGATGCCACGGCTCCTCGTCGGGGGTGCCGACCAGCAGCAGGCCGCCGGGGGAGCGGGTGGTGCGCAGGGCGCGGCCGAGCTCGCGGGTGCGCTCGACCCAGCCGGTCTCGGCGAGGAGGTCGCGCAGGTAGGCCACCGATCCTGAGTCCATGCACCCATGGTGCACGACATGCGCCACTTGGTAACCGGTTTCCTCCCCGATTCGGATGTCACATGTCTGACAATCCATCTCGTTATACCGTCATTCGTACTCTTGACAGGTGGTTACCGGCGGGTAACGATCGGTTTCGCGGCGCCGCCGTCCCGTGAGCGCACCCCCCTCGAGAGAGACGGCACACATGAAGTTACGTGTCCGCGTCAGCGTGTCCGCGATCCTGCTCCTGATCTTGTCCCTCGTCGCCACCCCGGCGCACGCCGCCACGGCGGGCGACGTCGTCACAGCCGAGCCCACCACCGTCTACCTGCTGCCCGGCCGGCACCTGGAGGTGCCGGTCAACGCCTGGCACCTGGTCTACCGCTCCACCTCCGCCACCGGCTCGCTCAACGCCGTCTCCGGCACCCTCCTGGTGCCCAAGGCGCGCTACTCCCTCGGCGCGCGGCCCATCGTCGGGTACGCCACCGGCACCCACGGCCTCGGCGACCAGTGCGCCCCCTCGGTGAGCATGAGCGAGGGCCGCGAGGCGGAGCTGGCCCTGATCAGCCTGTTCCTGCTCAAGGGCTTCGCCGTCGCCGTCACCGACTACGAGGGCCTCGGCACCCCGGGCACGCACACCTACATGGCGGGCGTCTCTCAGGGTCACGCCGTGCTCGACTCGATCAGGGCCGCCACCCGCGTCCCCGGAGCGGGCCTGTCGAACCGGGCCCCGGTGGCCGTGATGGGCTACTCGCAGGGCGGCGCGTCCGCCGGCTGGGCCGCCCAGCTCCACCCCGCCTACGCCCCGGAGCTCCGGCTCAAGGGCGTCGCCGCGGGCGGCGTCCCCGCCGACCTGCACGCCGTGGCCGACCACCTGGACGGCACCGACGACTTCGGCCTGGCCGCCGCCGCGGGCATCGGGCTCGACGCCGCCTACCCGGAGCTCGACCTTGAGGCCGACCTCAACGACCGGGGCCGCGACCTGCTGGCCGACGCCGCCGACGACTGCGTGGGCGACCTGGGCAAGCTGGCCGGCCTCCGCTTCGCCGACATCAGCACCGTCGACCTGCTCAACCAGCCCAAGTGGCTGGCCCGCCTCGCCGAGAACCGGCTCGGCTCGACTCCTCCCCGGGCGCCGATGTTCCTCTACCACGCACGCGGTGACGAGACCATCCCGCACGAGGTCGGCGCCGCCCTGCGCACGCAGTACTGCGCCGCCGGCGTGAATGCCAGATGGGCGTCCCTGTCGGCGAACAGCCATGTGCTCGGCGCCGTCCAGGGCGGGCCGCTGGCCATCGAGTGGCTGGCGCTGCGGCTGTACGGCCTGCCCGCCTTCGGCAACTGCTGACCGGTGCCCCGCTGCCGGGCCCCCGTCCAGCCGGGGCCCGGCGATGGCCATCGGCGCGAAGCTGGCATGATCGAGGCTATGACTGACGTGAGCGGGCTTTCCATCGGCATCCTCGGCGGCACCGGTGACCAGGGCAAAGGGCTGGCGCTACGGTTCGCCATGGCCGGGCTGCGCGTGGTGATCGGGTCGCGCAGCGCCGAGCGGGCGAGCGAGGCGGCCGACTCCATCGGCGCGGGCGCGACCGGCGCCGCCAACTCCGAGGTCGCCGCCGGATGCGACATCGTGATCGTGGCGGTGCCCTACGACGGGCACAAGGCGCTGCTGGAGTCGCTGGCCACGGAGCTGGCCGGGAAGATCGTGGTCGACTGCGTGAACCCGCTGGGGTTCGACAAGAAGGGCGCCTACGCGCTGCCCGTGGCGGAGGGCAGCGCCGCCCAGCAGGCGGCGGCGGCGCTGCCGGACAGCCGGGTGGTCGCGGCGTTCCATCACGTGTCCGCCGTGCTGCTGATGGATCCGGCCGTGGAGAAGGTGGACCTGGACGTCCTCGTGCTCGGCGACGACCGCGAGGCCACCGACACGGTGCAGGCCCTGGCGGAGCTCATCCCCGGGGTGCGCGGCGTCTTCGGCGGCCGGCTGCGCAACGCCTTCCAGGTGGAGGCGCTGACCGCCAACCTCATCTCGATCAACCGCCGCTACAAGGCGCACGCCGGCCTGCGCGTCACCGACATCTGACGGCCGTCCGGCCGATCGCGGCCGGCCCCGCGTCGGCAGTCCGGCGACGGCCGGCCCCGCGTCGGCAGTCCGGCGACGGCCGGCCCCGCGTCGGCAGTACGGTCGTGGCCGGCCCGCCGGGCGGTCAGTCACAGCCAGCCCGCGTCCTCGGCGATGCGGATGGCGTCGATCTTGTTCCGGGCGCCGGTCTTGGCGATCGCGCCCGTCAGGTAGTTGCGCACGGTGCCGGGCGACAGGTGCAGGCGGGAGGCGATCTCCTCCGCCGAGGACCCTCTGGCCGCCTCCTTCAGCACGCTCGACTCGCGCGGCGTCAGCGGGCTCTCGCCGTACTCCATCGCCGAGGACACCAGCTCGGCGTCCAGCACGCGCAGGCCCGCCGCCGTGCGCCTGATGGCGTCCGCCAGGCGGTCGCCGGGCGCGTCCTTGACCAGGAACGCCTCGATGCCGGCCGTGAGCGCGCGGCGTACCTGACCCGGCTGCCCCAGCGCGGTGAGCACCAGGACCCGGCACGACGGCAGCCGCTCGCGCAGCGAGACGGCGGCGGTGATGCCGTCCAGGACCGGCAGGTCGATGTCCAGGACCGCCACGTCGGGGCGGCTGGCCAGCGCGGCGGGGAGGATCTCGTCACCGCGCGTGACCTCGGCGACCACTTCGAGGTCCGGCTCCAGCCGCAACAGGGCTGTGAGAGCGGCCCGGATCATGTGCATGTCCTCCGCGAGCAGCACCTTGATCACGCGACCCACCCGCCGTCGGCCGTCATGCCTGTACGTCCGCCGTCCGCTCCCATGTCCGCACGCCCGCTGTCCGCTCTCATGTCTGTACGTCTATCTGTACGTCCGCCGTCCGGTCTCATGCCGGGACCTCCACGGCCAGCAGGAAGCCGTTCGGGCCGCTGGGGACGACGGTGAGGGTGCCGCCCGCCTGGACGGCGCGTTCGGCCAGGCTGGTGAGGCCGCCGCCGGCCGGGGCGCGCTCACCGGTGGCGCCGTCGTTGGCCACCTCCAGGCGCAGCCGCCCTTCGTGCGCCGACGTGGTGATCGTGCAGGTGGTGGCCAGGCTGTGCCGCAGGACGTTGGTGACCGCCTCGCGCACCGCCCAGGCCAGCGTCTCGTCCGAGCGTTT
Source organism: Nonomuraea sp. NPDC049714 (assembly GCF_044465295.1). NCBI lineage: Bacteria > Bacillati > Actinomycetota > Actinomycetes > Streptosporangiales > Streptosporangiaceae > Nonomuraea > Nonomuraea sp. NPDC049714. The sequence goes on along the minus strand of NZ_JBITLM010000001.1, from coordinate 1,384,109 downwards.
CGGCAGCGGGGTGTCGGCGAGGTGGGCCTGGCAGCTCACGCCGGACGACTCCAGCAGCGCCACGGCCCGGTTCACCTCGCCGGCCAGCGACAGCTCTCGGTAGCCGCGCGCCACCTGCCGCACGTCCTGGGCCGCCTCCCTGGCCACCTTGACCAGCTCGGCCACCTCGCTCCGGGCCGCGTCCGGGTCGCGGTCCAGCAGCCGGGAGGCCAGGTCGCCCTTGAGCGCGATGGCGGTGAGGCTGCGCCCCAGGCCGTCGTGCAGGTCGCGGGAGATGCGCAGCCGCTCCTTGAGCACCGCGGCCTCCGCCAGCTCGGCCCTGGCCTGCTCAAGGTCGGCGGTGACACGGACGAAGCGGACCAGGGCGTAGGTCAGCGCGCCGGTGATGGGCACCGAGGAGGCGTAGAAGAGGGTGATCACGATGGCGGGCAGTCCGGTGAACAGGGCCACGCCCTCGTAGGCGACCATCAGGGTCACGGCGGCGGCGCCCCAGCGCAGCGGCAGGAGCACCAGCACCGCGCCGGCCAGCAGCGGCGCGGCGATCGCGGAGTAGCCGGTGGGCAGCAGGAAGTCGGGCAGGTAGGTGACGACGGCCTGCCCCGCCAGGGTGAGCGGGAACAGCGGGGGCCGCTCCCCGCGCAGCCCGGCCCGCATGTTCAGGTAGTGCAGGCAGACGATCCCGAGCATCGCGAGGCCGGCCACCAGGCCGTACATCGGATCGATGAAGACGTACACCAGCCCCGGCAGCGAGTAGGTGATGGCCACGCCGGTGATCAGGCCGGCCGCCAGACGCCGTGCGGAGGTGGAGGTCACGGGCACGATTATGACCGTCGTGGCTCCCACCGGAACCAGAGCCTCAGCGCCACGGCCCCGACGGCCGCCCAGCAGGCCAGGTTGAGGGCGGGCCCGGCCACCGCGCCGGTGGAGATGGCGTCCACCACGGCGGTGGTCGGCAGCAGGTCCAGCGCGGTGCGTACGAAGGAAGGCAGCGGGATCGGCCCCATCGCGCCCGCGCCGATCCCGGCCAGCAGGAAGACGGGCACGGTGTAGGCGGCGGCCAGCTCGGCGCGCGAGATCGCGGCCGTGTAGGCGGCGCCGAGCAGGGCCATCACGGCGGAGCCCGCGACGATGGCGGCGCCGAACAGCAGCGGGTCGGGCGGGAACGGCACGTCGGCGAGGAACCGCACGGCCACCATGGACAGCAGGATCAGGCCCACGGTCTGCGTCACCGTGCTGGCGATCTGACCTGCCAGGATCTGCCCGTCGGTCAGTCGCGTGGTGCGCAGCCGCTTGAGCACGAGCTGGTCGCGGCGGCTCGTCAGGGCGACGACGATGTTCATGAACGCGGTGATCGCCAGCAGCACGGCCAGCAGGCCGTGGAAGAGCTGGGCGACGTCGGCCAGGTTGCCGGGCCGGACGTTGCGCATGAGCACCGGCAGCCCGACGGCCAGCCCCACGGGTGTCACGACCGAGGCGAACAGCATGGTGCGGTCCCGCCAGAACAGGCGGGTGCCGAGGCGGTAGGTGGCGGCGAGGCTCATCGGGCGCTCCTGGTCAGGTCGAGGAAGAGGTCTTCGAGCGTGGCCGCGCGGACCTCCAGGCCCGTCAGCCGCAGGCCGCGTCCGGCGGCCCAGGTCAGCAGCGTCTGCGCGGCCAGGTCCGGGTCGTCGGCCCGGCAGACGGCGATCTCGCCCTCCACCGTGACCGGCAGCGGCAGGTCGGCCGGCCGCACGCCTTCGGGCAGCCGGAACGCCACCCGGCCGCTGCGGGCGGCGAGCGTTTCCGCCATGCCGCCGGCCGCGACGATCTCACCCTCGTCCAGGATCGCCATCGAGGTGGCCAGCCGCTGCGCCTCCTCCAGGTAGTGGGTGGTGAGCAGGATCGTGGTGCCCCGCGCGGCCAGGCCGCGCACCACCTCCCAGGTGTCGCGCCGCCCCTCCGCGTCCATGCCGGTGGTCGGCTCGTCCAGGAAGAGCACGTCCGGGCCGCCCAGCAGGGCCAGTGCCAGATCCAGCCGCCGCTTCTCGCCGCCGGAGAGCTGGCGCACCTTGGTGCCCGCCTTGGCGGTCAGGCCGGCCAGCTCCAGCGCCTCGCCGCGCGGGCGGGGCGCGGCGGTGAAGTCGCGCCACGTGTCGACGGTCCGCGCCACGGTCAGGTCGGGGAAGAACCCGGCCTCCTGCAGCATGATGCCGGTCCGCTGCCGCACGGCCGCGCGGTCGGCGACCGGGTCGAGGTCGTGCACGCGTATGGTCCCGCCGTCGGGCCGCTGGAAGCCCGCGAGCAGCTCCACGGCCGTGGTCTTGCCCGCGCCGTTCCTGCCGAGCAGCGCGAAGATCTCACCGGCGGGCACCTCGAACGAGATGCCCCGTAGAGCCGCGAAGTCGCCGTAGCTCTTCCTGAGGTCGTGCACCCGAATCGCTGTCATGACTGTGACTATGTCGGCGGCGCGTTCCGGACGGCAGTGAAGAATTCATGACTTTCGCGACAGCCTCAGCAGCGCGCCGGCCACCTCCTCCGGGTCCACGAGCTGGTGCAGATGCATGCCGGGCGTGCGCAGCACCGGCCAGCCGCGCCGCCGCGCCTCCTCGGCCACCGTGTCGTACGGCGGGCCGTACCACAGGCACGAGCACCTGACGGCGTCCCACCCGGCGGGCACCGGGATCGGGTCGGTGTAGAAGCCGAGCGGCAGCCTCGGCTGCTCCGCCACCACCCGCTCCCGCACGGCCGCGTCGGCGGGGAACATGGGCGCGACGTCCTCCTCGCTCCACCAGTCCGTCCAGCGCGGCAGCACCCCGTCGGCGCCGGCCAGCTCGCGCAGGAACGGCAGGAAGCCCTCCTGCCCGGCCCGCACCAGCCCGCGCGCCGGCGGCAGATGGGCGTCCGCGAACACGCACGCCACCACCCGCTCGCCCAGCCCCTCCTTGACCACCGGCAGGAACAGCCCCGCGTTGCTGTGCGCGACCAGCACGAGAGGCGTCTCGGGCGCCGCCGCGCGCACCGCCGCCACCACCCTCGGCCAGTACGGCGCGGGGCCGGCCGTCACCCCGGTCAGGTCGGGCACCACGGCGGCGTGTCCCCTGCGCTCCAGCGCCGCCGCCACCGGCGCCCACGTCGAAGGTCCCACGCTGGGACTGTGCACGAGCACGAACGTCATAAGCCCACCTTGCCGCACCCCGCGCACCCCTCCCCGCCATGTCAGCTCAGGGCGGAGGAGTCCTCCAGGGCCGCGGGTCAGACGATGAGGGTGTGGCGGGAGGCGGGGTGTTTCACCCCGTCGTAGGAGCGCCAGGCGGCGGCCAGCGCGCGCACCGCCTGCGACAGCTCCTCGCGGGGAAACAGGAAGTGCAGCCGCAGGTGGTCCTCATGACCGCCCAGCGGGTCGAACGACCTGCCGGGCGGCGCCGCGACCCCATGCCGGAGCGCCACCTGCGCGAAGGAGCCCGCCTCGCCGCGCGGCAGCCGTACCCAGATCGTCTGACCGCCCTGGGCGGGCTCGAACGACCACGACGGCAGGTGCGCGCGCAGCTCGGCGCACAGGTGGTCGTGGCGGGCGCGCAGCGTGCGCACGCGCGCCCGCCGGATGTCCGCCAGCCGCCGCAGCAGCGCGACGGCGGCGAGCTGGCCCACCACCTCACCGCCCAGATCGTGTACGGCGCGCAGCCGGGCCAGCCGGGAGATCAGGGGAGCGGGGGCGCGGATCCAGCCGATCCGCAGCCCGCCCCACACCACCTTGCTCAGCGAGGCGATCGTGATGACCTGCTCGCCGCGGGCGTAGGAGGCGACGGGAGCGGGGGTCCGGCCGTCGAAGCAGAGCTCGGCGCAGACCTCGTCCTCGATCAGCGGCACGTCGTGCCCGGCGGCGAACGCGGCCAGGCGTCTGCGGCTGCCCGCGTCCATGACCGAGCCGGCGGGGTTGCTCGCGGTCGGCACCGCGTAGATCAGCGCGGGACGCTCACGCGACGCGGCGGCCAGGCCGGGCGGGTCCAGCGTCACGGGGCGGACGACGGCGGCGGCGTGCCGGAACACCTCGATCGCCCCCGGGTAGGTCGGGGACTCGGTCAGCACCGTGTCGCCGGGCGACACCAGCAGGCCGGTGAGCAGCGTGAGCGCCTGCTGCGCGCCGGTCGTCACGATGATCTCCCGCGCGGTCGTGGGCAGGCCGCGGTCGCGGTAGTAGGAGGCCACGGCCGCACGCAGGGCCGCGTTCCCGGCGGGCTGGTAGCCCAGGTCGCGCATCCCGGCCAGGCGTTCGATCGCCTCCGCGTACGCCTCGGCGAGCTCGGGCGGCGGCTCGTCCGGCGCGGCGCAGGTCAGCAGCCGCACCCCGTCCGGCGGGTCCAGGATGTGCAGGAGCAGCGGGTTGGCCACCACCCCGTCGGCGGTACGGGTGGCGGGCAGATCCAGCGCGGCCACCCGGGTGCCGCTGCCCTGGCGGCGCACCACGCGGCCCTGCTGCCGCAGCAGGTCGTAGGCGGCCACCACGGTGCCCCTGCCGACCGCCAGCCGCCCCGCGAGCATCCGGTCCGGCGGCAGCCGGAGGCCGGGAGGCAGCACGCCGTCGTCGATGAGCGCCCGCAGGCGGGCCGCGAGCAGCAGGTAGAGGGGCCCACGACCGGAAGCCCAGCGGCCGAGCCGGTCGACCAGGTCATCGGCATTGGCCTCATTCATGAACCAATTTTGTCTGATTGGCTCTGCTGGAGGGCCTACTTCGCGGACATCCTTACGGGTATGAGCGCTTACCGTCCCGAAACGAGGGCTGTCCACCTGCCCCAGCCGATCATCGAGGGCAGCCGCCCGATCGCCGTGCCCCTCTACCAGACCTCCGGCTTCGTCTTCGACGACCCCGAGGTCATGGCGAACGCGATGAGCCGCCCGGACGGCCCGTTCGTCTACGGCCGGTACACCAACCCCACCGTCCGCTCCCTCGAACAGGCGATCTCCGGCCTGGAGGGCGGCAGCGGCGCCGTCGCCACCGGATCCGGCATGGGCGCCGTCAACATCGTGCTGCTCGGCCTGCTCCAGCCGGGCGACCACTTCATCGCGCAGCAGGCCCTGTACGGCGGGACCGCCGCGATGATCAACGAGCTGGCCGGCAGGTTCGGCATCACCGTCAGTTACGTGCCCGAGGACGACCCCGACGCCCTGCGCGCCGCCGTGCGGTCCGAGACCAAGCTCGTCTACCTGGAGACCATCGCCAACCCGATGGGCCAGGTCGCCGACCTGCCGGGGATGTTCGCGGCGGCACGCGAGCTCGGCCTCGTCTCCGTGGTGGACAACACCTTCGCCACCCCCATGCTCTGCCGCCCGATCGAGCACGGCGCCGACATCGTCATCCACTCCACCACCAAGTACCTGTCCGGGCACACCGACGTCGTCGGCGGCATGGCCGTCTTCGCCGACGACGCGCTCTACAAGAAGGTGTGGCACTTCGCCATCGAACTCGGCGCGTCGGCCGACCCGTTCGCCGCCTGGCTCACCCTGCGCGGCCTGCAGACGCTGCCGCTGCGGATGGAGCGGCACTGCGCCAACGCCCGGCTGCTCGCCACCCGCCTCGCCGACCACCCCGCGGTGGCGGCCGTGCACTGGCCCGGCCTGCCGTCGCACCCGTCGTACGAGCTCGCGGGCAAGCTGCTGCCGGACTTCGGCGGCGTGTTCGCCTTCGACCTGGCCGGCGGGCGCGCGGCGGGGGAGAAGTTCATGAGTTCGGTACGGCTCGCGCTGCTGGCTCCCTCGCTGGGCGGTGTCGAGACGCTCATCCTGCACCCGGCCACCACCTCACACCGCGCGTTGAGCGCCGACGAGCTGGCCCGGCACGGGATCAGCGAGGGCACGGTGCGGGTCGCCGTCGGCATCGAGCACCCCGAGGACCTGTGGGCCGACTTCGAGCAGGCGTTGACGTAGAACTGAGGGAGCAGCCGACGATCGAAGGGCTAACTGTGATGACGGTGTCATACGAGGACGTGGTGAGCGCGGCCGAGCGCATCGGCGGCCATGTGCTGCGCACGCCCGTGCTCGAGATCGCGCCGGGGCGGTTCCTCAAGCTGGAGCAGCTCCAGCACTCCGGATCGTTCAAGGTACGGGGGGCGTTCAACCGCATCCTGTCGGCGGGCGAGCTCCCGGAGGACGGCGTGATCGCGGCCAGCGGCGGCAACCACGGGCTCGCCGTCGCCTACGCCGCGCGGGCGCTCGGCGTCCGGGCGGAGATCTTCGTGCCGGAGGTGACGAGCCCGGTGAAGCTGGCCGGGCTGCGCGCCCTCGGCGCCCACGTCACCCAGACCGGGGCCATCTACTCCGAGGCGGCGGAGGCGGCGGCCAAGCGCGCGGCCGAGACGGGCGCGCTCAAGGTGCACGCCTACGACCAGCCGGAGGTGGTGGCCGGTCAGGGCACCACCGGACTGGAGCTGATGGCCCAGACGGGCGGCGTGGACACCGTCGTCGCGGCGGTCGGCGGCGGCGGCTTCGCGGCCGGCGTGGCCGTGGGCGCCCGCATCCTCACCGGCTCCACCGGCTCCTCCGGGGTTCCCGGGCACTCCGGGGCCGCCGGCTTCGCCGGGGGGCCCAAGCTGGTCGCGGTGGAGCCCGAGCGGATCCCGACGTTGCACGAGGCGCTCAAGGCGGGCGGGCCGGTGCCCGTCGAGGTGGGCGGGGTCGCGGCCGACGCGCTCGGCGCCAGCCGGCTCGGCGATCTGGCCTACGACATCCTGTCCCGGGCCGGCGCGCTGAGCGTGCTCGTCACGGACGACGCCATCGTGGCGGCGCGCCGTACCCTCTGGGAAGAGCATCACCTGGTCGCCGAGCACGCGGGCGCGACCGCGTACGCGGCGCTGCTGTCGGGCGTCTACGTCCCCGAGCCCGGCGAGCGGGTCGCGGTGCTGGTGTGCGGCGCCAACACCGACACCGCGACCCTGGCGCACGGGCAGGGCTGACCCCCGGAGCGGCGGTTACCGGTAGGTGTGCTCGGGGGCGGGGAAGGCGCCGCTGATCACGTCGTCGGTGAAGGCGCGGGCGGCGCGGTCGAGGTCGCCGGCGAGGTCGGCGTACTGCTTGACGAAGGCGGCCGGGTGTGGCGTCAGGCCCATGAGGTCCTGCCAGACCAGCACCTGGGCGTCCGTTCCGGGGCCCGCGCCGATGCCGATCGTGGGGATCGCCAGCGACGCGGTCACCCGCGCGGCCAGGTCGGCGGGCACGCATTCGAGGACCACGGAGAAGGCGCCGGCCCGCTCCAGGTCCTTGGCGTCGGCCATGAGCTCCTCGCCCTCCTGGCCGCGCCCCTGGACGCGGTAGCCGCCGAGCACGTTGACCGACTGCGGCGTCAGCCCGAGGTGCGCCATCACCGGGACGCCCGCCGAGACCAGGGCTTCGACCTGGGGCAGGATGCGCCGCCCGCCCTCCAGTTTGACCGCGTGGGCGCCGGCCTCCTTCATGAAGCGGGCCGCCGACTCCAGCGCCTGTCCCGGTGAGGACTGGTAGGAGCCGAACGGCAGGTCGGCCACCACGAGGGCGCGTGCGGAGCCGCGTACCACGGCCGCGGTCAGTGACAGCAGCTCGTCGACGGTGACGGGGAGGGTGGAGTCGTGGCCGTACACGACCATCGCGGCCGAGTCGCCCACCAGCAGGACCGGGATGCCCGCCTGGTCGAACGCGCGGGCCGTCATCGCGTCGTAGGCGGTGACCATGGGCCACCGCTCTCCGCGCTTCTTGGCCGCGGCGAGGTCGCGCACGGTGACGCGGCGACCGGAGACGCCGCCGTACAGGGTGGATGAAGACATGAGACAGCCTCCAGAGACGTCTCGAGGCGCCCCAGCGGCGTCCCCGGACTCCTCCCGATGATGCCACGGCGGAAAACGGGTGGCGAAAGTGTCGGTACGGGTTGCCACAATAGGCCCGGAGGTAAGCAATAAAAATGGCTCTCGAACCTTACCGGCGTCTGTTCCGGCTCCCTGGCGTCGGCGTGCTGCTGGCGGTCGGCGTGCTGGCCCGCGTCCCTGTCACGGCGATCGGGATGGCGCTGACGCTGCACGCGGTCGAGTCCCTCGACCTCGGCTACATCATGGCCGGGCTGCTCACGATGGCGAGCACGGTCGGCCTGGCCGTCGGCTCCCCGCTGTCGGGGCGGTTCGTCGACCGTTACGGTCTGCGTCCCGTCCTGGCGGTCACCACGGCGGCGCAGGCGCTGTTCTGGGCCACCGCCTGGGCGCTGCCGTTCCCTGTGCTGGTCGGCGCGGCGGCGGTGGCCGGGCTGCTGGGGCTGCCGGTGTTCAGCGTGGTCCGGCAGTGCCTGGCCGCGATGGTGCCGCTGGAGCAGCGCCGCACGGCCTTCTCGCTCGACTCGATGTTCGTGGAGCTGTCCTATATGACGGGGCCGGCGCTGGCGGTGTTCGGGATGATCACGTTCGGCAGCGGGCCGACGATGGCCGTCATCGCGATCGGCCTGACCGGGTCCGGTCTGGCGCTGCTGCTGCTCAATCCGCCGATCAGGTCGGCCGAGGAGCTGGCGGAGCCCGGGGCGAAGGTGTCGCGGCGGCAGTGGCTCACGCCGGGCCTGCTCGCCCTGCTCGCCACCGTGGCCGCCGCCACCTTCGTGCTCACCGCCACCGAGCTGGCGATGGTCGCCACCATGGAGGGCTCGAAGCAGACGGCGTGGATCGGGCTGGCCGTCGGCATCTGGTGCGTCTACTCCCTGACCGGTGGGTTCGTCTATGGCGGGCTGTCGCGCGGGTTCTCGCCGTTGCTGCTCATCGCGAGCATGGCCCTGCTCACCGTGCCCGTGGGGCTGGTGTCGGGCGCGTGGTGGTGGCTGGTGCTCGCGCTGCTGCCGTCGGGCCTGCTGTGCGCCCCGTCGCTGTCGTCCACCGTCGAGGCGCTCACCCGCAGGGTGCCCGCCGGGGCCAGGGGAGAGGCCATGGGCCTGCACGGCACCGCCCTGCTGATCGGTGCGGCCGCGTCCGCGCCCGTCGCCGGGGCGATCATCGACGCCCACGGGGCCGGCTGGGCGTTCGCCGTGTCGGGGCTGATCGGCGTCGCGATCGTGCTGGTCGCGTTGCCGTTCTCGCGTCGGCCGCCGCGGCCGCCCGCGGAGACGCTCAGCGGCGACCTGAGCGGTGACGCGCTGCGGGAGGCGCCGGCCCCGGGCTGAGCGAGTGTGATTCATATTACGAAACGGCACCGTTGCGTATCGAAATGCCTTGCGATACGGTTGCGTAGCGAAACTTGACCGTATCGAAATTGAGGTGCTGTTGTGAACCCCAACACGGGCCATCCACGCCGCTGGGCGATCCTCGGCGTGCTGGTGTTCAGCCTGCTGGCGGTCGTGCTCGACAACACGATCCTGAACGTGGCGATGAAGACCATCGCCGACCCGGTGGCCGGGCTGGGGGCGACGCAGAGTGAGCTGGAGTGGGCGATCAACTCCTACACGCTGGTGTTCGCCGGACTGCTGTTCACCTTCGGGGTGATCGGTGACCGCACGGGCCGCAAGCGGATGCTCTTCATCGGCATGCTGCTGTTCGGCCTGGCCTCGCTGGCCAGCGCCTATGCGCAGGATCCGACCCAGTTGATCCTGGCCAGGGCGGCGATGGGCATCGGCGGCGCGGCGATCATGCCCGCGACGCTGGCCATCATCTCCAACGTCTTCCCCCCCAGTGAGCGCGGCAAGGCCATCGGAATCTGGGCGGCCGGCGTCGGCTTGGCGGTCGCGATCGGGCCGATCACCGGCGGCCTGTTGCTCGAGCACTTCTGGTGGGGCTCGGTCTTCCTGGTCAACGTGCCGATCGTGCTGATCAGCATGGTGCTCATCGCCGGGATCGTGCCCGAGTCGCGTGACCCGAAGCCGTCGAAGCTCGACCCCGTCGGCGTGCTGCTGTCGATCATCGGCCTGGTCGCCGTCGTCTACGGCATCATCCGGGGCGGCGAGCTGGCCACCTTCACCTCCGCCGAGGTGCTGGTGCCCACGTTGTTCGGCGTGGCCGTGCTCGGCGTGTTCGTCTGGTGGGAGCGGCGCATCGACAACCCGGTCTTCGACGTCCGCAACTTCAGCAACGTCAAGTTCAGCTCGGCCATCGCCATGATGGGCATCGTCTTCTTCGCGATGATGGGCGGGATGTTCTTCCTCACCTTCTACCTGCAGATCGTGCTGGGCTACAGCGCGGTGCAGGCGGGGGCGCTGCTGATCCCGTTCGCCGCGGCGCAGCTCATTTTCTCGCCGCTCAGCCAGCGGGTGAACGAGCGGTTCGGGGCCAAGCTGTCGGCCACGGTCAGCCTGGTCGTGGTCACGCTGGTGCTGGCGAGCTACGCCCTGTTCGACCAGAACACCCCGATCCTGTTGATCCTGGTCGTCTTCTTCGTGCAGGGTGCCGCGATGGCGAACATCATGCCGCCGGCCACCACCGCGATCATGGAGGCGCTGCCCCGCGAGAAGGCCGGCGTCGGCTCGGCCATGAGCAACACCGTCCGGCAGGTCGCCGGCGCGCTCGGCGTGGCCGTGCTCGGCTCGGTGCTGTCGTCCACCTACCGCGGGGAGATCGCGCCGACCCTGCAGGGCCTCCCGGCCGCCGCCCAGCACGCGGGTGGCGAGTCGATCATGGGGACCGTCGAGGTCGCCAGGGAGCTCGGCGAGCGCGGGCAGGCCATGCTGCAGCCCGCCTACGAGGCGTTCCTGCACGGCATGCACGTCACCGCGCTGGTGTCGGCGGTGGTCGCGCTGTTCGGCGTCGCCGTCGTGGCGAGGTGGATGCCCGGCAAGCCGCCCCGGGTGGTGCAGCCGGAGCAGAAGGAACCAGCGGTAGTGTGAGGCCGCGATGACCATCCAGGAACCGGTGACGGCCCGTCCGGTAGGCCGCCCACGCAGCGAGAAGGCCGAGCGTGCGATCGTCGAGGCGACCCTCGACCTGATCGCCGAGGGCATGGGGATCTCCGAGCTGTCCATCGAGGCGATCGCGTCGAGGGCGGGCGTCGGCAAGACGACCATCTACCGGCGCTGGTCCAACAAGGAGGACCTCGTCGTCGACGCGCTCGCCACGCTCAAGGCGCCGCTGCCGAAGCTGGCCGGAAAGTCGGTGCGCGACGACCTGATCGCCCTGGTCGACGCCATGCGCCGGGAGTCCGGCCACAGCCGCGCCCGGTGCGTGATGAACATCGCGATGAGCGAGGCGGACCGCAACCCGCGGCTCACCGAGCGCTTCTTCAAGCGGGCGATCGAGCCGCGGCGGGCGGCCATGCGGGAGACGATCGCGCGCGGCGTCGCCACCGGCGAGCTCCAGCCGGACCTGGACGTGGAGATGGGCATGGCGCTGCTGTCGGGCGCCATGCTCTGGTACGGCAAGTGGGGGCCCGCCGGCGAGCTGCCGGAGGACCTGGCCGAGCGGATCGTCGACCACATCCTCACGGGTCTGGCCGCCTGATCAGACGGCTTCGCCCAGGATCGGGCGGCCGTGCTCCAGATAGACGGTCTCGCCCAGATCGCGGGCGACGGCGGCGGCCTTGACCCGGCGGGCGAGCCGTTCGATCAGCACGTCGTCCAGCTCGTCCACCGAGTAGAAGTCGTAGGCGCTCAGCTCGTGGTCGGCGAACGTGATCCGCGCCCGCGCCTCCGGCCCGAGCACGTCGCCGTCGAACACGAAGAGGATCAGCTCGCCCAGCTCCGGATGCGGCGCCCAGTCGGCCACGAGCAGCCGCCCGATCGGCGGCCGGATGCCGAGCTCCTCCCGCACCTCGCGCACGCACGCCTGGTAGGGCGTCTCGCCCGGCTCGACGTGCCCGCCGGGGATGTCCAGGGAGGGCTTGTACGTGGGCCGCACCAGCATCACGCGGTCACCCTCGTCGAAGAACAGGGCTCCGGCGGCGGCGCGAGCCCGGGCGGGCGGCGCATCGTGATCGCTCACTCTCTGACAGTACGTGAGCAGTGGCCAAGCACCAGTGAACGGAAGGTGACAAACCTCCCTTCTCGGGACGGCAGGGAGCCCAAGCGGCCTCTAGGGAGCCTTCTCCCGCCAGCGGTTGGTGATGGGCAGGCGGCGGTCCCGGCCGAAGTTCTTGGGGGTGATCTTCGGGCCCGGCGGATACTGCCTGCGCTTGTACTCGGCCCCGTCCACCAGCCCGATCACCCGCGTCACCAGCTCGGGATCGTGCCCGGCGGCGATGAGCTCGCGCGAGCCCATGTCCTTCTCCACGTAGTCGTCGAGCAGCAGGTCCAGCACCTCGTAGGGCGGCAGCGAGTCGGTGTCGCGCTGGTCGGGGCGCAGCTCGGCGCTCGGCTCCTTGGTGATGGAGTTCTCTGGGATCGGCCGGGCGGCCTCCAGCAGGAACGTCGGGTCGGTGTGCGTGTTGCGCCATCGGGCCAGGTCCCACACCATGAGCTTCGGCACGTCCTTGATGGGCGCGAAGCCGCCGGCGGAGTCGCCGTACAGGGTGGAGTAGCCGGTCGCCAGCTCGCTCTTGTTGCCGGTGGTGAGCACCAGGTGGCCGTGCTCGTTGGACAGTCCCATGAGGATCATGCCGCGGACCCTGGCCTGCAGGTTCTCGGCCGCGAGGCCGGACAGCTCGATCTCCTTCTCGAAGGCGGCGACGATGTCGGCGATCGGCGCCACCTGGGACGTCACCCCCTGCCTGCGCACCAGCTCCTCGGCGTCGGCGAGGGAGTGGGCGGAGGAGTAGCGCGAGGGCATCAGCACGACGTGCACCCGGGAGGGCCCGATGGCGTCGGCGGCGATGGTCGCGGTGAGCGCCGAGTCGATGCCGCCGGACAGGCCCAGGATCACCGACCGGAAGCCGTTCTTGGCGACGTAGTCACGGACCGCGAGGACCAGCGCCGAGTAGACCTCGGCCTTTGTGTCCAGCGGCTCGGCCAGCCGCGCGGGCTCGGGCAGGTACGGGGCGACCGGGTCCTGCGACAGCACGAGCCGCTCGACGGTGATGGTGGATCCGTCGCCCGCGTCGTACGGGAACGTGCCCTGCTCGGCGGTGGAGACGGGCAGGTCGAGGTCGGCGACCAGCAGCTCCTCCCGGAACTGGGCGGCCCGCGCGAGCAGCTCTCCCGAGGCGTCCACCACCAGGGAGTCGCCGTCGAAGACCAGCTCGTCCTGACCGCTGACCTGGTTGACGTAGACGAGCGCGCAGCCGGCCTCGCGCGCCCTGCGCGCGCACAGCTCCAGCCGGACGTCGTCCTTCTCCTTCTCGTACGGCGAGGCGTTCGGCACGACCAGCAGCCCGGCTCCGGCCTGGCCCACGACGGAGACCGGGCCGCCCTCCTGCCAGAGGTCCTCGCAGACGGCGATCGCCACGTCCACCCCGTGCAGCCGGAAGATCGGCAGCCGGTCGCCGCGGACGAAGTAGCGGTACTCGTCGAAGACGCCGTAGTTGGGCAGGTGGTGCTTGGCGGTGCGGGTGACCACCCGGCCCTGGTGGAGCACGGCGGCGGCGTCGAGGGGGGCGCCCTTGGGCTGGCCGACCCGGGGGGCGCGGTTGGCCCGGTCGACGTAGCCGACGACCACGGGCAGCTCGCCGAGCCCTTCCCGCTGGAGCCTCACGGCCACCTCGTCCAGGGCCGCGATGCTGGCGTCCACGAACGAGGTGCGCAGCACCAGGTCTTCCACGGGGTAGCCGGTGAGGAACATCTCGGTGAACACCACGAGGTGAGCGCCGCGTTCGGCGGCGTCACGGGTCCAGGTGATCAGCCGGTCGGCGTTGCCGGTCAGGTCGCCGACGGTCGGGTTCGTCTGTGCCAGGGCAATGCGCAGTTGTGCCACGGGAAACAGCCTAGTACGACCTCATTTTTATCGTCAAAGCGACGAAAAGTGTGCTCATCGCGTGGCGACGGCCCCCGGGGTCACCAGCCCGGACTCGTAGGCGGCAACCACGAGCTGCGCCCGGCCGAACAGGCCGAGGTGTTCGAGCAGGAGGCGCACCGCCTCGGCGACCTCCGGCTCGGGCAGGGACAGCGTCTGCCCGATCTGCCGGTTCGTCAGCCCGCGCGCCACCAGTTTCAGCAGGTCGAGCCGGGCCTCCGACAGCCCGGCCAGCGCCGGGGGAGTCCCGGGGTCCATGCGCCCGGCGAAGCCCGAGATGAGCCGGGTGGTGACCGCCGGGTCGATGAGAGCGTCCCCGGCCGCGGCAGCCCGGATCGCGGCGACCAGCTGCTCGGGGGGCGAGGTCTTGAGCACGAAACCGCTGACGCCCGCGCGCAGCGCCGCGTACAGGTTCTCGTCGCTGCCGAAGGTGGTCATCATGATCACTTTCGGCGGGTTCTCGTCGGCGAGGATGCGGCGCGCGGCGGCCAGCCCGTCCAGGTGCGGCATCTGGATGTCGAGCAGCACCACGTCCGGCCGGGTGGCGCGGACCGCCGCGATGGCCTCCTCGCCGTTCGTCACCTCACCGGCCGGCTCCAGGCCCGCCTCGGCGCTCAGCACGACCTTCAGCCCGGCCCGTACCAGCGCCTGATCGTCGGCCACCAGCACCCGCAACGGCCTGCCATCGCCCGGCCGGGCCGTTGCGGGCGGCTCCTGCACCCGCTGGGGCTCCTGCACCCGCTGGGCCAGCATGTCGCTCTCCAGGCGGCGCAGCGCGCCCGTCAGGTCCAGCCCGAGCTCCTCGCGCCAGGCGATGCGGGCCCGCCGCAGCGCGCCGAGCGCGTCACCCTGCCGTCCTGTCCGGTAGAGCGCCAGGGCCAGCAACCGCCAGGCCTCCTCCCGCAGCGGATGGCCGGCCGCGTGCGCCTCCAGGTCGGCCACCAGCGCGGTCGCCCTGCCCATCGCCAGGCCGGCGTCCGCCCGGCGCTCCACCGCGATCAGCCGCAGCTCCTCCAGCCTGGCCGCCTCCGTCGCCGCCCAGTGCAGCTCGGCGAACTCCGCCAGCGCGGGTCCCCGCCAGAGCGCCAGCGCGCTCTCCATGGCCGCCCACACCTCGGCGGCGGGCCCGTCGGTCTTGACCAGGCTCTGGAACCACCATGAGTCCACCTGCTCGGGCCGGGCGCGCAGGGCGTACCCCGGAGCCGCCGAGACCAGCACGGCGGCCTCCTCGCGCGGCGCCCGGCCGGGTTCGAGCGCGCGGCGCAGCCGGGAGACGTACCCCTGGATGGTCGACAGCGCCTGCGCGGGCGGGTTGCCCGGCCACAGTTCGTCGATGAGGGTGCTCACCGGGACGGCGTGGCCGTGGGCGACCAGCAGGCGCGCGAGCACCGCCCGCTGGCGCTGGCCGCCGAGGTCGAGCGGGTCGCCGTCGGTCCAGGCCTGGAACGGTCCCAAAGCAGTGAAGGTCAACATCGTAGGCGTAAGCGTAGAGCCCATGCGAGGTCCTGGTAAATGGGGACTTATCCAGGCCGGAGCCCGGTCAGCGCCGCCTGATCGCCGGCCCCAGCGCCAGCATGCCGGCGGTCGCGACCAGCCCGATCGCCCCCGTGGTGAACCACAGGGCCCGCGGCCCGCCCGCCTCCAGCAGACCGCCGCCGAGCAGCGGCGCCAGCACCGCCGCGACCGACCAGGCGAACCCGAACAGCCCCGAGTACCGCCCGCGCAGGTGCGGCGGCGCCAGCCGGGCGAGGATGGTGCCCGCGATCCCGGCGGTGACGACCTCACCCGCCGTCCACACCGCGATCGTGACCGCCAGCCAGAACGTGGTGCTGACGAAGGCCGTCAGCGCGAACCCGGCGCTCATCACGGCGATGCCCAGCGCCAGCGTCCTGACCGGGTCCCTGCGGCCCAGCCACCCGGAGACCAGCGGCTGCACGATCACGATCAGCACCCCGTTCAGCGCCATGGCCAGGCCGAACTGCGCGGGCGTCAGGCCCACCCCGCCCGCCTTGTCCGTCATGGCCATCGGCAGCGTGGTGAACGTCTGGGAGTACAGCAGCGCGTTGCCCAGGATGACCAGCGTGAACCCGACCATCAGCCGGTCGCGCAGCACCTCCGCGAACCCGCCCGCCTCCGTCTTCCCCTCGGGCCTGGTCTCCGGCACCGCCCGCCAGACCAGGACGGCGAACGCCACGCAGCTCACCGCGTCCACCCAGAACAGCCAGAGGAACCCAGCCTGCGCCAGCCATCCGCCCGCCGTCATGCCCACCGAGTAACCGAGGTTGATCGCCCAGAACAGCAGCCCGTACGCCCTGGGCCGCTCCTCCGGCGAGATCAGGTCCGCGACCAGCGCGTTCGAGGCGGGCCGGTAGGCGTCGGCCACCAGGCCGAGCAGGAACATCGAGGCCAGGATGGCCGGCAGCGTGGTGCTGTAGCCCAGCGCCAGCATCGCCGCGGCGGTGGCGACCATGCCGCCGGCCAGCGTCGCCCGGCGGCCGATCCGGTCGGCCAGCACCCCGGCGAACAGCTGCGACACCAGCGAGCCCGCGCCGAACAGCGCCATCACCAGCCCGGCGGCGGCCACCGAGAGCCCACGGGCCTGGGTCAGGTAGACGCCGGTGAACGGCATGACCATGGTGCCCAGGCGGTTCACCAGCGTGCCGCCCCACAGGGCCCAGAACGGGCGGGGGAGCCCGCCGAAGGAGGAACGCAGGAAGGACGGCTTGACGACGGTACTTGTCACCCGCCAAGGGTGATGTGCCCCGGTTTTGCGTGGCGAACGATTTAGCCCACACTAAAACGCATGACGGTGACCTGGGATCTGACACCGGAGCACGTGGCCCGCATCCGGTTCGCCTTCTCCCCGATGTGGGAGCTCGTGGCCAGCCTGCGCACTCTTCAGGACCCGGCCAGGCAGTCGATCCACCTGCCGTGGATCAAGTGCGTGCGCCCTCGCCTGGCCGGCCTCGACCTGACCGAGCTGTACGCACTGGTGCCCGCGACCGGCTACCTGGCCGACTTCCTCACCCCGCCGCCCGACACGCCGCTGCCGGACTTCGCCGCCGAGCTCGCCCGTGTCCGGCGGACCTCGCCCGAGCTGGCCGCCGAGGAGGCCGCGCGCGTCGAGGGAGCCGATCCGGCCGTCATCAAGCGGTTCAGGGCCGACCCGGCGGCCGGCGTGGCCCGGGTCGCCGACGCGCTCGCGGCCTACTGGGAGGCGTGCTTCGCCGAGTTCTGGCCGCGCGTCTACGGCCTGCTGGAGCGCGACGTGCTGCGCAGGTCACGGCAGCTCGCCCAGGGCGGCGCCCGCGAGCTGTTCGCCTCGCTCGACCCGGCCGTGACGTGGACGGGGGACCGGCTGCTCGTCGACCGGCCGTACTGCGAGGCGGGCGGCCTGCACGGCGACGGCCTCGTCCTGGTACCGACCGCCTTCTACTGGCCGTCGGTGGCGGTCATGACCGCGCCGTACCAGCCGATGCTCGTCTATCCGGTGCTCGGTGTCGGCACCCTCTGGCAGCAGGGGCCGCCGCCCGCGCCCGGCGCGCTGGCCGCGCTCATCGGCGGCAGCAGGGCACGGATCCTGCTCGCGCTCGCCGAGCCGAGCACCACCTCGGCGCTGGCCGGGCGGATGTCGCTCACGCCCGGCGCCGTCAGCCAGCACCTCGGCGTGCTGCGCGACAGCGGGCTCACAGTCGGGATGCGCGTCGGCAAACAGGTCGTCTACCGCCGCACCCCGACCGGCGACGCGCTCGCCGGATCTCAGGTGTAGCGGCTGGACTCCATCAGCCAGTCCAGGTGGGCGCGCGGCGCGGCCAGATAGGCGCACGCGACCTTGCTCACGTCCCTGGCCGTACGCGGCGCGAGATCGTCCAGCGGCAGCTGCCTGGCGGCCTGCTGCATGTCACGGCAGCGCTCGGCGATCCGGTCGAGCACCCAGGACACCGCCTCCCGCTCGCCCAGCCCCAGCTCGTGCCTGGCGATCACCACGAGGTTGTGCGCGTCACCGCGCTCCTTGGGCCGCGAGGCCACGTCGTTGCACCACGCGGTGACGTCACTGCAGGAGTTCACCAGCTCCTGCCATGGCTCCGAGCGGTGCACCCACGCGGGCACCTCCACCCGCAGGCACGGCTCGACCAGGTCGTAGAGGTAGGGGCCCACCGTCCCCCTGCGCAGCGCCGGGTACTCCGCCAGCGTCGGGATCGTGCCCGACACCCGGTTGGCCGCCTCGGTGCGGCAGGCGTAGTGCTGACGCTGCAGGCTGACCGCGAACCGCCGCCGCCACTGGTCGCTCATCCGCGAGCTCGTCACCCGCCACAGATCCGCGAACGCCGCCTCCAGCGGATGGTCGCAGGCGCCCTCCAGCATCCCCTGGAACACCTCCAGCGGACACGGCCCCTCGTCCAGCTCGTCGTCCAGGTGGAACAGCCACGTCAGCCACTGCGCGAACAGCGCCGCCGCCGCCGCGTCGAACTCGGCGAACGCCCGGCCCGCCATCCGGTGGAACCCGACCCCCTGGTCGGCCCGCAGGCCCGTCCTGCGCGCCCAGTCGATGACCGCCGCCTCGATCGCGTAGACCGCCGGATGCATCCGGCACGGCGCGGCCATCGCCGGCACCCGCTCGGTCAGCGGCAGCAACGCCAGGGCCGCCGAGCCGCCCCGGCGCGGCAACGGCAGCAGCGGCTTCCAGTGCAGCACGGACCGCAACGCGGACCGTACGGAAGCGATCACCGTGGTGCTCCCCGCGGTAGTCACAGCGGTCCGTAAAGCCAGTTGCCGACGGCGGCCGGGTCGTCGCTGACGTAGAACTCCCCGGCGGCCAGCACCAGCTCCTCCACGGTCAACACCCCCCTGCCCGTACGGTCCAGCCGGTCGAAGGCGACGTCCACGTCGTCGTAGGCGGTGCCGAACGCGGCCAGCATCGTACGGAACTCGCCCGGCCCGATCAGGCCGTCCCGGTCCCCGTCGCACAGCTCCGCCACGGCCACCGCGGCCGGACGGAACACCGTGTCGTACCGGTCGCCCTCGACGAACGCCGCCGTCATGGCCTTGCGGAAGTCTTCGCGCGACATGCCGAGGTCCGTGTCGCCGCCGAGCGTGCCGGACAGCGCCGCCCAGATCCCGTCGAAGCTGTCGACGAGGCTGCTGCCGGTGACCGACGTGGGTGACTCCCCGAAGCCCACCAGGATGCGCGCGCCCAGCCCCAGCAGGTCCTCGCGCTCCACGACCCCCTTACCGCCTGCGTCGATGTGGTCGAAGGCCCGATCGAGCTTGTGATTGAGCAGGTCGATAGCCACCAATGCCTCCCCCGAGACTGACTGCGTGATCACAGTAAGTGTGGGCGGGCCCTTTGTCAGGGAGGCTCGCACCGGCACCCCCCGTAACCTGTGCGAAACACGGACACGGCATGCTGATATGAGACCCGTACCAGCCGTCACGAGGGGACGCCGTGGACCGCCAGCAGGAGTTCGTGCTCCGCACACTTGAGGAACGCGACATCCGGTTCATCCGGCTCTGGTTCACCGACGTGCTCGGTTTCCTCAAATCCGTCGCCATCGCGCCCGCCGAGCTCGAAGGCGCCTTCGCCGAGGGCATCGGCTTCGACGGCTCGGCCATCGAGGGCTTCGCGCGCGTCTACGAGGCCGACATGCTGGCCAAGCCGGACCCGTCGACCTTCCAGATCCTGCCGTGGCGCAGCGAGACGCCCGGCGCCGGGCGCATCTTCTGCGACATCCTCATGCCCGACGGCTCGCCGTCACACGCCGACCCCCGCTGGGTGCTCAAGCGCACCCTCGCCAAGTGCGCCGACATGGGGTTCACCTTCTACACCCACCCGGAGATCGAGTTCTTCCTGCTGAAGAACCGCCCGGAGGCCGGGCAGCGCCCCGAGCCGATCGACTCGGGCAGCTACTTCGACCACACCCCGCACAGCTCCGGCCACGACTTCCGGCGCCAGGCGATCATGATGCTGGAGTCGATGGGCATCTCGGTCGAGTTCAGCCACCACGAGGGGGCGCCCGGCCAGCAGGAGATCGACCTGCGTTACGCCGACGCGCTCACCACCGCCGACAACATCATGACCTTCCGCCTGGTCATGAAGGAGGTCGCGCTGGAGCAGGGCATCTGGGCCTCCTTCATGCCCAAGCCCTTCACCGAGCACCCCGGCTCCGGCATGCACACCCACATGTCGCTGTTCGAGGGTGACCGCAACGCCTTCTACGAGGCCGGCGCCGACTACCAGCTCTCCAAGATCGGCCGCTCGTTCATCGCCGGCCTGCTCCGGCACGCCGCCGAGATCACCGCGATCACCAACCAGTGGGTCAACTCCTACAAGCGGCTGTGGGGCGGCGCCGAGGCGATCGCCGGCCAGGGCGGCGAGGCCCCCTCCTACGTGTGCTGGGGCCACAACAACCGCTCGGCCCTGGTCCGGGTGCCGATGTACAAACCGCACAAGGGCGGCTCGACCCGCATCGAGTTCCGCTCGCTGGACTCCGCCTGCAACCCCTACCTCGCCTTCGCGCTCATCCTGGCCGCCGGCCTCAAGGGCATCGAGGAGGGCTACGAGCTCCCGCCGGCCGCCGAGGACAACGTGTGGACGCTCACCAGCGCCGAGCGCCGCGCCCTCGGCATCCGGCCGCTGCCCCAGTCGCTCGACGACGCGATCGCGGTCATGGAGCAGAGTGAGCTCGTGGCCGAGACGCTGGGGGAGCACGTCTTCGACTTCTTCCTGCGCAACAAGCGCTCCGAGTGGAACGACTACCGCCGCCAGGTCACCGAGTTCGAGCTGGGCCGCTACCTTCCGGTGCTGTAGGACCGGGTCAGCGCCGCTCGTCGTCGGGGCCGGGCACCGCCGGCAGGGACTCGGCGCCGCCTTCGAGCAGCCGGGCCATGTCGGTCGAGCGCGGGAGCATCGTCTTCTCGTAGCCGCGCACGGCGTCGTCGACGGTGGCGGAGCGGGCGAGTGCGAGCGCCAGTTCGCCGGCGTCGAGCATGGCGAGGTTGACGCCGGCGCCCAGCGGTGGCATGAGGTGGGCGGCATCCCCGAGGAGCGTCACGCTGGGCGAGTGCTCCCACGTGTGCGGCACCGGCAGGGCGAGGAGCGGGCGATCGACGTAGGCGCCGTCGTTGTCGGTGATCATCCGGAGCGTCTGTGGTGACCAGGCCGCGAACTCGCCGAGGAGATGCGCGCGGATGCCCTCGGTGTCGTCGGGGCGAAGTCCGTTCGCCGCGATCCAGTCCGCGGGGACGCGCTGCATGTGTAGACGCGCATGTGGCCGCCGCTGTTCCGCTGCGCGAAGAGGCCACGCTCCCCGTCGGCGGCGTGGGCGCTGCCTTTCCCGACCAGTTCGGCCAGCTCGGGGCTGCGAACAGCCCTCTACAGGCTCTCAGCTCGGTGACAGCGCTGCCGCGGTGAGGCTCAGGTGCCGGACGAGAGCGTCGGCCGCGGCGGCGGGGTCGCGGGCGAGCGCGGCCTCCTCCAGGCGGCCGTGCTCCTCGGTGGCCGAACGGCTGGGCGCGCGGTGGCTGGACCAGCGGCGGGCCAGCTCGCTCGCCGTCCACATCCGGTCGAAGGTGTCGAGCAGGACGGAGTTGCCGCAGCCCTCCAGCAGGGCGCGGTGGAAGCCGCGGTGGGCCTCGGACCAGGCGTCGCTGTAGTACTCGCCCTCCTCGGGCGCGAACGCCGGAGTGCGCGTCAGCCTGTGGTGGGCGGCGCGTACGCGGGACTCCCACTCGACGTCGCCGCGCTCGATCGCCATGCGCAACATGGCCGATTCGACGGTCAGGCGGGCCTCGGTGAGCTCCTGCCAGCGGCGGTCGGAGAAGGCCGGCACGGCGAAGCCGCGGTTGGGCAGCCGGCTGGCGAGCCCCTCACCCACCAGGCGCACCAGGGCCTCGCGCACCACGGCCAGGCTGACCCCTTGCTCCTTGGCCAGCTCCTGCGGCTTGAGGGGATCTCCCGGCGAGTAGGCCCCGTGCAGGATGGCCTCCCGAAGCCGGGCGTGAACCTGCTCCGAGAGCATCTGCTTCCCCGGCAAGCCAGGGCCACCGACCGTCTGCGTCACGGCCACATCCTAACCCGCCATCAGATAATCGATTATTCATGCTATGATCGATCGTAATCCCCACCTGAGAAAGGACGTAACACGATGAGCGGCAACGACCCCTTCGCCCGCCTGCCCGAAGCGGCGGCCTTCGCCGTCGCCAGCACCACCCTGACCGACGGCGCGGCCCTGCCCTCGGCGCAGATGTCCGCCGGTGTCCCCGGCGGCGAGGACATCTCCCCGCAACTGTCCTGGAGCGGAGCCCCCGAGGGCACCAAGAGCTACGCCGTGACCGTTTACGACCCCGACGCCCCCACCGGCTCCGGTTTCTGGCACTGGGCCGTGGCCGACATTCCCGCCACGGTCACCGGGCTGCCGGCGGGCGCCGGCGACGACACCGGCTCCGGCCTGCCCGAAGGCGCCTACCAGTTGTCCAACGACGCCCGCGTCGCCCGTTTCATCGGCGCCGCGCCGCCCGCCGGCCACGGCCCCCACCGCTACTTCGTCGTGGTGCACGCCCTGGACGTCGAGCACATCGGCGTCCCGGCCGAAGCCACTCCGGCCTACCTGGGCTTCACCATGGCCGGCCACATCCTCGGCCGCGCGGTGCTGACCGCCACCGCCGAGATCCCGGCCTGAGCCGTCGCACGCTGGAAGGGTGACACCGGGAGGAAGGCTCAGTGACCGTACGTGGGCTCATCGACACCACGGAGATGTACCTCCGCACGGTTTTCGAGCTTGAGGAAGAAGGCGTCGTCCCGCTGCGGGCCCGGCTGGCGGAGCGGCTCGCCCAGTCGGGCCCGACCGAGTGCTCGTCAGCGTGATCCGGATGCCGTGGGAGGAGGTGCGCGACGAGGCGGGACGGTGTGCATGCGTCGCAGTTCGTCGCGGTGCAGTGCGCTCAGGCGGGCCAGGACTTTCCCCCTCGGGGGTCAGCGTCACCCGCACCGCGCGGCCGTCGGTGGGATGCGCGCTGCGGCGGACGAGTCGTTGCGTCTGGGCGCGGCTGACCAGTCCGACCACGCTGTGGTGGCGCGGTGACGCGTGACCTGTGCCGATATGCCCCTGGAGGCCAGTTTATATCGTGCTACGATAGAAATAGGTAGTGGGCAAGGAGGTGCGTCGTGCTCGACGACCACGAACGTGAAACGCTGAGTGAGATCCAACGCCGGCTGCTGGGCGAGGACCCGAAGTTCGCCCAGTCCTTCGACGCCGACGCGCGCCAGCTGCGCAAGGCGGCGCCCGACCTGTCCAGACGGACCTACACCACCATGCTGGTCATCACCTCGGGGTTCGGCGTGACCTTGCTGCTGGCCGGATCGCCGTTCATCGCCCTGCTGTTCGCCGTGCTGACCATCTGGGTCTGGCACGCGCGTTCGCTCCGCCTGGAGAGCGACCGCGAGCAGTCCTGAGGCGTCAGGCGCCGCTCGGATGCCCGCGACGAGCAGGGTGTCCACCCCGGCCCGGCCGAGCTTCGCCGCCCCGTCCGGCGAGTTCGGCGGTGCGGTGGCGCCGGCCGGCGGCGAGGGCTGACGAGCCGCACAGGGTGACCCTGGTCACTTTGGGATGGAAGTCACCTGGTGGCAACTTCGGCCCCGTATCTTTTACCGATCACCCGGATCCGGCCGAGACTCCGGGGCCGCACGGCGTGGTGGAGCGTTCCTGACGTCGGCGGGTGTGGGCCGGGAAGCTTCTGGCAGGTTTGTCGCGTTATGTCGTACGTCGGAGCCCTGGCGCTGACTGATCAACCGATCCGATAAAATCGGCCCATTCAAATTAATATTTCCGGACTTTACGCCTCTCGCGGCGTTATAGGAGGGTGTGGCATGACGACGGCTGCCCTGCAGACCGTGTTGACCGTTCCCGAGCGGTTCCGGGGACCGGTAGGAGTCGCCAACGGCGGCTGGCTGGCCGGCACCCTCGCGGACGCTCTCAATGGCAAACGATCAGCGGTCGAGGTCACGCTGCACGCGCCCACGCCCCTGGAGAGCGAGCTACGCCTGGAGCACGTCGCCAACACCGTGGCCCTCTACGACGGCGACAAGCTGCTCGTGGAGGCCATCCCGGTGGCCGAGGAGCTGACGCCGCCCCCGTTCGTGACCTTCACCGACGCGGCCCGCGCCGAGGCCGGGTTCGCCGGTCACCACGGGCACTCCTTCCCCGAGTGCTTCGCCTGCGGGCTGCGTGAGCCGGGCGACGGTCTGCGCATCTTCCCCGGCCCCGTGAACAGGGACGGCGACAGTGACGGTGGCCTGGTCGCCGCCGGCTGGCGGGTGCCGTTCGCGGTCGCCGACGAGGACGGGGTGCCGGCCTCGATCGTGGGCGCGGCGCTCGACTGCGTCACCGGCTGGGCGCATTTCGGCCCGGGGGAGTCGGCCCTGCTCGGCCGCCTGGCCCTGGAGTTCCACCGCGAGGTGATCCCGGGCGGCGTCTACTCCATCGTCGGCCAGGCCACCGGCCGCGAGGGCCGCAAGCTGTTCAGCAAGAGCGCCGTGTACGAGGTGGACGGCAGCCTCGTGGCCGCCGCCCGCGCCACCTGGATCGCTCCACGCTGAACAGTCAGGCAAAATCAGTACATATGCGAATCACTGTCGTCGAGCACGAGGCCGCCGCCGGGCTCGGCAACCTCGGCCGCTGGCTCGGCCTGCCCTGTGACGTCGTCAGGCCGTACCTGGGGGAGGAGATCCCCGAGCGGGCGCGGGACGGTCTGATCGTGCTCGGGGGCGAGGCCGCCGCGTGGGAGGACGAGCGCTTCCCCTGGCAGCCCGCCACCCGCGACCTGCTGCGCCGCAGTGTGGACGACGGCACCCCGACGCTGGCCGTCTGCCTGGGCGCGCAGCTCATGACCATGGCCTGCGGCGGCACGGTCGAGCGGGGCGGCGCCGGGCTGGAGGTCGGCGCGTGCGAGGTGTTCGCGCTGCCCGCCGCCGCCTCCGACCCGCTGCTCTCGGGGGTCGGCGCCGCCGTCGCCGTGCAGTATCACCGGGACGCGATGACCCGGCTGCCCGACGGCGCGGTGCCGCTGCTGACCGGGACCCGCTACCCCCACCAGGCCTACCGGCTCGGCCCGGCGGCCTGGGCGGTGCAGTTCCACCCGGAGGCGACTCCGGAGATCTTCGCCTCGTGGACGGCCGGCTCGGGTCTCGACTCGGCTCAGGAGCTCAACGACGGTGTACGGGCCGCCGCGGGCGCGTCGGAGGCCACCTGGCGGCCGATGGCCGAGGCCTTCGCCGACGTGATCCGGGGAACGGCGCGAAGCGGCGCTGCCTGACCCGGATTCCGTCGCCCGCCCGCACCGGGAACGGCACCGGGGACTGTCAAGATGGAGGGGTGCCCAGGATCGAGTCCACCGCAGCCCGCCTCGCCCGACTCGGATTCGCCGACGCGGCCGGCGCCGCCCGGCTGGTCGAGCGGGCGGGGGTCGACCTCGAAGGCCTGCTCGAATCGCTGGTCGCGGTGCCCGATCCGGCCCTGGCGCTGGCCTCGCTGACCCGGCTGGCCGAGCGGGAGCCCGCCGCCCTCGACCGGCTGCGCGCCGACGAGGGGCTCAGGGAGCGGGTGCTCGCCCTGCTCGGCGTGAGCGCCGCGCTCGGCGACCACCTCGAACGCCATCCCGAGCACCTCGACCTGCTGGCCGTGCCCACGCTGACCGAGCACCGGGCGGCGCTGCTGCGCGCGGTCGGCGCCGAGCCCGACGCGGCCGAGCCGCGCGCCTCCGCCGCGGACCCGCTGATCGCCTTGCGGGTCGCCTACCGGGGGCGGCTGGCGCACGTGGCCGCCCGCGACCTGACCGGACAGGCCACGCTGCCCGAGGTCACCGCCGAGCTGTCCGACCTCGCGGGCGCGGCCCTGGAGGCCGCGCTGGCCATCGCGCGCGCCGAGGTCGACGAGGGTGCGGCGGACGGCGAGGTACGGCTCGCGGTCGTGGGGATGGGCAAGTGCGGCGCTCGCGAGCTCAACTACATCAGCGACGTCGACGTGATCTTCGTGGCCGAGCCGCGCGAGGGCGCGGACGAGACCAAGGCGCTGCGCGCCGCCACCCGGCTGGCCCAGGCCATGATGCGCGCGTGCACGGCCGCCACCCCCGAAGGCTCGCTGTGGGAGGTGGACGCCGGGCTGCGGCCCGAGGGCCGGTCCGGGCCGCTGGTGCGCACGCTGGCCAGCCACCTGGCCTACTACCGGCGCTGGGCCAAGACCTGGGAGTTCCAGGCGCTGCTCAAGGCCCGGCCCGTCGCGGGCGACCCGGAGCTGGGCGCCGCGTACGTCGAGGAGGTCAACGAGCTCGTCTGGTCGGCCGCCACCCGCGACAACTTCGTCGAGGACGTGCAGGCCATGCGCCGCCGCGTCGAGGCGCACGTACGGTCCGAAGGGGAGCGGCAGATCAAACTGGGGCCCGGCGGGCTGCGCGACATCGAGTTCGCGGTGCAGCTGCTGCAGCTCGTGCACGGGCGGCTCGACCCGCTGCTGCGCCGCAGGGCGACGCTGTCCGCGCTGGCCGCGCTCTCCCGTGGCGGGTACGTCGCCCGCGACGACTCACGCGGCCTGGCGGAGGCCTACTCCTTCCTGCGGAAGGTCGAGCACCTGCTGCAGCTGCACCGGATGCGCCGCACGCACGTCCTGCCCACCGACGCCGACGACCTGCGCAGGCTGGGGCGGGCGCTGGGCATGCAGGTGGATCCGGTGGGGGAGTTCACCTCGCGGTGGCGGCGTCACGCCATGGAGGCGCGGCGGCTGCACGAAAAACTGTTCTACCGGCCGCTGCTGCAGGCGGTGGCCCGGCTGCCCGACAGCGAGGCCCGGCTGTCCACGGCGGCGGCCGCCGCCCGGCTGCGGGCGCTCGGCTACGTCGACCCGGACGGCGCGCTGCGCCACATCGCCGCCCTGTCCACGGGAGTGTCCAGGCGCGCCTCCATCCAGCGGACGCTGCTGCCGGTCATGCTCGGCTGGTTCGCCGACACGCCGGACCCGGACGCGGGGCTGCTGGGCTTCCGCCAGGTCAGCGACAAGCTCGGTACCACGCCGTGGTACCTGCGGCTGCTGCGCGACGAGACCGCGGTGGCGGCGCGGATGGCCCGTGTGCTGGGCACCAGCCGGTACGCCACGGGGCTGCTCACCAACGCGCCGGAGGCCGTCGCGCTGCTGGGCGGGGACGAGGAGCTGGCCGTACGGTCCTCCGGTGCGCTGCTCGGCGAGGCGTCGGCCGCGGTGTCCCGGCACGGTGACGACACCGAGACGGCGGTGGCCGCAGTCCGGGCGCTGCGCCGCCGGGAGCTGTTCCGCATCGCCGTAGCCGATATTTCCGGACTTATCGATATAGAGCGGGTCGGAGTGGCGCTGTCGTCGCTCAACGACGTGACGATCCAGGCCGCGCTCGACGCCGCCCTCGGCAAGGTGTCGGCCGAACGCCGCGCGCCGTTGCCGACCAGGTTCGCGGTCATCGCCATGGGCCGGCTGGGCGGCATGGAGTCCTCCTACGCCAGCGACGCCGACGTCATGTTCGTGCACCAGCCGCTGCCGGACGCGGCCGAGCGCGAGGCCTCCGACGCTGCCTTCGCGGTCGCCAACGAGCTGCGGCGGCTGCTGGCGCTGCCCGCTCCCGACCCGCCGCTGCTCATCGACCCCGACCTGCGCCCCGAGGGCAGGCAGGGCCCGCTGGTACGCACCCTGGCCTCCTACCGCGCCTACTACTCCCGCTGGTCCTCGCCGTGGGAGGCGCAGGCCCTGCTGCGCGCCCGGTTCTCGGCCGGGGACGCCGAGCTGGGCGCGGCCTTCGTCGCCGGGATCGACGAGCTGCGCTACCCGGCCGGCGGCGTCACCGACAGCGCCCTGCGCGACATCAGGCGGCTCAAGGCCCGCATGGAGGCCGAACGGCTGCCCCGCGGCGCCGACCCCGCGCTGCACACCAAGCTCGGCCCCGGCGGGCTGTCGGACGTCGAGTGGGTGGCGCAGCTCCTGCAACTCCGTCACGCCGGGACGACGCCGTCCCTGCGCACCACCCGCACCCTGGAGGCGCTCCGCGCCGCCACCGCCCACCAGCTCCTCGACCCCGCCGACGCGGACGAGCTGGCCCGCGCCTGGCGCTTCGCCTCCCGGATCAGGGACGCGATCATGCTGGTCAAGGGCCGGCCGGGAGACAGCGTGCCCGCCGACACCCGCGAACGCCGCCTGATCGCGCAGACCCTTGGCTACCCGCCCGACGGCTCGGAGGACTTCCGCGACGATTACCGCCGCGTCACCCGCCGCGCCCGGCAGGTCGTGGACCGCGTCTTCTATGGCGCTTGATGAGAAATGTCACCGATCGGCTGCGCAGAGTGCTCTGGGGGGTGTATCAAGGCGCGGGGTGATCACACTTGTTATCCACGTACATCGATCTCGCGCTCGGCCTGATCCTGCTGTTCCTGCTGCTGTCGCTGCTGGTCAGCGGCCTGAACGAGGCATTCGTGCGGGTGCTGTCCATCCGCAGCAAGTTCCTGTGGGCGTACCTGCGCGACACGCTCGACGGCAGCGACGCGCAGGGAAAGTCATGGCTGCCGTCCGGGATACGCGAAGTGTTCAGCTCGCTGCCGTTCTTCCGCGACCCGCGACCGGCGCACGACTCACGGCCCGCGCCCAGCCAACTGCCCGAGATGCCGGAGCGGGAGGACAAGGCCCAGGACGCGATGACCATCCTGCTGTACGAGCGGGTGCGGGAGATCGACCACCCGAAGCGGGGCCGGACCAGCATCGCCGACCTGCCTCCCGAGAGGTTCTCCGTCGCGATGATGGAGATGGCCGCCCGCGAGCCGGGCGGCGTCGAGGGGCTGCTGGAGAAGCTCAAGGCCATGGACAGCCCCCTGTACGGCCACCTCAAGGGCGTGTGGGAGACGGCGCAGCGCGACCTGGACCGCTTCCGGCAGGGCGTCGAGGGGTGGTTCGACAGCGAGATGCAGCGGTTGTCGATGCTCTACCGGCGTTACGTCAAGTGGGTGGTCGCCGCCCTGGGGCTGCTGGTGACGCTGCTGTTCACCATGGACGGGCTCGAGTACACCAAGACGCTGCTGCGGGACAACGGCTTCCGCGCCTCCGTCACGGCCGTCGCCGAGGCCGGGCCGGACGCGTACAACGAGCTCAAGGCGCGCTGCGAGCAGAGCGACCCCGTGCCGTGCATCACCGAGACGCTCAGCCAGCCCGCCCTGCTCAAGGTGCTCGACCAGGGGATCGTCCGTATCGCCCTGCCTGCGGAAGGCGACCCGTCGATCACCTGGAACGGCGGCGCGTGGTGGGACCGGCTCACCACGCCCAGCCATTGGCCCGGCTTCCTGCTGACGTACGTGGCCCTGCTGTTCGGCGCCCCGTTCTGGTGGGACCTGTTCCGGCGCGTCACCGGCATCCGCTCCCGGCGGTAGTCCGTACAGCGGTGATCCGTTAGCGTGCTTCGGATGGACACCGAGCGGTTGATCATGCGCAGGTGGCGGGAGAGCGACCGCGAGCCGTTCGCGGCCATGAACGCCGACCCCGAGGTGATGGAGCACTTCCCCAGCCCGCTGACCAGGGCGGAGAGCGACGCGTTCGTCGACAAGATCGAGTGGGGCTTCGGCGAGTACGGCTACAGCCTGTGGGCGCTGGAGGTGCGTGAGACCGGCGACTTCATCGGGTTCGCCGGGCTGCTGCTGCAGACGTTCGAGGCGCCGTTCACGCCGGCGGTGGAGGTCGGCTGGCGGCTGGCCCGGCACGCCTGGGGGCACGGTTACGCGACGGAGGCCGGTGCGCGGGCCCTTGAGCACGGCTTCACGGAGGCCGGCCTGGAGGAGATCGTCTCCATGACCGCCCGGCTCAACGTGCGATCCCGGGCGGTGATGGAACGGCTGGGCCTGACCCGCGACCCCGCCGACGACTTCGACTTCCCCCGCCTCCCCGAGGGCCACCCGCTGCGCCCGTCCGTCCTCTACCGGATCAGCCGCGCCCGGTTCACGCCACGCTTGCGACCAGGGCGTTGACGTAGTCGACGTACTGGATGACGTGCGGGGGCGTCAGCTGCGCAGATGTGTCCAGGTGCCGTGCGGGGCCGCGCGCAGGAGCGCGGACAGGCCGGCTTCGTGGAAGGCCAGTTCGAGGTCGGCCAGTCCCTCGGAGAAGTGGGCCCAGCCGTCGTAGTGGGCCGGGATCACGAGATCCGCGTCCAGGACGGCCGCGGCGGCCGCTGCTCGTCGGCTGTCGAACGTCAGGGGCCGCCCGCCGAACTTCGCGGGTACGCGGGCCGCTCCGGCGTGGAGCAGGGCCACGTCGATGTCCGGGAGGTGACGGGAGATCTCCGTCACGGTACGGATGGAGGCGTTGTCGCCGCTGACGTAGATCGTGGGGAGTCCTGGACCGGAAAGGACGAACCCGGTGACCTCGCAGTTGACGTTGCCGTCGGCATCGCGATCGCCGTCCTCGGGGCCGTGGACTGCGGGGACGGCGAGGACGGTGAGATGGCCTGCGCCGTCGCCGCGAAGCACGCGGTGGCCGTTCCAGGGAGCGAGGCCGATCGCCGGGGAACCGAGTCGCGCCGCGGTGAGCGGGCCGGTGATGACCAGCGGGGCGGTTTCGGCGCACACGCGTCCACGCTCGTCCAGGTTGTCCGGGTGCAGGTCGTGGCTGACCAGCACCAGGTCGACCGCGCCCAGGGCGTCCACGGCGACAGCGGGCCCCGCCGTCTTCGTCAGGTACCCATGCGGTCCGGCATCGTCGAAGGTGGGATCACTGACGATGCGCAGGCCGCCGATGTCGATGACGGCCGTGGGCCCACCCAGGATGGTGATCGCACACTCCTGCCGTGGCAGCCTTGGCGTGGTCATCGCCGACCTCACTTGACGGTCTCGATCGGGTGCGTCGCAGCACTCCCTTACGGCCGGCGGACGGCATGAACCGCCGCCGGCCGGTGGCGGTGACGGCACGCGAGGTGGGCGCGCTCACGACGGCAGTTCGGCCCCGGACTGTTCGCGCACGAGGTAGTCGGCGTACCAGTCCGGCCAGTTGGGGTCTTCGGCGCCGGTGCGGGCCTCGTGCTCGCCGTGCGCGGCCGCGGCGCGGCGCAGCGCGGCCGCGAGGTCGGATGCCGAGGTGAACGTGGTGACCGACGGGTCCAGCCGTCCCGGGAGCCGGGTGGTGATCTCTTGCAGGACCCAGCCGTTGCCGTCGGGGTCGCTGAACGACAGGAACGAGCCGTAGCTCCCGCGCTGCGGATCCGGACCGGGCACCCGGGCGTCGGTCCCGGCGTGGTGGAACACGCCGCCGGCGTCGTGGAAGACATCGCTCGGGTCAGCGCCGAGTCGCTTGAGCTCGTCGTAGGCGGCTTCGATGTCATGGACGATCAGATGAAGGCCCTGAGCCGAGCCCGGCGTCTGGGAGGTGACCGACGTGCCGAAGATGACCGAGGCCGGCGAGCCGGGCGGGGTCACCTGCACCACCCGGAAGTCCTCGCCGGTGGCGACGTCGGCGTCCAGCCGCCAGCCCAGCGCCGTATAGAAGTCCTTGGCCCGGTCGACGTCAGCGACCGGCACCACGACGATTTCCAGTTTCATGTCCATGACCTGTGCCTCCTCCGTTCGCACCCGAGGCACGATGCGATTCGTGCAATTTGCCCGCAGGCGGCCCACGGGAAACTCACTGTCGTCCGAGGTCAGGGTGCGTCGCCGGCAAAAGGGCGGCCCGTAGGCTCGATCGTGAACAGGGCTGACAGCCGAGGCCTGTGTCCGTTCTGAGCGGCAGCGCCCGCTCGACGAGGACGAGGGGTAGCAGTGAACGATCTGTCGGAGAACATCGTGGTCGTCATCGGGGGAACCTCCGGCATCGGGCTGGAGACGGCCCGCCAGGCCCACGACGCCGGTGCGAAGCTCATCCTCACGGGTCGCGACCAGGGGCGGCTCGACGCCGCGCGTGACGAGCTCGGCGCGTCCACCGCGACGCTCGACCTGGCCGATGCCGACGGGCTGCGCCGGTTCTTCGGCGAACTGCCCGCGCAGGTCGATCACGTGCTGGTCAGCGGGAGCGGCCCCGCCTACGCGCCGATCGCCGAGATGGACTTCGACCAGGCGCGGGCCGTGCTCGACGAGCACCTGCTGGGGTCGCTGCGCATCGCGCGGGAGTGCGCCGCCCGTGTCCGCGCCGCCGGATCGCTGACGTTCATCACCGGCACTCACGCCCGCCGCCCCGGCGTCGGGCTGACCCTCGCGGCCATCGGGGCCGCCGCGCTGCCCGCCATCACGGCGAACGCCGCGCTCGAACTCGCCCCGATGCGGGTCAACGCGATCGCCGCCGGATTCGTCGACACTCCGCTGTCGGCACGCCTGCTCGGCGACGAACTCGAACGCCGCCGAGAGCGGCTGCGCACGACACTGCCGATCCAGCGGGTCGTCGGACCGGTGGACGTGGCGGCGCTCGCCCTGCACCTGATGACCAATACGGCGCTCACCGGGGCGACCTACGATGTGGACGGCGGCCAGCAGCTCGTCCCCTGAGCCTTCACCGCGTCGTGGACGCGCACCAGCCGTGGGCCGGAGCGTCCCGCGGCTCCCTTCGCGCGGGGGAAGCCCCGGGGTCCGTGATGCGTGGTACGCGAAGCCCGGCGGAGGCGCGTTCAGCCGGCGGCACGTATGGGGCGGACGCGTACGGTGTTGCGTACGGGGTCGCCGTCCTGGTCGTCGGTGTACTCGGTGATCTTCACGTAGCCGTGTTCGTCGTAGACGCGGTCCAGCTCCGGGCTGCCGGCCCAGTGGTCCAGGGCCAGTGCGGGAGCGTTGTGCGCCTGGGCCAGACGGCCGGCCTCGTCGAGCAGGGCGGTGCCGACGCCGTGGCCGTCGGGGCCGCGGTCCGTCAGCACGGTGTGGATGAACAGGGATCCTGCGGGCACGACGCCGGCCGGGACTCGGGGCGGGACCATGGGCGCCGCGGCCATCATGCCGACGCATCGGCCGTCTCGTTCGGCCAGGGTGATGACGCCTTGGGCGGTCCAGCCGGTGAGCCGCTCGGCGAAGCCGGGGATGCGGGAGAACGGCACGGTGCCCCACTGCTGGGGGCGGTCTCGGGCTATGAGCCATGCGTGGACGGCGTCCATCAGGGTCAGCAGGGCGGCGACATCGCCGGTCGACGCCGGTCGCAGGCAGGGGGGAGATGACATGGCGGCCTCCAGGAGAGTTAGACTGTACCCGATTGATTCAACTTTCTAAGGATTAGATTGTCAAAGCAATCCAGGGTTCAGAACGTCACCAGGGCCGTTCAGGAGCTGCAGGACGCCACTGACCTCATCGACGAGCTGGCGGCCCGGCGCCTCGGCGTCAACCGCACCGACCTGAGGTGTTTGAGCAGGCTGACCGCACGCGGCCCGCTCGCCGCGAGCGAGCTGGCGGCCGCGGCCGGTCTCACCGGAGGGGCCGCCACCACCGCCATGGACCGCCTGGAGCAGGCCGGCCTGGCCGAACGGGTCCGCGACGCGGCCGACCGGCGTCGTGTCCTCGTGCACCTGACCGAGCCGGGCGAACGGGCCGTCCAGGAGATCTGGGGCCCGATCGCGGCCGACGCCCAGGCTGAGCTGCTCCGGTTCAGCGCCGCCGAGCTCGAGGTCATCGAGATCTTCCTGGGCCGTGCGCTGCACAATCAGGTCCGTCACGCCGACCGTCTGCGCGAGGAGAGCGCCGGCCCCCGCTGAGGGGGACGGCGCTCTCAGGCGGGGCCGCCGAGGCGGGTCAGGAGCACAGCGCGGTGTCGAGGGCCTTGTTGACCTTGTCCGCCGCCGCCTGGGTCGTGGGCAGGGCGGTGACGGCGATCGTGGCCGCGCGGCCGTCCTCGGTGATGCCGGTACGGGTCTCGTAACCGTCGATGTCGCCGCCGTGGCCGTAGGCGTACCCGCCGCAGCTCAGCTTGATCTTGAGCAGGCCGAGCCCGTACGTCCAGCCGGCGGGGAAGCCGGGGGCCTTCATGGTGTCCTTCATCTGCTTGAGCTGCGCCGGCTTGAGCAGCTTGCCGTCCATCAGCGCGGCCAGGAAGAGGTTGAGGTCGCTCGGCGTGCCGATGAGCTGACCGGCGGCCCAGCCCCAGGACGGGTCCAGGCGGGTGACGTCCGCCAGGGATTCGGCGGCCTGCTTGCCGGGCTTCTTGGCGGCGTACCCGCTGGGGTGCGGCCCGCGGATGCCCTCCTCGCCGATGCCGGGCCAGTAGGTGCCACGCAGTCCGGCCGGCTTGATGATCCGCTCGGTGATCTCCTCGCCGATCGGCCGCCCGGTCACCTTCTGGATGAGCAGGCCGAGGGCCACATAGCCGGTGTTGCTGTACGCCCAGCCCTTGCCGGGGGCGAAGTCCGGCTTGTGCGCCAGCCCGGTGTCGAGCAGCGCGTGCGGCTCGGTGTACCGGTGCTGGATCTTGAAGATCGACGGCATGCCGGCGGTGTAGCTGTGCAGGCCGCTGGTGTGCTGGAGAAGCTGCCGGGTGGTGATCTCGCGGCCGTCGTTGCCCTTGCCGCGGATCAGCTTGGGCAGGTACTTCTCGACCGGCGCGTCCAGCTTGATCTTGCCCTCGCCGGCCAGCTGCAGCGCGACCACGGCGGTGAACATCTTGGTGTTGCTGGCGATGCGCACCTGCCCGTCGACGGGGACCTCAGCCTTCGTCTTCAGATCGCCCACCCCGGCGGTGTAGTCACGCACGCGCCCGTCGGCGTCGCGCACCGACGCCAGGGCGCCGGGGAGCTCACCGCCGCGCACCACCTTGTCCAGGCTGCTCTGCACGGCGTCGTCGGAGCCGCTCTTGCGCACGGTGCCGGCGCTCGCCGGAGCGGCGAGGGCCATGCCGCCCAGCACGGCGACGGCCAGGGCGGCGGCCAGAGCGGCGGCCAGAGCCGGCCGGCCGCGACGGGTGTCGGACGGGGACGTGACGGTGGGGTGCGACATCGGGGACTCCCTGCTTGACGGCTCGTTGAGCGATGTCACCAGCATGTCGGCGCGCCGCCCGATGATCGATCCCACCAACTGGAAACCAGAGGTACAGCCAGCGCTACCGCC
Organism: Nonomuraea sp. NPDC049714; assembly: GCF_044465295.1. Classification (NCBI taxonomy): domain Bacteria; kingdom Bacillati; phylum Actinomycetota; class Actinomycetes; order Streptosporangiales; family Streptosporangiaceae; genus Nonomuraea; species Nonomuraea sp. NPDC049714. Next base: position 1,349,279 of record NZ_JBITLM010000001.1, on the reverse strand, counting down.
CCCGTGCCGCTCGGGACGGGCGCCGTCCGCGACGAATCCGGCAGCGCCGAGGGTGCTCCTCGCGAGGTGGTACGGCGAGCGCCGTGGCGGCTGTCCGGATGCGGACATTCGTGGGCGCGGGCGGCCGACCAGGAGCATGCTTGGAACGTCCCAAACGCCCCGTCAATGTGGAGCCGCGCCATGGGTTACCCCCCGAACCAGCAGGACCCGTACGGTCAGCCAGGGCCGTATGAGCCGCAGCCGTACAGCCAGCCGTACATGCCCGCGCCGATGTCGGGGCCGCAGTACGCGCCGGTGCGGTACACGCAGGTCAAAGAGCGCGGGTTCAACCCGGTCACCTTCGGGGTGCACGCCTGCCTGTGGTTCTTCCTGCACTGGTGGCTGGCCCTGTTCACGATCGGCCTTTGGCTGCTCGTGGCGATTCCGGTGACGTTCATCGGCTGGCGAGTGACCCGGACCGTGCCGGTACAGCAGGTCCAGCAGCCGCCCTATCCGCCGCAGGCCGGCTGGTAGGAACGTCGGTCAGGAGGGCGCGTGTCGCCCCCCATGACCGTCCACGGCGCCAGGCACGGGAACGGCCCCGGCATCGATCAAGACGCCGGGGCCGTTCGGCAGCCTGCCGTCACACGTCGTAGTAGAGCTCGAACTCGTGCGGGCGCAGCCGGATCGGTCGACCTCGTTGTCGCGCTTGTAGGCGACCCACGTCTCGATCAGGTCCGGCGTGAAGACGCCCACCCCCAAGGAGCGGGCAGGAACTGGTAGAGGTCCTTGTCCATGGGTCCGGCGCCTCGATCTTGCTGCGGGTGCCGAGCGGTCGATTGGGTAGAGTAGGAAAGTAAGACAATCCGACTCTCCTGCCTAGGAGCATCTTTGTCCATCACCTCTGTAGCCCGCGCCAAGGTACGGGCCAAAGCTCAGCTCACCGTCCCTGACGAGATCCGCCGAGCCCTCCACATCGGAGAGGGGGATGAAGTCGAGTTCACCGTGCACGACGATGGCACGGTGACGGTCCGTGGATTCGTATCGATCCCCACCGACCAAATATGGTTCTGGACACCGGAGTGGCAGGCTGGTGAGGGGCAAGCCGAGGCTGATATCGCGGCCGGCCGGACGACCTTCCACCGCTCTGCCGAGGACATGTTCGCTCATCTTGACGGCATCGACCTGGGTGAGGATGCCTGATGCCGACCTTCGCCACGGCGGACCGGTTCGAGCGCGACTGGAAGCGGCTCACAGCGGAGCAGCAGGCGAGGTTTCGCAAGGTGATCACTGAGGCGTTCGTCCCTGACCTCATCGCCGACGGTCCTTTTCGCGGCGGGCTTCGCGTAAAGGGCGTCACCGCCTATCCGGGGGTGTTCGAGATGACCTGGGCCCCCGATGGCCGTGCCACGTTCAGGTACGGCGACGAGCGAGTTCCCGGTGAGGTGCACATCATCTGGCGCAGGATCGGCACCCACGATATCTTCACCCCGCCGCCTGGGCCATAGATCGTTGTGACGGTTCGGGGCGCACGCGGTGGGCGTGGCGTTGGGGGCGGCCGTCATAGTCGGGTGCCTGCTCGGCGGTCTGTGGCTTCCTATGCGGGGCTGAGCTGCTTGCTGCCTTCATTTAGCTGATGCTGTTCACCCAGATGCCGATGGGAATGGACAGCGCGCCGGATATGAGCACGCCAGCGAAGAAGATGGCCAGTTCGCGGCGCCAGGCGGCGCGAATGGTCGCCTTGGTCTCGCCAACGAGGATCTGTCGAATCTTCTCGGCCTCGTCCTTGTTGAGTTCGAGGAGTCGCTGTTGGCGCTCGGCTTCGGCGAGGAGTGCTTCGCGAGCGGCCTGCTGAGCTTCGACGTCGCGCCGTAGTTCGTCCATGAGGTCGGCGGCTTCGGTGATAGCGGTGTTGACGGCCTCGACGCGGTGTCGGAGTTGCTGACTTGGCTCGTCTCTGGCGTACTTCAGTTGTCGACGGAGCCGTATTGCTTCTTGGGTCACCCAGCCAGCCAGGGCGAACGACATCGTGAGAAGTGCGGCTAGGCCAGAGCCCAGGCTGAACCATGGGTCTATCTCCAGCACACCGAAGCCGGTGAGTCCAACGATGATCGTGAAGACGCAGAAGCTGAGGAAGGCGAGCCGCCGGAAGCTGCGGAGGGGCAAGGTCCGGGGCGGGGTGTTCTTGGCGGGCATTGCCCTATTGCATCGCGTGGTGGCCGGTTTTGAGGCGATGGTGGCCGAACGTTGATAATTGCTCTTTCAAGATCGACGCGAGGGGAACATAATCCAGTAGGCGACTCTCGCTGAATTTGACTTCTTGCCAGCGCTCGTGTCCCGAGCTGCTGGGCTACTCGGGCGCGGCCTCCGTCAGCAAGGACGTCGACCGGGCGCTGCGGAAGACCGCCAAGCAGGAGCAAATGGCGTCGTAACAGCTCCTCAAGCTGGAGATCGACCGTCTCGACCGCATCATGGCCAGCCTGTGGAGATCGAGTCCGGGGACGACCTGTGAGCACGCCGGCGCCGACCCCGCTGGAGCTCTCCCCGAAGCAGTTGAGGTCGATCGGCGAGTCCACGGCCTGGCTTAACATCTGATCGGGTGCCATCCGAAGCGGGAAGACTATCGCCTCGCTGATGCGGTGGATCATTTACATCGCCACCGCGCCCTGCGGCGGCTCGCTGGTGATCGTCGGCAAGACGAGCGCGACGCCTGGTCGGAGAACCGGCTGCGAGGCATGACCTGCGCCGGGGCGTACGTCGATGAGATCACCCTGATCGAGCGCGAGTTCTGGGACCAGCTCCTCGCCCGGCTCAGCGTCAAGAACGCCAAGTTGTTCGGCACCACGAATCGCGACGCGCCTAACCATTGGCTGAAGCGGCAGTTCCTCGATCGCAAGCACGAACTCGACCTGCGGCACTGGCACTTCACGCTGGACGACAACACGGCTTTGGACCCGGTCTTCGTCAAGGCGCTCAAGGCAGAGCAGCATTACACGGAACAGGCGGCGAGCTGATGACAGCGGAACCGTTATCATCAGCTCGACCAGCGCAGAACGGCCCGGCACCGATCAGGGTGCCGGGCCGTTCTGGTCCGGTTCTGTTCCGGCTGACGTTGCTCAACAACTACAAGCAACGACAACCTTTCTCCAGCTCAGCGCCCGTTTCCAAGAAGATCGCCGAGGCCGGGAACCCTGCCGTCACACGTCGTAGTAGAGCTCGAACTCGTGCGGGTGCGGGCGCAGCCGGATCGGGTCGACCTCGTTCTCGCGCTTGTAGGCGACCCACGTCTCGATCAGGTCCGGCGTGAAGACGCCGCCCTCAAGGAGGTAGTCGTGGTCCGCCTCCAGGGCGTTGAGCACCTCGGTCAGTGAGCCGGGGACCTGCGGGACCTGGCGGGCCTCCTCGGGCGGGAGCTCGTAGAGGTCCTTGTCCATGGGCTCCGGCGGCTCGATCTTGTTGCGGATGCCGTCGATGCCGGCCATCAGCATGGCCGAGAACGCGAAGTACGGGTTGCAGGACGGGTCCGGCACCCGGAACTCGATGCGCTTGGCCTTCGGGTTGGAGCCCGTGATCGGGATGCGGACGCACGCCGAGCGGTTGCGCTGGGAGTAGACCAGGTTGACCGGCGCCTCGTAGCCCGGCACCAGGCGGTGGTAGCTGTTGACCGTCGGGTTGGTGAACGCCAGCAGCGACGGCGCGTGCTTGAGCAGGCCGCCGATGTAGTAGCGGGCCGTGTCGGACAGACCGGCGTAGCCGACCTCGTCGTAGAACAGCGGCGAGCCGTCCTTCCACAGCGACTGGTGGCAGTGCATGCCGGACCCGTTGTCACCGAAGATCGGCTTGGGCATGAACGTGACGGTGTGGCCGTACTCAAGGGCGGTGCTCTTGATGACGTACTTGTAGAGCATCAGGTTGTCGGCCGTCTTGAGCAGCGTGCCGAACCGGAAGTCGATCTCCGCCTGGCCCGCCGTGCCGACCTCGTGGTGCTGCATCTCGACGTCGATGCCGCACTCGATGAGGTTGCGGACCATCTCCGAGCGCAGGTCGGTGAAGTGGTCCATCGGCGGCACCGGGAAGTAGCCGCCCTTGTAGCGCGGCTTGTAGCCGAGGTTGCCGCCTTCGGTGGCCTTGCCGGTGTTCCAGGCGCCCTCGATGGAGTCGATGTAGTAGTAGCCGGCGTTCTCGCGCGTCTCGAAGCGGACGTCGTCGAAGATGTAGAACTCGGCCTCCGGGCCGAAGTAGACCGTGTCGGCGATGCCGGTGCCACGGAGATACTCCTCAGCCTTGCGGGCGACATTACGCGGGTCGCGGCTGTAGGCCTCGCCGGTCAGCGGGTCGTGCACGAAGAAGTTGATGTTGAGCGTCTTGTGCTGGCGGAACGGGTCCAGCACCGCGCTCGACGGGTCCGGCAGGAGCAGCATGTCGGACTCGTGGATGGCCTGGAAGCCGCGGATCGACGAGCCGTCGAACATGAGGCCGTCGGTGAAGACGTTGGCGGCGAAATTCTCAACCGGGAAAGTGAAGTGATGCGTCGTCCCCGGCAGGTCGGTGAACCTGACATCGACGAACTGCACCCCTTCGTCTCTGATGAACTTCAGGACGTCGTCGGCGGAGCTGAACACTCTCGAACCTCCCTGGGGACGGGCTATCAGCCCGACCGTACGGCGGGGCCGTTTCCATAGAGTGTCTCGATTGTTTCGCACGTGTTACGCGGATGGTCAGGTCGGCTGTGATCCCGCCGGCACGCGGAAGGCCGGGGGCGCGGTGTCCTGCGGCGTGGCCTGGCCAGGAGTGAGCAGCCCGGGGCGGAAGACGAGCACCAGCCCCGCCGCGGTGATCACCGCCAGCACGGCCGCCGCCGCGAACCAGGCGCGCGAGATCCGGCGGCCGGACCCCGAGGAGCGGGCCGCCCTGCCCGCCGCCGCTCGCATGCTGCGCCGCTCGTCCTCGCTGATCTGCGCCACCAACTCGTTGAAGCGCGCGTCCAGGTCGTCCCCATACGGCATGGCGTACATGATGGGCCCGAAGTGGCCCGCTTTGAAGCGCGGTTGGGTCACGATCCCGACCGGCCGCCCTGCCGGATACCGTGGAGCCATGAGCAGGAACGAGCCGCGCTGGACGCAGACCTGGCTCGGCGGGATGCGATCCGCCGGCGTCGACCTTGGATATCCGGGCCAGCGCCTGGGGCTGCCCCAGGAGGGCAGCGGGTCGATCGCCGGCTGGGGGCGCAGGATCGGCGCCCTGGTCATCGACTGGATGATCTGCACGTGGGCGATCACGCAGCTGCTGTTCAGGACCGACCCGGCCGCGTCGCCGTGGGTTCCGGCCCTGATCTTCGCGGTGCAGTATCTCGTCCTCGTCGCCCTCATGGGCCAGACATTCGGGCACCGGCTGACCGGGATCAGGGTCGCGGCGATGGACGGCGGCGATCCGCGCCTCGTGCCGGTGCTGGTGCGCACCGTGCTGCTCATCCTCGCCGTGCCGGCGCTGATCTTCGACCGGGACCACCGCGGCCTGCACGACAGAGTCTCCAACACCATGGTCGTCCGTATGTGATCTCCGTGCGAAAACCGTACCGGGTATGAAAATGAACCCGGTATGGTTATGCTGCCGTCATGATGTCAGGGCTCAGGCAGCGTAAGAAGGAGCAGACGCGGCTGCGCATCGCGGAGGTGGCGCTGCGGCTGTTCGACGAGCGTGGGTACGACGCGGTGACGGTCAATGAGGTGGCCGAGGCCGCGGGCGTCGCCAAGGTGACGCTGTTCAGCTACTTCCCGACCAAGGACTGCCTGGTCCTCGACGGGATCCAGGACGACCCCGCCGGGATCGTCGCCGGACGGCGGCCCGGCCGGTCGCCCCTCGACGCGCTGCGCGAGCACTACCGCGCGGTCGCGGCCCAGGGCGCCGACGGCGTCGACGTCGAGCGGCTGCTGACCCAGGTCCGGGTGGTGTCCCGGACCCCGGCTCTCATGGCCGGCGTCTACCAGGCCCACATGGGCCAGCGCTACGAACTGGCCGCCGTACTGCAGGCCGCCTTCGGGAAAGCCGCAGAGGGCGCTGACGCGGAGATCGCCGCCTCGGAGGCTGCCCGCGAGGGCGGCGAGGGCGGTGAGGCGGGGGAGTTGGCGGCGCGGATCATGGCCGGGCAGATCACCGCGACGCTCACCGCCGTCCAGGAGGCGTTCTTCCACCGCCTGGCCGCCGGCATGCCCCTGGAGGAGGCGGGACGCCGCCGGACGGCCGACGTCGAACTCGCCTTCGACCTCCTCGAAAACGGCCTCAAGCCGAAAAATGGAGATAAATCGTGAGAAAAGGGATCAACTACGACACCGGCTTCCTCCCTGAGCCGGACCGCTCCCGTAAGGTCTTCGACGCCGAGACCGTCCGCCGCGAGATGCGCGTGATCGCCGATGACCTGCACTGCCAGGTCGTCCGCGTCTCCGGCGCCGACCCCGCCCGCCTGTCCGTCGCCGCCGAGCAGGCCGCCGGAGCGGGCCTGGAGGTCTGGTTCGCGCCGTTCCCCGTCGACCTCCATCCCCAGGAAACGCTCGACCTGTACGCCGAATCGGCCCGCCGAGCCGAGACCCTGCGCGCGGGCGGCGCCGAGGTGGTGCTGGTCGCCGGCTGCGAGACCAGCGCCTTCTGCCACGGCTTCCTGCCCGGCGACACCTACGGCGAGCGCATGCGCTCCATGACCACGGCGGACGCCGGGTGGTGGCAGACCACCATCCCCCAGATCATGCCCGCCCTCAACGCCCACCTGGCGAAGACGGCCGAGATCGTCAGACCACTTTTCCACGGAAGGCTCACCTACGCCGCCGGCCCCTGGGAGTTCGTCGACTGGACCCCGTTCGACCTGGTCGGGGTGGACGCCTACCGCGCCGCCTACAACGCCGGCCTTTTCCGCGAGGAACTGCGCGCCCACTTCGGGCACGGCAAGCCCGTCGCCGTCACCGAGTTCGGCACCTGCCCCTACCGGGGCGCGGCCGACCAGGGCGGGTCGGCCTGGCTGGTGCCCGGCGACGCGGTCCCCGACGAGGGAGAGCAGGTCCGCTACCTGGAGGAGCTGATCGACGTCTTCGAGGAGGAGGGCGTCGAGACGGCCCTGTGGTTCACCTTCGCCGGCTATACCCGCCTCGGCGCCGCCGACCTCGGCTCCTACGGGGTCGTCAGGATGCTCGACGAGACCCGCTGGGAGCCGAGGGCCGTCTTCGGCGCGATGGCCGCTAGATATTCGAGCAGCTGAAGATGGCGGTGCCGGGCAGGTGCCTGCCGCGCAGCGGGCTCCAGCCGCCCCACAGCCGGTCGTGGCCCGCCGGCCATTCGGGCTCCAGCAGGCCCGTGACGGTCAGCCCGGAGGCGACGATCAGGCTCACCCAGTCGCCCATCGTCCGGTGGTGCTCGACGTAGGTGGGTGTGCCGTCCTCGTCGCGTTCGACGTACGGGGCGCGGTCGAAGTAGGACCGGTCGGAGGTCAGCCCGCGCGGCCCCGGATCGTCGGGGAACGCCCACCGGATCGGGTGGCTGACCGAGAACACGAACCGGCCGCCCGGCCTGAGCACCCGGCACACCTCCCGGAGGACCGCCAGCGGGTCGGCCACGAACGGCAGCGCGCCGAACGCCGAGCAGGCCAGGTCGAAACCGTCGTCGGCGAACGGCAGTGCCTCGGCGTCGGCCTGCGCCACGGGAACGCGCACGCCCGTGTCGAGGTCGATCCGCCGGGCGTGCAGCAACTGCCGGTGGGACAGGTCGAAGGCCACGACCTGGGCACCCTGGCCGACCAGCCAGCGCGCGCACTGGGCCGCCCCGCAGCCGATCTCCAGCACGCGCCGCCCACGCACCTCGCCGAGCAGATGGGCGCCGGCCTCGTCCACGCCCTCCGGGCACCAGACGAAGCCGGCGTCCCGCAGGAAGTCGCCGTGCTCCACCTGGTAGTCGTCGGCGTTGCCGTCCCACCAGCCCCGGTTGGCCCGCGAAGAGGACGAGGGCACTAGCGCATCTTGGGGCCGCGCGGCATGCGCACGCCCTTGGGCATCGGCCCCTTGGGCATCGGCATGTTCTTCGGCAGGGACCGCAGCCGGTCCTTGACCTCGTTGACGGCGGGCTTCTTCAGGTTGCGCGGCAGCTTCATGATGTGCCGCTGCAGCTTGGCCAGCGGCACCTGGCCCTCGCCGTCACCGCACTGGATGTCGTAGATCTCGATGCCCAGCACCACCCGCGCGACCCGCTTCTTCTCGGCCGCCAGCATCTTCGCCACCCGGGTGCCGGGCCCCTCCGACACCAGCACGACCCCTGGGTAGCCGATCACCAGGTGGATCAGGTCCTGGTCACGGTTGACCGCCATCGCGGGGGTCACCTGCCAGTTGCCGCGCATGCCCTGCAGCACCGCCGCGGCGGCGCCCGTCTGGCCGTGCAGGATCGAATACTGGGCCCGCTGCGCGAGCTGCCCGAACACGACGAGGCCGACCGTGAAGGCCGCCAGGATGCCCAGGAACACGGAATACCACAGATAGTCCGTGACCAGACCGATCACGACGACCACAGCCAGCGTGCCGACCGCCGAAAGGAAGACGATCGGCATTCCCTTGGGATTGGCCTGCTTGATGATCTTCGCGATCATACGGAGCTGCTTGATGCGCCCCGGCTTCTCTGGATCCTCGGACTTCGCCATGGAAGGAAGGATACAAACGAACCGGACAGGTGCGAGAACGCGGTGGCCGGATCTTTCACATGAGACGCGTTTCAAACCCCTTTTCGGGTACGGGCGCCGCGCGCGTCAGCGGTCGGCGGCGGCGCCCAGCCCTTTTGTCAGACCTTGACCGTCACTCCGGTCACCCCGGTCAGCCGGCGACGAAGAACTCCAGCAACTCCGGCACCAGCGCCTCAGGGGCCACACCGTGCGCCTGGCCCTCCAGGACGCGATGCGCCGCCCGGGGGAGCGCCCCGGCGACGGCCCGGCCCGCCGCGGCCATCCACGGCGGGCTGAGCTCGCCGTTCAGCACCAGCGCGGGCCGGTCGACGGTGGCGATCCGCCGCGCCGGCAGCTCGCTGCCCGGCCCCATCACGGCGGCCTCGTACGCCAGCGTGTGCGCCAGCGCCTCCAGGTCCGCCCAGGAGGGCGACGCGCGCATGTCCGCGACCAGCTCGGGGGGCATCTGCGCCGCCGCCACCATGAACAGCTCCACGGCCGCCCCCCGCCGCCCCTCCCGCACCAGATCGGCCAGCCGCGCGCCGAAGTCGTCCGGCAGGTCGGGCGCGTCCGGGCTGACGTGGTACGGCGGCTCCCACACCGCGAGCTTGACGACCTCGGGCAGGCGCGCGGCCGCCTCCAGCGCCAGCGCGCCGCCGGAGGACCCGCCGAAGACCATGGCGGCGCCGCCCGCGGCCGCCATCACCGCGGCCAGGTCCTCGATCTCGCGCTCCACCGCGTACGGCGCGGTGTCGCCGCTGTCACCCCGGCCGCGCCGGTCATAGTCGAACAGGGTGAACCACGGCGCCAGCGCGGTCGCCACCCCGGTGAGCGTCGGATGTCCCCGGCCGGTGAAGGCCCCGTGCACCAGGACGACCGCCGGACCCGAGCCGTGCCGGTCGAAGACGATGGGTGTCCCGTCGGCGGAGATCGCCGTCCCGGTCACCGGATCCGCCGGGGGGACGTTCCTGAGCTCCGTGGCCGCCTTGCGGGCCGACCTCAACCTGCGGGCTGGACCAGGCACAGGACCTCCCAGTGGTGGCCGTCGAGGTCGGCGAAGGCGCGCTGGTAGCGGAAGGCGTCCTGCCTCGGCGGGCCGAGCGGGGTGGCGCCGGCCGCCAGCGCCTTCTCCGTCAGCTCGTCCACCTGGGCGGCGTTCTCGACGCCGACGACGAGGATCGCCTCGGTGCTCTTGGTCGCGTCGCCGACCTCCTTGGCCGCGTAACCGGCGAACGTCTCCTCCGCCAGCAGCATGACCTGGGCGCCGTCGTTGATGATCACCGACGCCATGTCGTCGCCGGCGCCGAACATGGCGAAGCCCAGTTCGCCGAAGAACGTCTTCGACCGGCTCAGGTCCTTGACCGGCAGATTCACGAAAAGCTGCATTGCCCGTTCCTTCCGACTCAGGTGGTCCGCTGGTCGCGAACCTGCCTCCAGTCTGGGGATCGGGACGCCGCCGGTCTTGCATCCTGGCGCCGGTCGACTTGACGATGCACGCACACCCGGCTCAGCCGCGCATACCGGACTCAGCCGCGCACACCCGGCTCAGCCGGCCTCGCGGCGGTACTCGATCGGCGGCCGTCCGTACGCCTGCCGGAACAGGCGGCTGAAGTGGGCCGCGTCCGGCAGACCCCACCTGGCCGCGATGGCGCTCACCGGCTGGGACCGCAGCGCCGGATCGGCCAGGTCCTGGCGGCAGCGTTCGAGGCGGCGGTGCCGGATCCACGCCGAGACCGTCGTGTCGCGTGACTCGAACAGCCGGTGCAGGTAGCGCACGGAGATGTGGTGCGCGACGGCGATGGCGGCGGGATCGAGGTCGGTCTCGCCCAGATGCTGCTCGATGAAGGAGTGCACGCTCAGCATCAGCGTCCGCTGCCGGGCTTCGGGGGACAGCGCCGGGAGCTGGTCGAGGCGCTCGGCCACGGCGGCGCTCACCAGATCCATCACCACGGCGGACAGCCGGGTCGCGCTGGCCGGCTGGTAGGTGTCGAGGTCGAGCGCCACCCGCCTCAGCAGCGGCGCGGCCAGGGCGCCCGCGCCGCCGTCGGACGTGATCGGCACCGCCGTGATGGCCGCCGCCGCGCCCGGAGGCAGCGCCAGCAGATCGTGGGGGAAGCTGAAGACGGCGAGCTGCACGGCCGAGTCGTAGGCCAGCTCGTAGGGCCTGGCGAAGTCGTAGAGGACGAACTCGCCACGGTTGAGCCGGGCGCTCCTGCCGTCCTGCTCCAGCAGCGGGTTGCCCGATAAGGCCAGCACCCCCCGGTAGAGCTCGGGGCTGTCGCGGCGGATCAGGCCGGGCGTGCGGTGCACGCTGTGCGGCGTGGAGGTGCGCACCCGGCCGACGCCCACGGCGCCGAGCCGGCCGGCCTCGATCTCGCCGCGCAGCGGCGCGTCCGGATCGATCCGGACGTCGAGCGGGCCCAGGGTGTCGCACACGAAGCTCCGCCAGGCGTCGTGCCGCTGCGCGGAGGGCACGTCGCGGGTGCGGATCAGGACGGCCATGCGAGTCGCCTTCCTTCGACGCCTGTCATGGTAGCCAGATGAGCGGGCCCCGGGCATCCGCCCGGGGCCGTGCGCCTGTGGTCCGCCGGCCGGACGTCCCCCGGGCCGGGCGGCCAGGGGCGGCCGGGGCAGCCAGGCGGCCGGGCAGGGCCGCCGGTGCGGTCAGGCCGTCTGGCGGGCCGCGATGGCCTGCTGGTAGAGCTTGCCCGCGCGGTAGGAGGAGCGGACGAGCGGGCCGGACAGCACCCCGGCGAAGCCGATCGCCTCGGCCTCGGCCTGCAGTTCGACGAACTCCTCCGGCTTGACCCAGCGCTCCACCGGGTGGTGGCGCGGGGTCGGGCGCAGATACTGGGTGATCGTCAGGAGGTCGGTGCCCGCGGCGTGCAGGTCGCGCATCGCCTCGACCACCTCCTCGCGGGTCTCGCCCATGCCGAGGATCAGGTTGGACTTGGTGACCAGCCCGGCGTCACGCGCGGTCGTGAGCACGCCCAGGGAGCGTTCGTAGCGGAAGGCGGGCCGGATGCGCTTGAAGATGCGCGGCACCGTCTCGACGTTGTGCGCGAACACCTCGGGCTTGCTGGAGAAGACCTCCTCCAGCTGGTCGCGGTCGCCGTTGAAGTCCGGCACCAGCAGCTCGACGCCGCAGCCCGGCAGCAGGGTGTGGATCTGGCGGGCGGTCTCGGCGTAGAGCCAGGCGCCGCCGTCGGGCAGGTCGTCGCGCGCCACCCCGGTCACGGTCGCGTAGCGCAGGCCCATCTGCCGCACCGACTCCGCCACCCGGCGGGGCTCGTCGCGGTCGTACTCCTTGGGCTTGCCGGTGTCGATCTGGCAGAAGTCGCAGCGGCGCGTGCACTGGTCGCCGCCGATGAGGAAGGTGGCCTCGCGGTCTTCCCAGCACTCGTAGATATTGGGACAGCCCGCCTCTTCACAGACCGTGTGCAGGCCCTCCCGGCGCACGAGCGATTTCAGCTCGGTGTACTCGGGGCCCGTCTTCAGCTTGGTCTTGATCCACGGGGGCTTGCGCTCGATAGGGGTCTCGGCGTTACGCACCTCCAGGCGGAGGAGCTTACGGCCTTCAGGAGCAACGGTCACGATCCCACCTTACGTCTCGCCCGGCATGACCGCTCCGAGGGGGGACCTCAGGTGATGAGGCCGAAACCGCGCACCGCCCGGGTGTAGTGCCTGAGCAGCTCATCGTCGATGCGGTCGGACTCGGCCGAGCCGAGCAGCGACGCGGCGGGGGAGCCGAAGACACTCGGCGCGGCCTGCTCGAAGCGGGCCAGCGCGCCCCTCCTGATCGCCGGTACGTTCTCCCCGCGCAGCACGGCCGCCTGCATGGGCGCCAAGTAACTGGTGCCCGCCATGACCGCTTCGAGCTCCGCCAGGTCCTCGGCCGGCACCACCCGCCGCGCCAGCGCCAGCGTCCGCTCGCGCCGCCGGCCGTCGTCCGAGCGCGTCAGCCGGATCAGGCCGTGCTCCAGCAGCAGCACCGGGATGCCCAGCACGCGGCCGATCATCCGCCCGAACATGCCGGCCACCTCGTAGCCGGTGCTGGGGCTTTCGAGCGCGCCGACCGAGGCGGTGATCTTGGTCTGGGCCTCCTCGCGCGCCTTCAGCGGCGCCGAGCCCAGCAGGGCCCCGCGCCATTCGCCCAGGGTCCACAGGGCGCTCCGCACGATGACGTCGTCCCCGGCGGTGCCGCGCGCGTAGGCCAGGGCCAGGAGCGCCACCCGCTGGCGGGGCGGCAGCGCCAGCCACAGCGGCAGGCCGATCATCAGCACCGGCGTCCTGAGCGGGCCGACCCGCTCGTAGGTGGTGGCCGGCACCAGGTCCTCCACGGCGATCTTCCTGGGCCGCCCGATCCCCATCCGGTCGGCGACCCGCTCGGCGGTGCCGTACAGCTCCGGGGCGGCGGAGCGGTCGAGCACCTCGGCGTCGGCGGGCACCCGGCCCAGGCGCGGCCGCAGCAGCCAGCCGATCCCGATCAGCCCGCCGCCGATCAGCCAGCCGAAGACGAACTCGGAGTTGACCACGATGGTCCAGGCGCCGAGCACGATGAAGGCGAGCGTCAGCGCGTGTACGACGAGCGCGATGGCCAGGGCTGTGATCCGCTTCACAGCCCGATCGTAAGGCGGCTGAAGGGGGAGGACCACCGCGTATCCGGTCAGCGGCGCAGCAGATCCTCTTCGTGCAGGTCGAACGGCTCTCTGCCGAGCGTCTCGGCCAGCCGCTTCTCGGCGATCGGCATGACCTCCTCGACCACGATCCGGCGGCCGGTCTCCGCGGAGAGCGAGGAGACGCCCACATCGGGCAGGCCGCACGGGACGATCCGGTTGAACCATCGCGGATCGTTCGCGCAGTTGAGCGCGAAACCGTGCATCGTGACGCCCTTCGACAGGCGGATGCCCACCGTGCCGAGCTGCCGGTCGGGCAGGCCGAGGCTGCTGTCGCCCACGGCCCAGACCCCGGCCCTGCCGCGGACGCGCCGCGCCGTGACGCCGAAGTCGGCGCAGACCTGGATCATCATCTCTTCGAGGCGGCAGATGTAGTCGACCACGTCGGTGACGGCCACGATCGGATAGCCGACGAGCTGGCCGGGACCGTGCCAGGTGACCCGGCCGCCCCGGTCCACGTCGACCACCGGAGTGCCGTCCGTGGGCCGCTCGTGCGGGGCGGCGCGCTTGCCGGCGGTGTAGACGGGCGCGTGCTCCAGCACCAGCAGCGTGTCGGGGAGCTCGTCCGCGACGCGCTTGCCGTGCACCCAGCGCTGCAGCGACCAGGCCTGCTCGTAGGGGACGTCGACGCCGAGGCGGACGATGGCGAGTGCGTGGGGATCGACCCCATGGGTGGGGCGCATGTGTCCATTGTGCCGTTCCCTCACCCTTGTAGGGTAATTCAGGATGTCAGCAACCGAGGTTCGATCCTGAACTCCTTGGTGCCTCCGGCCCCGTCGTGCTCCAGCTTGTAGGCGTAACCGTCGGGATCGGACGTCACCGCCTGGATGAACTCGGTGCCGACGTAGTGCAGCGCCACGCCCTCGTCGGCGGCGTAACCACCGGGCAGCTCGCCGTCGGCGATCGACCGCTGGAGCAGCGTCCGGCGCTGCGGGTCGGCGTTGTAGTGCACCCCGCACGAGTAGGGCAGCAGGCCGAGCCCGTCGGACCAGGCCCGCAGCCGGGGGCCGAAGGAGTCGGTGTTGCCACCGACGTGCCAGCACAGCGCGCCCGCGCTCTGCCCGGACAGCACCACACCGGCCCGCCACGCCTCGTCGAAGACCTCGTCGAGGCCGTGCAGCCGCCACAGCGCCATCAGGTTGGCGACGCTGCCGCCGCTTACGTAGATCATGTCCTGCTCCAGCATCCACGCCCGCGGATCCTCGACGTTGGGCATGGGGAACACGGTCAGGTGGCTCAGCTCCACGTCCCAGCCGGCGAACGCGCCGTACATCTTGAGCAGCCAGTCGGAGCTGTCGCCGGTCGCGGTGGCGAGCAGGCCGAGCTTGGGGCGGTCCTGACCGGTCAGGTCAAGGCCGTAGCGCAGCAGGGGACTGGCCTCGACGAAGCCGTAGCGCCCGGTCGGCCGGAAAGATCCGCCCCCGATGGCAAGGATGTGCGACTGCCCTGACCTGGTCATGTCGGTATCTCCCCGTAAATCTCCCGAGCGAAGGACGAACAGCACACTAGAGTACGGCGCGCAGCGCATCGCCGAGACTGGTATGGGCGAAGCCGAAGCCGGCGGCTGTCAACTTCGCCGGCAGGATCCGGTGGCCGGTCAGCAGCTCCCGGGCGAACTCGCCGAGCCCGAGGCTGAGCGCGAAGCCCGGCACCGGCACCGGCATGGTGGGCCTGCGCAGCGCCGCACCCAGCGTCCTGGTGAACTCGGCGTTGGTGACCGGGGTGGGGGAGGTGAGGTTGACCGGCCCGGAGAGCTCGGGCGTGTCGAGGACGCGCAGGGTCGCGTTCAGCCAGTCCTGCTCGGAGATCCACGACCAGTGCTGCCTGCCCGAGCCCAGCGGCGCGCCGAGCCCGATCTTGAAGATGGGCAGCATCCGGCCGAGCGCTCCGCCGCGTCCGCTGACCACGAGACCGGTCCGCAGCTGGGCGGTCCGTATCCCGAGCTCGCCTGCCGCTCTGGCCTCCGCCTCCCACCGCTCGCACAGATCGGGCAGGAAGCCGCTGCCCTTGCCCGCGCTCTCGTCGATCACCCGGTCGCCGGTGTCGCCGTAGAAGTCGATGCCGGACGCGGACACCAGCACCTCGGGCCGCTGCGGCAGCCGCCCCAGCGCGCCGACCAGCAGGCGGGTGCTCTCGACGCGGCTGCGGACGAGCTCGCTCTTGTAGGCCGCGGTCCAGCGCCGCCCGGCGATCGGCGCCCCCGCCAGGTGCACGACGGCGCGCGCGCCCGCCAGCGCCGCCGGGTCCAGCACCCCCTCAGAAGGCTTCCAGAACGCCTCGTCGCCGTCTCGTGGCTCGCGCCGCACCAAGGTGACCACCCGCTCGCCGGTGCCCCGCAGCGCGGCGACCAGAGGCCTGCCCAGCAAGCCCGAAGCCCCCGTCACGATGATCGTCATAAGGGCCACACTAACGCCGCCGGACGCCGAGGGGCCGGGGGCGCGACAGTCCGCGCACCCGGCCCCTCGGCTCACCGGTCGCGCCCGTGGTCCGGCCGGTGATCCGGCCGGTCTGGCCCCGGCCACTCCGGCCCGGCTCCCGAGCGGGACCTCGCTACGCGAGACCCAGCTGAGCCTCGAAGCGGCCCTCCTCCAGGCGGCGCTTGATCGTGGTCAGGAACCTGGCCGCGTCGGCGCCGTCCACCAGGCGGTGGTCGTACGTCAGCGCGAGGTAGACCATCGAACGGACCGCGATGACCTCGCCCTCGGGGGTGTCGACCACCACGGGACGCTTGACGACCGCGCCCGTGCCGAGCATGCCGACCTGCGGCTGGTTGAGGATCGGCGTGTCGAACAGGGCGCCGCGGCTGCCGGTGTTGGTCAGCGTGAACGTGCCGCCGGTGATCTCGTCGGGCGTCACCTTGTTGGCGCGGGTGCGCTCGGCCAGATCCGTGACCTTGCGGGCGAGACCGGCGAGGTTGAGGTCACCGGCGTCCTTGACCACGGCCGCGAGCAGGCCGCGCTCGGTGTCGACCGCGACGCCGAGGTTCTCGACGTCGAAGTAGGTCACCTCGTTGGTCTCGTTGTTGATCGTCGCGTTCAGCTTGGGGTGCTGCTTGAGCGCCTCGACGGTGGCCAGCGCGAAGAACGGGGTGAAGGTCAGCTTGACGCCCTCGCGGCGGAAGAAGTCGTCCTTCACCTTCGCCCGCAGTCGGGCGATCTTGGTGACGTCGACCTCGACGACCGAGGTGAGCTGGGCCGCCGTCTGCAGCGACTCCACCATCCGCTTGGCGATCGTCTGACGCAGGCGCGTCATCTTCTCGGTGCGGCCACGCAGCGTGGTGTCGACCTGGACCGGCTCGGGCTCGGCGGCCGGGGCCTGCGCCTGAGCGGCCGGGGCGGCCTGAGCGGGAGCGGCCTGAACGGCGGCAGGGGCGGGGGCCGGGGCGGCCTGCTCACGCCGGCTCTTGGCGGCCTCCAGCACGTCCTGCTTGCGGATCCGGCCGCCCACGCCGGTGCCGGTGATCGCCTCCAGGTCCACGCCGTGCTCGTTGGCCAGCTTGCGCACCAGCGGCGTGACGTACGGGCTGTCACCGGAGGTGGGCAGCGGGGACGGGGCGGCGGCGGGTGCCGGGGCCTGCGGCGCCGGGGCCTGGGCGGCCGGGGCGGGCGCGGCGGGAGCGGGCTGCGGCGCCGGGGCGGGCTGCGCGGGCGCGGGCTGCGGGATCGAGGAGACGGGCGCCGGGGCGGGCTCCGGCTCGGGCTCGGGCTCGGGCTGCGCGGCGGGAGCGGCCTCTGCGGCCGGGGCGGCGCCGCCGGCCTGGCCGCTCTCGTCGATGACCGCCAGCTCGGCGCCGACCTCGACGGTCTCGTCCTCAGCCACGACGATCTTGGTGATGACACCCGCGGACGGCGACGGAATCTCGGTGTCGACCTTGTCGGTCGACACTTCGAGGAGCGGCTCGTCAGCCTCGACGCGCTCGCCCTCCTTCTTCAGCCAACGGGTGACGGTGCCCTCGGTGACGCTCTCGCCGAGCTGGGGCATCTGTACGGAGACCGGCATCGTTATCTTCTCTCGCGTTCTGATCTCGAGGGCTGGACTAGTTGTGTACGTGCAGAGGCTTGCCGGCCAGAGCCAGCATCGCCTCACCGACCGCCTCGGATTGGGTCGGATGTGCGTGGATGAGCTGCGCCACCTCTGCGGGCAGCGCCTCCCAGTTGTAGATGAGCTGCCCCTCGGTGACGAGCTCACCGATCCGGCGGCCCACCATGTGGACGCCGACGACCGGCCCGTCCTTGCGCGCGAGCACCTTGACGGCGCCCGCGGTGCCGAGGATCTGGCTCTTCGGGTTGCCCGCGAGGTCGTAGACCTGCTCGACGATCTCGATGCCGCGCTCGGCGGCCTGTGCGGACGTGATGCCGACGGAGGCGACCTCAGGGTCGGAGTAGGTGATCCGCGGGACGCCGGCGTAGTCGATGGGCGGCGGGTTGAGGCCGGCGATGTGCTCGGCCACCATGATGCCCTCGGCGAACCCGGCGTGCGCGAGCTGCGGCGTGGCGATCACGTCGCCGATCGCGTAGACGCCGGGCACCGCCGTCTGGCAGTGCTCGTCGACGCTGACCGCGCCGCGCTCGATCACCACGCCGGCCTCCTCGAAGCCCAGGCCCGTCGTGACGGCCCCGCGGCCGACCGCGACCAGCAGGAGCTCGGCGTCCAGCGTCTTGCCGTTGGCGAGGGTGACGATCACACCGGTGTCGGTGGTCTTGGCGCCGTCGAAGAAGACGCCGAGCTCGTACTTGATGCCGCGCCGGCGGAAGGCCCGCTCCAGCAGCTTGGAGCTGGACTCCTCCTCGGCCGGCAGCAGGTGCGGCAGCGCCTCGACGATGGTGACCTCGGCGCCGAAGGAGCGGTAGACGCTGGCCAGCTCGACGCCGATGACGCCGCCGCCCAGCACGATCACCGAGGACGGCACCCGGTCCATCGTCAGGGTGTGCTCGCTGGTGATGATCCGCCGGCCGTCGATGTCGAGGCCGGGCAGCGACCGGGGCGCCGAACCGGTGGCCAGCACGACGTCGCGGCCTTCGTACACCTCGGAGCCCACCTGGACGCGGCCCGCGCCGGCGAGGCGGCCCTCGCCCTCGACCACCGTCACGCCGGCGGACTTCAGCAGCCCCTGCACGCCCTTCCAGGCGCGCGTAACGATCTTGTCCTTGAAGGCGTGGACGCCGGGGACGTCGATGCCCTCGAAGCGCGCCTTGACGCCGAACGACTCGCTCTCCCGGGTCTCGTCGGCGATCTCGGCGGAGTGCAGCAGGGCCTTGGTGGGGATGCATCCCCTGTGGAGGCAGGTGCCGCCGATCTTGTCCTTCTCGATCAGGACGACCGTCTTGCCGAGCTCGGCCGCCCGGAGCGCGCAGGCGTAACCGCCGCTGCCGCCACCTAGGACGACGATGTCGTAGGCCACAGGATGGCTCCTTGTCGGGGTGTTCGTGATGCCGTCATCTTTTCATTTGTTTCAGATGCTCGCGTGCCGCTCGGCGAGTCCGATCAGGGTCCGCGTGATGGCGCCGGTGCCGCCCTTGGGGGTGTAGCCGTGCGGCTCGCCCTTGTTGAAGGCGGGTCCGGCCATGTCGATGTGCGCCCAGCGGACCCCGTCGGGCACGAACTCCTTGAGGAAGATGCCCGCGGCCAGCATGCTGCCCCAGCGCTCCGGCTGGAGGTTGGCGATGTCGGCGACCGGGGAGTCGAGGCCCTTGCGCAGCTCCTCGGGCAGCGGCATGCCCCAGGCGCCCTCACCGGCGGCGCGGGCCGCCTCGACGACCAGGTCGCGCACGGCGTCGTCGTTGGCCATGACGCCGGCCGTGCGCCAGCCGAGCGCGACGATCTGGGCGCCGGTGAGGGTGGCCACGTCGACGATCAGGTCGGGGCCGTCCTCGGCGGCGCGGGCGATGCCGTCCATGAGGACCAGGCGGCCCTCGGCGTCGGTGTCGAGCACCTCGACGGTCTTGCCGCTGTAGCTGTGGATGACGTCGGAGGGGCGCTGGGCTGTGCCGCTCGGCAGGTTCTCCGCCAGGCAGAGGTAGCCGACGACGTTGACCGGGAGGCCGAGGCGCGCGATGCCGACGAGCGCGCCGAAAACGGCTCCCGCGCCGCCCATGTCGGACTTCATCCAGTCCATCGACGCCGACGGCTTGAGCGACAGGCCGCCGGAGTCGAACGTGATGCCCTTGCCCACGAACGCCAGCGTCTTGGCGGCGTCGGGGTGGGTGTAGGAGAGGCGGACCAGGCGCGGCGGGTTGACCGAGCCCTGGCCGACGCCGATGATGCCGCCGTAGCCGGCCTCCTTGAGCCGCTGGTCGTCGAGCACCTCGACGGTCAGCCCGGCCTTGCCGCCGGTCTGCTCGGCGATCTCGGCGAACTTGGCCGGCCACAGGTCCGACGGCGGCGTGTTGACCAGGTCGCGGACCAGGGTGACGGACTCGGCCAGCACGCTCGCGCGCTCGGCCACGCCGTCGGTCACGCTGCCGTCCGCGCCGGAGACCACGGTGAGCTCGGCGACCGGCGCCTTCTGGTCGTCACCGGTGCGGTAGCGGGCGAAGGAGTAGGCGCCCAGCAGCGCGCCCAGCGCCACGGCCTCGGCCTCCTCGGCGGAACCGGCCGGCAGCACGAGCGCGGCGCGCGCGGTGCCCGCCAGGGAGCGGACGGCAGCGCCCGCGGCCCGGCGCAGACCCTCGGCGTCCACCGACTCGCCCACGCCCACCGCGACCAGCACGGGCGCGGTCACGGCGCCGAACGTCGGCAGCTTGGCCAGCTCTCCGGCCTTGCCGGTGAATCCCACGGAGGTGAGCGAGGTGGCGAGCTTGCCGCCGAAGGCGGCGTCGAGTGCTTCGGCGCTCACGGCCGGGCTCGGGCCTCCGGCGCCCGGCCGGAAGGCGACAACGAGCGCATCGGTGTCGAGAGAGACTGGATCTGCTGAGTTCAGCCGCACAGTGGTCACGTAAACCGATGCTATCCACGGTTTCTCCGTACTCACAAACAGGGGTTCATCCCACCAATAATCGGCAAGCGTTCATGACGACATGGTGCTAGTGTCATTAGCACCATGTTGCTCACCCTTGATCTCAACGACGCCCGCCCTCTGCACGAGCAGGTCGCGGGCGCGATCCGGCGCGCCATCGGCGAGGGCTCCTACACGCCGGGCGACCGGCTGCCCTCGGCCAGGGACCTCGCCGAAGCGCTCGGCATCAACTCCAACACCGTGCTTCGCGCCCTGCGCGACCTGCGGGAAGAGGGCCTGCTGGAGTTCAGGCGGGGGCGCGGGGTCAGCGTCGCGCGCCAGGCCGACGGGCGCGCCCTGATCCGCGAGCGGGCGCGCGAGCTCCTGGAAGAGGCCAAGAGATACGGCTACCGCGCCGAGGACGTCATCACGATTCTTAAGGAGCTCCCATGACCACCCGTGATTCCGGCAGAGTGCCCGCGAGCGTCATCGCCGCAATTTGGGGAGTGGTCGTCACGGCCGCGCTGATCACGGCGCCCCTGATGCTGCGCGACCGGCTGCCGGAGCCGCTGGCCGTGCACTGGGGGCCGGGCTCGACGGCTGACGGCGCCGCGTCCTTCGCGGTCTTCGTGGGCATGCCGGTGGCGTTGTGGGCGGTGCTCTGGGCAGCGCTGTTCACCGCGGCGGTGCGCGGCCTGTCCCGCAGGCCGGCCCGTGCCTTCTGGTGGGCGGCGCTCGTCGGTGGCGCCCTCTTCGCGCTCGGCCTGAGCGGCATGACCCTGCTGGCCAACCTCGACGTGGCGAGCTGGACCGAAGCGGTTCTGCCGCTCTGGGCGCCCCTCGCCCTGGTGGGCGTGCCGACGGCAGTGGGGGCACTCGGGGGATACCTCGGCAGAGGCGCCCCCGACGAGCGGGACGCCGCCGACCGGCAGCCGCCGGTGCTCAGGCTCAGGCCCGGCCAGCGCGCGGTCTGGGTCAGCAGGATCAGCAACCCCTGGCCCCTGGCCGTCGCGGTCGTGGCGGCGGTCGCCCTGTTCGCGCTCGGCGCATTCGAGATCACCGGTGTCGCCACCGGCCCGGTGGTCGCCGGCCTGCTGCCCGCCCTCGGCGTGGTGCTGCTGGCCGGCCTGTTCGTCTCGTCGCTCACCGCCCGTGTCGCCGACGACGGCGTGGCGCTCGGCTTCGGCCCGCTCGGCTGGCCCAGGCGCAGGATCCGGCTCGCCAAGATAGACAGAGCCTGGACCGAGGAGAGAGCCCCGAGTCAGGTGGGCGGCTGGGGTGTGCGCGGGCTGCCCGGCTCCGCCACCATCATGCTGCGCGGCGGCGAGTGCCTGGTCATCGGCTACCGCTCCGGCGGGCAGCTGGCCATCAGCGTCGACGACGCCGAGCGCGGCGCCTCCCTCATCAACGCCCTCGTCTCCGAGAGGACCGCCGCGTGAGGCCGCCGGTCGCCTTCCTCGTCGCCGCCTTCGGCCTGTCCTGGGTCGTGGCGCTGCCCCTGTGGCTCGGCGACGGGCTGCGCACACCGCTGGTGGGGGTGCTGGCCGCGCTGATGATGTTCACGCCCACCGTGGGCGTGCTCGCCGCGTGGGCGTTCAGCCGGACGCCGGTCCGCCAGTGGTTGCGCGAGACCGGGCTGACCTTCGGCGAGCGCAGGGGCCGCACGGCACTGCTCGTGCTCGCCGCGTGGCTGGGCGTCCCCCTGCTGGTGGCGCTCTCGGTGGCGGCCAGCGTCGCCGTGGGGGTGCTGCGGGTGGACCTCGACGGCCTGAGCCTGTTCCAGGCGCAGCTCCGCGCCCAGGGCCTGCCCGTCCCGGAGAGCCTGACCTCGATCGCCGTCACCCAGGTCGTCGTCGCCGTGCTGATCGGCCCGGTGCTCAACACCATCCCGGCGCTGGGCGAGGAGTGGGGCTGGCGCGGCTACCTGCTGCCCAGGCTCGTCGGCACGCGCGGGACGGTGGCCGGGCTGCTGCTCTCCGGCGCGATCTGGGGCCTGTGGCACGCTCCTCTGACGTTGCTCGGCTACAACTACCCCAGCCTCGGGCCGTGGGCCGCCCTCTACTTCACCGGCTTCTGCGTCCTGGCCGGCGTGGTGTTCGGCTGGCTGCGGCTGCGCTCGGGCAGCGTGTGGCCGGCGGTCGTGGCACACGCCTCCCTCAACGCCGTCGCCCCCCTCACCCTGCTGCTCGGCGACGCCGCGGCGCCACCCGACCTGGTGGTGGCGGGGCTGAGCGGCGTGGTCGGCTGGGTCCTGCTCGCGGCGTGCGGCGCGCTGCTGCTGAAGATCTTCCCGGTACGGACTCCGCAACCGGCCTCCTGAGGGGGCCCGCGCCTTCGCACCGTCAGCCGAGCACGGCCCAGACCACCAGCGTGGTGGCCGTGGCCGTCTCCACCAGCGCGCCCAGGACGTCGCCGGTGATCCCGCCGAGCCGCCGCCGGGCGTGGCGGAGCAGCAGCAGGGCCGCGCCGAGCCCGGCCAGCAGGGCCACGGCCGGCGTCAGAACCAGGGGCTCGGGCGGGCCCGGGGCGGTGAGGGAGCCGGGCCAGGTCGTCAGGCCCAGGGCCAGGCTGCCCAGCAGGGCGGCCAGGGTGACCAGCCAGGCCACGTGCGTCCGTACCGTCCCCGCGACCATCGCGCCCAGGCCCTCGTCGCGGGCGGCGGGGACTCCGTGCCGGCAGGCCCACACGAGGGACAGGCGGCCGGTCACGCACGCCGTCACCAGTGCGGCGGGGCCCGTCTCGGACACGGCGGCGGCCTGGACGAGGAGCGTGAACACCAGGGTCATCACGCCGAACGGCCCGATGTCCGACTTTTTCATGATGTCGAGCGCCTGGGGGGCGGGCTTGCCGCTGCCCAGGCCGTCGGCGAGGTCCGCCAGGCCGTCCAGGTGCAGCCCCCGTGTGAGCACGGCCAGCAGGCCGAGGGCCAGGGCGGCGCCCAGCAGCGGCGGGCCGGGCAGCAGCAGCGCGAGCGCCGCCACCGCGCCGAGCACCAGCCCCACCACGGGCGCCACCGCCATGGCCCGCCCCGCGACCCGGCGATCCACCCGCTCCACCCGGACCGGCCACACGCTCAGCGTGCCGACCGCCAACCGCACCCCGTCCATCAGCGCGCCGCGCACGCCGGACGCCGCCCCCACACCGGAACGGCTCGGCCACCGGACAGAGACCTTCCAGGGAGCGAACGTCGCGAGCGCGTCGACGCGGCGCGTACGGCAGCGGCAAGCGGCCCGGGGAAGGGAACGCGCGCCGGGCCGGACGTGGGGTGGTGCGGGCGCATCAGAAGAGTTCGTCCAGCAGCCGGTAGTAGTCCAGCTTCCGCTGGTCGGCCTCGGCCAGGCCGTACGCGGTCAGGAAGCCGTCGGCGGCGGGGCCCGGCAGCTCGCGCAGTGCCACGGCCAGGTCCACGTAGCGGTCGGCCACGCCCAGTGCGCCCACGTCCAGGAGGACGGGCTCACCGGCGGGGGAGGCGAGCACGTTGGCGGGGGTGAAGTCGCCGTGCGTGACGACCAGGTCCTCGGTGACGGGCCGCTCGGCGACCAGCCGCCGGTGGATCGCCTCCGGGGTGAGCTCGGTGTGCTCGTCGTCGAAACCGGCGGTGTCCACCAGCCCGTCGCGGACCCGCCCGGCGGCCCTGGCCAGCTTGACGTCCAGCCGCTCGTCGAACGGGCACTCCGCCGCGGGCACGTCGTGCAGCGCGCGCAGCACGGTGCCCATGACGGTCCCGGCGTCGGTCGGCGTCCTGCGTTCGAGGCTGCGCCAGCCCGCGTCGGCCAGCACCAGCGTGTCGCCCTCGAACGCCACGATGTCGGGCACGCTCAGCCAGCGCTTGAGCCACAGCAGCCGCTCGTGCTCGGCCACCGCCACCGGGCCCCGCTTGAGGTAGAAGGCCCCCGTGTGGCTGGTGACCCGCAGGGTCTCGCCGCTCATGCCCTCGTGGTCGTCCGACCAGACGGCATGCTCACCGAACAGATCGAACAAGCGCCCAGGAAGCTGCATAACGGTCGATCCTACGGGCCTGCCCTGGTGGCCGGATGCACCCGCCCGGACTCGCTAGGGTGGCCGGATGCACGTGCTTGAACTCGAAGGCGTAGGGGTCCGGGTCGTCGGCAAGACGCTGCTGGACGGGATCGACTGGCGGGTGGGCTACGGCGACCACTGGGCCGTTCTCGGTCCGAACGGCGCGGGCAAGACGACGCTGCTGTCGCTGGCCGCCGCGGTGCGTCACCCCACCGTGGGTGCGGTGACCGTGCTGGGCCACCGACTCGGCCGGGTCGATCTGCGTGAGCTGCGGCGGCACATCGGCCTGGTCGCGTCCAGCCAGCGCCTGATCGACGAGGAGCTGCTGGAGGAGGAGGGGGCGAGCGCGCACACCGTGGTGCTCACCGGGCACACCGCGACGAGTGCCCCGATCTGGGAGAAGTACGGGGAGACCGAGCGGGAGCGGGCGCTGCGCCTGCTCGCCGACCTCGGCTGCAAGGATCTGGCCGAGCGGCCCTTCCGGGTGTGTTCCCAGGGCGAGCGGGCCAGGATCAGGGTGGCCAGGGCGCTCATGGCGGACCCGGCCGTGCTGCTGCTGGACGAGCCGTTCGCCGGACTCGACCTGCCGGCCCGCGAGGACCTCATCTCCGCCGTCGAGAACCTGGCCGAGACCAGGCCCGTGCTCACCACGGTGACGGTGACGCACCACCTGGAGGAGGTGCCCGCGACCACCACGCACGCGATGCTCATGGGCGACGCCCGCGTGCTCGCCGCCGGTCCGGTGGCCGAGGTGCTCACCCCCGACAACCTGTCCGAGTGCTTCGGCCTCCCGCTCCGCGTCGACCGCGTGGAAGGCCGCTGGTACGCCCGCGCCGCCCGCCCCTGATCCGCTGAGCCCGTTCTCCCGCCGGCCGGGCGGGCGGCGCGCTGACGGACCTCGCCGGTCCCGCGTGGCCGGTCGGCGGGTGTGGCGGGGCTGAGACGTACGCTCAGAGGCGCGTGGGGCGGCCGGCGACCACGAGGGCCACATACTCCGATTCGGCGGCGAGACGCTCGTTCAGCCTGCCGAGGGCGTCCCTGAACAGCCGTCCGGCGGCCGTCGCCGGCACCACGCCCATGCCGGCCTCGTCGGAGACGGCCACGACGCGCCCCGGCGCGCTGCGCCACGCCTGGACGAGCGCGTCGCAGCGCCTGTCGACGGGGGCGCGGTCGCCTTCCCACGCGCCGTGCTCGTCGAACACCGCCGCCAGCCAGGTGCCGAGGCCGTCGATCAGCAGCGGCGTCGTGGCGCTGCGGATCGTCTCGGCCAGGTCGGTGGTCTCCGCCGTCGCCCAGTGCGCGGGCCTGCGCTCCCGGTGGGCGCGCACCCGCGCCGCCCACTCCGCGTCCCCGTCGCCGCCGGGCCCGGTGGCGACGTAGGTGACGTACGGCTCGGCCGCCAGGCGCAGCTCGGCCTCGGCGGACTTGCCGGAGCGGGACCCGCCGAGCAGCAGCGCCCGCCGCGGTTGCGCGGCGGGGGGCGGTGGCGGGCGACCCGTGTCGAGCGAGGTCCCGTCCGGTACGGCCCCCGCGCCCCACATCCGCAGCCGTCTCGCCAGCTCCTTCTCGGACCTGATCCGGTGGTCCAGGCCCACGGCGACCAGGTGGGTGCGCCCGTTCACCAGCCCCGCCCGCCGCAGCGACCCGAGCCGCTCGGGCCGCTCCAGCAGGTCGATCAGCACCACGTCGTAGGCCGGGCCGTCCGCCGGCGGCTCCGGCCCCGCGGGCGCGTACAGCAGCCTGGACCCGTCGGGGGTCGTCAGCCCCAAGCCGCCGGCATGGGGCGCGTAGCCTTCCGGCAGGTCGCCGGCCGGGAACGGCACCGTGTCGTCGACGACCGCTCCGAAAGGCCGCCGCCACGGTCCTTCGCCGTCGCGGACGGCGCAGGAGGCACAGGGGCACCCCGGCTCGGGCCAGCCCATGCCGCCTGCCGTACCGGTGAGAAGCACTTTCACCGCGCCGAGCGTACAAACAATGCCGGCCGCGGCGGTGCGGCGGGGGCGGTGGAGCGGGACCTTCGCCCGCACGGGGCGAATCACTGAGATCCTTGGGCATGGTGAACGGTTCCAGGGGCCCGAAAGGGTGCGCCGGTGAGCCCGCGGAAAAGGAGCGTATGGCATGACATGGCGGTGGCGTTATGAGAATGCAAATGGTGGTGAGGTGACGGATCCGCCTTTGCCGCGAGAGGTTTTCCCGAGCCAGGCCGACGCGGAGTCCTGGATCGGCGAAAACTGGCGTGAGCTGCTCGAATCCGGTGTTGAACGGGTGGCGCTGCTCGATGAGGAGCGGGTCGAATACACGGGATTGTCATTGCGGCAGGAGTGAAATGTGCGAGAACCCCTTGAGCGCCGTTGTGGCTCAAGGGGTTCTCTGCCGCAAGGGGAAGGTCAGGCGCGCCTGGCCGGGCTCACGGTCTTGGCGGGGTCGCGCTCCACGATCGGGGCGATCGCCTCGTCGATGCGGCGCATCACCTCGGCGTCGAGCTTGACGCCCGCCGCCTTGACGTTGTCGTGCACCTGCTCGGGCCTGGAGGCGCCGACGATGGCGCTGGAGACGTTCGGGTTCTGCAGCACCCAGGCGACGGCGAGCTGCGCCATCGACAGGCCGAGGTCGGCCGCGATGGGCTTGAGCTGCTGCACCCGGGACAGCACCTCGTCGGTCATGAAACGGGCGATCATGTCGGCGCCGCCGGCCGCGTCGGTCGCCCGGGAGCCCTGGGGCGGGGCCTGGCCGGGCAGGTACTTGCCGGTGAGCACTCCCTGCGCGATCGGGGAGAAGACGAGCTGGCCGAGGCCCTCACGCTCGCTCAGCGGCACGACCTCGCCCTCGATGACCCGCCACAGCATCGAGTACTGCGGCTGGTTGGACACGATGCGGTCGAAGCCCATCTCGTCGGCGATCTTCAGTGCCTGGGCGATCTGACCGGCCGTCCACTCGCTCACGCCGACGTACAGCACCTTGCCCTGGCGGACGAGGTCGTCGAAGGTCTTGAGCGTCTCCTCCAGCGGCGTCTCGTTGTCGTAGCGGTGGGCCTGGTAGAGGTCGACGTAGTCGGTCCGCAGGCGGCGCAGGGAGCCGTTGATGGACTCGGTGATGTGCTTGCGCGACAGGCCGCGGTCGTTGGGGCCATCGCCGGTCGGCCAGTAGACCTTGGTGAAGATCTCCAGCGACTCCCGGCGGACGCCCTGGAGCGCCCGGCCGAGCACCTCTTCCGCCTTGGTGCCCGCGTAGACATCGGCGGTGTCGAAGGTGGTGATGCCCTCGTCGAGAGCCGCCCGCACGCACTGCTTGGCGGCGTCCTCCTCGACCTGGGAGCCGTGAGTGAGCCAGTTGCCGTAGCTGATCTCGCTGACCATGAGACCGCTGCGGCCGAGGTGACGGAATTCCATACATCCGACCTTAGAGGCCCTTGTGGTCTTCCGGAGACCGGGGTTCTTCACCGGGAGATCATCCGTATAGGGCGAGCGATAGGGTCGGCCCGTGCCGAATCTCGTCCGGATGGGGCTCACCGCCGCCGTTCTGCTGGCGATCGCCGTACGCCTGCGCCGTCGCGCGCGCCTGACCGGCGCCCGGCCCGCTCCCGCGCCGCCACCGCCGCGGCTGGGCCAGCGCGGGGTGCTCGTGGCCGGCACGGTGGCCGTCTTGGCGGCGCTGGCCTTCCTCGGGGCCGGGCTCTGGCCCGGCCAGTCCGTCAGAACCCCGATGACGATCCTGGACGCTCCGGTCCAGGACGTCGCCCGCACCGGAGAGCGCACGCTGGAGATCCGCTACGCCGACGAGCCGGGCCGCTGAGCGCATCCCAGGTGAGCCGCGCCCACGAGCGTCGGCGCCGGGCCTTCCGCCTTCCCTGAAGGGAACCGATCCGGTGGTCCGGATACTCCTTCGGCGACCACCATGGGGACCGAAGCATGACGAAGAGCTCGACGGCGGATGAGTCCGCCGTCGAGCTCGGGTGTGCTGCGCTGGGGCAGGTGGAAGGCACCGGCGGGCGGTCGCCCGGCCGGTGACGGCCTCCCGGCCTACTTCTTCCGGCCTACTTCTTCGGCGGCACCGGCTTGCCGCCGGGCAGCACCGCGGGCGGCGGGAAGCGCAGCTTGCGGATCTGCAGGGCACGCATCGCGGCGTAGAAGCCGACGCCCTTGAGGCTCTCGTCCGGCATCTTCGCCGCCACCTCCTTCTTGATCTTCCAGGAGACGTAGATGGAGGTGAACAGCACGCCGACCATCATGACCGGCCAGCCGAACACGATCACGCCGTTGAGCACCTGGACGCGGATGGCCGGCGGCCACGGAACCCAGGTGGCCACCAGGATCAGCAGCGAGAAAGGCAGGAAGTACTGGCTCGGCAGGCGGCGGGAGTCGACCCAGTCACGGGCGAACTTACGCGCGGGACCCTTGTCACGAGCGGGGAAATACCGCTCGTCACCGGCGAGCATGCCCCTGCGGGCCCGGTCCCGCTCGGCGGCCTGCTTGGCGCGCATCGAGCGATAGGCCTCTTTGCGGTCCTTGGGAGCGCTGACGGGCTGGCGCCGCCTGCTCTCGGCGTCTCTGCGCTTGGGAGTGGGACGACCCTTACCCTGGGGCTTAGGATCGTCAATGGGGACGGGGGTGTCGTCCACGGAGGTTTGGGAACGGCGTCGCAACACGACGTCAACCCTACCTGTAGTGCAACTTAGTGACGCCCACGTGCGTTATGCGTAGGGTAATCCCAAGGCGGCTGGGCTGCACTGGGTGAAACACAGCACGACCTAAGAAGGGGACGGCCGACGCGCATGAGCGTGATGAAGAGACTTTCAATGATCTTCAAGTCCAAGGCCAACAAGGCCCTGGACAAAATGGAGGATCCACGCGAGACCCTCGACTACTCCTACCAGCGGCAGCTTGAGCTGCTGCAGAAGGTGCGTCGTGGAGTGGCGGACGTCGCCACCTCTCGCAAACGTGTAGAGCTGCAGATCAACGGTCTTGAGCAGCAGGGCAAGCGCTACGAGGAGCAGGGCCGCAAGGCGCTGTCCGTCGGCCGTGAGGACCTCGCGCGCGAGGCGCTCCAGCGTCGCTCCAACCTGCAGACGCAGATCGCCGACCTGAGGGTGCAGCACGACAACCTGCAGGCCGAGGAGGAGAAGCTCACCACGGCTTCCCAGCGGTTGCAGGCCAAGGTGGACTCCTTCAGGACCAAGAAGGAGACGATCAAGGCCACCTACACCGCGGCCGAGGCGCAGACGCGCATCAACGAGGCCTTCTCCGGCATCTCCGAGGAGATGGGCGACGTCGGCCTGGCGATCCAGCGCGCCGAGGACAAGACGGCCAACATGCAGGCCCGCGCCGGCGCCATCGACGAGCTGCTCGCCAGCGGCGCGCTCGACGACTACAGCGGCAGCCGCACCGACGACATCCAGGCCGAGCTCGACCGCATGGGCGGCGGCATGGACGTCGAGCTGGAGCTGGCCCGGATGAAGTCCGAGCTCGGCCAGGGCCCCGCGCCCAAGAGCGCCATCGAGCAGGGGCAGCCCCAGCAGCAGCCTCAGCAGCAGGCCCAGCCCAACCAGCAGACGCAGCAGCTGCGCCAGCCAGGGGAGGGCGCGTGATCATACGCATCATGGGCGAAGGCCAGGTGGAGATCTCGCCCAACGACATCTCCGTCCTCAACGAGCTCGACACCGAGCTTGAGGCGGCGATCGAGTCCGACGACGAGAAGGCCTTCCGGGTCAAGCTGCACGCGCTGCTCGACAAGGTTCGCCACGTGGGCAAGTCCCTGCCGGACGACAGCCTTGAGCCGTCAGAGCTGATCCTTCCCCCCGCGGACGCCTCGATACAGGAGGTCCGGGAGATGCTGGGCGACCAGGGCCTGATCCCGGGCTGAGCCCGTGCGCTCGCGCTTCGCGGCCGACCGGGGTCTGACCCGTCGCATGGTCGTGACGATGTTCCTGCTCGGACTGCTGTACGTCGTGTTCGTCGGAGCTCTCGTCGCCCTGGGCGTCCGGGCGGTGGCCGTGCTGCTGATCGCGGGGGTCCTGCTGCTCGCGCAGTACTTCCTGTCCGACCGCATCGCCCTGTACGCGATGGGCGGCCGGGAGGTGTCGCCGCAGGAGGCCCCCGAGCTGCACGGCCTGATCGATCGGCTGAGCGCGCTGGCCGACATGCCCAAGCCGCGGGTGGCGATCGCGCGGTCCGACGTCCCCAACGCCTTCGCCACCGGCCGCAACCAGAAGAAGGCCGTCGTCTGCGTCACGACCGGCCTCATGCGCCGCCTGGAGCCGCACGAGCTCGAGGGCGTGCTCGCTCACGAGCTGTCGCACGTCGCGCACCGCGACGTGGCCGTGATGACGATCGCGTCGTTCCTCGGCATCGTCGCCGGCCTGATGACCAGGGTGGCCCTCTACACCGGCCTCGGCGGCCGCCGCTCCAACGGCCAGGGCGGGCTGCCGATCGGCGTGATCGTCATGCTGGTCTCGGTGCTGGTGTACGCGATCAGCTTCCTGCTCACCCGGGCCCTGTCGCGCTATCGGGAGCTGGCCGCGGACCGGGCCGGCGCACTGCTCACCCAGCGGCCCTCCGCCCTGGCCAGCGCACTGGTCAAGATCTCCGGCGAGATGGCCAGGATCCCGACCCGCGACCTGCGTGAGGCCGAGCCCTTCAACGCCTTCTATTTCGCCCCGGCACTGGCCAAGGGCGAGACGCTGGCGAACCTGTTCGCCACGCATCCGCCGCTCGACCGGCGCCTGGAGCAGCTCACGCAGATCTCACACCAACTCGGAAGGGGCTGACCACCATGGGCTGGCTCGATGCCATCCTCGGCCGCTCCAAACCGGTTCCGCCCGACCTCGACGCGCTGTTCGCGCTGCCGTCCGCGGCGGTGAAGCTGCAGGCGGCCACCGGGCTCCAGGCCACCGGCAACGGCTCGGTGGCCTTCAGGGCGGCCGAGGGCGGCGCCTTCGCCACGCTGGAGAGCGACGTGAAACAGTTGCTCGGCGGCCGCGTGGAGGAGTTCACCGACAGCTACGGCTACACCTGGCTGGAGGTGCGGCGTGCCCCCGACCAGGTCTCGGACCTGGTCACGGAGCTGCACGCGGTCAACTCCTCGCTGGAGGGGGCCGGGTTCGGGCCGTCGCTGCTGTGCTCGATGGTGTCGTTCGCCGACGCCGACGGCAGGCGGCTGGCCATCGTCTACCTCTACAAGCGGGGCACGTTCTACCCGTTCGCCCCGCTGTCCGGGCAGATGCGCGACAACGCCCTGGAACTGCAGGCCCGGGGAGCGCTGGCGGACGAGCTTCCGCTGGAGGAGGACCTCAGCCGCTGGTTCCCCGTCTGGGGCGCTCCGGGACTCTGATGACCCACGGTGATGTAATCATCACGTGGAGCGAAGATTGTACGTGCTCGCGGCTTCCGCGTTCATCGCGTCGGCCGTGCTGTACTGCGCGTGGATCACCGGCCAGTTCACCACGCCGGCGGTCGACAGGGCGCACGGATACGTCGGCGAGCTGGCGGCGCGTGATCAGCCATGGACGCGTCTGTTCAGGGCCAGCGACGTGCTGTCCGGCCTGGCGTGCCTGGCCGGGGTGGCGATGGTGCCCAGGATCGAGCGCGAATGGCCGGGCTGGCTGGCGCTGGCGGCCTTCGGCCTGCTCACCGTCGCCGGCGGCACGTTCCCGCTGGACTGCGCGGCGCTGAGCGCCCCGGCCTGCGCGCTGGGGCCGGTGTCGCTGTCGCACCACGTCCACATCGTGACCGGCGTGCTGGCCGTCGCCGCCGTGCTGACCGCCATGGTGCTGCTGGGCGGACGCTGGCGGACACGGGTGGCCTGGCTGGTCACGGGACTCACCGGGCTGCTCACCGTCCTGTCCGTCGCCGCCGTGGCCGCCGGTCAGCTGGCCGGGCTGGCGCAGCGCCTGCAGGTGACGCTGATCGCTGTGTGGCTGGTGTACGTGGCGCTCCGACTGCTGGTCCGCGACGCTCCCACGCTGGTGCCCGGCCCGCTGCACGTGGTGCGGGAGGGAGAGGGCCCCGCCGTGCTGATCGCCGCGGGCGCCGCCGCGGCCTGGTGCCACTGGGACGGCGTCGCGGCGGAGCTGGCGAGCGGGCACCGGGTGATCAGGTTCGACCGGCCGGGGCTCGGGCTCAGCCCCGCCTCGCCCGTTCCGCCCACCCTGCACGGCGAGGTGGCCAGGCTCGCCGCGCTGGCCCCCGCCCATCCCGAGCGGGTCACCGTCATCGCGCACGCGATGGCCGCCTGGCACGCCGAGGCGTTCGCCCGGCTGCATCCGCTGCGCGTGTCCGCGCTCGTGCTCGTGGACCCGAGTTGCGACATCCGGCGTGGGCGCGACGGCACGTCGTTCCGCGGCGCGTTCGGCGGGTGGCTGCCCGCCCTGGGCGGTACGTGGGGGGCGACGGCGCTGGCCCGGATCGCCGGGCCGCCCCTGCACCGGCTGCTCTGCGGCCGTGCCGACACCCACGGTCTCTACCGCAAGGGCCGCGTCCTGGCCGCCACCGTGGGGGAGTGGCTGGCGCGCCCCGGCATGGCCGCCGACCTGCGCCGGATCAGGACCGAGCACGCCTTTCCCGACGTGCCGGTGACCGTGCTGTGCACGAATGTACGGCGCGGCTGCCTCAAGAGGCTGGCCGAGGAGCTCAACGCCAGGCTCGTTCCGCTGCCCGCCTCGCGCTTCCAGGCACGGCTTCACGTCGCCGACGCCATCGCCGACGCGGTGTAGGCCGAAGACATGACGCGAACCCGCGCCAGCCACCAGAATGTCGGGAAAAGCAGCGAAATATGGGGGATGTACATGCCGGACCTCGCGCCCCTGCGTCCAGGGGACCCAGCCTCGGTGGGGGCCTACACCCTGACCGATCGCCTGGGGGAGGGCGGGCAAGGCACCGTCTACCTCGCCTCGGCCCCGAACGGGCACAGGGTGGCGGTGAAGCTGCTGCGCGCCGACCTCGCGGGTGACCACGAGGCGTCGGTCCGGTTCGTCCGCGAAGTGGAGCTGGCCAGGCGGGTCGCGCCGTTCTGCACCGCCCAGGTCGTCGAGACCGGGCTGTTCAACGGCCGGCCGTACATCATCAGCGAGTACATCGACGGGCCCACCCTCACCGACGTGGTCAGGACGCAGGGGCCGCGCTCGGGCACGTCGCTGCATCGGCTGGCCATCGGCACGGTCACCGCGCTGGTCGCCATCCACCAGGCCGGCATCGTGCACCGCGACTTCAAGCCGTCCAACGTGCTGCTCGCCTCCGACGGGCCGAGGGTCATCGACTTCGGCATCGCCAGAGCGCTCGACCTGACCTCCACGCTGACCGCCAGCGCGATCGGCACCCCCTCGTTCATGGCGCCCGAGCAGCTCACCGAGGCGAGCCCCGGCCCGGCGTCGGACATGTTCGCCTGGGCCTGCACGCTGCTGTTCGCCGCCTCCGGGCAGACCCCGTTCGGACAGGACAGCCTGCCGGCGGTGATCAACCGGATCCTGCACGGCGAGGCGGACGTCAGGGTGGTCGAGGACCTGGGGCTGCGCTCGCTGGTGGCGGACTGCCTGTACAAGGACCCCGCCCGGCGGCCGTCGGCGAGCCAGGCCCTGATGCGCCTGCTCGGCCACGCGCCCGTACAGGACGGCTTCACCCCCGGACCGGGCGTCCCTTTGCCCGGCCCGAACACCGGCGCCCCAGCCCCGCCCGGCGCCCCAGCCCCGCCCGGCGCCCCAGCCCCGGCCGAGGCCGCGGGCGCGTCCGGCCCTGTGGGGGGTGGGCACGCATCCGGGGGTGCGCCGGGTCCGGTGGGGATGGGGCACGGTCCGGGAGGGGCGTCCGGTCCGGTGAGGATGGGGCACCCGTCGGGAGGGCCGGCGTCCGGTCCGGGAGCGGTCTCGTCGGGCCATGGAGAGGACGCATCGCCGTGGGGCGGGGTGGCGCCCGGTGGAGGCGGCAACGTACCCGGTGGGGGTGGCACGGTGCCCGGTGGCGGGGCGCTGTTCACTCAGTGGGGGTCCGACCAGGCGGGTGGGGCACCCGGCACGGGGACCCCTGCTGGACTGCTGCAGCAGGGCAGCGCGGCCGCCGCCGGTCCTGGCGGGTGGCAGGGGCACGGCCCGCCGCCGCCCGCGCACGCCCGCCCGTTATACCAGCGGCCCCGGCCGGAACGCAGGGCCGCCGCCGGGTGGATCGCCGCCGTCGCCGTGGCCGGCGTGCTGGTGCTGGTGGTCGCCGGCGCGTTCGTCACGACGCGGATCATCGCCAGTTCGGGGTCCACCCCGACGCCGACCCCCACCGTCACGTCCTCGTCCACCTCCCCGACGCCGAGCCCCACGCCCACCCCGACCCCGACTCCCGCGTCGACCACCACCACGATCAGGCTGCGGGGCAGCGCGGTGCGGTTCGAGGAACGGGACTCCGACCCGCTCAAGCTGGCCTCGTACAGCATGAACAGCGGAAAGAGCCTCTACGTCAGGCGGCCGGGCACGGACGTCTTCACGGCCGAGACCCGCTACTTCGAGTACGCGCTGAACGACGACGGCACCCAGGCGCTCGGCACGGACGTGGACTACAGCACGGACAAGCACGCCCTGCTGTCGGTCATCGACCACCGGGCCGGCACCAAGCGCGCCATCAAGGTCAGCGCCTCCCCGGTCTTCCCCACCACACCGCGCTGGTCGCCCGACGGCGAGCTGGCCCTCGTCACCCTGTACACCTCCCCCGAAGGCGAGGGCGAGAGCGTCGAGTACGGCTTCGGCATCGTCGACGTGGAGGCGGGCACCGCGCGCACCTACCGGGTCAAGGAGAAGGGCGCGGGTGAGTGGCGCTTCTTCTGGGACGCCGACGGCCAGGCGGTCGGCACCTGGGTCGGGGGCAAGATGAAGTTCTACGACCTGAACGGCAAGGAACTGCGTACGCTGTCGAACGTGGGCAGTCCGGTGTGGGTGGAGGGCGACGACGTCTCCCCGTCCGGCAGCCGGTTCCTCGCCCACTGCACCACGACGCGCACGACGATCTGCCTGCGGTCCACCTCGGGTGACGACTCCGAGTCCAGGGCCGTGCCGTTCGCCAGCGACCGGCTGATCGGCTGGTGGGACGAGGAGCACCTGGCCGTCTGGCGGGCCAAGGGCACCGGCCGGGAGGCGGTCGTGATCGACCTGACCGGCAAGGTCGTCCGCGTGCTGGCGACCGCGCCGAAGCGGGCGGAGTTCGACAAGATGGCATTCCGGTTCAGCAGAGGTACGCCTTAGATCGGGACAGGCACCCGATCGGGACAGGCACCGCCAAGGGCCCAGCGAAGGAGTCGGCGTGGAGAGCACCGGCAGCACTGGCAGCACTGGCAGCACTGGCAGCACTGGCAGCACGGACATCACCGTCGTCGGCGAGGGCGCGGTCGCGGCCCCGCCGGACGTCATGCGGCTGCACGCGGGCGTCGAGGTGCGCAGGCGGTCGGCCGCCGAGGCGTTCGCCGAGGTCAGGGCCGCCGCCGCCCGGCTGGCCGAGGCGTTGCGCGGGGCCGGGATCGCGGGCGAGGACCTGCGCACCACCGAGCTGTCGCTCGGCCCCGAGTACGAGGCCTACCCGAAGGTGTCCGCCTACCGCGCGGCCCAGGGCGTCGAGGCCGTGATCCGCGACCTGGCGCGGGCCGACCAGGTCATCGACGTGGTCGCCGGGGTGGGCGAGGAGGCCAGGCTGAACGGGGTGGCGTTCGAGGTGTCCGACCCGGCCGCGGTGCTCAGGCGGGCCAGGGACCGGGCGTTCGCCGACGCCGCCGCCAAGGCCGCCCAGTACGCCGAGCTGGCCGGGCGGGAGCTCGGCGGCGTCGTCTCGGTGAGCGAGGAGGTCGAGCAGGGGCCGCAGCCGCTCCGGGTGGCCGCCGCGATGGAGGACACGGGCTCGGTCAGCCCCGGACGACAGACGCTGACGGTCGTCGTCCGGGTCGGCTACCGGTTCGGTTGAGGGATCAGGCGAGGGCGAGCATCCGGTCCAGGGCGACCTTGGCCCAGTGGGCGGTGTCGTCGTCGACCGTGATCTGGTTGACCACCTCGCCCAGCGCCAGCGACTCCAGCGCCCACACCAGGTGCGGCAGGTCGATGCGGTTCATGGTCGAGCAGTAGCAGACGGTCTTGTCCAGGAACGAGACGTTCTTGTCGGGGAACATCTGGGCGAGCCGCTTGACCAGGTTCAGCTCGGTGCCGATGGCCCAGCTGGAGCCCGCGGGCGCCGCCTGGAGCGTCTTGATGATGTGCTCGGTGGAGCCCACGTGGTCGGCCTTCAGCACCACCTCGTGCCGGCACTCGGGGTGCACCAGCACGTTGACGCCGGGGATACGGCTGCGTACGTCGTCCACGGACTCGGGGGTGAAGCGGCCGTGCACCGAGCAGTGGCCCTTCCACAGGATCACCCGCGCCCGCTCCAGCTGCTCCTGGGTGAGCCCGCCGTTGGGGCGGTGCGGGTTCCACACCACGCAGTCGTCGAGCGACATGCCCATGTCCAGCACCGCGGTGTTGCGGCCCAGGTGCTGGTCCGGCAGGAAGAGCACCTTCTGGCCCTGCTCGAAGGCCCAGTCCAGGGCGCGCTTGGCGTTGGAGGAGGTGCACACCACGCCGGCGTTCCGGCCGCAGAAGGCCTTGATGTCGGCGCTGGAGTTCATGTATGTGACCGGGATCACCTGGTCGGCCAGGCCCGCGTCCTCCAGGGCCTCCCAGCACTCCTCGACCTGGTCGAAGGTGGCCATGTCGGCCATCGAGCAGCCCGCGGCCAGGTCCGGGAGGATGACCTTCTGCGCGGGCGTGGTCAGGATGTCGGCCGACTCGGCCATGAAGTGCACGCCGCAGAAGACGATGTACTCGGCCTCCGGCCTGGCGGCGGCCTGCTGGGCGAGCTTGAAGGAGTCGCCGGTCACGTCGGCGAACTGGATGACCTCGTCGCGCTGGTAGTGGTGGCCCAGCACGAACAGCCGGTCGCCGAGCGCCTGCTTGGCCCTGCGCGCCCGGTCCACCAGGTCCGGGTCGGAGGCGGGTGGCAGCTCGCCGGGACAGTCCACGCCTTTCTCGCTGTGCGGATCGGCGCCCTGGCCGAGGACGAAGAGCGGCAGCCCAGTCTGGGTAGCCATGGCCGTACCCCCTTATCGTCTAACTGACGATACTCATGATGACATATGGCCCCAGGGTTTTATTCCGGGGGTGGGGGAGGGAGGAATGTGTAGCACCGGCCGGGTGTTGGTAGCGTCATAGCAGGACGTCGGAAACAGACAGCCGGGTTAGGGAGTCAGCAGATGACGGTTGAGAGCAGCGAGACCACGACGCAGGGCCTGATCCTGACCGAAGCGGCCGCCGCGAAGGTCAAGAGCCTGCTCGAGCAGCAGGGCGAGGAAGGCCTGCAGCTGCGGGTGGCCGTGCAGCCTGGCGGCTGTTCCGGGCTGCGTTACCAGCTCTTCTTCGACGACCGTTCGATGGACGGTGACGTGGTGACGGACTTCGACGGCGTGGGCGTGGTCACCGACAGGATGAGCGCCCCCTACCTGATGGGCGCCTCGATCGACTTCGTCGACACGATCGAGAAGCAGGGCTTCACCATCGACAACCCGAACGCCACCGGCTCGTGCGCCTGTGGCGACTCCTTCAACTAGTCGGAGTCGCCGGGGTCGCCCGGCCAGCGGTTGCCTCGCAGGTCCCGTTCCGCCTTTGTGCGGGCGGGACCTTCGCGTATTCTCTTGGGGCTCATTGGCTTGCTGACAACGAGGAAGAAGAATCCCGTGCGCATCGCCGTCACCGGCTCCATCGCGACAGACCACCTGATGACCTTTCCCGGCAGTTTCGGCGACCAGCTGATCGCCGAGCAACTGGACCGGGTGTCGCTCTCGTTCCTGGTCGACGACCTGCAGATCCGTCGCGGAGGTTGCGCGGCCAACATCGCCTTCGGCATGGCCTGCCTGGGGCTGAAGCCGCTTCTGGTGGGGGCGGTCGGCAACGACTTCGCCGACTACCGCTCCTGGCTGGAGAGGCACGGCGTCGACTGTGACTCGGTGCACGTCTCCGAGACCCAGCACACCGCCCGTTTCCTGTGCACCACGGACGAGCACCACAACCAGATCGCCTCCTTCTACACCGGCGCGATGGCCGAGGCGCGGCTGATCGAGCTGCAGCCGGTCGCCGACCGGGCGGGCGGTCTCGACCTGGTGCTGATCGGCCCCAACGACCCCGACGGCATGCTCCGGCACACCGACGAGTGCCGTCACCGCGGCATCCCGTTCGCCGCCGACATCTCCCAGCAGCTCGCGCGGATGGGGGACGAGCAGATCCGCCAGCTCGTCGACGGGGCCGCCTACCTGTTCTCCAACGACTACGAGAAGGGCCTCATCGAGCAGAAGACCGGCTGGTCCGACGAGGAGGTGCTGAGCCGGGTCGGCGTCCGGGTCACCACGCTCGGCCCCAAGGGCGCCGTCATCGACCGCCAGGGCGAGCCGTCCATCCACGTGGCCCCCGCCCCCGAGAACGGCAAGGCCGACCCGACCGGCGTCGGCGACGCCTTCCGGGCCGGCTTCCTGGCCGGTCTGGCCTGGGACATGCCGCTGGAGCGGTGCGGCCAGATCGGCAACCTGACCGCCACGCACGTGCTCGAGCGCGTCGGCGGCCAGGAGTACGAGCTCGGCCAGCGGGCCTTCATGGAGCGCTTCAGCGCCGCCTACGGGAAAGAGGCCGCCGCGCAGATCGCCGACCACGTCCGCTGCTACCACCCCTGACCGGCGCACCCCCGTGCCCCCGCCACGGCGGGGTCACGGGCCGGCGTAGACCCGGTGCACGAACTCGGCCAGCTGGTCGTCCGGCAGGTGCCTGGCCAGGTCCGCCTCGCTGATCATGCCCACGACGTGCTCGTCCTCCAGCACCGGCAGCCGCTTGATCTGGTGCTGCTCCATGCGCGAGAGCGCCTCCTTGACCGTGGCGTCGGCGCGTACCCACACCAGCCCCGTCGCCAGGTCGCCGGCGCGCACCCGCGCGGGGTCCTTGCCCCCGGCCACGCACTTGATCACGATGTCCCGGTCGGTGATGATGCCCGTCACGCGGTCGTCGTGGCACACCGGCAGCGCCCCCACGCCGCTGTCGCGCATCATCTGCGCGGCCCGGTCCAGCGTCTCGTGGGCCTGGATGCACTCCGCCCCCGGACTCATCAGGTCGCGGGCGGTCTCGTGCGGGTGTTCGTGTGTCATGTGTCCCCCTGGAAAGCGGTGGTCTCCGGGGGCCTACCCAGTCAGCGGGTCAGTAGTTGCGCCGTACGTGAATCGCCCAGCCTCCCTGGGGGAGTTCGTACGAGCCGACGTGCCGGTGCGACTTCAGCCGGCACCACGCGGGCACGTCGGTGACGGCCGCGGGATCGTCGGCCAGGACGGACACCACGGCGTTGAGCGGGACGTGGTTGATCCGCTCGGCGAGCATGATGATCGGGATGGGGCACTTCTTGCCGAGCGCGTCGACGGTCAGTGCCGGCTGCGTGGTCTCTGTCATGTGACTCCTGCGTCCTGGCGGATTCGGCGCACCAGCTCGGGCAGCACGGCGAGGAATCTGTCGACCTCGGCCGCGGAAGCGCCCCTGGGCAGTGACACCCGGACATTGCCATGTGTGAGCACGCCCATCGCTTCCAGGACGTGCGATGGTCGAAGCGTACTAGCGGTGCACGAGCTTCCGGACGAGACCGCGAATCCCGCTTTGTCGAGCTCGGTGAGCAGCGCCTCGCCGTCGACGTACAGGCAGGAGAACGTCACGATGTGCGGGGCTCGCTCGACGGGATCCCCGATCACCTCGACGTCGGGGACGACCTTGGGCACGGTCTCCCGGATCCTGTCGACGAGGGCGGAGAGCCTGGAGCGTTCCTGAGCCGCCTCCGCCGTCATCGCCCGCAGGGCCGCGGCGGCGGCGACGATGCCCGGCACGTTCTCGAAGCCCGGCACTCGCCGGCGCTCGCGCTCGTCCTCCGGCAGGAACGAGCGGAACCTGGTGCCCTTGCGCACGGCGAGCACGCCCACGCCCGGCGGGCCGCCCCACTTGTGCGCGCTGGCGGTGAGCACCGACCAGCCCGCGGGCACCGGCATCCGGCCCGCCGTCTGCGCCGCGTCGACCAGCAGCGGGACGCCGGCGCGGCGGCAGGCCGCGGCGACCTCGGCCACCGGCTGGAGGGTGCCGACCTCGTGGTTGGCCGTCTGCAGGCAGGCCAGAGCAGTGCCGGGCCGGGAGACGACCTCGGCGAAGGCGGCCGGATCCACCCGCCCCAGCAGGTCGACGCCCACGGTCTCGGCCGAGCCGCCGTCGCGCTCGTGCAGGGCGGCGGCGTGCAGGACGCTGGAATGCTCGACCGCGCTGGTGACCAGATGACGGCCCACGCGCCGTCTGCCCTGTAGGGTGCCGAGCACGCCGAGATGCACCGCTTGCGTGCCCGAGGAGGTGAACGACACCTCGTCAGGCCGGGCGCCGAGCGCCTCGGCGACCTCCGTGCGGGCCTGCTCCAGCAGCAGGTGAGCACGGCGGGCCTGGTTGTAGAGTCTCGCGGGATCGGCCCAGCCGACGTCGATCGCCGCCAGGAGCGCCTCGCGTGCCTGGGGGTGCAGCGGCTCGGTGGAGGCCGCGTCAAAGTACGCCACGAGACCTATCGTCCCACCCGC
This sequence comes from Nonomuraea sp. NPDC049714, assembly GCF_044465295.1. NCBI lineage: Bacteria > Bacillati > Actinomycetota > Actinomycetes > Streptosporangiales > Streptosporangiaceae > Nonomuraea > Nonomuraea sp. NPDC049714. The sequence continues at coordinate 1,308,367 of NZ_JBITLM010000001.1, read as the reverse complement.
GGCGCGCCACTGAGGGGGCGCGCGGGAGGGCAAGGGCGTTGCGCGCTAATGTGTCTGCAATCAGCTGTCCATCTTGAAATACGAGCGCTCAGGAGAAGACTCCTGGGCTTCATCTGTGGGGTAGGCGATCCGTGAGTCCGACCCGCCGTTCGACGCGGCGTTCGTTGGCCCGTCGCAGAGTGCCACGCGCCGCCGCTCTGGCGTTGCTGCTGGCCTCCGCTACGGCGTGTGCTAATGACGTTCCCGAGGCCAATCTGGGCCGTGGCCTCCTTCCGGAGCACATCACCACGCAGGGTGGCGTGGTCCAGAGCCTGTGGAACGGGGCGTGGATCGCCGCGCTGGCCACCGGCGTCGTGGTCATCGCCCTGATCGTGTGGGCGTGCCTCTTCCACACCAAGCGCAAGGCCAAGGCCGAGCTCCCGCCGCAGGTGCGTTACAACCTGCCGATCGAGATGCTCTACACCCTCGTGCCGCTCGTCATGGTGTCGGTCTTCTTCTTCTTCACCGCCCGTGACAGCGAGGTGCTCACCGCGGACTCGAAGAACCCTGACGTCACGGTGAAGGTGGAGGCGTTCCAGTGGAGCTGGCGCTTCACCACCACCGTCCAGGGCAAGGACATCAAGCCGGTCACCGGCATGCCGGTGAGCGACTACAAGCAGGGCCCCCAGCTCGTGCTGCCGGTGAACAAGAAGATCCGGTTCGAGCTCAACAGCGATGACGTCATCCACTCGTTCTGGGTGCCCGAGATGCTGTTCAAGCGCGACGTCATCCCCGGCATCCCGGAAGACAGCCCCGGCCGCTTCTTCGAGGTCGACACCCTGAACAAGCCCGGCGTCTACGCCGGCCGGTGCGCCGAACTGTGCGGGGTCGACCACAGCCGCATGCTCTTCTCGGTGAAGCTCGTCCCGCAGGCTGAGTTCGACCAGTACATCGCGACCAATCAGGCTGGGAGCGCCCAGTGACCGCCATCCAAGAACCCATTTCGACGACGCCCGGCTCCGGGCCCAGGCCCACCACCAAGGGCCGGGTGATCACCAAGTGGCTGTCCTCCACCGATCACAAGATCATCGGACACCTCTACCTGATCACGTCGTTCATCTTCTTCCTCATCGGCGGCATCATGGCGCTGATCATGAGGGCCGAGCTGGCGCAGCCGGGGCTGCAGTTCACCAGCAACGAGCAGTTCAACCAGCTGTTCACCATGCACGGCACGATCATGCTGCTGATGTTCGCGACCCCGCTGTTCGCCGGGTTCGCCAACGAGCTGATGCCGCTGCAGATCGGCGCCCCCGACGTGGCCTTCCCGCGCCTCAACATGGTCAGCTACTGGCTGTTCCTGTTCGGCAGCCTCATCGCCCTGTCGGGCTTCTTCACCCCTGAGGGCGCGGCCTCGTTCGGCTGGTTCGCCTACACGCCGCTGTCGAACGCGATCAGCTCGCCAGGGATCGGCGGCGACCTGTGGATCATGGGCCTGGCGCTGAGCGGCCTCGGCACGATCCTCGGCTCGGTCAACTTCATCACCACGATCATCTGCATGCGGGCCCCCGGCCTGACCATGTTCCGGATGCCGATCTTCACCTGGAACATCCTGCTCACCAGCATGCTCGTGCTGATGGCCTTCCCGGTGCTCGCCGCCGCGCTGCTGGCGCTGGAGGCCGACCGCAAGTTCGGCACCCACATCTTCAGCCCCGAGAACGGCGGAGCGATGCTCTGGCAGCATCTGTTCTGGTTCTTCGGGCATCCAGAGGTCTACATCATCGCGCTGCCGTTCTTCGGCATCGTGACCGAGATCCTGCCGGTCTTCAGCCGTAAGCCGATCTTCGGCTACATCAGCCTCGTGGCCGCGACGATCTCGATCGCCGGCCTGTCGATCACGGTCTGGGCGCACCACATGTTCCCGACCGGGCAGGTGCTGCTGCCGTTCTTCTCGTTCATGACGTTCCTCATCGCGGTGCCGACGGGCGTGAAGTTCTTCAACTGGATCGGCACGATGTGGCGAGGCCATCTGAGCTTCGAGTCGCCGATGCTGTTCTCGATCGGCTTCCTGGTGACCTTCCTGCTCGGTGGTCTGACGGGTGTCATCCTGGCCTCGCCGCCGCTGGACTTCCACATCAGCGACACCTACTTCGTGGTGGCGCACTTCCACTACGTGGTCTTCGGCACCGTGGTGTTCGCCATGTTCGCCGGGTTCTACTTCTGGTGGCCCAAGTTCACCGGCAAGATGCTCGACGACAAGCTGGGCAAGCTGCAGTTCTGGCTGCTGTTCATCGGCTTCCACGCCACGTTCCTGATCCAGCACTGGCTCGGCGTGCTCGGCTTCCCGCGCCGCTACGCCGACTACAGCCCGGCCGACGGCTTCACCGACCTGAACATGATCTCGTCGGTCGGCGCCTTCGTGCTCGGCGCCTCCACGCTGCCGTTCTTCTACAACGTCTGGAAGACCTGGCGCACCGCGCCCAAGGTCACCGTCGACGACCCCTGGGGCTACGGCGGCTCGCTCGAATGGGCGACGTCCTGCCCGCCGCCGCGGCACAACTTCACCTCGCTGCCGCCGATCCGGTCCGAGCGTCCCGCGTTCGACATGAAGTACCCGCACGTGTCCGCCAAGACCCCCGTGGAGGTTGAGGCCTGATGAAGGTTCAGGGTTGGCTGTTCCTGCTGTGCGGCCTGTTCTTCGCCGGGGTCGACGTCGCCTACTGGTTCTGGACCAAGGCGGCCACCGGCACGGGTGAGCCGGTCGGCACCACCGCCATGGCCATCTCGGTCGGCTTCGCGTTCATGATCGGCTATTACCTGATGTTCACCGCGCGGCGCATCGGCGCCCAGCCGGAGGACAACAAGCAGGCCGACATCAGCGACGGAGCCGGTGAGATCGGCTTCTTCAGCCCGAGCAGCTGGTGGCCGCTGTTCGTCTGCCTGGCGGCGGCCTTCGCCTTCGCCGGGTTCGTGATCGGCTTCTGGATGTTCCTGATCGGGATGTTCCTGGTCATCCTCGCGATGATCGGGTTCGTGTTCCAGTACTACCGGGGACACTTCTCCCACTGATACTCCGCGAAACGGGCGTCCTTCTTTTGGAGGGACGCCCGTTTTTTGGTGTTCTTTACCGGGGCGCGGATGTGGTCATTCGATCACTGAGGGTAATAAGGGAGGTGAATCAGCTCGACTCGGACGGGGGACTGCTCGTGGGGCGTCTTGCGTATCAAACAGCCGGCCTGCTGGCCTTGGTGGTGCTGACGGCGTGCTCCGGCGTCACGGACAGGGCGGGGAACATGGCGCTCAAGGCTCCGGACGCCTCTGTGGCGGTCCTGCCGCTGGACAAGTCGGCTCAGGTGCCCACGGACCAGCCGGTGGTCGTGGCGGTCCGCGGAGGCACGCTCAAGAGCGTCACCGTGCGCGGCGACAAGGCGGGCGCGCTGCCCGGCACCCTCAGCGGCGACCGGACCCGCTGGCGCAGCACCGGCACCGCCCGTCCCGGCGCCACCTACACGGTCACCTCCGTCGCGGCCAACGCCGAGGGCAAGCAGACGAAGCAGACGACCACCTTCTCCACTGCCAAGGCGGTCACCACCTTCGACGTCGAGCGCCTCACCCCGAACAAGGACGAGACCGGCGATACCGTCGGCGTCGGCATGCCCATCATGATCACGTTCGACCAGCCCATCACCGACCGGGTCGCGATCGAACGCAACCTCACCGTACGCACCTCCAAGCCCGTGGAGGGGGCCTGGCACTGGTTCGACGACCGTCACCTCGACTTCCGGCCGAAGGAGTACTGGCCGGCCCGCACCAAGGTCCGCGTCGAGGCGCACTTCGCCGGCGTGCACGCGGGCAAGGGGATGTACGGCAAGCGCGACCTGGCCGTCGATTTCAGGATCGGCCGTTCGCAGATCACCAAGGGCACCACGCACGGGCACGTCCTGACCGTCAGGCGCGACGGCAAGAAGGTCCGGGTGATGCCGATGAGCGCCGGCCAGGGCGGGCAGTGGAAGTACTACACGACCTCCGGCATCCACCTGGCCATGTCCCGCGAGCCAGTGACGATCATGACCTCGCCCGGCATCGGCCCCGGCTCGGCCGGCTACTACCGGCTCACCGTCTACAACACGGTCCGCATCTCCAACAGCGGTGAGTACGTGCACAGCGCGCCCTGGTCGGTGGGCTCCCAGGGCCACGCGAACGTCAGCCACGGCTGCGTCAACATCAGCCCGGAGAACGCGGCCTGGTTCATCAAGAACACGCTGATCGGGGACCCGATCGTCATCACGGGCTCGCCGCGGAAGCTGGAGCCGACCAACGGGTGGGGGCACTGGCAGGAGAGCTGGAAGGAGTGGCTCAAGTGGAGCTCGCTCAAGGGCGGCCCCACACTGTCCTTCTCCTCCTGAGCCGTCCCGCCTGAGCGCTGTTCGCCTGAGACCCGCCACGCGGCCCTGAGATGGTCTGACAGGGCCGCGTGCGGGTCGTACGGAATGATGTGTCAGGCGGCGGTGAAGGAGCCGCTGACCTCGATCCAGCGGTCGAGGGTCGCCGAGGCGTCGCCGGAGTCGACCGCCTGGACGGCGCGGGCGTAGCCGTCGATCATCGCCGAGTCGAGGTCGTCGCCGGGGCCGTCGAGGGCCACCAGCGCGGCCGCCGCGTTGAGCAGGACGGCGTCGCGGACCGGGCCGGTCTTGCCGCGGACCAGGTCGTACACCGCCTGGGCGTTGAAGTCGACGTCGCCGCCGCGCAGCGCGTCCGCGCCGGCCCGGGGGATGCCGAGGACCGCCGGGTCGAAGGCGGTCTGGGTGGCGGTGCCGTGCTGGACCGTCCAGACCGTGGAGGTGGTGGCGATGGTGAGCTCGTCGAGGCCGTCGTCGCCGCGGAAGACCAGGGCCGAGACGCCGCGCTCGGCGAAGACGCCCGCCAGGACCGGGAGCATGGTGGCGTCGAAGACGCCGATGGCCTGGGCGGCGGGGCGCGCCGGGTTGGTCAGCGGGCCGAGGAAGTTGAAGATCGTGGGGACGCCGATCTCCCTGCGGGTGGGACCGGCGAAACGGAGGGCGGGGTGGTAGACGGGGGCGAAGCAGAAGGCGATGCCGGCCCGGTCGGCCACCTGGGCCGTCTGCTCGGGGGTGAGGTCGAGGCGGATGCCGAGGCGCTCCAGGACGTCGGCCGCGCCGCAGGAGGAGGAGGCGGCGCGGTTGCCGTGCTTGACCACGCGGGCGCCCGCGGCGGCGGCCACGATGGCGGCCATCGTCGAGACGTTCACGGTGTGGGCGCGGTCGCCGCCGGTGCCGACCACGTCGACGACCGGGCCCTCGACGTGCAGCGGGGTGGACAGGTCCAGCATGGTGCGGGCCAGGCCCACCACCTCGGCCACGGTCTCGCCCTTGGCGCGCAGCGCGACCGCGAAGGCGGCGATCTGGGCGGAGGTGGCCGAGCCGGACATGATCTCCCGCATCGCCCAGGCCGTCTCGTCGGCCGACAGGTGCTCCCCGGACAGGAGAGCCGAGAGCAGGGTGGGCCAGGTCGTCCGCGAGTCCACAGAAGGCACCTACTTGGCGTTGAGTCGGCTGGAGGAACGGCGGCGCATCAGGTCGGCGACGGTGTCGGCCAGCACGATGGGCTCGATGGGCTGGGGGACGACGGCGTCGGCCTTGGACCACTCGGCCAGCCAGCGGTCGTCCCGCCTGGCGATGATCAGGCAGATGGGCGGGCAGTCGTAGACCTCGTCCTTGGCCTGACGGGAGACGCCCATGCCGCCCGCCGGCTGGGTCTCGCCGTCGAGCACGGCCACGTCGATCTCGCCGGAGGCGAGCCACTGGTGGACCTTGGGCTCGGTGGCGCACTCCACGATCTCCACGAAGGGGACGTCGGCGGCCGGTCGCCGGCCGATCGCCTCGCGGACCTCCTGACGGGTGGCGGCGTCGTCGCTGTAGACGAGGACCCTCATCGTGTCGTCGGTGCTCACGGTCGCGCTCACTATCGGTCGTAGCGATATGGTCACCTGGGATCGTACCGGTGGTGCGGGGTGCAGTCCCAGGCCGTCACCTCTGGTGGGGTGATTTGCCCTAATTATCCCAGCTTGCTGCAAGTTTCTTCCCCCTAACGGGGGGTCGTGCGAAGGACCGACCTGAGAAGCCGCAATAATGCTGCCCGTGGCGACAGCATCCGCAATAACTTCGACGACGACAGCACAGCCGTTCCGCAGACCCAACCTGGTCAGCGTCGGGACGATCGTCTGGCTGTCCTCTGAGCTCATGTTCTTCGCGGCGCTGTTCGCGATGTACTTCACCATCCGGTCGGTGAGCGAGGGCCAAGGCATCGAATGGGGGCCCGCCTACTTGCCCGTGGGGGCCGCTGAGGGCGCCGAGGGCCTGGCTCACCTGAACATCCCGTTCGCGACGGTCAACACGATCATCCTGGTGCTGTCGAGTGTGACGTGCCAGCTCGGTGTCTGGGCCGCGGAGAAGGGGCAGGTCGCCAAGCTTCGCTTCTGGTACATCGTCAGTTTCCTGATGGGCGCCGTCTTCGTCGCCGGTCAGATCTACGAGTACATGGAGCTGGCGAGTGAGGGCGCGACCCTGTCCGCCAACCCCTACACCTCGGTGTTCTACCTCACGACAGGCTTCCACGGCCTGCACGTGACCGGTGGACTGATCGCGTTCCTGTTCATGCTGGGACGTACGTACGCCGCGAAGCGCTTCACGCATGAGCAGGCCACCAGCGCGATCGTCGTGTCCTACTACTGGCACTTCGTCGACGTCGTCTGGATCGGTCTTTTCGCGACCATCTACATCATTCGGTAAGGAACGGGATCTCTGTGACCAGGATCACCGCTTGGCGGCGGCATCCCCTCGCGAGATATGCCGTCCTGATTTTGGCGTTGGCGCTAGTCGGGATGGTATACGCCGCCTTTGTGCAGGTGAGCAAGCCCGCGGACGCGGCGCTCGCGTCCGGCAAGGTGGACGACGTGGCAGAGGGCAGGAGCCTGTTCGAGGCGCACTGCTCCAGCTGCCACGGTCTCAACGCCCAGGGCACGTCGACGGGACCCACGCTGATCGGCGTCGGCGCCGCGTCCGTCGACTTTCAGATGAGCACCGGCCGCATGCCGGCCTCCGACCCGGGCGCGCAGGTGCCCCGCAAGCCGGTGCCCGAGTGGGTCGACGAGAACGCCATCAGGCAGATCGGCGCCTACGTGCAGTCGCTCGGCGGCGGCCCGCAGGTGCCTGGCCACGAGCAGGTCGACCCCAAGCTCGGCGACGCCGGCAAGGGTGGCGAGCTGTTCCGCGCCAACTGCATCCAGTGTCACAACTGGGCGGGCGCGGGCGGCGCCCTCACGCAGGGCAAGTACGCCCCCAATCTGAACGAGGCCTCTCCCGCGCAGATCTACGAGGCGATGGTCACCGGCCCGCAGGCGATGCCGGTGTTCAACGACTCGACGATCACGCCCGAAGAGAAGCGCAACATGATTGCCTACATCACCCAGGTCCGTGAGCAGAAGGATCCCGGAGGTTTCGGTCTCGGGCGCATCGGCCCGGTCACCGAAGGTCTCGTAGCGTGGATCGTGGGCATCTTCGCCCTCGTGCTCGCCGCCATCTGGATCACCGCGAAGAAGCGACAGAAGTCATGACAGACAACGAGCACGAGATCGAGCAGCCGGATGACCGCGTGCCCAAGCGCGTCATCGGCACCCCCGGCCCCGGCACCTCGATGCTCGGCGAGGTGGAGACGAAGGCGGAGCCCCAGCCGCCGCAGGACGACACCGCTCCCGGTGTCATCCTGCAGGACGAGCAGAAGGCCCGGCGCGCCGAGAAGATCGTGGCGCTCTGCTTCACGATCACCTTCCTGGCGGCCGTCGCCTTCATCATCTCCTACGTGGTCTTCCAGGTCGGAAGCCCGGAGGCGACCGGCACCTCCAACCTGGCGCTCGGCAGCACGCTGACGCTGGCGGTGCTCGGGCTGGCCGTCGGCATCGTCATCTGGGTCCGCCAGATCATGCCGAAGTACGCGCTGGTCCAGGAACGCCACGAGATGGTCTCCGGCGAGGCCGAGCGCTCCGTGGTGGCCGACACCTTCGTGCAGGGCGCCAACGAGAGCGGCTTCGTCAAGCGCAAGCTGCTGCGCCGCACGCTGCTGCTCGCCGCCGCGCCGCTCGGACTCGTTCCGCTGGTGCTGCTGCGCGACCTCGACAACAGCAAGATGACCGGCGCCAGCTTCAACAAGCTGCTGCGCCACACGGTCTGGGGTGAGAAGACCAAGGAGGGCAAGCCGCTGCGCCTCGTCGTCGAGGGCACCGGCCAGCCGATCCGCGCGGCCGACTTCAACTCGCCCGGCGGCATCCTGTCGATCGTGCCCGAGGGCTACGAGCACGACCTGAACGTCCTCGCCAAGGCCACGCTGATCCTGATCAAGTTCCGCCCCGAGGAGCTCAAGGCGGGCGTCAACAAGAACTGGACGCACGAGGGCATCGTCGCCTACTCGAAGATCTGCACGCACGTGGGCTGCCCGGCCGCTCTGTACGAGCAGACCACCCACCACATCCTGTGCCCCTGCCACCAGTCGACGTTCGACGCGGCCGACGGCGCCAAGGTCATCTTCGGGCCGGCCGCCCGGCCACTGCCGCAGCTGCCGATCTCCGTCGACGACCAGGGCTACCTCGTCGCGCAGGGCGACTTCGCGGTGCCGGTCGGTCCCAGCTTCTGGGAGCGCGGCGACGCCGAGGCCGAGGCCAGGGCCAAGGGAGGCCAGGCATGAGTGACCTGAAAGAGGTCCCCAAGGGCATCGCGGGACCGGCCAACGCCCTCGACGCACGCCTGGGCGGGGCGAACTTCCTCAAGCGCAACCTGCGCAAGGTCTTCCCCGACCACTGGTCCTTCCTGCTGGGTGAGATCGCGCTCTACTCGTTCGTCATCCTGCTGCTGACCGGTACGTTCCTGACGTTCTGGTTCAAGCCGAGCATGGGCGAGATCGCCTACGCCGGCTCGTACGCCCCGCTGAAGGGCGTCATGATGTCCGAGGCCTACGCGTCGTCGCTGGAGATCAGCTTCGACGTCCGTGGTGGACTGCTCATGCGGCAGATGCACCACTGGTCGGCGCTGCTCTTCGTCGCGGGCATGATGGTCCACATGCTGCGGGTGTTCTTCACCGGCGCCTACCGCAAGCCGCGTGAGATCAACTGGATCATCGGCGTGCTGCTGCTGACGCTGGCACTCGCCGAGGGCCTGACCGGCTACTCACTCCCCGACGACCTGCTCTCCGGCGCCGGTCTGCGGATCACCGAGGGTGTGGCCATCTCGCTGCCGCTGGTCGGCACGTACATCACGTTCTTCCTGTTCGGCGGCGAGTATCCGGGCACCGACGTCATCTCCCGGTTCTACTCGCTGCACATCCTGCTCATCCCCGGCATCCTGCTGGCTCTCATCAGCGCCCACATGGTGCTCATGTGGGTGCAGAAGCACACCCAGATGCCGGGCAAGGGCCGCAACAACGCGAACGTGGTGGGCGCGCCGTTCTACCCGGCCTTCATGGCCAAGGCCGGCGCCTACTTCCTGTTCACGCTGGGCGTGGTGGCCGGGCTTGCGACGTTCACCCAGATCAACCCGATCTGGCTGTTCGGACCGTACACACCGGCGGACATCTCGGCGGGCTCGCAGCCTGACTGGTACATGGGCTTCCTGGAGGGCGCGCTGCGGGTCATGCCCGCCTGGGAGATCAACCTGTTCGGCACGTCCCATGCGGGCACCCTGCCGTTGAGCGTGATCATCCCGGCGCTGGCGCCACTCGGCCTCATCATGACCGGCCTGGCGCTCTACCCGTTCCTCGAACGGTGGATCACCGGCGACCACCGCGAGCACCACATCGCGGAGCGTCCCCGCAACAACCCGCACCGCACCTCGATCGGCATGGCCGCCGTCACCTTCTACGGCGTGTTCTGGCTGCTGGGGGCGAACGACGAGTTCTCGGCGTTCTTCAGCATCAGCCTGAACATGACGACCTACGTCGGCCGGGTGCTGGTGTTCGTCGCCCCGGTGCTGGCCTACGCGATCACCTACCGGATCTGCCTCGGCCTGCAGCGCGCCGACGCCGACATCCTCCACCACGGCGTGGAGTCCGGCGTCATCAAGCGGCTGCCGCACGGCGAGTTCATCGAGGTGCACACGCCGCCGGCGGAGGACATCGCGGCGCACATCCGGGGCAAGGAGGCGGTGCTCATGCTGCCCGTGGACGAGGACGCCTCCGGCATCCCGCCCAAGGGCATGCGCGGCCCGCTCGGCAAGCTGCGCGGCAAGATGTCCAAGACGTACGGCGGGGAGAAGATCCCGCTCGACGGGGGACACCCGCACGACGAGGAACACCCGCACGAAGAGGAGCACGCCGCCGTCACTTCCGGCGAGGACAAGTCTCTGACCCACTGATACGGCTGCCACGAAGGGCGTGGGCCCGGACGACTCTCCGTCGTCCGGGCCCACGCCTGTTCCTGGCCGCGGTGGGCTCAGGCGTGTCCCTGTGCGCGGGCTTCTGCGTGTGTGTAGGCGCGTTCGTGTGCGGGGGCTTCTGCATGTGCCGGGCCCGACCTTTCCCGGGGCTCGTAGCTTTCGCGGGCCCCGCTTCGCAGGTCCGTTACTCTCTGCGGGCCAGGTGCCGTTCGCGGGCGGCTCCGCGCGGAGCGCCTGCGACACGCTTGTGACCCCCGCGTCACGGGACGCGGGGTCACAAGGGGAGCGACGGTCAGTCGGACTCGGGGAAGCCGATGGAGAAGGCCGCGTCCAGGTCGTGCTTGGAGTAGGTGCGGAAGGCGATGTGCGTCACGGTGTGGAGGACACCGGGGACCTTGTTGAGGCGACCGGGGATGACCTCGGCGACCTGCTCGTAGGCGGCCACACGCACCATGGCCAGCAGGTCGTATTCGCCGGTGATCGAGTAGACCTCGCTGACGCCGTCGATCTCGGCGATCGTCTCAGCGACCTCCGGAATCCGGTCCACCTCGGCGTTGATGTGAACGATTGCCGTGACCATGCGACCAACTGTATCGAATCACCACAGAAGTCGCCCTTCCGGCTGCATGGCAAGTCGAGCCGTGGTCGGTGGGGCGGGTTGCGCAACGGGGTTGTGGGGTGGTTACCGCAGGGGGCGGCCCTCGCGGTTGCGGGGGTGGTCGAGGGTGCGGTAGGCGAGGTCGATGCGGGCCTTGTGGCGGGCGGCGCCGCGGGCGGGCAAACTCCACTGACCGTCGACCTCCACCAGTCGCACGCCGGGGGACTCCAGCCAGCGCAGGATGCACTCGGTCTCCTCGGCGCTGGCCGCGTGGACCGGGCCGGGGCCGGGGATGACGGCCTCGGCGGTGGCGGTGAGGGAGGCGACGAAGGGGGTGGGGTGGGCGCCGCGCGGCATGACGCCGGCGGCGGCGAGCCTGCCGTAGCGGATCACGTGGATATCCCAGCCGCCGTCGAAGGCCGGGCTGGCGGCGATGAGCTGCGGGATGCTGGTGATGGCGGTGAGGCGCTGCATGCGGGCGGCGGCGCGGACGAACGCGGCCAGCCGGTCGCGGTCGACGGAGGCCTCCTCGTAGCGCTGCTCGACCGACAGTCGCTCCATCCGGGCCGAGACCGCCTGAAAGACGGGCGCGGCGTCGAGGAGCATCGCGCGGCGGGCGGTCTCCACGTGGACGGAGTAGTCGGCCTGGCTCTGCTTGCCCTCGCAGGGGGCGCCGCAGCGGCCCATCTCGTGCAGCACGCAGGCGGCGCGGCGGGTGCGGGTCGTGATGGGCTGGGTGCACTGGCGCAGCGGCAGCGCCTCGTGCAGGGCGTTGCGGGCGTCGTCGGCGAGCCGGGCGCTGGAGAACGGGCCGAGATAGGCGGCGCCGTCGTCCCTGAGCTCGCGCACGATCGACAGGCGCGGGAAGGCCTCGTCGGTGAGCTTGAGCCAGACGACCTTCTCGGGAAAGCGGGATCGGCGGTTGTAGCGGGGTTTGGCGCCGCCGATCAGGCGCAGCTCCCTGACCTCGGCCTCCAGGGCGGTCGAGCAGACGATGTGGCGGACCCGCTCGGCGATGCCGATCATCTCGCGGATGCGCGGCCTGGTCTCACTGGCCGTGAAATAGGAGCGTACGCGGTTGCGCAGGTTGGTGCTCTTGCCGATGTAGAGGACCTCGCCGCGCTCGTCCTCGAAGAGGTAGACGCCGGGGGAGTGCGGCACCGACTCGGCGAGGTGGCGCTTGCGCTGCTGCTCGGGGGTGGGGGCGCGGACGAACGACTTGAGCTCTTCGAGCGTGTGCACCTGGAAGGAGCCGGCCCGTTCGATGAGGCCGTGGAGCACGTGCACGGTGGCCCTGGCGTCCTCGAGCGCGCGGTGGCACGGATCGGTGGGGCTGCGGAAGAACCGGGCGAGGGTGGACAGCTTGGCGTTGGGCGTCTCGTCGCGGGTCAGCACTCGCCGGGCGAGGTCGACGGTGTCGACGACCGGGTTGGCCGGTGGGGGATAGCCGTGTGCCGCGCAGGCGGCCTTGATGAAGCGGGTGTCGAAGCCGGCGTTGTGGGCGACCAGGGTGGTCCCCCGGATGAACTCCAGGAAGCTCGGCAGCACCGACTCGATCCGCGGCGCGGCCACCACCATGGCGTCGGTGATGCCGGTCAGCACGGAGATGAACGGCGGGATCGGCCCACCGGGATCGACCAGGGTGGAGAACTCCCCTAACACCTCGCCCGCCCGCACCTTGACCGCGCCGATCTCGGTGATCATGTGCTCGGCGGGCGACCCGCCGGTCGTCTCGAGGTCGAACACGACGAAGGTGACCGCGCTCAGCGGAGTGCCGAGCTCGTCGAGGGTGCCCTGTACCGGTTCCACGATCCAAGACCATAGACAGGCCGACCGACAGTTGCGGGTCCGGGACGAATAACTATTCGGCTTGAACCTTCGTTACCCTTCCCTTTATGTCCGGGGGAAGACTCGCCAACCGCTACTCCCTGATGCAGCCGCTCGGCAGCGGCGGCATGGGGCGGGTCTGGCTGGCCAAGGACGAGATGCTTGACCGCGAGGTGGCGGTCAAGGAGCTCACCCTGCCCCAGGGACTGTCCCCCAAGGAGCGGGCCGAGCTGGTCACCCGGGCCGTGCGCGAGGCGCAGGCGATGGCCCAGCTGCGTCATCCGGGCATCGTGGCGCTGCACGACGTGGTCGTGGAGCAGGACCGGCCCTGGATCGTCATGGAGCTGCTGCGCGGCCGCACCCTCGGCGAGGCGGTCGCGGCGCACGGCCCGATGCCGGTGGAGTACGTCGCCAGGATCGGCGCCGACATGCTCGACGCGCTGTCCGCCGCGCACGCCCGTGGCCTGCAGCACCGCGACGTCAAGCCGGGCAACGTCTTCCTCACCGACAGCGGCAGGGTGGTGCTCACCGACTTCGGCATCGCCAGGCAGGAGGGCCAGGCGACGCTGACCGAGCAGGGCATGACGATCGGCTCGCCCGGATTCATCGCGCCCGAGCGGCTGGAGGGCGCGGCGGGCGGGCCGGCCAGCGACGTGTGGTCGCTGGGCGCGACCCTCTATCTCGCGGTGACGGGCACGGCGGCCTTCGGCGGCACCGCCGCCGAGCGGATCAGGGCGACGCTGACCCAGCCGCTGCCGGTGGCGCCGGGGCCGCTCGGCCCGCTGCTGGCGGCCATGATGGCGGCGCATCCGGCGGCCAGGCCCGCCGCGCCGGCGATGATCCAGCCGCTGCGGCAGGCCGCCGCCGGTCTGCCCGCCGTGCTGCCGGTGCACCATGTGGCGACGGTGCCCCGCCCGGTCAGGCGGCGCGGCAGGCCCCTGCTGTGGATCGCCGCAGCGGCGACGGTGCTGGTCGTGGCCGCGGCGGCCACCGCCGTTGTCCTGATCCTGAAAAATCAGGACAACGGGGTGCCTGCGGCGTTCACTGTGCCCATGAACGTGTGCTCCCTGCTCACCCAGGAGGACGTCGGCCTGCTGCTGCGCACCCAGAAGCCGCCCGCGGGCAAGGCGAGCGCCGACGAGATCGGCCCCCAGTGCGGCTGGACCATGTCGAATACAGGCATGGAGGTGCAGGTGCAGAAGGACTCCGACACCCGCGATCCATGGGCCATGACCCCCGCGTCGGCCCGCACCCTCTTCGCCAACCAGCGGCGCTACTGGGCCGGCAGCGACAAGATCCAGTGGGTCTGGCCGGAGATCGGCGTCACGCAGGCCCAGTCGGTGACGCGCACCCCGGTCCGGGCCATGAAAGGCGTCGGCGAGGAGGCCTTCACCTTCGAGCTGAAGGGCTCCACGGGCCGGATGCACTCCGCCATCGTCTTCTACCGCCTGGCCAACCTGGTGGTGAGCGTCGAGTACACCACGCTCGCCGACCGGCCCAGCGACGACGACATCAAGCAGACGGCCCTGAAGGTGGCCCAGGCGAGCGAGCGGGCGTTGCGCCGTGCGGGCTGACGGATACCTGCTCGCCGGCCGTTACCGTCTCGTGGAGCGCCTCGGGCAGGGCGGCGCGGGCACGGTGTGGCGGGCGCACGACGAGACCCTGCACAGGCAGGTCGCGGTCAAGCAGGTCACCGTGCCGCCCGAGCTGACGCCGCGTGAGCGGGCCGAGTTCGCCGACCGGGCCATCCACGAGGCCAGGTCCGCCGGGCGGCTGCGCGACCCGGCCATCGTCCTGGTCCATGACGTCGTGCTGGCGAACGGCCAGCCGTGGATCATCCTCGATCTGGTCGCCGGCAGCTCCCTGGACAAGGTGATCAAGGAGCACGGCCCGCTCCCGCCGGACATGGTGGCCCGCATCGGCCTGCGCGTGCTGTCGGCGCTGTCGGTGGCCCACTCCCACGGCATCGTGCACCAGGACGTCAAACCGGCCAACATCCTGCTCGACGCCGACGGCTCGGCCATGCTCACCGACTTCGGCATCGCGGTCCCGATGGGCGGCAAGGCCGACAAGTACGGCAGCGCCGGCTCGCCCGGCTACATGGCGCCCGAGCGGCTCAACGAGCACCCCTCCGGCCCGGCCTCCGACCTGTGGTCGCTGGGCGCCAGCCTGTACACCGCGGTGGAGGGGCGAGCGCCGTTCGAGCGGGCGGGGCCCGCCGCCGTGGCCGCCGCGGTGCTGCTGCACGAGCCGCCGCCCCCGGTCAGAGCCGGTCGGCGGTTCGGTGGCCTGCTGACGGCCATGCTGGCCAAGGACCCGGCCGTCCGTCCCACCGCCGCCCAGGTGCGCGACGAGCTGCACGCCGTGCTCGCCGCCCCCGCGCCCCGCACCTCCTCGCGCCGCCGCTGGTGGCTCGTCCCGGCGGTGCTCGCCGCCGTCGCCCTGCTGGGCACGGGCGGCTGGTACGGCCTGGCGGTGCTGGGCCAGGAGGATCCCGGCAGGTTCGCGGCGGCGCCGGCTCCGTGCGAGCTGCTGACCGACGCCCAGGCCGCCCAGCTGCTCCAGGGCACCGCGAGACGGGCGGCGACCCGGGAGGGCGAGTGCCGGTGGCAGCTGCTCCAGGGCTCCAGGAGCATCCGCTCGATCACCGTACGGACCTGGGCGGAGCGGCCCGCAGGCGACCTCGGCGGCCCGGAGGTCGCGGCGCTGCGCTTCACCAACGAGCGCACGCTGCGCGCCGGCGCCGAGGGCGAGGTGTTCCGCAAGAACGTCGGGGCCGTCACCGACGTGGGTGAGGTGGGAGAGGCCGCGTTCGTGCAGAGCACCTTCCAGTTCGCCCTGGGCGCCACCGACGAGGGCCGCTCCGACAGCACGGTGCTGCTGCGCACCAGCAACCTGCTCGCCGAGGTCATCTGGCACAACGCGAGCGTCAAGCCGGGCACGGCGGACGAGCGGACGGCGGTGTCCGCCGCCCGGCTGGTCTCGACCGCGTTGCGGGAATGAGTCACCGCAAGCGTCCCGCAAGCCGGATGACTAGCATGTTTCACCGCAAGTCATGGCAATCCCCTGGAGTCCCTGGTGAATCCCGGTAGCGAGTATCCACCGCCTCGTCCGCCCTATCAGGTGCCGCACGGCGGGCAGTTCGAGCCACCGACCATGCCGCCTAGGCCCCCCATGCCGCCCATGCCCCCCGGCCGCCCGCCGGCGCGGCGTCCCTGGCTCCTGCCGGTGGTCGCCGTCTGCGTCGTGGCGCTCATCGGCGCCAGCGCCGCCGCCTACCTGGTGTACGGCCAGGTGCAGCGCACGTTCGGCACCACGGTCGCCGGGCCGGGCCAGACGACGCCGTCGAAGTCCGTCAAGGCGGCCGCGGTGACCGGCCCGGACGTCTGCTCGATGCTGCCGAAGCTGGAGGCCGAACGGCTGGTGCCCGAGGCCACGGTGGCCAAGAGCTCCCGAGACTCCGAGTACACGGTCAACTTCTCCTGCAACTGGGTGAACCGCCGCATCTCCTTCGGCGAGTTCTGGCGCAGCCGGGAGATCGACGTCAAAGTGGACCAGCATCGGGGCAGCGGCGCGAAGACCGGCCGCGCCATGGCCCAGAACTCCTACGACATCGACTACGGCGGCGCCAAGTTCGGCGAGACGGCCAAGCCCACCCAGGAGAAGGGCGAGAAGGACTACGTCTCGGCGGTCAAGGAGATCCCCGGCGTCGGCGACGCGGCCTTCGCCCAGTACACCTGGCGCCGCTCCGGCACCACGCTGTGGTACTCCTTCGGTACGGCTCGCGCCCGCGTCCAGGACATGACCATCGAGGTCGAGTACCAGGCGAGCCAGCAGCGCAAGGACGCCCAGATCCTCAGCAACGAGACCACCCAGTCGGTCACCGAGGCCAACGCGATCCGCGAGGCCACCAAGGTGATCACACACATCGCCAAGGGCGTGGCCGCCTGGAAGGCCGAGAACCCGGACGTGGTCGCGCAGCCGTACAAGGCGGCCACCGCCGCGCCGAGCGTGGCCCCCACGCCGACGCCGACCCAGCTCGCCGCCTTCCCGCCCGCCTGCCAGGCCATCACCGAGGTGGCCACCGGGCTGGTGCCCGGCCCGGTCACCAGGGCGCGTGGCATGGAGGCGGGCGACGACACGCAGACCGAGTGCCGCTGGCTCAACCTGGACGCCCCCGCGGGCGACGCGGTGACCCGGGTCCGCAGTGTGCTGATCACCGTGCACTCCTTCGCCAACCGCGCCGGCGTGGCCGACGCGACGGCCGCCAAGTCCTTCTACTCGGGTCGGCGAGGCGGGGACAGGAACATGGCGCAGTCCTCGTTCGGCGGGATGGAGACCGGCAAGGTGGTCGACCTCGAAGGCCTGGGTGAGCAGGCCTACGGCAAGTACCTCAAGACCAGGCGGGGCGAGGTGTCCGCGGGCAGCGGCGCGGTGATCGTGCTGCAGGGCGCCACGGTGGTGGAGATCGACTACGCCGGTGCCGAGCGGCCCAAGGGCCAGCCGGCCAACTCGCCCAAGGCCCGGCTGCTGGCCGAGAAGGAGGCCCGTGCCGGCGCGCTGACCGTGGCACGGGCGTTCATGCCGGAGCTGGCCGACAAGCCGATCGGGAGCTGAGCCGGCGACCTTGACCGCGGCTGTTAACGATCCTGCAACCACCCTGCAAGTGGGACAAATAGTGTTATTTCAGCAAGTGGTACGTGGGCCGCGTGGTCTGGTTCGCCCAGTACAGGGGCCTGAGCGGGCGGAGGGGGATACGCGCGGCTCACTGCCGCGCCCGGACCAGGAACGGCGCCAGCAGGCCGGGCACGGCCCGCGCCGCCAGGTCCAGCCCGTCGTCCCGCCCGATGTCGGCCACGTCGTAGTGACCGTCGCCGGCGGCCGTGGTCGCGGTGACGGTCAGCAGGCCCGACCGCCGCTGGAACGGTGACTCGGTGATCGTCCAGCCCACGATGCCGCCCCGGTCCAGCATGACCGTGCGCCGGTTGACCGTACCCCGCCTGGAGACCAGGTGGCGTTCGCCCAGCGCGTGGCCGAGCGCGCGGTAGGCGTCGGCGGCCAGCCAGAGCGCGATCGGCAGCGCCAGCGCCGCCAGGCCTGCCGGCACCGCCCAGAGCCGGCCGGCCTGTCCGGACAGCACGCCCAGCGGCTCCAGCCAGCCTGCGGCGGCGGCGAACCAGGCCGCCGCCGCCGCGAGCGCGGTCAGGAACACCACCGTGGACAGCGCCCAGCCGATCCGCCTGCGCCTGGCCGCCGGGGGATGGCGGCGGGGCGGGGCCGGCGCCGCCCCCGCCACGCGCGCCGCCACCTGGCCGGCCAGCTCGCGGGGCAGCGGCGGCGTGAGCGCGGCCACGTGCTCGCTCTCGCCCTCCTCCGCCTTGCCGAGCCCCGTGGCGACCGTCCTGACCCGCGCGCCGCCGCCCAGCCTCAGCAGCAGCGGCTCGCTGATCTCCACCCCGCGCAGCCGGCGCTCCTGCAGGGTCAGTGAGCGGTTCGTCAGCAGCCCGCGGCGCAGCCTGAGCCTGCCCGGCTCGCGGTCCAGCCGGTAACGGCCCCACGACTCGGCGAACAGCAGCAGCGCGCCCACCACGCCGGCGGCCACGTTCGCCGCCAGGATCACCGGGACCGCCATCCATGGCCGCCCGGTCACCCAGCCCCAGACGGCGGCCGCGGTGTCCGCCGTGAACCGGTCCACGCCCAGCAGGTCGACCCCCTTGAACAGGACGCCGAGCACCAGCCCGGCCCCGGCGAACGTCCACACCGACAGCGGCGCGTACCTCGCCCAGGCCCACCGCAGCTCGGCCAGCGGCGCCCGCGTGTCCTCGGCCTCGTGCGGGAGCAGGCCGTGACGCAGCTCCTCGGCGTCACGCACGGTCAGGGAGTCCAGGGCGAGCTCGGAGTCGGCGTCCGCGTGCTCGCCGGTGCCGACCTTGACCAGGGTCAGGCCGAACACGCGCCGTACCGGGTCCGCGCGCACGTCCACGCTGCGCACCCGGTCACGCGGGATCGAGCGATGCTGCCGTACGGCCACTCCCGTGCGCACCTCCAGCCGCTCGGCGGTCAGCCGCCAGCGGGTCGCGCGCAGCCGCGCGGCCTCGTACGCCAGCACCGCGGCGACGACCAGCACGCCGGCGCCGGCGCCGGCCGCGACGATCGCCTGCCACGGCCATGCGGCGCCGGCCAGCACCCGCGCCAGCACGATCACCACCGGCGCCGCGACGGCCAGTGACTTGACCCCCGCGGCCCCCAGGTTGCGGCGGGACAACTCCCGCCAGGTCTCGCCGGTCACGTGGCATCACCCGGCGTGGCCTGGGTGAGCGTGGTCAGCCGCGCGGCCAGGTCGGCGGCCAGCTCGTGGTCCAGCGCCTCGATCTTGATGGCGCCGGCGGCCGAGGCGGTGGTCACCGTGACGTCGGCCAGCCCGAACAGCCGCTGCACCGGCCCCCGCGCGGTGTCGACCGTCTGGATGCGCGACATCGGCGCCACCCGCCAGGTGTGGGTCAGCCAGCCTTCGCGGGTGTAGACCGCCTCGCCGGTCACCTCCCAGCGGCGTACCCGGTAGGAGGCGCGCGGCGCGACCAGCGCCAGGACGACGCAGCCCACGGCGAACGCGCCCGCCGCCACGCCGAGCCAGAGGGGGCGCTCGGTGAGGAACCAGAAGGCCGCCAGGCCGGCGGCCGCCACCGGCAGCAGGAAGAGCAGCCACTGGGTCGTCCACCACGCGACCGCCCTTGGGTCGGCCCACTCACGCGGCGGGCGCAGCATGGTGCCGCCGTGCCCGGCTGTCTCGGGCTCGATCTCGGTCTCGGTCTCGGTTCGGGTTTCGGTTCCGGGGAGGACTCGCATGGACCCAGCGTCTCCGGCCCGCCCGGCCCGCCGCGTCGGTCCGAGGTCTGGCCCGGTATCGACTTTGGTCGCTGTCGCCATGTCCTTCGTACGGCATAACCTCGGTGAACGTGACGGGCTCGGATGAATACCGGTGGGCGCTGCCGTCCGTCCTGCTGGGCGACGGCGGCGCGGGGCGGCCGGTGCGGCGCTCGACCCGTGACTGGTTCGTCGACATCGTCATGTTCGTGCTGGCCTGCGTGCTCGCCCTGGTGACCATCCCGGAGCTGGCGGACGAGCCCGAGCCGGTGATCGCGCTGGAGCAGGTGGCCGGCGTCCTGGGGTGCCTGTCGGTGTGGCTGCGGCGCCGGTGGCCGGTCGGATTCGCCGTGGTGACCAGCGTCCTGTCGACCTATCTGGAGCTGGTCGGCGGAGCCGCCGTCGTCGGGCTGTTCACGGTGGCCGTGCACCGGCCGTTCAAGGTCTCCGGCTCCATCGCCCTGCTCAGCGTGGTCACTCTGCTGCCGTACGTGTTCCTCAGGCCGGATCCCGAGCTCGGCCTGCTGGGCACGTTCGTCCTGGGCCTCGCCATCATGCTGACGGTCTTCGCCTGGGGGGTGGTGGTGCGGGCCAGGCGGCAGCTCGTCTGGACGCTCAGGCAGCGGGCCGACATCGCCGCCGAGGAGGCCAAGCGGCTGGAGCGCGAGCGGATCGCCAGGGAGATGCACGACGTGCTGGCCCACCGCCTGTCCATGCTCAGCCTGCACGCGGGGGCGCTGGAGTTCAGGCCGGACGCCCCGGCCGAGGAGATCGCCAGGGCCGCCGGGGCGATCAGGAGCAGCGCCCACCTGGCGTTGCAGGACCTGCGCGAGGTGATCGGCGTGCTGCGCCATCCGGGCTCGCCCGGCGACGAGCCGGTGCCCGAGCGGCCGCAGCCCACCCTGGCCGACCTGCCCGACCTGGTGGCGGAGTGCGAGCAGGCGGGCATGGACGTCCGGCTCGACCTGGCGGTCGGGCACGCGCCGGAAAGCCTGGGCCGCACCCTCTACCGGATCGTGCAGGAGGCGCTGACCAACGCCCGCAAGCACGCCGACGGCGCTCCCACGACCGTGGCGGTGACCGGGGCTCCGGGGGAGGGGCTGTCGGCCGAGGTGCGCAACGCCCTGTGGCCGTGGTCCGGCTCGCGCATCCCCGGAGCGGGGGCCGGGCTCATCGGGCTGACCGAGCGGGCCGAGCTGGCCGGCGGGCGGCTGGAGCACGGCGCGACCCCCGAGGGAGACTTCCTCGTGCGAGCCTGGCTACCATGGCCGGCCGACGACCCCAGGGAGGATGCATGACCGCGCCGATCCGCGTCCTGATCGTCGACGACGACGCGCTCGTCAGGGCCGGGCTGTCCATGATCCTGGGCGGCCAGGACGACATCGCGATCGTGGGGGAGGCGGGCGACGGGTCACAGGTGCCGCCGATGGTCGCCGAGCACCGGCCGGACGTGGTCCTGATGGACATCCGCATGCCGGAGGTCGACGGGCTCGCCGCGACCGAGGCGCTGCGCGGCACCAAGTCGCCGCCTGAGGTGCTGGTGCTGACCACCTTCCACGCCGACGCGCAGGTGCTGCGCGCGCTCCGCGCGGGCGCGGCCGGGTTCCTGCTCAAGGACATCCCACCGGCCGAGCTGGTGGCGGCCATCAGGAAGGTGGCGGCGGGCGAGCCGATCCTGTCGCCGGCGGTGACCCGCCAGCTCATCTCGCACGTGTCCGGCGACGGCGCGGGACAGCGCACCGAGCGCGCCCGCGCCCTGCTCGACCGGCTCAGCGAGCGTGAGCGCGAGGTGGCGGCGGCGGTCGGCCTGGGCAGGTCCAACGCCGAGATCGGACGTGAGCTGTTCATGAGCGTGCCCACGGTCAAGGCGCACGTCTCACGCATCCTCACCAAGCTGGGGCTGAACAACCGGGTGCAGATCGCGCTGCTGGTCTACGACGCCGGCCCGTGAGCGGCCGGTCGATCGTCGGAGCCGGTTCCCGGAGGCTGAGGGCTGGAATTCCAGCTTTTCGCCTGGCCGGCCGCGTCAGGTCGTACCGCGTTCCCTGACAGGGCCGGACGTGGCGCGCCTGCTGGGCGAGCGCCGGTCCTCGCGCGGTCCGCTGACGCCCACCAAGCGCTTGTCCCCTTTCGGGTGTCCGTTACGGACAGGTAGCCGACAGCCGTACCCTTGTCTGAAAGAGCATGTCATGAAGGGACAGTGGGATGAGTTCAGCGGGTGAAGGCCTGTCTCGCCCGCTTCCCGAGCAGGTGCGGCTGAATGTCGTCGACCTGGCGGCTCAGGTTCTCGGCTCGATGCCGCCTGTCGCCGTCCCGCCGCCGCTGCGCGGCATCGCCAAGTTCGACCCGCGCAAGCGCGCCAGGCTGGGCAGCGCCCCCATCGCCGCCCAGCTGGAGAACGACAAGGAGTTCCGCGAGGCGGTCGCCGAGTCGGTGGCGGCCGGCTGGCCGGAGCTCATCGCCTCACTGGCCGAGGGCAACGTGCCGCCCGCCGCCGATCCGGTGCTCGTCGCCGCGGCGGCCTACCTCATCCGCCCCCCCGGCTGGGCGGAGATGGTGGAGTCGGCCAGGGCGGATCTGGAGCGGTCGGCGGTCGCGGCCGAGGGCTCAGAGCGCGAGGAGGTCGTCTCCCGGCTGCGCGAGCAGCTCGCCGCCCTGAAGAGCACCGCCAAGGAGGAGGCCGAGCGGTTGCGCGAGCAGCTCAAGTCCGCCCGCGCCGAGAACTCCGACCTGCGCCGCAAGCTGCACGAGACGCGCGAGCGCGCCAAGGCCGCCGTGCGCCGCGCCGATGAGATGGCGCACGCCGCCGAGGACGCCAAGATCGCCGCCTCGGCCGCGGGCAGCGCCGGCGAGTCCGAGCTGCGGCGGCTGCGCGAGCGCCTGGCCGACGTCGAGAAGCAGCTCGAAGCCTCGCGCCGGGCCGCCCGCGAGGGCAGGAGCATCGAGGACGCCCGCATCAGAGTGCTGCTCGACGCGCTGCAGGACGCCTCGGCGGGGCTGCGCAGAGAGCTGGCCCTGCCCACCACGATCAGCAAGCCCGCCGACTCGGTCGCCGCGGCCACCGGCGAGCGTCCGGGGGTGCGCGGGGTGCCCGCCCGCGCGCTGGCCGACGACGACCCCCAGCTGCTCGACCAGCTCCTCGCGCTGCCCCAGGTGCATCTGATCATCGACGGCTACAACGTGACCAAGTCCGGCTACGGCACCCTCACCCTCGCCGACCAGCGCACCCGGTTGATGACCGGCCTCGGCGGGCTCGTCGCCCAGACCCGGGTCGAGGTGACCGCCGTGTTCGACGGCGCCGAGCTCAACTCGCCGGTGCAGGTGGTGGCGCCGCGCGGGGTGCGGGTGCTGTTCAGCGCGCCGGGCGAGATCGCCGACGACCTGATCCGCCAGCTCGTACGCGCGGAGCCGCCGGGCCGGGCCATCGCCGTGGTCTCCTCCGACCGCGAGGTGGCCGAATCGGTGCGGCGGATGGGAGCCAGACCCGTTCCGTCTGGATTGCTGCTTCGACGGCTGGGCCGCGCCTAGATTACAAATATGACGTTTAGGTGAGACTTACCCCGTCACTTCTGTACTATTTCGCCCCAGGTATATCCCCTGGGAGGCGACGCTGTGAGGTTGGGCCGGATACCCCTGGCCACGGGTCTTGCGATCGGGCTGCTGCTGACCCCGATGGGAGGCGCGCTGGCCGATCCCAAGCCCACGGTCAGCCAGGCCAAGGCGAAGCTGAAAAAGCTGAATGACAAGGCCGACAAGGTCGTCGACCGCTACAACACGGCGACCGAGAAGTACAAAGCGGCCAGCGGCCGCTACGCCAAGCTCAACGAGAGCTACAAACGCAAGCTGGCCACCGTGGCCGATCTGCGCGAGCAGGTGGTCGCGATGGCCGTCGACACCTACAAGATGGGCGACTACACCTCGTTGCCCACGATGATGACCAATGACGAGCCCGGCGACATGCTGTACAGCATGTCGCTGACCCAGCAGCTCTCCCAGGAGCGAGCCGACAAGCTCGCCGCCTTCGACCGGGAGAACCGCGGCCTCAAGATCGAGCGCGACAGCGCCCAGGACGCCCTCGGCGACGCCGACAAGGAGCGCGACGCGGTCAACAAGGACCGCAAGGAGATCCTGGCGCTCATCGCGCAGCAGAAGAAGCTCCTCAACAGGCTCGGCGCCTACCGCGCCGGCAATCCCAACAGCACCGGTCTGAAGTACACCGGTCCGGCCTCGGGCAACGCCGCGGCGGCGCTGTCCTTCGCCTACGGCCAGATCGGCAAGCCGTACGTCTTCGGCGGCACGGGACCGGGTGGGTTCGACTGCTCCGGCCTCACGCAGGCCGCCTGGCGCGCGGCGGGCGTCGAGCTGCCGCGCACCACCTGGCAGCAGTGGACGGCCGGCCGTGCGGTGGACATGAACGACCTGCAGCCCGGCGACCTCATCTTCAGTCAGGGACTGGGGCACGTGAGCCTCTACGCGGGCAACGGTCAGATGGTGCACGCACCGCAGACCGGTGATGTGGTCAAGGTGGTCTCCCTTTCCGCCTACGGCAGTAGTTTCGCGGGCGCCCGCCGCCCGTAATCCACACCCTTCGAGCCGGGTCCCGGAACATTTCCGGGGCCCGGTTTTGTGCTTTCCAGGCGTGAATGGATGTGACGCATGTGACAAGAGGTACGGATGGGACCTGACAATCCATTCATTCGTCAACTGTGAGAAGGGTCACTTTTCAATAACGAACCCCCATATCCCAGCAGTGGTTGAGGACTTGACTCGCCCTTTGTCTGATCTTGACTGAGGCACTCAGGCTTTGCCAGATCGTGACGACCGGGCGTAGCTTCTGGCCTCGCGGCGCCACGCCATGGCGCCGCGGACCGCCATCGGATCTTCCGAGGTGGACCGATGAACATTCCAGCCGGTCGCCGCCCCGCCCTTGTAGACGAATGGAGGCGGTGACCTGCCGAGTCCGTGCAGCCAGGAGGCACGGAGCCGGGGACCCAGCGATCCGCGTTTCCGGATCAGGGGTGAATCGGCGCGACACGCGCCGTAGGGCGACTTCCAGGCCCGAATCCGTCAGCTAACCCGGTAGGCGTTCGTGGAAGCTCCAAGGAGAAATCCTGTCTACCTCTTCGCAGAACCCCCGTCTGTCCCGCATCGCCCTGAGTGGCGTGGCGCTGACCATGACCGTGACAGCCGGAGGGATGGTCCTCCCTGCCACGTCGGCGCAGGCGGCGACGATGAGCGAATCCTCCGGCTCCTCCGGGACGAAGGCGGCCAAGTCCGCCAAGTCCGCGAAGCGGGCCAAGGTCGCTCGGCAACAGCTGATGGCCGGTAAGGCGGTCGCGGTGGCCAAGAAGCAGATCGGTGACCCGTACCGTTACGGCGGCACCGGACCCGGTTCGTTCGACTGCTCGGGTCTCGTCCAGTTCGCCTGGAAGAAGGCCGGAGTGAAGATCCCGCGCGTCACGTACAGCCAGTTCGCGCGCATCAGGACGAAGGTCTCCTACAAGAACCTGCGGGAAGGAGACCTGATGTTCTTCCGCGGGCTCGGCCACGTCGGCATGTACGTCGGCGGCGGCAAGATGATCCATTCGCCGAGGACAGGCGAACGGGTGCGCATCGAGAAGCTCGCGGGATGGCGCAAGTCGTCGTTCGTGGGCGCGGTACGTCCCGGGTTGTGATCCCCGGTCCGAAGGCCTCGTCCCGCCCGGGACGGGGCCTTCGGCCGTCCCGGCCGCCATCAGGCTGCCATCGGGCCGTCTTCGGGCCGTCTTCAAGGCGGAGCTGCCGTTCGGACGGCTACCATCGGGCATCGTGTCCGTGCGGGTGAGCCGTCGAGCGGTGCTGGCGGCCCTGCTGCTGGCCGGGGCCGCCACGGCCAGCGCTCCGGACCTCGCCGAGGTCCCGGCCCCGTGGGGTGACGAAGCGGTGGTCGTACGAGGGAGAAGCTCTTCGGTCGCCGGGCACCACGCCCCCGCCGAGCTGCTCCGCGACCTGGCGCGCCGGGCCGACGCGGCCGGGCGGCGGGTGGCGGGCGTGCTGGGCCGGCCGGTGCGTCCGGTGGTCCTGGTGCCCGGCTCCGCCGCCGAGGCCGCCGGGCTAGCGGGGGTGGCGTCGGTCGACGGGCTGGCCGCCGTGGCGGACGACGGCCGGGTGATCGTGGTGCCCGAGTTCTTCGCCCGGCTCACGGCGACCGGCAGGGACGTGGTGCTGACGCACGAGCTGACCCATGTCGCCGCGGGCACCGGCGGGCTGCCGATCTGGCTCTACGAGGGTTTCGCCGACTACGTCGCCTACCGGGACGCCGGGCTGCCCGTGCGGGTGGCCGCCGCCGAGCTCGCCGCCGAGGTCAGAGCGGGACGAATGCCCCGCCATCTGCCGGGACCGGCGGACTTCGCCCTCCAAGGGGACGGCGCCAGGCTCGCGCGGGCGTACCAGGAGGCCTGGCTGGCGTGTCGCTTCCTCGCCGGGAACCGGGGTGAGAGGACCCTGGTGAGGCTCTACCGTGAAGCTCAGGCGGGCGGCGTCGACGGGGCGCTCGCCTCGCTGGGGCTCTCGACCGGCATGCTGACGGAGCGGTGGCGCGCGTACATGCGCGACCAGCTGGCGTGAGGGGACGCGAATGGACCAGAACAGAAACGACGCGGCGGACGACGACGTCGGCGTCACAGAGGCGGGCGAGGTCGCCGTAGAGGCCGGCGAGAGCGCCGAGCCCGCCGGCCGAGCCGCGCCCGGCAACGGCGCCGGACAGCCCGCAGCGGGGCGACCCGCTGGACAGGCCCCGGAGGGGGGAGCCGCGCCCGGCAACGGTGCTGGACGGCCTCCAGAGGGGCAGGGGAGGGGTGTGGCGGAAGCGGGGGACGAGCGGCGGGCCACGATGCTGCGGCGGCAGGCCGGGGCGGCGTTCGCCGTGCTGGGCGCCGTGCTGGTGGGCGTGGTGGCGTTCACCACGCCCTGGCAGGCGCTGCCTTCCTCCGCGCCCGCCGTCACGCCCGACCCGGCCCGGGACTTCACCGCCGCCCAGCTGGCCAGGTCGCAGGCGTTCGACGCGGCCACCAGCCTGCCCAGCTATCTGTCCCTCGGGCTCGGCCTGGTGTTCGCGGGCCTGCTCGTCGCCACCCCGCTCGGCGCGAAGCTGCTGGGATGGGTGCGCGGCCCGTGGTGGGTGCGGGTCCTGCTGGGCGTGTTCGCCATCACCGCGATCGAGGAGGCCCTGCGCTGGCCGCTCGGCATCTGGTTCGAGACGGTGCTGCGCGACTATGGGCTGTCCACCCAGGACTGGGTGGGCTGGACGGCGGACCGGCTCAAGGGCATCGGCATCAACGCGGCCCTGCTGACCGTCATGGTGCTCGCGATCGTGGCCCTGGCCCGCCGGATCAGGCGCTGGTGGATTCCCGCCGCGGTGGGGGCGTTCGCGCTGACCGTGAGCGCCTCCTTCGTCTACCCCGTGGTGTTCGAGCCGGTGTTCAACGACTTCCACGCCATGCCCGCCGGGCCGCTGCGCACCAACCTGATGGCGATGGCCGAGCGCGACGGCGTCCCGGTGGAGGACGTGCTGGTGGCCGACGCTTCACGCAGGACGACCGCGCTCAACGCCTACGTCTCCGGTTTCGGCGCCACCCGCCGGATCGTGGTCTACGACACCCTGCTCAAGGCGCCGCAGCCCGAGGTGGAGCTGATCGTGGCGCACGAGCTGGGTCACGCCAAGCGCGACGACGTGCTCTACGGCACGCTCGTCGGCGCGATGGGGACCGCGCTCGGCGCGATCATGCTGTTCCTCGGGTTCCGGCTGCTGCGCAGGCGCACGGGCATCGCCTCGATCACCGATCCCCGCGCGGTCGGCGTGATCATGGGGTTGATGACCCTGGCCACGTTCCTGTCCGGCCCCGTCCAGAACATGCTCAGCCGCACCGTCGAGGCCAGGGCCGATGTCCATGCCCTGGACCTGACGAGGGACCCGGTCACGTTCGCCGCGATGCAGAAACGCCTGGCAAGCACCAACATTTCTGACTTGTCGCCGGATGCGGTGGAATATGTGCTCTATGCATCTCATCCCACGACGCCTCAGCGGATCGCCCTCGCGCGCTCCTGGGCAGAACTGAACGGCGTCCCCGGCCCGTGACCAAGGTGGTCTTCGTCACGAACGACTTCCCGCCCCGGCCGGGCGGCATCCAGTCGTTCGTGCACGGCCTCGCCCTGCGCACGCCGGACGCGGCCGTCTACGCCCCGGCCTGGCCCGGGTGCGCCGAATTCGACCGGCGGCAGCCGTACCGGATCGTGCGTCACCCGGGCCGGCTCATGCTGCCCACGCCCGCCGTCGCCCGCCGGGCCGCCCGGCTGGTCGCCGAGCACGGCGCGGGCACGGTCGTGCTGGGCGCGGCGGCGCCGCTCGGCCTGCTCGCCCCGCGCCTGCGCGCGGCGGGCGCGCGGCGGGTGGTGATGCTCACCCACGGCCACGAGGCGTCGTGGGCCGGCGCACCGGTCTTCCGCTCGGTGCTGCGCAGGATCGGCGAGCACGCCGACGTGGTCACCTACCTGGGCGACTACACCCGCGCCCGGCTGGCGGCCGTGATCGGGGAGGACAAGCTGGTCCGGCTCGCGCCGGGCGTGGACACCGAGCTGTTCCGCCCCCCGGCGGTCAGGGCGGAGCCGCGCGAGCTCGCAGGCCTGAGCGGCCGGCCGGTGGTCGCCTGCGTGTCCAGGCTGGTGCCGCGCAAAGGGCAGGACCAGCTCATCCGGGCCTGGCCCGAGGTGCTGCGGGCGGTGCCGGACGCCGTGCTGCTGCTGGTGGGCGGCGGCCCGTACCGGCGCGAGCTGGACAAGCTCGCCGCGGGCCTGCCGTCGATCGTGTTCACCGGCACGGTCCCCGCCGCCGACCTGCCCGGCTACTACGCCGCCGCCGACGTCTTCGCCATGCCGTGCCGCACCCGATGGGGCGGCGTGGACGTGGAAGGGCTCGGCATCGTCTTCCTGGAGGCGTCCGCGACCGGGCTGCCGGTCGTGGCGGGCGATTCCGGCGGCGCGCCCGAGGCGGTGCGGCACCGCGAGACCGGCCTCGTCGTCGACGGCGACAGCGTCGAGGAGATCGCCGCCGCGCTGATCGAGCTGCTGGCCAACCCCGACCAGGCGCGCAAGCTCGGCGCGGCCGGCCGCGACTGGATCGCCGGGGAGTGGTCCTGGGACCAGGCGGCCGCCCGCTTCCGCGCCCTGCTGTGACGGGCCCAGCTGTGACGGCCGCTGCTGTAGCGCTGCTCTAGCGCTGGTCCCCGGTGTAGAGAGCCTCGATGTCGGCGGCGAAGTCCTTCACGATGAGGTTGCGCTTGACCTTGAGCGTCGGCGTCAGGTGGCCGCTCTCCTCGGTGATGTCCGCGGCCAGCACGGTGAACTTCTTGATCTGCTCCGGCCTGGACACCATGCTGTTGGCCCGGTCGACCGCGCCCTGCACCTCCGCCAGGATCCGCGCGTCGGCGCGCAGCTCGGCGGGCGCGGCGGAGGACAGCCCGTTGGCGGGCGCCCACTGCTCCAGCGCCTCCGGGTCCAGGGTGATCAGGGCCGCCACGAACGGCCGCCCGTCACCCACGACCATGGCCTGGGAGATCAGCGGATGCGCCCGCAGGGCGTCCTCCAGCGGGCCCGGCGCGACGTTCTTGCCCGCGGCCGTCACCAGGATCTCCTTCTTGCGGCCGGTGATGCTCAGGTAGCCGTCGGCGTCGAGCTCGCCCACGTCGCCCGTGTGGAACCACCCGTCGGCGTCGAGCACCTCGCCCGTGGCCTCGTCGTTGTGCCAGTAGCCGCCGAACACGTTGCGCCCCCTGGCCAGCACCTCGCCGTCGTCGGCGATGCGCAGGGTGACGCCCGGCAGCGGCTTGCCCACCGTGCCGATCTTGTTGGCGCCCGGCATGTTGACCGAGCAGGGGGCGGAGGTCTCGGTCAGGCCGTAGCCCTCGAAGACCTCGATGCCGACGCCCTTGAAGAAGTGGCCCAGCCGCTCGCCCAGCGCCGATCCGCCGGACACCGCCGCCGACAGCCTGCCGCCTGTAGCCGCGCGGAGCTTGCCGTACACGAGCCTGTCGAACAGGGCGTGCCGCAGCCGGAGCCCGACGCCCGCCCCGCCGGCGCTCTCGGCCTTGCTCCAGGCGACGGCCACGTCCACGGCGCGGGCGAAGATCTTGCCCTTGCCGCCCGCGATGGCCTTCTGCTCGGCGCTGTTGTAGACCTTCTCGAAGACCCGGGGCACGCCCAGCAGGAAGGTCGGCTTGAAGTCCTGGAGGTCGGGGGCGACGTTCTTCATGTTCGGGGTGTGCGCGATGACCGCGCCCGCCTCGATGAGCACCACCTGGATCATGCGCGCGAAGATGTGCGCCAGCGGCAGGAACAGCAGCCCGGCCGGATCCTTGGCGGAGAACAGCGGCTCCAGCGGCCCCGACGCCACGTTGCGCGCCGTGAACAGCAGGTTGTCGTGGGTGATCAGGCAGCCCTTGGGCCTGCCGGTGGTGCCGGAGGTGTAGACGACCGTCGCCAGGTCCGACGCGGTCACCCGCGCCCTGCGCCCGGCCACCTCGGCGTCCTCGACGCCGGAGCCGTCGAGGGCGGCGTCGACCCGCCAGACGTTCTTCAGCGTGGGCGCGGCCTCCCGCACGGTCTCCTCGTGCGCGTCGAGCTCGACGAAGGCGGCCTTGACCTCGCTGTCGGACAGGATCCACCGGACCTGGTCGACCGAGGACGTCTCGTAGATCGGCACGGTCACCGCGCCGATCGTCCAGATCGCGTAGTCGATGAGGGTCCACTCGTAGCGGGTGCGCGACACCAGCGCCACCCGGTCGCCGTGCTCGATCCCGGCCGCGACCAGCCCACGGGCGAGCGCCACCACCTGGTCGCGGAACTCGCCGGCGGTCACGACGGGCCAGTCGTCACCGATCTTGCGGCGCATGATGACCCTGCCGGGCTCCCGCTCACCCCGCTCGAAGACGGTGTCGGTCAGACAGGCTGAGGCGGGAACATCCACCAGCACGGGGACGCTGTACTCGCGCACGGATCCACACTCCTCCGGGTGCACGCCACGGATGACGGCCTGGACGTTACCGGGTTAAGTTACGCGCCGGTAGCCCTCGTCATCCAGGCGTTATGAAGGCCGTTCATCACGCTAGCAGTCCCGGCTCGTAAGATGCCCCGCATGAGGGTCCACGTGGTCAGCGACGTGCACGGCCGGACCGACGCGCTGGCCCGGGCGGGCGACGGCGCCGACGCCCTGATCTGTCTCGGCGACCTGATCCTGTTCATCGACTACGCCGACCACGCGCAGGGCATCTTCGCCGACCTGTTCGGCGCGGAGCAGGCCGGCAGGTTCATCGCCCTGCGCACCGCCAAGCGGTTCGACGAGGCCAGGGCCATGGCCGCCACGCTGTGGGCGAGCCTCGGCGGCGACCCGCGCGAGCACATCGAGCGCAACGTGCGCGCCCAGTACCGCGACCTGTTCGCCGCCATGCCGGTGCCCTCCTACCTCACCTACGGCAACGTGGACATCCCGCGCCTGTGGGGCGACTATCTGCGGCCTGGCCAGCGGGTGCTCGACGGCGAGAGCGTGGAGATCGGCGGCCTGCGCTTCGGTTTCGTCGGCGGCGGCCTGCGGACCGACTACCGCACGCCGTACGAGATCAGCGACGAGGAGTACGCCGCCAAGGTGGCTGCCGTCGGAGAGGTGGACGTGCTGTGCTGCCACATCCCGCCCGCGGTGCCGGAACTGCTCTACGACGTGGTCGCCAGGCGCTTCGAGCGGGGCAGCGAGGCGACCCTGGAGGCGATCAGGCGCACGCAGCCGCGCTACGCCCTGTTCGGGCATGTGCACCAGCCGCTCCACCGGCGCACCCGCATCGGCCGCACCGAATGCGTGAACGTGGGTCATTTCCGGGGAAAAGGCGTTCCGTACGTCCTCGAATGGTGAGAACCGGAGTCCACCGCGATCGACCGATTCTGCACTACGGTGGTCGCATGGCTGATCGCACCACTTCGAGCATCACCATCGACGCCGGCCGCGCCGCCGTGATGGCGGTCATCGCCGACCTGGCGGCCTACCCCGAGTGGGCCGGGCAGGTGAAGAGCACCGAGGTGCTCACCACGGGCGCCGACGGCAGGCCGGAGACGGTCCGGTTCGTCCTCGACGCCGGCGTGATCAGCGACACCTACACCCTCGCCTACACCTGGCAGGACGACCGGAGCGTCAGCTGGCGGGTGGCCGAGCCCGGCAAGATGGTCTCGCGGCTCGACGGGAGTTATCTGCTCGGCGACACGGGCAGGGGGATCGAGGTGACGTACGAGCTCGCGGTCGACCTCGCCGTCCCCATGATCGGGATGATCAAGCGCAAGGCGGAGAAGGTGATCGTGGACACCGCCCTCAAGGGGCTCAAGAAGCGCGTCGAAGGCCGCTGAAGGTGAGCCCCCGGGTCCTGCTCTTCACCGGCAAAGGCGGCGTCGGCAAGACTACCGCCGCGGCGGCCACCGCCACCCTCGCCGCCAAGCGCGGGCTCAAGACGCTGGTCGTCTCCACCGACACCGCCCACTCGCTGGCCGACGCGCTCGACGTGCGGCCGGATCGTGATGATCTGGAGGTCGCGCCGGGTCTTCACCTGCACCAGGTCGACACCCAGGCGACGATGGAGCGCCACTGGGGCGAGCTGCAGGACTACGCCCGCAACCTCCTGATCGAGCTGGGCCTGGACGAGATCACCTCCGAGGAGATCACCGTCCTGCCCGGCGCCGAGGAGATCATCGCCCTGCTGGAGCTGCGCGAGCACGCCCGCGAGGGCCGCTGGGACGTCATCGTCGTCGACTGCGCCCCCACCGCCGAGACGCTGCGGCTGCTCGCCCTGCCCGAGGCGCTCGAGTGGCACATGACCAGGCTGATGCCCGTCGGCCGCAAGCTGATGCGGCTGGTCTCCCCGTTCGTGCGCGGCGTGGCCCGCGTCAGCACGCCGGGGGAGGAGGTGATGGGCGCGGGTGAGCGCCTCCACCGCGGCCTGCTGGAGGTCCGCGAGCTCCTCACCGGCGACCGGGCCTCGGTGCGCCTGGTGCTCACCCCCGAGTCCGTGGTGCTCGCCGAGGCCCGCCGCACCCTCACCTCGCTCAACCTGTACGGCTACCGCGTCGACGCCGTCATCGCCAACCGGGTCTTCCCCGCCGGTGGCGCCGACGAGTGGCGTGCTCAGTGGGTGGCCGCCCAGTCCCGGCTGCTGGCCGAGGCGGAGGAGTCGTTCGCGCCGCTGCCCATCCACG
Source organism: Nonomuraea sp. NPDC049714 (assembly GCF_044465295.1). Lineage (NCBI taxonomy): Bacteria > Bacillati > Actinomycetota > Actinomycetes > Streptosporangiales > Streptosporangiaceae > Nonomuraea > Nonomuraea sp. NPDC049714. The sequence goes on along the minus strand of NZ_JBITLM010000001.1, from coordinate 1,275,400 downwards.
TCGTCCCCTACCTGCCGGCCGAGCCCGTGGGGAAGGACGCGCTGGCCGAGGTCGGCGCGGTGCTCTACGGCGAGGCCGACCCGTTCGCCGCCCCCACGGCGCCGCCGCCGCTGCGGCTGGCCGCCGACGAGCTGACCCTCGCCCTGCCCGGCGCCGAGCGGGGTGACGTCGACCTGGCCCGCAAGGGCGACGAGCTGATCATCACGACGGGCCCGTACCGGAGGATCCTGGCGCTGCCCTCGTCGCTGGCCCGCCGGAAGATCAGCGGCGCGGTGCTCCGCGACGGCGTCCTCCGGGTACGGTTCACCTCGGAGGCGAAACCCGACGAAGCTAACGTTACGGGCCACCCGGATGCGGGACCGGCCGCGACGTGAGCCACGAGGGTGAGCGCACGAGCCGGGAGGGCACATGACAGACAACACCGCTAACAACGACAGGGATCCCATCGGGACCGTCGCGGAGGAGGCGCGCAAGCTCTTCGACGCGATCCAGGGACGCGCCACCCGCCAGGTCGGCAAGAGCGTGTTCAACTCCTTCACGGGCGGGGGCGGCTCCCGCACGGAGAAGGACGTGTGGGGCGAGGCGGTCTCCGAGCCCGAGGACGAGTACATCTGCCGCGCGTGCCCCTTCTGCCGGGCCATCGCCGCCCAGCGTGAGGCGGCCGCCGCGGGGGCCGCGTCCGGTGTCGGCGGCGCGGCCGGCGACGTCGCCGGGCACATCATGGCCGCGGGCGGCGAGCTGTTCGCCGCGTTCCGTCAGGCCCTTGACTCGCTGAACAAGCCGGCCGCCCCCCGTACACCGCGAGACGACGACGGCCGCGACAATGTGGAACACATAGATCTGGGATAAAGGGGACATCGGTAATGCTCACGATCGGTGTGGACATCGGCGGCACCAAGGTGGCCGCGGGTGTGGTCGACGATGACGGAACGATCGTCGCCCACACACTCAGGCCGACCGCCGCCGACCGGCCGGACGTGGTCGCCGACACGGTCGCCGACGTCGTGCGCGAGCTGTCGCAGGGCCGGCAGATCGAGGCCGTCGGCATCGGCGCGGCCGGGTTCGTCGACGAGACCCGCTCGATCGTGCGCTTCGCCCCCAACCTCGCCTGGCGCGAGGAGCCGCTGCAGAAGAAGATCAGCGGGCTGGTCGGGCTGCCCGTCGTGGTGGAGAACGACGCCAACGCCATGGCCTGGGCCGAGGTCAGGTTCGGCGCCGGCCGCGGGCAGTCCCACGTCATCTGCCTGACCGTCGGCACCGGCATCGGCGGCGGCATCGTCTTCGACGGCCGCCTCTACCGGGGCCGGTGGGGGATGGGCGCCGAGCTGGGCCACATGCAGGTGGTGCCGGACGGGCGCCTGTGCGGATGCGGCCGCCACGGCTGCTGGGAGCAGTACGCCAGCGGCAACGCGCTGGTCGCCGACGCCAGGGAGACCGCCAGCGCGCACCCGGAACGGGCCGAGATCCTCATCGGGCTGGCCGGCGGCAAGATCGAGGGCGAGGAGGTCACCGAGGCGGCCCGGCAGGGTGACAAGGCCTCGCTCGACGCGTTCGCCACCGTCGCCGACTGGCTCGGTCAGGGCATGGCCGACCTCGCCGCGGTGCTCGACCCCGGCTGCTTCATCCTGGGCGGCGGCGTGTCCCGCGCCGCCGACCTGTTCTTCGACCGGGCCCGCGAGGCGTTCGAGGAGCGGCTGACCGGCAAGGGGCACCGGCCGGTCGCCGACGTGCGGCTGGCCGAGCTCGGCGCCTCGGCCGGCCTGGTGGGCGCCGCAGACCTGGCCCGCAGGCGCTGACCGGCGCGCTGACCCATGGTGGGCCGTACGTGACCGTCAGGGCCGCCACCTACAACGTGCGCGGCCTGAGGGACAGCGTCCCGGCCCTGCGGCGGGTGATCAGCGCCATGCGCGCCGACGTCGTGTGCGTCCAGGAGGCGCCCCGGCTGCTCAACTGGCGGGCCAGGCGCCGGGACCTGGCCGCCCGGTGCGGCCTGCGGGTCGCCGCGGGCCGCAGGCGCGGCGGCGTGGCCGTGCTCACCGGCCCCCGCGTCGAGGTGCTGCACGCCGAGAGCCACCTGCTCAGCGTCATCGCCGGCCTGGAGACCCGCGCGCTGGCCGTCGCCGTCGTGGCGGTCGAGGGGGTCCGGCTCGCTGTCGGCTCCCTCCACCTCGATCTCAGGGAGCCGGCCAGGCTCCGGCACGCCGCCGAGGCGATGGCGCTGATGCGCCGCGCGGCCTCCAGGTTCGACGCCGGGATGCTGCTGGGCGGCGACCTCAACGAGCACCCGCACCAGCCCACCTGGCGCTACCTCGCCGCCCAGCTCACCGACTGCTACGCCGCCGCGCCCGGTGACGACGGGCTCACCTTCCCCGCCAGGCGGCCCCAGCATCGCATCGACGCGCTGTTCGCCACGCGCGACACGCGCGTCGCCTCCTGCGGCGGCGTGGCCGCCGCGAACGCCGATCTGACCGAGGCGAGCGACCATCTGCCGGTCCTCGCCGAGTTGCGAGTTGTCCCGTAACGGGCAATCGACACCGCTCACCCAATAGCATTTGCTCATGACCCGTCGCACTCTGCGGCGTGCGCTCACCTTGATCCTGGCGACGTCCGTGGCCCTGCCTGCGGCTTCACCCGCCGCGCACGCCGACCCCCGCCACACCGACCCCCGCCACACCGACCCCCGCCCCGCCGCCATTGACGCGTGGCAGGAGTCGAGCACCGTACGCCTGACGGCCGACGGATCGCTGTCCGACGTGCTGGCCCTGTCCTCCGGCGACGTGTGGGCGGTCGGCCAGCAGCAGATCTGGGACGTGTGGAAGAACCGCGGCACGATCCGCCACTGGAACGGCGAGCGCTGGAGCGAGGTCGCCATCCGCGACTCCACCGGCGCCGGCAACCTGCGTGCCGTCTCCGCCTCGGCCGGCCAGGTGTGGGCGGCCGGAGACGGCCACGACGGCCTGCCCTACCTCGCCCGCGGCGACGTGAACGGCTTCGACCGGGTCAGGCCGGAGGGGCTGCGCAGCGGCGACTGGCTCGGCGGGGTCTACGCCGGCGACGAGCGCGTGGTGGCGGTCGGCAGCCGAGACGACAACGGCCTGATCGTCGGCTGGCACGAGGGTGAGTGGACCTTCCAGGTCACCAAGGAAGAGGGCGCCCTCTACGCGGTGGCCGGCGCGTTCGCCGTCGGCGACACCGGCACGGCGCCGCTCATCATGCACCACACCGGCGACACCTGGAAGTCCATGCCGGTGCCGCACATCCCGGGCGGCTACCTACGCGACATCCAGGTCGACAGCGGCAAGCGGGCGCTGGCCGTCGGCGGCGTCTACCGCGGCCCCGGCGCGGTGGAGCCGCTCGCGCTCGCCTGGAACGGCAAGCGCTGGCGGCAGCTGGCGCTGCCGATCCGGTCCGTGCGCCTGTACGGCGTCACGGGTGACGGCAAGGGCCACTACTGGATCTCCGGGTACGACCCGGAGCGCGCGGCGGAGCCGTTCATGCTGCGCTGCGACAAGCGCTCGTGCGAGGTCATCCGCGGCGGCGAGGTGGAAGGCAGGAGCAGCGTCAGGCTGCAGGCCGTCACCTACCTGGCGGGCAAGCAGGCGGTGTGGGCGGTCGGGCACGCCGTGGACGCCCGGGAGCGCTACACCGACGTGGTGGAGTCCTTCGGGCCCGGTGTCCCCGAGCCCGCCAAGTCCTAGCGTCCTGGGCCTCGCGTCCTAGAGGACCGCTCCGTCGTCCCAGCCGTCGTTGCCGGGCGGGCCGTCGCCCATCCGCACCACCAGCGCCACGAACCCGCCGATGAACGCGGCCACGGCGGTGAACAGCGCCCAGCCGTCCATGTGCCAGTCGGCCACCGCCGCGACCAGCAGATAGGCGGGGCCGCCGAACAGCGCCACCCACGCGAGCTTGGTCGTCAGGTCCAGCTTGGGCAGCGGGGGCGGCACGGGAGGCTCGAAGTGCCCCTCGTCCTGCTCCTCGTCGTCCTCCTCGGACTCGTCGGTCGCCTGGCCGGCCTCGTCCCGCTCGCCGGGCGGCTGCTCGTCGTCGAACTCCTCCGGCGGCTTCACCACCCGGCGCAGGGGCTCGGCGGGGACGTTCTCGCTGTCCGGCCATGGCTGGTCAGCCGAGTCGCGCTCGGCCGTGTCGTTGAAGGACGCGACGATCTGCCGCCAGACCTCGTCCTCGTCACTCTGGGGCGTCACCTAGATCGGCCTCTCCGCAGCGATCGCGACTTCCCCCTGGGTGCGATCAGTCCCTCTGCAAGGGTACCGAGGCATGTGTCCGGATGAAGTCGAGGCTCCCGGCAAAGATCCTGTCGGCATCGTTGTCCAGCGTCGCAACATGGTAGCTATCGGTAAGCTCCTCGATCGTGGCCTGAGGCACCTTCTGGCGAATGATCGCCACGCTTTTCGGTTTCACCACGTGGTCGTCGGCGCTGTGGAAGACCAGCAGCGGCTGCACCACCCGGTGGAGATCGGCCTGGACCAGCGACCACAGCTCGGGCAGCGACGCGGCCGCCTTCACCGGAGTGCGGGCATAGGCCAGCTCGGACACTCCCGGCTTCTTCACATCGTTGGCCACCCCCGGCACTGACGCGATGAACCACTTGAGCACCGGCGCCAGCCGCAGCAGCGGCACGTCGTTGGTGATCGAGGGATTGACCACCATAACGCCTCTGATCGCCTCGCCGTGCACCTCGGCCAGCCGCAACGCCAGGCAGCCGCCCAGCGACAGCCCCGCCACGAACACCTCCGCGCAGCGGCCCTGGAGGTCCTTGAACGCCTTGTCGACCTCGGCGTACCAGTCCTCCCACCGGGTGTGGTTCATCTCCTGCCAGGTGGTGCCGTGTCCGGGCTGCCGGGGCAGCGACACGCTCACCCCGTGCCCGGCCAGATGCTCGCCCCACGGCCGGAGCGACTGCGGGGTGCCGGTGAAGCCGTGGCACAGCAGCACACCGACCTCGCCTGCTTGGTGGTGGTACGGCTCAGCGCCTGGCATGAGCGGCATAACAGCTCCTCCATGCAATTTCATCCCCGAACTGCCCGATCGTCGCACGATCTGGGGCAATTGTGCGAGCGCTGGTGTAGGAGCATCGGGGTCTAGGTGGAATGATGACTACGCTTGAGACCAAAGCATGAGGAAGAGGTGGCCGGGTGTTGTACTGGGTGGTCAAGGCCATCTTGGGGCCGATCCTCCACATCGTCTTCCGCCCATGGGCCGAAGGCGTCGAGAACGTGCCCAAGCAGGGGCCGGCCATCCTGGCCGGAAATCATCTGTCCTTCGCCGACCATTTCTTCGGCCCGCTGAATCTGCGCCGCAAGGTCATCTCACTCGGTAAGTCCGACTACTTCACCGGCCGTGGCATCAAAGGCTACCTCAGCAGGCTGTTCTTCAGCGGGGTCGGCACGGTGCCGATCGACCGCTCGGGCGGCAAGGCCAGTGAGGCCGCGTTGCGCACCGGCCTGCGCGTGCTGCGCGAGGGCCACCTGCTCGGCATCTATCCGGAGGGCACCCGCTCGCCCGACGGGCGCCTGTACAAGGGCAAGACGGGCGTCGCCAGGCTGGCGCTGGAGTCGCGCGCGCCGGTCGTCCCGTGGGCGATGATCAACACCTTCGAGATGATGCCTCCGGGGAGCCACCTGCCCAAGCTGGGCATCCGGCCCGGCATCCGGTTCGGCAAGCCGCTGGACTTCTCCCGCTACTACGGGATGGAGGAGGACCGGCTGGTGCTGCGCGCGGTGACGGACGAGATCATGTACGCCCTGATGGAGCTGTCGGAGCAGGAGTACGTCGACAAGTACGCCGCCAGCGCCAAGGTGGAGATGGAGCGCGCGGCCCGCGCGACCGGCGGCTGAGCCGACCACGCCGGGTCACCGGCGCAGCGCCTGCTCCGTCTTGCGCATGGCGGTGGTCATCGACTCGAGCTCTTCCCGGGTGAGCTGGTCGATCAGGAAGGCGCGCACCACGTCCACATGACCGGGGGCCACCCGGCGCAGGCACTCCAGCCCGGCCTCGGTGATCACGGCCAGGACGCCCCGCTCGTCGGACGGGCAGGTGGTCCGCTCGACCAGCCCCGTCTTCTCCAACTGGGTGATCTGGTAGGTAAGCGCGCTTTTCGACGCCACGACGACCCTGGCGAGCTCTGACATGCGCATCTGTCGGCCCGGTGCGTCTGCCAACCGGACCAGGACCTCGTATTGTGGATGGGTCAGCCCGGCGGCCGATTTGAGCTGCTCCTCAATGCGCCGTTCGAGCAGATGTGTGGTGGACACAAAGGCGCGCCAGGCCGCCATTTCTGTCGCGTCGAGCCACCGGGTCTCTGTCACCGCCCAAGTGTACTGGTTGTTCACTTTTGTACTTCGCGCTAACCTGCTGGTTCAAATCTGAACAAACAATGAGGAGTCAGGATGATTGACCAGGCGCGTAATGTCTCACTGCTGCTCGCCCGGGTGGCCATCGGGGTGATCTTCCTGGTGCACGGCTACCAGAAGTTCGCGACGATGGGCATCGCGGGCACCACCAAGTTCTTCGAGTCGGTCGGGATCCCGCTGGCCGGTGTGGCCGCCCCGCTGGTCGCGGCGCTCGAGGTGGCCGGCGGCATCGCGCTGATCCTCGGCGTCGGGCTGCCCATCGCCGGGACGTTGCTGGCGCTCGACATGGTGGGCGCGATCCTGTTCGTGCACCTGTCGGCCGGTTTCTCGGCGGCCGAGGGCGGCTACGAGTTCGTCCTGGCGCTCGCGGCGGCCAGCCTGGCCATCGGCTTCACCGGCGGCGGCGCGCTGGCGCTCGACACCGTGCTCGGCCGCCGCCGCACGCCGGCGTCCGTCTCCGCCTGACGCCCTGTACGCGGCCCCCGTCCAGCGGTCGGTCCAGCCGTCCGAGCAGTGCGGCGGTCGGATCAGTCCGGGCGTCAGGACAGGTGGGCCCGGATCTGCCTGATGTGCTCGGGAGTGGTGCGGCAGCAGCCGCCGATCAGCGAGGCGCCCGCGGCCTGCCACTCCTTGGCCGCCTGGCCGTACTCCACCGGGTCGGCCGTGCCCGTCCACCGCCGTCGCCCGGCGTCCCAGGTCTCCCCCGAGTTGGGGTAGACCACCACCGGCAGCCTCCCGGTGAGCGAGGCGATCAGGCCGGGGATGTGGCGCGGCGCCGTGCAGTTGGCGCCGACGGCCACCACCTGCGAGTCGCCGGTGAACAGCGCGGCCGCCTCGGTGATCGGGGTGCCGTCGTTGAGGTGGGCGGCGTCACGGCAGGAGAAGCTCACCCACACCTTGACGGCGGGCGTCTCGGCCAGCAGCCTGGCCAGCGCCTTCGCCTCGTCGTAGGAGGGGATGGTCTCGCAGGCCAGCAGGTCGGCCTCGGACGAGGCGAGGATCTCCCAGCGCGGCCGGTGCCAGGCGAGCAGGCCGTCCTCGTCGAGGTCGTAGTCGCCGGTGTACTCGGCGCCGTTGGCCAGGAAGGCGCCGTAGGGGCCGATCGAGGCCGCCACCAGGCCGCCGCCCGCCTCGTCGCGGGCCTGCGCCGCCAGCTCCACCGACAGCCTCATCAGCCGCTCCGCCCGCGCCGCGTCCAGGCCCCTGCGGGCGAAGCCGGGCAGGGAGGCCTGGTAGCTCGCGGTCGTGGCCACGTCCGCCCCGGCGGAGAAGTAGGCCGCGTGCGCGCTCCTGATGAGCGCCGGATCCTCCAGGAGCAGCCGCGCAGACCAGAGCTCGTCGCCGAGATCGGCGCCGAGTGCTTCGAGTTGGGTGGACAGGCCACCGTCGAGGACGAGTGTGGTCACCCGTCCAGAGTATGGTCCCGGCGCCGCTGCCCGCCCCCCGCGAGCCGGCCGATCTCATCCTGACCTGCCGGCTCGCGGCCACCGGTACGCCCGCGGCGAGCGACGCCGCCCGGCCGGGTCAGGCGCGCTTCCAGAAGGGGCGGTGAGGGGTGTCGGTGCCGGTCGTCGGTGAGCCTCCCGTCAGGGCCGTGAGGACCTCGACGGCGCGCAGCCGCAGCGCCTCCGGGTCGGCGCCCGGCTGTTCGGCCGCCTCCAGCTCGCGGGCCAGGGCGGCGAGCTCGGTGTGGCCGCCGAGGTAGGCCGCCAGTGCCGCCAGCCGGGAGCCGAGGTCGGCCAGGTAGAGCACGTCCGGGGTGCGCAGGGCCGTGAGCCGGTCGAGCTCCGCGACGAGCTGCGCCCTGACCGTGTCCAGGCCGTGCGGCGCGGGACCGGGCGGTGCGGACCGGGCGAACATCGGCGCGCGCGGGTGGCCTCCCGGCCTTCCGGCGGGCGGCATCCCGGCCGGTGGCATCCCGGCGGGCCCGGGCTCCGCGCCCAGGGCGGCGGAGAAGCCGGGGTCGGGCGCGGCCATGGTGCTCAGCCCCCGGGGAGACTGCGCCGCCATCGCGGCGAAGCCGAAGGACATCGGCGCGCTCGGCGGCTGTTCCCAGCCGCTCGGCGGCTCCACCGGCTGGATGACGCGGTGCTCGGGGCCGCCCTCGGCGACCTGCCGGCTGTCCACCGCCACGTACGCGGTGAACCGGCACAGCACGCCGTACTCCAGCGAGACGCGGACGATCTCCGCCTCCAGCTCGTGCTCGCCCATGGCGTACCGGTCCTCCAGCTCACGCAGGTGAGCGCGCGCCCAGACGGCGCGGATGGCCGGATTGTCCACGACGCCGCCAGGCACGCGCTGCTCCCACGGCGCGCCCGCCGCCAGCCCGCGCACGGTCACCGATGAGCCGCCCCGATAGCGGCCGTGCACCCGCAGCGGCACGCCGGGGAAGATGCCGCCCAGGTGGGTGACCGTACCCGGCTCGACGTCGAGGTCTTTCAGCGACAGGTCGGTCACCAGCGGCGCGCCGATCCGCCGGTGGATCTGCTCCATGGCGGCGTCCAGCCGGTCCTCCGACTCCACCAGCTCACAGCGGCCCGCGCCGAGCCCGGCCAGCCGGCCGAGGAAGGCGGCGTTCACCGCCCGGTCGATGCCGACCGCGTGCACCCGCATGGCCGACAGCGCCCCGCCGACCTGCTCCAGGATCTGGTCCTCGTTGCCCACCTGGCCGTCGGTGACCAGCACCACGACCCGCTCTCGGTCGTGCGGGCCGTCCAGCAGGGCGATGGCCTGGCGCAGCGGTTCGAGCAGCTCGGTGCCGCCCCGCGCGTCCACCCGCGCCAGGTGCTCGACCGCGCGGTAGCGCCGGCGGTCGGATCCTTCGGCGAGGCCCTCGAAGGCGGACTCCACCACCGAGTCGAAGGTCAGCACCGCGAAGCGGTCCTGCGGGGTGAGCGTGTCCACGATGCGGGCCGCCGCCCTGCGCGCGGCGACCATCTTCCAGCCGCCCATGCTGCCCGACCGGTCCAGCAGCAGCACCAGGTCGCGCGGCCGGCGGGCCGACTCCAGCTCCGGCGGCACGACGGTCAGCGCGAACGTCCCGGCACCGTCGAGCCGCAACGACGTGGACGCGTCGAACGCCAGCCGCAGGATGAAGTCGCGGTCCAGCCGCTCGCCGGGGCGCAGCCGTACGGTGCCGGCCTCCTCCTCCACCACGTGCAGGCTGGAGGCGAGCTCCCGCAGCTCCAGCCCGCCCGCGTCGACCGTGGCGGTGAGGCTGAGCCGGACCGGGTCCGGGAAGCCGGGCAGCAGGACCGGAGGAGTGATCCGGGAGGCGTCGGGCACCGCGTCGGTGTCGGGCGCGGTGCCGTCACCGGCGGGCGGGCTGTCGATCGGGCTGCCGGGGATGTAGCGCGGCGCGACGACCAGCGGGAAGCGGAAGGTGGCCGCCCCGTCCTCGTACGGCAGCGGCTGGCTCATCGTCAGCCTGATCGTGACCCGCTCGCCGGGCAGGATGTTGCCCACCCTGATGGTGAACACGTCGGGGCGGTCCTCCTCGGCGATCGCCGCCCGCCTGCCCTCACGCAGCGCCCGGTCGTAGTCGGCCCTGGCCTGGCCGCGCTCCTTCAGGACGCCCTCGATCACCCGGTCGTCCGCCTCCATGGTGAACGCCGTCACCGCCGCCCTGTCGGGCAGCGGGAAGACATAGGTGGCCTCCAGGGTGACGTCGAACGGGTTGCGGAACCCCTGCGTCACCTCGACTCCGGCGTCGAGCCCGGCGATGCGGGCGGCCACGTCGACGCTGTCCAGCGGCAGGTTGCCGCGCTCGGTCCGCAGCGCGCCGAACCCGGCGTCGGGCAGCGGTGCGCATCGGGCGGGCTCGAGCGACGTGATCCTCATGTCAGTTTCCTCTCTTCGAGCACCGCGAGCAGCGGTCCCGCCGCTGCGAGCACGGCTTGTACGTCGTCCTTCGTCAGGGTGCGACCCGCGCCGTCGAACAGCAGCGACACCCCACCCCCCAGCCGGACCCCGCGCACCGGAGCCCCCGCCGCGCCCTCGCCCGCGCCGTCGCCCTCGGTCGTGGTGCCGGTCGTGGTGCCGGGCATGGTGCCGGGCATGGTGTCCGGCCGGGCGGACGCGGTGTCCGCGGGGCTTCTGGTCCAGAACCTGGTTGCCTGGCCGTCCGGAGGCGGTGCCGCCGGCGCCGGGCGCTGGGCACCGGATCCGGCGGCCTCCTCCAGCATCGCGTCCGTCGCACCGGCCAGGGTCGCCTGGATGTCGGCGATGGACATCCCGCCGGCCTGCATCCGTTTGACGGCCACGAGCTGGAGCAGGTGACGCCTGCCGTACCGGGCGATCCTGCCGCGCCGCGACAGCGGTGGGTCGACGAGCCCGATCGTGGTGTACCACCTGATCAGGCGCTCGCCCGGCACGTCGCGGACCCGGCCGTTGAGCGGCTGGCCGTGCGCGCGCAGCGCGTCGGCCGCGTGCTCCGCCAGCTCGCCGATGGTCCAGGTGTCGCTCATATCTCCACAGTGACACTGTCACTATTGCACTGTCAAGGATAGCGGTGACCAGCGGGAATGAAGGCCGGATCGGCGGGGAGGGGTAGGACATGGCTACGATTTCCGGCCCGCTCTCGGGCGACGACAAGACCACTACCGTCCAGGCACTCCAGGGTGCCCTGATCGATCTCATAGACCTCTCGCTGGTCGCCAAGCAGTCCCACTGGAACGTCATCGGCTCCCACTTCCGGCCGATCCACCGGCAACTCGACAAGGTCACGGACCTCGCGCGCAAGCACGCCGACACCGTCGCGGAGCGGCTTTCGGCGCTGGGCGCCAACGCGGACGGCCGCGCGGCCACGGTCGCCAAGTCCACCAAGCTCCCGCAGCCCGAACTGGGCTGGATCGAGGACGGCAAGGTGGTGGCGACCCTCACCGACCTTCTCGACGGGATCAGCAGGCGGATGCGCGAGCGCATCGACGCCACGGAAGAACCGGACCTGGTCACCCAGGACATCCTGATCGCCGTCGCGCGCGACATCGAGCAGCAGCACTGGATGTTCCAGGCGCAGCGCTGAGCGACGCCCGTCAAGCCCGGGAGCCGACCGGCCCCGGGCTTCCGCGTGCCACCCCGGCCGGGTGCGTGGTCAAGCGTGCCGGCTCGGCCGGGTGCCTGATCAAGCGTGCCACCCCGGCCCGGCGTGTGATCAAGTGTGTCGGCTCGGCCGGGTGCGTGGTCAAGCGTGCCGCCTCGGCCGGGTGCGTAATCAGGTCGTAAGAGCTGGACCGTTTCCGTGGATCTAGCGTGGCTGGTCATGACCAACCGCGCGCAGATCGTCGTGCTCGCCAAGCGGCCCGTGCCCGGCCGGGTGAAGACCCGGCTGACCCCGCCCCACACCCCCGGCGAGGCGGCCGCCCTGGCGGCGGCCTGTCTGCAGGACACGCTCGCCGCCGTGGCGGCCACACCCGCCGCCGGCCGGGTGCTCGCGGTCGACGACCCGCGATGGACGGCTCCCGGCTTCTCGATGATCGAGCAGCGAGGGGGCGGGCTCGACGAGCGGCTGGCCTGGGCCTTCCAGGACGCCTACGCGGCCGACCCCGCGCCCGTCGTGCTGATCGGCATGGACACCCCGCAGATCACGCCCGTGCTGCTCAGCCGGGCAGGTGAGGCGCTGGACGAGGCCGACGCGGTGCTCGGGCCGGCGAGCGACGGCGGCTACTGGCTCCTGGGGCTGCGCGTGCCCGATCCGGCGCTGCTGCTGGGCGTGCCCATGTCCCAGCCGTGCACGGGTGAGGCCCAGCTGCGGCGGCTGCGCGACGCCGGGCTGCGGGTGGCGTCGCTGCCGCGCCTCACCGACGTGGACGACGCCGCCACCGCCCGCGAGGTCGCCGCCACGGCCCCGGACACCCACTTCGCCGCCACCCTGGCCGGCCTCGGCTCGTCGGCCGCGAGCGGCCTTCCGTACACCGGATCGGGAACCGGCTCGTCGGCCGCGAGCGGCCTTCCGTACGCCGGCGCGTCGCGGCCGGCGGTCCCACCGGGGACCGGCTCGTCGTCGGTGGTCCCATCGGGGACCGGCTCGTCGTGGCCGGCCGTCGGCTCGGGGCGGGGGGCGCGATGATCGGGCCGTTGTACGCCGACTCGCTGGAGGGGGCGGAGGTCGAGCTCGAGTACGCCGACGGCCGCCGGGGACCGCTGGACGCCACCCGGTGGCTGGAGCCGATCGACGGGGACGAGGCGATGCTGTCGCGGTGCGGCGGGCCCACCCTCGACGTGGGCTCCGGTCCCGGGAGGCTGACCGTCGCGCTCACCAGGCGCGGCGTCGCCGCGCTCGGCATCGACATCACCCCGCACGCGGTACGGCTGACCCGCCGGGCGGGCGGGCTGGCCCTGTGCCGGGACGTGTTCGGCCAGGTGCCGGGGAGCGGCCGCTGGGCCACGGTGCTGCTGGCCGACGGGAACATCGGCATCGGCGGCGATCCGGTCGCGCTGCTGGGCCGGGTTCGGGAGCTGGTCAGGCCGGGCGGGGAGGTGATCGCCGAGGTGGCGGCGCCGGAAACGGCCGGCGCGGTGGACCGGGTCCGCCTGCGCCACGGCGGCGTCGTCGGCGCCTGGTTCCCGTGGGCGACGGTGTCGGTGTCCGAACTGCCCGCTCTCGCCGCGCGCACCGGTCTCACCCTGACACATCGGTGGCAGGAGGCCGGACGCTGGTTCGCCGTGCTGCGACAGGGGATGTACGGCGGGTGAGTTTCCACGGTGTTCGATCTCGGTATCCCCTGCCATTCATGTCCGTGCGGTCGACTAGCGTGGCGTCTAGAGGGAGGCCTGACGATGTCCCGCAAGACTCTTCTGCGCGCGGGCCCGCTCTGGCAGGGCGGCGAGAGCCCGTACGGCCCGATCGGGGAGCCCGGCGCCGTCGCCGGCCTGGCGCTTCCCGCCGGTTTCCGCGGCAGGGTGGTGGCCCGGTCCGGGCACAAGGTGGCCGGGCTGACCTGGCACGCCGCGCCCGACGGCGGCGCCTGCTTTCCTGACGGCACGGGCTGGATCTACGTGTCCAACTCGGGGCTGCCGCTGGTCGGTGGCGCCTCGGCGCTGTGCTTCCGGGCCGACGGCTCGATCGGCGACGCCTACCGCATCCTGTCCGGCACCGAGCTCAACCGCTCGGGCGGGGCGACGCCCTGGCACACCTGGCTCTCCTGTGAGCTCGGCCATCGCGGGCGCGTCTTCGAGTGCGACCCCTACGGCACCCGCGCGGCCCGGCCCCGGCTGGACATGGGGCGCTTCAAGCACCAGGCGGCCGCCGGCGATCCGGACCGGCAGGTGGTCTACCTCACCGAGGGCGAGCGTGACGGCTGCTTCTACCGGTTCCGGCCGGGGGACTGGGGTGACCTGACCGAGGGCAGGCTGGAGGTGCTGTGCGCCTCCGGCGCCTGGGAGCCGGTGCCGTCGCCGGCCGCCCTGCTCAAGGGGACCCGCCACCAGGTGCGCGGCGCGCGCCGCTTCGACGGCGGCGACGCCTGCCACTACGCGGGCGGCGTCTGCTTCTTCACCACCCGCGGCGACGGCGCCCTGTGGGCGTACGACGCGCGGACCTCCACGCTCGACCGGATCGCCTTCGGCGGCGTGGCCGGGGCGATGGCCGGGGTCGTGGCCCTCACGTCCGCGCCGTCCGGCGACCTCTACGTGGCCCGGCGGGGCGGCCGGATCGACGTGGTCACCCCGGACCGGACGGTCGCGCCGTTCCTCAGGCTCGACGGGCCGGCGGGCCTTGAGCTGACCGGGCTGGCGTTCGCGCCCGGCGGCGGGCGGCTCTACTTCTCCGCCAGGCGCGGCCGCACCGGCGGCGACACCTTCGAGGTGGCGGGGGCGTTCCGCACGGCCTGGCCCGGCGAGGCCGCGTCGAGCGGGTGAGGGCGAGGTGCCTAGGCCAGGTAGCGGGTGAGGGCGAGCTTGAGCTCGGCCACGAGCTCCTCGGCGCGCTCGGGGGACGCCGTGGAGACCAGAGGCATGACGGCCTTGACCATCGCCACGGCCATGGTCCCCATCAGCTGGGCGCGCTCCTCGGGCAAGCCGGGGGAGCGGCGCCGGAGCAGCGCGGCGACCTGGCGGGCGACGGCGTCGTGCAGCGCCTGCGAAGCCGCGGCCAGCCGGTCGCCGGTGGCGCTGCCGTACAGGAGCGACCAGTAGGCGGGTGAGCGGCCCTTGAAGGCGACGCTCTCGTCCACCAGCCCGCTGACCAGCGTCTCCAGCGGCGTCTCGGAGGAGACGGCGGCGAGGGTCGCGTCCCAGAACTCCTGCCGCTCGACGGTGTAGCGGGACACCAGGGCGTCGAGGATCTCCTCCTTGTTGCGGAAGAACTGGTAGAGGGAGCCGGGTGACAGGCCCGCCCTGGCGGCGACCTGGTTCGTGGTCATCTCCGGATAGCCGACCTCGGCGATGACGAGCTGCGCCGCGTCGAGGATCTCCGCCATGCGCTTCAGGCCGCGCGCCTGCCGGCGCACGGTGCGCTCAGCCATGGGGCACCACGTTGACAAATACGAGCATTTACTTGTATTCCTTGGTCCAATGAGTAAAACACGAGTAGTTTACCGAGTTTTTCCCGGGGATCGAGGGCGGACGTGATGTTGATCACGGAGAGGCGGCCGGTGCGCGATGAGGCCGGGCCGCCGCTGCGCAGGCTGGGGTTCTTCCTGGTGAGGAGGCGGCGGGCGGTGCTGGGGGTGGCCCTGGCGCTCGCCGTCGTGGCCGGCGTGCTCGCCGCGGGGGCGGTGCCGCGGCTGTCGCTGTCCAGGTTCGAGGCGCCCGGATCGGAGTCCGACCGGGCGCAGGCCGAGCTGGTCGAGCGGTTCGGCACGGGCAGCCCCGACATGATCTTCCTGGTGACCGCGAGGCGGGGGACGGTCGACGACCCCGAGGTCGCCGCCGCCGGGCGGGAGCTGGCCGAGCGGGTCGCGCGGCACGAGGGCGTGGCGGAGGTCGAGTCCTACTGGAGCCGGGGCCGGCCCGCGACGATGCGCAGCGGCGACGGTGCGCACGCGCTGATCCTGGTGCGCGTCCCCGGTGACGCCGACCATGTGCGGGCGACGGTGCTGCCCCGGCTCGTGCCCGACATCACCCGGGGCGGCGACCTGCTCCAGGTGCGTGCCGGAGGCGGCGAGGAGGTCTTCAGGGCGACCGTGCCGCTGGCCAGGGACGACTTCGTACGCGCCGAGCTGGTGATCTTCCCGCTGGCCTTCGCGCTGCTCTGGCTCTACCTGCGGCGCGCGGTCGCCGCGCTGGTGCCGATCCTGGCCGGCGTGTTCGCCATGGCCGTCGCGCTGGCGCTGCTGCGTATCCCCCTGCTGTTCGTGGACGTCTCCACCTTCGCCCTGAACCTGACCCTCGCCATGGGCCTGGGACTCGGCATCGACTACTGCCTGATCATGATCTCGCGGTTCCGGGAGGAGGTGCGCGCCGGGCGGGACCGGGCGGCGGCCGTCGCCGGGACCGTGCAGCACGCCGGGCGGACGGTGATCTACAGCGGGCTCACCGTCACCGCCTCGCTCGCCGTGCTGTTCGCGCTGCCGTTCGACTTCCTGCGGTCCTTCGCGTACGGGGGCATCGCCGTCGTCGTCGGCGGCCTGATCGCGGCCGTCGTGGTGCTGCCCGCGGTGCTCGCCACGATCGGCGGCGCGCTGCTGCCACGGCGTGAGCCGAGCGCGCGGGGCGCCGGATTCTGGCACGGGCTGGCGATCCGGGTGATGCGGCGGCCGCTGCTGTACGGCGGGCTGGCCACGGCGCTGCTGCTCATGCTGGCCTCGCCGTTCCTGGGCCTGCGCCTGGGCACCGCCGACGACCGGATCCTGCCGCCGGACGCCGCGCCCCGGCAGACGCAGGACCTCATCAGGCAGACCTTCTCCGCCGAGGAGTCCGACGCCGTGCAGATCGTCTCCACGGGCGCCGCCGGCCAGGACGTGACGGGCTACGCCGGCGCGCTGTCCCGGGTGCCCGGGGTCGCCCAGGTGGACTCCGCCGCCGGGATCTTCGCGGGCGGGCAGCGGGTCGGCGACGGCGAGGTGTCCAGGTTCGCCGGCGGTGCGGGGACCTGGCTGTCGGTGGTGCCTTCGGCCGAGGCGATGGCCGGCGACCCCGTCCGGTTCGTCGACGCGGTGCGCGCCGTCCAGCCGCCCTTCCCGGCGCTGGTCGGCGGCTACCCGGCCGAGCTGGCCGACTACCGCGCCTCGGTGGTCGACCGGCTGCCGCTGCTGCTCGGGCTGATGCTCGGCGTGACGTTCCTGGTGCTGCTGCTCATGACGCGCAGCGTGATCCTGCCGATCAAGGCGACCGTCCTGAACGTGCTCAGCCTCGGCGTCATGTTCGGCGCGATGGTCTGGATCTTCCAGGAGGGCAACCTGTCCGTGCTGCTCGGCTTCACCGCCACCGGCACGCTCGACACCAGCATCCCGATCCTCATGCTCTGCGTCGCCTACGGGCTGTCGATGGACTACGAGGTGTTCCTGCTGTCACGGATCAAGGAGGAGTACGACCGGACCGGCGACACGGAGGAGGCGGTGGCGGCCGGGCTGCAGAACGGCGCCCCGCTGATCACCGCCGCGGGCGGGATCCTGGCGCTCACGTTCGCCGCCTACCTCACCGCCTCGGTGTCGTTCGTGCAGATGCTCGGCCTCGGCATGGCGGTCGCGGTGCTGGTGGACGCGACCGTGATCAGGACGGTGCTGGTGCCGAGCCTGATGCGCCTGGCCGGGCCGCTCAACTGGTGGCCTAGAGGTCGCGCGACCACATCTGCTCGTTGACCTCGACGCCGTTCTCCATCCCCTTCTCCTGGGAGTCCAGCTCGAACCCGGCCGCCTGGTAGATGCGCCTCGCGCTCACCAGGCTGTCGCGGGTCCACAGCACGATCCGCTTGTAGCCCTCCGCCTTGGCGTGCCGCAGGCACTCCTCGACCAGCCGCCCGCCCAGCCCGAGCCCCCGGGCGGACGGCTCGACCAGCAGCAGCCGCAGCTGCGCGGTGGTGTCGTCCCGGCGCACGCAGAACACGCAGCCCGCGCGGGCCCCGCCGGCCTCGGCGATCCAGCACGTGTCGTGCGCCTGGTCGAAGTCGGCGACGATCCGCGCGACGGTGCGCTCGAAGTCCATGCCCCAGCCGTACTCCTGGGCGTAGAGCGCGCCGTGCCGCTGGACGACCCAGCTCAGGTCGCCGGCGCGCGGCGGCCTGATGAGGGTCTGCGGCCGCTCGGCGGGAGCGTCGAGCAGGCTCCTGATCGTCCGCATGCCGGCGACCAGCCGCTCCTGGCCGTCCTCCGGCAGCCCGGCGAGCAGCCGCTCGGCGTCCCTGTCGGAGCCGCTGTCGAGGGTGGCGAAGGCCTCGCCGCCCGCCGGGGTGAGGCGTACGACGTGCTTGCGGGCGTCGGTGGCCGAACGCTCCCTGACGATCAGCCCGTCGCCGTCGAACCGTGCCAGGATCCTGCTCAGGTAGCCGGCGTCCAGGTCGAGCAGCCCGCGCAGCTCGCCGGTCTCCATCTGGCCGGCGTGCGCCACCTCGAACAGCACCCTGCACTCGGTGAGGGAGTAGGGCGAGCTGTGCATGCCGGCCTGCAGCAGGCCGATCACCTTCGTGTAGAAGCGGTTGAACGCCCGGACCTCCGCGATCCTTGCCTCCGTCAACGAACTCATTGCCTCAGTCAAGCATGAGAGAATGGCCCTTGTGAAGAGGCACCTCCACATCGGCGGCTACGGCCCCGGCATCCTGACGATCGGCGAGGGGCTGACGCGGGTCGCCTCGCCGTCGTTCCTGGCCGCACACCCCGCACTGCCCGTCATCTACGCGGTGGGAGAGCTCTCCCAGGGCTGGATCACCGCCTACGGCGCGGAGGGCGGCACGCTCGCGCCGTGGGGCGAGCGCGCCAGCGAGGGCGACAGCCCCTGCCATGTCGCGGTCCACCCGTCCGGCGACCTGCTCGCGGTCGCCCACTACGGCGACGGCGTCGCCGGGCTGCACCGGCTCGACGAGCGCGGGCTGTTCACCGGCGAGCCGACCGTGCTCGGCCACCAAGGCTCGGGGCCGGTCGCGGACCGCCAGGAGGGTCCGCACGCCCACCAGTGCGTCTTCCAGGACGACCTGCTGTACGTCTCCGACCTCGGCACCGACGAGATCCGCCGCTACACGCTCGACGGCGTCGCGCTGGAGCCGATCGTGCTGCCGCCCGGCACCGGCCCGCGCCACTTCGCCTTCGCCGGCTCCCGCCTCTACGTCGCCGGCGAGCTCGACGGCAGTGTCACGCTGGTCGACGGCGAGCGGACCGTCCGTGTGCCGGCCTCCGCGACCGGCGCCGCCAACGCCCCTTCGCACCTGGAGCTCGCGGGCGACCTGGTCTACGTGGCCAACCGCGGCCCCGACACGATCTCCGTGCTGCGGGCCGACGACCTGACGCCGGTGGCGGAGGTGCCGTCGGGAGGCGCGTGGCCCCGGCACTTCGCCGTGGACGGCGAGCGCCTGTACGTCGCCAACCAGAATTCGGGCGGGGTCGCGGTGTTCGCGCTCAAGGACGGCGTCCCGGAGCCGACGGGTGAGGCGCACGAGGTGGAGAGCCCCGCCTGCGTGCTGCTCCGGTAGGCGGCCCCTACGCCTTCCCGTCGGTGATCGCGTCCAGTACGAGCTTGACGTACTCCTCGGCGGCCGCCTTGGTCACCCCGAGGTCGTTCAGCGCCCGAACGGCGGGCTCGTCCTCCACCGACAGGATGGCGAGCAGCAGGTGCTCGGTGCCCACGTAGTTGTGGCCGAGCCGCAACGCCTCACGGAGGGTGAGCTCCAGCGCCTTCTTGCCCTGGACGGAGAACGGGACGGACTCGGGCGTCGTGGCGCCCCCCGGCCCGAGCGTGGGCTCCACGGCCGCGCGCACCGCGTCGAGCGATGCCCCGGCCGCTCCCATGGCCTTGGCCGCCAGCGCGTGGGGCTCGTGCAGCAGGCCGAGCGTCAGATGGCCGACGCCGATGTGATCGTGTCCGAGGCGGCGCGCCTCGTCCTGGGCGCGCACGATCACCGTCCGGGCCCGGTCGGTGTAGCGGGTGAAGGTGCGCAGGTCGTCGGCCAGCGAGCCGGAGCCGCCCTCCTTGGGGACGAACCTCTTCTGCGCGGCCTGCTTGGTGACGCCCATGCTGCGGCCGATGTCGGTCCAGGAGGTGCCGGCGTGCCGGGCGCGGTCGACGAAGTGGCCGATCAGATGGTCGGCCACCTCGCCCAGGTGCTCGCCGAGGGTGACGGCGTCCGACAGCTCGCTCAGCGGGTCGTTGTCGGGGTGGCGGCTCCTGATCGCGTTGATCAGATCATCGAGACGAACGGAGTGTTCCATGCGTCAACCATAAGTTGACGCACCTCCATCGTCAACCATGGGTTGACGGTATCGGTTCTTGAGATCAGCACATGAGCGGGACGAGCGCGGGGAGGCACGAGCGCGTCGGTTGTGGATCCGACGGTTCGGGCTGCTGCGAGGGTGGCCGCTCGTCGGGTGGCGAAGTTTCGGCGGTTCCCTCGGCCGGGCTCTGACTCGGCGCGGGGGCGGGCGAGCCGGAAAGCGCCGGCGTGCTCGTCGGTGTGGAGACAGGCTGAGCGGTCGGCGTCGGCGTCGGGGTGGTGGCCGCCGGACGTGGGGACACGTGCCCGGATGGAGTCATGGCCGGCTGCGTCGCCGGCACCTGAAGGGCGGGCTCCACGTGCCTGTGCTGCTTGAGCGGTGGCTTGTCGCGTTTGGCCTCCTGCCTGGGCTTGCCGGTGATCTGGTCGGCGACGGTCTGACCGGCTACGGCCTGGTAGGCCAGGATGCCGCCCATGCTGACGGCGAAGACCAGTGCGGCGGCGATGGCCACCTTGGTCCATGACGGTTTTCCGCGCTGCACCGGTGTGGACGGCTCCTTTTCCGCGAGATGTCCGTGCCAGGCGCTCACCGTGTGCTTCTTGACCTTGGCGCCGGTGCGCTTGAGGTAATGCGTGTAGACGGCGGTCCCCACCGTGGTGCCGGCGCTCATGAGCGCGGCGCCGATCACGGTGCCCGCCACTCCGAGGTAGGAGGCGGCCACCGCGACGGTCACCGCGGCGAGAGCACTTCCCACGATCTGCGGCCCGGTCAGCTCGAATTTCCGACTCGGCCGATCCCCATCGGGGCCTGTCATCATTGGGGCCGCTCCGTACGCCGGCGAGGTGTTATCGATGGGTTCATCAGCTCGAGCCTAGATTCGTCACCCCGCACGGACCGGAAGACCCACCGCTGACCAGGACGGCTCTTTACCTGGAGATACGCGACCTGGAGATACGCGGCTGAGAAGTCACCACGATGGGCGTTACTCCCCGGTGGCCCCGTCCACCGACTCCCGGAGCAGATCGGCATGGCCGTTGTGCCGGGCGTACTCCTCGATCATGTGCAGCAGGATCCACCGCAGGCTGGGCGTCCGGCCATCGGGCCAGGAGCGCTGGGCCGGACGCTCCAGGCCGCCGTCTGCCAGCGCCTCCGCGACCAGGGTGCGGGAACGGGCCACGGTGTCCTGCCAGAGCTCGAGCAGGTGTTCGGGAGTGTCCTGCGCGGCCGAGTGCCAGGCCCAGTCGGGGTCGGCCGCCCAGTCCACCGCGTCCCACGGCGGCTGCCGGTCGTGCCCGTGCAGCCACCGGGAGAACCAGGAGTCCTCGACGTGGGCCAGGTGCTTGAGCATCCCGCCGAGGGTCATCGGCGAGGGGGCGATGGCGGCGCTCAGGCCGGCCTCGTCCAGCCCCGCGCACTTCCACGCGAGCGTCGCACGGTGGTAGTCCAGGAAGGCCAGGAGCATGGTGGTCTCGTCGGCTGCCGGGGGAGGCTCGGGACGGCCCTGCTCATCGAGGAGGATCACGGGCGGCGAGTCTACCGGTCTACCGGCGAGCTCACCGCCCGGCCAGAAACCGTCACGACGGACGGGCGGTGGCCGGGTCGATCCGGCCGGGGATCGTCACGACGGACGGGCCGTGGCCAGGTCGATCGCCGCGCGCCACCGCTCGTACGCCTCGTCGTCGCGCCCGCCCGGCTCGAAGCGGCGGTCGAGCTGCCAGGTCTTGCGCAACTCGTCGCGCGAGCCCCACACCCCGGCGCCCAGCCCGGCCAGGAACGCCGCGCCCAGCGCCGTGGTCTCCTGGATCAACGGCCGCTCCACGGCCGTGCCGAGCTGGTCGGCCTGGAGCTGCATCAGCAGGTCGTTGGCGCTGGCCCCGCCGTCGGCCTTGAGCACCGGCGGGGTGCCGTCCGTCATCACCTCCACCACGTCCCGCACCTCGAACGCGATCGCCTCCAGGGTGGCCCTGACCAGATGCGCCCTGGTCGTGCCCCGGGTGATCCCGGTGATCAGGCCGCGCGCCCGCGGGTCCCAGTGGGGCGCGCCGAGCCCGGTCAGGGCGGGCACGAACACCACGCCGCCGCTGTCGCGCACGGTGCGCGCCACCGCCTCCGACTCGGCCGCCGTGCCGATCAGGCCGAGCCCGTCACGCAGCCACTGCACCGCGGCCCCGGTCACGAAGATCGACCCCTCCAGCGCGTACGTGCGCTCGCCCGAAGGCGCCTGCCAGGCGACCGTGGTCAGCAGCCCCGCCTGTGAGCGGACGATCTCCGTGCCGGTGTTGGTCAGGATGAACGAGCCCGTCCCGTAGGTGCACTTCACCTCGCCCACGCCGTAGCAGGTCTGCCCGAACAGCGCCGCCTGCTGGTCGCCGGCCACTCCGCTGATGGGCAGGTCCAGCCCGAGGAACGCGGCCGGATCCGTCCGGCCGATCGGGCCGAAGTTGGGCACGATCGACGGCAGCGCCGCCTCCGGCACGCCGAACAGCTCGCACAGCTCCGGCTCCCACGCGCCGGAGCTCAGGCCGTACAGCAGGGTGCGCGCGGCGTTGGACGGGTCGGTGACGTGGCGCGCGCCCGCGGTGAGGCGGGTGATGAGGTAGGAGTCGACGGTGCCGACCACGACCTGGCCCGAGGTGACGCCCTGCCAGGCGCGCGGGTCGTGCGCGGCGATCCAGGCGAGCTTGGAGGCGGTGAAGTACGGGTCCAGGCGCAGGCCGGTCAGCTCGGACACGCGTGGCTCGTGGCCCCGCGAGCGCAGGTCCTCGCAGATCGCGGCGGTGCGGCGGTCCTGCCAGACGATCGCGCGGCGCGGCGCGGCCAGCGTCCGGCGGTCCCACAGCACCGCCGTCTCCCGTTGGTTGGTGATCCCGACGCAGGCCGGGATGGCCGAGGCCGCCGCCAGGGCCGCCGAGCAGGCGCTCAGCGTGGCCTGCCAGATATCCTCGGGATTGTGCTCGACCCAGCCGGGTTCGGGAAAGTGCTGGGCGAATTCCTGATATCCGCGGGCCTCGATCCGGCCGTCCTCGGTCACCACCAATGCGGTGACCCCCGTCGTTCCCGCGTCGATGGCCAACACGCTCACGAAATCGCCTCCAGCACTGGTTTCGGTCGGTACGCTCTGGTTTGGTCTAGACCAGTGCCCGACGGTACGGGCACAATGCGATTCTGGTCGTGAACCCCATCGGGAGGAACCCGTCATGCGTATCGGAGTGCTCACCGGAGGTGGCGATTGCCCCGGTCTCAACGCTGTGATCAGAGCCGTCGTCCGGAAGGGCGTGAGCGTTTACGGCCACGAGTTCGTCGGCTTCCGTGATGGCTGGCGAGGTCCGCTCGAAGGCGAGACGATGCCGCTGGACATCCAGGCCGTACGCGGCATCCTGCCCAGAGGCGGCACCATCCTCGGCTCGTCGCGCACCAACCCCATCAAGATCGAGGGCGGTGTCGACCGGATCAAGGAGAACCTCGCCTCGAGCGGGGTCGACGCGCTGATCGCCATCGGCGGCGAGGACACGCTCGGCGTGGCCCGGCAGCTGTTCGACCGCGGCGTCCAGGTCGTCGGTGTCCCCAAGACCATCGACAACGACCTGTCGGGCACCGACTACACCTTCGGCTTCGACACCGCCGTCAACATCGCCACGGAGGCCATCGACCGGCTGCACACCACCGCCGAGTCCCACCACCGGGCGCTGATCTGCGAGGTCATGGGCAGGCACGCCGGCTGGATCGCCCTGCACGCCGGCATGGCCGGTGGCGCCAACGTCATCCTCATCCCGGAGAAGCCGTTCGACATCGACCGGGTGTGCGAGTACGTCGAGTCGCGCTTCCGCACCCGCTACTCGCCGATCCTCGTCGTGGCCGAGGGCGCGCACCCCATCGAGGGGCAGATGGAGCTGCAGGCGGGCGAGCTCGACGCGTTCGGGCACGTACGTCTCGGCGGCATCGGCGAGATGCTGGCCAAGGAGATCGAGAAGCGCACCGGCAAGGAGGCCCGCACCACCGTGCTCGGCCACATCCAGCGCGGCGGCACCCCCACCGCGTTCGACCGGGTGCTGGCCACCAGGTTCGGGCTGCAGGCGATCGACGCGGTGCACGAGGGAGAGTACGGGACGATGGTCGCGCTGCGCGGCACCGACATCGTCCGGGTCGGCCTCGACGAGGCGACGGCCGAGCTGAAGACCGTGCCGGTGTCGCGTTACGCCGAGGCCGAGGTGTTCTTCGGCTGATTGTAAGCGGCTTGCAAGCGGGCGGCCGTAGCTTGAGGACCAGCGGGGTTACCGCTGAAACCCCCCTCAGGGTACGGCTTGCGCCGCGGAGAGTCGGCGGCCCACCACGCGCCGCAAGCCGTACCTAAGAGATAGCTGGACCGCGGGGCGTGCCGAAGAGATCCACTTCCGGCGCGCCCTCGCCGGTCGCCGGGGCCACGGAGCCGTCCCGGCGCCTCTGGAGGCGGTCGAGGAACTCCCGCTCCCTGCGGAGCTCCCGCTCCGACGGGGAGAGCAGGAGGGCCAGCAGCAGCCCCATGGTGATCATGCTGATCCCGACGATCACCGGCAGCATGAAGTCGATCGGCCTGGCCCCGGTGATCGGCATCGGCTCCTGGTGGACCTCCACCGCCATCGCGTGCATGCCGGTGAAGTGCATCCCGGTCACCGCGACGCCCATGACCAGCGCCGCGCCGCCGATCCGCAGCGCGCCGTGGACCCGCAGGGTGAACCAGAGCGCCGTGGTCGCCGCCGCCACGGCGATGAGCACCGACGCGGCCACGAGCAGCGGGTCGTAGGAGACGTGGGCGGACATGTTCATCGCGGCCATGCCGAGGTAGTGCATGCCGGCCACGCCGAGCCCGGTCAGCGCGCCACCGCCGAACAGGAACCCCGGCCGCTCGCCGCCCTGCCGGACGAGGAACAGGCCGGCGGCGACGACCACGATGGCGATGATCGCCGACCCGACGGTGAGGGGCACGTCGTAGCGGATCGCCGTGCCGTGCACCGCGAATCCCATCATGGCGATGAAGTGCATCGTCCAGATGCCGGTGCCGCCGATCGCGACGGCGGCCCCCGTCAGCCAGTAGCGGCTCTCCTTGGCGCTGACCAGGCGCGCGCGTGACGTGAGGAGCAGGCCGAGCATGGAGCCCACGCTGGAGATGACGTACGCGACGACGGGTGTCAGCAACCCGTAGGCGTAGTGATCAATAGCGGACATGCCTCCCCCTCGATCGCGATGATCGGAGTATGCGGGGCAGGCGGTGGAGAACGCAACCAACCAACTACGGGCGACGACCACGCGTCGGAACCTGCTGGTCAGAGGGCGCGGGATAGCCGGGCTGACGCCCGTACCCGGGGGGCGGCCCGTGAGGCGGCCCGTGAGGCGGCCCGTGAGGCGGCCCGTGAGGCGGCTCGTAGGGCGTGGGAGCGGGCATGACCGGCCCCGGGCGCGGGGCCGGAGCGGGTCGCGAGGGCGGAGCGGGGTAGGCGAACTGCTGCTCCTCGGCGGCCCGCCGGCGCCGCTCCAGGCGGGCGACCAGCTCGGCGTCCTCGCTCAGCTCCCGCTCGGACGGCGACAGGATGACCATGAGCAGCATGGTGAGCGTGATGAGGCTGATCACCGTCATCAGCGGCACCAGGAAGTCGAGCGCGTCGGCGCCGCCCACGTCCCCCGGCTGCGTCGTCGGCGTGACGATCAGCGCGAACATGCCGGTGTAGTGCATGCCGGCCACGGCCAGGCCCATGACCATGGCCGCCGCGGTGATCCAGACAGGGCTCTTGACCCGGAGGGTGAACCACAGGGCGACGGTCGCGGCGACCACCGCGATGACCACGGACGCGATCACCAGGGTGCGGTCGTAGGAGATGTGCGCGGACATGTTCATGGCGTACATGCCGAGGTAGTGCATGCTGGCCACGCCGAGCCCGGTCAGCACGCCGCCGCCGAGCAGCGGGAGCAGCCGGCCCCGGCCGTAGGAGACGAGGAACAGGCCGGTGCCGACGACCACGATGGCGACGATCACCGAGGCGACGGTCAGCGGGACGTCGTACTTGATCTGGGTGCCCTCGACCTCGAAGCCCATCATGGCGATGAAGTGCATGACCCAGATGCCGGTGCCACCGATGGAGACCGCCGCCCCGAGCAGCCAGCGGATCCGCGCGCCGCCTCGTGAGGCATGGGCCTGCGCGGTGAGCCGCAGCCCGAGCATCGAGCCCACGCAGGACATCACGTAGGCGAGGACCGGGGTGAGCAGACCGTGGGTGAAATGGTCAACAGCCGACATTCAGTAGATTCCTTGCATTAGGGGTCTCCGGATTCTTCCAGGGGACCTGTCCCTTACGCATGGATACCTCGACTATCTGTCAATCTGAGTGTCGGGAATGTGAGAAGTGCTCATGGCTGCTCGGGGCATCGAACGGACGCCGGAGCCGGACTAAACTCGATGCACCGAAGCGTTGGTACCAGCGGCGCATTCCCCATCTTCCCGGAGGTTCCACCATGACGATGTCCGCCCTGGGCGAGCCATGCGTTCTGCTCAAGCTGGGCGAGATCGTCCTGAAGGGCAAGAACCGCGAAGTCTTCGAACGCCGCCTCATCAGCAACATCCGCGACGCGCTCCGGGAGCTCGGCATCAAGCTCGACGTGCGTAAGCGGCACGGCGTCATCGCGATCTTCCTGCCCGAGGGCGCCACCGCCGAGCAGGCGCAGACCGTGGCCGAGCGCGTCGCCGACGTGCCCGGACTGGTCTGGATCCACCCCGCCTGGCGGGTCGCCAAGGACCCCGAAGCCGTGCTCAAGGCCGGCCTGGAGCTCGTGGGCGAGCGCGAGGAGGTCAAGCGCAAGCAGTCGTTCGCGGTCCGCTCCCGCCGCCGCGACAAGCGCTTCCCGCTGCGCTCCAACGAGCTCGACCGGCTCGTCGGCGGCGCCATCAACGACGAGTACGGCCTGCCCGTCGACCTGAAGAACCCGGCGCTGACCCTGTCCATCGAGGTCGACCGGGACGAGGTGTTCGTCTTCACCGGCGGCCTGCCCGGCCAGGGCGGCCTGCCCGTCGGCAGCAGCGGCCGGGCGCTGGTGCTCATGTCCGGCGGCATCGACTCACCGGTCGCGGCCTACCGCATGATGCGGCGCGGCCTGCACGTCGACTTCCTGCACTTCTCCGGCATCCCGTTCAGCACCTCCGAGTCCATCTACAAGGCCTACGCGCTGGTCCGAAAGCTCGACCGGTTCCAGGGCGGCTCGCGCCTGTGGGTGGTGCCGTTCGGCAAGGCCCAGCAGTCCATCCGCAACTCCGGCCAGGACCGGCTGGCGGTCATCACCCAGCGGCGGCTGATGCTGAAGACGGCCGAGGAGGTCGCCCACCGCATCCGCGCCACGGCGCTCGTCACCGGCGACGCGCTCGGCCAGGTCTCCTCGCAGACCCTGACCAACATCACCGCCCAGGACCACGCGGTCGAGCTGCCGATCCTGCGCCCGCTGGTGGGCTGGGACAAGACCGAGATCATGGCCGAGGCCCGGCGCATCGACACTCTGGCGATCTCCGAGCTGCCCGACGAGGACTGCTGCAGCCTGCTCGCCCCCAAGCGCGCCGAGACCCGGGCCAAGATCGCGGACCTCAAGCAGATCGAGAAGCGGCTGGACGCCGAGGAACTCGCCGTCCAGCTCGCCGACTCGATCCAGGAGTACACCCTCTAGCCGGGGGCGCCGGCTAGCTGAAGGCCGGTGCGGCCGACTTGCCGAGCATCGCCGGGAAGTCCCGCATGACCTGCGCCAGCTCGCCCAGGTCGGTGTCCACCAGGGCCTGCGGGCCGTCGCAGAGCGCCTGCTCCGGGTGCGGATGCACGTCGATGATGACGCCGTCCGCGCCCACCGCGATGGCCGCCCGGGTCAGCGGCAGCACCAGGTCACGGCGGCCGCCCGAGTGTGACGGGTCCACGATCACCGGCAGGTGCGACAGGCGCTGCGCCACCGGGACGGCGGACACGTCGAGGGTGTTGCGGGTGGCGGTCTCGAACGTCCTGATGCCCCGCTCGCACAGCACCACGTCGAGGTTGCCGCGCTGCGCGATGTACTCGGCCGCCATCAGCCACTCCTCGATGGTGGCGTTCATGCCGCGCTTGAGCATGACCGGCCGGCCCGCCGCCCCGACGGCCTGCAGCAGCGCGAAGTTCTGCGCGTTGCGGGTGCCCACCTGCAGCATGTCGGCGTAGGAGGCGACCAGCTCCACGTCGTTGGCGTCGACCACCTCCGTCACGATCGGCAGGCCGGTCTCCTCGCGCACGTCGGCCAGGATCCGCAGCCCGCGCTCGCCCAGCCCCTGGAACGCGTACGGCGACGTGCGCGGCTTGTAGGCGCCGCCGCGCAGCAGCGTCGCACCCGCCGCCTGCGCCATCCGTGCCGCCAGGAGCGTCTGCTCGGGCGTCTCCACCGCACACGGCCCCGCGATCAGCGTCACCGTCTGCGGGCCGATCGGCACCCCGCCCACATGCACGGTGGAGCGCTCGGGATGATTCTCCCGGCTGACCAGCTTGTACGGGGTCGACACCCGCATCACGTCGCGCACCCCCGGCATGCCACGCAGGCTCGCCGGGTCGAGCTGCGTCACGTCGCCCACCAGGCCGATGATCGTCCGCTTGACGCCCTTGCTCACGAACGCCTCCACTCCCGCCGTCCGCACGACGCCGACGATCGAGACCACGTCGTCGCCGGTCGCTTCGGGGCCCATCACGATGACCATGTCTTCTCCTTTGGAGAGCTCTCGGAAAACCCTGGAAAAAACCCTTGGAAAACGCAGAAGGCCCCGGGTCCGTTCGGACCCGGGGCCTTCTGTTCGCCTGTCTGCTAGCGCAGCGTCAGGTGGCGAACGGTCCGACCAACAGGTCCGTCGCCATACCAAAACACGAACGCGGTGCGCATAGTGCGCCAATAGTAGCGCACCCCAACCCGCTGGCGAACCGGCCTCGGCCCGGTGGCAGGATGGTCAAGACCGCGAGACCCGTGAGGAGAGTGATCGTGGCGGAGTCACGCCTGCCTCCAGGCCAGTACGTCCCCCGCGGCCTACCCGTGGTCCACTACGGCAGGGTCCCCTCGTTCAAGCCGGACACCTGGGACTTCCGCGTGTTCGGGGCCACCGCCTCGGGCCGGGAGCACGGTTTCGGCTGGGACGAGTTCGAGCGCCTGCCCCGGACGAGCGTCACCGCGGACTTCCACTGCGTCACCAAGTTCTCGATGATGGGCCTGGAGTGGCGCGGCGTCACCCCGGCCACCATCCTGGAGGCGGTCCCGCCCGCCGTCGGCGTGCGGCACGTGATGATCTGGGCCGAGTACGGCTACAGCGCCAACCTCAGGTCGTCCGACTTCACCGCCCCCGGCACGCTGCTGGCCACCGACCTCGGCGACGAGCCGCTCACCGCCGAGCACGGCGCCCCGGTGCGGCTCATCGTGCCCCACCTGTACGCGTGGAAGAGCGTCAAGTGGGTGCGCGCCATCGAGTATCTGGTCGACGACCGCCGCGGGTTCTGGGAGGAGCGCGGCTACCACAACGTCGCCGACCCCTGGCGCGAGCAGCGCTACTCCTACCAGGAAGAACCAGGGGAGGGCCCGGCCTAGGAGGACGCCGGAGGGCAACGCAGAGTTTCCGCCCGGACACACCGCGTCGTTGGCTACGGTTGCCCGCATGCTGACCACCGTGTGCGTGGCGCTCGCCTGCCTGGCCTTCGCCCTGGGCTACACGCTCGGCCGGGTCGCGCGGCGCCGCACCCGGCTCGACTGCCGCTGGAACGACCAGGCGACCTTCGCCACGCTGCATCTCGCCGCGATGGCCGCCCCCGCGCTCCGCACCGGGCTCACCCGTGACTCCGCCCGCAAGGCCGTACGCCATCTGCACGCCCTGCTCGGCACCTACGCCGTCGCGATCACCTCCACCGACACGGCGCTCGCCTGGGACGGCCCCTGCGCCGACGAGGTCCTCGGCTACGCCCGCACCACGCTCGCCTCCGGACGCGCGCAGGTGTTCGCCGGCGAGCCGTACGGCGCGGTCGTGGTGCCGCTGACCGTCGACGGCACGATCGTCGGCGCGCTGGCGGTCTTCGACGAGGAGCTGAGCGCGGGTCTGGTGCGGACCGTCACCGAGGTCGGCCGCTGGGTGTCGGGCCAGCTGGAGCTGGCCGAGCTCGACTCCTCGCGGCGGCGCGCGCTCGAGGCGGAGATGAGGGCGCTGCGCGCCCAGATCTCTCCGCACTTCGTCTACAACGCGCTGACCACGATCGCGTCGTTCGTCCGCACCGACCCGAAGCGCGCCCGCGAGCTGCTGCTGGACTTCGCCGACTTCGCCCGTTACGCGCTGTCCAAGGCGCACGACTTCACCACCCTCGCCGACGAGCTGACCTGCGTCGACCGCTATCTGCTGCTGGAGCGGGCCAGGTTCGGCGACAAGCTGCGCTTCAGCCTGCAGGTGGCCCCCGAGGTGCTGCCGGTGCCGGTGCCGTTCCTGTGCCTGCAACCCCTGGTAGAGAACGCCATCAAGCACGGCATGCGAGGCCGCGGCGGCATCGGTGAGGTCCGCGTGGTGGCACGCGACGCGGGCCCGGAGGCGCACATCACCGTCGAGGACGACGGCACCGGCATGGACCCCGAGCGGGCCAGGCGGGTGCTCGACGACGACCCCACCCGCGAGGGCAGCGGCATCGGCCTGGCCAACGTGGATCTGCGCATGCGCCAGATCTACGGCGATGGCTACGGGCTGGTGGTGGAGACGGCCCTGGGCGCGGGCACCAGGGTGCGGCTCCGGGTGCCCAAGGCACAACTCGGCTCTATGTGACCGAATCTTTACTCAGAGTGGCGGGAGGGGTTGTGACCTTTGACTTCATACGGCAGCGTAGGGGTCATGCTACGTGTGCTGGCCGTGGACGACGAGGAGCCCGCGCTGGAGGAGCTGGCCTACCTGCTGCGCCAGGACCGCCGGGTCGAGCACGTGATCACCGCCTGCGACGGCGTCGCGGCGTTGCAGGACATGGTGCAGATGATGGGCGGCGGAGAGCGGCTCGACGCGATCTTCCTCGACATCAGGATGCCCGGCCTGGACGGCCTCGACCTGGCCAGGCTCGTCGGCGGGTTCCCCAGCCCGCCGAAACTGGTCTTCGTCACCGCCCACGACCGGTGCGCGGTGCAGGCCTTCGACCTCGAAGCCGTCGACTACCTCCTGAAGCCGGTCAGGGCGGAGCGGCTGGCGGAGGCGGTGCGCCGGCTGGAGGTGGCCGCCGCCCCCGCCGTGGAGCCCGGCCAGGACGACGTGATCCCGGTCGAGCTCGGCGGCCGCACCAGGTTCGTGCCGCAGCAGGCGGTCCGTTTCGCCGAGGCCAAGGGCGACTACGTGCGCCTGCACACCGACGACGGCAGCTATCTGGTGCGCATGTCGCTGGCGGCGCTGGAGCGGCGCTGGGCGGAGGCGGGCTTCATCCGGGTGCACCGCAGCACACTCGTCTCCACCCGCCACGTCAGCGAGCTCAGGTTCGAGGGCGGCCGGGTCACGGTCACCGTCGGCAGCGAGGTCCTGCAGGTCAGCAGGAGACACAGCCGCCAGGTGCGCGAGCAGCTCGTCCGCCAGCACAGAGGAGTGATCTCGTGACCGCTCGCCGGGTGCCGGTGACCCGCCGCCAGGGGGTGGCCGGCCGCCTGAGCGGTCCCTTCACCCCCGAGGGCGAGGCCCCCGACGTGGCCGAGCTCGTCTCCCGGCAGTTACGCCAGGCGCTGGCCACCATCGCCGCCGCGCTCACCTCGCTCGCCGGGCTGCCCGCCGCCGCGCTCTGGCTGCGCGCCCCCGACGCCTGGGTGGCGATGACCTTGGCGGTGCAGCCCGCCCTCGTGGCGCTGGCCGTACACCATCTCAAGCGCGCGGAGCGACTCGAACGATGACCGTCGCGGTGCTGACCTGGACCGCCTTCATCGTGCTGCTGGGCATCTCCGTGAGCGCCGCGCGCCCGCGCCGCTACACCGCCCCCGCCCAGCTGCACGCCGCCCGCCGGGCGGTGCGGCCGTGGCGTAACGGGGCGGCGATCAGCTCCGAGTTCACCTCGGCCGCCGTGTGCCTGGGGCTGGCCGGGCTGAGCACCGCGAGCGGCGTGTGGCATCCGGCGGGCGTCGCAGGCGGGTTCGTCCTCGTCCTCGCCCTCGTCGTCGCGCCGCTGCGCCGCTCGCGCACCTACACGCTGCCGGACTTCGCCGAGTGGCGGCTCGGGTCGGTGCCGCTGCGGTGCCTCACCACGGCGCTCTCGCTGGTCATCGGGATGGCGTTCCTGGTCGCCCAGCTGCACGCGGCGGGGGTGGTGATGCGGCTGCTGACCGGGCTGCCCGCCTGGGCCGGGTGGGCGGCGCTGGCCTCGGCCGGGGTCGCCATCGCCCTGGCCGGGGGGACGGGCAGCGTGACGAGCGTGCAGGCGTCGCAGTACTGGCTGAAACTGGTGATCTTCCTCGGCGTCGGGGTGGTGCTGTGGGCGGTCTGGTGGCACGACCAGCCGTCCGGCGACGTCGCCGCCTTCGTCACGGGGCTGCCGGGCGGGCTCTGGGACGGCGCCGTCGGATCGTACGGCGCCGTCGGGTCGTCGTACGGCGCCGGAGGGGCTTCGGGCGGGTCCCCGGGCGGCTACGACGGGATGGCGGGACTGGTGCCGGGAGCGCTCATGGTCCTTCTGGCGTGCGCGCTGGGTACGATGGGCCTGCCGCACGTGATCGTCCGGCTTCACGTCAGCCTGGACGGCCACGAGGCCAGGCGCTCCATCGTGGCGGCGCAGGCGACGCTGGCGCTGTTCTGCGTGGTGCCGCCGCTCTACGGCGTGCTGAGCACCGTCCAGCAGCCCGTCCAGCAGCCCGTCCAGCCCTTCCAGTCGCCCGTCCAATCGCTCATCGGATCGCCCGTTCAGCCGAAGGGCGACGTCATGGACGAGATCATGCTGCTGCTGCCGGCCAGGATGCTGCCCGGGTCGGCCGGCGAGCTGCTGACCGGGCTGCTGGCCGCCGGCGCGTTCGTCGCCTTCCTGGCCACCGCGTGCGGGGTGTTGAGCGCGGTCGGGGGCGCCATCTCGTCCTGTGTCTCGCGGGCCACCGGAGTCAGCGTCTTCCGCGGCGCCGTGCTGGCCGTGGCGGTCACCGCGCTGGGCCTCACCACGGCCACGGACCCCGGCGGCTCGATGCCGCTCATGATGCTCGGTTTCAGCCTGTCGGCGGCCACCTTCTGCCCGCTGCTGCTGCTCGGCATCTGGTGGCGGCGGCTCACCGACGCCGGCGTGCTGGCCGGGGCGCTGGCGGGCGGAGGGGTGACCGCCGCGCTCGTGGTGTGCGAACAGGCGGGCGTGAACATGGGCGTGCCGACTTCCCACCCCGCGTCGGTGGCGGTGCCTCTCGCGTTCGCCGTGATGGTGGTGATGTCCCTGGTCACGCCGGGTCGGGTGCCCGGGGGAGTGGGCCGGATGATGGCCAGAATGCATCTGCCGGAGCCTTCTGAGGGCGCCGGAGGCGACCGCTCGTCGCCCGGCGATGACCGCTCACCGTCCGGGCGCGTCCCGCATATCGATGACTACTGACCGTTTGGCGAGGCGGCGGTCAACGGGGTGTCGTGCGGAAGGCCGCAACCGTAGTGTTTCGGCATCGGAGCCACTCCGGCGCAGCAGGAGGGGAGCCGCAAGGCTCTCGCCGAACGCGCTGGATCCATGGTGGCCACACTGGCCGCCACGGCTGTCGGGCCCTCGACCGGGGGGTTGGGCCCGCTGCCGACCACGTGAAGGGGCGCCCGCCGTGGCCGGGGATCGGACCGCGATCCGGCCAAACGGGGGCGGTCGGACCGCGAGCGCGGGCGCCCCTGTCACGCCTGGCCCGCCCGGCGGATCAGCCGTCGCGCAACCGCTTCAACGTCTCGATGTCCGCACGGTGCTCGTCGGCCTTGCCAGGGGTCTCGATGCAGATCGGCACGCCCGCCACGGCGGGGTGGCGCATCAGCTCCGCGAACGGCTCGGCGCCGATCCGGCCGGCGCCGATGTTCTCGTGGCGGTCCTTCTTGGAGCCGCAGGCGTCCTTGGAGTCGTTGGCGTGGATGAGCTTGAGCCGTCCGGGCGCGATCTTGTGGAGCAGGTCGAACGTCTCCTGGACGCCGCCCTCGGCCGTCAGGTCGTGCCCGGCCGAGAAGGCGTGGCAGGTGTCGAGGCAGACGCCCGCGCGGGGATGCCACTCCAGGGCGTCAAGATAGGGCTCCAGGTCCTGCACGGTGGCGCAGAGCATCGCGCCCTGGCCCGCCATCGGCTCTAGCAGCAGGTCGGGCCCGTCGTCCGGGATCTCGTCGAGCAGCGGCAGCAGGTGCTCGCGCAACTGGCGCAGCGCGTCGTCGCGGGACTGGGACACCGCCGAGCCCGTGTGCACCACGACTCCCTTGGCCCCGATGTCGGCGCCGCGCCCCAGGGTGTGGCGGACGAGCGCGACCGAGCCGGCCAGCGTCTCGGGGGTGGGGGAGCCGAAGTTGGCGAGGTAGGGGACGTGGACGAAGGTGTCGACGCCCGCCTCGCGCAGCTGGGCGTCCTGCTCGGGCTTGCCGGGGGTGAGCGCCCAGCCGCGCGGGTTGGTGACGAACACCTGGATCATCTCGGCGCCGATGTCGGCCATGTAGGCGAGACCGCCCTTGGCCAGGCCGCCGGTGACGAAGACGTGTCCGCCGATGAGAGATCTTGAGGTCATGGTGCCACCCAGTCTAGGCCCATCGCCGGCACTCCCGCGCAGGTCAGGCAAGGTCCTGAGGGATATCTAATGACAGAATTTGAAATCTGTCATCTGATAGGCCATACTTCACGGTATGAGAACTCTGGGAAAGAACGGGCCGCAGGTCGGCGCTCTCGGCCTGGGCTGCATGGGCATGTCCGACCTCTACGGACCGGCGGACGAGGGCGAGGGGATCGCGACCATTCGCGCCGCGCTCGACGCGGGGGTCCATCTCCTGGACACCGGCGACTTCTACGGGATGGGACACAACGAGCTCCTCATCCGCCAGGCGCTCGACGGCCGGGACCGCGACGGGGTGCGGATCAGCGTCAAGTTCGGGGCGCAGCGCGACTACGACGGCGACTGGCTCGGCTACGACGGCCGTCCGGCCGCCGTCAAGACCGCACTCGCCTACACCCTGCGCCGCCTCGGCACCGACTACGTCGACGTCTACCGCCCGTCCAGGGTGGACCCCCAGGTGCCCATCGAGGAGACCGTGGGCGCCATCGCCGAAGAAGTGCAGAAGGGACACGTACGGCACATCGGGCTGTCGGAGGTCGGAGCCGAGACGATCAGGCGCGCGCACGCCGTGCACCCGATCGCCGACCTGCAGATCGAATACTCCCTGCTGTCGCGGGGGATCGAGGACGACATCCTGCCCACCTGCCGTGAGCTCGGCATCGGCATCACCGCGTACGGCGTGCTGTCGCGCGGGCTGCTGAGCGGGCACTG
Organism: Nonomuraea sp. NPDC049714; assembly: GCF_044465295.1. Classification (NCBI taxonomy): domain Bacteria; kingdom Bacillati; phylum Actinomycetota; class Actinomycetes; order Streptosporangiales; family Streptosporangiaceae; genus Nonomuraea; species Nonomuraea sp. NPDC049714. The sequence goes on along the minus strand of NZ_JBITLM010000001.1, from coordinate 1,240,275 downwards.
GGCCAAGGACCGCACGCTCTCACCGGGTGACTTCCGCGCCCATGGCCCGCGATTCTCCGGCGACAACCTGGCGCGCAACCTCGACCTGACCGAGGCGCTGCGCGAGATCGCCGACGCCAAGGGCGTGACCGTGGCGCAGCTGGCCATCGCCTGGGTCCTCGGGCGGGGGGACGACATCGTCCCGCTGGTCGGCGCCCGGCGCCGGGACCGGCTCGCCGAGGCGCTGGGGGCGCTCGACGTGACGCTGACCGCCGAGGAAGCCGGGCGCATCGAGGCTGCCGTGCCCGCCGACGCGGCCGCCGGGGAGCGCTATCCGGTCCCCATGCTGGCGCACCTCGACAGTGAGCGCTGACAGACTTGGGCATATGACCGATGGCAGCTTGACCCGTGACCAGATCCTCAGCGCGGCGGTGGAGGTTCTGCGCCGGTACGGGCCCGCCAAGGCCACGGTGGTGGACGTGGCGCGGGCGCTGAAGGTGAGCCACGGGAGCGTCTATCGGCATTTTTCGAGCAAGGCGGCGCTGCGGGAAGCGGTGATGAAGGGCTGGCTGCGCGAGTCGCACAGCCTGCTCGACGCCGTGATGGCCGGCGACGGGCCCGCCGACGTCCGGCTGCGGGACTGGCTGGCCACGCTGTTCGCGGCCAAGCGGAAGAAGGCCCTGGACGACGCGGAGCTGTTCGCGATGTACATGGCGCTCATCGGGGACGCCAGTGAGGCGGTCGAGCAGCACGTGGCCGACCTCGTGGGGCAGCTTCGCGAGATCATCTCCGACGGGGTGGCCCGCGGTGAGTTCGCCACCCCCGACCCGGCCGCGGCGGCGCGTGCGGTGTTCGACGCCTCGCTCCGGTTCCACTCTCCCGTCCACTCGGCGGACTGGGGGCGGCCGGAGATCGACGACGAGTTCGACGCGCTCTGCGCCCTCGTCCTGGACGGCCTCCGCTCCCGCTGACCTGCCTGGCTGGGCCGGTTGCCGCCGGCCGTTGGAGCATGACACGAAAAGTCTTGACCAAGCCCTCCCGCAGTTGGGAGCTCTGGCGGGTGGACCGGGCACCACCCGCGTGTGTCTACTCGTGTCATGCCCAACACGCCTCCCGGCCTCGCCGCCTTCAACGCCCTCGGGCCGGACGACGCGGAGAAGGAGCTGCTCTCCTGCTGCGCCAGCCGTGCCTTCGCCACGGAGGTGGCCGCCCGCCGCCCGTTCCGGGACCCGGACGCGCTGGCCGGCGCGGCCGGCGCGGCGGTGCGCGAGCTGACCTGGCCCCAGGTGCTGGAGGCGCTGGCGGCGCATCCGAGGATCGGGGAGCGGGCGCGCGGCGGCTCCCGGGAGTCGGCCTGGTCCGCGCGGGAGCAATCAGGCGTCGAGGAGGAGCTGCGCGCCGCCCTGGCGGAGGGGAACCGGGCCTACGAGCGCCGCTTCGGCCACGTCTACCTCGTCTGCGCCACCGGCCTGACCGGCGGCGAGATGCTCCGGCGGCTGCGCGAGAGACTGGCCGCCGACGAGGAGAGCGAGCGGCGCACGGTCCGCGAGGAGCTGGCGAAGATCGCCCGGCTGCGCGTCGGCAAGCTGGTGGAGGAGGCCGGGTGAGCTTCTCCACGCATGTGCTGGACGCGGTCACGGGCCGGCCCGCCGCCGGGATGCGCGTACGGCTGGAGCACGAGGGCCGGGTGGTCGCCGAAGGGCGCACGGACGGCGACGGCCGCCTCAAGGGCTGGGAGCCGGACGCGGGGGTGCACCGGGTCGTCTTCGACACCGGCGGCTACCTGCCGGACACCTTCTATCCCGAGGTCGTCATCACCTTCACCGTGACCGACCCCGGCGACCACTATCACGTGCCGCTGCTGCTCAGCCCGTACGCCTACTCCACCTACCGAGGGAGTTAGATGTCGATCGTTCTCGGACCCAACCGCTACGGCAAGGCGGAGACCAGGCTGGTGCGGGTCGTCAGGGACGGCGACCGCCACCACATCAAGGACGTCAACGTCAGCTCCAGCCTGTCCGGCGACATGGAGGCCGCGCACCTGACCGGCGACAACGCCGCCGTGCTGCCGACCGACACGCAGAAGAACACCGTGTACGCCTTCGCCAAGAAGCACGGCGTGGACCAGATCGAGGACTTCGCGCTGCTGCTGGCCGGGCACTTCGTCGAGGAGCACCCGACCATCCGGCACGCCAGGGTGGAGATCGAGGAGTACGGCTGGGACCGCCGGGGCGACCACTCCTTCGTCCGCCACGGCGGCGAGGTGCGCACCTGCGTGGTCCACCACGACGCCGACGGCCGCAGCACCGTGGTGTCGGGGCTGACGGACCTGGTGGTGCTGAACTCGACCGGCTCGGAGTTCCACGGCTTCCTCGCCGACGAGTACACCACCCTCCAGCCCACCAACGACCGCGTCCTGGCCACCGCGGTGACCGCCCGCTGGCGGCACACGGGCGGCGGGCGGGACTACCGGGCCTCCTACGACGCCGTACGCGAATGCCTGCTCCAGGCGTTCGCCGACACGCACAGCCTGTCCCTCCAGCAGACCCTGTACGCCATGGGCGAGCGCGCGCTGACCAGCCGCGCCGAGATCTGCGAGGTCAGGCTGGCGATGCCGAACAAGCACCACTTCCCCGTGGACCTGTCGCCCTACGGGCTGGCCAACGAGAACGAGGTCTTCTTCGCCGCCGACCGGCCCTACGGCCTGATCGAGGGCAGTGTGCTGCGGGAGGACGCCCCTGATGCCGGATTCGCCTGGGAGTGAAGCGATGGACTTCTTGCGGCCCACGACATGGGCGGAGGCGCTGGCCGCCAAGGCGGACCAGCCGGAGGCGGTGCCCCTCCAGGGCGGCACCGACGTGATGGTGGAGATCAACTTCGCCGTACGGCGCCCGGTGGCGCTGCTGGACCTCACCCGGGTGGCCGAGCTGGCGACCTGGTCGGTGCAGGACGGGCGCTACCGGGTGGGCGCGGCGGTGCCGTACAGCACGATCATCAGTGAGCTCGGCGGCCCGCTGCCGGGACTGGCGCAGGCGTCGCGGACGGTCGGCTCGCCGCAGATCCGCAACCGCGGATCCGTCGGCGGGAACCTCGGCGCGGCCTCGCCCGCCGGCGACAGCCACCCGCCGCTGCTCGCCGCCGACGCGGTGATCGAGGCAGAGTCGCTGGCCGAGGGCGTCCGGCTGATCCCGGCGGCGGAGTTCTACCTCGGCGTCAAGCGCAACGCGCTGCGCCCCGACGAGCTGATCAGGGCCTTCCACGTCCGGGCGGCGGGCGGCCCGCAGTACTTCTCCAAGGTCGGCACCCGCAACGCGATGGTGATCGCGGTCTGCTCGTTCGCCGTCGCGCTGTGGCCCGGGGAGAGGCGGGTCGGCACCGGGCTCGGCTCGGCCGCGCCCACTCCGCGCAGGGCGCTGAAGGCGGAGGAGCTCCTGGCCGGCGAGCTCGACTGGGACGCGCCGCTCGACCCGGCGCTGCTGCGGCGCTTCGGCGAGCTGGCCGCGCTGGCCGCCTCGCCGATCGACGACGTGCGCGGCACCGCCGACTACCGCAGGCACGCCATCGACGTGATGGCCCGCCGCACCCTCACCTGGGCGTGGCACGACCATCTGGGAAGGAGGGCCGCCTGATGCGCGTCACGTTCACCGTCAACGGCCGCGAGGAGACCGCCGAGGACGTGTGGGAGGGCGAGAGCCTGCTGTACGTCCTGCGTGAGCGGCTCGGTCTGCCCGGCTCCAAGAACGCCTGTGAGCAGGGCGAGTGCGGCTCCTGCACGGTCTACCTGGACGGCGCGCCGGTCTGCGCCTGCCTGGTCGCCGCGGGACAGGCCGACGGCCGCCGGGTGCGGACCGTCGAAGGGCTGGCCGAGGGGGACCGGCTCGATCCGCTGCAGGAGGCGTTCGTGGAGTGCGGCGCGGTGCAGTGCGGCTTCTGCACCCCCGGCCTCATCGTGCAGGCCCACGACCTGCTCGAACGCGTCGCCCAGCCCTCGGACGCGGAGATCCGCGAGGCCCTCGCGGGCAACCTGTGCCGGTGCACCGGCTACGAGAAGATCCTCGACGCCGTGCGGCTGGCGGCCACGCGGAAGTCTGCGCCCAGGTGACCGGCACCCTGATCGAGAACGTCCACATCGCCCCCGTCACAGGGCCGGAGATCGCCTCCGGATACATCCGCGTCGAGGGGGACCGGATCGCCGAGCTCGGCCCCATGGCGCGGTCCCCTGAGGCGCCCGGGGCGACCCGGATCGACGCGACCGGCTGCCTGGCCACACCCGGCCTGATCAACACCCACCACCACCTCTACCAGTGGGCGACCCAGGGGCTCGCCCAGGACGCCACCCTGTTCGAGTGGCTGGTCACCCTGTACGAGGTGTGGGCCGCCATGGACGCCGACGTCGTCAAGGGCGCCGCGTCGGCGGGCCTCGGCTATCTGGCGCTGTCGGGCTGCACCACCTCCAGCGACCACCACTACGTCTTCCCCAAGGGCCGGGGCGACCTGTTCGCCGCCGAGATCGAGGCCGCCCGCGAGCTGGGCATCCGCTTCCACCCCGCGCGCGGTTCGATGGATCGCGGTCAGTCGGCGGGCGGGCTGCCGCCGGACGTCGTCGTGGAGGAGCTCGACGAGATCCTCGCCGCCACGGCCGAGGCCGTCGACACCTACCACGACCCCTCCTTCTCCTCCATGCTGCGCGTCGCGGTCGCGCCCTGCTCGCCGTTCTCGGTGAGCGCGGAGCTGATGACCGAGGCCGCCAGGCTCGCCAGGGACAAGGGCGTACGCCTGCACACCCACCTGGCCGAGACCCTGGACGAGGAGGAGCACTGCCTGGAGCAGTTCGGCATGCGCCCGGTCGACTACATGGACAAGCTCGGCTGGCTCGGCCAGGACGTGTGGTTCGCGCACGCGGTGCACCTGAGCGACGCCGACATCGCCAAGTTCGCCGCCACCGGCACCGGCTCGGCGCACTGCCCCTCCTCCAACGGGCGCCTGGGGGCCGGGATCGCGCGGGTGTCGGAGATGCTGCGGCGCGGCGCGAACGTCGGGCTCGGCGTCGACGGCAGCGCCTCATCCGAGCTGACCACGATGGCGGGGGAGATGCGGCAGGCCCTGCTCTTCCAGCGCGCCAGGTACGGGCCGAAGGCGCTGTCGGCCAGGCAGGCGCTGGAGCTGGCCACGCTCGGCGGCGCACGCAACCTCGGCCGCCGGCACGAGCTCGGCTCGCTGGAGCCGGGCAAGCTGGCCGACCTCGCGCTGTGGCGGGTGGACGGCCCGTTCACGGCGGCCGTCGACGACCCCGTCTGCGCGCTGGTCTTCGGGCCGCAGCCGCCGCTGGCCCGGCTGCTGGTGGGCGGGCGGACAGTGGTGGAGGACGGCGAACTGCGCACCGTCGCGCACGACGCCGCTGGGCGGGCGGGCGCCGAGGCCCACCGCCGCCTGACGCGCCTGGCCGCCGACCGCTAGACCCCGCCGACCGCTGGATCCCGCTGGTGGCTGCTCAGACCCGCTTGCGCTCACGGTAGGAGCGCACCTTGGCGATGCTGCCGCAGCCGCGCCCGTACGGGCTGCCGGCGGTCATCGCGCACCACCGGCGGCCCCCGTTGCGGCTGTGGTCGTAGAAGACCCACTTGCAGTCCGGGCACGCCTTGAGCCGGGCCCACTGCCCCGCCCGGATCGCCTCGGCCGCCAGCGCCAGGATGTGCCCGATCGGGCCGGCGGTCTCCGGGCGCAGGGCCAGCGGGGGCGCGTCCGGGTCCGCGGGGATCTGCGCCCGGAGCGGATGGCGGCGCAGCCAGCCGTCGAGCTCGACGGGCCGCTCCAGGCCGAGCGAGCGCCGGAGCGCCTCCCGGAGCCTCATGAGCTCGCCCGGGTCGCCCGGGTCGCCCGGGTCGCCCGGGTCGCCCGGGTCGCCCGGGTCGCCCGGGTCGCCCGGGTCGCCCGGGTCGCCCGGGTCGCCCGGGTCACCTGGGTCGCCTGGGTCGAGCGGGTCCGGCGGCACACCGGGCAGCTCCGCCCGCCAGCGTGCGGGATCGGCGACCAGCTCCGGCAGCCGGTCCTCCGGTACGCGCGTGTCGTTGGGCACCAGCCAGGTGTTGATGAACGCCCTGACCTGCTCCAGCCCGCCCGGGGCGGCTTTCTCGTCCACGTCACCACTGTACCGGTTAGCTGGTAACTGTTACCGTCTAAAGTTATGACCGGTAAACAGTACGCGGTGGTACTGCGCTCGCCGGGAATCGGCGGGTGGTTCGCCGTCCTGATCTGCCAGCGCTTCCCCGTGGCCATGGCGCCCCTGGCCTTGGTGTTCCTGGGGCACGCGGTCACCGGCTCCTACGCCGTCGGCGCGCTGCTCGGCGGCGGCCACGCGCTGGCCGAGGCGGCCGCGGCGGGGCCGCTCGGCAGGCGCTTCGACGTCAGGCCCGCTCCCCGGGAGACGGCGTCGGTGCTCGGTGTGGAGGCCGCCGCCTTCGCGGCGCTCGCCGCGTTCGCGCCCGTGCTGCCGGTCGCGGGCCTGTTCGCCCTGGCCGCCGTCGGCGGCGCGATCTCGTCGGGCGCACACGGCGGGCTGCGCGCCCTCCTCGTCCGGGTGGTGCCCGCAGAGCGGCGGATTCCGGCCCTCAGCCTGGAGTCGACGGCCAGCACCACCGTGTGGGCGATCGCGCCGGCGCTGGTGGCCGTGCTCGCCGTGCTCGACGCCCGGCTGCCCGTGCTCGCCATGGCCCTGCTGGCGGGCGGGGGCGCGCTCGCCGGGCTGCGGCTGCGTGACCCGGGGCCGCCTCCCGTCACGGCGCGGGCCGGGCTCTGGCGGCTGGGCTGGCCCGCCATGGTCTACGACGGGGCGGTCATGTTCGGGTTCGGGGCGGTCACCCTGGCGCTGCCCGTGCTGCTGACCGGCTTCGGCGCCCGCGCCGACCTGGCGGGGCCGGTGCTGACGGCCTGCACGCTCGCCGGCATCGCCGGCGCCCTGGCCTACGGCGCCCGAGCCTGGAAGGGCTCACCGCTCGCCCACGCCATGCTGCTGGCGACCGGCATCGCCCTGGCGATCGGATCCGCCGCGCTCGTGCCCTCGCCCGGCCCGGCCGTCGCCCTGCTCGCGCTGGCCGGCCTCTGCCTGACCCCCGCGCTCACCGCCAGGGCCGTCGCCCTTCAGGACCGGCTGCCGCGCTCGCAGTGGGCGGCGGGCTTCTCCGGCATGTACGCGGCGGGCGGTCTCGGCTACGGTGCCGCCGGGGTCGCCGTGGCCTGGCTGCTGGAGCGGACGGGCGCACAGGCCGCGATCGGCCTGTGCGCGCTGGCCGGCGCCGTGCTGGCGCTGGGCTCGTCGGCCCTGGAGGTCAGGTCGACAGCTCGCGTTCCAGCGGAGTACGGAAGCGGGGGGTGACCTTGACCCCGCCGAGCCACGCGGCCAGCCCGGCCACCTCCGCCTCGATCGCCGCCCTGGCGTCCGCGCCCACGTCCGTCAGCGGCCGCCAGACGATCTCACCGTCGGCGCGCTGTGCCCAGCCGCCCACCACCTCGCCGTTCCACCACACGGTCGGTCCCACGTTGCCGGTGCGGTCGAACAGCTCGGCCCGGTGCGCCCGCGGCAGATACCAGTCGCGGGCCTGCCAGCCCATCGGCGTCGGGTCGAGCGCGGGCAGCAGCGACGCCCACGGCTCCGGCTCGTCGTCCAGGTCGTCCAGGTCGTCCGGCAGGACGAGGCCGGTGCCCTCCGCCAGCTCGACCTCGACCGCGCCGGTGGCGGCCAGTGCCTGGCGCACCTGGCCCAGCGTCCAGCCGGTCCACCACTGGAGATCGGCCTCCGTACCCGGCCCGAACGCCGTCAGCCACCGCCGCACCAGCTCCGCCCGCGCCGCGTCCGCCGCCGGCTCGGCCATCACGGGGCTGACCCCCCACCGGTGCATGCCGCTGATCCACGTGCCGGCCGGGCGGCCCCGCCGCACCAGCCTGCCCTCCATGGCCATCACGTTCAGCAGGCGGCCGGCCACGCTCTGCGTCGCCTCGTAGGGCTTGCCCACCGCCACCTTGTACTGCTCGCGCAGGCGCGGCTCCAGCTCGCCCAGCTCGTTCGCCGTCGCCTCGCCCACCTCGGCCAGCGCGCGCAGCACCGAGGCGGCCACGTCGTCCAGCCAGGCTTCGTCCCTGCCGTTGTCGGCCAGCAGCTTCACCAGCGATCTGCGTTCCCGAACCGCGATCGCCCGGGTCGAGGACTGCTGCACGACGGGCACCAGGTCCGCCGGGACCACGAACATCGTGCGCCGCATGCCGGTCATCCGGGTCAGCGTGCGCTCCTCGTACAGCGCCCGCTCGACCGGCTCGGGGCCGGGCGCGGTCAGCCGCGCGCCCGCCGACAGGAACACGGTGGCGGGGTCGGTGGCGTGTAACGCCACGACCGCCCGCACCGCCTCCTCGACGCTCGCCGCCTTGCGCGCCAGCCGGTGCCGCATGCCCAGCCGGGCGCGCCGCTGCGCGGTGGAGATACGCACGAGAACCCCTCCTTATGATCCCGTACGGCTCTGGTACGGCTCGGGTACGGCGAAGCCTAGACGAAGTGGGCCGTGGGCGGTTCGGGGCGATCACGGCGGAGGTGTGATGATGGGGCATGGCCGGCCCCGGTCCCGTGTCGTCTCGTGTGGGAGTGCGCAGTGGTTGAGCATGTTCTTGTCGCCCCGGACAAGTTCAAGGGTTCGCTGACGGCCGCCGAGGTGGCCGCCGTCGTGGCCGCGGCCCTTGCGGCGGGCCCGGGCGTCGCGGCGGTCGAGCTGCCCGTCGCCGACGGCGGAGACGGCACCGTCGACGCGGCCGTGGCCTGCGGTTTCACCCGCGTCACCATCAGCGTCACCGGCCCGACGGGTGAGCCGGTAGACGCGTCCTACGCACGGCGCGGCGACACCGCCGTGGTCGAGCTCGCCGAGGCGTCCGGCCTGCGCCGCCTGCCCGGCGGCCCCCAGCCGCTGACCGCCACCAGCCACGGCACCGGCGAGCTCGTCGCCGACGCCGTCAAGCAGGGCGCCACCCGCGTCGTGCTCGGCCTGGGCGGCAGCGCCTGCACCGACGGGGGAGCGGGCCTGGTGCGGGCACTCGGCGCCCGCCTCCTCGACGCCGCCGGCGACGACCTGCCGCCCGGCGGGGCCGCGCTGCGCGACCTGGAGCGGATCGACGTCTCCGGCCTCCTCGACCTGTCCGCCGTGGAGATCGTCGTCGCCTCCGACGTCGACAACCCTCTGCTGGGCCCGCACGGCGCGGCGGCCGTCTACGGCCCGCAGAAGGGCGCCACGCCGGACCAGGTCCGCGTGCTCGAGGCCGCGCTGTCCCGCCTCGCCGCCGTCGCCACCCGTACCCACGGCCTGGTCGGCGCCGTCGAGCACGACGACAGGCCGCGCCCCATGGGCGTCGCCGGCGCCCCGGGCGCCGGCGCGGCGGGCGGCGTCGGCTTCGCCGCGCTGGCGTTCCTGCACGCCGACGTTCAGCCTGGCATCGACTACCTGCTCGACCTGCTCGGCTTCAACGACCTCGTCAAAGGCGCCCGGCTGGTGATCACCGGCGAGGGCTCGCTCGACGAGCAGTCCCTGCGCGGCAAGGCGCCCGTCGGCGTCGCCCAGGCCGCCGCCAAGGCGGGCGTCCCCGTGGTGGCGGTCTGCGGGCGCCGCACGCTCAGCGACGCCGACCTCCAGGCGGCGGGCATCACGGCCGCCTACGCGCTCACCGACCTGGAGCCCGACCCCGACCGCTGCATGGCCGAGGCCGCCGCGCTCCTGCGCGAGGTGACGGCCCGCCTGGCCGCCGACCACCTCGCATGAGCGGCACCCGCGCCCCTTCAGCCGGCGCCCGCGCGGGAGACGGCGCCCCCGTGAGCGGATACGACCTGGTGGTCAGGTCGCGCAGGACCGTGACGGCCGACGGGGAGCGGGCGCTGGCCGTCGCCGTACAGGACGGCCGGATCGCGGCGCTGCACCCCTACGACGCGCCGCCGCCGGCGGCGGAGGAGATCGACCTGCGGGACCTGGCGCTGCTGCCCGGCCTGGTCGACACGCACGTGCACGTCAACGAGCCGGGCCGGACCCACTGGGAGGGGTTCGCCTCCGCCACCAGGGCCGCCGCCGCCGGAGGCGTCACCACCATCGTCGACATGCCGCTCAACTCGCTGCCGCCGACCGTCAGCGTCGAGGCGCTGGAGGCCAAGGTGCGCGCCGCCGAGGGGCAGTGCCACGTGGACGTCGGGTTCTGGGGCGGGGCCGTGCCGGCGAACGTCAAGGAGCTCCGGGCGCTGCACGACCGGGGCGTCTATGGGTTCAAGTGCTTCCTGTCGCCGTCGGGGGTGGAGGAGTTCCCGTCGCTCACGCCGTCGCGGATGCGGGAGGCGATGGCGGAGATCGCCGGATTCGACGGCCTCCTGGTCGTGCACGCGGAGGATCCCGCGCTGCTGACCGACTGCGCGGGCCCGTCGTACCGGCAGTTCCTGGAGTCGCGGCCGGGAGCGGCCGAGCGGAGCGCGATCGAGCAGGTCGTCGAGGCGGCGCGGGAGACCGGCGCGCGGGCGCACATCCTGCACGTCTCCAGCGCCGAGGGTCTGGACGTGCTGGCGCGGGCCCAGGCGGACGGGGTGCGGATCACCGCCGAGACCTGCCCGCACTACCTGACGCTCGACGCCGAGCAGATCCCCGAGGGCGACACGGCCTACAAGTGCTGCCCGCCCATCCGCTCGGCCGCCAACCGCGACCTGCTCTGGGAAGGGCTCGCCCGGGGCGTGCTGAGCTGCGTCGTCTCCGACCACTCGCCCGCGACCCCCGACCTCAAGGTGCCCGACTTCGCCGCCGCCTGGGGCGGCGTCGCCTCCCTCCAGCTCGGCCTGCGGGCGGTCTGGACCGAGGCGTCCCGCAGAGGGCACGGGCTCGGCGCGGTGGTCCGCTGGATGTCGGCCAACCCCGCCGCACTGGCCGGGCTGGCGGGCAAGGGCGGGATCGAGCCCGGGAACGACGCCGACCTCGTCGCCTTCGACCCGGCCGTCACCGAGCCGGTGGACGCCCGGCGGCTGCACCACAAGAACCCGGTCACGCCCTACCACGGCCGTCACCTCAAGGGCGCCGTCCTGACCACCTGGCTCCGGGGCAGGCCGGTCGACGGGACACCGTACGGAAATCTGCGGTTCGGAGATTAGATGCACCCCTTCACCCGCCTGCCCGACCTCGCGCTCCGCAGCCACGGCGGCGCGGTCGTCGCCGCCAGCGACGAGTCCTTCGCCGACAAGGAGTGCCTGATCCGGCCGGAACGTCCCGTCTTCCGGGCGGAGACGTTCGGCAGCAAGGGGCAGGTGTACGACGGCTGGGAGACCCGCCGTCGCCGCGAGCCCGGCCACGACTGGGCGCTGGTACGACTCGGCATCCCGGGAGTGATCCGCGGGGTGGTGATCGACACGGCCTGGTTCAAGGGCAACTATCCGCCGTACGCCTCCGTCGAGGCGGCCGAGGTGACCGGACACCCGTCACCGGCCGAGCTGGCCGAGGCCGCCTGGGAGGAGATCGTGCCCAGGAGCGCGCTCAACGGCGACGCCGAGCACCACTTCGAGGTCGCCGCCGGCGGCCGCCACACCCATGTGCGGCTGAACACGTTCCCCGACGGCGGCATCGCCCGCCTGCGGGTGCACGGCGAGGCGCGGCCCGACCTGTCCGTCTACGACGGGCTCGGCCTCGACCTGGCGGCCCTGGCCAACGGCGGCCTGGTGACCGCCTGCTCCGACGAGTTCTACTCCTCGCCCAACCACGTCCTGGCCCCCGGCCTGGCCCGCCACCAGGGCGAAGGCTGGGAGACCGCGCGCCGCCGCGGCGCGGGCAACGACTGGCTGGTCATCCGCCTCGCCGGGCGCGGCCTCATCCGCCTGGCCGAGATCGACACCACCAACCTGCTGCACAACGCCCCCGGCTGGGTGTCGCTCACCGGGCTCGACGGCGGCCGCGAGACGGAGCTGCTGCCGAAGACCAGGCTCCAGCCCGACACCCCGCACCGCTTCCGGCTCCGGCACGCCGAGCCGGTCGGCCAGGTGCGCGTCGACATCTACCCCGACGGCGGCCTGGCCAGGGTGCGCCTGCACGGCGTGCTGGCCTGAGCGCGCGTCCCTGAGCCAGGTGTCTGTCCCGGAGGAGCGGGCGTCCCTGAGCCAGGTGTCGCGGAGGGGCTGGCGTCACTGCCAGAGGTGGACCTCCGAGCCGGGCGGCCGCTCGCTGCTGGGCGCCGGACGCTGGAAGCGCACCACGCCGCTGTTGCCCAGGTTGCGCACCCGCACCCGGAAGCCCTGCGCCTCCAGCTCGGCCTTGGCGTCGCTGATGCTCTTGCCCATCACCTGCGGCACGATCCGCGAGTCACGGTCGCCGTCATCGTCGTCGCCTTCGCCGTTGTCGCGGCCCCACCACTGCCAGAAGTCCTGCTGGCAGCGGGCCACCGTGATCATGGCCGGCGCGCCCTTGTCGACCTCCGACTTGGCCTTGGGCGACTGCGCGATGACGGTGCACGGCTCGGCGTCGTCGTCGACCTCGGCGACCTGCACCGCGAAGCCCTGCTGGCCCAGGAAGGCGGCGGCCTCGTCCTTCGGCATGCCGCTGACGTCCGGCATCACCATGCCCGCACTCACGTAGATGTCGACCTTGGCGCCTTCCTTGACCTTGTCGCCCACCTGGGGCGAGGTCCGGATCACGGTGTTACGCGCGATCTCGAGGTTCTGCATGCGCCTGACCTTGCCCACGGTGAGGCCCTCGGTGGCGATCGCGCTGCGGGCGTCCTGCTCGGACATGCCCTGGACCTTGGGCACCAGCACGCGCTTCGGCCCCAGCGAGGGGACCAGCGTGATGGTCTGCCCGCTCTCGACCTCGGTGCTGGGCGCCGGATCCATCTCCAGCACCAGCCCCTCGGCCACCTTCTCGCTGTGCTTGCCCGCGACCTTGACGATCCCGAAGCCGAGCCTTCTGGCGTTCTGCTCGGCCACCGTGATGTTCTTGCCGACCAGGTCGGGCACGGTGGCGTAGCTCTTCTGGGAGAAATAGAGCCCGGTCGCCGCGACCGCGACCACCATGACGGCGGCGAGCACCACCAGGAACCAGTTGACCCTGAACCGGTCGCGGCGCGGCGGTGGCGGCGGTGGCGCGCTCTCGGCCCGCGGCTGGATCAGTGTGTGCGCGGGCGCGGCGCGCGGCGGCATCGTGTGCGGCCGGGAGTGCTGCGGCGAGCGTGCCGCCGGCGGCTCCGTCTGCCGGGGCAGCAGCCGGTGCGCCTCCACGGCGGCCACCAGCATCGCGGTCGCGTCCGCCGGGCGGTCCTGCGGGTCGCGGGCCGTGGCGTGGGCCACCAGCGTGTCGATCAGCCGGGGCACGTCGTGCACCACCGACGACGGCGCCGCCACGGTGTCGTGCACATGCCGGTAGGCCACCGACATGGGCGTCTCGCCGTCGTAGGGCTGCTCGCCCGTCACCAGCTCGAACAGCATGATGCCCGCGGCGTAGACGTCGCTGCGCACATCGGCGCCGCCGGTCGTCACCTGCTCGGGCGACATGTAGCCGATCGTGCCGATCATCACGCCGGTGCGGGTCTGGTTGGTCGCCTCGATCGCCCTGGCCAGGCCGAAGTCCACGACCTTGACCCGGCCGTCGTCGGTCATCAGCACGTTCTCGGGCTTGACGTCACGATGGACGAGCCCGGCCTGGTGGGCCGCGCCGAGCGCCGCGAGCACCGGGATCATGATCTCCAGTGCCTCGCGGGCCGGCACCCTGCCGCGCTCGCGCAGGATGTCGCGCAGCGTCTTGCCGGGTACGTACTCCATCGACAGGTAGACGATGTCGTTGTCGGTGCCCTGGTCGAAGACGTGCACCACGTTGGGATGGGAGAGACTGGCCACCGACTTGGCCTCGCCGATGAACCTGCGCACGAACGCCGGGTCCTCGGCGAGCGAGCGATGCATGACCTTCAGCGCGACGGTCCGGTCCAGCCGGATGTCCAGCGCGAGGTAGACGGTCGCCATACCGCCCCGGGCGATCAGTGACTCGATGCGGTAGCGCCCATCGAGCAGCCGGCCGACCAGAGGGTCCGCTGTCGTCGTGTCCACCCCGCCGAGTTTACGGGCGTTTCGCCCCCGGGAGGGCCTGAGCATCCGAAACCGATGCGGACCCGTGCCCGTTCAAGGGTTTCCCGGCGAGTCCGCGGTGACCTGAAGGCCGACGGTGGTTCGCCGGCCTCAGGGCGTCATCGGTGACGACGCCTCAGCGTAGCGCCGGCGCGGGATGCGGCCCGCCTGCCACGCCTGCCGACCGGCCAGCACCGCGCCCTTCATCGCCGTCGCCATCAGATCCGGCCGCTGCGCCCTGGTCACCGCCGTCGCCAGGAGCACGGCGTCGCAGCCCAGCTCCATCGCCAGGGCGGCGTCGCTGGCCGTGCCGATGCCCGCGTCGAGGATCACCGGCACCCCGGCCGCCTCCACGATGAGCTCGATGCTGTGCGGGTTGCGGATGCCGAGCCCGGAGCCGATCGGCGAGCCGAGCGGCATCACCGCCGCGCAGCCGGCCTGCTCCAGGCGGCGGGCGAGCGCCGGGTCGTCGCCGATGTACGGCAGCACCACGAAACCGTCGGCCACCAGCCGCTCGGCCGCGTCGAACGTCTCGATCGGGTCCGGCAGCAGGGTCCGCTCGTCGGCGATGACCTCCAGCTTGACCCAGTCGGTGCCGAGCGCCTCCCTGGCCAGCCGCGCCGTCAGCACGGCGTCGCCGGCGGTGAAGCAGCCCGCCGTGTTGGGCAGCACCCGGATGCCGCGCTCGCGGAGCACGTCCAGCACCGAGCCGCGGGCGCCGGGGTCGAGCCGCCGCATCGCCACCGTGGTCAGCTCCGTGCCGGACGCCGCCAGCGCCGCGTCGAGCACCTCCAGCGAGGGCGCGCCGCCCGTGCCCATGATGAGCCGGGAGGAGAACTTCTCCCCGGCGATGATCAGATCATCCACCTTGCACCGCCGTCAGCACCTCCACGAGGTCGCCCTCGCGCAGCGCCGTGGTCTCCCACGAGCCGCGCGTGACCACCTCACCGTTCACGGCCACCGCCACGCCGGTGGTGGCCCCGCCTGACCGTCCGGTCAGCTTCTGTACGGCCTGCGCCACGGTCATGCTGTCAGGCACCTCGTGCGCGGCCCCGTTGACCATCAGTTTCATGAGATATCCCGGAATCTAGCGGGTGAGCACAATGTCGCGAGATCGCCACCCTCGCCCTGGACGATCGCGGCCGTGACGGGGGTGAGCAGCACCCCACTGCGGAAGTGACCGGTGGCCAGCGTGAGGCCCGGCGTGCCGCTCGGCCCGACGATCGGCAGATTGTCCGGTGTCCCCGGGCGCAGGCCCGCCACCACGTCGGCGACCTCCAGCTCGGTGACGCCCGGCACCAGCTCCCTGGCGTCCCGCAGCAGCTCGTACAGGCCGCCCGCGGTCACCCTGGTGTCGAAGCCCAGCTCCTCCTGCGTGCCGCCGACGACCAGCTCGCCGTCACCGCGCGGCACCAGATAGACCGGCGTCCCGTGCACCATGCCGCGCACGCACCGGCCGAGCAGCGGCCGCTCCGAACGCAGCCGCATGATCTGCCCCTTGACCGGGCGTACCGGCACGTTCGCCAGCTCGCCGCTCCACGCCCCGGCCGCCAGCACCACCCGTTCGGCCAGGATCTCCCCGGGGCTCGCCGGGGGCGCCAGCCGTACACCCGTGACCCGGTCGCCGTCGCGCAGCAGCTCGCTGACGCGCGCCGGCACCAGCGGCACGCCGCGCCGCTCCAGGGCGGCGAGCAGCGCCGCGGTGACGCGGCGCGGGTTCACCCAGGCGTCGGTCCCGGCCAGCAGCCCGCCACGCACGGAGGGCGCCAGCATCGGCTCCAGCCGGCGGCACTCCCGGCCCGTCAGCCGCTCGACCGGCAGGCCCAGCTTCTCCATGAACGCGGCAAGCTCGCCCAGCGCGGCCAGGTCGTCGGCCCCGAACGCCACGTCGAGCGTCCCGTCGGCCCGCAGGTCGAGCCCGGCCCTGGCGGCGGCGGAGATCCCCCCGCCGAAGCCTTCGCCCGAGCCGGACACCCCGTCCGCACCGCCCGCCGCGCCGAGCTCGCCGTCGGAGCCAGGGGCGGCGCCCGGGATGAGCCCGTGACGGGAGCCAGGGGCGTTGTCCGGGACGGGACCGTCGCCGGGGGCGGGCTTCGGGGCGGGCGCGTGGCGGGAGCCGGGGGTGTCGTTCGTCAGGCCCGCGTCGGCGGCGAGTTCGGCGGCGAAGGCGGGCCAGCGGCTCAGGGAGGCGAGGCCGAGCCGGAGCAGCGGCTCCTCGGTGTAGGTGACCTCGCTGACCGGCGCCAGCATGCCCGCCGCGGCGTGGGAGGCGCCCGAGGCCGGGGCCGGATCCACCACGGTGACCGGCCGGCCCTCGCGAGCCAGCCGCCAGGCGATGGACAGCCCGACGATGCCCGCTCCGACGACCACGTCCATGGTCCGCTCCCTTCGCCGGCATGATCCGGATCAGGTGTCTTGCGGTCGAAGGCCCGGTAAAGCCTTCCTCTCAGCCCGGTATCGGCCGGACTCCCGCGCGTCTTACGTCCCCTACCTTACGGCCTCGACGCGACGATCCGGCACGCCCCCCGTTATGGTCATTTACGTGAATCGTGTCGTGGTGGTAGGAGCGGGTCTGGCGGGCGTGCGCAGCGTCGAGGCTCTGCGTGCGCGGGGCTTCGACGGCAAGATCACTTTGATCGGGGAGGAGCGGCATCGGCCGTATGACCGCCCGCCCCTGTCGAAGGCCGTGCTGCTCGGCGACTCCGACTCCAGCTTCGTCGACTCCGACCTGTCCGCGATGGGGATCGACTTCAGGCCCGGCGTCTCGGCCAAGGCGTTGCGGGCCGGCGCCGTGGAGACCACCGAGGGCGAGCTCGCCTATGACGGGCTGGTGATCGCCACCGGGACCGAGCCGATTATGCTGCCCGGCGACGGCCCGCAGCACGCGCTGCGCACCCTGGACGACTCGCTGGAGCTGCGGGCCAGGCTGGTCCCCGGCGCTCGGGTGGCGGTCGTCGGCGCGGGCTGGATCGGCGCGGAGGTGGCCACCGCGGCCCGCCGGGCCGGTTGCGCGGTGACGGTGATCGAGGCCGCCTCCGCACCGCTCGCGCTCGCGGTCGGCGCCGAGATCGGCGCTCGCACGCTGAGCTGGTACGACGGCATCGACCTGCGGCTCGACACCATGGTCGGAGCGGTGGAGGAGGGCGGCGTCGAGCTGGTCGGCGGCGGCTTCGTCGAGGCGCACGTGGTCGTCGCCGGGATCGGCGTGCGCCCGGCCGTCGAGTGGCTCGCCGACGCCGACATCGACCTGCACAACGGCGTCGTCACCGACGAGCACCTGCGCACCTCGATGCCGGGCGTGGTCGCGGTGGGCGACTGCGCCGCCTGGTGGTCGCGCCGCTACCAGGCCAGGCTGCGCGTGGAGCACTGGGACACCGCGCTGGGCGCGCCCGAGGTCGCCGCCGCGACCCTGCTGGGGGAGAAGGCGGTCTACGACCCGGTCCCGTACTTCTGGTCGGAGCAGTTCGGCCACATGATCCAGTACGCGGGCCATCATCCGGCCGGCCGGCGGCTGCTGTACCGGGGCACGCCGGAGGGCAAGTGGTCGGCCTGCTGGCTCACCGACGAGGACGAGCTGGCCGCGGTGCTGTCCGTGGACCGGCCCCGCGACCTCGTCCAGGGACGCCGAATCATCGAGGCGGGCCACCGTCTGGACACGGAACGCCTG
Organism: Nonomuraea sp. NPDC049714; assembly: GCF_044465295.1. Taxonomy (NCBI): domain Bacteria; kingdom Bacillati; phylum Actinomycetota; class Actinomycetes; order Streptosporangiales; family Streptosporangiaceae; genus Nonomuraea; species Nonomuraea sp. NPDC049714. The sequence continues at coordinate 1,222,531 of NZ_JBITLM010000001.1, read as the reverse complement.
GTGGATCCGGACGTCCCCCTACGAGATTGTGTTGTTTGAGCAAGCACGGCGTGTGGTAGTTGTGGTTTCGTGACGCTTTCTGTTGCACAGATCGACCGGGAGACCGACCAGCTCGTTGACGAGTGGCTCACTCTCCCCGAAGTGGCCCAGCGCCTGGGGCTTCCCCTGGGGCGGGCCAAGCAGCTCCTCAAGGATCACAAGCTGCTCGGCGTAAGGCGGGGCAGCGGCGGGCCACAGGTGCCCGCGGTGTTCCTTGAAGGAAAGGACGTGATGAAGGGCCTCCCCGGCACACTCACCGTGCTGCAGGACGCCGGCTACGACGATGTCGAGGCGCTGCGCTGGCTCTTCACCCCCGATGACTCGCTGCCAGGCTCGCCGGTTCAGGCGATCAAGGCCGGTCGTCATACAGAGGTGAAACGGCGTGCCCAGGCCCTCGCTTTCTGACGCACGCCTCTACCTGTGCACCGACGGTCGGCGTGATCGTGGTGACCTGGCCGACTTCCTCGACGCGGTGCTCGCCGCGGGCGTGGACATCGTCCAGTTGCGGGAGAAGGGGCTCGAGGCGCGCGAAGAGCTCGCGCTGCTCGAGGTCTTCCGCGACGCCTGTGACCGGCATGGCCGGCTGCTGGCGGTCAACGACCGGGCCGACATCGCCTACTCCGCCCACCCAGACGTGCTCCACCTGGGGCAGGACGACCTTCCTGTGGCCGTCGCGCGAGAGATACTCGGCGACGACATCGTCATCGGACGGTCCACCCACTCCGCCGCCGAGGCATCCGCCGCGGCCGTGGAGGAGGGCGTCGACTACTTCTGCTGCGGCCCGATCTGGCCCACGCCGACCAAGCCCGGCCGCCACGCGCCCGGCCCGCCGCTGCTCAGGCACGCGGCGTCGCTGGGCGTGGACCGGCCCTGGTTCGGCATCGGCGGCATCGGCCTGTCCAACCTGGACGAGGTCATGTCGTACGGAGTGTCCAGGGTCGTGGTCGTGCGCGCGATCACCGACGCGGAGGATCCGGGCGCGGCCACGGCCGAGTTCGCCAAGCGGCTCACGTCCTCCGGGACGCCGGCCGGGTGAGCTTTCGCGGTCACATCCTGCGGGATGCGGGCTGGGTCAGCTTCGCGGTCACATCCTGCGGGAGGTGGCCGCGACGGCGAGTTCGGCGAGCGCGGCGCGGGCTTCGGGCGTGATCGGCGACTGTTCGAGTGAGGCGAGCGCCTTGCCGAGATAGTCGCCGATCATGTCCTCGCACTCCCGGAGCGCGCCGGTGCCCTCGATGATCTCGCGCAGGGTGGCCACGCCCCGCTCGTCGAGGTCCCGGTCGCCGAGCAGGGCGCGGACCGTGCTCGCCTCCGAGGCGGAGGCGGCGGCCAGCGTGCGGGCCACGAGCATCGTCCGCTTGCCCTCGCGCAGGTCGTCACCCGCCGGCTTGCCGGTCGTGGCGGGGTCGCCGAACACGCCGAGGATGTCGTCACGCAGCTGGAAGGCGATGCCGACCCGGGTGCCGTAGGCGGTGCACAGCTCGTCCATCCACGGCTTCGACTCGCCCGCGCCGAGCACCAGGCCGAGCCTCAGCGGATGCTCGACGGAGTACTTGCCGCTCTTGTAGAGCGCGACGCGCAGGGCCGACTCGAAGGTGTTCTCGCCGCCGGCCTGCTCCAGCAGGTCCAGATACTGCCCGCACATCAGCTCGGTGCGCATGTGGTCGTGCACCGGCTGGGCCGCCGCCAGCGACTCCGGGGGCAGGCCGCTGGTGCGCCACATCTCTCCCGACCAGATCAGCAGCAGGTTGCCCAGCAGGATCGCGGCACCCTCGCCGAACTGCTCCGCCGAGCCGTGCCAGCCGGCCTTCTCGTGCAGCGTCTGGAAGCGGCGGTGCGCGGCCGGCATGCCCCTGCGCAGGTCGCTCTTGTCCATCACGTCGTCGTGCACCAGCGCGCTGGCCTGCAGCAGCTCCAGCGAGGCCGCCGCGGTGAGGACGCCGGGCGCGTCGGTGCCGCCGGCGCCGCGCCAGCCCCAGTAGCAGAAGGCGGGGCGCAGTCGCTTGCCCCCCGACAGCAGCTCCTCCGCGGCCGTGTGGAGCGGCTCGAGTTCGGCCCCGCCGAGGGTGTGCAACTGCCGTTCGACGAACTCCCTCAGGCGACGGTCCACCTGGGCGCGCAGGTCGTCCATGCTCGCGGCGTCTGTGCTCATGCCATGAGACTAGTGGCCGGACGCTGACATTCGCAGAGCGCCTCATATCGGTTGATTCCCCTGCGGCGGGTGGTGCCGGCCGGGCAACGGGTAACCTTGCCGCATGGCGCTTGGTCGACCCTCCGTCCTACCCGATCGTGTCCCCACCGTGCGCGAGCTCCTCGCCTCGGGCGCACGATCGTTCTCGTTCGAGTTCTTCCCTCCCAAGACCGACGAGGGGGAGCGGCAGCTGTGGAAGGCGATCAGGGAGCTGGAGTCGCTGCGGCCGACGTTCGTCTCGGTGACCTACGGCGCCGGTGGGTCCACCCGTGACCGCACGGTCGACATCGTGGAGCGGGTGGCGCACGACACCACGCTCACGCCCGTCGCCCACTTCACCGCCGTCGACCACTCCGTCCGGGAGCTGCGCCACCTGATCGGCCGCTTCGCCGACGCCGGGGTGCGCAACATCCTCGCCGTGCGCGGCGACCCGCCCGGCGACCCGTCGGCGGAGTGGGTCAAGCACCCCGAGGGCGTCCTGTACGCCGAGGAGCTGGTCCGGCTGATCCGCCAGGCCGGCGACTTCTGCGTGGGCGTGGCCGCGTTCCCCTACAAGCACCCCCGCTCGCCGTCCATCGAGTCCGACACCGAGCAGTTCGTGCGCAAGTGCCAGGCCGGCGCCGACTACGCGATCACGCAGATGTTCTTCCAGGCCGACGACTACCTCCGGCTGCGCGACCGGGTGGCGGCCCGCGGCTGTGACACGCCGATCATCCCGTGCATCATGCCGGTGACGCAGCTGAGCACGATCGCGCGGTCGGAGCAGCTGTCCGGCGCGCCGTTCCCGCCGGACGTGGCCGCCCGCTTCGAGGCCGTCGCCGACGATCCGGCGGCGGTGCGCAGCCTGGGCATCGACCACGGCGCCGAGCTGTGCCAGCGGCTGCTCGACGAGGGGGCGCCGGGCATCCACTTCATCACCTTCAACCGCTCCAGCGCCGCCCGTGAGGTCTTCCAGCGCCTGCAGCCCGCGCCGGTGCCGGGCTGAGCCCGGAGCCGGGTGTTGACTGATGGGCATGATCGCTGATTTCTGGTTCGACCCTTCGTGTCCGTACAGCTGGCTCACCTCCCGGTGGCTGCTGGAGGTCGCGAAGGTCCGCCCGGTCGAGATCCGCTGGCACGTGATGAGCCTCTCGGTGCTCAACGAGGGCCGCGACGACGATCCCGAGAACGATCCCGAGGGTTACCTGTGGGTGCCGGCCCGCATCGCCGCCACCGTGGGGCACCGCTTCGGGCATGAGGCGCTCGGGCGCTTCTACACCGAGTTGTGGCGTGGCCGCGGCGACGAGCGGAACGAGCAGGGCGGGGAGACCGAGCAGGACTGGCTGGGGGACTTCCGGCGGGCGCTGTCCGCCGCCGGGCTGCCCGCCGACCTCGCGGAGTCGGGTCTGACCGAGGCCGGCGACGACCTGGTCCGCGCCTCGCACGCCGAGGGGATCTCGCTGCTCGGCGACCACATCGGGACGCCGATCTGCGCGGTCACCGGTGCGGCGGAGGAGCGGATCGTCTTCTTCGGCCCCGTGATCTCCCAGCTGCCCACCGGCGAGCAGGCCGGGCGCCTGTGGGACGGCACGCTGCTGGTGGCGGGCACTCCGCACTTCCACGAGCTCAAAGGCCACGCGCACGAGGAGCCGCGGCTGCCGTGACGGGTCCGGGGGCCGCCACCCGCCCGCAGGGGGACCGGGCGGGTGGCGTTCGGGGAAGGTGGACAGAGAGTAAAGAGCTCGTCGCTCTCTGTCATAGAGGATGCCCGCCGGAGTGCGGGTTCAATCCTCGTCGGGTCATGAGCTGGTCAGGGGGAGCGGCCTGCCGACGATCGCGTACTCCTCGTGGCCGCCCGGGAAGACGAACCTGCTCAGCAGGTCCGTGAAGCCCATGCTGGCGTAGAGGTGGCGGGCGGCCGTGGGCCGGTCGTGGGTGGACAGGATGGCGGAGCGCTCGCGGCGACCGGCGCACAGGGTGCGGACCATCGCCCGGCCGATGCCCTTGCCCTGATAGTCGGGGTGGACGTGGATCTCGGCCAGCTCGAACGCGTGCCCCAGCCAGGCGTCGGCCACCGCGCGGCCCGCGCGCTCCTCCAGCGCCCGGTAGACCACGTCGTGCCACCACTGACCCGGCGCGCCGCGGAACCCGTAGGCGAACCCCACGACCCGGGGCGCCCCCTGGAGCTCCGCCGCCCCCTGAAGCCCGAGCGGCGCATCACGCCATTCTGCGAAATAGCACTGGAAATAGGGATATGTCCCATGATTTCGCATGATGGCCCTACGGCCGGGGATCTGATCCGCGGGCGGGCGCATGGCGGCGCTGTAGACGTCGATCACCGTGTCCAGGCGCTCGCCGAACTCGGTGGGTCCCGCGCCGCGAAACTCGATCACCGTCGAACCCTACTCCCGCCCGGCGCGCGTCACTCGACCTCGACGGGCGTGCCGCCGGTGATGCGGACGAGCTCGTCGAAGGTGGTCGGGAAGACCGTGTGCCGGTGGCCGCCGGCGGCCCACACCTTCTCGTGCTTGCTCAGCCAGGTGTCCACCAGGGTCCGCACCGGCGCCGGGTGCCCGACGGGAGCCACGCCGCCGATCGGCTGCCCGGTGGCCTCCCTGACGAACTCCGGCGTCGCTCGCCGTACCTTCTGAACGCCCGCGGTGCGGGCGATCAGCTCCACGTCGACGCGGTGCGCGCCACTGGTGAGCACCAGCAGCGGCTCGCCGTCCGCTTCGAAGATCAGGCTGTTGGCGATCGCGCCGACCTCACAGCCGACCTGGGCGGCCGCGGTGGCGGCTGTGGGCGCCTTCTCGGGCAGCACCACGATCTCGCCTGCGACTCCCAGAGTCCGGAGCGCTTTTTCCACACGTATCGCGTTAGCGGGCAACTTCTCGGGCATGCGGACACTCTAAACACATTGACCGGCGGTTTACGTTCTTGCTGCTGGTGTGTAGGGTCTTTTGATTCAGTTGGTAAGGGTTTGAGAGGTGGTACTGGTGGGATTTCTACGGCTACCAGGACTGACCGCTCTCCTGACGGCGGGAGTCGTCGCCCTCGCCGGCTGCGGCACCCAGGCGTCGTCGCCGGTGGCGGCGAGCGCGCCGAGCCCGGTGAGCGCCGGGGGTCAGGCGGGATCGGTCGCTCCTGTCATCGCACCGGACAAGAAGCTCAAACTGGGCGCGAAGGGCGAGGCGGTCTCCTGGCTGCAGCGCCGCCTGAAGGAGCTGGGCTACCGCCCCGGCAAGGTCGACGGCCGCTACGGCGGCACCACGCTGGCCGCGGTGTGGGCGTTCCAGAAGGTCAACGGCATCAAGCCGACCAGCACCGTCGGCCGCGCCACCTGGTCGGCCCTGGAGGCCCCCGAGCCGCCCAAGGTGCTGGTCAAGAACGGCAAGCCGACCCGCGCCGAGGTCAACCTCAGCAAACAGATCATGGTCCTGTACGTGCGCGGCGAGGTGAAGCTGATCACCCACGTCTCCTCGGGCAGCAACGTCCCCTACTGCGAGACCGCCACCTGGCAGGGCAAGACGCAGCGCTTCTGCGGCTCGGCCAGCACCCCGACGGGCGACTACCGCACCACCTGGCGCAGGGACGGCTGGCACCGGTCCTACCTCGGGCAGCTCTACAACCCGATCTTCTTCAACGGCGGCATCGCCTTCCACGGCGCGCTGTCGGTGCCGCTCCACCCGGCCTCCCACGGCTGCGTCCGGATGCCGATGAACGTGGCCGAGGAGGTCCCCGGCCTGGTCGGCACGGGTGTCCCGGTGCACGTACGCGGCAAGTTCCGCCGCTGACCGGCTGACGCCCGCGGGCGCCACAGGCGTGCGTGACCGGCTCGGCTCATTCGGACGCCGGGCCCGCCAGGTGGCGCAGGCCGCGGATGCTGATGTCCACGGCGCGAGGCAGCGCCTCCCGCACCTGTTCAGGTGAGTCACCCCTGGTGAGGCTGGCCACGGCGGTGAGCTTGACCGCGCCGACCACTGAGCCCACTGCCGCGGTGCAGCTCACCAGGTCCAGCTCGTCCGGGTACGCCTCGTGGAGCGCCCACGCGAGCCGCAGCTGGTTGTCGAAAAGCATCTGCAGGGCACGGGCCTGAAGCGCGGGCACGGACATGATCAGAGCGAGTCTGACCTGCGGTTCCACGACGTCGTCGAAGTCGTCCTCGGCCCTGGCGTGCTCCAGGCTGCTCTGCACGATCCGGCGCAGCAGGTCACCCGCCGGCTCTCCCGGCCCTCTGGTGTGGATCAAAGCCATGACCTCTTCCATGCGCTGGGGCGCGTCGTAGAGGACCACGTCCTCCTTGCTCGCGAAGTAGCTGAAGAACGTCCGTGTGGACACGTCGGCCTCGGCCGCGATCTCGGCGACCGTGGTCTTTTCGTATCCCTTGTCCTGAAACAGCCGAAGCGCGGCTCGCACCAACGCCTGGCGCGTGCGCTGCTTCTTGCGCTCCCGTAGGGCCACCATGGCCGCACTATACTGCATCGGTTTACCAGTTTCACTCATTGCAATTTTGCACTCGATGTTGTTTTCTGGAGGGGACGCGAGAGGAGACATGATGACCGACCTGACCCTGACCTTCGAGCGCGAACGCCCCCTCGACCCGCCGGAGGTGTACACACGCATCCAGCAACAGGACGCCGTGCATCCCATGACCTACGGCGACGGCCACCTAGGCTGGCTGGTCACCGGCTACACCGTGGGCCGAGCCGTGCTCGCCGACCCGCGCTTCAGCAGCCGGACCGAGCTGGCGCACCCGCCGATCCCGAGCAGGCTCGAACTCGCCCAGCGGGTAGGCGCGGACGAGCTCAAGGTGCCTCCCGGGTTCTTTCTGCGCATGGACGCGCCCGAGCACACCCGCTTCCGCAAACTGCTGACCGGACAGTTCACCGTGCGGCGGATGAAGCAGCTGGAGCCCCGGATTCAGGAGATCACCGAGTCCTGCCTGGACGACATCGAGGCCACGGGGCCACCGGCGGACCTGGTGAGTGCCTTCGCGATGCCCATCCCGTCGCTGGTGATCTGCGAGCTGCTCGGCGTGCCGTACGAGGACAGAGCGCAGTTTCAGGAGAACTCCAAGGTTCTGCTCAGCCTCGAGGGCAGTGGTCAGGACGCGCTGGACGCGATCGCCAGGATCTCCGTCTTCCTGCACGGACTCGTCGATCGCAAGCGCGCCCACCCCGAGGACGACCTCATCAGCGGCCTGGTGGCGAGCGGCGAGCTGAGCGACGCCGAGATCACCGGAGCCGCGGTGCTGATGCTGGTCGCCGGGCATGAGACCACCGCCAACATGCTCGGACTCGGCACCTACGCGCTGCTCACCAACCCCGGCCAGCTCGCCGCCATGCGCGACGACCCGTCACTGCTGGCCAACGGTGTCGAAGAGCTGCTCCGCTACCTCAGCATCCTCCACCTCGGCCCCGTCAGGACCGCCCTGGAGGACCTCGAGCTCGACGGCCGCCTCATCAAGAAGGGCGACTCCGTCACCCTGCACCTGCCGGTGATCAACCGGGACCCGTCCCGTTTCCCGGGCGCGGACCGCCTCGACGTCACCCGCGAAGTACGCGGCCACCTGGCCTTCGGGCACGGCATCCACCAGTGCCTCGGCCAGCAACTCGCCCGCATCGAGATGCGCATCGCCTACGGTGCGCTGCTGCGCCGGCTACCTGGCCTAGGCTTGGCCGTACCGCCTGAGGAGGTGCCCATGCGCTCGGACATGAGCATTTACGGAGTGCACCGCCTCCCCGTCACCTGGTAGGTAAACATGGAGATCAAGGCCAACACCCAGCTGTGCATCGGAGCGGGCATGTGCGCGCTCACGGTTCCGCAGGTGTTCGACCAGAGCGACGATGAGGGCCTGGTCGTGCTCCTGGACCCGGCCCCGCGCGCGGACCTGGAGGAGGCGGTGCGCCGCGCCGTCAACCTCTGCCCGTCGGGGGCCATCTCGGTCGACTGACGCGGCAACCGGCGGCCGCCGTCACCATGCCGAACCGGCGCGGTGACGGCGGCCGTCGGCATCCCCTCACTGCATCCCCTACGGCACCCGCCGTTTCGCACAACGCCCCGGCCCGCCCGGCCTGGCCTCGGCCTGGCCAGGCCTGCGCTCGGCCGGCTCCAGTCCCGGCCTCAACTCTGCCCTGGCCCGGCCGCCACTCTGCTGTACCCGCTTCCGGCCCTGCCGCGCCCCGGCCTTTGCCGGTCCGCCTCGACGTCGGTCTCGGTCTCGGTCTCGGTCTCGGCATCCGTCCTGAACTGGCTCCCGGGCGCCAACCCCGGGTCTGGCTCGCCTCCGCGTCCCGGTGTCCGGGCTGCTCGCGGGGCGTTCGGTTCTCGCGTGCGGTGCCCGGGGAGGTCGACGGTCTGCTTGGTTCGCTGCTCGGGGCATGGGTTGGCGTGCTGCCGTTGTTGTTCGGCTGGAGGTTGTTAGTTGGTCTGGTACGGCTCCGAAGCGGGTATTCGCATCATGGTCATCGAACCTGTGTTCGTGGAACTGGTTGACACCGAGCGTGATCGAAATTATGTTCGACCTAGTGACGTGAGGCTCGCGGCTCACGTCTATGGACCTGATCGCGGGGCATCGCTTCCCCCAAGCGAGACCCGCGATCAGGCTCCACGGGCGAAGGGTGCGTCCTCGTCGTCGGCGGAGACGAGTGGGCGTGCCCTGGCCGGACGGGGAGAGGGGAAGCTCCTCGTCCGGCCAGCCCGGCGGAATTGTCGGTGGGGTCTGCGATTCTGACTTCACCGGTGGCAACGTCGGGAGTCGCCAACGACTCGAAGGAGGCGAGCAAGATGGCACCACGGCTCAGAGAAACGCCCGGGCCCCGGCTGTCGCCTGCGGTTCGGGCCCACTTGACCGATTCTCGTTCCTGCCTGGCCGACGCGGCTGCGGCTCGCACCCCGGCCTCTCGATATGTGGCGGCGCACCTGGCGGCGCTGCGTGCGGCCGCGGCGATCCTCGCCGCTCGCCCGCGTCCCATGGAGGGCCGCAGGCGACGTCTGCGCAGCGCGTGGGATCTGCTCCCCGAGGCTGAGCCCCAGTTGGCCGAATGGGCCGCCTACTTCGCGGTGAGCGCCGGCAAGCGCGCCGCGGCGGAGGCCGGCGTGGTCCGTGGCATCAGCGCCTCGGACGCGGATGAGCTGCTGGCCGAAGCCGACACCTTCGTCTCCACCGTCGAGGACCTCCTCGGCGTCCCCGCCCAGCCCCAACTCCCTGCGGACGTGCCCCTGGCAGGCTGACCCTCGTCCGCTGAGGTTGCCCCGTCGGGTCGGCGTTTCCCCGTGGAGTCGGCGTCCCCGGTCATGTCCCCGGTCGGCGTCGCCGCCTAGCCTCAGCTTCCTGCGGATGTGCCCCTGGCGGGCTGGAGTTCCGCGGTGACCGACGACGTGCTGGCCGCCACCCGGGCCCGCCAGGCGCGCGGCCCAGTCCGTCACGCAGCTCGCCCGCGAGCTCGGCGTCGGCAGGCCGACGCTGTACCGCGCGGGAGACAGCCGACGCCCGAGAGCGGCAAGGACGCCCTGACCCCACCCGTCTACGTGACTAAGCGGACCCGGCAGCGCTGGCATCCAGCGTGCGCTTGAGCGGCGGCACCGCCTCATCCGGCACCGCGCTCTGCGACTGCGCCGCAGTGCGCGTGGCCACCTCACCCAGCAGCTCGCCGGGGAGCATCTGTCCCAGCTCGGTCGACAGCGGCACCGCCGTGGCGTCACCCGCCGAGGGCCCGCTGATCTCGGCTCTCACTGTGCTTCAGTCCTCGTCGTGATAGGCGCGCAGCTCACGGCGCGCCTGGTGACGGCTGCGGCGGCGGTCCTCGCGACGGATGTAGTACGCCTCGCGGTACCCACCCTTGGTCTCGCGGACGAGCACGTGGTAGCCGGGAGTGCCCCAGTAACAGCCGCCCCGGCGCCAGTTCGCACTGTCGGCGGTGATCTCGTCCGGCAGCGTGCACGGCCCGAAACGATGATCATGCACGGGTACGCAGGTCATCGGCGGCGCGTCGGCCATCCGCACCCACCAGGGCCGGGTCTTGTCGGTCTTGCTCATACGGTCACCTTTCGGCTCCGTGACGCCCCGGGCTGGGGCTGTCACTAGATCGGGTGCACCGTGATCACCTCCGACTTCACGAACGACAAAAGGAACCGAAAGCGAGAGAACCTGATTTCGACACTACAGCGAACCCAGCAGTTGGCGGATTTCCGTCCGGACGTGCGGAACGTTCGGAGATGAGTCCGGCGCCCAGCGGCGCGATGACGCTGCCCTGGACGTCTACGCAGGTCGCATTGACCGCCAAGTGTTTTTGCTGCGAGGTCGCTCGTTCGGGCCGTGTGACGCGATTCCTGCCACCAGGCCAGGCAGGGCGCGTGGTCGATCGGTTCTTCGGCCGGCTGGTCGCGCTGTGACCGGCCCCGCGCCGTGTCGCCCGGGGTCGTGGCCAGGGTGATTTCCCCTCGTTTTGTGGGGGGTATGGGGGCTGCGTTCGTCCGCTGAGATTCCCCGTGAGAGCGGGCGTTTCCGTCCAGCTCCAGCTTCCTGCGGATGTGCCCCTCGCAGGTTGACACCCGTCCGCTCTGTTCCCGTGCGGTAGGACGGCAAATGGATCTCGTCGTACTGGGCTGCCCGAAACGGGGTGGCCATGCTCCGGCGGTGAACCACGCGCGGAGCCTCGGTGATGTATCAGTGGTTCGCCCGGCGTAGAACAAGTCCTGTCAGGCCGTCTGCATGGTGACCGTGGACCATAATGCCAAGTTTGTGGAAATTATGGCGAAAGAGGGCAGATATCCCAATTCGGGTGCTCTCGCGAGTGTGGTGCGGGCGGGCTCGGCGTGCGGTGCACGGTGCCGCGTGGGCGTGGTGTCCGGCTTGTGCGAGCGGAACGGGGGCGCGCCTGGGGTGGCGCGCCCCCGTCGGCAAGAGGACGGCCGTGCGTCAGAACGCCTCGACGGCCCGGCGGGCCTCGGCGTCGAGGACGCCCCAGCTGATGAGCTCCTCGGTCAGCTCGCTGGGCGACTTGTCATAGATCACGGCCAAGGAGCGCAGGTCCTCCTGGCGGATGGACAAGACCTTGCCGTTGTAGTCGCCGCGCTGGCTCTGGATCGTGGCGGCGTAGCGGGCCAGGGCGCCCGCCTTCTCCTTCGGCAGGGTGGCAAGCCGCTCCAGGTCGATGACAAGCTTCGGTGTCGGCCCGAGCGGGCTGGGCGCGGCACCGCCGGGCAGCAGCTCGGAGACGGGCACCCCGTAGAAGTCGGCAAGCTCGGCAAGCTTCTGCACCGTGACCGCACGGTCGCCACGCTCGTATGAGCCCACGACGACGGCTTTCCAGCGGCCCCGTGACTTCTCCTCGACTCCGTGCAGGGACAGGCCCTGCTGGGTGCGGATGGCGCGGAGTCGTGCACCCAGCGACTTTGCGTACTCAGACGGCATTTGTGTGGCCCCCCGGCTCTCGTATGTGTAGCTCTCAGTAGATTGTGCTCCCTTGCGGCGAATGCCTGAGCCACCGGGGGTCCGGTGCCGGTTCGGCACCAATCGGTAGCCATGGCCTCAGGTTTGCCCTGGAACGCCGCGCGGTTTTGGTTACGCACAGTGACGGTAAAGGGGTGGACGCCTGAGGTCAAGCTGATTGGAAAAAAGATGTCGAATCCGATCCGGGATAGAAAGCCTCTTAGATCCCTGTTGTCCCGCTGGTAACGATATTTTCGGCACGGTCCAGGCGAATGTCCGGGAGGCTCAGGGAGTGCGCGCCAGGATCATGACAGGGCAGGTCGCGGCCCTTACGATCTTGATACTGGTGTCGCCGAGGAACACGCGCCTGAGCGGTCCCGCGTCGCTGGAGGCGCAGATGACGAGCTCGCCCGGAGCCCAGCGGCCGTGCTGCAGAGCCCCCGCGACGCTCCGGCCCTCCAGGAGCTCCACCTCGACGTCGGTGCGCCGCCGGTGCCCGCGCGCCGCCGAGTTGAGGTCGGCGGTCGCCTGGTCCCGAAGCCGCGCCAGCATGTCGAGCTCCACCTTGACCGGCCTGGCGCTGCTCACCAGCAGCGTCACCAGCCGCAGCGGCAGGTCCATGACGCCCGCGAGCCGGGCCGCCCGCTTGACCGCCGCGTCGGCGCACGGGCCGCGCCGGTAGGCGACGGTGAGGCGGTCGAGCGCCGGAGGCGGATCGTCGGCGTAGCCGCGCGGGGCGAGGATCACCGGCACCGGCGAGGCGTGCAGGAGCTGGTCGGCGGTGCTGCCGAGGACGATGCGGCCGATGTTGCCGCCCGGCGCGGAGCCGATCACGACCGCGCTCGCGCCGCGCTTGCGCGCCAGCTCCACCAGCCCGCGCCCGCTGCCCTTGTGCGTGTGGGTGATGTAGTCGGCGTCCTCGCCGACCAGCTCGCGCGCCTGCGCGAGCGCGGCGGTGGCTTGCTCCTCCAGGTAGGCGGCCCACGCGCTCGCGTCGGCCCTGGCAGGCCCGAGCCCGCCCGGCGCGGGCGGCTTCACGGTCGCCACCGTCAGATGCGCGCCTGCCTGCCTGGCCAGGAGTACGGCCAGCGCCAGCCCGTCGCGGCCCTGGGGCTCCGGGATGAAACCGGTCAGCAGGTTGTCGAACTTCATCAGGGCACCTCGGCGTTCAGCCGCGAGTGGCGGTAGCCGTACAGGAAATAGCAGATCAGACCGGCGAGCATCCACAGCCCGAACGCCGCCCAGGTGACGCCGGCCAGGCCGGCCATCACCAGGAAGCAGAAGATGACACCGAGCACCGGCGTGACCGGGAACAGCGGGGTCCGGAAGCTGCGTGGCAGGTCGGGGCGGCGGTAGCGGAGGATGAGCACGCCGGCGTTCACGATCGCGAACGCGAACAGGGTGCCGATGCTGGTCGCCTCGGCGAGCTGGCCGAGCGGGATCAGCCCGGCCAGCACCGAGATGAACGCGGTGACGATGAGCGTGTTGGCGACCGGCACCTGGCGGCGCGGGTTCACCCGCTGGAAGACGCGCGGGATGAGCCCGTCGCGGGACATGGCGAACAGGATGCGGGTCTGGCCGTACATGACCGTGAGCACCACGCTGGCGATGGCGATCACCGCGCCGAAGGACACGATCAGGCCCGCCCAGGTGGAGCCGGTGGCGAGGTCGGCGATGAGCGACAGGCTGGCCTCGGTGCCCTCGGGGTCGAAGTCGGTCCACGGCATGGCGCCGATGGCGGTCACCGCGACCAGCACGTAGATCGCCGTCACGATGGCCAGCGACAGGACGATGGCCAGGGGCAGGTCGCGTACGGGGTTCTTGGCCTCCTCACCGGCGGTGGAGGCGGCGTCGAAGCCGATGTAGGAGAAGAACACCTGGGACGCGGCGGCCGTCACGCCCGCGATGCCCATCGGCGCGAAGGGGGTGAAGTTTCCCGCGGTGAAGCCGGTGAACGCCACCAGGCAGAAGAACAGCAGCACAGCGATCTTGATGAGCACGAACACGGCGTTGGCCGTGGCGCTCTCCGACGCCCCGCGCAGCAGCAGCCAGGTGGCCAGCAGCACGATCAGGATCGCGGTGACGTTGACCACACCGCCGTCCTGGCCGGGGGAGCGGGTGATCGCATCCGGCAGGCTCCAGCCGAACAGGCTCTCCAGGAAGGCGTTGAGATACTCGCCCCAGCCCACGGAGACGGCCGCGACGGAGACGGCGTACTCCAGCATGAGGCACCAGCCGCAGATCCAGGCGACGAGCTCGCCCATGGTCGCGTAGGCGTAGGAGTAGGAGGAACCGGACACCGGGATGGTACCGGCGAGCTCGGCGTAGGACAGGGCGGAGAACAGCGCCGTGATGGCGGCCAGCACGAACGCCAGCACCACCGCCGGGCCGGCCTTGGGCACGGCCTGGCCGAGGATGACGAAGATGCCGGTGCCGAGCGTGGCGCCGACGCTGAACAGCGTGAGCTGCCACAGCGACATGGTGCGGCGCAGATCGCCGCCCTCGCCGTGGCCGCCCTCGGCGACGATGCGCTCGGTCGGCTTGGTGCGGAGCAGCTGCCTCGCCAGGGACACCTTGGACCTCCTTGACGCCTAGAGCGTGCTGGTCAGCGGCCATCTGGCGTTCGGTGTCACGATCGTTCCCGCGTCGCCGCCGAGTATGCGTTCGGCCTGGTCGAGCCGGCCGATGGCGGCCATGTCGCCGGTGGTCTCGACGAACCGGCAGACGGCGTCCACCTTCGGCCCCATCGATCCGGCGGGGAAGTCCATGGCGCGGAGTTCGTACGGGGTGGTGTGGGCGATCTCGCTCTGCCGCGGCGTGCCGAAGTCCCGCATGACGCGCGGTACGTCGGTGAGGATCAGGAACGCGTCGCAGTCGAGCGCCTCGGCCAGCATGGACGCGGTGAGGTCCTTGTCGATGACCGCCTCCACGCCCGCCAGACGGCCCTGTTCGTCCCGGACGACCGGGATACCGCCGCCGCCCGCGCAGATGACCACGACCCCCTCCCGGACCATCTGGCGCACCAGCCGGGTCTCCACGACCCGCTGCGGCGCGGGGGAGGGGACGACGCGCCGCCAGTGGCACCCGTCGGGCTTGACGGTCCAGCCGTGCTCGCCGGCCAGCTTCTCGGCCTCCTCGCGCTCGTACACCTGGCCGACGAACTTGCTCGGGTCGTCGAAGGCCGGGTCCACGGCCGACACCAGGGTCTGCGTGACCATGGCCAGCACCTGCCGGCCCGGCAGGGCGTTCTGCAGGGCCTGGAGCATCCAGTAGCCGATCATGCCCTGGGTCTGCGCGCCGAGGGTGTCGAAGGGGTACGGATTCTCCAGGGCCAGCATGCCGACCTGGGGGCCGTTGCCGTGGGTGATGATGAGCTCGTGCTTCCTGGCCAGGTCGGCCAGCGTCTTGACGACGCCGCGCACGTTGTCCATCTGGGTGTGCGCGTTCGTGCTCTGGCCCCTGCGCAGCAGCGCGTTGCCGCCGAGCGCGACGATGACCCGCATCCTGTCAGCCCCCGTCAGATGCCGTCGCGGACGAGCGGGCAGCTCATGCAGCGCGGCCCGCCGCGTCCCCTGCCGAGCTCGCTGCCGCGGATGGTGATGACCTCGATGCCGTTGTCGCGCAGGTAGTTGTTGGTCGTGGTGTTGCGCTCGTAGGCGACGACCACGCCGGGCTCGATGGCGAGCCCGTTGCAGCCGTCGTCCCACTGCTCCCGCGCGGCGGCGTAGACGTCCTGGGTGGGCGTGAGCACCGTGATCTCGGGCAGGTCCAGTGCGTGGGCGATGGCTTTGTGCATGTCCTGCGGCGGGTGGTCGGTGACCTCGAGCTCCTTGTCGGTACGGCCCGGCTCGATGGTGTAAGCGGGCAGCATGCCGAGCCCGGCGTACTGCGTGAAGACGCCCACGTCCAGCATGGTCATGACGGTGTCGAGGTGCATGAACGCGCGGGCCTTGGGCATGTTGAGCGCCACGATCCGGGTGGCGGAGCCGGCCCTGAACAGGCTGCGGGCGAACATCTCGACGGTCTGCGGCTGGGTGCGCTCGCTCATCCCGACCAGCACCGCGCCCCGGCCGATCACCAGCACGTCCCCGCCCTCCAGGGTGGCCGGCGCGACCGCCTGGCCGGGCATCCAGACGTGGTACCCGCCCTCCCCGGGCCTGCCGTACCCGCCGGCGAAGGACGGGTGGAACCGGTAGATCGCCTCCATGTTCACCGTCTCGCGCATCCGCGCCTTCTTCTTCATGGTGTTGACGGCCACGCCGTCGTACACCCAGCAGGACGTGTCACGGGTGAACAGGTGGTTGGGCAGCGGCGGCAGGATGAAGTCCTCCTCGCGCAGCGTGTGCATGAGCACCGACTTGGGGGCGCAGCCCAGCGCCGCCAGCTCGCCCTTGGTGATGCCCCCGGTCAGGTAGGTGCCGAGGGTCTCCGAGTCCATCGCGTCCAGGGTGTTGCGGATGTCGTCGACGGCGACCGGGCCGAGCCAGCGCTCGTCCACGACCGCGTCCAGGATGTGCTTGCGCGCCTCCGGGATGTCGACGGTCTGCCGCAGCAGGTCCGAGAGCAGGTGGATGCGGACGCCGCGGTCGCGGAGCACCTGCTGGAACTCCTCGTGCTCTTCCATCGCGCGCTGCACCCACAGCACGTCGTCGAAGAGGAACGCGTCCTTGTTGGCCGGGGTGAGCCGCTTGAGCGCCAGCTCCGGCTTGTGCAGCAGGACCTGGTGGAGCCGGCCCACTTCGGAATCGACATGAAACCTCATCCCTGCTCTATCCCCGCGAGCCCGGACGTCACGCCCGCCGAGTTGTGGCTGGTAGCGCCTGGTACTGTGTGTCGCGACCAACGCCCTTTAAGACCCGTCCCGTGAGGCGGGAAAGGTGGTGAATCCTTCATGTCCGAATCCAGGGCCGTCCTCGAAGGCCCGGACATCCATCGGGCGCTGACCCGGATCGCGCACGAGATCCTCGAACGGACCAAGGGCGCCGACGAAGTCGTCCTCCTGGGCATCCCCACGCGTGGCGCGCCGCTGGCCCGCCGGCTCGGCGACCGCATCGAGGAGTTCGAAGGGGTCAAGATCCCCGTCGGCTCGATCGACATCACGATGTACCGCGACGACCTGCGGCTCAAGCCGGCCCGCCCGCTCGGCCGCACCGAGCTCCCGGCCGACGGCATCGACGGCAAGATCGTCGTGCTCGTCGACGACGTCCTCTACTCCGGCCGCACGGTCCGCGCCGCCCTCGACGCGCTCAACGACCTCGGCCGCCCCGTCGCCGTGCAGCTCGCCACCCTCGTCGACCGCGGCCACCGGGAGCTGCCCATCCGCGCCGACTACGTCGGCAAGAACCTGCCCACCGCCAAGAGCGAGAAGGTCAGGGTCTTCCTGCGGGAGACCGACGGGCGCGACGCCGTGATCCTCATGAAGGAGGTCGCCAAGTGAACCGGCACCTGATCTCCGCGGGCGACCTGACGAAGGACGACGCCCTGCTCATCCTCGACACCGCCGAGGAGCTGGCCAGGGTCTCGGAACGGTCCATCAAGAAGCTGCCCACGCTGCGCGGCCGCACGGTGGTCAACCTGTTCTTCGAGGACTCCACCCGCACCCGCATCAGCTTCGAGGCCGCCGCCAAGCGGCTGTCGGCCGATGTGATCAACTTCTCCGCCAAGGGCTCCAGCGTCTCCAAGGGCGAGTCGCTCAAGGACACCGCGCTGACCCTGGAGGCGATGGGCGCCGACGCCGTCGTCATCCGCCACGGCTCCTCCGGCGCGCCGCACCGGCTGGCCACCTGGGTCCACGGCAGCGTGGTCAACGCCGGCGACGGCACCCACGAGCACCCCACGCAGGCGCTGCTCGACGCCTTCTCGATGCGCCGCCGGCTGGGCGCGCTCGACGGGCGCAGGATCACCATCGTCGGCGACGTGCTGCACAGCCGGGTGGCCCGCTCCAACGTGCTGCTGCTGCACACGCTCGGCGCCGAGGTCACGCTCGTCGCGCCGCCCACGCTGCTGCCGGTCTCGGTGCACACCTGGCCGTGCGAGGTCTCCTACGACCTCGACACGGTGCTGGCCAAGTCGGACGTGGTGATGATGCTGCGGGTGCAGAAGGAGCGGATGAACGCCGCCTACTTCCCCAGCGAGCGCGAGTACTCCCGCCGCTACGGCCTGGACCGGGCCCGCTTCGCCAAGATGCCCGACGACGCCATCGTGATGCACCCCGGGCCGATGAACCGGGGCATGGAGATCGCCGCCGAGGTGGCCGACTCGCCGCGCTCGACCATCGTCGAGCAGGTCGCCAACGGGGTGACCATCCGCATGGCCGTGCTGTACCTGCTGCTCGGGGGAGAGATCGCGTGATCATTCGAAATATCCGGATTCTGGGCGGCGAACCGGCCGACATCCGCGTTCAGGACGGGATCATCGCCGAGATCGGCCCCGCACTCCAGGGCGACGACGAGGTCGTCGACGGCGGCGGCGCCATCGCGCTGCCCGGCCTCGTCGACCTGCACACCCACCTGCGCGAGCCCGGCCGCGAGGACGCCGAGACCGTGCGGACCGGCACCCAGTCGGCCGCCCGCGGCGGCTACACCGCCGTGCACGCCATGGCCAACACCTCGCCCGTGGCCGACACCGCCGGCGTGGTCGAGCAGGTCTGGCGGCTCGGCCGCGAGTCCGCCCACTGCGACGTGCAGCCCGTCGGCGCCGTCACCGTCGGCCTGGACGGCAGGCAGCTCGCCGAGCTCGGCGCGATGGCCGACTCCGCGGCCCGGGTCCGCGTCTTCTCCGACGACGGCAAGTGCGTCTCCGACGCGGTGCTCATGCGCCGCGCCCTGGAGTACGTCAAGGCGTTCGACGGCGTCATCGCCCAGCACGCCCAGGAGCCCAGGCTCACCGAGGGCGCGCAGATGAACGAGGGCGTGATCTCCGGCAGGCTCGGCCTGACCGGCTGGCCGGCCGTCGCCGAGGAGGCGATCATCGCCCGCGACTGCCTGCTGGCCGCGCACGTCGGCTCCCGGCTGCACGTCTGCCACGTCTCCACGGCCGGCTCGGTGGAGATCCTGCGCTGGGCCAAGTCCCACGGCTGGAACGTCACCGCCGAGGTGACCCCGCACCACCTGCTGCTCACCGACGACCTCGTCGAGGAGTCGCCGGCCGGCGCCTACAACCCCATCTACAAGGTCAACCCGCCGCTGCGCACCCGCGCCGACGTGGCCGCGCTGCGCGCCGCGCTCGCCGACGGCACCATCGACGTCGTCGCCACCGACCACGCCCCCCACCCGGTCGAGGACAAGGAGACCGAGTGGTCGGCCGCGGCCATGGGCATGATCGGCCTGGAGACAGCGCTCAGCGTGGTGCAGGAGGCCATGGTGGAGACCGGGCTGCTCGACTGGGCGGCCGTCGCCGACCGGATGTCCACCGCGCCCGCGCGGATCGGCCGCCTGTCCGGCCACGGCCGGCCGCTCGAGGTCGGCGCGCCCGCCAACCTCACCCTGTACGACCCGGCGCCCCGCACCGAGGTGGACCCCTCCGCCTTCGCGTCCAAGAGCCGCAACACCCCCTACACCGGCATGACGCTGCCGGGCCGGGTAGTGGCGACGTTCCTGCGGGGCAGGCCCACCGTTCTTGAAGGGAAGCTGGTGTGACAAACGCGGTGCTCGTCCTGGAAGACGGACGTGTCTTCCACGGAACCCCGTACGGAGCCGAAGGCGAGACCTTCGGCGAGATGGTCTTCAACACCGGCATGACCGGCTATCAGGAGACCCTCACCGACCCCTCCTACCATCGCCAGATCGTCGCGATGACCGCCCCGCACATCGGCAACACCGGCGTGAACGACGAGGACCCCGAGTCGGGCCGCGTCTGGGTCGCCGGCTACGTGGTCCGCGAGCCGTCCCGGGTGGTGTCGAGCTGGCGGGCCGACCGCTCGCTCGACGACTACCTCAAGGAGCAGGGCGTCGTCGGCATCGCCATGCCCGGCACCCGCGCCCTTACCCGTCACCTGCGCGAGCGCGGCGCCATGCGGGCCGGCATCTTCAGCGCCCCGGCCGCGCCGGTGGAGGAGCTCGTCGAGCGCGTACGCCAGGCCCCCGGCATGGCGGGCGCGAACCTGGCCGCCGAGGTGGCCACCACCGAGCCGTACGTCGTCCCCGCGATCGGCGACAGGCGGCACACCGTCGCCGCCGTCGACCTCGGGATCAAGGGCATGACGCCGCACCGGATGGCCGAACGCGGCTGCGAGGTGCACGTGCTGCCCGCCACCGCCACGTTCGAGCAGATCATGGCGGTGCGGCCGGACGGCGTGTTCTTCTCCAACGGCCCCGGCGACCCGGCGACCGCGGACGTCACCGCGCTGCGCGCCGTGCTGGAGGCCAGGGTGCCGTTCTTCGGCATCTGCTTCGGCAACCAGCTCTTCGGCCGCGCGCTCGGCCTGTCCACCTACAAGCTGCGCTACGGCCACCGCGGCGTCAACCAGCCGGTCCAGGACGTGCGCACCGGCAAGGTGGAGATCTCCGCGCACAACCACGGCTTCGCCGTCCAGGCGCCGCTCGACGGGCCGTTCGACACCCCCTTCGGGCAGGCCGAGGTCAGCCACGTCAATCTCAACGACCGGTGCGTCGAAGGCCTGCGCCTGCTCGACGGGCGCGCCTTCAGCGTCCAGTACCACCCCGAGGCGGCCGCGGGCCCGCACGACGCCGCCTACCTGTTCGACGAGTTCTGTGAGGTCATGACCCGTGCCCAAGCGTGAGGACATCAGGTCCGTGCTGGTGATCGGCTCCGGGCCGATCGTGATCGGGCAGGCGTGCGAGTTCGACTACTCCGGCACCCAGGCCTGCCGCGTGCTGCGGGACGAGGGGTTCCGCGTGATCCTCGTCAACAGCAACCCGGCGACGATCATGACCGACCCCGAGTTCGCCGACGCCACCTACGTCGAGCCCATCACCCCCGAGTTCGTCGAGAAGATCATCGCCAAGGAGCGGCCCGACGCGCTGCTGCCGACGCTCGGCGGCCAGACCGCGCTCAACACCGCGGTCGCGCTGCACGAGGCCGGCG
This sequence comes from Nonomuraea sp. NPDC049714, assembly GCF_044465295.1. Lineage (NCBI taxonomy): Bacteria > Bacillati > Actinomycetota > Actinomycetes > Streptosporangiales > Streptosporangiaceae > Nonomuraea > Nonomuraea sp. NPDC049714. The sequence continues at coordinate 1,201,844 of NZ_JBITLM010000001.1, read as the reverse complement.
TGCTCGAGACGTACGACGTGGAGCTCATCGGCGCCGACTTCGACGCCATCCAGGCGGGCGAGAACCGCGAGCTGTTCAAGGGGATCGTCGCCAAGGTCGCCCGCGAGCACGGCCTGAACGCCGAGTCGGCCCGTTCGGTCGTCTGCCACACCATGGACGAGTGCCTGGCCGCCGTCCCCGAGCTGGGCTACCCGCTGGTGGTCCGGCCGTCGTTCACCATGGGCGGCGTCGGCTCCGGGTTCGCCTACGACGAGTCCGACCTGCGGCGCATCGCGGGCGCCGGGCTCGACGCCTCGCCGACCACCGAGGTGCTCCTGGAGGAGTCCATCCTCGGCTGGAAGGAGTACGAGCTCGAGGTCATGCGCGACAGGCGCGACAACGTGGTCATCGTGTGCTCCATCGAGAACATCGACCCGATGGGCGTGCACACCGGCGACAGCGTCACCGTCGCCCCGGCGCTGACCCTGACCGACCGCGAGTACCAGAACATGCGCGACGTCGCCATCGCGGTCATCCGCGAGGTCGGCGTCGACACCGGCGGCTGCAACATCCAGTTCGCGGTGGAGCCGCGCACCGGCCGCATGATCGTCATCGAGATGAACCCGCGGGTGTCCCGCTCGTCGGCGCTGGCGTCGAAGGCCACCGGCTTCCCGATCGCCAAGATCGCCGCCAAGCTGGCCATCGGCTACACCCTCGACGAGATCCCCAACGACATCACCCGCGAGACCCCGGCCTCCTTCGAGCCGACCCTCGACTACATCGTGGTCAAGGTGCCGCGCTTCGCCTTCGAGAAGTTCAAGGGCGCCGACCCCACCCTCACCACGCACATGAAGTCCGTGGGCGAGGCCATGGCCATCGGCCGCTCCTTCGCCGAGGCGCTGCAGAAGGCGCTGCGGTCGCTGGAGAAGAAGGGCTCCTCGTTCACCTGGGCGGGCGAGCTCGCCGGCAAGGCCGAGCTGCTGGCCGCGTGCCGTACCCCTCATGACGGCCGGCTGGTCACCATGCAGCAGGCCATCAGGGCGGGCGCCACCGCCGAGGAGCTGTACGACGCCACCAGCGTCGACCCGTGGTTCCTCGACCAGCTCTTCCTGCTGCACGAGGAGGCGCAGGCGCTGGCCGACGCGCCGGAGCTGACCCCCGAGGTGCTCCAGCGGGTCAAGCGGCACGGCTTCAGCGACGTGCAGATCGGCGAGATCCGCGGCATCGACGAGGCCCGGGTGCGCGACCTGCGCCACGCCCTCGGCCTGCGGCCCGTCTACAACACCGTGGACACCTGCGCCGCCGAGTTCGCCGCCAAGACCCCCTACCTCTACTCGGCCTACGACGAGGAGAGCGAGGTCCCGTACGGCACGAGGCAGAAGGTCATCATCCTCGGCTCCGGGCCCAACCGCATCGGGCAGGGGATCGAGTTCGACTACGCGTGCGTGCACGCCTCCTTCGAGCTGTCCAGGGCCGGTTACGAGACCGTCATGGTCAACTGCAACCCGGAGACCGTCTCGACCGACTACGACACCTCCGACCGGCTCTACTTCGAGCCGCTCACGCTGGAGGACGTCCTGGAGGTCGTGCACGCCGAGCAGGAGACCGGCCCGGTCGCGGGCGTCATCGTGCAGCTCGGCGGGCAGACGCCGCTCGGGCTCGCGCAGGCGCTGAAGGACGCGGGGGTGCCCGTCGTCGGCACCTCGCCCGAGTCCATCCACCTGGCGGAGGAGCGGGGCGCGTTCGGCCAGGTGCTGGCCGAGGCCGGCCTGCCCGCGCCCAAGCACGGCACGGCCACCACGGTCGCCGAGGCGCTGACCGTGGCCGAGGACGTCGGCTACCCGGTGCTCGTGCGCCCGTCCTACGTGCTGGGCGGCGCCGGCATGGCCATCGTCTACGACGAGGAGACCCTCGCCACCTACATGGCGGCCGAGGAGGGCGGCCACCCGGTGCTCATCGACAAGTTCCTCGACGAGTCCATCGAGATCGACGTGGACGCCCTCTACGACGGCACCGAGCTCTACCTCGGCGGCGTCATGGAGCACATCGAGGAGGCCGGCATCCACTCCGGCGACTCGGCGTGCACGCTGCCGCCCATCACGCTCGGCAGCCTCGACATCAAGCGCATCCGCGCCGCCACCGAGGCCATCGCCGACGGCGTCGGGGTGCGCGGGCTGCTGAACGTCCAGTACGCGATGTCGGCCGGCGTCCTTTACGTCCTGGAGGCCAACCCCCGGGCGAGCCGTACGGTGCCGTTCGTGTCCAAGGCGACGGCGGTGCCGCTGGCCAAGGCGGCGGCCCGGGTGATGCTCGGCGCGAGCCTCGCGGAGCTGCGCGCCGAGGGCATGCTGCCCGCCACCGGCGACGGCGGCACGCTGCCGATGGAGGCCTCGATCGCGGTCAAGGAGGCGGTGCTGCCGTTCAACCGCTTCCGCGGCGTCGACATCGTGCTGGGCCCCGAGATGCGCTCGACCGGCGAGGTCATGGGCATCGACGAGTCCTTCGGCATCGCCTTCGCCAAGTCGCAGGCCGGCGCCTACGGCCCGCTTCCGACCAAGGGACGCGCGTTCGTATCCGTGGCCAACCGGGACAAGCGTGCGATGATCTTCCCTGTGAAGGCGCTCGCCGATCTCGGATTCGAGATCCTCGCCACCGAGGGCACGGCAGAGGTGCTGCGCCGCAACGGCGTACGTGCCAAGATCGTGCGAAAGCAGAGTGAGGGGACCGGTCCCGGAGGTGAGCCCACGAGTGTGCAGTGCATTCTCGACGGCGAGATCGACCTGATCGTCAACACGCCGTTCGGCAGCCCCGGCCAGTCGGGGCCGAGGCTCGACGGCTACGACATCCGCACGGCCGCGGTCCTGCGCGGCATCCCGTGCATCACCACCGTCGCGGGGCTCGCCGCCGCCGCGGCGGGCATTCAGGCGATCGTGCGGGGCGATGTCGGCGTACGGTCCCTCCAGGAGCACGCGCAGGTACTACGGGGCTAGCTCCCCCAGGAGGTGAAGCAGACTGGCCGGCACTCCGGTGCAGGTGACGGGCACGGTGCTGACGACGCGCCGGGTCGACGCGTACCATGCGCTGACCGTGGTGGCGCCTGGCATCACCGAGCGCTACCGTCCCGGCCACTTCGTCTCCGTCGCGGTCGGGGGCGCGCGGACGTCCATGGTGACCAGGCGCGCCCTGTCCATCCACGACGTCAAGTCCGACTACGGCGGCACGGTGGAGCTCGTCTTCACCGTGCGCGGCTCCGGCACCGCCTGGCTCGCCGAGCGCCGCGCCCGCGACACGCTCGACCTGGTCGGGCCGCTCGGCCGGCCGTTCCCGCTGCCGCGCGACCCGGTCCACTGCGTGCTGGTCGGCTCGGAGTACGGCTCCGCGGTGCTGTTCCCGCTGGCCGACGCGCTGCTGGAGCGCGGCTGCCGGGTCGACTTCGTGCTCGGCGGGGCCAGTGCCGACCGGGTGTTCGGCGCGATGCGGGCCCGCCGCATGGCCGAGACCACCACCCTCACCACCGAGGACGGCTCGCTCGGCGTGCGGGGGAAGGTCACCGACGCGCTGCCGTCGGTGATCGCCGACACCCGGGCCGACGCCGTCTACGCCTGCGGCCCGATGGAGACGCTGCGCTCGGTCACGGCGGTGGCGATGGAGTTCGACATCCCGGTGCAGGTGGCGGTGGAGGAGTCGATGGCGTGCGGCATCGGGGTCTGCATGACGTGCGTGCTGCCGATCATCGGCGACGACGGCGCCACCAGGATGGTCAGGGCGTGCGCCGAGGGGCCGGTGTTCCGGGGGGAGCGGGTGCGCTTCGAGGACGTGGGAACGATCCCGTTCGACGCCCTCGGCGCGCCGGGAGGCGGTGCCCGCCATGCCAGTTGAGCGGGGGTGAGGGCCATGTCGGTTGATATGCGTACATTCCTGGCGCATGTAGAGCTGGCCAACCCCGTCACCACGGCCGCCGGATGCGCCGCCTCGGGGCGCGAGCTGGCCCAGTTCTTCGACCTCCACCGGCTGGGCGCGCTCACCACCCGGTCCATCACCATGGCGCCACGCGCCGGACGGCCTACGCCCCGCATGGCCGAGACGCCCTCCGGCCTGCTCAACGCCGTCGGCCTGCAGGGGCCTGGCATCGACGCCTTCCTGGAGCGGGAGCTGCCCTGGCTCGCCCAGCGGGGCATCAAGACCATTGTGTCCATCGGCGGCGGCACCGTCGCCGAATACTCCGAGCTGGCCCGCCGGCTCGCCGACGCGCCCGGTGTCACCGCCCTGGAGGTGAACCTGTCCTGCCCCAACATGGAGGACCGGGGCCGGGTCTTCGCCCGCGAGGGCAGCACCGGGGCGGAGGTGATCGCCTCCGTACGCTCCATCATGCGCTACGACGTGCCCGTCGTCGCCAAGCTGGCCCCCGACGTGGCCGACATCGTCTCTGTCGCCAGAGCCTGCGTCGACGCCGGAGCGGACGCGCTGTCCATGATCAACAATCCGCTGGGCATGGCCATCGACACCGAGGCGCTGCGGCCCTCGCTGGCCGCCGTGACCGGCGGGCTGTCCGGCCCCGCCATCCTGCCGCTCGCCGTCCGCTGCGTGTGGCAGGTGCACGCCGCGCTGCCCGGCGTGCCGCTCATCGGCGTCGGCGGCGTGATGAGCGGCCAGGACGCCTTCCAGCTCATTCTGGCGGGCGCCTGCGCCGTCGGCGTCGGCACCGCGCTGTTCCACGACCCGTACGCGTGTCTGCGCATCGAGCGAGAGCTCGAAGACCTGCTGCAGGCCCGCGGCTTCCACCGCCTCGCCGACGCCGTCGGCCTGGCCCACCGCCCGCCGGGCAGCGCCCCACGGCACCTGCTCGTCGACACCGAGGAGAGCACCCCGTGACGCCCGCACCCATCGCCGTCGCCCTCGACGCCCCCGACCTGGAGACCGCCGCCAGGTGGGCCGGGCTGGTGACACCGCACGTCAGCACGGTGAAGGTGGGCCTGGAGCTCTACCTGCGCTACGGGCCCGACGTCATCGCCTCCGTCCGCGGCGCCAGCGGCGTCCAGGTCTTCCTCGACCTCAAGCTGCACGACATCCCCAACACCGTCTCCGGGGCCGCCAAGGCCGTCGCACGGCTGCGCCCCGCCATCCTGACCGTGCACGCCACCGGCGGCCCGGCGATGATCAGGGCGGCCGTACAGGCCGCGCCGCACACCAAGATCGCCGCCGTCACCGTGCTGACCTCCCTGGCGGAGGAGGACCTCGGCCGCATCGGCCTGGCCGGGCCCGCCGATGAGGCGGTCCGCCGCCTGGCCGCCATGTCCGTCGAAGCCGGCGCCACCGCGCTGGTCTGCTCTCCCCACGAGGTGTCCGCCGTCCGGGCGGAGGTGGGGACGGGCATCATGCTCATCACCCCCGGAGTGCGGCCCACCGGCGCCGCCAGCCAGGACCAGGCCCGGGTGGCCACCCCCGAGCAGGCGCTGGCCGACGGCGCCGACCTGCTGGTCATCGGACGGCCCATCACGGGCTCCCCGGACCCGGGCGCGGCGGCGGCCGCCATCGCGGCGTCACTACGCCGCACCACCCAGCCCTGACGAAGCCCCCGCCGCCCCCACCCCCGACCCCGCCCGTCCGTCAGCGGGCGGCGCGCCGTACGGACACTTCGACCGTACGGCGGCCACGGCCTTCGCCCGCAGTCGCCTGTCCCGGATGGTCAGGGCGGGCCCGCGCCGGCGCGGGCCGAAGGCGGCGCACCTCCGGCACCGACGAGGCTCAGCGCCGAAGGAGGCCGCGTTGGGGCCCCCGGCGGCGCAGGGTGCGGCCGGCGCAGGGCCGCGTCCAGGGCCGTCGCCGCTTCGACGCGTGAGGCCGAGGGCTTACGACGCAGGGACGCTCACGGCGTCAGCGTGGGCACGGCGAGAGCGCGTACGGCTGAGCGTGGGCACGGCGAGAGCGCGTACGGCATGAGCGTGCTCACGGCGTCAGGGCGCTTGCTTGCGGCTTCGGCGTTCGAGTTCTTGTGGCGGTTCGCGGGTCGAAGCCGTCGCGGTCGTCGTGGTGCTCGTGCCAGGAGCCTCGGGGTGGTGCCGGGTTCGTCTGCGGGGTGGTTTCCGGGGTGTGCTGAAATCGCCCATGAAGGGGCGTATTGGGGCGTGCCGGACTCGGCCGCCGGGGTGCGGTGCGGAGGTTACGGACACAGGTCAGCCCTGCTTTCGGACATGCGGCGCGTGCCCTCACATGATCATCGTAGCGCCCTCCGGCGGTGCGACGCGCACGGCCGAGAAGTGGGAAGTGAGGGCGATTTGATCAGCTGAAAGTGATTTTACCATTACGCACAGTGATGAAGTGGACTTTGTGGCGAGAGAAACCGCTCTTGACGTTGCTTAGGGGCCGATGACCAGCTAGTTTCCCTTCCCGTCCGAGTACATCGACAGAAATTCGAGGTGACCCGGCGTGGCTCTTCCTCCCCTGACCCCTGAGCAGCGCGCCGCAGCCCTGGAGAAGGCTGCCAAGGCCCGTAAAGAGCGTGCCGAGGTCAAGAACCGGCTCAAGCATGGCGCGGTTTCTCTGGCTGAGGTGCTCAAGTCCGGGCAGACCGACGACGTCATCGGCAAGATGAAGGTGTCGGCTCTGTTGGAATCGCTCCCTGGCGTGGGCAAGGTCCGCGCCAAGCAGCTTATGGAGCGTCTTGCCATCGCCGAGTCCCGCCGCGTGCGGGGTCTCGGTGCGAACCAGAGGGCTTCCCTCGAGCGTGAGTTCGGTGGCAACGAGAGCTAATCTCGGTTCCACACGAAAACGCGGGTTCAACGGGGGGTAGGAAGTGACCGACAGGTCCCGGTCCGGCAGTGTTAGGGCCCATGAGGCAGTCGGAGTGGGCATGCGAGTCGGCGGCTTCCTCCCCTCGAGCGACAGGCGGCTGACGGTCCTCTCAGGGCCGTCAGGCGTCGGCAAGTCCACGGTCGTCGCCGAGCTCCGGCGGGCACACCCTGAGGTGTGGCTGTCGGTCTCGGTGACCACCAGAAGGCCCCGGCCCGGCGAGGTGCACGGGGTCCACTACTTCTTCGTCGACGGCGAGGAGTTCGACCGGCTCGTGGAGCGGAACGAGCTGCTCGAGTGGGCGGAGTTCGCGGGCAACCGCTACGGCACGCCCCGGCGGGCCGTGCTGGACAGGCTCGCGGTCGGCGTGCCGACGCTGCTGGAGATCGACCTCGAAGGCGCCAGGCAGGTGCGGCGCAGCATGCCGGAGGCCCTGCTGGTGTTCCTGGCCCCGCCCAGCTGGGAAGAGCTGGAGAAACGGCTGCGCGGTCGCGGGACCGAGCCGGAGGACGTCATCGCCAGGCGGCTGGCGGCCGGGCGGGTCGAGATGGCGGCCGAGCGGGAGTTCGACCTCACGCTGGTGAACACGGATGTCAAAGACGTGTGCCGCCGGCTGATAGCCTTGATGACTGACCCTCAGGGGGTCACGACATCCACCAACCGAGAGGTCTGACAATCGTGGCAGGAATTGCCCCGGTCGCTGAGGGGATCACCAACCCGCCGATCGACGCGCTGCTCGACATCGTCGACAGCAAATACTCCCTGGTGATCATGGGCGCCAAGCGGGCCCGTCAGATCAACGCCTACTACTCCCAGCTCGGCGAGGGCCTGCTGGAGTACGTCGGGCCGCTGGTCGAGACGCACGCCCAGGAGAAGCCCCTGTCCATCGCACTGCGCGAGGTCTCCGAGGGCCTGCTCAACGCCGAGCCCATCGAAGGCGCGGTCTGACCTCCTCGATGAAGGTCGTCCTCGGTGTCAGCGGCGGCATCGCCGCTTACAAGGCGTGTGAGCTGCTGCGCCTGTTCACCGAGTCCGGGCATCAGGTGCGGGTCGTGCCGACCCGTGAGGCCCTGCGTTTCGTGGGCGAGCCCACCTGGGCCGCCCTGTCGGGCAACCCGGTGGCGACCGATGTGTGGGACGACGTTCACGAGGTTCCCCACGTGCGGATCGGCCAGACGGCCGACCTCGTCGTGGTGGCTCCGGCCACGGCCGACCTGCTGGCCAAGGCGGCCCACGGCCTCGCCGGAGACCTGCTCACCAACACACTGCTGACCGCGCGCTGCCCGGTGGTGTTCGCGCCCGCGATGCACACCGAGATGTGGCAGCACCCCGCCACCCGCGCCAACGTCGCGACGTTGCGCGAGCGCGGCTCCCTGGTGATCGACCCGGCCGTCGGCCGGCTCACCGGAGCCGACACGGGTCCCGGGCGGCTGCCCGATCCCGCCGAAATCTTCCGCGTCTGCCTGCGCGTGCTGCGCGACCGGCCGCTCGACCTGACCGGCCAGAAGGTCGTCGTCTCCGCCGGGGGCACCCGCGAGGCCATCGACCCGGTCCGATTCATCGGCAACCGCTCGTCCGGCCTGCAGGGCTACGCGCTGGCCCGCACCGCCGCCGCCCGTGGCGCCGAGGTGACGCTGATCGCCGCCAACGTCGCGCTGCCCGATCCCGCCGGCGCCACCGTGGTCCGGGTCGAGTCCACGGCCGAGCTGCGCGAGGCGGTGCTCGCCGCCTCCGGCCACGCCGACGTGGTGGTCATGGCCGCCGCCGTGGCCGACTTCCGGCCCGCCGCCCGGCACGATGCCAAGATCAAGAAGACGGATGGCGAGCCTGAGCCCATCCACCTGACGAAGAATCCCGACATCCTGGCGGAGCTGGGCGAGCGGCGCAGGGCCGCCGTGCCGGGCGCGCTGCCGAAGGTGATCGTCGGGTTCGCCGCCGAGACCCACGACGTGCTCGCCAACGGCCAGGCCAAGCTCGCCCGCAAGGGATGCGACCTGCTCGTGGTCAACCAGGTCGGCGAGCACCTCGCCTTCGGCACCCCCGACAACGCCGCCACCGTGCTCGTCGCGGGCGGCGAGCCGATCGAGGTGCCCCGGGGGCCCAAGGAGGACGTGGCCGACGCCGTCTGGGACGCGGTCGCGGCCCGCCTGCGCTGAGGCGCCCGCCGCCACCGCGCTCGTCGCGGGTGGCGGGCCGATCGAGGTGCCCCAGGGCCACCGATCGAGGTGCCCCGGGGGCAGGGGTGACGTGGCCGTCGCCCGTCTGGGCCGCTGTCGCCGCCCCTCTCCGCTGAGTCGCCCGCTGTCTCCACGCCGGCGCCTTGCCAAGGGATCGCGCCGTTGTTCTCCAGAATCGTGTTGCTCCGACTTCCAGAGAGCGCGTCGCGTCCCGTGTCAGTAGGTTTCCATACGGCGTGTTGCTTCCCGCGTCGGTGATTTCGTACGGGGCGTAGCTTCTCATGTGGGTGGTTTTCGTAGGGCGCGTCTTTTTCTAAGTCGGTGGATTTGTCGTACGGGGCATGCCGCCGTGTGCCTGCCGGCTGGGCTCGGGTTCGCGCTCGATCCGTTGTGGCCGTACGCCTGAGTTGTTTGTGGCTTATTTTCTGACCTGTTGTGCCCGTACACCTGGCGTGCCGGGGTGGCGTGCGGGCGGTTCATCGGGGGGCGTACAGGAGGCTAACCAGGCAGGTGGATTACCGGATCAGCTGTTGCGGCATATCCCTACCCCTACGGATACTTAAGGGCAAAGGGGGCGGGATGCCAGTGAATGCTGCTGTCAGGGACCGTTGCAGGACCGTACTCGGCCATCAGGGGGCGATCCGGTACGTCTTTCCCGCACTGTCCATCGGGCCGCCGGGGGCGGCCAACTTCCTGATCGTGGTCACGGACACGGCGATCTCGGTGCTCGCCACCAGGATGCTCAGGAGCGACCGGCCGGTGTCGGTGTACGCGAGCTTCCCGCGGCAGACCAGGCTCGGGCCCATCATGCAGGCCCCCGGGCCGGTCATCGAGCTGGGGAGCATGGTGTTCGAGTTCGACGACGAGTACGCGGCCGTGGTGGCCGCGGCCGACGCGGAGGTGTTCGCGCCGGAGACGCTGCCTCCCGATCCACTGCCTCACCTGTGACGAGTGTCGAATCGCGGACGGTTTCGCGCCCTGGCACCTGGTAGGGCTAGACTTCGGCGAGGCTCTGGCGTGTCTACTCGCCCCGAGCCTTAAATCCGTCAGCAGCCGCTGCATGAGGAGCCACTGAGTTGTCACGTCGCCTGTTCACCTCCGAGTCGGTCACCGAAGGCCACCCGGACAAGATCGCCGACCAGATCAGTGACGCGATTCTCGACGCCATGCTCAAGGACGACCCCACGAGCCGGGTCGCCGTCGAGACGATGATCACTACCGGCCAGGTCCACGTAGCAGGCGAGGTCACGACCGAGACCTACGTCGACCTTCCCGGCGTCATCCGGGAGAAGATCCTGGAGATCGGCTACGACGCCTCCCACAAGGGCTTCGACGGCGCCTCGTGTGGCGTGTCGGTGTCCATCGGGGCGCAGTCGCCCGACATCGCCCAGGGTGTCGACGACGCCTACGAGCACCGGGTCGGCGGCGACGTCGACGAGCTCGACCGTCAGGGCGCGGGCGACCAGGGCCTGATGTTCGGCTACGCCTGCCGCGAGACGCCCGAGCTGATGCCGCTGCCGATCATGCTCGCGCACCGGCTGGCCCAGCGCCTGTCCGAGGTCCGCAAGTCCGGCACCGTCCCCTACCTGCGGCCCGACGGCAAGACCCAGGTCACCATCGAGTACGACGGTGACCGCCCGGTGCGCCTCGACACCGTGGTCGTCTCCACGCAGCACGCCGCGGAGATCGACCTCAAGGAGATGCTGACGCCCGACATCAAGGAGCACGTGGTCGACCCCGTGCTCGCGGGCCTCGACATCGAGACCGAGGGCTACCGCCTGCTGGTCAACCCGACCGGCCGCTTCGAGATCGGCGGCCCGATGGGCGACGCCGGCCTCACCGGCCGCAAGATCATCATCGACACCTACGGCGGCATGGCCCGCCACGGTGGCGGCGCCTTCTCCGGCAAGGACCCGTCCAAGGTCGACCGCTCAGCGGCCTACGCGATGCGCTGGGTGGCCAAGAACGTCGTGGCCGCCGGTCTCGCCGACCGCTGCGAGGTCCAGGTCGCCTACGCCATCGGCAAGGCGCAGCCCGTCGGCCTGTTCGTCGAGTGCTTCGGCACCGAGAAGGTGACGGTGGAGAAGATCCAGGCCGCCGTCCTCCAGGTCTTCGACCTGCGCCCGGCCGCGATCATCCGCGACCTCGACCTGCTGCGGCCCATCTACTCCGAGACGGCCGCCTACGGCCACTTCGGCCGCGAGGGCTTCTCCTGGGAGTCCACGGACCGCGCCGAGACCCTCAGGTCCGCCGCCGGTCTGTGACGTTGAACTGACGGATGCCGCATCCCCGGCGTGGGGTGCGGCATTCAGCGTGCGCCGGGTTCCTGGCGTGGGGTGCGGCATTGGAGCGTGCGCCCGGGTCTCCGGCGTCCTCACAGGCCCGGAGCGGGGCCGGGGCCGTGACTCGGTTGCTCGGGTCCGTTGTCCTTGATGTGCTGATCAGGGCCGTGCCCGGGGGTGGCGTTCTTCGTCCGCGGTGTCCTGCTCATGCCTCTGGCTTTGACCGCACCGATGGCGGCGTCACGGTGCGCGGGCGCGGGTGGTGCCGGGGCGGTGGGTGGGGGAGTCCTGGCAGGCAGGGTGGGCGTTTCCGGCTTGCGGGTCTGGTAGACGTAATGCGTGACCCACTCCGACGACGCACTCCTGCCGCTCGACGCGGTGCGGCCCCCGATGTCGTCGAAGAACACCAAGGGGGCCGTGGTCCCGGCCGCCGAGTTGCCGGTGGCCAGGGTGGCGGTGGACAACCCGCTGCCTCACCTCGACCGGCCCTTCGACTATCTCGTGCCCGCCTCGATGCAGGACAGCGCCTGGCCGGGGGTCAGGGTGCGGGTGCGGTTCGCGGGCAAGCTGGTCGACGGGTTCGTGCTGGAGCGGGTGGAGCACAGCGACCACACCGGCAAGCTGACCCCGCTCGAACGGGTCGTGTCACCCGAGCGGGTGCTCACCCCCGAGGTCGCCGAGCTGGCCAGGGCGGTGGCGGACCGCTACGCGGGCACCCTCGCCGACGTGCTGCGCCTGGCCGTCCCGCCACGTCACGCCAGGACCGAGTCGGCCGCCCGCCCCACGAACGACGCCGACTCCGCGCCGGTGCCGCAGTCCTCGCCGGAGACGGACCGCCAGGGAGTCCCCGATTCAGGGCGGCGGACCGTACAGGGCGTTGAGGATCCACGGCGGCCCGCCGTCGCGAGCGACGATGATGACCCAGCACAGTCCGCTACCCCGAAGGACGCGCCGAAGGACACGGCGCGTGAACCGGGCGGCCTCGGGCGGGAGGATGCGCTCGGGAGGGCGTCGGAGAGCGCCGCTGGGCCGTTGAGGGTCGAGGGTGCGGTGCGAGGCGCGCGGCGGGAGGGTGAGCTCGAGAGGGTGGCGGAAGGCGCCGTCACGCCCTTGGGCGGTGAGGGGGCGCATGATCCTGGGCGGGAAGGTGTGTCCGGGGCGGCGGCGGGAAGCGCTGCCGTGCCGTTGAGCGGGGACGATGCGGCCTGGGCGGACTATCCGATGGGGCCTTCGTTTCTGGACGCGCTGCGCAATGGCAGGACGCCCCGGGCGGTGTGGTCGGCGCTGCCCGGTGGCCAGGGGTGGGCGGTGGCGCTCGCGGCGGCGGTGCGGGCGACGCTGGACGGCGGCAGGGGGGCGCTCGTCGTCGTGCCCGACGGGAAGGACGTGGCGCTGCTCGACGCGGAGCTGAGCCGGGTGCTGGGGAGCGGGAGGCATGTCGCGCTGACCGCGAACCTCGGTCCGGCCGAGCGCTACCGGCGGTGGCTGAGCGTCCTGAGAGGTCAGGTGCGGGCCGTCGCCGGCACCCGGGCGGCGATGTTCGCGCCGGTGGCGGAACTCGGCCTGGTGGCCATCTGGGACGACGGGGACGACCTCCATGCCGAACGGCTGGCCCCCTACCCGCACGCACGCGAGGTGCTCGGCATCAGGGCGCACCGGTCGGGTGCGGCCATGCTGATCGGCGGGTACGCGCGGACCGCGGAGGCCACCCAGCTCATCGCCTCCCGCTGGGCCAGGCCCATCGTGGCGGCCCGGGAGACGATCAGGAACCGCGCGCCGCGCGTACGGCCGGCCGGCGAGGACGCGGAGCTGGCCAAGGACCAGGCGGCGCGGGCGGCGAGGCTGCCCAGCCTGGCGTGGCGGGCGCTGCGCCAAGGGCTGGACGAGGGCCCGGTGCTGGTCCAGGTTCCCAGGCGGGGCTACCTGCCCGCCCTGGCCTGCCAGCACTGCCGTACCCCCGCCCGCTGCGCGCAGCCCCCCACCCGCACGAGCCCCGGCACGCCGGACGCGACACCCGATCGGGAGGGTGAGCTGGCCTTCGGCCTGGGCGGTGCGGGCGAGATCTCCAGCGGTGCGGGCGGGCGGTCCTCCGGCGCGGGCGGAAGTTCCGACAGTGCGGGTGGGCCGTCCTACGGTGCGAGCGGGGTGTCCCATGGTGCGGGAGGTCCGGCCTACGGCGGGGCGTCCAGCGGGGGTCCGGCCTACGGCGGGGTGTCCAGCGGGGCGGACGACGCGCCCGACCAGGCCGGGCGTCAGCGGCCGGCCGATGACGTCCCTCATCGGCCGGAGCTGTTGTGTCACGGTCCGCTGGCGCTCCGGGGCGGGCACGCCGCGCCCTACTGCCGGTGGTGCGGCCGGGTGGACGCCGCCTGGAAGTGCCGGCACTGCGGCAGCCCCCGGCTGCGGGCCGTGGTGGTGGGCGCCCGCCGTACCGCCGAGGAGCTCGGCCGGGCCTTCCCCTCCGTGCAGGTGCGTACGTCGGGGCGGGACGGGGTGCTGGCCACGGTGCCCGCCGGCAGGGCGCTCGTCGTCGCCACGCCGGGGGCCGAGCCCGTGGTCGAAGGCGGGTACGCGGCGGCGGTGCTGCTCGACGGCTGGGCGCTGCTCGGGCGGGCCGACCTCAGGTCCGGCGAGGAGGCGGTGCGTCGCTGGATGAACGCCGCCGCCCTGCTCAGGCCGGGAGGCGAGCTGGTGGTGCTCGCCGATGCCGGGTTGCCGGCCGTACAGGCTCTGCTGCGGTGGGATCCCGTCACGCACGCCGAGCGTGAGCTGGCCGATCGGGCGGAGCTGGGGTTCCCGCCCGCGGTGCGGATGGCCACGCTGACCGGGTCGGGGGCGGCGGTGCGGCAGATGCTGGGGGAGACGCGGTTGCCGGCGGAGGCGCAGGTTCTCGGGCCGGTGCCGGTGGACGACTCGGGGCAGGAGCGGGCCATGATCCGGACTCCGCGAGGAGGAGGGGCGGCGCTGGCGGCCGCGCTCAAGGGGGCCAGTGGGGTGCGTGCGGCCAGAAAGTCGCCTGATGTCGTCAAGGTATGTGTCGACCCGCTCGACCTGATTTAGACCTTATCCCCGATTCGCTCATCTGGTAGTGAGCCGTTAGCGTGCCCCTGTGTCGATCGAATGGGTAAACCTGGTCATCGACGACCTGCGTGCGTGGGGGCGCGCGCGGGACGTCGAGGTGGACGCCGACGAGGTCCGCCTGCTCTGTGACTACGCCAGCGACTACCTGAACGTCAACGAACTCGGCGACTTCACCCCCGCCACCTTCGACGAGCTGCTGCTCTCGCTCTACCCGCGCAAGGTCATCGCGCCGCCGGAGAGCGCCCAGGAGACGGTGGCGGCGGCGCACACGCTGGTCGACTACCTGCAGGACTCCGGCACGGTCGCCCTGGGCACGGCCTCGCGGATGCGCGACAGGCTCGCCGACATCGCGACGCGGATGCCCGAGGCGCTCGCCGACACCGCCAACTTCGGCATGGCCAAGAGCCTGTTCAGCTCGATCGGGCCGGAGTCGCTGGAGCAGTCGATCGCGATCCCCTCGGGCGAGGTGCCCGATCTGGAGGACGCGCCCTGCGACTGCCCCGGCTGCACGCCGCGCCCCGCCGTGCGGCTGGCCCCGCCGGAGGAGCTGGTCGCGGGGCTGGCCGACGTGCCGCTGCTGGCCGAGCTCGACCGTGGCGGCCTGCCGTACCTGAGCGAGCTGCGGCTGCTCGGCGGCGGTGAGCCGCTGCGCAGGTGGGCGGCGATCGTCGCGCACCTGGTGGAGCGTGACACCGGCGGCGAGGTCACCGGCTCGGCCGAGGTGGACGAGGAGCTCTACGACCTGTTCGACATGCTCTACCGCCTCCAGGTGCCGGTGTCGATCGGCGTGATCGGCGACTACCTGGCCCAGCTCGTGGACGACGGCGACATCGACGTGGAGGCCGTGCTGGACCGGCTGGCCTGGTGCGGCCTGGTCCGGGTCACCGGCGACACGGCCGGCCTGACGCCGGCGGCCGCGTGGGCGCTGCGCGAGCACTACCTCGCGCTGGGCCTCGACGCGCCGCAGGCCCCCGACCTGGCCGAGACCGACGCGCGCGGGCTCATCGAAGGGCTGCTCGACGGTGTCCCGACCGAGCTGGCCGAGGACGACATCAGCCGCTGGCTCGCCGCCAGGACCGCCGGAGAGGCCGCGGCGGAGCTGCTGGCCGCGGCCTCGGGCGCGCCCGCCGTCGCGCGCGGCATCGCCGTCACCATCGTCGACCGGCTGGGCGCCGAAGCCGAGGCCGAGGTGCGGGCCTGCCTGGACGACGAGGAGCTGCGCCCGCACGCCATTCACTGGCTCGCCGCCAGGAGCCTGCCCGCCCCGGCGCTCAGCGAGAAGGAGCTGATGTGGGTCAGCGTGGACATGCTCGCGCTGGCGATGCCGGCCGCCGAGGACGACCCCGACGTGTTCGCCGAGAACATGTCCGCCTCCGGCCCGCCCGCCCACCTGATCGAGGAGATGTGGCGGGTCGACCACCCCGACCTCGTCGAGGTCCTGGAACTGCTCGGACGCTCGCTGCCTGACGGCACGGCGGCCAAGGCGGCCCGCAAGGCGGCCTTCAAAGCACGCTCCCGAGGCATCCGATGAGTACGCCTCTGTGACTCCTGTGCAGTAAGTTTCGTGGGTGGCAAACAACGTCTTCGACCTCGCCGAGCTGCGCAAGCTGATCGATGAGCAGGCCGTCGTGCCTCCCCGGCCGCCTGAGGAGACCCCCGTCGAGCACGAGGCGCTCACCTTCCCGCCCGTCATGCTCGCCGAGGACGCGGAGCTGGCCCGGACGATCCCCATGGTGCCGCTGGTCGCCGACGCCGTCCGGCTCGCCGCCTGGACCGGCACCCGCCAGGTGACGCCCGAGGGGATGCTCCCGGAGGCCGCCGCGCGAGCCGCGGTGAGCGAGCTCGGCCTGGACGCCTCGCGGCTGCGCCTCATCTGGATCGTGGCCGTCAACACCGGCCTGCTCCAGATCCTGGCCGGCCAGGTCTCCCGGGGGCCGCTGCCTCCCCAGCTCACGGTCGAGGCCACCCTGGAGTTCTGGGACGGCGTGGTGATGGACGTGCTCGACCGGGCCGACGAGGGGCTGACCGGCTCGGTCGTCGTCGACGGGCACCTGGCCGAGATGCTCGCGACGATCTATTCCGTACGGTCGGGCGTCGCGATCGCCAACCTGGCCCGGGGCATCCTGCAGTCCCACGAGGTGGCCTGCGCTCCCGGCCAGGTGGAGATGCGCAGGCTCGCCGCCGCGCTGCCCGCCGAGCTGCTGGAGGCGCTGGCGCTGCTCGCCTACTGCGGCCTGGTGGAGCAGACCGCCGCCGGCCGCACCGCGCTCACCCCGCTCGGCGTCTGGGCCATCCGGCGGGACCTGCTGCGCGAGGGCCACGACGCGCCCACCGCCGCCGAGGTCGAGGTCTTCGCCGACCTGTCCGCGATCGAGCTCGTCGATGCCCTGGTGAAGGGCTCGGCCACGCAGAGCGCGGTCGCTGGATGGCTGGAGCGCCGCCCGCCGGAGGAGGCCGCGCGCGACCTGATCGCCATCGCCGCCGACGGCACGGCGGGCCGGCGCGGCGCCGTGGGCGCCATCCTGGAGGAGCTCGGCCCCGAGGCCGAGGCGCCCGTGCGCGAGGCGCTCGACCGGCCGCTCATGCGCCGTTACGCCGCCTCCTGGCTGCACATCCGCGACCTCGACGCCCCCACGCTCAGCCCCCAGGACCACACCTGGATCGCCGTCGACTCGCTCGCGGCGCTGATGCACCTGTCGGGGCACGCCGCGGGCCGGCTCGACACCCCCGAGCCCGGCGAGGAGCTCATCAAGCTCATCGCCGAGATGCCGGCGGTCGGCCACCCCGACACGATCGCCGTGCTCGACATGATCGCCGGAGCCCACGACGACCAGGCCGTCGTGAAGGCCGCGCGCAAAGCGGCGATGAAAGTTCGCTCCCTTGCGCACACTAAACTGGATTGATCCACCTACGAACGGAGTGACCCCCTTGGCGATCCAGGCGATCCGGCTGTTCGGAGACCCGGTGTTGCGCACCCCGGCGGCTCCGGTGGTCGACTTCGACAAGGAGCTCCGCAAGCTGGTCAAAGACCTCACCGACACGATGATGGACGCCCCCGGCGCCGGCCTGGCGGCCCCGCAGATCGGGGTCGGCCTGCGCGTGTTCACCTACTACGTCGACGACCAGCTCGGCCACCTCATCAACCCCGATCTCGACCTGTCCGAGGACCTCGACGAGGAGGGTGAGGAGGGCTGCCTGTCGTTCCCCGGGCTGTCGTTCCCGACCCCGCGCGCCATCCGCGCCGTCGCCAAGGGCCTCAACATGTACGGCGAGCCCGTCACGCTGGAGGGCACCGACCTGATGGCGCGCTGCTTCCAGCACGAGACCGATCATCTCGACGGCATCCTGTTCATCGACCGGATGGACATCAAGCAGCGCAAGCTCGCGATGAAGGCCATCCGTGAGGCCGAGTGGAGCGGCATGGAGGCTCCGCAGGTCAGGTTCTCCCCGCACAGCACCGGCGGAAAGGCCCTATGAGATGCGCCTGGTCTTCGCGGGCACGCCCGAGACGGCGCTGCCGTCGCTCCGCACCCTGATCGACTCGCCGCGGCACGAGGTGGTCGCGGTCGTCACCCGGCCTGACGCCCAGTCCGGCCGGGGGCGCAAGGTGCACCCGTCGCCGGTGGCGGAGCTGGCCGAGGAGACGGGCATCGAGGTGCTCCGCCCGGCCAAGGCCGGCGATCCGGAGTTCCTGGAGCGGCTGCGCGCCCTGGAGCCCGACTGCTGTCCCGTCGTCGCCTACGGCGCGCTGCTGCCCCAGTCGGCGCTCGACGTGCCCCGCCACGGGTGGATCAACCTGCACTTCTCGATCCTGCCCGCCTGGCGCGGGGCCGCTCCCGTGCAGCACGCCGTCCTGCACGGGGACGAGATCACCGGCGCCACGACGTTCCGGATCGTCAAGGAGCTCGACGCGGGGCCCGTCTACGGTGTGGTCACCGAGGAGGTGCGCTCCGGCGACACCAGCGGCTCGCTGCTCGAACGACTGTCGATCTCCGGCGCGGGGCTGCTCGCCGCCACGCTCGACGGCGTCGAGGACGGCACGCTGGAGGCGCGGCCGCAGCCGGCCGACGGGGTGAGCGTCGCCCCCAAGATCAACGTCGCGGACGCCCGCGTCGACTGGACCGGTCCCGCCCTGCGCGTCGACCGGCTCGTCCGGGCCTGCACCCCCAACCCGGGCGCCTGGAGCGAGTTCCGGGGGCAGCGGTTGAAGCTCGGGCCGGTGCGGATCGCGGCCGGGCAGGAGCGGCTGGCGCCCGGCGAGATCGCGGCCGGCAAGCACGGCGTGCTGGTCGGCACGGCCACCGAGCCGGTGGAGCTGGGCGAGGTCCAGCCGCAGGGCAAGCGGCTGATGAGCGCCGTCGAGTGGGCCCGGGGCATCCGTGCGGGGAGCGTCGAGACGTTCGGGTGAGCCGCGCCCGAGGCGGGCGTACGGGTTCTCGGAGCGGGACAGGGTCGATGCTGGGCGAGCGTGCTCGGTGGGTGTGGCCGGTGAGCATGAGGAAAGTCGGAGGCAATGAAGGCACGGGGGGATCGGGCGTCCGGAGGCGGGGGCGCGAGTCGTACGGGAAGGCCGCGCAGGCCCGCGCGTGACCAGCCGCGCAACGCGGCCTTCGACGTCATGCGCGCCGTCGACGAGCGTGACGCGTACGCCAACCTGCTCATGCCGGGCATCCTGCGCGAGCGCGGCATCAAGGGGCGGGACGCGGCGCTCGCGACCGAGCTGGCCTACGGGACGTTGCGCGGGCTCGGCACCTATGACGCGATCATCGAGATGTGCAGCGACCGCGCGCCCGACCCCGCCGTCCTCGACGCGCTGCGGCTGGGCGCCCATCAGCTCCTCAAGATGCGCGTCCCGCCGCACGCGGCGGTCGGCACCACCGTGGACCTGGTACGGCTGCGTATCGGCGCGGGGGCGGCCAAGTTCGTCAACGCCGTGCTGCGCAAGATCGCTTCCAGGACGATCGACGAGTGGGTGCCGATCGTGGCGCCCGACCCCGCCCACGACCCCGCGGGTCATCTGGCCGTGGCGCACAGCCATCCCCGGTGGATCGTCAGCGCCTTCCGTGACGCGCTCGGCGGCGCCGCCGATGAGACGGCCGACCTGCTGGCGGCGGACAACGAGCGGCCCCTGGTGACGCTGGTGGCGCGGCCGGGGCGCAGCTCGGTGGAGGAGCTCGCGGAGACCGGCGCGGAGCCGGGCCGTTACTCGCCGTACGCCGCCTATCTGCAGGAGGGCGACCCGGGGCGGATCAGGGCGGTCGCCGAGACGCGCGCCGCCGTGCAGGACGAGGCCAGCCAGCTCGTCGCGCTCGCGCTGACCAGGGTGCCGCTCGACGGGCCGGACGAGCTCTGGCTGGACCTGTGCGCGGGGCCGGGCGGCAAGGCGGGGCTGCTGGACGCCATCGCCGCCTACGGCGACGTCGAAGGGCTGAAGGACTCCGGGGCGCGGGGGCGCGACGTGGGCCCCGAGGCGTTTCCCGGTGGCGCCCGGCTGCTGGCCAGTGACGTGCAGTATCACCGGGCGCGGCTCGTCTGGCAGACGACCAGGGAGGCCGCGGTGATCACCGCTGACGGCACGGAGCCCGCGTGGCGGCCCGGGGTGTTCGACCGGGTGATGCTCGACGCGCCCTGCACCGGGCTCGGGGCCCTGCGCCGGCGGCCCGAGGCGCGCTGGCGGCGGGATCCGTCGAGCATCGCGGAGCTGGGCAGGCTGCAGCGCCGGCTGCTCGCGGGGGCGCTCGACGCCGTGCGTCCCGGTGGGGTGGTCGCGTACGTCACCTGCTCGCCGCACCTGGCCGAGACCCGGGTCGTGGTGGGCGACGTGGCCGGGCGCAGGGAGGACGTGGAGCAGCTCGACGCGCGTCACTACCTGCCGGAGGTGGACGGGCTGGGAGAAGGCCCGCACGCGCAGTTCTGGCCGCACCGGCACGGCACCGACGCGATGTTCCTGGCGCTGCTGCGCAAGGCGTGACGTCCCGCTGAACACGTGCGGACCGGCTCGTGGGGAGGCCGGTCCGAGTCGTGCCGTCCACGCGGTCTCGTCAGGCGATGATCGCCGCGATCAGGGCGAGGGCCGAGCCGGCGAACACCACGGTGTGCCGGATGTTCTGCAAGGTCGGCAGCACCCACCGGGGAAAGCCGCTCTCGGCCGCCTTGAGCAGGGCCGTCACGTCGATGCGCTGGAGCATCGGGTCGCCCTTGCGGGCGAAGGCGGACTCCACCGACCGCACGGCGGTGAGCTGGCTGTAGAGGATCAGCGCGTTGCCGAGCAGGACGAGCGGCTGGAAGATCCAGGTCAGGGTCTGACCCCACGGCTCGCCGAGCAGGTTGAGCGTGGCCAGGATCACCATGATCACCGCGACCGTGACGGGGGCCGCCGTCTCGTGGCCGCTGGCGTCGAAGCTCAGCTTGTTCTCCTCCAGGACGGTGACCGGCACGCCCTGGCGGGTGAGCTCCGCCTCCGCGTTCTGCTTCGCGCCGGTGCCGTAGCGGTGGCGCACCAGCGGGATGCTGACGAAGGCCAGGGCGATGAGCACTTGCATGACAGCGGCCAGGACGATCATGGGGTTCTCCTCAGGAGGGCGACTTGCACTTTGTTCAAGTGAAACGTAGACCAGAACTTGAACACTGTGCAAGTCATCGCTTGAACTTTGTGCAAGTCGGCTTGGGTGCCCTATCGTGAGCGCATGCCGCGTGACACGCTGACCCGGGACCAGATCGTCCAGACCGCCATCGAGCTGCTCGACGCCGACGGCCTGGAAGGCCTCAACATGCGCAGTCTGGGCAAGCGGCTCGACTCCGCCGCGACGGCCGTCTACTGGCACGTCAAGAGCAAGGACAACCTCGTCGTGCTCGCCGGCGACCAGGTGTGGGACGAGATCAAGCTGCCCGACCCCGCGGCGGTCGGCTGGCGGGCCGCGGCCGCGTCGATGGCCGCCGACCTGTACGCGATGCTGACCCGGCACCCCTGGCTGGTGCAGGCGCTGGCCTCCCACCTGTTCCACGGCCCCGGCAAATCCCGCCATGACGACCACAGCCTCGCCGTCTACGAAGCGGCCGGATTCGCCGGGGCGGAGGCGGACCAGGCGGCGGCGGCCGTCTTCATGTTCGTGCTCGGCAATGCCCTGGGGGAGTCGGCCACGGCCGCGCTGACCAGGCGGCTGAGCCGGGACGGCGGCGACGCGGAGGAAGCGGTCCGCGAGACCATGGCGCGGGCGACCGAGATCGCGATGGAGTTTCCCCGGCTGCGTGCCAGGCTTGAGGCCGCACCGGTCGCCGACTACGGCGCGGCGCCCGACGACAGCTTCGAGTTCGGGCTGCGGGCCATCCTCGACGGCCTCGAAGCCCGGCTCGCCGCGCGCTGACCGGCCCGCGTGGGGCCGGTGCGGGGCCCGTGCGGGGCCCGTGCGGAGGAGACCGAGCCGTTCAATAGACTCTCAGAATCATGGCCGTACAGATCTCGCCCAGCATCCTGTCCGCCGACTTCGCCCGGCTCGCCGACGAGGTCGCCGCGGTGCCGAACGCCGACTGGCTCCACGTGGACGTCATGGACAACCACTTCGTGCCCAACCTGACCCTGGGGCTGCCCGTGGTCGAGGCGCTGCTCAAGGCGGCCACGCTGCCGATCGACTGCCACCTCATGATCACAGATCCCGACCGCTGGGCCCCCGCCTACGCCGAGGCGGGCGCGGGCAGCGTCACCATCCACGCCGAGGCGTCCTCGGCGCCGGTGCGCACGCTGCGCGAGATCCGCTCGCTCGGCTCCAGGGCCGGGCTCGCGCTCAACCCGGCGACCGCCGTGGAGCCGTACGACGATCTGATCGGTGAGATCGACATGCTGCTGCTGATGACGGTCGAGCCCGGGTTCGGCGGGCAGAAGTTCCTGGACATGGTGCTGCCCAAGATCCGGCGGGCTCGCGGGCTCATCGAACGGCACGGCGGCGAGGTGTGGCTGCAGGTGGACGGCGGCGTGTCCGCCGACACCATCGAGCGCTGCGCCGAGGCGGGGGCCGACGTGTTCGTGGCGGGCAGCGCGGTGTACGGCGCCGACGACCGGGAGGCGGCGGTCGCCTCGCTGCGGTCACTGGCCGAAGGCGCGGTCTGAGCCGAGGGTGTGGCGTGAGCTGAGGGTGTGGCGTGAGCCGAGGGTGTGACGTGAGCCGACGGCGTGACCCGAATGAACGCGCGGCCTGGGTTGACGGCGTGCGAGTCCGACAAATCCTGACATAGAGCCCCGTCTTCCTGGGTAACCAGTTACTTATGGAGGACCTTGGACTGTTCGGGCCGGACTCCGTCACGTGGCGGGTGATGGGGGAGCCGATCCTGCTGGTCGGCGGGTTCCGGGCGCTCCTCATGCAGGGCCTGCACCCGAGGACGATGCGCGGCGTCCTGCAGAACTCCGCGCTCATGGACCCCGCCGAGGCCTGGTCCCGTTTCATGCGAACCACCGAGTTCGTCCGGGTGCGCACGTACGGCACCCTGCCCGAGGTGGAGAAGGCGGGACGGCGGGTCCGCAGGATCCACGCCAAGCTGACCGGCCTCGACCCCGACACCGGCGAGCGCTACCGGCTGGACGAGCCCGACGGCCTGCGCTGGGTCCACGTGGGCGAGGTCGACTCGTACCTCACGGTGGCCCGCAGGGCGGGCGTCCGGCTCAGCGACGCCGACGCCGACACCTTCGTCGGCGAGTGGCGGCGCGCCGCCGAGGTGGTGGGCCTGGACCCGGCCGACGTGCCCGGCACGGTCGCCGAGATGCGCGACTACATCGAGGCGGAGCGTCCCGGGCTCGGGTTCGTGCCGGAGGCGGCCCATCCGCTGCTGCTGTCGCTCAAGGCGCCGCTGCCACGCCTGCTCACCCCGTTCAAGCCGGCGCTCCCCGCCGTGACCCTGCTGGCCTTCGCCACGCTGCCGCGCTGGGCGAGAAGGATGTACGGCCTGCCCGCCACCCCCGTCGGCGACCTGTGGGCGACCGCCACGCTGCGCACCCTGCACACCGGCCTGCACTTCGTCCCCGCCAACGTCCGCTACGCCCCGGACGCCCGCCGCGCCCGCCGGCTCATGGCAGCTTGAGCGGCTGTCTTATCGGGCGCTTGGTTGATAAAGTGAGGGCGGTCGCATGCGCTTGCATGCGCATGGCACACTGTGAGAACGAAAGAGCTAGCGTGCTCCGGGGTCGGTGAAAGTCCGAACCGGCGGTGACAGTCCGCGACCCGGCCGATGCCATCGGCCGGTTGACTCGGTGAAATTCCGGGACCGACGGTTAAAGTCCGGATGGGAGGAAGCGCGCGGGTGTCCGGCTTCAGGCCGGGCGCCACTGTGATGCGTTCGCGCACCACATCCCCCCGGGGCCCGCCATGGCTGAGAGCTACTGGCGTAGGAGGCCCGGGGTGCAGGACACCACGCACATGGCGCGCGCCGTCGAGCTGGCCGCGCGCGGACACGGCGGCACCAGCCCCAATCCGGTCGTCGGCTGCGTGGTGCTCGACGCCGCCGGCCAGGTCGCCGGCGAGGGGTTCCACGCTTACGCGGGCGGCCCGCACGCCGAGGTCGTCGCCCTGCGCGAAGCGGGCGAGCGCGCCCGTGGCGGGACCGCGTACGTGACCCTGGAGCCCTGCGACCACACCGGCAGGACCGGTCCCTGCAGCCGCGCGCTGCTCGACGCGGGCGTCGCGCGGGTGGTCATCGCGGTGCCGGACCCCACGCCCCAGGCCGCCGGAGGAGCCGCGCGGCTGCGGGCGGGCGGCGTCGCGGTGACGTCCGGACTGCTCGCCGAGGAGGCCGAGCGAGTCAACGCCGAATGGCTCACCTACGCCCGCCTCGGCCGGCCGCACGTCACCTGGAAGCTCGCCGCCACCATCGACGGCAGGTCCGCCGCCGCCGACGGCACCAGCCGGTGGATCACGTCCGCCGAGGCCAGGGCCGACGTTCACCGCCTGCGCGCCCGCTGCGACGCGATCGTGGCCGGGGTCGGCACCGTCCTGGCCGACGACCCCCGCCTGACCGCCCGCCCCGCCCGCACCCCCGGCCGCCCGCTCCGGGTCGTGGTCGACACCGACGCGAGGACCCCGCCGCACGCCAGGGTGCTGGACGGTGAGGCCCCCACGCTGGTCGCCATCGCCGAGGACGCCGTCCTCGAAGGCACGGGCATCGAGGGCATCGAGGGCATCGAGGGCGCCGGCGCCGACCTGGTGCGGCTGCCGCGTCACGACAGCGGCCTGGACCTGGGCGCCCTGCTCAAGGAGCTGGCCGCGCGCCAGGTCGTCAGCGTGTTCCTGGAGGGAGGCCCCACGCTCGCGGGCTCCTTCGTCCGGGCCGGGCTCGTCGACCGCGTCGTCGCCTACGTCGCGCCGGCCCTCCTCGGCGCCGGGCCCGCCGCGCTGGGCGAGGCCGGGGTGCGCGGCATCGGCCAGGCCCACCGACTGATCTTCGACGAGGTTTCCCTCATCGGGCCGGATGTGAGGCTCACCGCCCGGCCCGCGACCCCACCACACAGCAGGGAGAAGTGATGTTCACCGGAATCATCGAGGAGAAGGGCGAGGTCGTCGCCGTCGAGCCGGCCGGCGACTCGGCCAGGCTGTCCGTGCGCGGCCCGATCGTCACCTCCGACGCGCGGCACGGCGACTCGATCGCCGTCAACGGCGTCTGCCTCACGGTCGTGGAGGTGCGCGGCGACGTGTTCACCGTCGATGTGATCAAGGAGTCGCTGGACCGCAGCTCGCTCGGCGCCCTGGCCGAGGGCTCCGCCGTCAACCTCGAACGTGCCGTACGGGCGGACCAGCGCCTCGGCGGCCACATCGTGCAGGGCCACGTGGACGGCACCGCCGTGCTGCTGTCCAGGGAGCCCGGCGACAACTGGGACAACCTGCGCTTCTCCCTGCCGGCGGAGCTGAGCCGTTACGTGGCCGAGAAGGGTTCGATCGCCATCGACGGAATCAGTCTCACCGTGACGACTGTTGACGATGGAAGCTTCGGCGTGAGCCTCATCCCCACCACGCTGAAACTGACCACCATGGGCGAGCGCCAGGTGGACGACCTGGTGAACATCGAGGTCGACGTGATCGCGAAGTATGTGGAAAGGCTGGTGGTCGGGCAGTGAACTGGGCCAACGCCGGATTCGAGGTGTTCGGCACACACGTGCTCTGGACGGACCTGATCGGCAACATCGCCGCTCTGGCCACGGTCCTGTTCGCCATGCGCAAGTCGATGTGGACCTGGCCGGTGCAGTTCCTGGCCTCGGTGCTGCTGTTCGTCGCCTCGGTCAACGCCGCCATCACCGGCAACGCGCTCAAGCAGGCGCTGTTCGCGGGCCTGGCCATCTACGGCTTCTGGGCCTGGCGCCGCGGCACCCAGGGCGGCAGGGAGCTCTCCGTCAGGCCCGCCACCGGGCGGGAGCGGCTGCTGCTCGTCTCGGTGATGCTCGTCGGAACGGTCCTGGTCGGGCTGTTCTTCTACGCCACCGGCCTGTCCTGGGGGGCGCACGAGCCGCTGCCCAAGGGCGCGTTCCTGGTGGCCGCCGACGCCTACATCTTCGTCGGCAGTGCCGTCGCCACCTGGGCGCAGGGCAGGGCGCTGGTCGACTTCTGGATCGTCTGGGTGGCCGTCGACCTCGTCGGGGTGCCGCTCGCGTTCAGCTCCGGGCTGGTCGTCTCCGGCGCCGTCTACGGGTTGTTCTTCGTGCTCGTCCTGGTCGGGTTCGTCAAATGGCTGCGCGAGTACCAGGGTGCCGCCGGTCACGGGCAAGTGGCGGTGGCTTCATGAACGACATCATCTTCGACCCGGTCGAGCGGGCCATCGACGACATCCGCGCGGGCAAGGCGGTCGTGGTCGTCGACGACGAGAACCGGGAGAACGAGGGCGACATCATCTTCGCCGCCTCCAAGGCCACCCCCGAGCTGCTGGCGTTCACGATCAGGCACACCAGCGGCGTGATCTGCGTGCCCATGGAGGGCCCGGAGCTGGACCGGCTCGGCCTGCCCCTGATGGTCTTCCACAACAGGGAGCGGCTGCGGACCGCGTACACGATCAGTGTGGACGCCCGCGACGGCGTCACCACCGGCATCTCCGCCGCCGACCGCGCGCGGACCATCCGCGCCCTCACCGACTCCGCCACCGAGCCGAACGAGCTCGTCCGCCCCGGTCACATCTTCCCGCTGCGCTACCACGACGGCGGCGTCCTGGCCCGGCGCGGCCACACCGAGGCGGCGGTGGACCTGGCCAGGCTCGCCGGCCTGACCCCCGCGGGCGTGCTCGCCGAGGTCGTCAACGACGACGGCACCATGGCCAGGCTCCCGCGGCTGCGGGCCTTCGCCGACGAGCACGATCTGGCGCTCGTCTCCATCGAGCAGCTCGTCGACCACCGGCGCCGGACCGAGAGCATGGTCACCAGGGTCGCCGAGACGATGGTGCCCAACGCCTACGGCGTGTGGCGGGCGTACGGCTACGCCAGCGCGCTCGACGGCGGCGAGCACCTCGCGCTCGTCTACGGCGACCTCGACGACGGCGAGAACGTGCTGGTCCGCGCCCACTCCGAGTGCCTGACCGGCGACGTGTTCGGCTCGCTGCGCTGCGACTGCGGCGTGCAGCTCGACCACGCCATGTCCGTCATCGCCGAGGAGGGCCGCGGCGTGATCGTCTATCTGCGCGGGCACGAGGGCCGTGGCATCGGCCTGCTCGCCAAGCTCCGGGCCTACGGCCTGCAGGACGGCGGCATCGACACCGTCGACGCCAACGTCGAGCTGGGGCTGCCGATCGACGCCCGGGAGTTCTCCAACGCCGGGCAGATCCTCGCCGACCTCGGCGTCAAGTCGGTGCGGCTGCTCACCAACAACCCGGCCAAGCTCAAGGGCATGGACGGCTACGGCATCAAGGTCCTCGGCCGCGAGCCCATGCCGGTCGCCATGAACCCCTACAACGAGCGCTATCTCAAGGCCAAGCGCGACCGTCTCGGCCACGACATCTCGGAGGCATCATGAGCGGCGACGGACGACCGGACGTGACGGCCGTGCCGGACGCGAAAGGGCTGACGGTCGGGGTGGTGGCGGCCAGCTGGCACGCCGACATCACCGACCGGCTGGTGGAACGGGCCGTCCAGGCGTGCGACGACGCGGGCGCCACCACCACCGTCGTCCGGGTGCCCGGCTCACTGGAGATCCCCGTGGTCGCGCAGGCGCTGGCCCGCCGCTGCGACGCGGTGGTGGCGCTCGGCGCGGTCATCCGCGGCGACACGGCCCACTTCGACTACGTCTGCGACTCGGTCACGGCCGGGCTGACCCGGATCTCCCTCGACGAGCGGACCCCCGTCGGCAACGGCGTGCTCACCTGCGAGACGCTCGACCAGGCGATCGAGCGCTCCGGGGTGCCGGGAAGCAAGGAGGACAAGGGGTACGAGTCGGCGATCGCCGCGCTGGAGACCGCCATCCTCCTGCGGACCCTCCACTGACCTGCGGTAAATTTCGTCCGTGCCTGAGCCCGTCCAGCCTCCGCCCCTGCCCGTCGTCTGGCGTCCCCGCCGGGGGCGGATCGTCGCCTACGGATTCGCCGTGCTGATCGTGCTCGGGGCGGTGGTGATGGCCGTCCTCATCGCCTCCACCTTCCAGCTCCCCGACCGGCTGGCGATCGTGGCCTTCGGCTGCGCGGTGGCGTACGTGCTCCATCTGCTCGGCCGGGTCCGGGTGGAGGCCGACGAGGAGGGCATCACGCTCGTCAACGCCGTGCGCACCTACCGCTACACCTGGCCAGAGGTGCTCGACGTGACCCTCCTCGTCGGAGACCCGTGGCCCAAGATCGACTTTTCCGACGGGCGCACGATCGGCGCCATGGGCATCCAGGGATCGGAGAAGGCCCTGGCCGGCCGCGCCACGGCCGAGCTGTCGGCACTGATCCGCGAGCGCGGCGAGGCCCGCGAGCAGTGACCGCCGGCTAGTCGGCGAAGATCTCGTCGACGCTGGAGGCGGTGGCGGCCTTTCTCGTCCAGCTCAGCAGCCTGTCGGTGTCGACGCAGGACTCGATGATCTCGCGCTGGTCCGCGGGCAGGGGCAGCCGGCGCGCTTCAATCACCGTGAGGAGACCCTTGACCTCTCCGCGGGCCTCGCCTCGTGCCTCGCCCCGTGCCTCGGCCGCGCGCTCGATGGGCTCGGTGAAGCGGTCGGGGAGGCGTGGGGCAGTGTCGATCATGAATTCCTCCAGTCGTTTGCGGACCGCCTCAGGAAGCTGTCCTCGCAGGTAATCGTAGTAAATGAGGCCCCGCTCGTCCTCGAAAGTGGCCAGCGTCGTGGCCACCGCGACGACCGTTTCGACGTCGTCGGGACGGGTGATCGCGCTGAGGGTGGCGATCTCTGGAGAGGCCAGGACATCCGCCGCTTTCCTCAGGACGGGAAGCTCGTCGGGGCCGACGACCACGGGGCAGATGATCAGCGAGCTTTCCTCTGGCGTGATCGGCTTGCGGTATCGGGCGGCGGTCTTCCGGTCGAGGCAGACCACGACCAGCATGACGCCGCACTTGTGCCGGCCCATCAGGGCGCCGACGTACGCCGCCCAGGCCCAGACCTTCTCCTCCTTGTAGGTGCGCTGCACCTCGACGATCACGAAGCGCTTGCGGCCGTCGGGGCCCTTTACCGAAATGACCGAGTCGGCCCGGTATTCGGTGGGAATGCGTTCGTTCAGGTCGACCGATTCCAGACAGGCGTCGTGGTAATCGTCGGCGTGCCCGCGCAAACCCCAGGCGAGCAACTCCAGCGCGAAGCCGGGGCGACGGGAGATCATCTCGAGGGGCATCTCGTGTAGCAGGCTCGGGGCCATGGCCCCTCCCTTCCTTTTCTGTGACTGAGACATTACTATGGGTGATGGACTCGTCGGGCCCGGTGGTGCGTTGCTTGAGAGCGCGTGGCGGCGGACAATCAGGGCAATGGACATCGAGTCGCCGACCAAGCTCATCGAGTTGCTCGACCGGCATGCCTATCTGGCCGACGAAGGGCTCGCCACCGCCGCGTTCCTGGCGTTGCGGATGCGGCGGCCGTTGTTCCTCGAAGGGGAGGCGGGGGTCGGCAAGACCGAGCTGGCCAAGACGCTGGCCGCGCTGCTCGGGGCGCCGCTGATCCGGTTGCAGTGTTATGAGGGGCTCGACGCCGCCCAGGCGCTCTACGACTGGGACTTCGCCCGGCAGTTGCTGCATCTGAAGGCGGCCGAGGCGGCGGGGGTCGCCGACCTGGGCCGGCTCGAAGGAGAGATCTACGGGCGCAGGTTCCTGATCGCGCGGCCGCTGCTGAAGGCCCTGGAGACGCAGCCGAGCGTGCTGCTGGTGGACGAGATCGACCGGGCCGACGACGAGTTCGAGGCGTTCCTGCTGGAGGTGCTGTCCGACTTCAGCATCTCCATCCCCGAGCTGGGGACGATCAGGGCTGCCACACCGCCGGTGGTCGTGGTGACGTCCAACCGGACGCGGGAGGTGCACGACGCGCTCAAGCGGCGCTGCCTCTACCACTGGCTGGAGCATCCGGGCTTCGACCGCGAGGTGGCGATCCTGCTGCGCCGCCTGCCCGAGTGCACCGAGACGCTGGCGGCTCAGGTGGCCCGGGCGGCCGAGCGGCTGCGCCGGGCCGAGCTGGTGAAGCCGCCCGGCGTGGCCGAGACGCTCGACTGGACCGAGGCGCTGCTCACGCTCGGCGCGAAGGAGCTGGACCCGGACCTGGCGGCGGCCTCACTGGGCGCCGCGCTGAAGTACCGCGAGGACGTCGAGCGCGTCCTGGCCGGTGGGCTGCTGCACCATGCGTGAGCTGGCCGCGACCGTCACCGGGTTCGTCAGGACGCTGCGGGCCGCCGGGGTGGCGGCCGACCACGCCAGGGCCCGGAACCTGCTGCTGGCGCTCGACCATCTCGACGTGACCGTGCCGGACGAGGTGTACTGGGCCGGCAGGCTGACCCTCTGCTCGGGCCCCGATGACCTGCCCCGCTACGACCGGTGCTTCGCCGCGTACTTCGGCGGCGCCAAGGCGGCCCTGAGCCGTACCGCGACGACGACCGTGACCCGGCACACCGCCGCGGCGGCGGACGGCGAGCGGCGCGAGGAGGGCGAGGCGGCGCCCGCGACCGCCAGCCGGGCCGAGGTCCTGCGGCACCGGGACGTGGCCAGGCTGACCGAGGCCGAGCGGGCCGAGGTGCACCGGATGCTGTCGATGCTCAGCCGCGGACGCGCCACCAGGCGGTCGCGACGCCACCGGAGCGCGCACCGGGGGGCGCTGGACCCGCGGCGCACCATCCGCGAGACGCTCAGGAAGGGCGAGGTGGCCAGGCTGCTGCACCGGCGGCACACCACCAGGCCGCGCCGGGTGGTGTTGTTCGTGGATGTCAGCGGCTCGATGTCGGCGTACGCGGAGACGCTGCTGCGCTTCGCGCACGCCCTGGTCAGGAGCGAGCCGCGGGCCACCGAGGTGTTCTCGGTCGGCACCCGGCTCACCTCGATCACCGGCGAGCTGCGCCACCGCGACCCCGGCACCGCGCTCGACGAGGCGTCGCGGGCGATCCCGGACTGGAGCGGCGGCACCCGACTGGGGGAGGAGCTCAGGGAGTTCCTCGTCCGGCACAGCGCGCGAGGCGCGATCGTGGTGATCGCCTCCGACGGCTGGGAGCGAGGGGATCCGGCGCTGCTCGGCGCGCAGCTGGCCAGGCTGGCCAGGCAGGCGCACCGGATGATCTGGGCCAACCCGCACAAGGGGTACGAGGACTACCAGCCGCTCACGGGGGGCATGCGCGCCGCCCTGCCGTATCTTGACGATCTGGTGGCCGGGCACAGCCTGGCCGCCTACGAGGAACTCAGCGAAAGGCTCGCCCATGCGTGACGTACTGCCAGAGATCATGCGCTGGTGGAGGTCGGGGGTCCCGTTCGGGCTCGCCACGGTGGTGAGCACGTTCAGCAGCGCGCCCCGGCAGCCGGGCGCGGCCATGGCGGTGCACGGCGACGAGGTCGTCGGCAGTGTGTCCGGCGGGTGCGTGGAGGGCGCGGTGTTCGAGCTCGCCACCGGCATCGACACGCCCGTCCTGCAGAGGTACGGCGTCAGCGACGACGACGCCTTCGCCGTCGGGCTCACCTGCGGCGGCATCATCGACATCTTCGTGGAGCGGATCTCCCAGGAGACCTTCCCGGAGCTGGCGGAGATCGCGGCCTCGATCGACGCGCGCGAGCCGGTCGCCGTCGCCACCGTGCTGTCCGGGCCCGGTCGGGTGGGCGCCCGCCGTGTCATCTGGCCCGGCCGCGCCTCCGGCGCGCTCGGCCCGCGGCGGCTGGACGACGCCGTGGACGATGATGTGCGCGGCATGCTGGCCCAGGGCTTGACCGGCATCCGGCGTTACGGCGCGGAGGGCGAGCGGCGGCTGGACGACCTGGCGGTGTTCGTGCAGTCCTTCGCGCCGACGCCCCGGATGCTGGTGTTCGGCGCGATCGACTTCGCGGCGGCGGTGGCGAGGGTGGGCAAGTTCCTCGGCTACCACGTCACCGTCTGTG
Organism: Nonomuraea sp. NPDC049714; assembly: GCF_044465295.1. Taxonomy (NCBI): domain Bacteria; kingdom Bacillati; phylum Actinomycetota; class Actinomycetes; order Streptosporangiales; family Streptosporangiaceae; genus Nonomuraea; species Nonomuraea sp. NPDC049714. The sequence continues at coordinate 1,170,042 of NZ_JBITLM010000001.1, read as the reverse complement.
ACGCCCGGCCCGTCTTCGCCACCGCCAAGCGCTTCCCCGAGGCCGACGAGGTGGTGGTGAAGTGGCCGCACGACTATCTGGCCACGGTGCCGGTGGACGAGCGTACGGTGATCTGCGTGCTGACCCATGATCCGAAGTTCGACGTGCCGCTGCTGGAGGTGGCGCTGCGCACCGACGCGGGCTACGTGGGCGCGATGGGCTCGCGCCGCACCCACGACGAGCGGCTGGCCCGGCTGCGTGAGGCGGGGCTGACGGAGGAGGAGCTGGCGCGGCTGCGCTCGCCCATCGGCCTCGACCTCGGAGCCCGCACCCCGGAGGAGACCGCCGTGGCGATCGCAGCCGAGCTCATCCAGCTCCGCTGGGGCGGCTCGGGGCGGCCGCTGACCGACACCGAGGGCCGCATCCACCACGAGGGACCATGAGACGGTCACGGGTCGCCGGGTTGCTGCTCGCGGCCGGGCAGGGCGCCCGGCTGGGCAGGCCCAAGGCGCTGCTGGAGCATCAGGGTGAGCGGCTGGTCGATCGTGGCGTGCGGCTGCTGGAGGAGGGCGGGTGCCATCCGGTGGTGGTCGTGCTGGGTGCCGCCACGCCCCAGGTGCGCCGCGCGGTGACCGTACAGAATCCTGACTGGGCGTCCGGTATGGGCTCGTCCCTGCGGGTCGGCCTGGCCGCGGTGCCCGCTGAGGCGGAGGCGGTGGTGATCGCGCTGGTGGACCAGCCGTTCGTGCGGCCGGAGGCGGTGCGCGCGCTGATCGACTCCGGCGCCGGGGTGGCGGTGGCGACCTACGGCGGCCGGCGCAGGAACCCGGTGCTGATCGAGCGCGGGCACTTCGCCGAGGTGACGGCGCTGGCCCGCGGCGACGTGGGGGCGCGGCCGTTCCTCGCCGCCCATCCCGAGCTGGTCACCGAGGTGGCGTGCCCCGGCGACCCGGCCGACATCGACACGCCGGAGGACCTGCGCCTGCTACAGGCGGAGTGAGGCGATGGCGGCCCGGTGGTCGCTGCCCGTGGCCGGGGCCACCCCCGCCTCGGTCGCCGTCATCCCGCGGAACAGGATGTGGTCGGGCCTGGTGATGGGGAACTCCGCCGGCCAGGTGAAGCCGAACCCGTCGCCGGCCGCCTCCTGCGCGTCGGTCAGCGGCGGCGTCAGCCCGCGCATCCCGCGGTCGGTGGTGGCGGTGTTGAGGTCGCCCAGCAGGAGGACGCGCTCGCTGGTGTCGGCGTCGATGAGCTTGCGCGCCTGGGCAAGCGAGGTGTCGCGGGAGGCGGTGTGCCCGGGGCGCGCCGAGGCCAGGTGCATCACGTAGACGGTCACCTTGCCCTTCGGCGTGGAGACCACCGCGCGCAGCGCCCGCACCCAGCCCATGCCGACGTCCAGCGGCTTGCGCGCGGAGATGGGGTAGCGGCTCCACAGCCCGACCGTGCTGACGGCGTAGCGGTGCTTGAAGGTCCTGTTCAGCTGCTTGGCCGCCGGGCCGCCGGGGGTGAGCTCCTGGGCGGCCAGCAGGTCCAGGTCGTCGGCGATGGCGCGCACCGCCTCGCCGGAGGCGTTGTTGCGCACGCCCACGTTCACGGTGCCGACCGCCAGGTCGCTGGATCCGCCCGGCGGCGAGCGCAGCAGCGTGGAGCCGAACATCGCCGCCCACACCACCCCGGGCACCAGCGCGGCGGCGGTGGCCGCCGCGGAGCGGGCCAGGACGGCGGCGACCAGCAGGGGCGGAACGATCCAACCGAGCCACGGCAGCACGCTCTCCACGATCGTCGTGAAGCCGCCCAGGACGGGAATGAGCCGGTGCCCCGCCAGCGCCACGGCCACCACGGCGGACACCACGACGACGATCCCTCTCAGCACCTGACCAAGCTAGTGGCTCGCTGGCCGACTTGCGGACACGCTAACCTCTCTGCATTGCAACGGAACAACATTCGGTCAGGGGAGTCCGGTATGCGCATCGGGATGGCACTCAACTACGCGGGCGGCTTCAAGGAGACGGTCGCCGAACTGGCCGACTACGAGAAGGCCGGGCTCGACATCGTCTTCGTGGCCGAGGCGTACAGCTTCGACGCCGTCAGCCAGATGGGCTACATCGCGGCCAGGACCGAGCGGCTGCAGATCGCCTCCGGCATCCTGCCGATCTACTCGCGCACGCCGACCTTGCTCGCGATGACCGCCGCCGGCCTGGACTACGTCTCCGACGGCCGCTTCACGCTGGGACTCGGCGCATCGGGCCCGCAGGTGATCGAGGGCTTCCACGGCGTCCCCTACACCGCGCCGCTGGGCCGTACCAGAGAGGTCATCGAGATCTGCCGCCAGGTGTGGCGGCGCGAGCGTCTGCGCTACGACGGCAAGCACTACACCCTGCCGCTGCCCGAAGGGCAGGGCACCGGCCTCGGCAAGCCGCTCAAGCTCATCAACCACCCGGTACGGTCCCGCATCCCGATCGTGGTCGCGGCCATCGGCCCGAAGAACGTCGAGCTGACCGCGGAGCTGGCCGAAGGCTGGGAGCCGATCTTCTACATGCCGGAGAAGGCCGCCGACGTGTGGGGGGCGTCGCTGGCCGCGGGCAAGGCCAAGCGGGATCCGGAGCTGGGCGAGCTCGACGTGATCGCGCAGGCCGCCCTGGCGATCGGCGACGACGTGAGCGAGCTGCTGGAGTTCGGCCGGCCGATGGCGGCGCTCTACATCGGCGGCATGGGCGCCAAGGGCAAGAACTTCTACAACGACCTGGCCAGGCGCTACGGCTACGAGAAGGAGGCCGAGCGGATCCAGGAGCTCTACCTCGACGGCAAGAAGGACGAGGCGGCGGCGCTGGTGCCGGCCGAGCTGCTGGAGAGGATGTCGCTGATCGGCAGCGAGGGGTTCGTCCGCGACCGCGTCGCGGCGATGAAGGAGTCGGGCGTCACCACGCTCAACGTCAGCCCGTTCGGCAAGACGCACGAGGAGCGGGTCCGGCTGATCGAGACCATCAAGGAGATCGCGGCCTGAAAACCGGGCCCGGCTCGCGGGAATGTTCGGCGGCGTGCCTTGGTTACATCTCCCGTGACCGGTGTGACCAGTGTCCCAGGGCCTCACCTATCGCCTTCGCGGAATACCGTTCGGCTGGAGCCGCGTTGTGCCTTTCGCCGTTAGGCGACCTGCACACCGGTACGCACACGTCTGAGCGCCCGTTCTCCTCAGGGAGGGCGGGCGTTCGGCGTGTCCGGTGTCCCCGTCCCGGGGCGGTGGGAGGGCTGGTGCCTCTATGGTGGGTCGAAAACTGATGATTGTTTGAGTATTGGCGGAGATATGTCCGACGAGACCCCGTCACTGGTGGCCGGCCGGTATCGGCTCGATGAGCTCATCGGCAGCTCGCCGATGGGAGAGGTGTGGCGCGGTTACGACACCCGCGCCGACTGGACCGTGGCCGTGCGAATGCTGGGCGCCAAGGCGGTGGGCGCGGGCACCCGGCAGGTCCTGCGCCAGCACGCCCAGGCCATCGCCCGGGTGATCCATCCGAACGTGGCCATGGTGCTCGACGTCGGTGACAACGACGGCGCCCCGTTCCTGGTGATGGAGTTCCTCACCGGGCCCAGCCTGGCCGAGGAGCTGGCCGGGCGCGGGCCGATGAAGATCGTCGAGGTGTGCGACCTGGTCGGGCAGGCCGCGGCGGGACTGGACGCGGCCCACCGGGCGGGAGTGGTGCACGGGCAGCTGAAGCCCGGCAGCCTCCGGCTGGCCGGCAGCGGAGTGCTGAAGGTCGTCGGATTCGGGCTGGCCGAGCAGGAGACCGCGCCCGAGGACCGCCGCTACCGGGCCCCCGAGCAGCTCGACGGGCGTGGCGGTGAGGCGCAGGCCGATCTCTACGCGCTCGGCGTGATCATGTACGAGTTGCTCGCCGGGCAGCCGCCCGCCGGGCAGGGGCCGCGCTCGCTGCGCCCCGATGTGCCGGAGGAGCTGGACCGCCTGGTCGTCGCCCTGCTGGCCGAGGACCCCGCTCAGCGGCCCGGCAGCGGGGAGTCGCTGCGGCGGACGCTGGCCGGCATCGCCAGGCCGCGGGCCAAGGTGGTGGCGAGCCCCGCCCCCGAGTTCCAGGCGCCCGCGCCGCGCGCCGGGGACACCGCGATCTTCGACGCGGCCGAGCTCGCGCCGCCGCCGCCCGCACCGGACGCCGCCAACAGGCGGCTGTTCATCCAGTTCGGGGCGGCGCTGGCGGCGATCGTGGCCGTCACCGTCGCGATGGTGGTGTGGGGCGGAATGGGGCAGGGGACGCCCGTCGCCGGCACCACCCCGAGCGCGACGCCCTCGACCAGCGCCCCGGCCCCCACGCCGACGCCGACCCCCACCCCGACCCAGGAGCCGTCCTTCTCGCCCCTGCCCACCAGCGAGCCCACCAGCCTCCAGGAGACGGGCGCGGCGGATCCCAAAGGCATCGTCGGCGTCGGCCAGCCGCCCGGCGGGTGGAACGGTTACATGCGGAACCTCAATGAGACCATCAGGCACCAGGTGACCCTGAACGGGATCGATCCCCGCGTGGCGGGCAAGGCCCAGGAGAAGATCAGGAAGGCCGGGGAGAAGTTCGCCGAGGGCAAGCAGGAGGAGGGACGCGACCAGCTCAGGGGCATCACGCGTGACCTCATCAGAGCGCAGGACAGGGGACAGGTGGCACAGGAAGGCCCGCTGGCCGAGTGGCTGCGCGAGTGGCCGCTGGATTAGTGGCGTCAGTCGCCCATAGTGGCAGGCTGGGCGATGCACGTACATTGGCGAAATGACGGTCAATTACCAGGAACGGCGGGCGCGCCTCGCGGCCATGCTGCCCACGTACGAGGTCGACGCGATGCTGGTCACCTCGGGCGTCAACGTGCGCTATCTCACCGGGCTGGCCAGCTCCAACGCCGCCGTCCTGGTCGGTGCCGACGGGTCGGCGCTGCTGGTGACCGACAACCGTTACATCGACAAGACGCGCGGCCTGGACGTCGAGGCGGTGGAGGCGTCCGACGTGGCCCGCAGACTGGCCGTGCCCGGCGTCGGCATCGAGGCGGCGAGCATGAGCGTGGCCACCTTCAACCGGCTGGGCGGCGGACTGGTGCCGCTGGAGCCCCTGGTCGAGCGGCTCAGGATGGTCAAGGACGACGACGAGCTGGAGCTGGTCCGCACCGCCTGCGCGATCACCGACCAGGCGTTCGCCGACATCTCGCGGAACATCCGGCCGGGCGTCACGGAACGGGACCTCGCCCGCCTGCTCGACGCCCGCATGATCGAGCTCGGCGCCGACAAGCCCGGCTTCGAGACCATCGTCGCCGCCGGGGAGAACGGCGCCATCCCGCACCACGCCCCCACTGACAGGGAACTGCGCTCCGGCGACCTGGTCACCATGGACTTCGGCGCCCTCTACCAGGGCTACCACGCCGACATGACGCGCACCGTCTGCCTGGGCCGGCCCGCGGACTGGCAGCGGGAGATCTACGATCTGGTCGCCGAGGCCCAGCGGGCGGGCTCCCAGGCCGTCCTGCCCGGCGCGCAGGCCCAGGAGGTGGATCTCGCCTCCCGCTCCATCATCACGGCCGCGGGCCACGGCGACCGTTTCCGGCACGGCCTCGGCCACGGAGTGGGCCTGGAGATCCACGAGGACCCGTTCCTGGGCCCGTCACGTACCGGTAGACTTGAGGATCGAGTTCCGATCACCGTCGAGCCGGGGGTCTATCTTCCGGGCCGGGGCGGCGTTCGCATCGAGGACACTCTCGTGACACGTGGGAGCGGGGCGGAACTTTTCACCAAGACGACCAAGGAGCTGCTCGTCCTTTGAGCGGCCACACGCGGGAGAGAACGAGTGGCGACGACCAACGACCTCAAGAACGGCATGGTGCTGAAGCTCGACGGTGGTGAGCTCTGGGCCGTTGTGGAGTTCCAGCACGTCAAGCCGGGCAAGGGTGGCGCGTTCGTGCGCACCAAGCTCAAGAACGTGCTCTCCGGCAAGGTCGTCGACAAGACCTTCAACGCCGGAGTGAAAGTCGACGTGGCCAACGTCGACAAGCGCGAGATGCAGTACTCCTACAAGGACGGCGACGACTTCGTGTTCATGGACACCGAGACCTACGACATGGTCAACGTGCCCGCCCTCACGGTCGGCGACGCCGCCAACTACATGCTCGAGAACACCCTCGCCACCGTGGCGTTCAACGAGGGCTCCGCGCTGTACGTGGACCTGCCCGCCGCGGTCGAGCTGACCATCGAGAACACCGAGCCGGGCCTGCAGGGCGACCGCTCCACCGGCGGCACCAAGCCCGCCACCCTGGAGACCGGCGCCGAGATCAAGGTGCCGCTCTTCATCACCCCGGGCGAGCGGGTCAAGGTCGACACCCGCAGCGGCGAATACCTCGGCCGGGCCTGAGGTGTCGGCACGCGGCAAAGCACGCAGGCGAGCACTTGACATCCTCTTCGAGGCCGAGGCGCGCACCGAGGACCCGCTCAAGATCCTCGGTGAGCGGGTGGAGCGCAAGGATCCCCCGGTGAACGAGTACACCTCGGCCATCGTCGAGGGCGTCGCCAGGCACCACGTCCGCATCGACGAGCTGATCACCACCTACTCCGAGGGGTGGACTCTCGACCGCATGCCCGCCGTCGACCGCAACCTGCTGCGTGGCGGCACGTACGAGCTGCTGTGGATGCCCGACGTGCCCGAGGGCGTCGTCATCAGCGAGTGGGTGCACCTGGCGGCGGAGCTGTCGACGGACGAGTCGCCGCAGTTCGTCAACGGACTGCTGGCCCGTTTCAAACAGCTCAAGCCCAGTCTGACCCTTTGACGGCGGCGGGCGCGCGGCCACTCACCGCGCGCGCCGTATCGCCTGCTTGAACTCCGGGCACTCCACCAGCGGGTCGTGCGCGCAGACGGCGGCGTGGCGCAGGCTGTCACGCAGCCGGGTGAGCTGGTCGACACGCTCGCTGACCTCGCGCTCCTTGGCCGCCATCCGCTCGCGCAGCACCGTGTCCGACGGGCCCGCGTGCAGGAAGGCGGCGATCTCCGCCAGGGTGAACCCGGCGTCGCGGGCGCAGGCGATCAGGGCGAGCCGGCTCAGCGTCTCCGGATGGTAGGCGCGGCGCAGGCCGTTGCGGCCGTCGGCGGTGATGAGGCCCTTGCGTTCGTAGAAGCGCAGGGCCGAGGGGGCCAGGCCGGCCCGCTGGGACACCTCCGCGATGTCGAGCAGCATGCGCCCATCTCCTTGACTTGAACCGCGCTTCAAGTCGCAGTCTAGTGCCCATGCGAATCCATCACCTGAATCTCGGTTCGATGCGCGAGCTCGAATCGACCCACGGGCTCGCCCCCGCCCCCGCCGTCTGCCACGCCCTGCTCATCGAGACCCCCGGCTCCGGGCTGGTGCTCGTGGAGAGCGGGCTCGGCACGGACGACGTGGCGCGGCCCGGCGAGCTGCTCGACCCGGAGTGGGCGGCGCTGGTCGAGCCGGCGCTCGTGCCCGCCGAGACCGCCGTCGAGCAGGTCGCCGCGCTCGGCCACGACCCCGCTGACGTACGGCACATCGTGCTCACCCACCTGGACGTCGACCACAGCGGCGGGCTGCCCGACTTCCCGCACGCCAGTGTGCACGTCATGGAGGCCGAGCTGAAGGCCGCCCTGGACGAGGGCCCGAGCCGCCGTTACCGGCCCGGGCACTGGGCGCACGGGCCCTCCTGGGTCACCTATCCGGCCGCGGCCGGGAGCGAGTGGTACGGGTTCGAGGGGGCGCTCCAGCTGGACGGGGTGCGGGCGGAGATTCTGCTGCTCCCGCTGGGCGGGCACACCAGAGGGCACGCCGGGGTGGCCGTCAAGCGGGGCGACGGGTGGCTGCTGCACGCGGGCGACGCGTACTTCTACCACCGGGAGCTCTCCCGCACCGACCCGCGGCCGCATCCGCTGCTCGACGTCGTGCAGCTCGACTCCCAGGTGGACGCCGAGCTCCGGATCGCCAACCAGGCACGGCTCCGTGAGCTCCCGGAGGACGTGACGGTGATCTCCGCCCACGACCCCTGGGAGCTGGCCCGCCACCTGTAACGGCCCGTCACCTTCACCTCTGGTCCCTCACCCGCCACCTCTGACCGCCCGTCACCTTTACCTGTGGGACCACCCACCATCCCTGGGGGTTCTTGGCCCGTCCCCGCGTCTTCATCTCTCCCTGGTTTTCCGGGTGGGGGATTTTGCCCCCGATGTGGGGGAGCGGACGATCGCGTGCACGGCGTAGGCTGGGCGCGTCCATGAAGGAGAGGGAGGCGAGCCGACGTTGCGAGCTGAAGGCGCCACGAGGACCCCGGCGGTGCGCACCGCCGTCGTCTGGGACGCGCTGCGGGGGGTGCTGGCCGAGCTGGCCGCCGCCACCGGGCGGGACGCGCTCGACATCGTCGACGCCGGCGGCGGCACCGGTGGGTTCGCCGTGCCGCTGGCCGTGCTGGGTCACTCGGTGACCGTGGTCGACCCCAGCCCCGACTCGCTGGCCGCGCTGGAGCGCCGGGCCAAGGAGAAGGGCGTGGAGGTGCGCGGGCTCCAGGGCGACGCCGCCGACCTGGGAGACCTGCTCAGCCGCGACAGCGCCGACCTGGTCCTGTGTCACAGCGTGCTGGAGTACGTCGAGGATCCGATCGGCGCGCTGACCGCCATGGCCCAGCTCGTCCGCGCGGGCGGTGCGGTGAGCGTGCTGGCGGCCAACCCGGTGGCCAGCGCCATCCACCGCGCGCTGGCGGGGCAGTTCGACGAGGCCAGGTCCGTGCTGACGGACCCGGCGGGGAGCTGGGGCGACCGCGACCCCACGCCGCGGCGCTTCACCGCCGACGCCCTCACCGGGCTGCTGAGCACGGCGGGGTTCGTGCCGGGCGCGGTGCACGGCGTGCGGGTCTTCGCCGACCTGGTGCCGAGCCGCCTGCTCGACGGCGAGCCGGGCGCCGCCGAGGCGCTGGTGGCGCTGGAGCAGGCCGCCTCGGCTCATCCGGTGCTGCGGGACATCGCGACCCAGCTCCACCTGCTGGGCCATCTGCAGTGACCATGACCAGGGCCATCGGCGTAGAACACTTGTTCGGATAGAATAGGCGGCGTGTCTCGTAAGCAGATCACAGGCATGGGCCCCGCTCCGCGGACCGGGGTCGATGACAGCGGCTGTCCGATCCTGCATGTCGACATGGACGCGTTCTTCGCCAGCGTCGAGCTGCTGGAGCGCCCGGAGCTCCGGGGGCGTCCGGTGATCGTGGGCTCGCCCGCCGGGCGGGGGGTGGTGCTCAGCGCCACCTACGAGGCCAGGGCCCGGGGCGTGCACTCGGCGATGCCCATGAGCAGGGCGCGCAGGCTGTGCCCGCAGGCGACGATCATCCCGCCCAGCCACGGCAAGTACACCGAGGTCTCCCGGGGCGTCATGGAGATTTTCCACTCGGTCACCCCGTTGGTCGAGCCCGTCGCCTCCGACGAGGCGTTCCTCGACGTGGCCGGCGCCGGGCGCAGGCTGGGCCCGCCGGCCGTGATCGCCGCGATGATCAGGGCCGAGGTGCTGGAGCGCTTCGGCATCACCTGCTCGGTGGGCATCGCGAGCAGTAAATTCATCGCCAAGCTCGCCTCGAAACAGTGCAAGCCCGACGGCATGCTGGTGGTGCCCGCCGACGAGGTCGTGGCCTTCCTGCATCCGCTGCCCGTGTCGGCGCTGTGGGGCGTCGGCGAGCGCACCGAGCAGTCTCTGGTACGCCTGGGCATCCGCACCGTCGGAGACCTGGCCAGGGTGCCTCCTGGCACGCTCCAGCGCGAGCTGGGGCAGGCGGTGGGCGGTCACCTTGCGGCGCTGGCCTGGGGGCGGGACGAGCGGCCGGTGACCGCGCACGTCCCCGACAAGAGCATCGGCAACGAGGAGACCTTCGCCGCCGACGTCGACGATCCCGAGGTGATCAGGCGTGAGCTGCTGCGCCTGTCCGAACGAGTGGCCGCTCGGATGCGTAAGGCCGGACACGTGGGCAGGACTGTAAGCGTGAAGCTGCGCCGCGCCGACTTCTCCACGATCAGTCGGTCCAGGACTCTCAAGGAGCCCACCGACGTCGCTCAGGAGATTTACGCCACAGCCTGCGAGCTCTTCCAGGCGGCGGATCTCGATCGTGTGCGGCTGCGCCTCGTGGGGGTCCGGATGGAGGGCCTGCGCCCTGCCGAATCGGCGTCACGCCAGCTCAGCCTGGGTGCGCGGGAGACCGGCTGGCGCGAGGCCGAACAGGCCATGGACCAGGCCGTGCGCAGATTCGGTCCCGATGCGGTGCTCCCGGCTTCGCTAGTTCGGGGCAGACTTGATGAAATGGAGGCGTGAGGCGATGTCACGACTTCGGGGGAGGGGAGAATTATGGCCCAGAATGAAGCCATGACGTCACCTCCGGTTTGGTCTGCGTTGGACGTTTGCTTTCGCCTACGTCTACAGCCTCGTATTCTGGGGATAACCGACCGCGAGGTTCGGACACCCCGTGTCGTCCGTTGCCGTATTCCCCGTCCTGGGGCCGTCCTTGGGAGGCGCCGTGCCGCTCTCTGAGCACGAGCAGCGCTTGCTCGACCAGATCGAGCAGGCCCTCTACGCCGAGGACCCGAAGTGGGCCAACACCGTAAGGATCAGTGACCCGCGCAGCCATTACAAGCGTCGCCTGGTCAAAGCCTCCATAGGCTTTGTCCTCGGTGTCGTCCTGCTGATGGTCGGCGTAGTGATCAACTTGATCCCGCTCGGCGTCGGCGGTTTCGTGGTCATGCTCGCCGCGTGTCTGTGGGGTCTGTCCAGCTGGAAACGAATGAATGGGTTCGGTGACTCCGCTTCGGCATCAGGAGCCGGCGACCCAGGCAAGCAGGTCCGCCGGGGAGGAAACCGGGGGAGTTTCATGGAGCGTATGGAAGAGCGCTGGCGCCGTCGTCACGACGAGCACTGAGCGCCGGCACCCATAAGACGAACGTGCGGCCGTTCCCCTCCGGGGGAGCGACCGCACGCACGTTCGGTCAGATCGTCATGCGCCCTTCTGCGCTGCCGTCCGCCGCCATCTGATGTACTCCAGCCGGTCGAAGCCGTCCAGCAGACCCTCGCCCATGCCGCGCAGCCGCCGCATCGTCGATGGCGGCAGCAGCACCGCCCGCACCCGCCTCGCGCGCGACACCGTCGCCGCCAGCGCCTGCCGCACCTTGCGCAGGTCCTTGCTCATCGGGCCGATCTCGCCGGGATCCCGGGCGAACAGCACCCGCTCCACCGTCGTCGCGATCGACATGACCGCCGCCGCCGAACCGGCGTCGAACTCGTACTGCTCGGTCAGCCGCCGCGCCAGCGCGCGCGGCGTCTCGCTCGGCTGACGGGTCAGCCCGTAGTCGCACAGGGCGTCGTCCAGCTCCGCCCAGGCCGCCGCGACCGACGGATAGTTCACCGACGCGATCCTGGCCGTCATCTCGTCCGCCGGCCGCGACACCTTCCAGCCGAGCCTGCGGACCCGCCTGTTCCTCGTCACCACCCTGATCAAGGCCGGGATGAGCAGGATCAGCAGGAGGACGCCCGCGCCGATGCCGATCTGGGCGATCAGCGGCATCGAGTCGTCCGGCGGCAGCCCGCCGGAGGCGATGAGCGCTTCACGGTCGAGCTCACGCGGGTTCTGCCGGGTGCCCGGGTCCTGCGGCTCGTCCGCGGAGGAGCTGGTGGATCCGGGGGTCGGGGCCGCGCTGGAGGTCGTGGCGCGCGGCTGCGGCTGGGTGTAGCCCGGCACCCGGGCGCTGCCCTGGCCCAGCGAGCCCGCGGGGGTCGGCTCGAAGGGCAGCCAGCCCACGCCCTCGAAGTACAGCTCGGGCCAGGAGTGGGAGTCGTTGGTGCCGACCGTCCACTGGCCGCCGATCTGGGTGCCGCCCGTGTAGCCGATCGCCACCCGCGAGGGGATGCCGGCGATCCTGGCCAGCAGCGCCATCGACGCGGCGAACTGCTCGCAGTAGCCCGCCCGGCTGCGCAGCAGGAAGTCCTGCAGCGCGGAGTTGCTGTGCCCCTGCGTCTCCAGGCTGTAGACGAAGCCGCCGGTCTTGGTGAAGAACTCCTGTAGCTGTACCGCGGCCTGATAGGGGGTCTCCGCGCCCTGGGTCTCCTGCAACGCCAGGTCCCTGACCCCCGGCGGCAGGTCGTCGGGCACCTCCAGATAGCGAGGGTCGGCATCCGGCGTGCCCGGTGGGAGCGAGTCCAGCAGGTCGGCCGTCGGCGCAGGCTCGCTCGTGGCGACCTCGTACTCCAGCCCTGCCGCCTCGTCGCGGGTGGAGAAGACCATCAGCGTGCTGACGTCGGCGCGCCAGTCACCGTCGACCCGGATCTCCGTGGCCGGATACGGCAGCGGCAGGAACGACAGCTTGGCGATCTCGTCGCTGATGGTGATGGTGGAGCGGATGTTGTTGACCTTGACTCTCTGCCCCAGGCCCGGTGGCGGAGGCAGCGGTCCGTTGTCCGTCCGGTTCTCCGGCGCGCCCTCCGGCTGCGTCATCCCGAACTGGTCGCCGTCGAAGGTGTCGAGCGCGTAGATCCTCAGGTAGCGGGGCTGGTTGTCGCTGCTGACATAGGTGAGGACGGTGCGCTTCTCGGGCAGCTCCAGTTGCCCCTTCAGGTTGGCGATCGGGTTCGGGATGCTGATCGAGTTGCCCCGGCCGGAGCCGTTGCCGCCCACGCCGAAGCTGAAGAACGAGACCGGCTCCATCGCCGGCAGCGCCGCGGGCACCACCACGGCCAGCGCGATGGCGGCGAAGCCGATCCGCTTGCCCGACAGCCGCAGCCCGCGCGTGTCGGCCACGCCGGCCGCCGCGGGCGCTTCCGCCCGGGCCGAACGGGTGCGGCGCACCAGCACCGCCCGGCCCCAGTGCCCCACCCGCTCACGCCCGTCGGCCGCCAGCATGCTGGTGAACCCGAGCGCCGCGACGATGAACGCGGGCCAGCTGATCGGATCGATCAGGATCGTGGCCGGCACCGTGGCCAGCGCGAGCAGCGGCAGCCCGGCCAGCGCCGCCCGCCGCACCCGCGCCGCGAACAGGTCGACGACGATCGCGATCAGGCCGACGCCGCCGGCGGTCAGCAGGGAGATGCCCTCGTTGGCCGGCACCGGCGCGGCGAACCGCTGGATGTCGGTCCAGCCGGTGCCCAGCAGGCCGGCCAGCTCCAGCACCGACGCCTTGGTCGGCACCACCCACGCCCAGGCCTCCTCGGCGGCGAAGGACACCGTCAGGAAGATCCACAACGCCGCCACGCTGACCAGGGGCGCGGCCCAGGCGGGCAGCGACAGCCGGGTGCTCAGCACGCTGGCGGCCAGCACGGCCAGCACCACGCCGAGCGAGCTCCAGAACCACTGCCCGCCCTCGAAGAGCGGATGGAGCAGGATGGCCGAGGTGAACGTCGCCACCGCGGCCGCTATCGAAAGCCTCATGCCGAACCTCCGGTGAGGGAGTACCTGCCACGGCTGGCGGCATCCGGCCAGACCGAGGCGATCGAGACGCCGGCGGACAGGCGGACGATCCGCCATCCGTAGCCGGCCAGCACGGTCTCCACGGCCTGGAGGTTCTCCGCCGAGCCCGGGGCGCCGCCGTCCCACGTGTCCACGTCGAGCAGCACCGCCACACCGGTGATGCCGCTGTGCCTGAGCCGGGCCAGCTCCCGCGCCTCCTCCGGGTCGAGCGCGCCGACCACGGCCACGATCAGGCCGTCACCGCCGCCCTGCCGAAGCGCGGAAACGCCCATCTCCAGCGAGCGGGCCGAACTGCTGCGCACCATGGAGAGCGTGTCGAGCAGCGACCAGCTCAGCCCGGTGTCCGTCAGGTGCTCGGCGCCCTGGTCCGTCACCAGACGCAGGCCGAGGCCCTCATGCGCGAGGTGCACGCCGATCGAGGCCGCGGCCGAGACCGCCACCTCGAAGGAGGAGCGCGGGCCGTCGCCGCGGTGGGCGTACCTGCGGGTGTCGAGCAGGAGCGCGCCGCGGCTCTGCCACTGCTGCTCCTCGCGCCGTACCATCAGCTCGCCGTGGCGCGCGGTGGAGCGCCAGTGCACCCGGCGCAGGTCGTCGCCCTGCCGGTACTCGCGCGGCGCCACGTCGTCGTCGCCCGCGGCCGCCACGCTCCTGGTGCGGCTGTCGCCGCCGCCGGTCCACTCGCCGGACAGCCGTACGTGCGGCAGCGCCACCACCTGCGGGGTCACCACGAGCGTGTCGCTGATCGTGAACGCGCGGGTCAGCTCCACCAGGCCGAACGGGTCGGCGATGCGCACCGACAGCGGGCCGATCGTGTAGCGCCCGCGCAGGTCGGAGCGCACCCGGTAGTCGATCTCCCGGACGCCGCGCGCCTCCACCCTGTCCAGCACGAACCTGGGCCGCACGCCGAGCGCGTACGGGACCGTGTCCTCGATCAGCAGCAGCCCGGTCGGCAGCCTGGTCACGTTCTCCAGACGCAGCGTCACGGTCGCCTCGCCGCCCACCTCGGCCCTGGCCGGGTCCAGGCGCCGGGCACAGCTCAGCCGGTAGCGGGTGCGTGCCACCACCATCGCGGCCAGCAACGGCAGCGCCGTCACCAGCACCCCGATCCTGAACAAATCGTTCTCGCCCAGCAGGACCGCCATCAGCAGCGCGGCCATCCCGGAGGCGAGGAACGAGCGCCCCCGGGAGGTGAGCGCTCGCATTCCGGCTCTCACGACGACCGGGTCTCCGGCACCGGTACGCGCCTGACCAGCTCTGTCACCACCTGCTCGGGCAGGCGTCGCTGCCCCTGGGCCTCGATGCTCGGCAGCAGCCGGTGCGCGAGCACGGGGATCGCCAGCTCCTGCAGGTCGTCGGGGATGACGTAGTCCCGGCCCGCCAGCGCCGCGTGCGCCCTGGCCGCCCGGACGAGCTGCAACGTCGAGCGGGGGGAGGCGCCCAGGCGAAGGTCGGGGGAGTGGCGGGTGGCCACCGCCAGGTCGATGGCGTACTTCTTGACCGGCTGTGAGACGTACACGCCGCGCACGGCGTCGATCAGCGCGCGCACCTCCGCCGTGGTCGCCACCGGCTCCAGCTTGTCCAGCGGCGAGGTGCCGCCGTGCACGTCGAGCATCTCCAGCTCGGCGGTCGGCTCGGGGTAGCCCATCGCGATCCTGGCGGTGAACCGGTCCCGCTGCGCCTCCGGCAGGGGATAGGTGCCCTCCATCTCGATCGGGTTCTGCGTCGCGATCACCATGAACGGCGAGTCCAGCTGGTACGTCATGCCGTCGACGGTGACCTGACGCTCCTCCATGCACTCCAGCAACGCCGACTGGGTCTTGGGGGAGGCACGGTTGATCTCGTCGCCCACCACGATGTTGGCGAACACCGGTCCCGCTTTGAACTCGAACTCGCGGGTCTGCTGGTTGTAGGCGCTCACCCCGGTGATGTCACTGGGCAACAGGTCGGGGGTGAACTGCACACGGCGCACGGGACAGTCGATGGACCGCGCCAGCGCCTTGGCCAGCATGGTCTTGCCAACCCCGGGGACGTCCTCGATCAGCAGGTGACCCTCGGCGAGCAGGACGGTGACCGTGAGGCGGACGGCGTCGCTCTTGCCCTCGATCACCGACTCGATGGCCTGCTGGATCCGGTGGGCGGTGGAGACCAGCTCGCCGAGCTGGGGAGGGACGTCATGGGTTACTGCCACCAGGCCTCCATGAGAAGTGCTTCGGGCGACCCGCGACGCAAGGGTGCCTTTGCGGGTGCCAAGCCATTGTTTTCCATTATCTGCATGACCCTACGACTCTGGGCGTTCTAGAGCGACTTTTGCGGATAATCCACAGAAGCCCGGTGCTGTTCACGTTCTTGTCGCATACGGGTACGAATCCCGTGACACTCCGCCCCCTCAGCCGCCCCACTTTCCTCCACCGAGGTCCTGTGCGGCACTGCCGCTCCCTTAATAGGGGAGTTCTCCGCCTTCGACACGCCCGCGAGCGGGTGTGCGCCCCCACCGCGCCCCCACCGAGGTCAGGGCTCTGACCTGCGACAACGCGCGCCGAAATGGCGATCAAGAAGGTGTGAATCAGTTGACGGTGGGGAGAAGTGGAGTATGGTGGTGCGCAGTGGAGGGCCCGGTGCGCCAGCGCTGAGCGCTTCACGAGGCACGGGAGGTGGGGCCGATGTTCCTCGGCACCCATCAACCGCGTCTGGACGACAAGGGACGGCTGTTCCTGCCGGCTAAGTACCGTGAGGAGCTGGCGGAGGGTCTTGTGATCACCAAAGGCCAGGAGCGATGCCTCTACGTCTTTCCAGTGGAGGAGTTCCAGCGCATTACCGAGGCTCTCAGCACCGCCCCGGTCACCGCCAAGGCGGTGCGCGACTACAGCCGTGTCTTCTTCGCCAGCGCATCCGACGAAAAACCGGACAAGCAAGGGCGCATCACGATCCCGCAGGGCCTGCGGCAATATGCGGGACTGCAGCGTGACTGCGCCGTCATAGGGGCCAACACCCGGCTGGAGATCTGGGACGCGCAAGCCTGGGACACCTACCTCAACGCACAGGAGCAGGCTTTCGCCGATCTGTCGGAGGAGGTGCTGCCAGGGATTCTGTGAAGTTCACGGTCGAGCCGTCGGAGTCGTCGTTCGGCGAGGTCTCCACCCGCAACCACTGCCGGTCAACTGATGCACCTTCCCCGGTGTCAGATGACGGGCATCCACGAAGAGGGTGCGGATGGGGACCTGGCCGGACGGCACCGGGTGGGGACCCAGCAGGACCGACGGTCGACCGGCCGCGTCAACCGCGAGCCAGGGCGCGAGAGGGGGGTTTGGAGATGCACGACGACATCGGTATGAGCGGTCACGTTCCGGTCATGCTCGAGCGCGTTCTGGAGCTGCTGGCACCGGCGCTGACCGGGGACGCCCCCGTCGTCGTCGACGCCAACCTCGGCCTCGGCGGTCACTCGGAGGCCCTGCTCGCCGCGCATCCGGCGCTGCACCTGATCGGCATCGACCGCGACCCTTTCGCGATCGAGTTCTCCACGCGCAGGCTCGCGCCCTACGCCGAGCGGACCACGCTGGTCCACGCCTCCTCCGACGAGCTGGACGACGTGCTCGCCCGCGCGGGCCGCGAGACGATCGACGGGGTGCTGTTCGACCTCGGGGTCTCCTCGCCCCAGCTCGACGAGGGTGAGCGAGGATTCGCCTACTCCTACGACGCCCCGCTCGACATGCGGATGGACACCGACCAGGAGCTCACCGCCGAGGTGGTGGTCAACACCTACTCCGCCGCCCGGCTGGTGCGCATCCTGCGCGACTACGGCGAGGAGCGCTTCGCCCCGCGTGTCGCGAGCCTGATCATCAAGGAACGGGCGAAGGACCCCATAACGTCGACGAAGCGGCTCGCTGACATCGTCAGGCAAGCGATTCCTGCCGCGACCCGGCGCACCGGGGGAAACCCCGCCAAACGAACGTTTCAGGCGCTGCGCATCGAAGTGAACGCCGAGCTGTCCGCCCTGGAGGCGGCACTGCCCGCGGCACTCGACGCACTGGCGCTCGGTGGGCGAGTCGTCGTGCTCTCCTACCACTCCCTGGAGGATCGGCTGAGCAAGCAGATCCTCACGGCGCGAACCAAGGACAGCAGCCCGCCCGGGCTGCCCGTCCCACTGCCGGCTCACCAGCCGCGGTTCCGCCTCCTGACGAGGGGAGCGGAGCTCCCGAGTGAAGAAGAGCTGGCCCGCAACCCGCGGGCGGCTTCGGCCCGGCTCAGGGCCGCAGAGAGGATCCGTGTTGACGACCAGGACTGAGCAGGAGAGCGGGCAGGCGCCGAAGACGCCCACCCGTGGCGCCGTGCCCAAGACCGGCCAGCGCAGGCCCGAAGCCCCGCACCCGGCCAAACCCGTGCCCCAGCCCCGCCCCGAGACCGACAGGCGGCGCCCGCGGCCCGAGTCCGGCCCGTCGCGCGGCAGGCCGCCGGCCGGCGGGCGGGCGGCGGCCGAGCGTCCGCGCCCCGCCGCCATGCGGCGCCCGGCGCGGCGGCAGCGTGCCCCGTTCGTGCTGCTGGTCGTGGGGCTGCTGTGCGGTGGCCTGGTGAGCCTGCTGCTGCTCAACACCGTGCTGGCCCGCGACTCCATCGCCGCCTCCAAGCTGGTGGACGAGATCTCCGCCGCGCGCCTGCAGAACGAGCAGCTCAAGCGTGAGATCGAGGAGCGCAAGCTGCCCGAGGTGATCGCCAAGCAGGCCGAGGACCTCGGCATGAAGCAGTCCCTGGACAAGGTCAACCCCTACACCTCCGGTTCCACCGAGACCGGCCAGGCGGTCCAGGGGCAGTGAGCAACTCGAGCGGCAGGGGTCAAGGTCCCGGTCGTGGCGGCGCCGGCTCTCAGGGAGGGCCTGGCGCCGCTCGTCGTACGCCGGGCGGCCCGGGACGGGCGGGGCGCCAAGGCGGCTCCGCCCGTTCGGAGGGGGCGGGCCGCCCGGCGGCGGACGGCCCGGCGGACGAGCCGCGCAAGCAGCCGGACCCGTTCGACCTGCCCTTCGGACGAGACGACAGCCCTCGCAACCGTCCCCCGCAGGACCCCGCCGACGGCTCTCGCGGCCGCTCCCGCCGGGACCGCGCCGAGGACGACGCCGACCCCACGCGCGGCCGCCCCGGCAAGGGCGGCGAGCCCTCCCGCGCCCGAGCCCGCCGCGACGACGAGCCTCCGCCCGGCCGGGGTCGCCGGGACGACGAGGCTTCGCCTGGTCGGGGCCGCCGGGACGGCGAGCCCTCGCGGGGCAGGTCGGGACCGGACGAGGGCGATGCGCCGCGCAAGGGCGGTAAGACGCCGCGCGGCGGCGTCGGCCCCGACGCGGACGACACCCCGCGTGCCCGATCCGGCCGTGGCCGCGAGGCCGCGCCGGGACGGCCCGGCCGCGACGACCACGACCCCGCACGCGGACGAACGGGCCGCGACGACCACGACGCGTCGCGCGGCCGGGTACGGCACGACGACGACCGCCTGCGTGGCCGGGCCGCGGGCAGGGATGAGGACCGTTCCCGTGGGCGGTTTCGGCAGGATGGCGGGGACGTTCCGCGTGGCCGTGCCGGCGGAGACGCGCCGCGGGCCCGTGGCAGGGGACCGCAGGACGATGAGCGGCCGGGCGTGCGGGGCGGCGGGCAGGACGGCGCCCCCCGTCGGACGGCCGCCGGCGGCGGGCGCGCCGCCACCGACCCCACCGACGCCACCCGTGGCCGAGGCTCCGGCGGCACCCGCCCGGACGGTCCGGCGAGCGCCCGCCCCGGGTCCCGCGCGGGGACAAGCGGGGCCGCCGGGGCAGGCGGCGGCGCCAGGGCGAGCGGTGGTGCCGGGACAGGTGCTCGCGCGGGTGCCGGCGCAGGCGCGCGCGACAGGGCCGAGGGCCGCGGCCGTGGGCGTGACGACGACGGGCCGCTTCCCCGTACCCCTTCGGCGCGCCAGGACGGGGGACGGGCGCGTCCACCGGGCGGCGGCGACGGGCCGCCGCCGAGAAGGCCCCGCAGGCCGCCGGCACCGCCGAGGCCGCCGCTCATCCTGCGGCTGGGCAACCCGCGCAGGCGGATCAACCTCGGCCTGATCGGCATGACCTTCATCCTGTCGATCTTCGCCGGCAGGCTGATCCAGATGCAGGGCCTGGACTCCAAGGTCTACGAGGCCGCGGCCGTCGGCCAGCGTCAGCACACGGAGAAGGTGCCGGCCAAGCGCGGCGCGATCACCGACGTCAACGGCCACGCCCTGGCCGTCACCGTGGAGGCGCGCGACATCGCCATCGACCCGACGAAGGTCCCGGCGGCCGCGCGGGGCAAGGTGGCCGCGCTGCTGGCCCGCCATCTGGGCAGGACCGAGCAGGAGATGGTGGCCAAGCTGGCCCGCGTCGACACCCGCTACCAGCTCCTGGCCAGGGGCGTGGTGCCGACCGTGGCGGACGCCCTGCTCAAGGAGCCCATCCCCTCGCTCACCGAGACCAGGACCTACCGCCGCGCCTATCCGGCGGGAGACCTGGCGGGCAGCCTGATCGGGTTCGTCGGCGACGAGAAGGACGGCCTGGTCGGCATGGAGCTGGTGCGTAACTCGGTGCTGGCCGGCCAGGACGGCGAGTTGCGCATGGAGACGGGCCGTGACGGGCAGCGGATCCCGATGACCGCCACCCAGCGCACCCCGCCGGTCGACGGCCGCGACGTGCGGCTGACGATCGACCGCGACATCCAGTGGGCCGCCCAGCGGGTGATCGCCGAGCAGACGCGCGAGTCGGGCGCGAGCAGCGGCACCGTCATCGTCATGGACGTGCGCACGGCGCAGGTCCTCGCGATGGCCAACGCTCCCGAGCTCGACCTGAACAACTGGCGCAAGGCCCCCGAGTCCCACTACGTCAACCGGGCGGCCGCCGAGGTCTTCGAGCCCGGCAGCACCAACAAGGTGATCACCGCCGCCGCCGCGCTGGAGGCCGGGGTGGTCGAGTCGGACTCGGTGTTCCACGTGAAGGACCACATCCAGTGCGCCGACCGGGTGCTGCGTGACGCCCACCCGCACCCGCCGGAGGACATGACCTTCCGCCAGGCGGTGGCCCAGTCCAGCAACGTCGCCACCGTCATGGCCGCGCGCAAGGTCGGCAGCCAGGGCCTGTACGAGATGCTCAAGGACTTCGGCTTCGGCGCCAGGCCCGGAGGCGGCGTGCCGGGCGCCGAGGCCGGCCTGCTGCCCGACTACAAGAAGTGGTCGGGCAGCCAGAGCTGCACGATCGCCTACGGGCAGGGCGTGTCGGTGACCGCGCTGCAGATGGCCAGCGTCTACCAGACCATCGCCAACGGCGGCGTGAAGATCGAGCCGCAGATCGTGGCGGGCAGCACCGACGGCTCCGGCCGGTTCGTCCCCGCCAAGCCCGGCGCGCAGACCCGGGTGATCAGCGACAAGACGGCCAAGGAGATCACCGCGATGCTGGAGGAGGCGGTCGGCGCGGAGGGCACCGGCGAGCTGGCGGCCATCCCCGGCTACCGCGTGGCCGGCAAGACCGGCACCGCGAACCGCTACGATGCCGAACTCGGCCGCTACGACGGCTACACCGCCTCGTTCGTGGGCTTCACGCCCGCCGACGCGCCCGCGCTGGTCGTGCTGTCGGTGCTGCAGAATCCCAAGAACGGCCACTTCGGGGGGCAGCTCGCCGCCCCGGTGTTCAAGGATGTGATGACGTTCGCCATCAAGAGCAGGAAGATTCCTCCCACAGGCTCGCCCGAGTCCGCGGTGCGGACGCGCGCGGGACAGTGACCAGGGAGGGTACGCTGCCGCCGTGCGTCCCCCGTCGTCTATGCGTCCAACGACCAATCCGCCCCGCCCGCTGACCGGGCTGGCGAGCATGCTCGATGCCGATTCCGGCACCGAGCGCTCGCCTCATGCCGCGCTGACCGGGGTCGCCATCGACTCCCGCCAGGTGCGGCGCGGAGACCTCTACGTCGCCGTGCGCGGCGCCAGCGCCCACGGCGCGGACTTCTCGGCCGAGGCCATGGCGGGCGGTGCCGTGGCGGTGCTGACCGACCCGGCGGGCCGGGAGGGGGCCGCCGCCACCGGGCTGCCGGTGCTCATCGTGCCCGATCCGCGCGCCGTGCTCGGCCAGATCGCCTCCTGGGTGTACGGCCGGCCGACCGCCGACATCATGATCGCCGGTGTCACGGGCACCAGCGGCAAGTCCACCACGACGTTCCTGCTGGAGGCCGGGCTGCGGGCGGGCGGTCACACGACCGGGCTGGTCGGCGGCGTCGAGATCCACGCCGCCGAGCTGTGCTTCGAGCCCCGGCTCACCACGCCCGAGGCTCCGGAGCTGCACGGCCTGTTCGCCCTCATGCGCGAGCGGGGCGTCACCGCGGCCGCCATGGAGGTCTCCAGCCACGCGCTCGCGCAGGGCCGGGTGGACGGCGTCTTCTACGACGTGGCGCTGTTCACCAACCTGTCGCAGGACCATCTCGACTTCCACCGCGACCTCGACGACTACTTCACGACGAAGGCGCGGTTGTTCCAGCCCGAGTTGAGCCGGGTGGGCGTGACCAACCTCGACGACCCGTACGGCCGGGAGCTGCTGCGCCTGGCCAAGGTGCCGATGACCACCTTCTCCGCGCTCGGCTCGCCGGAGGCGGAGTGGCGCGCGCTGGACGTGCGGCTGGGCGCCGACGGCAGCGCCTTCAGGGTGGTCGGGCCCGGCGGGGTGGAGGCGGACGCGCAGATCTCGCTGCCCGGCCCGTTCAACGTCGCCAACGCGCTCGGTGCGATCGTCACGCTGGTCGAGGCCGGCGTGCCGCTGCAGAGCGCCGTGCACGGCGTCGGCACCCTCACCGGGGTGCCGGGCCGCATGGAGCGGGTGACCGGCGCCGGCGACGACTTCCAGGCCGTCGTCGACTACTCCCACAAACCCGCCGCCGTCGAGTCGGTGCTGCGCTCGCTGCGCCAGGTCACCGCGGGCACGCTCACCGTCGTGCTGGGCTGCGGCGGCGACCGCGACCGGGGCAAGCGCCCGCTCATGGGCGAGGCCGCGGCCCGGCTGGCGGACGTCGCGGTCTTCACGAGTGACAATCCTCGCTCCGAGGATCCGCTGGACATCCTGGCCGCCATGATGGAGGGGGCGCTCCGCGTTCCCCGGCATGCCCGCGCTCATGTGATCATTGAGCCCGACCGCGCCGCGGCCATCGACCTGGCGGTCGGCCGGGCCGGACGCGGTGACGTGATAGTCGTGGCAGGCAAGGGCCACGAGCAGGGCCAGTACGTTTCAGGCGAGGTGATCCCCTTCGACGACAGGGAGGTGGTCGCCGCCGCGATCGACGCACGCAAGGAAAGCAGGAAGCACGAATGATCCCGTTGCCTCTGGCCAGGATCGCCGAGATAACCTCGGGCGCCCTGTCGGGCATGGCAGACCCCCGCGCGGTGGTGCGGGGTCCCGTCGTGATCGACTCACGGGACGCCGAACCGGGATCCCTGTTCGTCGCCTTCAAAGGCGCGCGGTCCGACGGGCACGACTTCGCGGCGCAGGCCGTTCGCGCGGGCGCCGTCGCGGTGCTGGCCAGCAGGCCGGTCGAGGCGCCCACGATCATCGTGCCCGACACCGCGGCCGCGCTGGCCGAGCTGGCGACCTCGCAGGCCGCCGCGCTGCCGAGGGCGACCGTGATCGGCGTGACGGGCTCGGCGGGCAAGACGACCACCAAGGACCTCCTGGCGCGGCTGACCGCCCGGATCGGGCCGACCATCGCCCCCGCCGGCAACTACAACAACGAGATCGGCCACCCGCTCACGGTGCTCAGGGCCGACGCCGACACCCGCTACCTGGTGCTGGAGCTGAGCGCCCGCACCATCGGCAACATCGCCGACCTGGCCCGCATCGCGCCGCCCGAGATCGGCGTGGTGCTCAACGTCGGCACCGCGCACATCGGCGTGTTCGGCGGCAAGGAGGCCATCGCCAAGGCCAAGGGCGAGCTCGTCGAGGCGCTGCCGCGCACCGGCGTCGCCGTACTCAACTATGACGACCCGCAGGTGCGCGCGATGGCCTCGCGCACCGACGCCCGCGTCACCTACTTCGGCCGCGCCGAGGAGGCCGTCATCCGCGCCGAGGAACTCGTCATGGACGAGCGCGGGCGCGCCTCGTTCACGCTGCGCACCCCCTCGGGCGCCGCGCCCGTGCGGCTCAAGCTGTACGGCGCGCACGCGGTGGACAACGCGCTGGCCGCGGCCGCCGCGGGCTACGAACTCGGCCTGCCGGTCGCCACCATCGCCGCGGAGCTGTCGCAGGCCGAGCCGCGCAGCCGGTGGCGGATGGAGGTCACCGACCGGCCCGACGGCGTCACGATCGTCAACGACGCCTACAACGCCAACCCCGACTCGATGCGGGCCGCGTTCGAGGCGCTGGGCATGCTCGGCCGGGGCCGCCGCCGTTTCGCGGTCATCGCGGCGCTGCGCGAGCTCGGCGAGGACAGCCCCGCGCTCAACGCGGAGGTCGGCCGCCTGGCCGGCGGCAGCGGCCTGGCGGGCCTCATCGTCGCCGGCCCCGACGCCGGCCCGATGCTCGAAGGCGCCCACGCGGCGGCCCAGCAGGCCGCGCAGCGGGCCGCCCAGCCCGGCCATCCCCCGCCTTCCACGCACATCGTGCACGTGCCCGACGCCCAGGCGGCGGCCGCCGAGATGGGCCCGTGGCTCCGGCCCGGCGACGTCGTGCTGATCAAGGGACCGCGGGCCATGGGCCTGGAGCGGACGGCCGAGCTGCTGCTCGGGGGGGCCGCGCAGTGACCAACATCATCATCGCCGGCGCGGTGGGGTTGATCCTGTCGATGCTGGGGACCCCGCTGGCCATCCGGCTGTTCTCCAGACGCGGCTACGGCCAGGAGATCCGGGAGGAGGGCCCGTCGGGCCACCACGGCAAGCGGGGCACGCCCACCATGGGCGGCACCGTGATCGTGCTGGCCTCCCTGCTGGCCTACGGCGCCTCCCACCTGATCCTGCTCGACGCGCCGACCGTCTCCGGGCTGCTGGTGCTGTTCCTGATGACCGGCCTCGGCGCGGTCGGCTTCCTCGACGACTTCATCAAGATCTACAAGCAGCGCAGCCTCGGCCTGCGCAGCGGTGCCAAGGCGCTCGGCCAGCTCATCGTGGGCGCGATCTTCGCGGTGCTGGTCACCCAGCAGCCGAACATCTACGACATCACGCCCGCCGAGCCCCGGCTGTCCTTCCTGCGCGACTTCGGGCCGTCGATCGGCATCGTGGGGTTCACCATCTGGGTGCTCATCATGATCGTCGGTTTCTCCAACGCGGTGAACCTCACCGACGGCCTCGACGGCCTGGCCAGCGGCGCCACCGGCGTGGTGCTCGGCGCCTACGTGCTGATCGGCAACTGGCAGCTGCGCAACAACTGCATCGACCAGCTCGGCCCCAACTGCTACTGGGTACGCGACCCGCTCGACCTGGCCGTGGTGGCCGCCGCTGTCCTCGGCGCGCTGATCGGCTTCCTGTGGTGGAACGCGCCTCCGGCCAAGATCTTCATGGGCGACACCGGGTCGCTCGCCCTCGGCGGCGTGCTGGCCGGCCTGGCCATCGCCACCCGCACCCAGTTGCTGCTCATCCTCCTCGCCGGCCTGTGCGTGATCATCACGCTCTCGGTGATCATCCAGGTCGGGTTCTTCAAGATGACCGGCAAACGGGTGTTCAGGATGGCGCCGCTGCAGCACCACTTCGAGCTCAAGGGCTGGGCGGAGACCACGATCGTGGTCCGCTTCTGGCTCGTCGCCATGCTCTGCGCGGCCCTCGGGCTCGGCCTGTTCTACGTCGAATGGATGCCCAGGCCATGACCCTCACCTGCGTCGCCGGGCTCGGCGTCTCCGGCAGGGCGGTGGCCAGGGTGCTGGCCGAGCGGGGCGAGCGGGTCGTGGTCGTGGAGTCCACGCCGGGCGAGCGGCAGCTCGCCGCGGCCGCCGACCTGTCCGGGCGTGGCGTCGAGGTCCGCTTCGGCCCGCTGGAGCTGCCCGACGGCGCCACCCGGCTGGTCAGCACCGGCTGGGCCCCGCACCACCCGCTGATCGCCGCCGCCGGCGCGGCGGGCGTGGAGGTGATGGGCGAGGTGGAGCTGGCCTGGCGGCTGCGGCCCGCCCAGGCGGCCCCCTGGCTCGCCCTGACCGGCACCAACGGCAAGACGACCGTGGTACGCATGCTCACCGCCATCCTGCTGGCCGCCGGGCGCAAGGCGCTGGCCGTCGGCAACGTGGGCGTGCCGGTCATCGAGGCCGTGCGCGAGCCGTACGACGTGCTCGCCGTCGAGCTGTCGAGTTTCCAGCTCCACTGGTCCAGCACGCTCGCCCCGCACGCCGCGGCCGTCCTGAACGTGGCGCCGGACCATCTCGACTGGCACGGGTCGATGGAGGAGTACGCCGCGGCCAAGGGCCGCATCTTCGAGCGCGCCGGGACCGTCATCCACAACGCCGACGACCCCGAGGCCGTCCGCCTGGCGGCGCCGTACCCGCACGCGGTCGGCTTCACGCTGGCCACGCCCAGGGCGGGTCAGGTGGGCGTGGTGGAGGACCTGCTCGTCGACCGGGCTTTCGTGGCCGATCCCGCCGAGGCGGCCGAGGAGCTCGCCACGCTGGCCGACGTGCGCCCGCTCGCGCCGCACAACGTCGCCAACGCGCTCGCCGCCGCCGCGCTGGCCCGCTCGCTCGACGTCCCGGCCGAGGCCGTACGACAGGGTCTGCGGGACTTCGTGCCGGACCCGCACCGGATGGCGCACGTGGACCGGGTGGGGGAGGTCGACTACGTCGACGACTCCAAGGCCACCAACCCGCACGCCGCCGCGGCGGCTCTGTCGTCCTACCCGTCGATCGTGTGGGTGGCCGGCGGGCAGCTCAAGGGCGCGGACGTGGACGAGGTCGTCAAGGCGACGGCCGGCCGGCTGCGCGGGGCGGTGCTGCTCGGCGTGGACCGCGGCCGGATCGCCGAAGCTTTGGCGCGACACGCGCCGAATGTCCCCGTGGTGGACATCAGTGGGCAAGACACTGGGGTGATGGACCGTGTCGTCACCGAAGCCTCCCGGCTCGCCTCCCCCGGAGACACCGTGCTGCTCTCTCCGGCCGGCGCGTCGCTGGACATGTTCGCCAACTACCCCGCGCGAGGGGAGGCCTTCGCGCGTGCCGTCCACGCCCTAAAGGCGGCGACGTGAGCGCGACGACCGAGGAGCCGCGCGCCCGGCCCACCGCGTCCGAAGCGCCGTCGAGCTGGGCCCGGGAGCGGCTCGCCGCGCTGAAGGAGCTGCTCGACAAGCCGCTGACCACCTACTACCTGATCCTCGGGTGCAGCGCGCTGCTGCTGGCGCTCGGGCTGATGATGGTGCTGTCGGCCTCCAGCATCGAGGCGATGCAGGAGACCGGCAACCCGTTCTACTGGTTCATCAAGCAGTCGCTGTCGGCGGCGGTCAGCCTGCCGATCATGTGGGCGTGCACGCGGCTGCCGTACAAGTTCTTCCGCTGGGCCGGCTACCCGCTCATGGCGTTGTCGATCATCGCCCTGGTCCTGGTGCTGTTCGTCGGCTCGTCGGAGCTGGGCGCGCAGCGGTGGATCTACGTGGGGCCGTTCACCTTCCAGCCGTCGGAGCCGGCCAAGCTGGGGCTGGCCCTGTGGGGGGCCGACCTGCTGGCCCGCCGGGCCCGCGCCGGGCGGATCGAGTGGCGGCACATGCTCATCCCGCTGATGCCCGGCACCGTGATCCTGGCCGTCCTGGTCATGCTCGGCCGCGACCTGGGCACCACGCTGGTGCTGCTCATGATCTTCCTGTCGCTGCTGTGGGTGGTGGGGGCGCCGGTGAAGCTGTTCGGCGGCATCCTGTCGCTGGCCGTGCTCGCCGCGATCATCATGATCCGGGTCGAGCCGTACCGGATGGCCCGCGTCAGCGTCTTCCTCGACCCGTGGGCCGACGCGCAGGGCGCCGGCTACCAGGCGGTGCAGGGGCAGATCGCGATGGGCTCCGGCGGCTGGTTCGGGCTCGGCCTCGGCAGCAGCAGGCAGAAATGGGACTGGCTGCCGCACGGGGAGAGCGACTTCATCTTCGCCATCCTCGGCGAGGAGCTGGGACTGATGGGCACGCTGATGGTGGTGGCGCTGTTCGGCCTGCTCGGGTACGCCGGGCTCCGGGTCGCCTCCCGGGTCAACGACGCGTTCATCCGGCTGGTGGCGACCGCGACCGTGGCCTGGATCGCCGGTCAGGGCATCGTCAACATGGGCGCGGTGCTCAGCATTCTGCCGATCACCGGGATCCCGCTGCCGCTGGTCTCCTACGGCGGCTCGGCGCTGCTGCCGACGCTGGCCGCGCTGGGCATGCTCCTGTCGTTCGCCAAGCGCGAGCCAGGCGCGCGCGAGGCTCTGGCCGCGCGTGGCCCCGGACCCGCCGTCCGGGCTCTAAGCTGGCTTGGCCTGGGGGGCATGACCAGAGGCCGAGACAGACGTTAGGGAGTGACCGACATGAGGGTGGTCCTCGCTGGTGGCGGGACGGCCGGGCATATCGAGCCCGCCCTCGCCCTGGCCGACGCGCTGCGCCGCCTCGACCCACGCATCGGCATCACCTGCGTGGGCACCGAGCGCGGCCTGGAGACGCGGCTCGTCCCCGCCAGGGGTTACGAGCTGGAGCTGGTCCCCGCCGTGCCGCTGCCCAGGGCGATCACCCCGCAGCTGCTGACCGTGCCCGGCCGGCTGGCCGGGGCGGTCAACGCCATGGCGGCGATCTTCGACCGGGTGCGGGCCGACGTCCTCGTCGGTTTCGGCGGCTACGTCGCCACGCCCGCCTACCTCGCTGCCAAGCGGCGCGGCCTGCCGATCGTGGTGCACGAGGCCAACCCGCGCCCCGGCCTGGCCAACCGGCTGGGCTCCAGGCTCACCGAGCACGTCTTCACCGGCTTCCCCGACGCCGCGGGCCGGGCCGAGTACATCGGCACCCCGCTGCGCCGCGAGATCGTCGAGCTCGACCGGCTGTCCATGGGCGACAAGGCCCGCTCCTGGTTCGGGCTGCAGACCGACAGGCCCACGCTGCTGGTGTTCGGCGGCTCCCAGGGGGCCAGGTCGATCAACGAGGCGGCCCTCGCCGCCGCCCACGCGCTGCGCTCCGCCGGCGTCCAGGTGCTGCACGTGATCGGCCCCAAGAACACCGTCGAGCGCGAGCCGCCGCCCGGCGACCCGCAGTACGTCCTGCTGCCGTACGTGGACCGGATGGATCTCGCCTACGCCGCCGCCGACCTCGCGCTGTGCCGCAGCGGCGCGCTCACCTGCGCCGAGCTCACCGCCGTCGGCCTGCCCGCCGCGTACGTGCCGCTCCCGCACGGCAACGGCGAGCAGCGCGTCAACGCCGAGCGGGTGGCCGCGGGCCACGGCGGCCTCCTGGTGGACGACGCGCACCTGTCATCTGATTGGATCATCCACAACGTGCTGCCCATCCTCCATGACCCGGAAAGAGTCGCCGCGATGTCGGAGGCCGCCTCCAGACTGGGGAGGAAGGACGCCGACCTCATACTCGCCAGGAAAGTGTTGGAGATAGCCCGATGAGCCTCGTCAAGCTGGTCGATCCCGTCGCCGCCGAAGACCTGGGGCGGGTGCACTTCATCGGCATCGGGGGCGCGGGGATGTCGGGCATCGCGCGCATCCTGCTCAAGCGCGGCGTGCGCGTGTCCGGCAGTGACGCCCGCAGCAGTGACCTCGTCGGGGAGCTGCGCGAGCTGGGCGCCACCGTGCACATCGGCCACGCCGCCTCCCACATCCGCGACGTCGACACCGTGGTGGTCTCCACCGCCATCCGCGACTCCAACCCCGAGCTGGGCGAGGCGCTCAAGCAGCGGCTGCGGGTCATCCCGAGGGCCGCCGCGCTCGCCTCCGTCATGGCCGGGCGCACCGCGGTCGCCATCGCCGGCACCCACGGCAAGACCACCGTCACCTCGATGCTGACCGTCGCCCTGCAGAAGTGCGGGTCCGACCCCTCCTACTGCGTGGGCGGCCAGCTCGTCACCACCGGGCTCGGCGCCGACGAGGGCTCCGGCCGGGTGTTCGTCGCCGAGGCCGACGAGAGCGACGGCTCGTTCCTGATGCTGGCGCCCGACATCGCCGTGGTGACCAACGTCGAGGCCGACCACCTGGACAACTACGGCGACCCGCGAGCCGTGCACGACAGCTTCGCCCGCTTCGCCGAGCGGGTCGGCTCGCTGCTCATCGCCTGCTCCGACGACCCGGGCTCGGCCGAGCTGGCCGCCGTCGCGCGCGAGCGCGGGCTGCGCGTCCTGACGTACGGCGCCGAAGGCGACTACCGGATCAGCGGCGTACGGCCCGACGGGTTCGGCACCGTCTTCACCGTCGAGGGCCCCGGCGCCTGCGCGGGGGAGGTGCGGCTGTCGGTTCCCGGGGCGCACAACGCGCTCAACGCCACCTCGGTCATCGCCGTGGCCGACGAGCTGGGGCTGCCGTTCGAGGAGATCAGGGACGGGCTGTCGGCCTTCACCGGGGCCAAGCGGCGCTTCGAGGCCAAGGGCGAGGCGGGCGGCGTGGCGGTGTTCGACAGCTACGCCCACCACCCGACCGAGCTGGCGGCCGACCTCAGGGCCGCGCGTGACGTGGTCGCCTCCTACTCCGGCCACGGGCGGGTCGTCGCGGTCTTCCAGCCGCACCTCTACTCGCGCACCCGGTTCTTCGCCGAGGAGTTCGGCGCCGCGCTGGGGCTGGCGGACGAGGCGATCGTGCTGGACGTCTACGGCGCGCGCGAGGACCCGGAGCCGGGCGTCTCGGGCGCGCTGGTGGCGGGCCGGGTGCCGCTGCCCGCCGGGCAGGTGGCCTACGCGCCGGACCGGGCCGCGGTGCCGGAGCTGGTGGCCTCCCGGGTCCGCGCGGGCGACATCGTGCTCACCATGGGCGCGGGCGACGTGACCGAGCTGGGCCCGCAGATCGTGGCCCGGCTGTCCCACTGACCGGCCCCGGTCCCTGCGGCGTCCGGGTGGTTCTCCGGTCGTCCGGGAAGGGCTGTCTGGCGTGGCGTGCGGTCTTCGTGCGGGCGGCGGCGTAGGTTCTGTGGGCACGGCGATGCTGGAGGATGATGAAGGCTCGGACGGTTTTCCTGGTGCTGCTGACCGCGGGCGTGGTGGGGACGGCGGCCTGGCTGGTGTTCTTCTCGCCGGTGCTGGGCGTACGATCTGTGGAGATCGTGGGAAATGTCACATTGCCCGCTGAGAAGATCAGAGAGACCGCCGGGGTCGCGGAGCTGCATCCGCTGGCGACCGTCAACCTGACCGACGTGCAGGCCAGGGTCCAGTCCATCCGGCAGGTGGCCAGCGTGAAGGTCGACCGGGTGTGGCCGGGGACGTTGAAGATCGAGATCGTCGAGCGTGAGCCCGTCGCGCAGGTGGCCGCGGGCGGCAAGGCGGCGCTGCTGGACAAGCTCGGGGTCGTGATCGAGGTGGTGGACGTGGTGCCGCCTCTGGTGCCGGTGCTCAAGGTGGCCCGGCCCGGGGCGGGAGACCCGGCGACGATGGCGGCGCTGCGGGTGATCGGCTCGCTGCCCGGCGAGATCGGCGGGCGGGTGCGGCAGGTGAGCGCCACGACGGCCGAGGACGTGACGCTGACGCTGTCCGACGGCCGGACGATCATCTGGGGCGGCGTGGACAGGCCCGAGGACAAGGCACGCATCCTGACGAGCATGCTGCGGCGCAAGGCGGAGGTCTACGACGTGAGCTCGCCGGACGTGATCACGCTCAAGTGATCGATTTTACTTACCGAGTCATGATCGCCATTCCTGCCGCCTCAGTCAGGCGCTCGTCGGCGGGAAGTGCCGTGGCGACGGGGATATGGGGGCCGCGAAAGATCGATCTTTGGCCTCCGGCGCGGCAACTCCAGACCGGGAACAGGCTCGCGCCTGTCGAAGGCGCGCGTCCCGGCGTGAGAACCTGTAGATCGGGCTTGCGGCACAGGAGTGCCCCGACCAGGCGTGACGACGGAGCGAATCGGACAGCCCGCGACACGCCGGACGTGCTTGCGGCGCGGTTAGTTGACCCGCGCGGAGCGTAACTCCTACTGTCCGTATCAATCCTCAGGTTGACATAAATCTAAATCTCAACTTGAGGTTGAGAGTTACCCGAACTGAAAAGACGCGGAGACGATCCGCACCGAAATGGCAAGTCAACGAGCGGAAAGGCCCCTCGTCGTGGCAGCACCGCAGAACTACCTCGCGGTCATCAAGGTCGTCGGCATCGGCGGCGGCGGAGTGAACGCCGTCAACCGGATGATCGAGGAGGGACTCAAGGGCGTCGAGTTCATCGCGATAAACACCGACGCCCAGGCGCTGCTGATGAGTGACGCCGACGTCAAACTGGACGTGGGCCGCGAGCTCACGCGCGGACTCGGAGCGGGCGCCAACCCCGATGTGGGGCGCAAGGCGGCCGAGGACCATCGTGAGGAGATCGAGGAGGTCCTCAAGGGGGCCGACATGGTCTTCGTCACGGCGGGCGAGGGTGGCGGCACCGGAACGGGCGGCGCGCCCGTGGTGGCCAACATCGCTCGCTCGCTGGGGGCGCTCACGATAGGAGTCGTCACCCGGCCGTTCAGCTTCGAGGGCCGCCGCAGGGCCTCGCAGGCCGAAGCCGGCATCGAGACACTGCGCGACGAGGTCGACACCCTCATCGTGATC
Source organism: Nonomuraea sp. NPDC049714 (assembly GCF_044465295.1). NCBI lineage: Bacteria > Bacillati > Actinomycetota > Actinomycetes > Streptosporangiales > Streptosporangiaceae > Nonomuraea > Nonomuraea sp. NPDC049714. The sequence continues at coordinate 1,137,954 of NZ_JBITLM010000001.1, read as the reverse complement.
CCCAACGACCGGCTGCTGTCGATCTCCGACCGGCAGGTGAGCGTGCTCGACGCGTTCAAGGCCGCCGACCAGGTGCTGCTCTCCGGTGTGCAGGGCATCACCGATCTGATCACCACGCCGGGTCTGATCAACCTGGACTTCGCCGACGTCAAGTCGGTCATGTCCGGCGCCGGTTCGGCGCTGATGGGCATCGGCCACGCGCGCGGCGACGACCGTTCGGTGGCCGCGGCGGAGATGGCGGTCTCCAGCCCGCTGCTGGAGGCCAGCATCGACGGCGCGCACGGCGTGCTGCTGTCGATCGCCGGCGGCTCCGACCTCGGCCTGTTCGAGATCAACGAGGCCGCCCAGCTCGTGTCGATGGCGGCGGCGCCCGACGCCAACATCATCTTCGGCACGGTCATCGACGACGCGCTCGGCGACGAGGTGCGGGTCACCGTGATCGCCGCCGGCTTCGACGACATCGCGCCCGCCGACAAGCAGCTGCCCCGCCCGCAGAGCCGTCCCACCGCGGCCCAGGCGCCGCCGCTGGCGGCCCCGCCCCGGTCCAGCCCGCCCTCGGCGGGCGTCCGGTCCGAGCCCGCCTCGCGTCCGGAGCCGCGTCCCGATCCCCGTCCTGAACCTCGCGTCGAGTTCAGGCCCGAGCCGCGCCCAGAGCCCCGTACGGAGCCGCGTACGGACTTCAGGCCCGAGCCGCGTACGGAGTTCAGGCCGGAGCCACGCACCGAGTTCAGGCCCGAGCCGCGCCCCGAGGCCAGGCTTGAGGCCCGGCCGGAGCCGCGTCCCGAGCCACGTCCGGAGCCGGTGCGCCAGCCGGACAGGGCGGAGCGCGAGCAGGCGGCCGAGGACGAGCACGACGAGCCCTCGGCTCCCGTCTCGATCCCCCGGCCCACGCCCGAGCCCACCAATCCGCCCACGCCCATCACCTCCCGCATGTCGGAGCCCGCCAAACGTCGCCCGGTGGTCTTCGAGGAGCAGGAGGAGGAATTGGACGTCCCCGACTTCCTCAAGTAGCCCGACCGGCCCCCGCCGCTCCTTCCAACAGAAATGGGGAGCGGCGCCGCTGTGTCACCGGGCCGACGCGGTGCGCGTACGGCGTCGCGAGGGTCCTCGGGCCGGCTCGCCCGCCGCGTCCCGGCCGGGAGCGTTCCACGTACGCCGGGTCCGCGGGGCGGTGGCTCGTGGCGGCGGGCGTACAGGACAATGGTGTGCACAGGAGGGACAGGCGTGCGAACGGATGAGATCGCCTCCGGCCTGGCCGGGGTCGAGGAGCGGATCGGCGAGGCGTGCCTGGCGGCGGGCCGCGACCGGGGCGAGGTGACGCTGATCGCCGTGACCAAGACCTACCCGGCCTCCGACGTCCGGCTGCTGGCCGGGCTCGGGGTGCGTGACGTGGGCGAGAACCGCGACCAGGAGGCCGCCCAGAAGGCGGCCGAATGCGCTGACCTGCCGCTGACCTGGCACTTCGTCGGTCAGCTGCAGACCAACAAGGTGCGCTCCGTGGTCGGCTACGCGGATCTGATCCACTCCGTCGACCGCGGCAGGCTGGTGGAGGTGATCAGCCGGGAGGCGGTCAGGCAGGGCAGGGAGATCGGCTGCCTGGTGCAGGTGGCGCTGGACGACGATCCCGGCAGGGGCGGCGTCGGAACGGCGGACGTGCCGGCGCTGGCCGCCGCCATCGACGCCGCCCCCGGACTGTGGCTGGGCGGGGTCATGGCGGTGGCGCCGCTGGGGGAGGACCCGGCCAAGGCGTTCGCGAGGCTGCGTGATGTGGCGCTGGGCGTACAGGAGCGCCATCCACGTGCCACGATGATTTCCGCCGGGATGAGCGAGGATCTGGCCGAAGCCGTCGCGCACGGTGCCACACATGTGCGCGTCGGTACGGCGTTGCTCGGCCGTCGAAAGCTCTTCGTCAGGTAATGTCCCCTCAAGTGGGTCTTCAGGTCCACGGTCTGGTAGAGGTCGATCAGCGGTGAGCTCCAAGGGGGTACGGCTACCGCCTCGGACCCGGCTGACGAGTCCGAGCGAGTGCGACCATGAGCAGGAGGACGACGTAGCGATGGCCGGCGCGATGCGCAAGATGGCGGTCTACCTCGGTCTCGTGGAGGACGACCGCTACGAGAGGTACGAGACCTACACGGATGAGTACGCCTACGACGACGACGTCCAGCGCACCGGCGAGGAACGGTCTGTAGCGGTCCAGGACCGCGAGGAAGAGACCGATGCGGGAGTGCCCGCGCCCCGGCCCGCCACGACCGTCCTGGAGCGCCGGACGACCGATCTGGCGCGCATCACCACCCTGCACCCGCGGACCTACAACGAGGCCCGGACCATCGGCGAGCACTTCCGCGACGGCACCCCCGTGATCATGAATCTCACCGAGATGGTCGACAGCGACGCCAAGCGGCTGGTGGATTTCGCAGCAGGTCTGGTCTTCGGCCTACATGGCAGCATTGAACGTGTTACGAACAAGGTGTTCCTGTTGTCCCCCGCCAATGTCGAGGTGACCGCCGAAGACAAGGCACGAATCGCGGAACGCGGGTTCTTCAACCAGAGTTAGAGTCTCTGTATGTCTACCGGACCCAACCAGGTCTCGCCGAGACCGGACGGGCACATCAGAAGTGGAGGCGCGGCCAGACCGTGGGGATCGTAAGCCAGATCTTGGTCGTTGTCCTGTCCCTCTACCTGGTGTTGCTCATCGGCAGGATGATCTTCGAGACCGTCCAGGCGTTCGCACGACAGTGGCGACCCTCCGGGGTCGTGCTGGTGATCGCCGAAGCCACATACACCGCAACCGACCCTCCCCTCAAATTCCTCCGCCGTTTCATTCCCCCGCTCCGGTTGGGTACGGTGGCCTTTGACCTAAGCTTCACAGTCCTCTTCATCATCGTTCTGCTCTTGATCAACATCGCAGGATCGCTCGGCGGTAGGTGATGGGGGCCGCAGAGCACCGGTCATGATCCAACTCGTGTCCGCGCTGAAGTGATCGGGTTGACCGTCCCTCCGGACAGACTCCAAAGCGCGCCAAGGAGACCAAAGATGCCGCTGACGCCCGCTGATGTGCGGAACAAGCAGTTCAGTACGACCCGGCTGAGGCCGGGCTACGACGAGGAAGAGGTCGATGCCTTCCTCGACGAAGTCGAGGCTGAGCTTGACCGCCTGATCCAAGAGAACGAAGAGCTCCGCGCGAAGCTGGCCGAGTGCCTGCGCGGCAAGGTGCCCGGTGGCATGAACATGCCCATGGCGTCCGCGCCCGTCCAGGAGCAGCCCAAGCCTGAGATGATGGGCCCGCCGCCCCAGCAGCAGCACCAGCAGCAGCAGCCGGAGCCCATGCGGGCGCCCGAGCCGCAGCAGCAGCCGCAGCCGGTGCCCATGGCGATGAACATGCCTCCCGCCGAGGACAACATGGACACCGCCGCTCGCGTGCTCGCGCTCGCGCAGCAGACCGCCGACCAGGCGATCTCCGACGCCCGCCGGGAGGCGGACGAGACGGTGACCCGCGCCCGCCGCGAGGCCGACGAGATCCTGACCAAGGCTCGCCGTCAGGCCGAGCAGGTCATCGGCGACGCCCGCGCCCGCGCGGAGACGCTCGAGCGCGACGCGCAGGAGCGTCACCGTCAGGCCATGGGCTCCCTCGTCCAGACCCGTGACGAGCTCGAGCGCAAGGTCGAGGAGCTGCGCAGCTTCGAGCGCGAATACCGCAGCCGCCTCAAGCTCTACCTGGAGAACCAGCTCGCCGAGCTGAACGTCTCCGCCGAGGGCAGCGGCGGGTTCCCCGTCATGTCGTCGGGTGCGCCCAGCGCCGCAGGCCCCGGCATGCAGCACGCCGTCCCCCAGGGTGGCCAGCAGCCTCTGCCCAGTGGTCCCAACCCGTTCGGCGGCGAGGCTCCGCAGGGCGCTTTCCCCGGCAGTGACGGTCCCCACAACGACCGCCGGTAAGGTAGCGGGTCAGATAGACCCGTCACTCGAAAGAGCCCCTAGTGATCCTTATCAGTGCTGGTTTGGTGCTCGCGGCGGTCATTCTGCTGATCGCGGGCTTCGTACTGGCCAAGCCGTTCCTGATCATGTGGTCCATCGTGGTCAGTGTGCTGTCCGCGCTTTTCCTGGTGATCGGGGCGCTGCTGCGGCGTCACGAGTTGTTTCCCGGTGGTGGGCAGGCCGCTGTGCCGGCCACCCCTCCTCCAGCGGGGCTCGTGCCCCCTGGCGTGCCACACAACCGGACCGGCCCGATGGGGGCGCAAGCGCCGCCGCAACCGTTCCAGCGGACGGCGGCGACCCTGCACTCACCCGGGCCCGCGCGGAGCCCCTCTCCCGCACCGGCGTCGGGCCCGCACCGCCCGGTGACGGCGAAGGGGATCTCCCCGGACGCGATCGTGCTGGTGATCCCAGGACGCAAGCGTTACCACGTCCAGGGCTGCCGCCAGCTGATCGGGCGGGATCACGAAGAGCTCACGTACGAAGAGGCGCGCGAGGAGGGCTTCACGCCCTGCACCGCGTGCCTGCCTGACGCCGCGCTCGGCGGCCGGCAGTTGCCACCTGCCCCGGACCCCGAGCCAGCCGTCGCCACCGCGCACCGGGCCGAGCCGACGCGGGACCCGCAGTCGCCGGCCGTGGCGCCGAAGCCCGAACCCAAGGCTTCCACCCCCACCTCGTCCTCCCCGGCCGCCGCCACCACTCCGGCCGCCTCCGCCACCACCACTCCGGCCTCGTCCGCCGCTCCCACCTCGGGCTCCGCCGCCGCTCCCGCTTCAGGCTCGTCCGCGGCTGCGACCTCAGGCTCCTCTGCCGCTCCCACTTCGGGCTCCTCCGCTGCCGTGACCCCGGGTTCCTCCGCGGCTGCCACCCCCACCCAGGCAACCTCCGCGACCGGCGGACGCTCCTCTTCCTCCGCGTCAGCCGAAGGCCCGACCGGGTGGTTCGGCCGACCGGCCGCTTCCTCGGCTTCCGCGCCCACCCGCCCGGGAGGCGGCCCGCCGTCCGCGGGCGGCGGCACGCGGCCTTCCGCGGCATCCGGCGAGAGCGAAGACTCTGAGGCGGAGACCAAGATCTCCCTCCCCCTCCCCGATGCCGACCGCAGCCCCAAGCCGGATCGGCCCAAGCAGCCGACCGCCGGGTCGGAGCGCCCGGGTGGCAGCGCTGAGCGCGATGCCCCGGATACCGGCAGAGGCGCGCAGGGCAGGCGACCGGTCGGCAGAGCCGAGCATGGCGAGTCTGCGGCTGACAGCGGTGCCCAGGGCAAGCGTCCTGGCAGCGGTACAGGCTCGACCCCCGGCGGCACGCAGGGCGGGCGGCCCCCCGGCAGAAACGAGCGCGCTGAGTCCTCTGGCCGCGGTGAGCCCGGCGAGCGGACTGCCGGCAAGCCTGAGGCGGCCGGCAGTGGTGCGCAGGGTAAGCGGCCGGGTGGCAGTGCTGGGTCCGATGAGCCGGATGCCGGTAGCGGTACGCCGCCCGTGCGGAAGGCGGCGGGCGGCGGTGCGCGTGATGAGCGGCCGGGGCGACGAGACAGTGAGCGCCGTGAGCCGGATGCCGGTAAGGCAGGGCAGCGGTCCTCACAGGCGGTGACCGGCGAGCCTGACAACGACTCCTCGGGTCCCGACACGCGCCCCCAGCCTCGCGTCACCGCTTCCGGAGCACCGGTGCCACAGGGCTCCGATCCGTCGGCGGAGCCACGCCGCCCGGCACAAGGCAGCCCCGCTGCTGCACGGACACGGCCCGGATCGGGTGACGCCACCTCGTCGCTGCGATCGGAGAGCTCGGACAGGCGACCTGAGCGGGGCACCGGAGCCGGGTCCCCGGGCAGCGACGCTCGCCCCTCGGGCAGCGGTGCCCGGGACTCTGGTGGCAGTGCTTCCTCGGGGAGCGGCGCCTCGTCCAGCGGTCCTTCGCGTCCAGGTGGTGGCAAGCCTCAGGGAGGCTTCGCCGCGTTCGGTGACGCCGAGGGGAAGTCGTCGCAGGGCGGCACCGATCGGGGCACGGCTTCGAGTGGTGCCGTGACGCCGGAGCGGCCGGCGTCGTCGGCCGAGTCCGCCAAGTCCCGGGCCTTGCCGACTCCCACCGGAGCGCCTGACAGGGCGACAGGGGAGAGGCCCGCTAGCAGTAGTTCGAGGGGGCAGTCGCAGTCCTTGGGCAGCGAGCGGCCCACCGGCCCCAAGCAGGGCAGCGAGCGGTCCCAACCCGGCAGGCCGGGTGGCGAGCAGTCCGCCGGCCCCCGGCCGGGCGGCGAGCAGGCCGGCTCCAAACAGGGCGGCGAGCAGGCTGCCGGCGCGAAGCCGGGAGGTGGGGCTTCGGCCGACGCCGCCGCTCAGGGGCGGCCCGCCTCCTCCACCGCCAAGGAGGTGGCCTCCAAGGACAGTGAGCCCGGTTCTGCCAAGGGCAAGAACGGCGACGGGAAGAAGGCCGGTGCCACCATGGTGAAGGTCATCATCGGCACCCGCCGGTACCACGGCACCGCTTGCCCGTTGATCGAGGGTGCTGGAGAGTCCGGGGTGGAGAGCATGACGCTGGCCCGGGCTGAGGCAGCGGGTATGACGAGTTGTTCTGTTTGTCAGAATGACCGTGAAGCTGTGAGTTGATTCGCGGTGACGACTGTCGGCTGATGGCGTGTCCTGAACGCTTGGGTTTCGGGTGTTGAGGCACACTCTTGGTCTGTTCGGGGTGGTGTTCGCTGTCGGAGATCTCCTGTAGGCGGGGGTGACCGGCGGGACAGGATGGGGCCGTGAGACTGACCAAGTACGGGCATGCGTGCGTGCGGGTGGAGAAGGACTCCAGGGCCATCGTCATCGATCCCGGGGCGATGACGCCGGAGCCCGAGGCGCTGGCCGGTGCCGAGGCGGTGCTGATCACCCATGAGCATTTCGACCACTTCGAGGCCGAGCGTCTGTACGCGGCCGCGGCGGCTGATTCCGAGTTCGCCGTCTATACCTGTCCCGGGGTGGCTCGGCGGCTGGCGAGAATGCGGGATCAGGTGCGGGTGGTGGGCGACGGGGACGTGCTGACGGTCGCCGGGTTCGAGGTCGTGGCCGTCGGGGAGAAGCATCACTTCAGCCACCCCGACGCCGAGCCCGTGGACAACGTCGGGTTCCTTCTCGACGGTGAGGTGTTTCATCCTGGCGACGCGCTGCCGCTGGTCGACGTGCCGACGCTGCTGGTGCCGGGGCAGGCTCCGTGGATGACGGTGCCCGATCTGGTCGGCTACCTGCGGGAGATGGGGCCGCGCCGGGCGTACGCGATCCATGACGGGCTGCTCAACGAGTGGGGGTTGAAGGTGCTCGACAGCGTGCTGGAGCGCGAGGCCGGGGCGCTCGACGCCGATGTCCGGCGGCTGCTGCCGGGCGAGAGCGTCGAGCTCTGATACCGACGTTGAGCGGGGTCAGCGGAAGGGGATGAGCGGGGGCGGGGGTGACTCCCACGGCCGGCTGCGGGGGGCGACTCCCCGGCCGGCCACCGTGACGGTGGCCGGCCGGGGGAGGTCAGGCGCGGCGGAGTTGGAAGGTGAGGCCCAGGTCGGTGTCCGTGTGGGACGGGAGGCCGGGCTGCTCACCCTCCGCCAGGGACGACGCCAGGACCTCGTCCGCGACCAGCCCGCCGCCGGAGCGCAGGGCCTGCGCCAGGTCGGGGCCGGCGGCGGTCCACCACAGGTCGATGCGGTCGGTGATGGCCAGGCCGGTCGACTTGCGGGCGTCCTGCACCAGGCGGATGACCTCGCGCAGCAGGCCCGCCTGACGCAGCTCGTCGGTGAGCTCCAGGTCGAGCGCCACCGTCTCGCCGGTGCCCGTGTCGATCGCGCCGGTCTCCACCGCCCAGCCGGAGCGTGGCTGCTCGGTGACGATCACGTCGTCGGAGCCGAGCGTGACGGGGCCGAGCTCGGCCGCCTCCACTGTGACCGTCTCGCCGGAGCGCAGGGCGCGGGCCAGGGTGGTGGCGTCGGCGGCGCCGACGGCGGCGGCCACCAGCTTGGTCTGGGAGCCGAACCGCTTGCCGAGCGCCCGGAAGTTGGGCTTGACGGTATAGGAGACCAGGTCGGCGCTGAAGCCCGACATGTCCTCCAACGCCAGGACGTTCAGCTCGTCGGCGATGAGATCACGCAGTTCGCCGGGCAGCGACGGCCAGTCGTGCGCGCCTACCAGGGCGCGGCCGAGCGGCTGCCGGGTCTTCACGCCGGAGGAGGCGCGAGCCGAGCGGCCCAGCTCCACCAGCCGCCGCACCAGGGCCATCTGCTGCGACAGCGCCGGGTCGAGCAGGTCGTCGCGTACGGCGGGCCAGGTGGTCAGGTGCACCGAGGTGGGGGCGTCGGAGCCGCGCAGCACGTCCCACAGGTAGTCGGTGACGAACGGCGTGAAGGGCGCCATCAGCCGCGTCACCGTCTCCAGGCACTCGTACAGGGTGGCGAACGCCTCCGGCGACCCCTGCCAGAACCTGCGGCGCGAGCGGCGCACGTACCAGTTGGACAGGTCGTCGAGGAACTCGGCCAGCCTGCGTCCGGCCCGCTGGGTGTCGTACTCGTCCAGCGACGCGGTGACGTCGGCCACCGTGCGGTGCAGCTCGGCCAGCGCCCAGCGGTCGAGCAGCGGGCGCTGCGCGGCCGGGGGCGCTTCGGCCAGCCGGGCGGGCGACCACGACTCGGCGTTGGCGTAGAGGGTGAAGAAGGAGGCGGTGTTCCAGTAGGTCAGCAGGACCTTGCGGACGATCTCTTCCAGCGCGTTGTGGCCGACCCGGCGGGCCGACCACGGCGAGCCGCCGCAGGCCATGAACCAGCGCAGCGCGTCGGCGCCGTGCTCGTCCATCAGCGGCAGCGGCTCCAGGATGTTGCCCAGGTGCTTGCTCATCTTGCGGCCGTCCTCGGCCAGGATGAGCCCGAGGCAGAGCACGTTCTCGTACGAGGACTGGCCGAACACCAGCGTGCCCACGGCCATCAGCGAGTAGAACCAGCCGCGGGTCTGGTCGGTCGCCTCGCAGATGAACTGCGCCGGGTAGAGGCCCTCGGGCTTGCCCGCCTGCCCCCACTGGGCGAACGGCATGGAACCGGAGTCGTACCAGGCGTCGATGACGTCGGGCACCCGGCGGGCCTCGGCCGAGCAGGTCGGGCAGGGGAAGGCCACGTCGTCCACGAACGGGCGGTGCGGGTCGAGCGCCGACAGGTCCTCGCCGGCCAGGGCGCCCAGCTCCGCCAGGGAGCCCACGCAGGTCACGTGGGACTCGTCGGCCGTGCACACCCACAGCGGCAGCGGCGTGCCCCAGTAGCGTGAGCGTGACAGCGACCAGTCGACGTTGTTGCGCAGCCACTCGCCGAAGCGGCCCCACTTGATCGTGTCGGGGTACCAGTTGGTCTTGGCGTTCTCCGCCAGCATCTGGTCCTTGACCTCGGTGGTCCTGATGTACCAGGACGGGAGCGCGTAGTAGAGCAGCGGCGTGTGGCAGCGCCAGCAGTGCGGATAGCTGTGGTCGAAGTGGCCGCCGCGGAACAGCAGGCCACGGCCGCGCAGGTCCTCGGTGAGCGCCTCGTCGGCGTCCTTGAAGAACTGCCCGCCCACCATGGGCACGTCGTCGAGGAAACGCCCGTCGGGGCCGATCGGGTTGATCACCGGCATGTCGTAACGCCTGATGACGGCCAGGTCGTCGGCGCCGAACGCGGGCGCCTGGTGGACCAGGCCGGTGCCGTCCTCGACGGTGACGTACTCGCCGAGCACCACGTAGTGGGCGTCGGGGACGTCGACCAGGTCGAAGGGCCGCTGGTAGGTGGTGCGCTCCAGCTCACGGCCGGTGAGGCGGGCCACCTCGGTGACGTCCTCGCCGAGCACCGACAGCAGCGGCTCGGCCACCACCAGCACCTCGCCGTCCGCGGTGCGCGCGGCGACGTAGGTGACGTCGGGGTGTACGGCGACGGCGGTGTTGGAGACCAGCGTCCAGGGGGTGGTCGTCCAGATCAGCAGGGAGGCGCCCAGCTCGGCCAGCGGCCCGGAGGTCACCGGCATGCGGACGTAGACCGACGGGCTGGACACGGTCTCGTAGCCGCCGGGCTGACCCAGCTCGTGGTCCGACAGGCCGGTGCCGCAGCGCGGGCAGTAGGGCGTGATGCGGAAGTCGCGGAACAGCAGGCCCTTGTCGAAGACGACCTTGAGCGACCACCAGACGGCCTCGATGTAGGCGGGGTCCATGGTCCGGTACGCCGTCGACAGGTCGATCCAGTAGCCCATCCGCTCGGTGAGCTGCTCGAAGGCGTCGACGTGCCGCAGCACCGACGAGCGGCACTTGGCGTTGAACTCGGCGATGCCGTAGTCCTCGATGTCGCGCTTGCCGGTGAGGCCCAGCTCCTTCTCGACGCCGACCTCGACGGGCAGGCCGTGGCAGTCCCAGCCGGCCTTGCGGGGCACGCTGAAGCCGCGCATCGACTTGTAGCGCGGGAACAGGTCCTTGAAGACGCGCGCCTCGACGTGGTGGACGCCGGGCAGGCCGTTGGCGGTGGGCGGGCCCTCGTAGAAGACCCAGGACGGGTTGCCCTCGTTCTGCTCGATGGAGCGTTCGAAGATCTTCCCGTCCCGCCAGCGGTCCAGGACCTCGCGCTCGAGCGCGGGCAGGTCGACCTGCGCGGGAAGAGAGCGGAAAGATGGCGAAGACATGTCGGGCGGGACCTCCACGCGTCACAGGCCGGTAGACGGGCTTTGCGTGAAGGGACGAAGCCGGTGGGGCTCCGCGGTACCACCCTTCTTGGCCTCGGGTGAGGCCCTCTCCATTCGGGGTGCGGCCGGGTCTAGTGAGCTCGATGCGAGCCGTTCTTCCGGCGGCTCCGGGGTGATATCCCTCACAGGAGGGCCCCATCAACGCCTTGCAGCTTCACACCATAACGCAGAGTGGCCCCGAAGGCTTCCACGTCTCCCGCCCCCAGAGGCGACAAAGTTGTGGGAATGGAGTCGGCTGAGGGGGAGTTAGCAGGGCGAGGCGGGATAGTACAGGAGAGGTAAACCGTCCGGCGGGTCGTTTGCCGTTCCGTTATCGGAGACCTAAGCTGCCCGCACGATTCAAGGGCCTTGATCAGCATGGAGGCAGCCATGGTGGCAGTCACGCAGACCGCTACACCGTCGATGTGGTCGAAGCAGGAGCTGGCCGAGGTACGCGGCACGCTGCAGAGCGAGATCGAGGAGCTCAACGCGGACATTCTCCGCCATGAGTCCGAAATCGCATCGGGAGACGTTACTCAAGGGGCCGGCGACGACCAGGCGGACGCCGGCGCCAAGACCTATGAGCGCGAACGCGAGATCGCCCTTACCCTGAATGCACGCGACCTGGTCGCGCAGAACGAACGTGCGATCGCCAGGATCGACGCAGGGACTTATGGAGTGTGCGAATCGTGCCACAAGCCGATCGGCAAGGAGCGCCTTCAGGCGTTCCCGAGGGCGACGCTGTGCGTGGCCTGCAAGCAGAAGGAGGAGCGCCGGTAGGCAGGCGGCGAGGCCGGCTGCTGGCCGCACTCACCGCGCTGGCGGCCGTCCTCTACGCGTCCGACGTGATCACCAAGACGGTGGCGCTGAAGACGCTGGAGGGTGAGCCGCCGTTGGTGGTGATCCCCGGTGTGCTGCAGTTCAGGCTGATCTTCAATTCGGGCGCCGCGTTCAGCATCGGCACCGGGATGACCTTCATCCTCACCCTCATCGCCGCCGGTGTGGTGGTCGCCATCATCCGGGCGGCGCGTAAGCTGGGGAGCCTGCCGTGGGCGATCACGCTGGGCATGCTGCTGGGCGGCGCGCTCGGCAACCTCACCGACAGGCTGCTGCGCTACCCGTCGGGCTTCGGCAGGTCCACGCAGCTCCAGGGGCACGTGGTCGACTTCGTCGAGGTGCTACCGGGCAACTTCCCGGTGATCGACTACTTCCCGATCTTCAACGTCGCCGACTCGGCGATCGTGTGCGGCGGCATCCTCGCGGTCATCCTGGCCTGGCGCGGTTATCAGCTTGACGGGACGAGGGAGGGCAAGAGTGGCCGAGCAGCGTAGTCTCCCCGTCCCCGACGGGCTGGAAGGCGAGCGGGTCGACGCGGCGCTGTCCAGGCTGTTCGGGTTCTCGCGCACCCGCGCGGCCGAGCTGATCGGCGCCGGCGAGGTGCTGGTCGACGGCAGGCAGCCGGCGAAGTCCGACCGGGTGCACGCGGGCGCCTGGCTCGATGTGACGCTCCCGCCGCCGGTGAGCACCCCCATGCCGGTGGCCGAGCCGGTGCCGGGCATGCGCATCGTCTACGAGGACGACGACATCGTGGTGGTCAACAAGCCGATCGGCGTGGCCGCCCATCCGACCGTCGGCTGGACCGGCCCGACCGTCCTGGGCGGCCTGCTCGGCGCCGGGCACACGATCGCGACCAGCGGCGCGGCCGAGCGCCAGGGCATCGTGCACCGGCTCGACGCCAACACCACCGGCGCGATGGCGGTGGCCAAGAGCGAGCACGCCTACTCCCACCTCAAGCGCGCCTTCAAGGAGCGTACGGTCGACAAGCGCTATCACGCGCTGGTCCAGGGGCATCCCGACCCGTTCAGGGGCACTGTGGACGCGCCGATCGACCGCCACCCGGCGGGCGACGGCAGGTGGGCGGTGGTCGCGGGCGGCAAGGCGTCGATCACCCACTACGACACGATCGAGGCGTTCCGGGCGGCCTCGCTGCTCGACATCAAGCTGGAGACCGGCCGCACCCACCAGATCCGGGTGCACATGTCCGCGCTGCGCCACCCGTGCGTGGGCGACATGATGTACGGCGCGGACCCGACGATCGCCGCCCGGCTGGGCGTCAGCAGGCAGTGGCTGCACGCGGTCTCGCTCGGGTTCGAGCATCCCTCCACCGGCGAGTGGATGTCGTTCAGCACCGACTACCCCGACGACCTGCAGAAGGCGCTGGACGCCGTGCGCGCGGAGTCCTGACGCCTCAGGCCCGGTCCCGCTTGTCCTTCTTCGGCTTCTTGCCGGGGTTCTCGCGGGCTTCCTGGCCCTGCCCGTTCCCGTCGTCCGGGTCCACCTGGCCGGGGGTCTTCGAACGATCGTCGCCCTCGTTCTCCGGGGTGTCCTCCTGCGCGTCGTCCGGTGTGGTCCGTTCGGGCTCCTCGCGTTGCGTGCGGGTGGACCTGGTGGGCTCGGGCCGGGCCTGCTTCTTGGACGGCTTGGCGGTGGGCCCCGATTCGTCGCGGCGGGGTGAGTCGTACATCGTGCGGGGTGAGTCGTACACGGTGGGGGATGGGTCGGCGCGCCGGGTGGCGGTGCTGGACGGTGGCGGGTGGGTCGTCTCGGTGGAGGTGCTGGGAGCCGGGCTCCGGGGGGAGCCGGGTGATGACTGCACCACCGCCGGGCCGGGCGGCGGGGCGCTCGTCTCCGCGGGCCGGTGCGACCACCAGGCCGCGCCCCCGGTCACCAGTGCCACCATGACCGTGCCCACGCCCAGCGCGAGCAGCGGCGGCTTGCGCTTGCCCGGCAGCGTGGCCCGGCCCTGGGCCGTGATCGGCATCGGCACCGGGCCGGTCGCCTCGGGCGCGTTGCCCGCGATGATCGCGGACAGCCGCCGCTCCGCCTCGTCCAGCGACATCCGTTCGGCGGGGTCCTTGCGCAGCAGGCCGAGCAGGACGGGACCGAGCACGCCCGCGCGGGCCAGCGGGGCCGGCTCGGCGTGCATGACCGCCCCCAGCGTGGCCAGCGCGTTCTCGCGGTGGAAGGGGGAGTGGCCCTCGACGGCGACGTAGAGTGTGACGCCCAGCGCCCACAGGTCGGAGGCCGGCTGCGCCTGGCCGCCCGCCGCCCGCTCCGGCGCCATGTAGGCAGGCGTGCCGACGAGCACCCCCGTCCTGGTCACGGGGGCCTCGTCCTCGGTGGTGGCGATGCCGAAGTCGGTGAGCACCGCCCGGCCGTCCTCGCTCAGCAACACGTTGTCGGGCTTGACGTCCCGGTGCAGGACCCCTGCCGCGTGGGCCGCGCGCAGCGCCTCCAGCATCTGCAGCCCGATGCGCGCGACCTCCACGGGGAACATCGGCCCGTCGTCGCGCACCAGCTCGCCGAGGGTGCGGGAGCGGACGAGCTGCATGACGATCCACGGGTGGCCGTGCTCCTCCAGCACGTCGTACACCGCGGCGACGCAGGGATGGGCGACCCGGCCGGCCGCCCTGGCCTCACGGAAGGTCCGTACGGTGAAGAGGTCGCGTTCGGGTCCGGTCAGATCGGGGGGAGGGAGGACCTCCTTGAGCGCCACGTCGCGGCCGAGCACCTGATCATAGGCCTGCCAGACGGTGCCCATGCCGCCCCGGCCGATCGTCCTCACCAAACGGTAGCGGCCTCCAACAATCCCCACAGAATCGGACATGCGGGGCGACTACCCCAAAAGAACTCGGACAAGCGCGGTCGTGGCAGCCGCCGCCGCCAGGACGACCAGGAACGGGGCACGCAGCAGCAACGCGATCACCGCGGCCGCCAGACCGCTGGTCCGGGCCGGGTCGAAGGCGAGTGCGCCCTGCTGGGTGAACATCTGGACGGCGATGAGCGCCGCCAGCAGCGTCACCGGCACCAGTTCCGCGAAGCGGCGCACCACGGGATGGTCGAGCACCTGGCGAGGGGCCGCGAGCCCGGCCAGTTTGAGCGCGTAACAGCCCGCGCAGACGGCCGCGATGGCCCACCAGAGCGTCATCGCGCCAGCACCACCAGCACGGCCAGGGCCGACAGCAGGACCGGCACCCCCGGCGGGAAGAAGGGCGTGGCCAGCAGAGCGATGGCCACGCCGCCCACGGCCAGCCAGCGCAGCTCGGCGCTGCCCGCCAGCCGCGGCCACAGGATGGCCAGGAACGTCGCGGGCCCCACCACGTCGAGCCCCAGCATGCCGGGGTCGCCGAGCGCGGAGGTGCCGAGCGCGCCGGCGAGCGTGGTGAGGTTCCAGGTCACGTAGAGGGTGCCGAACGTGGTCGCGAACCCGGCCCGGGCCGCCTCCGGGGTGGGCTGGGCGAGCGCCACGGCGGTGGTCTCGTCGATCACGCCGTGCGCGGCCACCAGCCTGCGCGGCCCGCTCACCTTCAGCACATCCGCCATCCGCAGGCCGTACAGCGTGTTGCGGCCACCGAGCAGCAGCGCGCCCGAGGTGGCGGAGAGCAGGTCGCCGCCCGCGCCGACCGCGCCGGTGAGCGCGAACTGGGAGGCGCCGGTGAAGGCCAGCAGGCTCAGCACGCACGCCTGCGGCACGCTCAGCCCCGCGGTGATGGCCGCGGCGCCGAAGGCGACCCCGGACAACCCCACCGCCAGGCCCACCCCCAGGCCGTCCCGGATGGCCGCGGAGCGAGATGTCGTCTGTTCCATGTCACCCGAGGGTATGTCCAGGTCAGGACTATTTCTTGTACGTTCCTGCGGCTCGTTGGTAGGCGGCCGGAGGGACGCCGACGACACGTTTGAAGTGGCGGCTCAGGTGCGCCTGATCGGTGAAACCGACCTCGGCGGCCACCCGCGCGGGCCGTACCCCTGACCGCAGGAGGCTGCGGGCCCGCCGCACCCGCAGCGAGTTGAGGTAGGCGTGCGGCGGCAGGCCGGTCGCCTCCTTGAACGCGCGCAGCAGCGGGAACGGCCTGGCCCCGACCACCCGCGCCAGATCCTCCAGCGTCGGCGGGTCCACCAGGCGCTCGTGCAGCACGTCCAGCGCCGCGCGCACCGCCCGCGCCCCCTCGGGGGCGAGCGCCACGGCGGGGCGCGGCGTGGCGTAGCGGGTCAGCAGCCGCGCGAACAGCGTCCGCGTCATCGTGGAGGCGGCCAGGTCGTCGCCGCGCTCGGTCGCCCGGTGCGCGCTGTCCATCAGCGCCGCCACCGCCGGATCGCGCACGACCTGCTCGGGGAAGTTGGGGGTGCCGTAGGTCAGGCCGAGCTCGGTCGCGATCTCACCGATCGCCTCCACCGACGGATAGAGCATGCGGTACGCCCAGCCGCCCGCGGTGCCGGCCTGGCCCGTGTGCGCCGAGTCGGGGTTGACCAGCACCAGCTCGCCCGCGCCCGCCCGGTGCGTGGTGCCGCGATACTCGAACTCCTCCACCCCGGCGATGATGACGCCGATGGCGTAGCCGTCGTGCACGTGCCGGGAGAAGCGGTGGGTGACGTAGCGGGCCTTGAGCAGGTCGACCTCCGGCACCGCCGGGTGCCGCCAGAAGCGTGCCCGCTCCCCGTCGCTCACGGTGTCCCGGCCTCCGCGCGGAAGCTGCCGACGAAGGCGTCGACGTAGTGCCGGTCCTTCGACCAGCGGGAGTGCGGCGTCTCCCAGTAGAGGGCGAAGTAGCGGCCGTCCGCGGTGCGGAAGCCACGGTTGATCACGTGAATGCGCTCACCTTCGCGCACCCGGGTGAACTCCCAGTCGGCCGCCTTCCGGCCGAGATAATCGACCGGGCGGATGCCGATCCGCTGGTAATCCTTGAATTCGCCCAAGCCGATGAGCTCCCGCTCCAGGGCCACCCAGTGCCGCACGGCGCTGGTCCACGGCTGGTCCGGGACGGTCCACTCGACGATCATCGAGCCGGTGGTGCCGGGGCCCGACAGGGTGACGCTGTCCCTGGTGGAGTGCTTGGCGGCGCGCCAGCCGCGTGGCATGGCGATCGTGAAGTCCCCGGCGGCGTTCCGGTAGGAGCGCCAGCCGTCGGGCAACCGGGGGGACGGCGCGGGAGTGGTGCCCTTGGTGGCCGTCTTGGTCTGGGTCTTGGTCGGAATCTTGGTCGGAATCTTGGTCGGGGTGTGGGACGGGGTGGACGGGCCCGCGACCCCCGTCCCGGGCGTGAAGGTCGCCCAGGTGGCCAACAGCGCGCCGCCCGCGCCCAGCACGACCACGGCCACGGCGGCCGCGACCACCATGACCCCCCGGCGCCGGCCGGGCGGGCGCGGCCGGGTGACGGGAACCGTGCTGTCCGGCGCGGCGGCCCCGGCCAGCAGTTCGGCCGCCTCCGCGGCGGACATCCGGGCGGCCGGGTCGCGCCGCAGCAGCCCGACGATTACCGGCGTGAGACTCCCGGCCCGGCGCGGCGGCTCCAGGGGGTCGCGCAGCACCGCCGCCACCGTGGCCGCCCACGACTCCCGCCGGAACGGCGGGGCGCCCTCCGTCGCCGCGTAGAGCGTCGTGCCCAGCGACCACAGGTCCGCCTCGGGCCGGGCCGGCTCGCCGTTGAGCCGCTCGGGCGGCATGTAGGCGGGCGTGCCCACCAGGCCCCCGGTAGCCGTCAGGCCGGCCTCGGTCTCCAGGGTGGCGATGCCGAAGTCGGTCAGCACCACCCGGCCGTCGTCGGCGAGCAGCACGTTCTCGGGTTTGACGTCGCGGTGCAGCACCCCGGTGGCGTGCGCGGCCCGCAGCGCGTCGAGCACCCGCGCGCCGATCGTCGCCACCTGCGGCACCGGCAGCGGCCCGCTCTCGCGGATCACCTCGGCCAGCGACCGGGAGCGGACGAGCTGCATGACGATCCACGGGCGACCGTCCTCCTCGACGACGTCGTGGATGACGATCACCGAGGGATGGTCGAGTCGGCCCGCCGCCCGCGCCTCCCTGATGGTCCTGCTGTTGAGCTCGGCCCGCCGCTTGTCGCCCACCCCGGTGTAGCGGACCTCCTTGACCGCCACCAGACGGTCGAGCAGCTCGTCGTGGGCGCGCCAGACCACGCCCATACCGCCTTCACCGAGAGGCTCGATGAGGCGGTACCGGCCCGCGACCTGCCTGTCCACGCACGCACCTACCGGTCGGGTTTGAAGGTCGCGCAGAAGGTCTCGAAGAAGTGGTAGTCCTTCTTCCATCTGCTGTTGAGGTTGTGCCAGTAGATGGAGTAGCCGCGGCCGTTGTCCGTGATGAACCCCCGGTTGCGCACCCTGGTCGGGCCCGTGTTGGTGTTCCAGGTGAAGTCCCAGTCGGCGGCGGCCTTCTGGAAGTCGACCTTCTTGATGCCGATCAACTGGTAGCCGCCGAAGTTGTGCTTGGCGGACTTCTCCTGCTTCTTCCAGTCCGCCAGCGGGTCGGAGCCGGGGTTCGACGCTCTGTCGACCGCCATGAACGCGTTGGAGCCCGCGCCGGGCCCGCGGAAGAAGACCTGGCTGCCCTCGCGTTTGTACTCGTCCCAGCCCTTCGGCAGCGCGATGGTGAAGTCGAGCTTCTTGTCCTTGTAGAGCTTCCAGCCGGCCGGCAGGGCGGCCTCCGTCGCCTTCGGCTCCGTGGGAGTCAGGGTGTCGGTGGGCGTCGCGGTCGGTGACGGGGTGGGCTCGGCGCTGGGCTTCGTCGACGGCGCCGACGCCGGCGCCGAGGCGCCGGACGAGGGCTGCGACGTGCCCGTGCTGACCGCCAGCGAGTGCGGGTCGGCGGCGGGACCGTCGTCCGGGGCCGCGCGCAGCCCGAGATAGCCGCCCACGGCCGCGACCAGCACCACCGCCGCGACCGCGGCGATGACGGGCACCGCCTGCCGGCGTTCGGAGCCGCTCGGCTCGGTCTCCAGGTGGTGGTCCCCCGGAGGCGGCGGCTCCTGGGTGGCGGGCTGGAGCCGGGCCCCCGTCTCCGGTAGTACGGCGACGGGCGGGGCGCTCCTGACCGGTGCCAGGTCGGGGTCCGTCGGCATGTCGTCCTCGACCGCCGGCTGCACCATGGTCGCCGGGGCCCGGGACTCCTGCGGAAGCGGTGCCGGGTCGCCGGAGTAGGAGATGACCCGGCGCAGCGACTGCGCCGCCTCGTCGTACGACAGGCGCTGGACCGGCTCCTTGGCCAGCAGCCCGGCGATCACCGAGGCCAGCGGTCCCGCGTGGGTGGCGGGATCCGGCTCGTCCGTCAGCACGGCGTGCATGGTCGCCAGGGCCATCCCGCGCTCGTGCGGGGAGCGGCCCTCGACGGCGGTGTAGAGCGTGGCGCCCAGTGACCACAGGTCCGATTCGCGGCGCGCGGGCAGCCCCTTGAGCCGCTCCGGCGCGATGAACGCCGGAGTGCCCGCCAGGCCCGTCACCGTCAGCTGCGTCTCGGTCTCCAGCGTGGCGATGCCGAAGTCGGTCAGCACCACCCGGCCGTCGTCGGCGAGCAGCACGTTCTCGGGTTTGACGTCGCGGTGCAGCACACCCGACTCGTGCGCGCGCTGCAAGGCGTCGAGCACGGCCAGGCCGATCTTGGCCACCTTTCGTGGCGGTAGTGGCCCATCCTGCTTGATCACCGTTCCCAGGGAACGTGACTCCACGAGCTGCATGACGATCCAGGGACGGTCGTCCTCTTCGATCACGTCGTGAACGACGATCACGTTGGGGTGCTCGAACCTGGCCGCCGCCCTCGCCTCACGCATCGTACGCCGGTTCAGCAGCTGCACTTCGTCACCCAGAGCGGCGGCATAGCGGACCTCCTTGACCGCGACAGTGCGATCAAGGAGCTCGTCATGGGCTCGCCAGACGATGCCCATGCCACCCTTGCCAATGGGTTCCTGCAGCTGGTAACGACCGGCGATGCGGCGTCCGTCCGGCTTGCGATCCGACATCAACGGCCTCAAACCCTCCCTCTAGGCCAAGAAATACTCCCATAGCGAGGGATCAACGGCGACTCGCCGCAAGGACAGTCCATCATTCGGGAAGCATGTCCAGCAGGTGGAGCCCAGGTTTGACTTCTCCCCGTCATGAATGATCGGGTTTCTCCCGCCTCGCGGCGGGGTGTTTACTGCTGCTTCTACGCCGCTTGCGCGGTGGAGGTTTCGGGCGGGGCCAGGTTCGGGATCGCCTTGCCTGGTCTTACCTGCCCTTCACAGTCGTTTCGGGTGTCCGCCAGCCCGGCGGCCACGTCGTGCACCGACCTCACGTCGTTCAGGTCGTTCTGGGTCTTCAGGCGGATGCCCTCGGCCAGGATGTTGAGTGCTGCGGCGATGTCCCGGTCATGGTGCTCGCCGCAGGAGGGGCAGTCCCAGGTGCGGACGTCCAGGGCGAGTTTCCCGATCTTGTGGCCGCAGCAGGGGCACAGTTGGGAGGAGGGGTACCAGCGGTCGATGGTGATGAACTCGCGGCCGTAGCGGGCGGCCTTGCCTTCCAGCAGGCGCAGGAAGGCGCCCCAGGAGGCGTCGTTGACGCTCTTGGCCAGCCGGCCCCGCGCCAGCCCCCGCACGACCAGACCCTCGACCGCCACCGCTTGGTTCTCGCGGACGATCGTGGTGCTGGTCTGGTGCAGGAAGTCCCGGCGGGCGTCGCCGACCTTCGCATGCTGACGGGCGAGCCTGATACGGGCCTTGGTGCGGTTGGCGCTGCCCTTCCGCTTACGTGACAGGGCACGCTGGAGTTTCTTCAGTTTGCGCTCTCGGCGGCGCAGCCACTTGGGGTTGGCGATCTTCTCGCCGTCGGAGGTGACCGCGTAGTGGGTCAGCCCGAGATCGATCCCCGTCTCCGCATCACAGCGGGGGAGCGTCTGGCCGTCGTCGGGCACCTCAACGACGAAGGAGGCGAAGTAGCGGCCCGCCGCGTCTTTGACGACCGTCACGCTGGACGGCGCTGCGGGGAGTTCGCGCGACCACCGCACCTCGATCTCACCGATCTTCGCCAGATACAACGCATCCCCGGCACCGCCGGGGCGGAGCCTGAACGCGGTGGTGGTGAACCGGGCCGACTGGCGGTGATCACGTCGCGACTTGAACACCGGCAGGCCCATCTTCGGGCCTTTGCGCTTGCCCGACACCGAGTCGAAGAAGTTCTTGTACGCCACGTCCAGGTCCCGCAACGACTGCTGCAACGGCACCGGGGAGACCTGTGCGAGCCACTCCCGCTCAGGAGTCCGCTTGGCGGCAGTGATGCACATCTTCTGCAACTCCGGGCCGCTGATCCGCGCTCGATCGTTCTTCCACGCGGCCTTGCGCCGGGCCAGCGCGTCGTTCCACACCGCCCGGACACACCCGAACAACCGAGCCAGAGACGCCTGCTGGGGCGCGTCCGGATCCAACCGATAGTTGTAGCGCAGCTTCACCGAACACCACCCCTCTTCATGACTACGCAACGCAATAACTAACAGTGTGCAATGGTTCGCATACATTCTGCGAACTCGAACATATTAACGGCTGCTCCATGGGCACGCCAGACGAATGCCGACGCGGCATACATCGACCGACAACGCCGACCAACGTGACCGTCCGTGGTTCGCGCCACGCGCTCCTGGCTGCCCCGACTACCGGCGGGAAGGCCCTGCCAGGGACCGCACATCCATCCCTCGAAGGCCGGGACTTTCTGCGGACCTTTGGTAAAGTGCAGACATGACTTGTCGCTACGTGTTTACCGAGCCGGCTCCGGGAGGGCCGGTCGTCAGCTAGCGACCACCTGGAGTCGGCAAAGGCAGAGACGCCGCGTCTCTGCCTTTTTGGTTTTTCCGCCGGCTCAAGGGGAGCCGGCCGAGTGGGGAGCCGAGATGTCATCGACCTTGGAACGGCATGTGGTCGCGCTGGGCGCGCAGCGCGTGGGCGGCGGGCCCGCCGTGGTGATCGGCGATCGGGTGAGCCTGCGCGAGCAGCGCGGCGACGCCCGCGAGCTGTTGCCCGAGGGGGTCGCGCTGGCCGAGCCGGCCGGCGTGGACGACCTGCCCGTGATCGCGGCGCGGGCGCGTGGCGTGGTGATCGGGGCGGCGTGGACGCGGGACATCCCGCTGGTGCGCGCGGTGGCCGCGCTGGGGCTGCCGGTGGTGGTGGAGCGCCGCCACGGCGCGGCGCTGGCGGAGTGGCTCGGCGTGGTGGACTACTGCGTCGCGGAGGGCAACGATCAGGTGATCCTCTGCGAGCGTTCGGATCTGGGCCTGCTGCGGGCCGCGCGGGCCGCGTCCGGCCGCCCCGCCCTCGCCGACGTGTCCGGAAATATCGGTCTTTGTACGGCTGCGGTGGCGGCTGGGGCGGACGGGCTCATCGTGGACGGCACCCCGGCGGGCCGTCAGGAGGCGGAGGAGGCCGTGACCCTCGTCGGCGCCCTGCTCCGCCCCGAGGCCCCGGCCACGCTGCCCGAGTGCAGGCAGGCCATCGACCGCGTCGACGCCGCCCTGGCGACCCTGCTGGAGCGCAGGGCCGAGCTGGCCGGCATCGTGCAGCGGCTCAAGCCCGTCGGCGGCTTCGCGGGCCGCGACCACGCCCGCGAGCGCGATCTGGTGGCCCGGATGGCCCAGCGCGCCCCCGGACTGGGCCAGGAGCGCCTGGCGCCGATCATGAACGCGGTCATCGAAGCGGGCCTGCACCTGGCAGAGGAGCGCGCGACTGGCTGACGACGGCCGTCGTGAGCCGGAAGTCGTTCATGGGGCGGCCCGGTCCGGCGGCGATCTGCCGGTTGACGAGCTCGGCGAAGCGGCGGTAGCCGTCGGCCGTCGGGTGGAAGCTGCGCGGCTCGACGGTGAACTCGCCGAGGTTCACCATCAGCCCGTTCACGTACGGCCGCGGGCTGCCCACCTCGTGGCCGTCGAACGCCTCGTGGGCGTCCACGTACTCCACACTGCCCGGAGCGCCGAAGGCGACGATCTGTCTTTCGAACTCGCCCGCCACCGTGGCCACCACGTCGTTGAGCCGCCGGGTCATGGCGTTGATCCAGCGCTGGTCGGCGGCGCTGAGGTTGCTGACGGAGCCGGACGGGCCGGCGGGGAACGGCCGGGGGTAGCCGAGCACGATGACGCGCGCCCGCGGCGCCCGGCTCCTGATCTCCCGCAGCACCTCGCGCAGGCTGGGACGCAACCGCTCCAGGCGGCGCGTCACCTCGGCCTCCTGGTCCACGCAGGCCGAGGACCAGGGCAGCTTGGCGATGCAGGCGGTCAGCACCGGGACGAACCCGGCGTCGTTGCCGCCGATGCTCACCGTCACCAGGCTCGTCGTCGCGTCCACCCGGCTGATCTGGGGGCGCTGGCCGTACTGACCGCGCAGGATCTGGCGGGTGGTGGCGCCGCTGCAGGCCCAGAAGCCGGTGCCGCCGCCGAAGCGGTGCGCGCCCGCGACCAGCGGGACGTAGGAGCCCTCGGCGCGGTGGCAGCGGTCGGCGCCGCCGTTCAGCGGCGCGCCGCCGGCGACGTAGACGCCCTCGCCCGAGGAGTAGGAGTCGCCGAGCGCCACGTAGCCGCCTGAGAGCGCGACCTGCGCCGGCGTCAGGCGGGTCAGCCGGGGGAGCGCGGGCGGCTCCTCGCCGCCCTCACAGACCTCGCCGAGCACGGCGCAGCCCAGCCAGGCCGGGAGCCCGAGCGGTAACGCCGCCAGGGCCAGCGTCACGCCGAGCCCCGCCGCGACGACCATCCCGGCCACCCCGGTCATCCTGGTCGCCGCGGCCCTTCTGATCACTCCGGCCAGGTCGGCGATTCCGGCGATCCCGCGCGCCGCTCGCGTCTTCTCGTCCAGCGCGATCTCCCCCGGGTCGTCGGCCATCGCCTTCGAGAGTAGATCCGCGCGGCCCGGGACGCCGCGCGACCGGCGCGTCGTTCACTCGGCGGGATTGACCGCCGGGCTCGCCGTCGCCGCGGCGGCCGCCGCGGCCGCGCGCCTGCGGCTGAGCACCAGCCAGCCGAGCGCGATCGCCCCGATCAGGACGGGGACGAGGAAGAAGGCGACCCGCTGGTCGGCGTCGGCGAACGGCATCAGCAGCACCACCAGCGCCAGGAAGGCCAGCGTCAGCCAGTTCGTGTACGGCGTGCCCGGCATCGGGAACGACGAGCGGTGCCCCGACTTCCGCAGCCGCAGCTGGCAGTAGACCAGCGTCCCCCAGGTGGTGACCACGCCGAGCGAGGCGACGGCGGTGGCGATGTTGAAGGCCCGCTCGGGCAGGAAGTAGAACAGCGCCACACCGCCGAGGAACATGGCGGCGGTGAACACGATCCCGCCGATCGGCACGTGCCGGGCGCTGAGCGTCCCGGTGAAGCGCGGCGCCTCCCGGTTGCGGGCCATCGACCGCAGGATGCGCCCGGTGGCGTACAGGCCCGAGTTGCACGACGACAGCGCGGCGGTGATCACCACGAGGTTCATCGCGTCGGCCGCCCACGGCACGCCCAGGCCGGCGAAGACCGTGACGAACGGCGAGGTGCCGGCCTCGTACGCGGTCCACGGCAGCACCATCGCCAGCAGCACCACCGAGCCCACGTAGAAGATCGCGATGCGCCACACCACGCCGTTGATCGCCTTCGGCATGATCTCGTGCGGCCGGGCGGTCTCGCCCGCGGTGATCCCGACGAGCTCGATGGAGGCGTAGGCGAACACCACCGACTGCAGGCTCATCAGCACCAGCGGGAACCCGGTGGGGAAGAACCCGCCGTGGGAGACGAGGTTGTGCGGCCCGGCCTGGCCCACCGACGCGACCACCAGGACCAGCCCGACCACCAGGAACGTGACGATGGCCAGCACCTTGAGCATCGCGAACCAGAACTCCAGCTCGCCGAAGAGCTTCACCGACAGCAGGTTCACCACCAGCACGAAGCCCAGCGCGATCAGCGCCGTCACCCACTGGGGGAAGGCGGGCGCCCAATAATGGACGTACAGGGCGATCGCGGTCAGCTCGGCGATGCCGGTGAAGGCCCAGTTGATCCAGTACATCCAGCCGCTGGCGAAGGCCGCCCACGGCCCGACGAACTCGCCCGCGTACTCGACGAAGGAGCCCGAGGCGGGGCGGTAGAGGACCAGCTCGCCGAGGGCCCGCATGACGAAGAACGCGGCGATCCCGGCGGCGGCGTACGACAGCACGAGCGCCGGGCCCGTGGCGGCGAGCCGGCCGCCGGCGCCGAGGAACAGGCCCACCCCGATCGCCCCGCCGATGGCGATCATCTGGACCTGCCGGTTGCCCAGAGCCTTGCTGTAGCCCTCGTCCGTCTCCGCGCGCACGCAGTGTCTCCTTCGTCACAGTGGGTGACGTCGACGATATCGGGGGGAGCGGCGCGGGCAGCTCCGGCACGCCGTCGCATCCGGCGCCCGAAGTGTCGGCCGGGACCACTAGAGTCGAAGCGCACACCGGATCGGATCGGAGGCGCCGCTCCATGTCGTCCAGCGACTCCTCGCCGTCGTGGCGGGGGAGCGAGTGGGGCGGGGTCGCGGCATGACCGAGCTGCACTACCTCACCGCCTCCGAGCTGGCGCGCCTGATCAGGGCACGGCAGGTCAGCGCCGTGGAGGTGCTCCAGGCCCACCTCGACCGGGTCGAGCGGGTCAACCCCCGGGTCAACGCGATCGTGACGCTGGCGGCCGAGCGGGCGATGGCCGCGGCCGTGGCCGCCGACGCGCGGGAGCCGGTGGGGCCGCTGCACGGGGTGCCGGTGGCGCACAAGGACCTGGTGGACACGGCCGGGATCCGCACCACGTACGGCTCGCCGCTCTTCTCCGGAAACATCCCGGACAAGGATGACGTGATCGTGCGGCGGCTGCGGCAGGCCGGGGCGATCAGCGTGGGCAAGACCAACACGCCCGAGTTCGGCACCGGGTCGCACACGGTCAACGAGGTGTTCGGGGTGACCCGCAACCCGTACGACCTGTCGAAGTCCGCCGGGGGGAGCAGCGGCGGCGCGGCGGCGGCGCTGGCCTGCGGGATGGTGCCGCTGGCCGACGGCTCCGACATGGGCGGCTCGCTGCGCAACCCGGCCTCGTTCTGCAATGTGGTGGGGTTGCGGCCGACGCCGGGGCGGGTGCCGAGCCCGTCGGAGACCGCCGCCTGGTACACCTTGTCGGTGCAGGGGCCGATGGCCAGGACGGTCGAGGATCTGACGCTGATGATGTCGGTGATCTCCGGATTCGACCCGCGCTCCCCGTACTCCATCATGGAGAGGTTCGCCGCCGAGCCCGAGGAGGGCGTGGCGGGGCTGCGCGTCGCGTGGAGTCCCGACCTGGGCGGGCTGCCGGTGGACGCCGCGACCGCGGCGGTCACCGCGACCGCGCCGGGCGTTTTCGAGCGGCTCGGCGCGCACGTCGAGCAGGTCGAGCTCGACCTGTCGGACGCCGAGGACGCCTTCCGCACCTACCGCGCCTGGTTCTACGCGCTGTCCTACGGCGAGCTGGAGGGGCTGGGCGCCAACACCGCCTGGAACGTCGAGCGGGGCCGCCAGGTCACCGGCGCCGACCTGGCCCGCGCCGAGCGCGCGCGCAGCGGCCTCTACCAGCGGATGGCCGCCTTCTTCGACCGCTACGACGTGCTCATCGCGCCGGTCAGCCAGGTGCCGCCGTTCCCCGTCGAGGACCCGTACGTCCGCGAGATCAACGGCGTCCCGCTCCCTGACTACCTGACGTGGATGCGCTCGGCCTACTGGATCAGCGTCCTGCACGCGCCGGCGGCGTCGGTCCCGGCCGGGTTCACGCCGTCGGGGCTGCCGGTCGGGGTGCAGATCGTCGGACGTCCCTTCGCCGACGCCCGCGTGCTGCGCGTGGCGCGCGCGTTCGAGCGCGCCACGGGGTTCGGCGAGCGCCGCCCGCCGCTCTAGTCGCCGCGCGGCGGTGGCTCACCGATCCGGTACGGGTCCGCCGCGGGCGTTCGCGGGCCGATCCCGTACGGAGTGCGCAGCGGCGACTCACGATAGCCGTGCATGCCTTCGAGCAGCCCGAACAGGCCGACGGCGAGCAGCGGCCAGGACACCAGGACACCGTCGGCCGTCAGCGCGAGCGGCCCGGCGACGAGTGTGACGCCGGGCGCGGCCGACGCCTCCACCGCGACCACGCCGAGGGTGAACGTGGTGCCCGTCCAGAGCGTGACGAACGAGGCGAGCACGCCGCCGCCGCACAGGCCGAGCAGCACGGCGAGCTGCCGACGGCGGCTCAGGAACCAGCCCAGCGCGCCGCAGGCCAGGCCGAGCCCGCCGGTGATGGTGGCGAACCAGCCGTCGGCGGCGATGAGCGTCTGCGTCGCGGGATCGGCGAGCACCGAGGCCTGGTCGGTGATCCGGTAGGGCGGCCGGGGAGACAGGGCGGACCAGACCAGCCCGGCGGGGACTCCCAGGGCGGCGAGTGTGAGGACGGTGACCGCGAAAGCGCGAATTTGCCTCGCCACGCCACTCCCCTTCACATCGGCGTCCGAACCAGATCGATGGTATCTCCCGGTTAGGCTCACTTCGTGATTGAAGAGAAGCTCTGGCACATCGAACCCTCTGGCCCGCTGCGAGGCGACGTCGTCGTGCGCGGCTCCAAGAACGGCGTGTCCAAGCACATGGTGGCCGCCATGCTGGGCAGCGGCGAGAGCACTATCCATAACGCCCCCGAGGTGGGCGAGGTGGGCATCACCGCGGACATGCTCACCGCCCTGGGCATCAACGTGGAGATCGGCCGTACGGAGATCCGCATCGAGCCGGGCCCCGAGATCAGGCCGCGCGTGCCCGACGCGTTCACCGGGCTCAACCGCATCCCGATCCTCATGCTGGGCCCCCTGCTGCACCTGGCGGGGGAGGCGTTCGTGCCGCTGGTGGGCGGCGACCCGATCGGGCGGCGGCCGGTCAACTTCCACGTCGAGGCGCTGCGGGCGATGGGCGCCGAGGTGGAGGTGGGCGACACCGGCATCTTCGCCAAGGCCAAGCGGCTCAACGGCACCCGGCTGGAGTTGCCGTACCCGAGCGTGGGCGCGACCGAGACGATCCTGATGTCGGCCGTGCTGGCCGAGGGCAAGACCGTGGTGAAGAACGCCGCGATGGAGCCCGAGGTGGTGGAGCTCGCGCTGTTCCTGCAGCGGATGGGCGCCAGGATCGAGCTGTCGCCCGACCGCAGGATCGTGATCGAGGGCGTCGAGCGCTTGCGCGGCGCCTCCACCTGGCTGGCCGGCGACCGCATCGAGGCGTTCTCCTACCTGGTCGCGGGCCTGATCACCGGCGGCGAGGTGCGGGTGCACGGGTGCCCGCAGGACCGCCTGGTGACCGCGATCACCACGCTGGCCAGGATGGGCGCCCAGTTCGCCATCAACGACGAGTACCTGTGCGCCACCGCCCCGCCCGAGGGGCTGCGCGCCGCGGCCGTGCAGACCGACACCCACCCCGGGTTCATGACCGACTGGCAGACGCCGCTCATGGTGCTGTTCACGCAGAGCCAGGGCATGTCGGTGCTGCACGAGACCGTCTTCGAGAACCGCCTGGTGTACGTGCCCGCGCTGAAGAGCATGGGCTGCGAGATCGAGGTCTTCGACCAGTGCCTCGGCGGCCCGGCCTGCCGCTACCACGACACCAACGCCAGGCATTCGGCGGTGGTGCGGGGCGTCTCCCAGCTCAGGGGCGCCGACGTGACGCTGCCCGACATCAGGGCCGGCTTCTCCGCCGTGCTGGCCGCCGCGGTGGCCGACGGGCCGTCCACGCTGCGCGGGGTGCACCACATCGAACGCGGCTACCACCAGCCGTTCGAGCAGTTCGAGTCCCTTGGTCTGAACATCCGCCGAGGACGGTAAAGAATCAACAGCCGGGCGTTTCCCGCTGATCTTCTGGAAGCAGATCATCTGCGTGACTGTGCTCAAATCCATCACCCGGCTCGGGGTGGCGGGGGCGCTCAGCGGGGTGCTGGTGGCGGCGATGGCCGCCCCCGTGGTCAGCGGGGCCGGACTCGCCACGAAGAATGTCGCGACCACCTTCCTCGACCTGCCGCCGGCGCCCCGCGAGGAACCTCTTGCGCAGGTCACCCGGCTGGTGGACATCCACGGCCGGACCTTCGCCCAGTTCTACGAGGCGAACCGGACGGCGGTGCCGCTGGCCAAGGTCGCGCCGGTGATGCGCAAAGCGATCGTGGCCATCGAGGACGCCCGCTTCTACGAGCACGGCGGGCTCGACGTGATCGGCACGCTCCGGGCACTGCTCACCAACACCCAGGCGGGCGGCATCAGGCAGGGCGGCTCCTCGCTCACCCAGCAGTTGGTGAAGAACATCCTGGTGGAGAGCTCACGCACCGACGCCGAGCGGGACCGGGCCCGCGCGCCCAACCTCGCCCGCAAGATCAGCGAACTGCGGCTCGCGCTGGCGCTGGAGAAGAAGTACCGCAAGGACGAGATCCTGGAGAAATATCTGAACATCGCCTACTTCGGCGCCGGGGCGCACGGCATCGAGGCGGCGGCCAGGCGCTTCTTCTCCACCACGGCCGCCGACCTGACTTTGACCCAGGCGGCCACGCTCGCGGGCGCCGTACGGACTCCGTACTCGACCGACCCCTCGCTCGGCGACGCCCACCGGGCGAAGCTGAAGACGCGGCGCGACCTCGTGCTCGACCGGATGGCCGGGCTGAACCTGATCACCCAGCGGGAGGCCGCGGACGCCAAGCGGAGCAAGCTCGCCATCAGGCTGCGCCCCGAGCCCGGCGGCTGCGCGCAGAGCGACCATCCGTACTTCTGCCTGTACGTGCACCGCGAGCTGATGACGAACGAGGCGTTCGGCAGCACGGCGACGGCGCGGCGGTCGCGGATGGCCAGCGGCGGGCTGGTGATCAGGACCAGCCTGGACCCGGTGGCGCAGCGGGCGGCGGAGCGGGCGATCCGGCAGCGGGTCGCGCCCGCGGACACCGAGGTGGCCGCCGAGGCCATGGTGGAGCCGGGCACGGGCTGGGTCAGGGCGATGGCGGCGAGCAAGAGGTTCGGCCGCAACCCGGGCGACCACAAGAACGGCCCCAGGACCACCTTCAACCTCGTCGCCGACGTACGGCACGGCGGCGGCCAGGGACTCCAGGCCGGGTCCACGTTCAAGGTGTTCACCCTGGCCACGGCGCTGAAGCAGGGCTGGAAGTTCGGCGACGGCTTCGACACGCCGGGGGTGCTGGAGCCTTCGGAGGGCTACCGCGACTGTGCGGGCCGGCCCGTCAACGCGCCGGGGACGAGCATCCACAACGCCAGCGGCGAGGGCAAGGGCGGGCCGTACAGCATCGAGACCGGCACCTGGCAGTCGGTCAACATCTTCTACATGATGCTGGAGCGCAAGGTCGGCCTGTGCAACGTGGTCAGGACGGCCCGGCAGCTCGGCGTCAGGAGGGCCGACGGCACGCCGCTGCGCGAGGTGCCCACGTTCACGCTGGGCGTGAACGAGATGGACCCGCTGACGGTGGCGGCGTCCTTCGCGACGTTCCCGGCCCGGGGCAGGTACTGCCGGCCGCTCGCGATCGTGGAGATCGTCGGCAGGGACGGCGGGCGCACCCCCGTGTCACCCGCCTGCGACCAGGTCATCGACCGGCAGGTCGCCGACGCGGTCAACCACGTCCTGAAGGGCGTCTTCGACAAGGGCACCATGCGGGGGCAGGGGCTCGGTCGGCCGGCGGCGGGCAAGACGGGCACCAACAACGGCTACACCTCGGCCTGGTTCGCCGGTTACACGCCGCACCTGGCCGCGGCGGTCAGCGTCGGCGACATCCGCGGCTCCTACAAGCATCCGCTGACGGGGGTGCAGATCGGCGACCAGTACTACGGCTCCGTGCAGGGGGCGTCGCTGCCGGGGCCGATCTGGGTGGACTCGATGAGCGACGCGCTGCGCGACACGGAACCGAAGGGTTTCCCCGGGCCGGACATGTCACGCTTCGGCGGCGGGCACACGCCGGGGCTGGAGGAGGCCGAGGAGCGCGAGGCACGCGAGGACCGGGGCCGCCGCCGCGGGGGGCACAGGGCGCACTCCAGGCGGCACGGCGGGCTGTTCGAGTGGCTGCTGGGACGTCCGGACCGCGGTCGTGGCGAGCCGCGCGCCCGCCGGGCACGGCCGGACGCCGATCATCCGCGAGGCGAGCACCCACGACGCCCGCGTCACGACCGCCCACGGGCCTCCCGTGAGCATCCGAGGACGGCCCGGGAGCATCCACAGGCGCGACGTGAGCGGCCACAGGCCAGGCAGCGGCTTCCGCGCGTGCGACGCGACCACGGACGCGAACCCGCGCACGGCAGGCGCGACCGCCACCACAGGTGAGCCCGCCCGAAGCGGGCCGTCGAGCCCACGCCGGCCAGGCCGGGCGGTCGAGCACGGTCTCCGTGAGTCCGGCCGGTCAGGCGGGTTTGCCGATGGGGGCGGTCACGGCTTCGGTGAGGCGGATGAGGTCGGCGGGGGCGGTCTCGATCTGCAGGCCCCGCTTGCCCGCCGAGAAGAAGATCGTGCCGAACTCCAGCGCCGACGCGTCCACCACGGTCGGCAGCCGCTTGCGCTGCCCGAGCGGGCTGATCCCGCCCACGACGTAGCCGGTGACCCGCTCGACCTTGGCGGCGTCCGCCATGGCGGCCCGCTTGCCGCCGAGCGCCGCCGCGAGCGCCTTGAGGTCGAGCTTGCCCGACACCGGCACGACGGCCACCGCGAGCCCGCTCTCCAGCTCCGCCACCAGGGTCTTGAAGATCCGCTCGTACGGCAGGCCGAGCGCGTCGGCGGCCTCCTCGCCGTAGGCCTGCGCGGCGGGGTCGTGCTCGTAGGGGTGCAGCGTGAACTCCGCCCCGGCCTGGGTCAGCGCCGCGGTCGCGGGGGTGCCGCCGCCCTTGGTCTTCTTGCTCACAGCACTCCAGTGTAGCGAATCTACAATGTAAAGGCGCGGCCTGGGGTGTACCCGAGCGCCCGCCGGAACACGTCGATGAAGGCGCTGGCGGAGGCCCAGCCACAGCGGTGCGCGACGGCCGTCACGCTCATCCCGTCGGCCAGGAGCAGCAGCGCGCGCTGGAGCCGGAGCTGCGTGCGCCACTGCGGGAACGTCATCCCGAGCTCGGCACGGCAGAGCCGGGCGAGCGTGCGGCCGCTGGTGCCGGCCTGGGCGGCGAGCTGGGCCAGGGTGCGGCCGTCGGCCGGATCGTCGCCCAGCATCGCGCAGACGGCCGCCAGCCGTGGATCCCGGGCGGTCGGCAGGTGGAACGGCCGCTCGGGGGAGCGGCGCAGCCGGTCGAGCAGGACGGCGAGCAGCCGGTCCCGCTCCGCGCCGTCGCCCGGGTCCGCCGTGTAGGCGATGATCAGCTCGCGCAGCAGCGGCTCGACCGCGAGCACGGCGGGCCTGGCCAGCCCGAGCGGGTCGCCGGTCAGGCCCACCAGGCGCAGGTCGGTGCTGCCGTGGGCGCGGTGCTCGTGCACGGTGCCGGCCGGTATCCAGATGGCCCGGTTCGCCGGGGCCACCCACGTCCCGGCGTCGGTGGTGACCGACAGCACGCCGCGGCAGGCGTACACGATCTGGTGGGTGTCGTGCCGGTGGGCGCCGATGCCGCCGCCGGGCGCCAGCGGGCGCCTGCCGGTGGGCGCCTGCGACAGATGGCGAATTTCCAGCATGGATTGGCATTTTATCGGAAGCATGCCAGGGCGCCGCGGGCCACCATCGGAACGTGAAGTCGAACAGGATCACGCTTCTCGCGGCCGGGCACGCCTGCGTCGACGTCTACCAGGGGGCGGTGCCGGCGCTGGTGCCGTTCCTCGTGGCCGGGCGCGGCTACGGGTACGTGGCCGCCTCGGGCGTCGTGCTGGCCGCCACGCTGCTGTCGTCGGTCGTCCAGCCCGTCTTCGGCGCGCTGACCGACCGGTGGCGGATGCCCTGGCTCATCCCGGTCAGCATGACCACGGCGGGGCTCGGGGTGGCGCTCAGCGGCGTGGCGGGCTCGTACGCGCTGACCTGGCTGGCCGTGGCGCTGTCCGGGCTCGGCGTGGCCGCCTATCATCCGGAGGCGGCTCGCCTGGCCAGGATCGCCAGCCAGGGCAGTCACGTGCGGATGAGCTGGTTCTCGCTCGGCGGGACGCTGGGGTTCGCCTCCGCGCCGATCGTCGTCACGCCGCTGCTGTCGGCCGGCGGGCTGGGCGCGTCCCCGTACCTGGTGATCCCCGCCGTGGCGGGCGCGCTGCTGACGCTCACCGTCCTCCGCTCCGTGACCGGGCCGGCGCGGGCGGGCCGCGCGGCGCCGCCCGCCGGCCGTGACGACTGGCCGTCGTTCGTCCGCCTGTCGCTGGTGATCGTCTTCCGGTCGGTGGTGTACGTCGGGCTCAGCACGTTCGTGGCCCTCTACCTCGGGGGCGGGGCGGCGGGGGCGGTGGCGCTGTTCGTGCTGTTCGCCGGGGGCGCCGTGGGCACGGTGCTGGGCGGCAGGCTCGCCGCCCGCTGGGGCCGGGTGCGCACGATGCGGCTGGCGTACGCGGCCGCCGTGCCGGCCGTGGCGGGGGTGGTGCCGGCGCCGGGAATCGGGGCGTACGTCTTCATCGCGGCGGCGTCGATCACGCTCTACGCGCCGTTCTCGCTGCATGTGACGCTGGGGCAGGACTTCCTGCCGCGCCGGGTGGGCACGGCGGGCGGCGTCACGCTGGGGCTGGCGGTGAGCGTGGGCGGGCTGGCCAGCCCGCTGGTGGGGATGGTGGCCGAGGCGGTGTCGCTGCGGGTGGCGCTGGCGTGCCTGGTGCCGTTCCCGGTGCTGGCCTGGCTGCTCGCCCGCACCCTGACCGAGCCGTCCCAGACGGACGCCACCGGGCCGGTCGCCCCACCGGCGGGCCGGAAGGGGTGACGCCCGGCCCCCGTGCCCGGCCCGGCCGTTCGGTCGTTCAGCCGACGGCGGATGCGTCGCCGGGCCCCTCGCCGCCGGTCGCGCGCACCTCGCGGGGGTCGCGGTCGGGGCGGAGTCCGCGCCAGGAGGGGTGGCGCAACCTGTTGTCCCCGGTCACCTCGGCGAACTGCACCTCGCCCACCATCACCGGCTCCACCCACTGCGCGTCGCGGGCGAACTCGCGCGGCACCGGCTCGTCGAAGGGCGGGTCGGGCCGTCGCAGTGGGGCCAGCCGCTGGTGCAGGTCACGGAGCATCGCCTGGGTGAACCCGGTGCCCACATGCCCCACGTAGAGCAGCCGTCCGCCGTCGTCGTACGAGCCGAGCAGCAGGGAGCCGATCGTCCCGGAGCGCCGCCCGCCCCCGGGCTTCCAGCCCCCGATGACCACCTCGACGGCCCTGACGTTCTTCACCTTGGTCCACTCGGAGGTGCGCTTGCCCGGCCTGTAGGGGGAGGTCAGCCGCTTGCACACGACCCCCTCCAGCCCGAGCCGCCGGGAGAAGCCGAAGGCGTCCTCGGCGTGGTCGCGGAACCACACGGGCACCTGCCACCGGAATCCGGGCACGAAGGTGGCCTCCAGCAGCTCACGCCGCTCGGTGTAGGGCAGCGCGATCGTGCTCCCGCCGGCCCCGCCGTCTTCCAGGTGCAGGATGTCGAAGGCCATGAAGGTCACCGGCACGGTCTTGGCCAGCTCGGCGACGCTGAGCGGGTTGCGCTGGTGCATGCGCGGCTGGAGGGCGCCGAAGCTGGGGCGCCCGGCCTCGTCGAAGGCCACGATCTCCCCGTCGACGACGGCCGGGCGGCGGCCGGTGGCCCCCGCCATGAGCTGCAGCTCGGGGTAGCCGGCGGTGATGTCCTTGCCGTTGCGTGACATGAGGCGTACGGCGCCGTCGGAGAGGTAGGCGAGGGCGCGGACGCCGTCCCACTTCATCTCGACGGCCCACTCGTCCTCGTCCGTGGACGGCAGGGAGCCGAGCTGGGCCAGCATCGGCGCGTAGGTCGGCAGCGACGCCATGCACGCTGCCATACCCCTCCTCGCGCGGTCGCAGTGCGGCTGGTCACGTCAAATGTTCGGCGTCCCGGGGCTGTTCCACGAGTTGCGCGAGGTCGACGCCGTGCCGGCCGAGCTCGGCGACCGAGGCGCAGTAGCCCTGCAGGTAGACGTGCCCGTTGACCAGGTGCGAGACGCGCAGCGTCGGCCGGTCGTCAAGCATGATCGCTTCCACCAGGATGCCGTTCGGGCCGCGCCAGACTCCCATGTGCAAAGAGTACGGGAACGGACATAAAAGACAAGAGCCTACAAAGCTCCCGTCAAAAATCTGGCGCGGGACACGCCCGAAGCCGGGACGATACGCCACGCCGTTGTCCGGATGGTGGACGGAACGGGATTCACGGGTTGGACTCCGTAAACTATGAGGGTGATTTCCCGTATCGACATGCGAGGTTCCCTCCCTGCGGACCTGCGCGACGTGCTGCCCCGCGCCGAGCTCGACGTAGAGGCCGCCCTGGAGAAGGTGCGGCCCATCTGCGAGGCCGTGCGCCATCGCGGGGCGGCAGCCGTACGGGAGCTGACCGCCGAGCTGGACGGCGTCGAGATCGAGAGCGCCCGGGTGCCGCGTGCGGCGATCGCCAGGGCGCTGGCGGAGCTGCGGCCCGAGGTGCGGGCGGCGCTCGAGGAGTCGATCAGGCGGGCCAGGCTGGTCCACCGCGACCAGCGGCGTGCCGACGTCACCACGCAGGTGGTGCCCGGCGGCACCGTGACCGAGCGGTGGGTGCCGGTCGACCGGGTGGGGCTCTACGTCCCCGGCGGCCGCGCCGTCTACCCCTCCAGCGTGGTGATGAACGTGGTGCCCGCCCAGGAGGCCGGGGTGCCCTCGCTGGCCGTTAGCAGTCCGGCCCAGAAGGATCACGGCGGGCTGCCGCACCCGGCGATCCTCGCCGCGTGCGCGCTGCTGGGCGTCGACGAGGTCTACTCCGTCGGCGGCGCCCAGGCCGTGGCCATGTTCGCCTACGGCACCGAGGAGTGCGAGCCCGTGACCATGGTCACCGGGCCCGGCAACATCTATGTGGCGGCGGCCAAGCGGCTGCTCAAGGGCCGCATCGGCATCGACAGCGAGGCCGGCCCGACGGAGATCGCCATCCTCGCCGACCACACCGCCGACCCGGTCCACGTGGCCGCCGACCTGATCAGCCAGGCCGAGCACGACGTGATCGCGGCGGCCGTGCTCGTCACCGACAGCGTCGAGCTGGCCGAGGCCGTCGAGAAGGAGCTGCCCGGCCAGGTGTCGGCGACCCGGCACTCCGAGCGGATCGCCGAGGCTCTCGGCGGACGGCAGTCGGCCGTCGTCCTCGTCGACGGCGTCGAGGAGGGCATCCAGGTGGTCGACGCCTACGCCGCCGAGCACCTGGAGATCCACACCGAGGACGCCGCCGCGGTGGCGGCCCGGATCCGCAACGCCGGCGCGATCTTCGTCGGCCCCTACGCGCCCGTCTCGCTCGGCGACTATCTCGCCGGGTCCAACCACGTGCTGCCCACCGGCGGCTGCGCCTGCCACTCCAGCGGCCTGTCGGTGCAGTCGTTCCTGCGCGGCATCCACGTCGTCGACTACACCCGCGAGGCCCTGGCCGGGGCCGCGGCGCACGTGTCCGTCCTGGCCGACGCCGAAGACCTTCCCGCTCACGGTGCGGCCGTCCGCGCCCGCTTCGACTGGCAGGTGCCCTCGTGAACCTCGACGACCTGCCCATCCGCGACGACCTGCGGGGCAAGAGGCCGTACGGCGCGCCGCAGATCGACGTCCCGGTCCGGCTCAACACCAACGAGAACCCCTACCCGCCCTCCCCGGAGCTGGTCGGCGACCTGGCCGAGGAGATCCGGCGCACCGCGGGCGACCTCAACCGCTACCCCGACATGGACGCCGGCGCGCTGCGCGCCGACCTGGCCTCCTACCTGGGGCACGGCCTGGTCGCCGAGCAGGTGTGGGCCGCCAACGGCTCCAACGAGGTCCTCCAGCAGATCCTCCAGGCCTTCGGCGGCCACGGCCGCACGGCGCTGGGGTTCGAGCCTTCCTACTCGATGCACCCGATCATCACCACCGGCACCAACACCGAGTGGATCCAGGCGGTCCGGGAGGAGGACTTCTCGCTCGACCCCGGCAAGGCCGTCGCGGCGATCGGGGAGCACCGTCCCGACATCGTCTTCCTGGCCTCGCCCAACAACCCGACCGGCACCGCGCAGCCGCTGTCGACGATCGAGGCCGTCCTCGACGTCGCCCCAGGGATGGTCGTGGTGGACGAGGCCTACGCCGAGTTCGCCCGGCAGGGCACGCCGTCGGCGCTCACCCTGCTGCCGCGCCACCCGCGCCTGATCGTCACGCGGACGATGTCCAAGGCGTTCGCCATGGCCGGCACCAGGCTGGGCTATCTGGCCGCGCACCCGGCCGTGGTGCAGGCGCTGTTGCTGGTGCGCCTGCCGTACCATCTGTCGACGCTCACCCAGACGGCGGCGCGCGTGGCGCTGCGGCACCGCGCGGAGCTGCTCGGCACGGTCGACGCGCTGCGCCGGGAGCGCGACGACACGGTCCGGTGGCTGCGCGACAAGGGGTTGACGGTCGCCGACTCCGACGCGAACTTCGTACTGTTCGGGCGGTTTCCCGACCGGCGCGCGGTGTGGGAGGGGCTGCTGGCGAGGGGCGTGCTCATCCGCGAGGTCGGGCCGCCACAATGGCTTCGGGTGTCGATCGGCACCGGCGAGGAGATGGCGGCCTTCCGTGCCGCCCTGGAGGGGATTCTGTGAGTCGCGTAGGTCGCGTCGAGCGTACGACGAAGGAGACGTCCGTCCTGGTCGAGGTGAACCTCGACGGCACCGGGCTGGTGGAGGTGTCCACCGGGGTGGGCTTCTTCGATCACATGCTGGCGCAGCTCGGCAAGCACGGGTTGTTCGACCTGACGGTCAAGACCGAGGGCGACCTGCACATCGACTCTCACCACACGATCGAGGACACCGCGCTGGCGCTGGGTGCGGCGTTCCGTGAGGCGCTGGGCGACAAGTCGGGCATCAGGCGGTTCGGTAACGCGTCCTGCCCGCTGGACGAGTCGCTCGCCGAGGTGACCGTCGACCTGTCGGGCCGCCCCTACCTCGTGCACACCGAGC
The DNA here is from genome assembly GCF_044465295.1 of Nonomuraea sp. NPDC049714. Taxonomy (NCBI): domain Bacteria; kingdom Bacillati; phylum Actinomycetota; class Actinomycetes; order Streptosporangiales; family Streptosporangiaceae; genus Nonomuraea; species Nonomuraea sp. NPDC049714. The sequence goes on along the minus strand of NZ_JBITLM010000001.1, from coordinate 1,100,455 downwards.
CCGAGGGTATGGCGCCGATGATCGGCCCCGACTACGACACGACGATGACCCGGCACGTCCTGGAGTCGATCGTCGCCCAGGCGGCGATCTGCCTGCACGTGCGGGTGCCCTACGGCCGTAATGCCCACCACATCGTGGAGGCCCAGTTCAAGGCGCTGGCCAGGGCGCTGCGGGCGGCCTCCGAGCTCGACCCGCGGGCGACGGGAGTGCCGAGCACCAAGGGAGTCCTATGACCGAGAACGTGATCGCGATCGCGCTGCTCTTCGTCGGGCTGTTCCTCATCGGCGGCGTGATCTCGCTGGCCAAGCAAGGGCTCAAGATCGGCGCGGCGCTCTGTGGCGTCGGCGCGGTGATGGCGGTAACGGCGGGGGTGCTGTGGTGGTGAAGAACATCGTGGTGCTGGACTACGGCTCCGGCAACCTGCGCTCGGCCGAGCGCGCCCTGGCCAGGGCAGGCGCCGAGGTGACCGTCACGGCCGACTTCGACGCGGCCCTCGACTGCGACGGGCTGGTCGTGCCCGGCGTCGGCGCGTTCGCGGCGTGCATGGCCGGCCTCAAGGGCGTCCGCGGCGACCAGATCATCGGCCGCCGGCTGGCCGGTGGCCGGCCGGTGCTGGGCATCTGCGTCGGCATGCAGATCTTGTTCGCCCGAGGCGTCGAGCACGGTGTGGAGACCGAGGGCTGCGGCGAATGGCCCGGCACGGTCGAGCGGCTCGAGGCGCCGGTGCTGCCGCACATGGGCTGGAACACCGTCAAGGCGCCGGAGGGCAGCGTGCTGTTCGCCGGGATGGACCCCGCCACCCGCTTCTACTTCGTGCACTCCTACGGCGTGCGCGAGTGGGAGCTGCGGCCCGGCGACGGTTTCGCCGAGCCGGTGGTGACCTGGGCCGAGCACGGCGTGCCGTTCGTGGCCGCCGCCGAGAACGGCCCGCTCATGGCGACCCAGTTCCACCCGGAGAAGTCCGGTGACGCCGGGGCCGCGCTGCTGGAAAACTGGCTCGGCACCGTTGAGTAAGGAGCGGGCGCACCGTCGCGCCGTGCGCGAGGCGGAGCGCGCGCTGGCCATCCGGCGCAACGCGGAGCGTCAGGCGCGCAGGGCACGCCGCCGTGCGGTGATCCTGCGCCTGACCCCGCGCCCGGTGCGCCTGGCCCGGCAGGGCGGGCTGATCGCCCGCCGTCAGCGTGCCCAGAACGCGGTCGTCGCGCTGGCCTTCGTGATCGTCCAGGTGCTCGCCTGGTTCATCTGGGGGTCGGCGCTGCTGAGCTTCGGCGTGCTGATCTTCTCCCTGCTGCTGGTTCCTGTTCTCGTGACTCTCGCTTTCGACCGGAGGACCTGATGTCGCTCGTATTGCTCCCCGCCGTGGACGTGGCGGACGGCCAGGCCGTGCGCCTGGTGCAGGGTGAGGCCGGGACCGAGACCGGCTTCGGTGAGCCGCTCGCCGCCGCGCTGGCCTGGCAGGAGGCCGGAGCGGAGTGGATCCACCTGGTCGACCTGGACGCCGCCTTCGGCCGTGGCTCCAACCGCGAGCTGATCACCGAGATGATCGGCAAACTGGACGTGAACGTCGAGCTGTCGGGCGGCATCCGCGACGACGCCTCCCTGGCCGCCGCGCTGGCCACCGGCTGCCGCCGGGTCAACATCGGCACGGCCGCGCTGGAGAACCCCGCCTGGTGCCGCGAGATCATCGCCGAGCACGGTGACCGGATCGCGGTCGGCCTGGACGTGCGCGGCACGACGCTGGCGGCGCGCGGCTGGACCGAGGAGGGCGGCGACCTGTGGGAGGTGCTGGACCGGCTGGAGGCGGACGGCTGCCCCCGCTACGTCGTCACCGACGTCACCAAGGACGGCACCCTGCGCGGCCCCAACCTGGACCTCCTGCGGCAGGTGTGCGCCCGCACCGACAAGCCCGTCGTGGCCAGTGGCGGAGTCTCCTCCCTCGATGACTTGATCGCACTGTCTTGTCTCGTTCCAGACGGCGTGGAAGGCGCCATCGTGGGCAAAGCCCTGTACGCCCGGAATTTCACGCTGGAGAGCGCGCTGGCCACAGTGAGCGCTTAAGAGTCGGGAGGGGGCGTGATGGGCAGTACAAGCATGGAAAGCACCGGAATGAGGGTGTTTTCGGGCGGAATCTGGGAGGAAAAGTACGGATACTCCCGTGCGGTGGTCGTGGGCGAGCGGGTCATCGTGTCCGGTTGCACGGCGACCGTCGACGGTGAGGTCCGCCACCCGGAGGACGCCTACCGGCAGAGCCTGACGGCCATCGAGATCGCCCTGGAGGCCGTCGCCAAGGGCGGCCTGACCCGGGACGACGTGGTCATGGTCCGCTACTACGTCGTCGAGCAACGGCACTTCGACCTGGTCGGCCGGGCCATCGCCGAGGTGTTCGGCGAGGTGCGGCCCGCCTGCACCGGAGTGCGGGTGGCCGGGCTGGTTGACCCGAAGATGCTGGTCGAGATCGAGATCGAGGCGATGCGCGCATGACCGTGGCCGTCAGGGTGATCCCCTGCCTGGACGTCGACGCCGGACGCGTCGTCAAAGGGGTCAACTTCGCGAACCTGCGTGACGCGGGCGACCCGGTCGAGCTGGCCAGGCGCTATGACGAGGAGGGGGCCGACGAGCTCACCTTCCTCGACATCACCGCGTCGTCGGGCGAGCGCGAGACCATGCTCGACGTGGTGCGCCGGACGGCGGAGCAGGTCTTCATCCCGCTCACCGTGGGCGGCGGCGTCCGCTCGGTGGACGACGTGAACCGGCTGCTGCGCGCCGGCGCCGACAAGGTGTCGTTCAACACGGCGGCCATCGCCAGGCCCGAGCTGCTCACCGAGGCGTCGCGGCGCTTCGGGGCCCAGTGCGTGGTGCTGTCGGTGGACGCGCGCAGGGCGCCGGGCACGCCGAGCGGGTTCGAGGTGACCACACACGGCGGTCGCCGCGGCACCGGCATCGACGCCGTAATGTGGGCCGCCCGTGGCGAGGAGCTGGGGGTGGGCGAGATCCTGCTCAACTCCATGGACGGTGACGGCACGCTCAACGGCTACGACCTGGAGATGCTGCGCGCGGTCAGGGCGGCCGTACGCGTGCCGGTGATCGCGAGCGGCGGGGCGGGCCGCCTGGAGGACTTCGCGCCCGCCGTGGCGGCAGGCGCCGACGCCGTGCTGGCGGCGAGCGTCTTCCACTTCGGGACGTTGAAGATCCCGGAGGTGAAGCGGACCCTGGCGCTGGCGGGCCACCCGGTCCGCTAGCGGCCGCTAGAAGACACGCAGGTGGTGGAAGAGCTCGTAGGAGGCGTCCTCGGCGCCGAACGCGGTCGCCTCCGAGCGCTTCACCGCCAGATAGGCACGGCGGCGCAGCGGCCCCAGTGCCTCCATGAGCACCTCGTCGGCCTCCAGCGCGTCGAGTGCCTCGCCGAGCGATGACGGCAGGCGCTGATAGTGACCCGGGCGCGTGTCCGGGTCGACGTCCACCGGCTCGCCGGGGTCGAGCTTGCGGCGGACGCCGTCGAGGCCGGCGTGGATGACCGCGCCCAGCGACAGGTAGGGGTTGGCCGAGGAGTCCGACGGCTTCAGTTCCAGGTTGGGCTCACCGCTCGCACCCAGCGGCGAGCAGACGCGTACGGCCGCCTCCCGGTTGTCGGGCCCGTGGACGGCGTAGGCGCCCGCCCAGGACCGGGGCGCCAGCCGGCGGAAGCTGTTGACGCTGCCACAGGTGAGCGCGGTCAGCGCGGGCAGGTGGGCGAGCAGGCCGCCGACGAACCACTCCCGCACGTCGCTGTCGCCGCCGAAAAGGTTATGGGATTCGCTCCACAGGGATAGGTGCAGATGGGCCCCGTTGCCCGCCTGATCGGCCAGCGGTTTGGGGGCCAGCGAGGCCCACAGGCCCATCCGCATGGCCACGCCGCGCACGGTCTCCCGGTAGAGGACGTGGTTGTCGGCGGCACGCAGCGCGGGCGCGTGGCGTACGGACATCTCCTGCTGGCCGGGCCCCAGCTCCGGGTGACAGTGCTCGACCTGCATCCCCTGGCTCTGCAGGGCGCGCATGAGCGCGATCGTGTAGTCGTGGGCGGCGTCGAACCCGGTGCCGGCGTAACAGAGTGAGTCGTCGATCGGCGCCAGCCGGTCGAGGCCGCCGCCGGGGTCGGGCACCCGCCGCCCGAGCGTGAACTCCGGCTCGAACGCGGCCACCAGCGTGTAGCCCTCGGCCTCCAGCGTGCCGATCGCGTCCTTGAGGAAGGTACGCGGGCAGGCGGACCAGGGAGAGCCGTCGGGCAGCCGCAGGTCCGACAGCATCGCCGCCGCTCCCGGTGCGTACGGCAGCGGAACATAGGTGGACGGGTCGGGAACGATGCGCACCTCGCCCACCGGACCCATGTCCTCGACCTCCTGGAGCTGGTCGAGCATGTTCATCGCCATCATGGCCACCGTGTGCCCGATGCCGGTGTCCAGCCGATCCGCGAGCCGTGCCCGGGACGCCGCCTTGCCACGGATGACACCACCGTGGTCGGCATACAGGAATCGGATCAGCTCGACCTCTTCGACCTCGGCTCGCTCGCGGATGCGGGTGAGGCCGGGATCGGACGGGCCGGGCTTGGCGGTGCCTGTACGATCTCTCATCCTGCCTGCGTAACACGACCGGGCAGGCAGGACCAAGGATCAGGTCAGAACATTGGTGAAGAAGACAGCCAGCTGATTGGCTCCATTGACGATCCCGTCGAACACACCGTTGACCGCGGCGGCCGCGTCGGCCGGCCGGGTGAACAGGTAGAAGACCACGAACGCGACAGCCACGTACGTGATCACCTTCTTGACCTGCATGGGGGGCCTCCTGCAGTCCATTCCCAGCCGTATATACCCGGATCTGGGCGATCACTGGCATCTTCTGTGAAGATGTTTTTGATCATAACCGGGGGGCGTGTTTCCTCAGCCATCGTACGGCCTGAGAACGGGACGGGAGCGCCTTCTCCGCCGAAGGTTCGGTGATCTGTCCGCCGCGACGGGCAGGAGTTGGATAGCTCCACTATCGATAGCTACACTCTCCAGTCACTACTTTCATGGGGGGTCTCGGTCGTGCGCATGGCGGACCTGAGTGCGGCCACAGGGGTTCCGGTCCCGACGATCAAGTACTACCTCCGGGAGGGCCTGCTGCCTCCTGGCCGGCCGCTGGGCCGCAACCAGGCCGAGTACGGCCCGGCACACGTCAAGAGGCTGCGGCTGGTGCGAGCCCTCGCCGACCACGCGGGCCTCAGCATCTCCGCCATCCGCGACCTGGTCGGCCACCTGGACGATCCCGGCGTCGCCCGGACCGAGCTGCTCGGCGTGGCCCAGGGGACCGTCACGGCGCGCGACGACGCGCGCGACGGCGAGCACGTCCGGCAGGCCGAGCGCCTCGTGGCGGACCTGCTGGCCCGCCGGGGATGGGCCGGCACCGCCGGCCACCAGGCCGCCCGGACCCTGGCCGGCGTGTTCGCGAGCCTCCTGGAGCTGGGTCTGGACGACATCCTGGGCGCGCTGGACGACTACGCCGACGCCGCCGAGACGGCCGCCGGAGTGGACCTGCGGGTGCTGGGCGACGTGACCGACCGGGAGCGGGCCGTGGAGGTCGTGGTGATCGGCACGCTGCTCGGTGACACGCTGCTGGCGGCGATGCGCCGGCTGGCGCAGGCCCACCTGTCGGTGGAGACCTACCGGGCGACCGGCTAGACCCCGAAGCCGGTGGTCTTCAGCCGGGCGATCGCGTCCGGGTCGCCGGCGTACTCCACCCGGGCGTGCGCCTGGCGGCCGAAGCAGAACAGCAGCAACTCGCCCGCCCCGCCGATCACCTCGACCTTGGGGCCCTCCTGCGCGCCGCCGAGCACCACGGCCCGCGCGCCGCCCGCGCCGGGGTGGTGCAGCACCACGCCGACGGGGGAGCGGCGCAGCATCATCTTGGCCCCGGCGGACACCCGCTTCCAGATCAGCCGCTCGAAGTCGGCCGGCAGCTCGCGGGGCTCCCAGGAGGGCTGGGCGCGCCGTACGTCCTCGTGGTGGACGAAGAACTCCAGGGTGTTGACCGCCGTGTCGAGGAACGGCAGCACGCCGTAGACTCCGCCGGGCTTGCGAACCAGGGAGACCAGCTCGGGGAAGGCGTGCCTGGCCTTCAGGCGCCGCTGCACCGAGGCGGTGTGACCGGCCAGCGCCCGCACCGCGATGCCGGGCATGGCGTCCGGCCTGCGCTCGCGCAGCACCAGATGCGCGGCGAGGTCGGCGGTGTCCCAGCCCTCGCACAAGGTCGGGGCGTCCGGGCCCAGCCGGTCGAACAGGTCGCACAGTGCGGCGCGTTCGCCACGAGCGTGAGTCACATCGCAACCCTACCCGTGGGGAATAAGTCATTGATCAGACGTGATTGTCAGTATGTGGAAAATTCGGCTCTGGAAGGAAACACACCGAGTGACGAATAAGGTCACCTCGGCCGTCATGCGTCAGGGACTCCGCGTCCTTGGGGTGGCCATCCGCACCGAGAAGGCGGTGTTCGCGTCGGCCGTCGTGGCCAGCGCGCTCTACGGTGGCATGACCGTGGCCTCCGCATGGGCGCTCGGCTGGGCAACGCAGAACGTCATCATCCCCACCTTCGGCAAGGGCGAGATCGCCGCGGCCGCGCTCTGGACCGGCGTGTTCCTGATCATCGGCACGGCGCTGCTCAAGTCGATCGGCATCGCCGGCCGGCGCATCTTCGCCGGTGTCATGCAGTACCGCATGCAGGCCCGCTCCCGGCGCGACGTCACCAAGCAGTACCTGCGGCTGCCGCTGGCCTGGCACCAGCGGCACCCGACCGGGCAACTGCTGTCCAACGCCAGCTCCGACGCCGAGGCGGCGTGGGCCCCGCTGGCGCCGCTGCCGATGGCCGTCGGCGTGGTCGTCATGCTCGTCACCGCGGCGGTCGGCATGCTGATCACCGACCCCGTGCTCGCCCTGGTGGGCTTCCTCGTCTTCCCGGCGATCGCCGTGCTCAACCTCGTCTACCAGCGCAAGCTCAGCCCGCTGGTCACCCGGGCGCAGCAGCTGCGCGCGGAGGTCAGTGAGATCGCGCACGAGAGCTTCGACGGCGCGCTCGTGGTCAAGACGCTCGGCCGCGAGGACCTGGAGACCGAGCGCTTCCGGCGGCGCGCGCACGAGCTGCGCGACGCCAACGTCGCCGTCGGCCGGGTGCGCGGCATGTTCGACCCGATGCTGGAGGCCCTGCCCACGCTGGGCGTGCTCGCCGTCCTGGGCGTCGGGGCGATGCGCCTGTCCACCGGCGACATCGTCTCCGGCCAGCTCGTGCAGATCGCCTACCTGTTCACGCTGCTGTCCTTCCCGATCCGCGCGCTCGGCTGGGTGCTGGCCGAGCTGCCGCGCAGCGTCGTCGGCTGGACCCGGGTGCAGGCCGTGCTGGAGGCCGAGGGCTCGATGGCCTACGGCGAGGCGGCCCCGGACCGCGACGAGCCCGCCACCCTGGCGGTCTCGGACGTGTCCTACTCCTACGGCGAGACCGAGGTGCTGCACGACGTCACCTTCGACCTGCCGCCCGGCCGCACCGTCGCCCTCGTCGGGCCCACCGGCTCCGGCAAGTCCACCCTGGTCCAGCTTCTCGTCCGGCTGGTCGACCCCGACACCGGCCGGGTGCTGCTCGACGGCACGGACCTGCGCGAGCTCGCCTACGGCAAACTCGCCGAGTCGGTGGCCCTGGTGCCGCAGCAGACGTTCCTGTTCGACGACACCGTGCGCGGCAACGTCGCGCTCGATCTGAGCATGCCGGACGAGCAGGTCTGGGCGGCGCTGCGCGTGGCCCAGGCCGACGGCTTCGTGAGCGGCCTCGGCTCCGGGCTCGACACCCGCGTGGGGGAGCGCGGCACGTCCCTGTCGGGCGGCCAGCGCCAGCGCCTCGCGCTGGCCCGCGCGATCGCCCGCCGCCCTCGCCTGCTGATCCTCGACGACGCCACCTCCAGCGTGGACCCCCAGGTGGAGGCCAGGATCCTGTACGGCCTGCGGGACCGGGCCGAGGCGTCCACCGTCGTGGTCGTCGCCTACCGGCTGGCCACGATCGCGCTCGCCGACGAGGTCGTCTACCTCGACCGGGGGCGGGTGGCCGACCGCGGCACGCACCAGGAGCTGCTGGAGCGCTGCCCCGGCTACCGCAACCTGGTGACCGCCTACGAGCGCGAGGAGGCCGTGCGCGCCGCGCTCGACGCCGACGCCGCGCTCGGACTCGAAGAGACAGAGGTCAGCGCATGACCGTGGAGATCGCGCCGGAGCAGGAGCGCATCGGCGCCGGGGCCGGCGGCTCGGCCTGGGCCACCATCCGCCGGGGACTGGCGTTGACGCCCGAGTTCCGCAAGGGACTGGTGGGCACGCTCGCCCTGGCCGTCATCGCCACCCTCGGCAAGATCATCGTACCGATCGCGGTGCAGCAGACGATCGACACCGGGATCGGCGACGGCGCCCCCGACATGCCGTACATCACCCGCGCGGTCGTGCTCTGCGCGGCCGCCGTGATCCTGACCGCCCTGGCCGCCTATCTGATGAACGTGCGCCTGTACAAGGCGACGGAGGCCTCGCTGGCCACGCTGCGGGTGCGCGGCTTCCGCCACGTGCACGACCTGTCGGTGCTCACCCAGAACACCGAGCGCCGCGGCGCCCTCGTCTCCCGGGTCACCAACGACATCGACCAGATCAGCACCTTCATGCAGTGGGGCGGGCTGATGATCATCGTGGCGTTCGGCCAGCTCTTCGTGGCCAGCGTGCTGATGATCATCTACTCCTGGCAGCTCACACTGCTCGTCTGGATCTGCTTCATCCCGCTGATGATCGCCCTGCCGCGCTTCCAGCGCTGGCTGTCGCGGGCCTACACCGTGGTCCGCGAGCGCACCGGCGACATGCTCGCCGCCGTCAGCGAGTCGGTCGTCGGCGCCGCCGTCATCAGGGCGTACGCCACCGAGCGGCGCACCGCCGAACGCATCGACAAGTCCGTGGACGCCAACAAGGCCGCCCAGGTCAGGGCGCAGACCATCGTCGGATTCGTCTTCCCGCTGACCGAGATCGTGGCCGCCGTCGCCATCGCCGGGATCGTCGTGCTCGGCGTCCGGCTCGGCGTGTCCGGCGACATCTCGGCCGGGCAGCTGATCGCCTTCCTGTTCCTCATCACGCTGTTCGTCTCCCCGCTGCAGACCGCCACCGAGGTGCTGAACGAGGCCCAGAACGCGGTCGCCGGCTGGCGGCGCATCCTCGGCGTGATCGACACCCCGGCGGACGTGGCCGACCCCGGCGACGACGGCGTCGAGCTGCCGCGCGGCCCCATCTCGGTGGCCTTCGAACAGGTGCACTTCTCCTACCCCGGCGGCCCGCCCGTGCTGCGGGAGCTGTCGGTGCGGATCCAGCCGCGCTCGCGCGTCGCGGTCGTGGGCGAGACCGGCTCGGGCAAGACCACCTTCGCCAAGCTCCTCACCCGGCTCATGGACCCCGTCGGCGGCCGGGTCACGGTCGACGGCCACGACCTGCGCGACGTCCGCTTCTCCTCGTTGCGGGCGCGCATCGTGATGGTCCCGCAGGACGGCTTCCTGTTCGACGGGACGCTGGAGGAGAACGTCAGGTACGGCAAGCCGGCGGCCACGCGCGAGGAGATCGGGCTCGCGCTCACCGAGCTGGGCCTGGCCGACTGGCTCGACGGCCTGCCGGCGGGCCTGGACACGCCGGTCGGCCAGCGCGGCGAGTCACTGTCGGCCGGTGAGCGTCAGCTCGTCGCGCTGGCCCGCGCCTACCTGGCGGACCCCGACCTGCTGCTGCTCGACGAGGCCACCTCGGCGGTCGACCCGGCCACGGAGGTGCGCTTGGCCCGCGCGCTCGAAGGGGTCACCCGCGGCCGCACCGCCGTCTCGATCGCCCACCGGCTGTCCACCGCGGAGAACGCCGACGAGGTGCTGGTGTTCGACGGCGGCCGCCTGGTCCAGCGGGGGCCGCACGCGGAGCTGGTCGACGAGCCGGGGGTGTACGCCGACATGCACGCCTCCTGGGTGTCGGCGGCCCACTCCTGACCGCGCGCCTGCCGGCGTTCAGGTCGCCGCCGCGAAGGTCACCCTCGTGCCGCCGGGACCCGACACGATCGTGACCTGGTCGCACAGCAGACGGGTCAGCCACAGCCCCCTGCCGCCGCCCTCGAACCCGGACGGCGGCGGGGTGGTGCTGCTCCAGCCGAGCGGCAGGCCGGGGCCGTCGTCGGTGACCTCGCACCACAGCCGGTCGTGCTGCCACCACAGGCGCAGCCGCCCGCCGCCCCCGCCGTGCAGCACGGCGTTGGTGGTGATCTCGTTGACCGCCACCACGAAGTCCTCCAGGCCCCTGCCGGTCAGACCCTCCCTGGCCGCCCGCTCGCTGACGGTCCTGCGGAGCAGGGTGATGTGCCCCCGCGAGAAGCTCGCGCAGAGCACCTGCCTACGCATCGTCCACCGGGCGGATGTCGATGACGCCGTCCGCTCCGATCCGGTGCAGCAGCCTGGCCATCGGCTCGCCGCACCGCAGCACCGTCCGCCCGTGCGGCCTGGCCGTGGCCGTGGCGACCAGGAGCTGGGCCGAGCCCGCGTCGATGAAGTGGAGCCCGGCCGCGTCGATCACCACCTCGCCCGCCTCCTGGCGGAGCGGCATCAGGATGGTGGAGAACGCGTGCCGGTTCGTCAGGTCGACCTCGCCCCACAGCCGCAGGCCGGCGGGGTGGTGGCGGCGCTCGTAGCGGAGCGCCGCCTGGTCGGGCGAGATGGGATGCACGCAGCCCACCCGGTCGATGGCCTCGCGCGCGAACAGCGCCCGGTCGTACTGGCAGACCGCGGCCAGCCACCGCCGGCCGAACAGCTCGTTGGTGGCCGCCTCGAAGGCGATCTGCCCCGGCGGGTCGTGCGCCCCCCACGAGGCGTCGATCAGCGTGTAGACGCCGTGGCGGCCCTGCCGGCGCGCCTGCTCGCCGGCCTCGGTCAGGCAGGTCAGGGCCCGGCCGGAATCCAGGCGGCCGCCGGTGAAGTGCGTCGCCGTGCTCGCGCGGATCTCGATCTCGCCCGCGGACTCGGCGGCGGCGAACCCCGGCACCAGCGGCGCCAGCCACGCACGGGTCCGGCCGGGGGAGTCGGCGTGCGTGATGATCAGCACATTCGCCCGCCTGCGCAGGCCGTTCAGGGTGAACGACCCGGTCGCCGCCCGGCGCTCCTGTTCGCCGCGGAACGGCAGGCAGACGTGGTCCCCGAAGTCCGGATCGAGGACGGCGTCGGCGGCGGGTAGCACGATGGCGTCCTCCTTACCAGACGTTTCCATGCGTTTGCCATCCGGAGGATTATCACGTTCCGCGTTCTCTGTAAAACGCAGTGTGATAGACCCTGGAAGGTGTAGCTTCATCTGGAGCCGCCTTGTGGCAGGGGCGTGAGGAGCATGACGTGGACGAGCTGCAGATGACGCGTCGACGCTACGGGGAGCTGGTGGTGGTCAGCCTCGCGGGCGAAGTCGACGCGGACAATGTCTCCAAGGTTCGCAAATGCCTCGAAGAGGCGGTGGAGACGCACGGACCACGTCTCGTCGTCGACATGAGCAGCCTCACCTTCATTGACACGACAGGGCTGGGCATGCTGGTGCGCCAGCTCGCCACCCTGCAGGACCGCGACGGCACCATGGCGCTCGTCGCCCCCGACGGCCAGGTGCTGCGCCGGCTGCGCAGGACCAACCTCGCGCCGCTGTTCCCCATCTACGACACCCTGTCCCAGGCGCTCGACTAACGGCACCGCCGCCGCCGGACCACTCCTGCCGCCTGGTTGAATGACGACATGTCCCTTGACGCCAGGATCGCCGCGCGGCTCAAGCGCGACGGCAACGGGCTGGTGCCCGCGATCGTTCAGCAGCACGACACCGGCGAGGTGCTCATGCTCGCCTGGATGGACGACGAGGCGCTGCATCGCACCCTCACCACCGGCAGAGCCACCTACTGGTCGCGCAGCCGCGGCGAATACTGGGTGAAAGGCGATACCTCGGGGCACGTGCAGCACGTCAAGGCCGTCTCGCTGGACTGCGACGGCGACACCGTGCTGCTCAAGGTGGACCAGGTGGGCGCCGCCTGCCACACGGGCGACCGCACCTGCTTCGACGCCGACCCGCTGACGCCGGTCCAGGGCGGCGTCACGGCCGCGCGCGCGGAGCGCTAGATGGCCACGCGAATGGCCCCACAGCGCGACTCCGGGCGGGGGCGCGGGCGGTGGACCTGGCCGGCCGTCACGGCGGCCGGCTGCCTGCTCGTGCTGCTCGCCGCGGGCCGTGCCTGGGTGACGAACGCGCGCGATCCCGGCGGCCTGGCCGAGATGGCGGCGCCGACGGGCGGCGACCTCAGCCCCGTGCTGACACCGCTCGCGCTGGCGGGCCTGGCAGGCGTGGTGGCCGTGCTGGCGGCCAAGGGCCTCGGCCGCCGCCTCATCGGCGCGCTGCTGGCCCTGTGCGGGCTGGCCGCCGCCCTCGGCACCTGGACGGCCACCGACGACGCCGGCGTGCGGACCTGGCTGCGCGAGCACCATGTGCTCGCCGGCACCGCCTCGGCCACCTGGGACACCGTCGCGCTCTGGCCCGTCCTGGCCGGTCTGGGGGCGGCGCTGATGCTCGCGGGCGGCGTCGCCGCCGTCGCGTGGGGCGGCAGGTGGGCGGGCATGTCGGACCGGTACGAGCGGACCTCCGCCCCGGCGGCGCCGCGCCCGGCCGACGACCGCGCCCTGTGGGACGCGCTCGACCGGGGGGACGACCCCACCGCGTCGCGCTAGCTTCCCTCGACGCGTACTCGTCAGGCATCGAGCAGGTTCCGGCTTCACCTGGGACAACGTGCGGTCACGCAGACGTGCAGGCAGGTTACAAGTTGTTCGCAAGGCGAACGTTGTTGCATGTCGTCCAAGGTTTGTCGCTAGGCTGCCGCGCGCAAGTCAGCGCAAACATGACGACATAGGAGTCTTACGGATGAGTTACGGAAATCAGGGCGACGGCGGCTACGGGTCGCAGCCTCCCGGTGGCGGTTACGGTCAGCAGCCCCCGAGTGGCGGCGGCTATGGGCAGCAGCCCCCGAGCGGTGGCGGTTACGGCCAGCAGCCGCCCAGCGGTGGCGGTTACGGCCAGCAGCCCCCGAGCGGTGGCGGCTATGGCCAGCAGCCGCCCAGCGGCGGTGGCTATGGCCAGCAGCCCCCGAGTGGCGGCGGTTACGGTCAGCAGCCCCCGAGCGGCGGTGGCTACGGCCAGCAGCCGCCGAGCGGCGGCGGCTACCCGCCCCCCGGCTACGGAGCCCAGCCTCCCGGTGGCGCGCCCCCGGACAACCACCTGGTCGCGGCCATCCTCACGACCTTGTTCTGCTGTCTGCCGCTCGGTATCGTGTCGATTGTCAAGTCGTCGCAGGTCAACCAGAAGTGGCAGTCCGGCGACTACCAGGGCGCCATGGAGGCCTCCGAGGAGGCCAAGACCTGGTGGAAGCGGTCGCTGATCTTCGGCGCCATCGCCTGGGTGCTCATCGTCGTGGCCTACGTCCTGTTCTTCGTCATCATCGCGGCGAGCGTCTCGACCATTCCGACCACCACGTACTGACCACCATGACGAACGCGAACCTCGAACGGCGCGGCACCGACCGCCTCAGGTCGGTGCTCGCGCCGCTCGGCGTCGCCGCGGCCACGGGAGCGGTCTTCGCGGTCGTCGGCGTGATCGACCCCAACGAGCCGGGCCACTACCCCACCTGTCCCTTCCTGTGGGCGACCGGTCTGTACTGCCCGGGCTGCGGGACGATGCGCACCATCCACGCCCTCGCCCACCTGGACCCGGTGACGGCGATCGGCCTGAACCCGCTCGCCCTGGCCATGGTGCCCTTCCTGCTGTTCTGGTGGGGGCGCTGGCTGGTCAACGCCTGGCGGGGCAGGCCCCGGCGCACGACACTGGCGCATCCCGCCTACCTGTGGGCGTTCCTCGCGCTGGTCCTCGTGTACTGGGTGGTGCGCAACCTTCCCTTCGGGGCGTTCCTGGCGCCGTAGCCGCGCCCCTGTGACCCGAAGCCCTCCCCGGGCCGATACCATCGCAAGACAAGGCCAGGAGCGGACGCGACGCGAACTCCTGGTCTCCACCCCCACTGTCGACCGGAGGGACCCCAAGCGGTGAGTGAGCGGACCGAAGGACCGAGTGTCCTCGACGACATCCTCGACGGGGTGCGCGCCGACCTCGCCACACGGCAGCAGACCGTGTCGCTTGACGACCTCAAGCAGCGGGCCGACCGGGCTCCCGCGCCCCGAGACGCGCTCGCCGCCGTCGGCGGTGACCGGGTTTCGGTGATCGCCGAAGTGAAGCGTTCGAGCCCGTCCAAGGGCGCGCTCGCCGCCATCGCCGACCCGGCGGCGCTCGCCGCCGACTACGAGGCGGGTGGCGCGCACGTCATCAGCGTGCTCACCGAGCGGCGCAAGTTCGGCGGCAGCCTGGACGACCTGGCCGCCGTCCGCGCCCGGGTGGACATCCCGATCCTGCGCAAGGACTTCATCCTCACCTCCTACCAGCTCTGGGAGGCCAGGGCCCACGGCGCCGACCTGGCGCTGCTGATGGTCGTCTGCCTGGAGCAGGAGGCGCTGGTGTCACTGATCGAGCGGGCCGAGTCCATCGGGCTCACCCCGCTCGTCGAGGTGCACACCGAGGAGGAGCTCGACCGGGCGGTCACCGCCGGCGCCCGCGTCATCGGGATCAACGCCCGCAATCTGAAGACACTCCAGGTCGATCGGGATGTCTTCGCCAAGCTGGCGCCCAAGGTCCCGGATAATGTCATCAAGATCGCCGAATCAGGCGTGCGCGGGCCGCACGACCTGCTCGCCTACGCCAGGGCAGGCGCCGACGCCGTCCTGGTGGGGGAGAGCCTGGTCACCGGCAAGGACCCGCGCAAGGCCGTGGAGGCGCTGGTGACCGCCGGCGCCCACCCGGCGACCCGCCCCGACCACGGAGCAGAGGGATAGCAGTGGCACACGAAGGCTCCATCTTGACGGCCGCCGACCTGGCGGGCAACGGCGTTCACGGCGACGACCCCGACGTGCGTGGCAAGTTCGGCATCTTCGGGGGCCGTTACGTGCCCGAGGCGCTCATCCCGGCGCTCGACGAGGTCGCCGCGGTCTACGCCACGGCCAAGAACGACGTTCAGTTCCTGCGCGAGTTCGACCACCTGCTGCGCACGTACGCCGGCAGGCCGACCACGCTGACCGAGGTGCCGCGCTTCGCCGAGCAGGCGGGCGGCGCGCGGATCGTGCTCAAGCGCGAGGACCTCACGCACACCGGCGCGCACAAGATCAACAACGTGCTGGGCCAGGCGCTGCTGACCAAGCGGCTAGGCAAGAAGCGCGTGATCGCCGAGACCGGCGCGGGCCAGCACGGCGTGGCCACCGCCACCGCGGCGGCCCTGCTCGGCCTGGAGTGCGTCATCTACATGGGCGCCGTCGACTGCGAGCGCCAGGCGCTCAACGTGGCCAGGATGAAGCTGCTCGGCGCCAAGGTCGTGCCCGTGACCAACGGCTCGCAGACGCTCAAGGACGCCATCAACGAGGCGTTCCGCGACTGGGTGACCAACGTCGACACCACCCACTACCTGTTCGGCACCGTCGCCGGGCCGCACCCGTTCCCGGAGATCGTCCGCGACTTCGCCCGCATCATCGGCGTCGAGGCCCGCCGCCAGATGCTGGAGCTGACCGGCGCCCTGCCCACCGCGATCTGCGCGGCGGTCGGCGGCGGCAGCAACGCCATCGGCATCTTCCACGCCTTCATCGGCGACGAGGCCGTCCAGCTCCACGGCTACGAGGCGGCCGGACACGGGCTCGACAGCGGCGAGCACGCGCTCACGCTCACCGCGGGCTCGGTCGGCGTGCTGCACGGCTCGCGCACCTACGTGCTGCAGGACGACGAGGGCCAGACGATCGAGTCCCACTCGATCTCGGCCGGGCTCGACTATCCCGGCGTCGGCCCCGAGCACGCCTGGCTCAAGGACAGCGGCCGCGCCACCTACCACGGCGTCACCGACGACCAGGCCATGTCCGCCTTCTCGCTGCTGGCCAGGACCGAGGGCATCATCCCGGCCATCGAGTCCTCCCACGCCCTCGCGGGCGCGCTGGAGCTCGGCCGGGAGCTGGGCCCCGAGGCGACCATCCTGGTCAACCTCTCCGGGCGTGGCGACAAGGACATGGGCACGGCCATGAAGTACTTCAATCTCTGACGACCCTGACCGGGTCGGCCGCCCCGCGAGCACGCCGGGCGTCCCCCACCGCCGTCGCGGTGGGGGACGCGGCGATCGGAGCCCGGGGAGGCGGGGCTCGACGATGTGAGAACGGACGACCAATGACGACTCTTCAGACGGTGTTCGCCAAGGCGAAGGCGGACAACCGGGCCGCGCTCGTCGGCTACCTCCCGGCGGGCTTCCCGTCCAAGGACGGCGCCATCGCCGCGGCGACGGCCCTGGTCGAGGCCGGGTGCGACGTCATCGAGATCGGCCTGCCCTACTCCGATCCGCTCATGGACGGGCCGACCATCCAGGACGCGGTGCACCGCTCGCTGCTCAACGGCACCCGCATCGCCGACGTCATGCGCACCGTCGAAGGGGTCGCCGCCACCGGCGCGGCCACGCTCGTCATGACCTACTGGAACCCGATCGACCGCTACGGCGCCGAGCGGTTCGCCCGCGACCTGGCGAGCGCGGGCGGCGTCGGCACGATCACGCCGGACCTCACGCCGGAGGAGTCCGAGCCGTGGCGCACCGCGTCGGCGGCGGCGGGCATCGACACCGTCTTCCTGGTGGCGCCCAGCTCCACCGAGGAGCGCATCAAGGCCGTCGTCGACTGCTGCACCGGCTTCGTCTACGCCGCCTCGCTGATGGGCGTCACGGGCGCGCGCGAGACCGTCAACGTCGCGGCCGAGGACCTGGTCAAGCGCACCCGCGCGCACACCGACCTGCCGGTCTGCGTCGGCCTGGGCGTCGGCACGGGCGCGCAGGCGTCCCACGTCGCGGCCTACGCCGA
This sequence comes from Nonomuraea sp. NPDC049714, assembly GCF_044465295.1. Taxonomy (NCBI): domain Bacteria; kingdom Bacillati; phylum Actinomycetota; class Actinomycetes; order Streptosporangiales; family Streptosporangiaceae; genus Nonomuraea; species Nonomuraea sp. NPDC049714. The sequence continues at coordinate 1,083,426 of NZ_JBITLM010000001.1, read as the reverse complement.
CGGCGTCATCGTGGGCTCGGCGTTCATCCGCCGCATCCTGGACGCTCCCGACGAGGCCGCGGGCTACGCCTCGATCGCCGAACTGGCCCGCGACATGTCCCAGGGCGTCCGCTCCCGCGCCTGACTTTGTTCAGGGGTTCGTTGCGGTTTCCGGGGTTAAGTACGGTTTCGGGCTTCGGTACGGTTTCGGGCTTCGGCAGGCCACCTGTGGGGCTCCGGGCGCGACTTGCGGGTTCGGTGACCTTTCCGCGGGTTCGGATGCGGCTCCCGGGGTTCGGTGGGCTTCCTGATTTCGGGTACAACGTCGGGATGCCCTGCGTGGGCCACCTCGACGTGCTCCGCCGCGTTCGCCGGTGACTCGTACGGGCTTTCGGGACTTTCTGGGTGTGGTCATGGGCGCTCCAGCCGGTGCCGCCGGCTGGACGCCGGGTTTCCGCGTCCAGCGGAATGCTGACCTTACGCAGTTCGGAGGCAGGCCCGGCCGGGAAACGCTCCTTAACCGACTCTTATCTCAAGCGTGATCGGATAGGACCCGGATACTGTGCGGCTACCGGCACAGAGGAAGAGGAGATGCCCCGTGAACGCGTCAGTGGCGTCACAGAGCGCGAGATCAGCGATACCCTGGGTCACGACCGTTGCCAGGTTGGTCCTGGGCGGGGTGCTGATAGCGGCCGGAGGCCTCAAAATCGGCAACCCGGCCGACTCCGTGGTGGCGGTCAGAGCGTACGAACTGCTGCCCGAGCAGGTGGCCACGGCCGCTGGTTACGGCCTGCCTATTGTGGAGGTAGTGGTCGGGGTGCTGCTGATCGTGGGCCTCATGACCAGGGTGGCTGCCGTCATCGCCGCGCTGCTCATGTTCGCCTTCGTGTTCGGCATCGCCTGGGCGTGGGCTCACGGGCTGCGCATCGACTGCGGCTGCTTCGGCGGCGGTGGTCAGCTCGGTGCCGGGCAGGAGCCGACCTACCTGCTCGACATCGTGCGCGACTTCGGCCTCGTGCTGCTGGGCGCCTGGATCGTGCGTTTCCCGCCGGGACGCTTCGCGTTGGACCGGCCACTGGGCTTGGCGGGTGCGGAGCACCTGCTCGACGAAGAGGAGAACGGTGATGAGCAAGGGCGGCCGGGCGAAGTCGGCGCGTGACAAGATCAGGGAGCAGCAGGCCGCCGACCGTGCGCGGGAGCAGCGTAAGCGTGTGGTCACCTACATAACGGCGGGCGCGGTGGCGCTGGCCGCCGTGGGCGCGGGCTGGTGGTACACCGCGAGCAGGTCACAGTCGGAGGTGGCGGGAGAGTCGCTGGCGCCCACGACGGTGCAGGCCGACGGGACGGTGGTGATGGCCAACCCCGGCGTCAACGCGCCGGTGCTCGACATCTACGAGGACTACCAGTGCCCCGCCTGCAAGGAGCTGGAGCGGGTCAGCGGCCCGACCTTCAAGAACCTCGCTGCCGAGGGCCTGGCGAAGGTGGTCTACCACCCGATCACGATCTTCTCCCAGGAGCCCACCAAGTCCAACTCGGTGCGGGCCGGAGCCGCCGCCCGCTGCGTGGCCGACGGCAAGCAGTGGGTGGCCTTCCACGACATTCTTTACCGAAACCAGCCCAGCGAGACCGTCGAGGGCTTCACCACCGACCAGCTCCTGGCCTGGGGCAAGGAGGCCGGCGTCACCACGCCCGGCTTCGAGGCCTGCGTCACCTCGCAGAAGCACGCGCAGGCCCAGCTCGACCACAGCAAGCGAGTCATGGCCGATCAGCAGCTGCAGGGCACGCCGACCATCAAGCTCAACGGCGAGCCCATCGACAACGGTGTCGCCGCCGCGCCTCAGGAGCTTCGCGATACGGTCACCGAGGCCGCCAAGTAGCTCAGCGTCCGCTACTCTCACCTGACATGCCCCTAGCCTCGATTCCCAGCCCTTCCCAGGGGGTCTGGTATCTCGGATTCGTGCCGATCCGGGCTTATGCCCTGTGCATCGTGCTCGGTGTCGTCCTCGCCGTCTGGCTGAGCGAGCGCCGCTGGCGTGCCCGCGGCGGCCAGCCGGGGACGATGATCGACATCGCCGTGCCCGCGGTGATCTTCGGTCTGATCGGTGGACGTCTCTATCACGTCATCACCGACTGGCAGACCTACTTCGGCGCCCGCGCGATCAAGGAGCCTTACCAGGCCCTGTTCATCTGGGAGGGCGGGCTCGGCATCTGGGGCGCGGTCGCGCTCGGCGGCGTCGGCGTCTGGCTGGCCTGCCGCCGGCGCGGCCTGTCGCTGAGCGCGGTCGCCGACACGGTCGCGCCGGGCATCGCCTTCGCGCAGGCCATCGGCCGCTGGGGCAACTGGTTCAACCAGGAGCTGTACGGCGCGCCCACCACCCTGCCGTGGGGCCTGGAGATCGACGTGCAGCACGGCGGGGAGCCCGGGGTGCTCTATCACCCGACCTTCCTGTACGAGTCGCTGTGGAACCTGGCGCTCGGCATCGCGCTGATCATCATCGGCAAGCGGCTCGGGCTGCGGCACGGCCGGCTGTTCGCCCTCTACGTCGCCGGCTACACCCTGGGCCGCTTCTGGATCGAGGGGCTGCGCATCGACCCGGTCGGCGGGGTCGACCACGCGGTCGAGTTCTTCGGGCTGCGCATCAACCAGTACACCGCGATCGTGCTCTTCGTCGGTGCGCTGATCTACTTCTGGGTCACCAGGAACAAGACGGGCGAAGAGTCCGTCATCGTCGACGGGGACGCCGATCCCGCCCATCCGTCGAGCCTCGCGGACTCCGAGCACGAGGTCGCGACCTCGACGGCCACCGCGGCGGACTCCTCCGAGAAGGAGGACAAGCCGGAGAAACCCGCGGGCGAGAAAGAGGCCGAGACCGAGGCGCCCGTGGCCGGGTCGGTTTCCGAGCCCGAGCCTAAGGCCGAGTCGGTTTCCGAGCCTGAGCCTAAGGCCGAGGCCGAGTCGGTTTCCGGGTCCGGGTCCGGGTCCGGGGTCGAGTCAGAGTCCGGGGCCGAGTCCGGGGTCACCTCCGAGTCCGGGTCCGAGCACGAGGTCAAGGCTTCAGGCGTGCCGGAGGAGAAGAACTCGCGATGAACGGCCGCGCGGAGAGCCACCACCAGCATCGCGACGTCACCGGTGGCTGGCTCAGGCCGTCGGTGTTCGGCGCGATGGACGGCCTGGTGTCGAACTTCGCGCTCATCGCCGGTGTCGCCGGCGGCACCTCCGACACCAAGGTCATCTCGCTCGCGGGCGTCGCCGGGCTCGCGGCGGGCGCGTTCTCCATGGCCGGCGGCGAGTACGTCTCCGTCGCCAGCCAGCGGGAGCTCGCCCAGGCCGAGATCGCCGTCGAGGCCGGCGAGCTCGACCGTCACCCCGAGGCCGAGCTGGAGGAGCTGGCCCAGGTCTTCATCGGCAGGGGCGTCGAGCCCGCGCTGGCGATCGAGGTGGCCAGGCAGATCTCCCGCGACCCCGAGCAGGCCCTGGAGGTTCACGCCCAGAACGAGCTCGGCGTCGAGCCGGGTGACCTGCCCTCGCCCAAGCTGGCGGCCATGTCGTCGTTCCTGGCGTTCAGCGTGGGAGCCGCGCTGCCGCTGCTGCCGTACCTGTTCGGCGTCGTCAGCCTCTGGGTCTCGGCCGTGCTCTCGTGCGCGGCGCTGTTCATCGCCGGGGTCATCGTCTCCACCGTGACCGCGCGAAGCTGGTGGTACTCAGGGCTCCGGCAGCTCGTGGTGGGCTCGGTGGCGGCCGCGCTCACGTTCGCGCTCGGCAACGCGATCGGGGCGTCCGGACTGTGAGCGGCAGCAGGCCCCGCAAGCGGCGTCGTCCGCCCCGCTCCGACTGGGAGCTGCCGCTCCTGACGCACTGGGGCTTCCGGCCGAAGCAGCAGCGGCTCCTCGTCATCATCGCCACCGCCGCGAGCGTCCTCGTGGGCGCCGTCGGGCTGGTCGCCGTCATCGGCTCGCTCGGCAGCTACACCCCCGAGCGTCAGGCCAGCGCCGCCGCCGTCGTCCGCTCCGGCGCGGCGCTGCCGCGCGACTTCCAGGGGTGGACCTCGCCCAAGCTGTTCGCGCCGATCTCGGACCGCGCCAAGGACACCGCGCCGCTCACCGCCAAGGAGGTCTTCGGCCAGAAGACCCTCACCGGCGAGAAGAAACTCTCGCTGCGGCTCGTCAGCCGGAAGCTCGACGCCGACTGCTCCGCCGCGCTGTGGGGCGAGGACCTGATCGAGCAAGTGACGAACGCGGAGTGCACACAGGCCGTCCGCGGCCTCTACCTCAGCTCCGACCGCCGCTATGTCGGCCAGTACACCCTGCTGAACCTCCGTGACGGCGAAGCCGCCGCCGAGCTCGTCGAATCGCTCGAAACCCTGCACCGGGGCGGCTGGACCCTGCCGCTGGAGAGCACCAAGGCGGCCTATCCCGCGGGCGGCTACACCGAGGCGGGCGCCTACGCCCTCGGTCACTATGTCGGCCTCGTCTGGATCGGCAGGGCCGACGGCGCGGAGCCCACCGCCAGGGACGACTACGTCTCCCTCGCCCTCACCCTCAGGGGCGCCGAGAAGGCCGTCTACCGGCGGGTCGTCGCGATCACGGGACCGGCCTCCTGATGGCGCGCCGTCTCACCGTCTCCCTGGTGGCCGCCGCGCTCGCCGTGGCGGTCGGCGGCGCCTGGTTGTGGTTCGGCCGCGACCTGCCCCGCCCCGCCGCCCTCCGCGCCGAGCCCACCTCCGCCCTGTACGCCCTGGTCGACTCCCGCCAGGCCGACGCCGCCCCCGTGACCGTGGCCGAGATCTTCACCCCGGGCACGCAGACCCTCGGCGACCTGACCAGGGAGGCCGTGGAGGAGCTCGCCGACTGCGACGACGCCCTCTGGGGCGCCTCCGCGCCCGGCTGCACCCAGGCCCTGCGAGCCACCTACAGGGGCTCGTCCGTCGCCGGCCAGTTCGTCATCTTCAACCTCCCGGACGGCCGCACCGCCGACGCCCTGGTGGCCGCCCTGCGCGCGGACGGTTTCGTACGGCAGGCGACGCCGTTCGACCCGGCCCGGAGTCGCGCCGAAGTCCGCGCCCTGGGCCACTACGTCACGGTGAGCTGGCTGGGCGCCACCACCGCAGCGCGAGGCACCGACCTGGTCCGTCCCCTCATCGCCCTCGACGCCCTCGGCAACGCGATCCAGGCCCGCGTCCTGGCCGCCACCTGAGCCGACCCGCTGACCGCGTGTCCTGCGTGTCGTGGGGGCCGCATGGCCGGGTATTCGCCCCTTGGACGGTGAAGCAAGCGCCGTGACGGCGAGAGATCATCCCACCCTCGGGACACGCCGTCAGCGCGCCCGATGGTGGGCCGGAGGCCGGTGTTCCCTGGGCCGCGCCGTACACAATGTCGCCCTCAGCCAACAGCGCGTCGCGCGCTGGGACGGCGGCACGCCGAGCTGAGGCCGGCGGGACGGGGGCGGATGGCTACCAGGCACGGCGCGGCTCTTTGTGCCGTCAGGAGGTGAGGGGAGACATCCATCCGGGCTTGGGGAGGGCGGGATTCGGTGGTGCGGTGCGGCGTGGATCTCAGGTCAGGGGATGGCGGGTCAGCGGGTTAGACGGATCAGCGGGTTGGGCGGTGCGGTGGGACGCCGACCTCCGCTGGGGATGGTGGGTTGCTGGTGAATCAGGTGGTGGTGGTGAGGGCGTGGATGGTGGTGGTGACCTGGGCGGGGAGGGAGGCCAGGTGGTGGAGGGGGGTTTCCAGGGGGGTGAGGTCTTCGGCCCAGGGAGCGGCCTGGCGGATGAGGGTGCGGGCCTCGTTCTTGGTGAGGGTGGAGCCCTGGGCGCGGGCCAGGGAGATGAGGGCCTCGCGCCAGGTGTTGGCGAGTTTGGCGTGGCCGTGGTCGAGGATGCGGCGCAGCACCTGGTCCTCGGGGTCCGCCGGCTGGGGGCGGCGGGTGGCGTGCAGGACGGTGCCGTCGGTGGTGCAGTCGTAGACGGTGGTCAGGACGGCGGGGAGGCGGGCCGGGGGCTCGGTCAGGTGGAGGTCGACGTGGGTGGCGCGGGTGGCGAGCAGGAGACGGGGGATGGCGCTCTCCAGGCCGGCGGGCACGGCGACGGCCACGCTGTCGAGGGTGGCCGCGTAGGGCTTGGTCAGCCAGGTGGTGAGCTTGGCCCTGGGCTGGGGGAAGGACTTGGGCCAGTCGCCGACGAGGAGGTCGGCCGTGGAGGTGGCGGGCTCGGCGCCGGTCCGGGTGGACTCGATCGACTGGGGGCCCTGGGTGTAGATGGCGGTGACGGCACGGTCGAGGCGGGCGGCCGCGGCGGGGCGGGTCTTGGTGGTGGGGCGGAGGATGTAGAGGTCGGCGGCGGACCCGATGGCTTCCGCACCGAAATATCGGTTGAAATCCGGGTATATGGCGTCGAAAGTTAGGTTCAACGCCGAGAGCGAATTTTGCACTTTGAGGGCCAAGGCCGGGGTGCGCTCGCTCGCGCCGTAGGCGAGCAGGATCCGGCCGTCGTCCTTCAGGCCCTCGATCGCGCGGGCGGTGAACAGGCTGATGCCCTCAGGGGTGTACGGCGGATCGGTGATGGCCAGGTCGTGGTCACGGGCCGACGGGGGCAGGGTGAGGCGCAGGTCCGCCCAGCGGGTGCGGACGCCCAGGTCCTGCTCGTCGATGTAGGCGAGGATGCGCTCGTCGACGTCGACCACCGTGACGTCCGTCTCCGGGTGGACGAGCTTGACCGCGAGCGAGGTGAGGTCGTGGTCGCCCACGCAGAGCAGCCGGGCGCCCGGCAGCCAGAACCGGGCGCCGAGCAGCAGGGCCCTGCGCAGGACGGTGTCGGGGGTGGCCGCCACGTGGTCGAGCGTGTGCCGGGCGCGCGGCGCCTTGGCGATGAGCTCGCCCAGGCGCTCCAGCACCGGCCCGTAGTGGGACAGGAGGTGGGCGACGGGGTCCTCGGGCGGCGGGGCGACGGCCAGCAGGTCCTGGTAGTCGGGGGAGTGCGTCGGCGGCACCCGGAACCGGTCGCCGGAGCGCTCCAGGCGCAGCTCCCGCAGCAGCTCCTCGATCGTGCGCCTGGACGTGGCGCTCTGCCTGACCAGGTCGGCCAGGGTCCACCACTGGCCGTCGCAGAGGAGGGTCAGGGCGTGCCTGAGCCTCCTGCTGTCCGCCCCGGCCGCATCCAGCAGGCGCTCCACCCCGTCACGCTCCATGGGGCAACCCTATCGAGCGGCTCCACGTCCGGAAGCAGCCCAGAAGCCGACCAGAATGTGCGGAAATGTGGTGAATGTTCGCTGGGTGGACGTGGCGGGCACCATTCTGGCAGCGTGCGGTAACCTCTATCCACGATACGCAGCAGGGCCAACGTCGTCCCCGCCTGTAAAGCAGTTCAGACAGACGAAGACGACGGGAGGGATTCAATGCCTGCTGCCCACCTCGGGTTCCCCGAGCCCCAGGGCCTCTACGACCCCGCCAACGAGCATGACGCCTGCGGTGTCGCGATGGTCGCCGACGTCGCCGGTCGCCGGGGGCACGACATCGTGGTCAAGGCGCTGACGGCACTGTGCAATCTCGATCACCGGGGGGCCAAGGGTAGCGAGCCGGACACCGGCGACGGAGCCGGGATCCTGACGCAGATCCCTGATGGGTTCTACCGGGCGAACGTGCCGTTCACCCTGCCCGAGAGCGGCCGGTACGCCACCGGTATCGCCTTCCTGCCGATCGACGACGAGGCTCGCGCGATCGGTGTCGGCATGATCGAGGAGATCGCCGCCGAAGAGGGCCTCACCGTGCTCGGCTGGCGGGACGTGCCGGTCGACCGCGCCCTGCCGGGGCCGAGCGCCCGCGCCGTGATGCCGTTCTTCAAGCAGATCTTCGTGTCCGCCCCCGGCGGCGAGTCCGGGCTGGAGCTCGACCGGCTCGCCTTCTGCCTGCGCAAGCGGGCCGAGCACGAGGTGGACGTGTACTTCACGTCCCTGTCGGCGCGGACGATCGTCTACAAGGGCATGCTCACCCCCGACCAGGTCGAGCCGTTCTTCCCCGACCTGTCCGACGAGCGCTACCACAGCGCGATCGCGCTGGTGCACTCGCGCTTCTCGACCAACACCTTCCCGAGCTGGCCGCTGGCTCACCCCTACCGTTACGTCGCGCACAACGGCGAGATCAACACGGTCAAGGGCAACCGCAACTGGATGCGGGCCCGCGAGGCCATGCTGGAGTCGTCCGTCATCCCGGGCGACCTGTCGCGGCTCTTCCCGATCTGCGACCCGGACGCCAGCGACACCGCCTCCTTCGACGAGGTGCTGGAGCTGCTCCACCTGGGCGGGCGCAGCCTGCCGCACGCCGTGCTGATGATGATCCCGGAGGCGTGGGAGAACCACACCGAGATGGATGCCGCGCGGCGCGCCTTCTACGAGTTCCACTCCTCGCTGATGGAGGCCTGGGACGGCCCGGCGTCGATCACGTTCACCGACGGCACGCTGGCCGGCGCCGTGCTCGACCGCAACGGCCTGCGCCCCGGCCGGTTCTGGGTGACCGCCGACGGGCTCGTCGTGCTGGCCTCCGAGGCCGGCGTGCTCGACTTCGCGCCGGAGGACGTGGTCCGCAAGGGGCGCCTGCAGCCCGGCAGGATGTTCCTCATCGACACCGCCCGCGGCAAGATCATCGAGGACGACGAGATCAAGGCCGAGCTCGCCGCCGCGTTGCCGTACGAAGACTGGCTGCACGCCGGTCTGGTGCGCTTCGAGGAGCTGCCCGAGCGCCAGCGGGAGATCCCCACGCACGAGGCGCTCGTGAAGCGGCAGCAGACCTTCGGCTACACCGAGGAGGAGTTGCGGATCATCCTCGCGCCGATGGCCAGGTCCGGCATCGAGCCGATCGGCTCGATGGGGACCGACACGCCGGTCGCGGTGCTGAGCGAGAAGCCCAGGCTGCTGTTCGACTACTTCACGCAGCTGTTCGCGCAGGTCACCAACCCGCCGCTGGACGCCATCCGGGAGGAGCTGGTCACCTCCCTGGCCAGTGTGATCGGCCCCGAGGGCAACCTGCTCGACCCGGGCCCGACGTCCTGCCGGCAGCTGGTGCTGCCGTACCCGGTGATCGACAACGACGAGCTCGCCAAGATCATCCACATCAACGACGAGCATGACCTGCCCGGCTTCCACCCGCATGTGATCTCCGGCCTCTACCCGGTGGCGGGCGGCGGCCAGGCGTTGCTGACCCGCCTGCAGGAGATCAGGGCCGAGGCGTCGCGGGCGATCGCCGACGGCGCCCGGATCATCGTGCTGTCCGACCGCGGCTCCTCCGAGACGCTCGCGCCGATCCCGGCGCTGCTGCTCACCGGCGCCGTGCACCACCACCTGATCCAGGAGCGGACCCGTACGAAGATCGGCCTGGTCATCGAGACCGGCGAGGCCCGCGAGTGCCACCACATGGCGCTGCTGATCGGCTACGGCGCCGGCGCGGTGAACCCGTACCTCGCCATCGAGACCGTCGAGGACCTCGTCGACTCCGGCGTGCTGGCGATCGACAAGCGCAAGGCCGTGCGCAACCTCATCAAGGCCTACGGCAAGGGCGTCATCAAGGTGATGTCCAAGATGGGCGTGTCCACGGTCGCCTCCTACACCGGCGCGCAGATCTTCGAGGCGCTCGGCCTCAGCCAGGAGGTCATCGACTCCTGCTTCACCGGCACCACCTCCCGGCTCGGCGGCGTCGGCTTCGACGTGCTGGCCGGTGAGACGGCCGGGCGGCACCGGCACGCCTACCCGCGCGCGGAGAACCCGCACCGGCGGCTGCAGGTCGGCGGCGAGTACCAATGGCGCCGCGAGGGCGAGCCGCACCTGTTCAACCCGGAGACGGTCTTCAAGCTGCAGCACGCCACCAGGAGCCGCCGCTACGAGATCTTCAAGGAGTACACCGGCATGGTGGACTCCCAGGCCGAGCGGCTGATGACACTGCGCGGCCTGTTCAAGCTGCGCAAGGGCGCCTCGATCCCGATCGAGGAGGTCGAGCCCGTCTCGGAGATCGTCAAGCGGTTCTCCACGGGCGCGATGTCGTACGGCTCGATCTCGATGGAGGCGCACGAGACGCTCGCCATCGCGATGAACCGCCTCGGCGGCAAGTCCAACACCGGCGAGGGCGGCGAGGACCCCGAGCGCCTGTACGACGACGCGCGCCGCAGCGCGATCAAGCAGGTGGCCTCCGGCCGGTTCGGGGTGACCTCCGAATACCTGGTGAACGCCTCGGACCTGCAGATCAAGATGGCCCAGGGCGCCAAGCCAGGCGAGGGCGGCCAGCTGCCGGGTCACAAGGTCTACCCGTGGATCGCCAAGACCAGGCACTCCACGCCGGGCGTCGGCCTCATCTCGCCGCCGCCGCATCACGACATCTACTCGATCGAGGACCTGGCCCAGCTCATCCACGACCTGAAGAACTCCAACCCGGAGTCGCGGGTGCACGTGAAGCTGGTCGCCGAGGTCGGGGTCGGCACGGTCGCGGCGGGCGTGTCCAAGGCGCACGCCGACGTGGTGCTGATCTCCGGCCACGACGGCGGCACCGGGGCGTCCCCGCTGACGAGCCTCAAGCACGCGGGCGCGCCGTGGGAGCTCGGCCTGGCCGAGACGCAGCAGACGCTGCTGCTCAACAACCTGCGCGACCGGATCGTGGTGCAGGTCGACGGCCAGCTCAAGACCGGCCGGGACGTGGTCATCGCCGCGCTCCTCGGCGCCGAGGAGTACGGCTTCGCCACCGCGCCGCTGGTCGTGTCCGGCTGCGTGATGATGCGGGTGTGCCACCTCGACACCTGCCCGGTGGGCGTCGCCACCCAGAACCCGGAGCTGCGCAAGCGCTTCACCGGCAAGCCCGAGTTCGTGGTCAACTTCTTCGAGTTCATCGCCGAGGAGATCCGCGAGTACCTCGCCGAGCTGGGCTTCCGCACGCTCGACGAGGCGATCGGGCACGTGGAGATGCTCGACATGGCGGCGGCCGAGGACCACTGGAAGGCCAGCGGGCTCGACCTGTCGCCGATCCTGCACCTGCCGGAGCTCCCCAGCGGCACCCCGCTGCGGCGCACCGTCGCGCAGGACCACGGCCTGCGGCACGCGCTGGACAACACGCTGATCCAGCTGGCCGAGGGCGCGCTTCGCGACGGCACCCCGGTGACGCTGGAGCTGCCCATCCGCAACGTGAACCGGACCGTCGGCACCATGCTCGGCTACCAGGTCACCAAGCGGTACGGCGGCGCGGGCCTGCCGGACAACACCATCGACATCTCCTTCACCGGCTCGGCCGGCAACTCCTTCGGCGCGTTCGTGCCCCGCGGCATCACGCTGCGGCTCACCGGCGACGCCAACGACTACCTCGGCAAGGGGCTGTCGGGCGGTCGGCTCACGCTGCGCCCGCACGAGGTGGCTCCGCTGGACGGGCACATCATCGCCGGCAACGTCGCGCTGTACGGCGCCACGTCCGGAGAGGTGTTCATCCGGGGAGTGGTGGGGGAGCGGTTCTGCGTCCGCAACTCCGGCGCCACCGCCGTCGTCGAGGGCGTCGGCGACCACGGCTGCGAGTACATGACCGGCGGCACCACGGTGGTGCTCGGCCCGACCGGGCGCAACTTCGCGGCCGGCATGTCCGGCGGCGTCGCCTACCTGCTCGACCTCAAGGCCGAGCGGGTCAACCGGGAGATGGTCGCCCTGGAGGCGCTCACCGAGCAGGACGCGGAGTTCCTCAAGGAGACCGTGGAGAAGCACTTCGCCGAGACCGGCTCGCCGGTGGCCAAGCAGTTGCTGGCCGACTGGGACGACGCGCTCGCCCGGTTCGGCAAGATCATGCCGACCGATTACAAGCGGGTCATGGAGGCCGCCGAGGCCGCCCGGATCGAAGGCAGGGACATCGACGAGGCCGTCATGGCGGCTGCGGTTCAGGGATAGGGAGGCGTACCGATGGCTGACCCCAAGGGTTTTCTCACGCACGAACGGGAACTGCCGGCGCGCCGTCCCGTGGACGTCCGCATCAGCGACTGGCAGGAGGTCTACCAGGACTTCCCGAAGGAGAAGCTGACCAAGCAGGCGGCCCGCTGCATGGACTGCGGCATCCCGTTCTGCCACAACGGCTGCCCGCTGGGCAACCTCATCCCCGAGTGGAACGACCTGGTCTACCGGACCGACTGGCGGGAGGCGATCGAGCGGCTGCACGCCACGAACAACTTCCCGGAGTTCACCGGCAGGCTCTGCCCGGCTCCGTGCGAGGCGGCGTGCGTGCTCGGCATCAACTCCGACCCGGTGGCGATCAAGCGGGTCGAGGTCGAGATCATCGACCGCGCGTTCGCCGAGGGCTGGGTGACGCCGCAGCCCGCGGTCCGCAGGACGGGCAAGCGGGTCGCGGTGGTTGGCTCCGGCCCCGCCGGGCTGGCCGCCGCCCAGCAGCTCACCCGGGCGGGCCACGACGTGGTGGTGTTCGAACGGGCCGACCGTGTCGGCGGGCTGCTCAGGTACGGCATCCCCGAGTTCAAGATGGAGAAGCGGCACATCGAGCGCCGCCTGGAGCAGATGCGGGCGGAGGGCACCGAGTTCCGCACCGGCGTGAACGTCGGCGTCGACGTCACGGCCGCCGAGCTGCGCGCGGAGTTCGACGCCGTGGTGCTGTCGGGCGGCGCCACCGCCTGGCGTGACCTGCCGGTGCCGGGCCGCGACCTCAAGGGCGTCTACCAGGCGATGGAGTATCTCCCCCTGTCCAACAAGGTGCAGGAGGGCGACTACGCCACCCCGCCGGTGTCCGCCGAGGGCAAGCACGTCGTGGTGATCGGCGGCGGCGACACCGGTGCCGACTGCATCGGCACCGCGATCAGGCAGGGCGCGGCCTCCGTCACCCAGCTGGAGATCATGCCGCAGCCGCCCGCCACCAGGGCGGCGAACCAGCCGTGGCCCACCTTCCCCATCCTGTTCAAGATGGAGAGCGCGCACGAGGAGCTCGCCGAGGGCCAGGGAGAGCGCGTCTACGCGGTCTCCACCACCGAGTTCGCCGGCGACGCCGACGGCAACGTCCGGGCGCTGCGCCTGGTCGAGGTCGAGGGCCCGCAGAACGGATTCAAGCCGGTCCCCGGCAGCGAGCGGGAGATCCCCGCCGAGCTGGTCACCCTGGCGATGGGCTTCCTCGGCCCGGAGAAGGGCGCGCTGCTGCAGGACCTCGCGGTGCTGGCGGGCGACGGGTTCTACGACGCACGGGGCAACGTCTCGCGGGACAAGACGTACATGTCCAAGGTCGACGGCGTGTTCGTGGCCGGCGACATGGGACGCGGGCAGTCGCTGATCGTGTGGGCCATCGCCGAGGGCCGCGCCGCCGCCAGCGGCGTCGACCGGTTCCTCACCGGCGAGACGGCCCTGCCGTACCCGATCCTGCCGACGGCGCGTCCGCTGGTGTAGCGCGACGTGGGGGAGCGCCCGCCCCTCCGGGGGCGGGCGTTTTCATGCTTGTTGTACGGTTTGCGCGCGGGGCGAGACATGCCAAAGCGTGTGCACAGAGTTGCATCACCTGATGACTGACCGGGAAGATGCCCTTTCAGGGGATTGCGGAGGATGGGGGAAGAATGCGGAGATTTGTCTCCTGCCTCGCGGCCACGGTCCTCGCGGCCTCGCTCACCGCCTGCGCGTCCGTCACCGCCCATCAGGCCGGCGTCCAGACCGTACGGGGAGCCCAGGCGGAGTATCTGGTCTTCTACGCCGACGGCCGGCAGGCCGACGCGCTCGACCTCATCAAGCGCGCGGGCGGCACCGCCCTGCACACCTCCGCCGAGCTCGGGTACGTACTCGCCCGAGCCGGAGCCACGTTCGCCGAGGTCGTCGGCTCGGACCCGGCGATCGTCGGCGTCTCCACCGACCGCCGGATCGGTTACGCCTCCGCCGCCGGCTCCGCGCGCGCCTTCCCCGACGCCGGCTCCTTCACTAGGAGCAGCCGGAGCGACCCGCTCTCCGGCCGCCAGTGGGACATGAAGATGATCGGCGCCGACCGCGCGCACGCCAAGGCGCCGGGCAGCCACAAGGTGCTCGTCGGCGTCATCGACACCGGCATCGACGGCAAGCACCCCGACATCGCCCCGAACTTCAACCGCGAGCTCAGCCGCAACTTCGTCACCGACAAGCCCAAGGACGAAAAGGGCGAGACCCTCGACGGGCCCTGTGAGACCAGCGACTGCAAGGACGCGGTCGACCAGGACGACGACGGCCACGGCACGCACGTCGCCAGCACCATCGCCTCTCCGATCAACGGCATCGGGATCGCCGGCGTGGCGCCGGGCGTGCAGCTCGTCAACATCAGGGCCGGTCAGGACTCCGGCTTCTTCTTCCTCAAGGCCAGCCTCGACGCCCTCACCTATGCCGCCGACATCGGCGTCGACGTGGTCAACATGAGTTACTACGTCGACCCCTGGCTGTTCAACTGCCGGAACAACCCCTCCGACAGCGCCAAGGAGCGGCTGGAGCAGCGTGCCATCATCACCGGCATGCAGCGAGCCCTCGACTACGCCCGCCAGAAGGGCGTCACCCTCGTCTCCGCCCTCGGCAACGGCGCCACCGACCTCGGCAAGCCCAAGCTGGACGAGGCCAGCCCCGGTTACCCGCGCGGCGGGGAGCGGGTCCGCAAGGTCGACAACTCCTGCCTCAACGTGCCCGCCGAGTCCGCCGGCGTCATCTCGATCTCCTCCGTCGGCCCCTCCGGCCGCAAGGCCGTCTACAGCGACTACGGCCTCGAACAGACCGACCTGGCGGCGCCGGGCGGCGACGCCCTGGACGGCAAGGCCGCCTCACCCGCCCGCTCGATCCTGGCGGCGGCCCCCGAGGCCGTGCTGCGCGCCAAGGGCAGGATCGACAAGTCCGGCAAGCCCAGGACCGCCGACGTCCTGCGCGACTGCACCCGCGGGCCCTGCTCCTACTACCAGTATCTCGACGGCACCTCCATGGCGGCACCGCACGCCACCGGCGTCGCCGCCATCCTGATCAGCCGCTTCGGCAAGCCCGGCAAGGCCGGCGGATCCGGCAAGGAAGGCGTCACCCTCGCGCCGGCCAAGGTCGAGGACTACCTCTACCGGACCGCCACGGCCAAACCCTGCCCATCGCCGCGCGCGTACGAATACGATCTCCTCGGCGACAAGGAGACCCACCTCTGCGAAGGCGACGCGAAGAAGAACGGCTTCTTCGGCCGGGGCATCGTCGACGCCTACAAGGCGGCCACCTTCGAGCCGTGAACGTACGGCCACGATGGGCGTCCGCTTCCCGGAGCAATACCCGAACTTGACCCGCCCGGCAGCCGCCGTTGCCGTGCTGTTGTCCTATCTCGGGTACGTTCTGCGTCGTCAATGACTGCCAAGTGGTCTGTACCAATTAAGGTAGGACTCGTGACTCGTCGCGCGAAAATCGTCTGCACTCTAGGTCCAGCCACGTCCTCTCCTGAACGCCTGCGCGAGCTCATCGCAGCGGGCATGGACGTCGCACGGTTCAACCTCAGCCATGGTGATCATGATTTGCACCGTGAGGTCTACGACCGGGTCAGGGAGGTGGCGGCCGACCTGGGCCGCGGCGTAGGCGTGCTGGCCGACCTGCAGGGTCCCAAGATCCGTGTCGGCAGGTTCGAGGAGGGCCCGGTCCGGCTCGGTTTCGGTGACGTCTTCACCATCACCGCCGAAGACGTCCCCGGTGACCGCGAGCAGGTCTCCACCACCTACAAGGGACTGCCGGGCGACGTGCGCCCCGGCGACACCATCCTGGTCGACGACGGACGCCTCGTCCTGGAGGCCACCCGGATCGACGGCGACCGGGTCGTCACCCGCGTCGTCATCGGCGGCATGATCTCCGACAACAAGGGCCTCAACCTGCCCGGCATCAACGTCAGCGCGCCCGCCCTCACCGACAAGGACGAGGCCGACCTGCGCTGGGCGCTGCGCACCGGCTGCGACATGATCGCCCTGTCGTTCGTCCGCCGCCCCTCCGACGCCGACGTGGTGCGCAACATCATGGAGCAGGAGGCCGTACGCCTGCCGCTGCTCGCCAAGATCGAGAAGCCGCAGGCCGTGGAGCGCCTGCCGGAGATCATCGAGGCCTTCGACGGCATCATGGTCGCCCGCGGCGACCTCGGCGTCGAGCTGCCCCTGGAGCAGGTCCCGATCGTCCAGCGGCGCATCATCGAGCTGTGCCGGGAGAAGGCCCGCCCGGTCATCGTCGCCACCCAGATGCTCGACTCGATGATGAGCGCCCCCCGGCCCACCCGCGCCGAGGCCTCCGACGTCGCCTACGCCGTGATGGACGGCGCCGACGCCGTCATGCTGTCGGGCGAGACCTCGGTCGGCAACTATCCGATCGAGGCGGTCTCCACCATGGACCGCATCTCCTGCGCCGCCGAGAAGGCCTACCTGCAGGCCACCCACACCCTGGAGCGCATGCCGGAGACCACCGGCGGCGCCATCGCCCGCGCGGCCGCCGAGGTCGGCGCCATCGTCGGCGCCAAGGCGCTGGTGGCCTTCACCATGTCCGGCGAGACCGCCCGCCGCCTGGCCCGCTACCGCTCCCCGATCCCGCTGCTGGCCTTCACGTCCTCCCCGCACGTGCGCGGCCAGCTGTCGCTGACCTGGGGGGTGGAGACGTTCCAGGTGCCGTTCGTGCACCACACCGACGACATGGTCCGGCAGGTGGAGGCGTCCCTGCTGTCGCTGGGCCGGCTGGAGAAGGGCGACAAGGTGGTCATCGTGGCCGGCTCGCCTCCCGGGACCCACGGCTCCACCAACGCGCTGCGCGTGCACACCATCGGCTCCGCGGTGTCCCACGCGAACTGACCCTAGAGGGTCGAAAGGGCCGCACTGTCCGTGCGGCCCTTCGCGTTCAGCCGACCGGCTGCCCTGCGTGTACGAGCGCGGCGGCCCGCGCCGGCGTCAGTTGGCGTGCAACGCGGCGTTGAGCTTGACGCCGCCGCTGGTGCGGGGGACGGCCTCCACCGCGCCGGACTGGGAGTTGCGGCGCAGCAGGATCCCGCTGGTGCCCGACAGCCGCTCGGCCTTGACGACGTCGCCGTCGGGCAGGGCCACCTTGGTGCCGGCCGTGACGTACAGCCCGGCCTCCACCACGCAGTCGTCGCCCAGGCTGATGCCGATGCCGGCGTTCGCGCCCAGCAGGCAGCGCTCGCCGATGGAGATGACCTGCGTGCCGCCGCCCGACAGGGTGCCCATGATGGAGGCGCCGCCGCCCACGTCGGAACCCTCGCCGACGACCACGCCGGCCGAGATCCTGCCCTCCACCATGGACGCGCCGAGCGTGCCGGCGTTGTAGTTGACGAAGCCCTCGTGCATGACCGTGGTGCCGGCGGCCAGGTGGGCGCCCAGGCGCACCCGGTCGGCGTCGGCGATCCGCACGCCCGTGGGCATCACGTAGTCGACCATCCGCGGGAACTTGTCCACGCCGTAGACCGCGACCGAGCCCTTGGCGCTCAGCCGCAGCCGCAGTCGCGTCTGCTCGAAGTCCTCGACGGGACACGGCCCGTGGCTGGTCCACACGACGTTGGCGAGCTTGCCGAAGACGCCGTCCAGGTTCAGCCCGTGCGGGCGCACCAGGCGGCTGGACAGCAGGTGCAGCCGCAGGTAGACGTCGTGCGCGTCGAGCGGCGCCTCGGAGAGCTTGGCGATGCCGGTGCGGACCGCCACCACCTCGACGCCCCTGGCCGGGTCGGGGCCGATCAGGGAGGCCAGCTCCCCGGCCTCCTCGGCGGCGAGCCGCTCGGTGCCGGTCATGGGCGGGTCGCCCAGCTCCGGCGCGGGGAACCAGGTGTCGAGTACGGTGCCGTCGGCGGCTATGGTGGCGAGCCCGACGCCGTAGGCGCCGGTCACGGTGGGATCGATAGCAGTCACGTACCTCAAAATACCGTGATCCGGCCCTGTCACAGCGCTCCGAGGTCGGCCGACAGCCACCGTTGCGGCGCCATCCTGAACGTCACCAGAGCGTGCGGGTCGGACCCCTCCACGTATCCCGGCAGGGCTTCGGGCGACAGGTAGCGCGCGGCGATCCGGGTGAGCTGCTCCAGCGTGGTGGGACCGGAGCCCACCACCGGCCCTTCGACCGACACGTAGCGGTAGGTCGGGCTGGCCCGCTGGACCAGCATGGTCAGCCGGCCCGCCTTGGCGATGAGGGCGGCCTTACGGGATTCCGCGCCCGTCAGGAACAGCAGGTCGCCACCCGGTACGTAGTCGTACCAGACGGGCACGCTCAGCGGCCCCCGCTCGGGCCCCGCGTCCACGGCCAGCCCGGCGATGTGCGGCTCGGCCAGGAACTCCACCCGCTCCCGCTCGCTCAACCCCATCACGCCCACCTCCGATGATCGCAACCTCACCGTGTACATCACCAGAGATCGACCGGCTACTCCACCTCGGCGCCGTGCGGAGCACGGCTTACCCGTTCTTCGCCTCCTCATGACGCGACGCGTACCGAGCCGCCTCCGGCGTTTCGGCCCCGGCACAGATGTCGAGCCGCTCGTGGACTCGTTCACGACGAGGTGACGGGGGTGGCGTAGCAACGGGTGGCCTGGTAGACGGTCTCACGAGGATGCATGCGAAGGGCATACGGATCGTCACTGAAGGTCTCGACGGTGTGTGCCGGAAGCGGGACTCGAACCCGCACGCCCTTTCGAGCAGACGCTTTTGAGGCGTCAGTGTCTGCCTATTCCACCATTCCGGCTGATTTCCGGAATTGTCCGGAAAGTGCCGTACCTCGCCCCTGGCGTGGACCAGCGGAGGGCACCGGCGTGGATCTAATCTACCGGACATCGGTACTCTTGCGCTCGTGAGTACGCAGCGGCGAGTGGTGATCGCGGAAGACGAGGCACTGATCCGCCTCGATCTCAAGGAGATGCTTCAGGAAGACGGCTACGTCGTCGTGGGGGAGGCCGGTGATGGCGAGACAGCGATCCGGCTCGCCATGGAGGAGCGGCCCGATCTGGTCATCCTGGACGTCAAGATGCCGATTCTCGACGGCATCTCCGCCGCCGAGCGGATCGTGGCCGAGCGGGTCGCGCCGTGCCTGATCCTCACCGCGTTCTCCCAGCGTGACCTGGTCGAACGGGCCAGAGACGCGGGCGCGATGGCCTACCTCGTCAAGCCGTTCACCAAGGCCGACCTGGTGCCCGCGATCGAGATGGCGGTGAGCAGGCACGAGGAGATGGTGGCGCTGGCCGCCGAGGTGTCGAGCCTGTCGGAGCGGCTGGAGACCCGCAAGCTGGTCGAGCGGGCCAAGGGTCAGCTCATGGCCAAGCACGGGTGGAGCGAGCCGCAGGCCTTCCGGTGGATCCAGAAGGCGTCGATGGACCGCAGGCTGAGCATGCGCGAGGTTGCCCAGATCGTTATGGACGACGCGGCGGAGCGCGGCTAGGCGGGCTTCAGGCCGCAGACCTGCAGGGCGTAGTCGATGAGCCGCTCCTGCTCAGGCCGGGCCGGGGCGACGATGACCACGCGCTGCTCGCCTCCGTCGACGCTGGCCCGTACCGGGAACTGGAAGGCCTTCTTGGCCTCGGCGAAGGCGTGCGGGTCGCAGCGGCCGGGGGTGAGCTCGATCGGCGCCCGCGCCTCCCGCTCCCGCGCGCCCAGCTCCAGCAGCGGGCTGCCGTCGCCGACCGGGGTGGCGATGTAGTGGGTGGTGCCGCCGACGGAGTGCACGGCCACCGCGCCGGTGCCGCGGCGGGTCAGGATGAGGGTGCCGCGCATGGCCTCGCCCTCGCGCCGCCACTCGGGGTCGAAGGAGATCTCGGCAGCCTGCTTGATCAGGTGCTCGGCGCACTCGTCACGCACCAGCCTGGTCAGCAGCGGGTCGGGGTGCGGCACCTTGAACACCACCCGGCGCAGCTTCTGCTCGGACCCGGCGCGCAGGTGGGCCACCACGGTCGCGGGCCGCACCTCGGGCAGGCCCTCCGACGGGCAGACGGCCTTGCCGTAGGGGGTGGGGATGTCCATCCTGTCCGTCCGCGGGATGGTGATGCCGGCCTTCTGCGGGGCGAGCGTGGCGAACGACGGGGTGACGACCTGCACGTCGGCGAAGTACACCGGCGTCGCGCTCGTGTTGCGGACGGCGACCTGCAGCACGTGCGCGGGCTCGTCGGAGCGCCATTGGCCGAAGGAGACCGACAGGCCGGCCGGTGGGGCGTCCGTAGGAGGGGGTGCGAGGGCCGATCCGCCGCACCCGGACACGAGCCCCGCGAGAACGAGCAAGACCATCCACTGCTTCACCTGACGAACCTTAGGCATGCCCTGGTTGCGGCCGTAAGTTGAGGACTGGTTACGACTCCGCATCCAAGTGCCGACAGTTCATCCGTATGACTGGCATGTACGTGCAGGCATTTTGTACGTTTCCGTCATTCGATCGGGTGTGCTCGGCGGTGCTGAGAGATCCCGGACCGTAAATGAAGGAGACAAACTTCATGATCCGCATTGCTCCCATGGGGCGGGCGCTAGCTGTCGTGGCTGCCACCGGCCTCGCCCTGACAGCTTGCGGTGGTGGCAGCGACACCGCCGCACCTTCCTCGCCCACGGCCGCCTCATCCTCCGCCGCGGCTCCCGTGGCGCAGGGTGACGGCAAGCTCACCCTCGGCACCCTCCTGCCGCAGACCGGATCGCTGGCGTTCCTCGGCCCGCCCGAGTTCGCAGGGGTGGACCTGGCCATCAAGGAGATCAACGAGGCCGGTGGGGTGCTCGGCAAGGACGTGGAGAAGATTCACACGGACTCCGGCGACACCACCACGAACATCGCTTCGCAGTCCGTGGACAAGATGCTGGCGCAGAAGGCCGACGCCATCATCGGCGCGGCGTCCTCGTCGGTGTCGGAGTCGGTGATCGACAAGATCACGGGCGCCGGCGTGGTGCACTTCTCGCCCGCCAACACCTCCGACAAGTTCACCACCATCGCGGACAAGGGCCTGTACTTCCGCACCTCGCCGCCCGACAAGCTGCAGGGCCGGGTGCTCGGTGACCTGGTCGTGGCCGACGGCAACGACACGGTCGGCATCATGGCGATGCAGGACTCCTACGGCACCGGCCTGGCCGACCAGGTCGCCAAGACCGTCCAGGACAGTGGCGCCGAAGTGGTCGAGCGGGTCGACTACGACCCGAAGGCGGCGGACTTCGCCGCCGACATCGCCAAGATCAAGGCCAAGAACCCCAAGGGCATCGTGCTCATCGGCTTCGAGGAGACCGCCAAGGTCATCAACGAGCTGATCAAGCAGGGTCTGCCGGCCGACAAGCACAAGTGGTACATGGTCGACGGCAACACCTCGAACACGAACTACATCAAGATGCCCAAGGGCACCCTGACGGGCGTCAAGGGCACCATCCCCGGCGCCGCGGCTCCGGACGAGTTCCAGAAGAAGCTGCTGGCGGTCGACCCCGACCTTGAGGACTTCAGCTACGCGCCCGAGTCCTACGACGCCGCCAACCTGCTCGCGCTGGCCGCCGAGGCCGCCAAGAGCGACGTCGGCACCGACGTGGCGGCCAAGCTGATCGAGGTCAGCAAGGGCGGCGAGAAGTGCACGGACTTCAAGACCTGCAGCGAGCTGCTCAAGGCCGGCAAGGACATCGACTACGACGGCGTGAGCGGTCCGGTCGAGTTCAACGAGGCCGGTGACCCGGCCGTCGCGACCATCGGCATCTACCAGTACGGCGAGGACAACAAGTACGCCACCAAGGCCCTCGAGTACCGCACCGGCAACATCGCCGGCTAGTCGCTCGTGAGCTGAGACAACCCGCGAAGGGCCCGATCCTCCCCCCTGGGACCGGGCCCTTCTGCATGTCCGGCTACGTACAGCCTGTCGTGATTTGCCCCGCCGCGGCCCTGTAGCGCTTGAGGAGGGCCACCTGGCGCCGCCTGGGCACATCGGCCCGTGCCAGTCCCTCGGTCGCTGTCTGGACCGTACGGACGGCCGGGGAGAGGGAGGCCGGCAGGCGGGAACCGTACTGGAGCGTGATCCCGCGCACCTCGGAGAGCCGGCCGAGCAGGGCGTCCTCGAAGTCCTGCTCCTGCTCGCTGCCCTCGGGGCCGAGCAGGAGGCCCGCGTAGCCGATGGCCGACACGACGCGCGCGCACGGGTCGTCGGCGGTGTCGCCGCCGGTGCTGTACGTGCCGCCGGAGGCGGGGGTCTGCTGGCAGGCGGCGAGGGCGGGCAGGATGAGCACGATCGCCGCGAATCGTCGTAGCACATCACCCAGTAAAAACTGAGAAAGGTCTGTGGGGCGGTAAGAACCGGAGAAAGGGCTGTGGGGCGATAAAAAACGGAGAAGGGGCTCGCGGGGAGCCCCTTCTCCGTTGCTTCTGGCGGTCAGGCCTTGGCGAGGGTGCCGAGGTAGAGCTGGATGACCTTGGGGTCCTGGGCGAGCTCGCGCCCGGTGCCGGTGTAGGCGTTGCGGCCCTGGTCCAGCACGTAGCCGCGGTGGCAGATCTGCAGGCAGCGCCTGGCGTTCTGCTCCACCATGATCACGGTCACGCCCGCCTTGTTGATCTGCTGGGCCTGGATGAACACCAGGTCCTGCAGCTTGGGCGACAGGCCCGCCGACGGCTCGTCCAGCAGCAGCACCGACGGCTCGGTCATGAGCGCCCTGGCCATCGCGACCATCTGCCGCTCGCCGCCCGACAGGGAGCCGGCGCGCTGCTTGCGCCGCTCCTTGAGCGCGGGGAACAGCTCGGCGACGAACTCGAAGCGCTCCTTGAACTTGCCGGGCACCTGGAAGGCGCCCATCTCGAGGTTCTCCTCGATGGTGAGGCTGGGGAAGACGTTGTTGGTCTGCGGGACGTAGCCGACCCCGCGTGAGACCAGCGAGTGCGCCTTCATGTTCGTGATGTCCTCACCCTTGAGCAGCACCGTGCCGCTGCGGATGTTGACCAGCCCGAACATGGCCTTGAGCAGGGTCGACTTACCGGCGCCGTTGGGACCGATGATGCCGATCAGCTCGCCGTCGCCCACGTACAGGTCGGAGCCGTTGAGGATGTTGACGCCCGGCAGGTAGCCGGCGATCAGCTCGTCGCACCGCAGGACGGCGTTCTCCGCGCCGGCCAGGTGTGCGCTGCGGTCGGTGACCGCGGCCTGCGACTCGGGAGTGGATTCGGGGACGGCGTTCACTTCTTCGTCTCCTCCTCGGTCTCGGTGACGAGCTCCTTCTCGGCCTCGTGGAGCTGCTGTTCGAGCTCGTCCTCCGAGAGAGGGGCGTCGTGGTGGGCGCCCAGGTAGGCGTCGATGACCCGGTTGTCGGACATGATCGTGTCGGGTGGCCCCTCGGCGATGACGTTGCCCTGGGCCATGACGATCACCCAGTCGCTGATGTCGCGCACCATGTCCATGTCGTGCTCGACGAACAGCACGGTCATGCCCTGCTCGCGCAGGTCCTTGACGTGGCCGAGCAGTGACTGGGTGAGGGCCGGGTTGACGCCGGCCATGGGCTCGTCGAGCATGACCAGCTCGGGGCGGACCATGAGCGCGCGGGCCATCTCCAGCAGCTTGCGCTGGCCGCCGGAGAGCGACCCGGCGAAGTCCTCGCGCTTGGCGTCGAGCTTGAACCGGGCGAGCAGTTCCTCGGCCCGCTCGGTGATCTCGTCCTCCTGGCCGCGCCACAGGCTCGGCACCAGGGCCCGCCAGAAGGTCTCACCCTTCTGCGACTGGGCGCCGAGCCGCATGTTCTCCAGCACCGTGAGCTTGGACAGCGCCTTGGTGAGCTGGAAGGTGCGGACCATGCCGGCGCGGGCCACCTTGTGCGCCGGCACGCCGTTCATGTTGCGGCCGTTGAACGTCCACTGGCCGGAGTCGGCGGTGTCGAAGCCGGTCAGCTGGTTGAAGAAGGTGGTCTTGCCGGCGCCGTTCGGACCGATCAGCGCGGTGATGGAGCCGCGCTGGATCTCGACGTGCTGCACCTCGACCGCGGTGAGGCCGCCGAAGCGGCGCACCACGTTGTCGACCACCAGGATCGGGTCGGGCTTGGGCACGCCGGGTTCGCGGGCGAGATCTGCGAAGGCGGCCAGCGCCGCCGCCTTCTGATCTTTGGTGGTTTCAGCGTGCATCGATTGCTATCTCCCTCTTGTCCCCGAAGATGCCTTGTGGTCGGTAGACGAGCAAGAGGATCAGTCCAAGTCCGACCAGCAGGAAGCGGAACGGGCCCACCTGGGTGATGTCCATGAACGGGATGAACCCGGACTCGACAGCCCCGCTGAGCACGCCGTTGACCAGCACCAGCAGCACCCAGAAGATCATCGAACCGGCGACGGGGCCGAACACGCGGGCGGCGCCGCCGAGGATCACGATGGTGTAGGCGAAGAAGGTGGTCTCGGTGCCGAAGATGTCAGGCTGCACCGAGGCGTAGGCCAGGCCGTAGATGAAACCGCCGAGAGATCCGATGACGCCGCCGAGGATCAGCGACTGCATCTTGTAGGAGAAGACGTTCTTGCCGAGGCTGCGCACGGCGTCCTCGTCCTCACGGATCGCCTTGAGCACGCGGCCCCACGGGCTCTTCATGAGCAGATAGACGACGAGGCACGACAGGCCGACGAGGATCCAGCCGACGGTCAGCACCCAGAGCACCCGCTCGTTGAAGGTGAACCAGCCGAAGCCGTACGTCCCGTCAGGATAGGGGTTGAGTTCGTAGAAGCCGTTGGAGAAGCCGCGCCGGCCGTCGGAGCCGCCGAAGACGTCCTTGAACGCCACCGAGCGGAAGATGAGCCTGACGATCTCGGCCGCCGCGATGGTGACGATGGCCAGATAGTCGGCCCTCAGTCGCAGCGTGGGGATGCCGAGCAGGAGGGCCAGCAGCACCGCGGCGGTCAGGCCGACCAGGATGCCGATCCAGAACGGCAGCCCGATCACCGTGACGGTGACCGCCAGGCCGTACCCGGCGACGGCCAGGAACGCCGACTGCCCGAAGTTGAGCAGGCCGGTGTAGCCGAAGTGGATGTTGATGCCGATCGCGGCGAGCGCGTACCAGACCGTCTCGACGCCGATGGCGGCCTTGACGGTGGTGGAGATGATCGTGGTCCAGTCCATGGTTCCCCCCGTCAGCCGATTCGCTCGCGGCGGCCGAGGATGCCCTGCGGCCGGAAGAGGAGCACGATGATGAGCACGGCCAGCGCCCCGACGTTCTTGAGCTCCGGCGGTATCCACAGGGTGGACACCTGGACGAACAGGCCGACGATGATCGAGCCGACGAGCGCGCCGAAGGCGGTGCCCAGCCCGCCGAGCGTGACGCCGGCGAAGATGAGCAGCAGCAGGTCCTGGCCCATGGTGAACTTCAGGTTCTGCGACAGGCCGAGCATGATGCCGGCCAGGCCGGCGATGGCGCCGCCCATGGTCCAGATGATGCGGATGACCCGGTCGACGTTGATGCCGGAGGAGGCCGCGAGCGCCGGGTTGTCGGCCACGGCGCGGGCCGCCTTGCCGGTACGGGTGCGCAGCAGCGCGATGCCGACCACGACGAGGACGATCAGCTCGATGGCCATGGCGACGAGGTTCTTCGGCGAGGCGGAGATGGGGCCGAGCTCCATGCCGGGCTGGGCGTTGTACTGCACGAAGGAGTCGCTCTCACCGCCGAACACGATGAGGAACAGGTACCTCAGGAACAGCGCCACGCCGATCGAGATGATCATCGTGGCGATGATGCCGGTGCCCCGCCTGCGGAGTTGCCCCCAGAAGAACCTGTCCTGGGAGTAGCCGAGCCCGCCCGCCACGATGACGGCCAGGATGGCCGCCGGGATGAGATGCAGGCCGACGCCGCTGTTGAAGCCGTAGGCGAGCAACGCGCCGAGCGTGACGAGCTCGCCGTGGGCGAAGTTGGTCAGGCCCGTGGTGCCGTAGATGAGGGAGAGGCCGAGCGCGGCGAGCGCGATGATCAACCCCAGGTTGAACCCCTCGAAGGTCAGCTGGGCCGCTCTCTGCCAGAAGGCGCTCGACGAGCCGCCGTCACCCGGCGGCGCGCCGTCGGCGCTCTTGGCCTGCAGGGCGTACAGCACGGAGGCCGGGTTTCCCTCGTACACGGTGGGCGTCCGCACGTTGTTGCCGCCGCGGATCTCCATGTTCTGCGGGAGGGTGCTGACATCAAGTGTGACCTTGTACGGTCCCGGTTCGGGGACCGGTACCTCCCATGCGCCCTGGGCGTTGCTGGTGACCTCCTGGACGGGTTGTCCGCTCTCGGTGGTCACGACGATTTTCACGCCGTTCACTGGCTGGCCTTGGAATTTGAGTGTTCCCCTCAGGCTCTGTTCCGGATCGGCCGCGTAGGCCGGAGCGGCGAGCACGAGTATGAGTCCACCCAGGAAGGCCGTGAACGCGATCACGGCTCTGCGCAATGGTGCTCCCTCAGATAGGTCAAGGCGGGGTTGTGCCCCTCCATCTCGACACGCGAGCATCGCAGGCACAAACTGGGATGCTGTGGCGGGAGCTTATTGCGGGTACGCCCGGTTCAGTATCGTTCGTCACCAATTAGTGACATGTGTGTGTCACTGATGTGAGCAAACAACGCGCCAGGTCAGGGGCTAAATGGGGGGTGACGCCTGGCGTGCTTACGGCCGGGTTTACGGGGTCCCCGCCTCGCTGGTAACGAGCCCGGGGGAGGCCTTTGGGGCCATATGAGGCAAATGCGACCTCACTGTTATCTACTCGGTCTCCCCGCGGGCTCTGCTGCCCATAACCGTAGCGAGAGAGGGTACTCTGCGCAAAGGGCACATTGGGGCAAAAGGTTCAGCGGTCGCGCAACATGCAGGTGAGGCGTGAGGTGCAGACCCGACGGCCCTGCTCGTCGGTGATCTCGATGTCGTACGTCGCCAGGGTGCGGCCGCCGTGCAACCGGGTGGCGACGCCCGTGACGTGCCCCGACGTCGCCGACCGGTGATGGGTGGCGTTGATCTCGATGCCGACGGCGATCCGCTCGGGACCGGCGTGGATCGCGGCGGCGGTCGACCCCAGCGTCTCGGCGAGCACCACCGAGGCTCCGCCGTGCAGCAGCCCGTAGGGCTGGGTGTTGCCCGCCACCGGCATCCGGCCGGCCACGCGTTCGGCGCCGACCTCGGTGAACTCGATGCCCATCCGCTCGGCCACGGTGCCTTCGTGCATGGCCCTGATGTCGGCGAGTACCAGGGGATCCGTCTGCGTCAAAGGGACGCCTCCTATCGTTCGAGCTCGGGTTTTCTGTCGTGGGTGGAGACTAGGCTGCCTGTGTGCCGAAGAGTGAAGTGACCCCCAGCCGCCCGTGCCTGCTGCTGCTAGACGGGCATTCCCTGGCTTATCGCGCCTTCTACGCGCTCAAGGATGCCAACCTCATGACCACCGACGGTCAGCACACCGAGGCGGTCTACGGGTTCACCTCGATGCTGACCAACATTCTGCGCGACGAGAAGCCGACTCACGTCGCGGTGGCCTTCGACCGCTCGGAGCCGACGTTCCGGCATGAGCAATACTCCGACTACAAGGCCAACAGGAGCGAGACCCCGGAGGACTTCCGCGGTCAGATGCAGCTCATCTTCGAGCTGCTCGACACGCTGCGCGTCCCGCGCCTGTCCAAGGCCGGCTTCGAGGCCGACGACCTGATCGCCACCCTGGCCACCCGCGCCGACGCCGAGGGCATGAGCGTGCTCATCGTGACCGGCGACCGTGACGCGCTGCAGCTCGTCAACGACAACGTCACGGTCCTCATGACCCGGCGCGGCATCAGCGACATGACCAGGTTCACCCCGGAGGCGGTCCAGGAGAAGTACGGCCTGACCCCCACCCAGTATCCCGACTTCGCGGCGCTGCGCGGCGACCCGAGCGACAACCTGCTCAGCATCCCCAGCGTGGGCGAGAAGACCGCCGCCAAGTGGGTGCGCGAGTTCGGCTCGCTGACCGCCCTCGTCGACCGGGTCGACGAGGTCAAGGGCAAGGTGGGCGACAAGCTGCGCGAGCACGTCGCCCAGGTTCTGATGAACCGGCGCCTCACCGAGCTGCTGCGCGACGTGCCACTGGAGGCCGACCTGGCCGAGCTCAAGCAGGGCGCCTGGGAGCGCGAGGAGGTCAACAAGCTGTTCGACACCCTCCAGATCCGCGGCGAGCTGCGCGAGCGCGCCTTCAAGACCCTCGGCACCGGCGAGCAGGAGCCCGAGCAGGGCTTCGAGGTCGAGACCGTCATCCTCGGCCCCGACCGGGTCGCCGGCTGGCTGTCCGCGCTGCCCGCCGGCCGGGCCGGACTGGCCTTCAAGGGCGTCTACGGCAGCGGCACCGGCCGCATCGACGCCATCGCCATCGCCTCGCCCGACGGCACCGCCGCGCACATCGACCCGGCCAAGCTGACCGAGGCCGACGAGATGGCGCTGCGCGACTGGCTGGGCGACGAGTCCCGGCCCAAGGCCGTGCACGACGCCAAGGGCCCGATCCTGGCGTTGTGGGCGCAGGGCATGGAGCTGCGCGGGCTGACCAGCGACACCGCCCTGGCCGCCTATCTGGCGATGCCGGGCCAGCGCACCTTCACGCTGGAGGACCTCGCCAGGCGCTACCTCAACCGCGATCTGCGGGCCGAGGCCGAGCCCGGCGGGCAGGCGGCGCTGTTCGGCGACGACGAGGACGCCCCGGCGAAGGACCTGGCGCTGCGCGCCCACGCCGTCCGCGAGCTGGCCGAGGCGCTCGAAACCTTCCTGGCCGGGCGTGGCGGCACCCAGCTCGTCGACGACCTGGAGCTGCCGCTCATCACGGCCCTGGCCGAGATGGAGCGGGCGGGCATCGCCGTCGACAGCGAATACTTCACCGGCCTGGAGGCCGAGTTCGGCGCCGCCGTCAAGCACGCCGTCGAGGAGGCCCACCGGGCGGTCGGCGAGCAGTTCAACCTCGGCTCGCCCAAGCAGCTGCAGGAGATCCTGTTCGTCAAGCTCGGCCTGCCCAAGACGAAGAAGATCAAGACCGGCTACAGCACCGACGCCGACCAGCTCGCCTGGCTCGCCACCCAGACCGACCACGAGCTGCCGACGATCATGCTCAGGCACCGTGACCAGACCAAGCTGCGCACCACGGTCGAGGGCCTGATCAAGGAGATCGCCGACGACGGCCGCATCCACACCACCTTCAACCAGATCATCGCCGCGACGGGCCGCCTGTCGTCGGAGAAGCCCAACCTGCAGAACATCCCGATCCGCACCACCGAGGGCCGCCGCATCCGGCAGGGCTTCGTCGTCGGCGAGGGCTACGAGACGCTGCTGACGGCCGACTACAGCCAGATCGAGCTGCGCATCATGGCCCACCTGTCCGGTGACGAGTCGCTGATCGAGGCCTTCGAGTCCGGCCACGACTTCCACCAGGCGACCGCTGCCCGGGTGTTCGACCTGCCGCCGGAGCAGATCGACGGCGAGCTGCGCGCCCGCATCAAGGCGATGAACTACGGCCTGGCCTACGGCCTGTCCGACTTCGGGCTGTCCAACCAGCTCAACATCCCGGTGGCCGAGGCGCGGGCGCTCAAGGAGGAATACTTCACCGAGTTCGGCGGCGTCCGCGACTTCCTGCAGGACATCGTCCGGCAGGCGCGCACCAACGGCTACACCGAGACCATGATGGGCCGCCGCCGCTACCTTCCCGACCTGACCAGCGACAACCGCCAGCGGCGCGAGATGGCCGAGCGGATGGCGCTCAACGCCCCCATCCAGGGCTCGGCCGCCGACATCATCAAGGTCGCGATGCTCCACGTGCGGCAGGCGCTGCGCGAGGAGGGGCTGGCCTCGCGGATGCTGCTGCAGGTCCACGACGAGCTGGTCTTCGAGGTGGCGCCCGGCGAGCTGGAGCCGCTCAGGCGGCTCGTCACCGGGCAGATGAACGCCGCCTACCACCTGCGGGTCCCGCTGGAGGTCTCCGTGGGCGTGGGCCGCACCTGGGAGGACGCCGGCCACTGACCTCCCGGAGCCCCTTCGTGGTCGGTGCGCCCAGCGCTGGGCGCACCGATCAACGGGTGGTTCTGCACTACTCTGTGGTGGAATTTTCCCCGAGTGGCACGGGAGTTCTGTGCGGTCCTCAGCGTCCCTCACGCGGCTCATCGGCATCGCCAACGTCGTGGTGGTGGTCGTGGCGGTCATCGGGCTGGTGTTGCTGCCGTCGTCCGCTCCCGCGCCGCAGGTCCCCGCCGCCCAGCGCGTCACGCCCCGGCCGACCGGCGAGCCGCCGGCCCAGGTGGGGCAGCCGCCGGGAGTGGTCGCCACCCCCGAGTTCGCCAGGCAGGTCAAGGCCAACGAGCTCGGCCTGGTCCCCGTGCTGATGTACCACCGCATCGTCACGAAGCGGCGCGCCTCCATCGACCGCACCCCGGCGCAGTTCAGGCGGGAGCTGGAGAAGCTCGCCGAGGAGGGGTACGTGCCGATCAGCGCCAAGGAGTTCGCCGCGGGCGACATCCGGGTGCCGGCGGGCAAGTCTCCCGTCGTGCTGACCTTCGACGACGGGCACCCCAGCCACTTCGGCCTCGACGCCGCCGGCAACCCCCGCCCCGGCACGGCCGTGGCCATCATCCTCCAGGTCGCCGCGAAGTATCCGGGCTTCCGGCCCGTCGCCACCTTCTGGATCAATCACACCCCCTTCGGGTTACCGACCGAGCCGGAACAGGCCGCCGCCGTGGGATGGCTGGTCGGCAACGGCTTCGAGGTGGCCAACCACACCTGGTCGCATCCCAATCTCAGGACGTTGCCCAAGAAGAAGGTGCGCCGGCAGATCGCCAAGGCCGAACGGCTGCTGCGCAAGCTGGGCGCCGGCCCGGCGAAGACCATGGCCCTGCCGTACGGGTCGATGCCGCGCTCGAAGAAGACGGCGCGCAGCGGCGCCTGGGAGGGCACGGCCTACGACTTCACCGGCGTGTTCCTGGCCGGAGCCGAGCCGTCGCGTTCGCCGTACGCGAAAGACTTCGATCGCGGAGCGATCCAGCGGATCCAGAGCAACGGCAACAAGGGCGAATGCCGCAAGTGGTGCTCGCAGTACTGGCTGGAGTGGCTCCGTAAGCACCCCCGTGAGCGGTACGTCTCCGACGGGGACCCGGACCGGATCTCCATACCGGGCAGGCTCCGGGGTAAAATAACGGCCAAGCGCAGACCGCTGGTCAACGCCTATTAGGCGTGGCGGATATGTCGGCTGGATTGACCCCAGGCCGATGGTCTCATATGCTGATCGCTGCGCTGTGGGCTCGCGCGCGCCTCAGACGGAGCGGGCTCGCGCTCGGTCACGTCGACGTCGTCATTCATCGGCTTGATGCGGAAGAGGGCCTGCCGCGCATCCGCCACATCGACATCCTGTCCGCGTTCGGAGCAATTCCACACATGACGTCCAGCACCGAGGCCACCTCGAGCACCCCG
This sequence comes from Nonomuraea sp. NPDC049714, assembly GCF_044465295.1. Classification (NCBI taxonomy): domain Bacteria; kingdom Bacillati; phylum Actinomycetota; class Actinomycetes; order Streptosporangiales; family Streptosporangiaceae; genus Nonomuraea; species Nonomuraea sp. NPDC049714. Next base: position 1,052,148 of record NZ_JBITLM010000001.1, on the reverse strand, counting down.
CAGGTAGCGGTCAACGACATCGGGTCCGAGGAAGCCTTCCTCGCAGCGATCGACGAGACCATCAAGTACTTCAACGACGGCGACATCGTCGAGGGCACCGTCGTCAAGGTCGATCGAGACGAGGTCCTTCTCGATATCGGCTACAAGACCGAGGGAGTCATTCCCTCGCGTGAGCTTTCGATCAAGCACGATGTCGACCCCGCGGACGTCGTGGAAGTCGGCGAGCATGTCGAAGCCCTGGTTCTCCAGAAGGAGGACAAGGAAGGGCGTCTGATCCTGTCCAAGAAGCGTGCTCAGTACGAGCGCGCCTGGGGCACGATCGAGAAGATCAAGGACGAGGACGGCATCGTCACCGGCACCGTCATCGAGGTCGTCAAGGGTGGACTCATCCTGGACATCGGCCTCCGTGGCTTCCTGCCGGCGTCCCTGGTCGAGATGCGCCGGGTCCGCGATCTGCAGCCGTACGTCGGCCGCGAGCTCGAAGCCAAGATCATCGAGCTCGACAAGAACCGCAACAACGTGGTTCTGTCGCGCCGTGCCTGGCTTGAGCAGACGCAGTCCGAGGTTCGCCAGACGTTCCTCAACACCCTGCAGAAGGGTCAGGTCCGCAAGGGCGTTGTCTCTTCGATCGTCAACTTCGGCGCCTTCGTGGATCTCGGCGGCGTCGACGGCCTGGTCCACGTGTCCGAGCTGTCCTGGAAGCACATCGATCACCCCTCCGAGGTCGTGGAAGTCGGCCAGGAGGTCACGGTCGAGGTCCTCGACGTCGACATGGAGCGCGAGCGCGTCTCCCTGTCGCTCAAGGCCACCCAGGAAGACCCGTGGCAGCAGTTCGCCCGCACTCACCAGATCGGCCAGGTCGTTCCCGGCCGGGTCACCAAGCTGGTGCCGTTCGGTGCGTTCGTCCGGGTCGAGGAGGGCATCGAGGGTCTGGTCCACATCTCCGAGCTGGCCGAGCGCCACGTGGAGATTCCGGAGCAGGTCGTGCAGGTCGGCGACGAGATCTTCGTGAAGATCATCGACATCGACCTCGACCGCCGCCGCATCAGCCTCTCGCTGAAGCAGGCCAACGAGGGTGTCGGCACCGAGGTCGAGTTCGACCCGACCCTCTACGGCATGGCCGCGACCTACGACGACCAGGGCAACTACATCTACCCCGAGGGCTTCGACCCCGAGACGGGTGAGTGGCTCGAGGGCTTCGACAAGCAGCGCGAGGAGTGGGAGCGGCAGTACGCCGAGGCTCAGACCCGCTTCGAGGCTCACCGTAAGCAGATCGAGGAGGCGCGCAAGGCCGAGGCCGAGGCGGGCGAGGCTGCTCCTTCGACCTACACCGGTGAGACGCAGGCTCCGGCGGGCGGCTCCTCGTCGGCTCCGGCCGCGGGTGCTCTCGCCTCCGACGAGGCTCTCGCCGCTCTGCGCGAGAAGCTCGCGGGCGGCCAGAGCTGACGCTCTGACGGCAGGTTGCAGAAAGGCCCCGCACGGGTTCGTGCGGGGTCTTTCGCATGCGCCGGGGGCACCGTCTGCTCACGCGGTGGGCGCGTGCTCCGTGCTTTCTCCGGCGACGCTCCCTCCGCCGACGCTCTCTCCGGCGGCGTGGAGGATGCGGAAGCGATCGGGGTTCGCCGGATCCCGATCAACGACTTGGACCGGCGGCCACGCCCACTGCCAGACGCTGATGCCTGGGGTGCGGGAGAACCGGATCAGCCCGCGGGTGCCCTCGACCGCGACGCGCGGCCAGGATTCGGCGATGCGCGCCCGATCCGCGCCGTGCGAACGCAGCACCTCGGCGAGGACGGTGATCGTGTCATAGCCCTCGAAAGCGACGAAAGACGGTGCCTCGCCCAGCCGCTCGCGAAGGGCCGTCCCGACCCGTGCACCCCGTGGGCTGAGACGCTCGGGCAGATAGCGCAGGAACGGGATCGCGGCGCTGTCGTCGCCCAGCGACGTCGCCCATGCGGCGAACTCCGGTTGCCCCGCCGGAGCACCGATCATGATCTCGGTGAGCCGCTGGTCGCGGCGGACGGACCTGACGATCGACACCGCCGGCTCCGGGTGGCCGGCCAGAAGGAGGAGGGCCGTCGCGCGATCACCGGCGAGTGCGTCGCACACGTCCGTGGGGGAGAGCGTGCCCATGTCGAGGTCGATGACGGTGCCGCCGCGTGGAGCGAGGTGGTCTCGCAGGATGCGGGCCCCGGATGCCCAGTAGACGCTCGGCTCGGCTGCCACGGCGATCCGGCTGTGGCCCGCGCCGAGGAGGAAGTCCGCGTAGATCCGCCAGCCGTGGGACTGGGCCGGGGCGAGGCGCGCGACCCATTCCGTCGGCTGGTCGGTGAGCGCGTCGAGAACCGCTGACGAGCAGAGGAACGGCAGGCCGAGGGCGTCGGCCCTGGCGGCGGCGGCGCGGGCGACGACGCTGTGATACTCCCCCGCCAGGGCGGCCACGCCCAGGTGGGCCAGTTCGTCCACGGCCGCCGCGGCCTTCCGCGGGTCGGCCGCGGTGTCTCGGACCACCAGTTCGAGCGGTCTTCCGGCGATCCCGCCGGCGTCGTTGACCTCGCGAACGGCCAGTTCGAGCCCGGCGAGCACGTGTCGGCCCGCCTCGACCCAGCCAGGCCGGGTGAGCGGAACGAGAGCGCCGATCCGGACGACTGACCCTTCGGTACGCTCCGCTCCGGGTGGCGGCGATGGTGGCGTGTTCATACGTTGGCGTCTCCCCGTGTGGCGATTCGGTGGCAGTTTGCCCGGATCGCAGAGTATTGCCACCGGTAGCGACGGCTCCAGCCGCTCCCACCCCACCGGCCTGTACGTCTTGATGCGTTAATGCGGAACGAATCCTTCCGCATCGGCCGACATCGTGGTCCGCATGAAGCCCTTCCATGTCAATGTGCCCCAGGCCGACCTCGACGACCTCCGCGACCGCCTCCACCGCACCCGGTGGGCGCGGCGACTGCCCGGCGCCGGGTGGCAGCGTGGGGTGCCGGTGGAGTATCTGCGCGAGCTGGCCGCATACTGGGCCGACGAGTTCAGCTGGCGCGAGCAGGAGGCGAGGCTGAACGTCTTCCCGCAGTTCACCACCGAGATCGACGGCCAGCCGATCCACTTCGTGCACGCCAGGTCGCCGGAGCCGCACGCCCTGCCGCTCATCATGACGCACAGCTGGCCGAACTCCGTCGCCGAGTTCCTCGACGTCATCGGACCGCTCACCGACCCGAGGGCGCACGGCCTCGACCCCGCCATCGCCTTTCATGTGGTCGCCCCCTCCCTGCCGGGGTTCGGCTTCTCGCCCTTCCCGGAGCCAGCCGACGGGCCGGCAGACGGGCCGGTCGAGGGGCGGCCGTGGAGCGTCGCCCGTGTGGCCCGGACGTGGGCGGAGCTGATGAGCAGGCTCGGGTACACCAGGTACGGCGCGCACGGCAACGACGCGGGCGCCCTGGTCACGCCGCAACTGGCCGCGCTCGACAGCGACCATGTGATCGGCTCCCACATCACCGCCGGCCTCGGCATCCCGACCGGCGACCCCGCCGAGCTCGACGGGGCCACCGATGAGGAGCTGGCCGAGCTGCGGGAGGCGACTGGGTGGATGGAAGGCGGCAGCGGCTACGGCCCCTACCTGGCCGCCCGCCCGCAGACACTCGGCCACGGCTGGACCGACTCGCCCGTCGCCCAGCTCGCCTACCTGGTCGAACGGTTCAAGGAGTTCGACGGCTGGCCAGGTGAGAAGCCCGACGCGGCCGAGCCCGTCTCCCGCGACCTGCTGCTCACCAACGCCTCCGTCTACTGGCTGACCGCCACGGGCGCCTCCTCGTCCTGGCCTTACTACGAGGGGGCCGCGGGCCTGCCCATCGACCAGGACGTCGTGCCCACCGGGGTGTCGCACGGCGGGCCGCGGGTCTTCCGCCGGATCGCCGAGCGCCGCAACCGCGTCGTCCACTGGGGCGGTCACTCCAGCCCCAGTCACATGGTGGCGATGGCCGCCCCGGACAGCCTGGTCACCGGGGTGCGCGACTTCTTCGCCCTCGTCCGCTGATCGCCGTACCCCCGCTCTGAAGTAGGGTGCACGGGTGGAGATCCAGCGGGCGGTGGCCGCGGACGCGGGCGAGATCCTGACCCTGCAGCGGGCGGCTTACGTGAGCGAGGCGCAGCTTTACGGCGACCCGTACATCCCGCCGCTGGTGGAGTCCCTCGATCAGGTCCGCAAGGCGATCGAGACCGGTGTCGTGCTCAAGGCCGTCGAGGCGGACCGCATCATCGGCGCGGTGCGCGGCACGTCGGCCGGGAGCACCTGCCTGGTGGGGCGGCTGGCCGTGGCGCCCGACCGCCAGGGCCAGGGGCTGGGCACGGCCCTGCTGACCGCGCTGCACGAGCAGGTGCCGGAGGCGGAGGTGTTCGACCTGTTCACCGGCCACCTGTCGGAGCCGAATCTGCGCCTCTACCGGCGCCTGGGCTATCGCGAGACGCACCGGGAGCGGATGAGCGACCATGTGACACTGGTTCACCTGCGGCGCTGACGGGCGGATAGGCTGCCGCTGTGCTGAAGATTGGGCTCACCGGCGGCATCGGATCCGGCAAGAGCGAGGTGGCCAGGCGGCTGGCGGCCAGGGGAGCGGTCGTCATCGACGCCGACAGGATCGCCCGTGAGGTGGTCGAGCCGGGCACTCCGGGCCTGGCGAAGGTGGTGGCCACGTTCGGCGAGGCGGTGCTGCACGCGGACGGCTCACTCAACCGGGAGAGGCTCGGCGCCATCGTCTTCGCCGACTCCGAGAAGCTGGCCTCGCTCAACGCGATCGTGCACCCGCTGGTGGGGGAGCGGGTGGCACGGTCGCAGAGCGAGGCGGCCGCCGACGCGATCGTGGTCTACGACGTGCCTCTGCTGGCGGAGAACAAGCTGGCGCCGATGTACGACGTGGTGATCGTCGTGGACGCCCCCGACGAGGTCCGCATCGCGCGCCTGGCCGAGCACCGGGGGATGCCGGAGCAGGACGCCAGGGCGCGCATCGCCGCCCAGGCGAGCCGGGAGGACCGGCTCGCGGTCGCGGACATCGTCATCCCGAACGACGGCCCGCTCGACGAGCTCGAAGCGCGGGTCGCCGAGGTGTGGCAGGAATTGCTGCTGCGCGCGAGCCGCGGCTAGAGCAGGTGGCCGGTGAGGTCGTACAGGCGGCGTGCGTCGCCCGGGTCGAGGGTGGGCAGTGACAGGCCGACGGGCTCGCGACGGTCGTAGGCGAGCAGGACGCCCTCCGGCGGGTCGTCCATCAGCTCGATGATCGGCTCGATGCTCCTGGCGACCGGCTGGGCGAAGAGCTTGGCGAGCACCTTGACGATGGACCTGGCGGGCTGGGTGAGGCCGCCGGTCCCGCTGTCGGTGAACCCCGGGTGGTGCAGCAGAAACCGGACCGGGCCGTCCGCGTGGCGGGCGGCGTAGGCGACGCCGAGCAGGTCGGTGGCGCGGCCGCCCTGGAGGGTGGCCTTGATGCCGCCGTAGCCCCGCTTGAGCCCGAGGTCGTCCCAGTGGATGCGGCCCTTGGTCATGCCGACGCCGCAGATGCTCACGATGATGGGTCTGTCCGTCTTCGCCAGCAGGCCGGTCAGGCCGTGGCTGAGCACGAAGCGGCTGACGTAGTAGAGGGCGAAGGTCGCCTCGAAGCCGTCCGGGGTTTCGACGCGTGCGGGGAAGTGCCTCATCGCGGTGAGGACGAGCCCGTCCAGCGTGTCGTGCCGTGCCCGCACCTCCTCGATGACGCGCCGATTCTCGGCGACGGAGGTCAGGTCGGCCTGGATGAACGCGGCCCGCTTCCCGGCGCCCAGCCGCTCGGCGTCCTCGATGAACCGGCGACCCTTCGCCGGATCGCTGCCCACGACGGTCACCTGGTCGCCCTGCCGCAGATAGTGCAGAGCGAGCCCCCGCCCCATGCCGGTCGTGCCGCCTGACACGACATAAGTACGCATATTTCAGCTCCTCATCAAGTCATCGAACGCTGACTTGGGTGACCGTAACACGAGCACCGCCTACAATGTCAACGGTCGATGACTAGGAGGCGGTGTGACGGCGAAGAGGAAGCGGGACCGGGAGGCCACCCGGGAGAGACTGCTGGAGGTCGCCAGGCTGCGGTTCGCCCGCGACGGCTACGACGCCACCAGCGTGCGCGACATCGCCGGTGACGCGGACGTCGACGCCACCCTGATCTTCCGCTACTTCGGCTCCAAGAAGCGGCTCTTCGACGAGGCCACCGCCACCGGCGAGGCGCCCGCGGGCCTGCTCGACGGGCCGCCGGAAGAGCTGGTGGCCCGGATGATGCGCGAGGTCGTCTTCCACGACTGGTCGTCCTACGGCGGGGAGCACCCACTGCTCGCCATGCTGAAGTCCGCCGGTCACGAGGACACCCGGCAGCGCATCCGTCAGGAGGTGTGCGACACCTACGTCGCGGCACTGGAGGAGCTGGCCGAGGGTCCGGACGCCCAGCTGCGTGCCGAGCTGCTCAGCGCCTGGCTGGTCGGGGTCGGCGTCCTGCGCTCCGTCGTCGGCACCCCGGCCCTCACCGCAGCCGCCGCCCCCGATCTGGCCCCCCACGTGGCGGCGGTGGCGACGGGTCTCCTGGGCCGCCCGATGTCCGGAAACGCCTAGAAGGGGGAGTCGAGGGGCACTTGGCGAACCCCGGGCAAGTGCGCGTCCAGCTCGCCCAGCTCGAACCGTGACATGCCGATGACATGCCAGAACTGCCCCGCCGTCTCCCCCTGGACCTTGTAACGGCCGTCCGGCGCCAGCGCCGCCCAGCCCTCCGGCAGCCCGAGCAGGGTCATCCGCCGCTCCGGCCCGTCCCAGACGATCACCACGCCGTCGTCGCCCGCGCTGGCCAGCACGTCCGAGGCGGGACTGAAGGCGACCGACCAGACGCGCCGCGAATGGCCGGTGAGCGCGTGCAGCAGCCGGCCCGAGCCGGTGTCCCACACCCGCACCACGGCGTCGTCGCCGCCGACGGCGACGCGGTCGCCCGCGGCGTTGAAGTCGACGCTCCACAGCCGCCCCGCGCCACCGTCGAAGGTGTGCCGCAGGAGGGGCTGCCACGGCTGGCCCGGCCGCAGCTCCCACACCCTGGCCTGGCCGTCGTTGCCGGCGCTCGCCAGCAGGTCGCCCGACGGCGAGAACACCACCGAGTAGACCCGGTCGGAGTGCCCCTCCAGGGTCGCCACCCGGCCGCCGGAGTCCACGTGCCAGATCCGTACCAGCCGGTCGTCGCAGCCGGTGGCGACGTAGCGGCCGTCGGGGCTGAAGGCGATCGAGCGGACCCGGCCGCGGTGGTCGGTGAGGCCGGCGACCAGCCGCCCCGTCGCCCGCCACCAGATCCGCACACTGTCGTCGTCGTTGGCCGTGGCCAGCATGGTGCCGTCGGGGCTGAACGCCTCCGCCCACACGTGGTCGGTCTCGGCGTTCAGCTCGCGCTCGTAGTCGCCGGTGGTGGCGTTCCAGAAGTGCACGCCGCCGTCGTTGCTGGAGGTGGCCAGCACCGGCCCGGCGGGGGAGAACAGCGCGGAGATCAGCCGGTCGGCGTGGCCGGTGAACTCACGCAGCCGCCGCCCGGTGCGAGCCTCCCACACGCGTACGACGCCGTCGTTGCCGCTGGTCGCCAGCATCGAGCCGTTGGCGCTGAACCGGACCGAGGAGATGCGCCTGCCGTGCCCGCGCAGCACCCGCTGGCACTGGCCCGACTTCGGATCCCACAGCCGGACCGTGCCGTCGTTGCTGCTGGTGGCGAGCTGCTCGCTGTCGGGCCGCCACGCGAACGGCCACACCGAGCTGCGGTGACCGGTCAGCTCGATCCGCTGCGGCGTGCCGACCGCCTGAAGCCGCACCACGCCGCCGGAGTCACCGGTGGCCAGCGTGCGGCCGTCAGGGGAGAAGGCCACCTGGTAGACGGCGGCGGCATGGGTGGTGTGCAGGCCGCGGAACTCACCCGACGCATCCCACAGCCGCACGTCGCCGGAGGTGTCGCCGGTGGCCAGCAGCGAGCCGTCGGGCGAGAACGTCACGCAGTAGATGCTGCCCCGCAGCCCGGTCAGCGCGTGCCGCCGCGCCCAGGTGGAGGTGTCCCACAGGCGCAGCGTGCCCGCGCCGTCGCCGGTGGCCAGCATGGAGCCGTCCGGGCTGTGCACGGCGCGGTAGACGGCGCCACGGTGGCCTTCCAGAGCCCTGGCCGGGCCGCCGGTGGACAGGTCCCAGACCCGCAGCATGCCCGCCGCGTCGCCGGTCACCAGCACGTTGCCGCCGAAAGAGGCGGTGTACACCGGCGCCTGATGCCCGGCCAGCTCGTGCAGCAGGTCACCGGTGGCGGTGTTCCACACCCGGACCACGCCGTCGCCGCCGCCCGCCGCGAGCAGCTCTCCCGACGGGCTGAGCCGTACCGGCCAGACGCCGTCGCGGTGGCCGCTCAGCGTGCGCAGCCGCTCGCCGGTGAGGGAGTCCCACAGCAGTACGGTGCCGTCGCTCGCGCCGGTCGCCAGCAGGTCACCGACGAACGAGATCGAGTAGACGCGGCCGGTGTGCCCCTGCAGGGTGCGTACGGGCAGCCCGCCGGTGCACAGCAGCACGCCGCCGTCCTCGTTGCCGATCGCGATGGTCGAGCCGTCCGAGCTGTAGGCGATCGGCTCGGGCAGGCGGCTGGTCTGGAAGTGATATCCGTACGGGACGCCGATCGCCGCGGGCGCGAGCTGCGTCTCGACCGGCCGGCCCGGCACCACGGCGGCGCCCGGCAGGTGCGGCGGCGTGCCGGTCGTGTTGATCAGGGTGGCGCGGTGCCACCGGGCGCCCTCGGCCGACACGTCGCTCAGGTCCGTCCGTGCCAGCCGCGCCCCGGACAGGTCGGCGCCGGACAGGTCGGCGCCGGTCAGCACGGCGCCGTCGAGCCGCGCCCCGACCAGCTTGGCGTCACGCAGGACCGCCCTGGACAGGTTGGTGCCCGCGAGGGTCGCGTCGGTCAGGTCGGCGCCGGTCAGGTCCACCTCCTGCAGGTCCCTGGCCGACAGGTCCTCGCCCTTGAGGTTCGCGCCGCGCAGGTCGGCCCGCGCGGGGGTGCGCAGCCGGGCCGCGATCTTGACGGCGTTCGCGCGGGACACGTCGTCGGCGGGCGGATCGGCCACCCACGCCCGCAGCGCGCGCACGTCGGCCAGGTCGCACAGGAACTCGACGGTCAGCGCCGTCAGCGGCCGGCGCGACAGGGCCACCGGCGCGTCGATCGTCGCGGCCACGTGCCTGGCGATCAGCCACTCCATCACCGAGGCGTGGATGAACCCGAACATCCCCTCCTCGGTCCGCACCAGCAGGCTGCCCGACCCCATCGCATAGGCGGTGTGCGCGGCCGAGAGCTGGCCGCTGGCCAGATCGGCCAGGGTCTCGGCGATCTCGGTCAGCTCGTCCACGCCGAGCAGCGACTCGCCGGAGTCCCACAGCCGCAACGCCAGCGCCGTCACCGCCTGCCACAGCTCCGCGGTGGACAGCGTGGCGGCCGACCCCGGCACCTTGACCCGCCGCTCCTCGAAGGCCAGCCACGACTGCAGGATCTCCTCGTACAGCAGCGCGGGGCTGATCGTGTGCCGCGCCTGGGCCACCGTGCGCAGCCGGTCGGCGTCGAGGTCGGCGATGAAGCTCAGCATCCGCGGATTCTGCGCCAGGGCCAGCAGGTCCCGGATGCCCTCCATCAGCGACATCCGGGCGGCCGCCTCGTCGCCGTCGTCGAACCGGTTGGCGAGGTAGGAGCGGATCTGGTCGTGGGTGAAGTCCTCCAGGCCCAGCACCCGGCGCTGCGGCAGCACGCCCACCATCTCGCCGAGCGACGTCAGCACCTGACTGTGCGACTTGAAGTGCTGGGTACGGCTGGCGACCACGATCTTCGCCTTGTCCTCCGCCGCGGCCAGTAACGTCGCCAGGTGGTCGGCCGCCCGGTCGTAGGTGAGCCGGGTGACGAGCTCGTCGAAACCATCGAACAGCAGGACGATCCGGCCCTGTCTGAGCAGGTAGCGGAAGGCCTTGAGGTCGATGAGCTCCTCGCCGTGGTTGGCCAGGTGCGCGGCCACGAGCCCGTCCACCGAGTGCGCCTTGTCCAGGGCGCGCAGCTCGATGAGGATGGGCGTCAGGTGCGGCAGCTCGGCCGGGATGCGCCTGGCCAGCTCGCGCAGCGCGAAGGTCTTGCCGTGCCCGAAGTCGCCGAGCAGCAGCAGGAACCTGCCGTGGTCGGTGGCCAGCAGCCGCATCAGCTCGTCGGTGAGCCCTTCCCTGACGTGGTGGCCGGGCCGGTCGAGCTCGCGGTAGCGCTGCGGGACGTACAGCTCGGGCGGGTAGCGGCGGTCGGTGGTGAGCCGGGCCGTCTGCTCGGCGGCGTAGCCGGACAGGTCGAGCAGGCCCTGGAACTCGGTGAAACTGCGCAGCCGCACCCCTCTGCGCATGAGGTCGTCGCGCAGCGTGCGTGACGGCGGCGGCCCCTGGTAGACCAGTTCGGCCGCCAGCTCGCTCGCGTGCGCCTGCCGGACGAACTCGGCGGCGTCCTCGGCGGTGAGCTCGCCGACGTGCGCGCCGATCATCAGCTGGCGGACGAACCCGTCGTCGGGGTGGGTGACCACCAGGTGGCCGGGCATCCGGCGGATCCTGGCCCGCTCGTGCCTGGCCTCGCAGACCTCGGTGATCCGGTCGAGCAGCAGCTCGACGGGCGTGGGCTGGCGCCTGTCCTGCCCCGAGCCCGGGGCGCCGGTCGGCGGCGGGCCGGAGGGCGTCTCGCCGGTGAAGGTGGCGCGGGCGGCCCGCCAGACGTGCGGGACCCGCTCGGGCTCGCCGCCGTCGGGCAGCCAGGTGCGGACGCCCTCGGGGGTGATCTGGACCACCTGGTGGCGGCGGGGCGCGGCGACGGCGCCCTCGGCGGGGCCGCCGGACCCCTGGAAGAGCAGGTTGAGACGGTGGGCCAGGAGCCGTTCGTACGCCGGCGCGTCGTGCAGCGCGGCGGGCGGGTGCCCGATCGCGCCCAGGCGCAGCCAGCCCTGCTCCTCGTACGGCCGCAGCCGCTCGGCGAACCAGGCGGCCTGTCCCTCGCCGAGCATGGCGTAGGCGTCGCGCTCCAGGTGGCTCATCGCGATCGTCGAGTTGAGCCCGGCCACGACCAGCTTCAGGTCGGGCACCTCGAACAGGGTCCACGGCTGCCCGCCGTCGAACACCCGGTCGTCGAGCCCCTGGTAGACCTCGCCGAACAGGCCGGCGAAGTGACGCCACTTGGGCCAGTAGGGCGGCTGCGGGCTGACGTCGTCGGCCTCGCAGGTCAGGAAGTAGGCGCTGGCCGCCGCCTTGGTGACGTCGCGCGGGCCCGGCACGATCACCAGCCGGTGCGGCTCCAGCCCGATCAGCAGCCGTAAGTCGGTGACGAACCGGGTGGCCTGCCCGAACTGCCGGAGGCTGCCGGACTCGGTCAGGTCGCCGCTGACCAGGATGAGGTCGGGCCGGGGCGCGCCTCTGTCGTACATGGCGGTGAGGTCGGCCCAGATCCGGGCCTGGATGTCCTCGGGCGTGAACGGCTCGCCCGGGTCCGGCAGCGCCCGCCCGAACCGGGGGCCGGCCAGGTGCAGCACGCTGAGGGACGCACGCTGGGCGTGCGGGCCGGCGGCGGGCGGGAACTTGGGCGCGCTCACCGGCGTGCGGCGGGTGCGTGCACCCCTGCCGGAGCGATCGCCGGAGTCGCTGCCGGGAGGCAGCGTCGGCAGCGGGGCCGGCAGGTCGGAGCCGGTCGGGAACAAGGGCGCCGCCTCGGGCTTGGCCCGCCCGTTGAGCGCCTCCCTGACCCGGCCGAGCAGCAGCGCCCTGGCGTGCCCCGGATCGGTCACGCCCAGCAGGTCCACCCAGGTGATCGTGGACAGCAGCCCTTCGAGCCGGACGTCCTCCAGCCTGATGGTGACCAGTTTGTTGGACGGGGCGTCCGGGTCGGCGCGCATCGCCGCCTGCCACTCCATCCGCCCGTAGCGGGAGCTCAGGTAGTTGCGCGAGAGCACCGCCACGACGAGCTGCGCCTCGCTGACCCCGCGGTCCATGAAGTCGATGAAGTTGGTGCCGGGCACGAAGTCCCACGCCTGGATCATCGTGCGGTAGCCGGCCGCCTCCAGTTCCCAGGCGATCCACGTCGCCCAGGCCGTGTCGGCGGGGGAGTAGCTGACGAAGATCTGGGTCGGTCTTCCGTCGCGTGCCATTCCTTCAGTATCGCCCGCGGGATCGGCGTTTCGCAGGTGGTGTGCGATCATCATCGGGTGTTGCGGCGTCTTGGCGTGCTCGACTGGATCAGGGTCGGGCTGCTCGCGCTCGGTCTGGTCTTCGTGGCCACCGGGCTGCTCCCGCTGCCGGTCGCGCGGGAGAGCATGGGCGAGATCGGGCCGTTGCTGGTGTTCCTGGTGGGGATCATCGTGCTGGCGGAGCTCACCAAGGAAGCTCAGGTCTTCGACGTGATCGCGGCCAGGATGGCGGTCCTCGGCCGTGGCAACTACTTCGCCCTCTTTCTTCTTTGTACGGCTTTTGCGTCATTTATTACGATTTTTCTGAACTTGGACACGACGGCGGTGCTGCTCACGCCCGTCATGCTGGCCCTGGCCCCCAAGGCCCGCATCGCCGCCCTGCCGCTGGCCATGACCACCATCTGGTTCGCCAACACCGCGAGCCTGCTGCTGCCGGTGTCCAACCTGACGAACCTGCTGGCCATGGACGCGATCGACCTGTCGCCACTGCAGTTCGCGGCCCGGATGTGGGCGCCGCAGGCCGTCGCGATCATCGTCACCATGGCGTTCCTGTGGGCCTTCTTCTGGCGCAGAGGCGAGCGGCGCGAGCAGCGCTACACGCCCCCGGTGCTGGAGCCGGTCGCCGACCGGGTGCTGTTCGGCACCGCCTCGGTCGCCTGCCTGCTGTTCATCGGCGCGCTGCTGGCGGGGGTGGAGGTGTGGACGGCCGCGTCGGTGGCGGCGCTCATCGTGGTGGTCGCCTTCGCGGTGCGCGACCGCGCGCGGCTGGCCTGGAGGCTGGTGCCGTGGCAGCTGCTCATCTTCGTGACGGGCCTGTTCCTGGTGGTGCCCACACTCAGCCGGTACGGCCTGGCTGACCTGATGGGCTGGCTGCTGGGTGACGAGCGGGACCCGTACCGCACGGCCGCCGTCGGTGCCGGGCTGTCCAATCTGATCAACAACCTCCCCGCTTTCAAGGCCGTCGAGGAGGTCATCGCCGCCCACGACCGCGGCCAGCTCCTGGCCCTGCTCGTCGGCGCCAACGTGGGCCCGGTCATCACGCCGTGGGCGTCCCTGGCGACGCTGCTCTGGTTCGAGTCGTGCCGCCGCCACGACGTCAAGGTGCCGATGCGCCGTTTCCTGCTGACCGGCGCGGGCCTGGCGGTCGTGGGCCTGCTGACGGCGACCTGGGCACTGGTCACCTTCGGTTGAGGGCCCGCCGCCAGTTGATCTAGAGGAGAATGGTCGCCATGGCCAAACCACCTCTGAACAGATGTTTCGGTCTTGTCCTCTTGGCCGTGGTCGGGCTGACCGCCTGCGGCGGCGGAGGGACCACGGCCGAAACGGCCACCACCGCTCCCTCCGGCGCGGCGGCCGAGGCCTCGGCCGAGCCGTCCAGCACCGTCTCGGAGCCCCCTCCGAAGGCGGTCCGGCTGGTCGAGCTCGAAGTCCTGGGCAAGGGAAAGGCCGCTCAGCCGATCATGTACAACGCGGACGAGAGCGGCGTCGAGAACGAGGCCAAGTTGCCCTGGTCCAGGACCGCCCGGATCGAGCTCACCGCCGCCGAGCAGGAGGTGGGCCGTCTGGTCTCGATCGTGGCGGGGTCGGTCCGGGCGGCCAACGGCCAGTTCAAGCCGGCCCCCTGCCGGATCACCGTGGACGGCGAGAAGGTGGCCTCCGGCAAGGGGTCGTGCAAGTACATGCTCAAATAGCCGTCGCTCAGCGGCGGCGGATCGTCAGGGGCCGTGGAGAGCGGCGCCGGCTCGCGGCGCTGTCCTCGGCCTCCTCCGTCGGCACCTCCTCCGACGGGCGGGGACCGACCACGGCCGCGAACCACGGATGCGCCCAGCCGGTGGCGCGCTCGCCGCTCATGTCGCCCCCGGTCGCGCGGCGGAGGCGAAGAGCACCCGCGCCGGCTCGGTCACGCTCAGCTCCATGGTCAGTCCGGTCAACACTGCCGACATGGTGATTCTCCTTTCCGCCGGTGCCGCTTCCCGGCACCCTCTGGTCATGACGTCGAAGTGACTCATCGGTGTGATTCATCGGTGTGACTCATCGGTGGACAAGGGACAGCAGCGCCTGCATGGCCTCCGGATGGGCCGCCACAAAGCTGCGATCTTCGGCCGTGCCCTCGATGGTGTCCTCGAAGGGCCCGCCGTCCAGCGCCCGGATCTCGATCCCGGCCTCCTGCGCGATCAGCGCACCCGCGGGCAGGTCCACGGCCTCGGCCTGGTAGCCGACCATGCCGTCGATGTCTCCACGTGCCAGCATGGCCCACGACAGCAGCGGCGTCCACAACTGCAACACCCGCCGGGCGCCGAGCTCAAGCGCGTGCCTCAGCTCGAGCACCTTCGTGTCGTCCCTGGTCACAGCATACCCCTGGGTCCAAGCGAGCAGCGGACCGTGGGGTGAGGGTCGATGACGGGCGGCCAGCCGTGCCCCCGTGGAGGCCAGCGCGCCGTGGCCGCGGACCGCCGACCAGGTCCGCGCCGACACCGGATCGTGCACCACGCCCAGCATCGGCCGCCCCGCACGGCACAGCGCCAGGCCCACGACGTAGGCGGGCAGGCCGATGGCCACGTTGTTGGTGCCGTCGAGCGGATCGATCAGCCAGGTCCACTCAGCGCCCGAGACACCCAGCAGCCCCGACTCCTCGGCGATGACCGCATGGGACGGGTAGACCGTGAGGATCCGCTCCAGCAGCAGTTTCTCCGACGCCAGATCCAGATCGGTCACCACGTCCCCCGAGCCGCCCTTGGAGCGGACGCCGACCGTCTCCCTGGTGCCGTCCAGGAGCAGCTTTCCCGCGGCCTCGGCCGCGTCCACGGCGACCGCGCGAGCGTGATCCAGATCCATCAGGCATCCCTCAGCTCACATGGGCGGTGATCAGGCGTACGGCGCGCGCCGTCTCCCCGGCGTCGAGCGGCCGCCTCGGCACACGGTGATCCCCCGCGCCGAGCGGGCCGAGTGACAGGTCGTGGCTGCCCGGGTGGCCACGCCCGAGCGCGATCGTGGCGGCCTCGCCGCCCTCCGGCACGACGCTGCTGTGGAAGCGGTCCGCCGGCAGTGTGTAGACGTCGCCGGCCCCGAACGACTCCACCAGCCCCGTGGCGTGCCGCACGGTGCGGTGGGTGGGGGAGATGCGATCGCCGTCGGCGCCGCTGACGACCTCGAACACGCGGTGCGTCGCGTCCAGCTCCGCGTCCGTGACCACCGCGTGCACGTTGCGCACCTGGCCGTAGAGCACGTGGCTGACGAGGTCCCAGCTGTGGCAGTGGATCTGCGAGGTGGTGCTGCGCGCCGGGGCGAACGAATCCGACCACAAATGGATACATACCCCCTCACCGCCGTCTCGCTCCAGCGGCAGGCAGACGAATCCGAGCGGATGGCGTACGGCCCGGACCCCGTCGCCGGCCAGGGCCTCCAGCGCCCAGGCCCTGGCCCGGCCCCGCACGATCTGCTCATAGACGCCCTGGTAGCTCATGACCGCTACGGTCCGCCCGGCAGATGAGCCGCCGGCTCACCGTACGGATCCACGGCGCGCAGCGCCTTCCTGGCGATGTCCACCACGTCACGCCCGTTGTAGGACTTGGGCAGCGGCATCCCGATCCGCTCGAACAGCTCCTGCACCTCCTCGATCGTGGGCTCGTCACTGAGCTGCACCCGTTTGTACGACTCCAGCGGCACCCGCCGCGCCTGCTCGAAGCTGAGGCGCAGCTCGGTGTCGCAGTTCTCGTAGTAGAAGGTGTCGGCCAGCGCCGTCATCGCCCGGTTCGGGTCCTCCACCGTCATGATCAGGCGGGTGCTCGACAGGTCCCAGCGGAAGGTGGTCATCGTGGACGACAGGCCGACGCCGATGTCCAGCAGCCCGTAGCGCTGGCGGTGCCAGAACGCGGCCAGGATCGTGGCGTAGGACTCCTTCCTGACCCGGTCGGCCGTCCACGTCTCGCCGGTGCCGTCGGGCAGGTCGGACAGTGACCGCCGGTAGTGGGCGTAGGTCTCGCAGACCTCGATGTCGGCCGGGTCGATGACCTCGATCCGTACGGTCAGGTGGCGTTTGTCCCGGCGCGCGGCGGCCACGCACTGCGGCAGGGTGACGGCGCGCAGGTAGGTGCCGGTGCCGCCCTTGAAGCTCCACCTGGCGGTGTCCTTGCGTGCCTCGGCGTGCGCCTGCGCGATCTCCTGCCGGCTGCCGAGCACCCTGACCAGTTGCAGCGCGTCCAGGGCCTTGCGGGTGCCGGTGACCAGGTGCTCGATCTGCTCCAGGCGCTGCAGCCGGACCGGGAGCTGGGCGAGCGCGCCGGAGGTGATGCTCTCCTCCACCGGGGCCTGCCGCGCCCGGTCGCGCAGCAGCGCGGTGGCCACCAGCGCGAGGATCACCAGCGTCGCGGCGGTGACGAACTTGGCCTGCACCTTGGCGCCCTGGTCGGGATCGGCGCCGAACATCTCCTCGGGCATGATGCCGAGCACGCCCACGACGACGGCCAGCGTCAGCGCGATCGCCACATCGGCGTTCTGCGCCGCCCAAGGGGCGATCCGCTTCAGCGCCCCCACGAACCGTGCCATCGCTCGCCCCGCATCCGACGATCAGTCAGTTCCTTGGTCATGGTAACGACCACGTCATGCCACCGGCTAGCACGATAAAAGCGCGTGAACCGTACCTCTTGCGGGCCTTTCACCAGCTTCCCGGACGCGGACGGGCGGCGCGAGCTCTCGCTCACGCCGCCCGCCCGTCCGTCGCTGCGGTCAGAACCAGCCGCGCTTACGCGCCATCTGCTCCAGGCCGTGCTGCAGGGCCTGCTCGGCCGCGCCGGGATTGTCGTCGTGCCGTACGGTGAAGCGGTTGTAGGAGTCGTGGCCGGAGGACAGGAACCCGCCCCGCTTGTCGGCCTCCAGGATGACGTCCAGCTGCCGCGGCCCGGCGATGAACGTCAGCTCCAGCTCGTTGAAGTGGCTGCGCCACTGACCGCCCGCGTAGTACTCGATCTCCTGGAAGAACGGCATCGTCGAGCCGCGCAGCGTGCCGCGTTCGAGGTCGGCCTTCTTGAACTGGAAGCCCAGCCGGTCCAGCGCGGCGATGACCTGCTCCTGCGCCGGGAGCGGGGTGACGAACAGCGGGTCCAGGTCGCCCTTGTCAAGGGCGCCCGCCAGCGCCAGCTCGGTGTGCACGCCCAGCCGCATGCCGCGCAGCGGCTGCCCGGCGATCGCGCTGATCGGCGTCTCCCACGGGACGGGGATCTCGAACGGCTGCCCGTGCTGCGCGCCGGAGGCCAGCTGGAACGAGCCCGCCACCTGCTGGCGCTGGAAGCTGTAGGTCGTCTTGTACTCGTTGTCGCCGGACTCGACCTCGACCACCGCGGTGAGGTCGATGAAGATCCCCTCCACCTTGGCGTCGGAGCCGCCGCCCTTGAAGTTGACCACCCCGCGCAGCGGCTCGCCGGGGCGCACGGTGGCGTTGGTCAGCACCGTGTCTACTTCGACACCCGCGCCGAAAGCGGCCATCAGTTTGCGGAAGACCATGTGTTCTCCTATGAGGTCGGTGCCTGGCCGTTCGCGCCGGCCGAGATGCGGGGAAGCAGCTGGGCCAGCAACAGGGTGGAGAGTGCGGAGTCGCCGGTGCCCGGCTGGGTGCGGACCACCAGCGGCTGGGGAGCGCTCTCCGCCAGCTTGGCGCCCACGTCGAGGCGCCTGCGGGCCAGCTCGTACTGCAGCACGGCCCGGTTGTCACGGTAGGAGGCGGCCAGCCTGCGCAGGGCCTTGGCCTCGTTCTCGGCGGAGGTGAGCTCGGCGCGGCCGCGCGCCTCGATCTCCCAGCGGACCCGCTGCGCCTCGGTGGCCTGCTCCTCCAGCATGCGCGCCACGTCCTTGCGCGCGGTGTTGTGGGCGGCCTTGACCTCCACGACGCGGGCGTCCCTGGTCTTCTTGGAACGCTCGATCTCCATGAGCAGCGTGTCGATGCGCCGCTTGCGGGTCAGCTCCCACTCGCGCTCGTAGGCCGACAGCTCCTTGGCCACCTTCTCGCGGGTGGACAGATGCTGCTGGTAGGTGTCGGGCAGCTGCAGGTCGGGGATGTTCGCGCCGGTGATGCGCACGCCGTAGCGGCCGAGCTGGCGGTTGAGCGCGTCCTGCATGTCGCCGACGTCGGAGCCGCGCAGGTCGTAGGCCCGCTCGGTGTTGACCCTGCGGCTGCGCTGCCGGATCGCGTCCTGCACGGCGCTCGACAGCACCAGGTCGAAGTTGCCGGCACCGATCGTGCGCACGAACGCCACAGGGTCCACGATACGGAACTTCAGGAAGAACTCGATCGACTTCAGCGGCACGTTCTCGGCCGTGGGGCAGGCCACGATCGGCGCCGAGTAGGGGATCTCGGTGGAGGTGTCGACCACCGCGTCCACCCGGTCCCACGGCAGCCAGAGGTAGTGACGGCCGGGGGCCAGCGTGCCGGTGATGGCGCCCCAGTGGCTGTGCACCCCCGTGGTGCCCTCCTCGATCTCGATGATCGCCCGGCGCCACATCCAGACCAGCCCGACGACCAGGAAGAACACCGCCGCCAGCGCGGCCACGACGGTCCAGTCCGTCAGCACGGCCATGCCGGCGCAGTAAAGGGCGATGAAGATCAGCGTCATCCAGGCGAACCCGCGCCGGTCCTTGGGGATGACGACGGGCACGAGCTGGCCCTGCTCGCCACCGCGCAGAAGCTGGCGGATGTCGGACCAGGAGGCCACCGACTCCTTGATCTTCGAGAACTGGCGGCTCATCGGACCTCACCCTCGATGCTCTGCGTGTGGCGCCGGCCGCCGGCCGGAGCCGGGGCGGACACGGTGACGATGTCCGTGTCGGACGCCTCGTTGACATCTTCCGCGACCTGTTCGAGCAGCGCGTCGATCTCCGCCTGGCGGCCCGAGACGCGCTCGCCGATCTCCGACAGCCTGGACCGGATGGCGGCCATGTCCTCGGGCGAGAACAGGGCCGCGCCCTTGCCGCCGACGAGTTGCTGGGCCAGCGCCAGGAAGTCGATGTCGGTCTGCTCACCCACCTGCACGACCTGCGGCAGCCGGGCCGAGACCGACTCCAGCTTGTCCAGCAGGTCCTGCTGGAAGCGGTAGTCGAGGATCTCCGGCGCCTCTGCCGCGCTGAGCGCCCGGATGTCCAGCGCCTGCGCCTCCAGCAGGGCCGAGTTGGCCTTGGCCGAGGACTCGGCCTCGACCAGGCGCTGCCTGGCCTGCGCGGTGGCCTGGTGGGTGGCCCGCTCCAGGGCGGTGTCCATCCGTGCCTGGTAACCGGCGATCTCCGCCTGGATCCCGCTCAGCGTCTCCTGCAGTCCGGCGAGCTCCTTGACCAGGTCGCCCTCGTTCTGCTCCTTGCGCAGCTGCAGCTCGTACTCGTAGGTGTAGGCCTCCTTGGCCACCCGCACCATCTCGGGGGCGGCCAGGTCCATGCGGTATTCCTGGCTGGACGGCTCGGCGTGGGTGATGTTCACGTCCGTGAGCCGTACCGCGGGCAGGAACTGCTGGTTGAGGTTGTCCAACATGCCGACCGTGCTCTCGCCCACCAGGTCGTAGATGTCCTCGGCCCGCTGGGCGTAGATCAGGGAGCGGGTGACCTCGCTGATGGCGTTCTGGAGCTTGGACTGGAAGCCGCTCACCGAGCCGAGCACGAAGATGAACTCGGCCGGGTTCTCGATCCTGAACTGCAGGAACAGGTCGACGCTCGCCTTGACGCCCTGCTGGGTCGGCGCCTCGCTGATGGGGGCGTTGAACGGGTACTCGCGGGTGGTGTTGACGATGTAGCTGACCCGCTTCCACGGGTTGAACAGCGTCACCCGGCCCGGGTCCGCGATCTGCACCATCTTGCCGAACTTGGTGATCAGCGCCTTGCAGCCCTCGGGCACCATGACCACGCTGCGGCGCCACCACAGGAAGGCGGCGGCCAGCACCAGCACGACCCAGTAGTGGGGGCCGAAGAACAGGTCGGTGTTGGGGATGACGTTGCCGAGCGCGCCGATCAGGCCGAGCACCACCAGGACGCCCAGCTGCAGGACCACCTTCGCGACGTTGCCCTTGGGGATCACCACGGGGGAGATGACGTGCATGCCGTTCTCGGCGAAGCTGCGGTTGACGATCTCGCCGGCGTCGGTCAGCGACGCGGTGCGCGCCTCGATCTGGGTGCCGATCGAGACGCCTCCGTCGCGAGCCGCGGCGAAGTCATGCGGGTTGAGCGCGAACCCCTGCGCCTGCTGTCCCAGCTGCTGACCGGCCTGGCCGATCGCCTGCCCCACGGCCTGCCGGACGTTGCCTCCCTGGACGACTGTCTGGGCTAGGCCCTGGCCTGCCTGGATAAGGGCCTCTCTAGGTCGTGACATCGCACCTTCCTCTTCCGCTTCAGGCGGATTCGACCGTATCGGGTGCGACTTAATGTTCGCTTGCAACGGAATGTCGCAACACTGTTGCCATTCATAGCAGATGTGCTATTCATGTAGTACACCTACTACATGGAGGGGGTCATGAGCGCCACCAAGGCTCTGGATGGAGACATCAATGTGATAAACACCGACGCCGCACTCGAAGTCAGCGGACTGCACATGAGCTACGGGCCGCTGGAGGTGCTGCGCGGAGTCGACTTCAGCGTGGCGCCCGGCGAGGTGATCGCGCTGCTCGGCCCCAACGGCGCGGGCAAGACCACCACGATCGAGATCCTCGAAGGCTTCCGCATGCCCTCCGCCGGACACGTACGCGTGCTCGGCACCGACCCGGCCAAGGGCGACGAGCGGTGGCGGGCCAGGCTGGGCGTCGTCCTGCAGTCCTGGCGCGACCACGGCCGCTGGCCCGTGCACCGGCTCCTCGACCACCTGGGCCGCTACTACGCCCCCTACTCCACGCCGAGCAGGCCGCGCCCCCTCGACACCAGCGAGCTCATCGAGGCCGTCGGCCTCACCGAGCAGGCCGGCCGACGCGTCAACAGACTCTCCGGCGGCCAGCGCCGCCGCCTGGACGTCGCCATCGGCATCGTCGGCCGCCCCGAGGTGCTCTTCCTCGACGAGCCGACCTCGGGCTTCGACCCGCAGGCCCGCCGCGACTTCCACGACCTCGTGCACCGGCTGTCGGACCTCGACGACACCACCATCCTGCTCACCACCCACGACCTGGACGAGGCCGAGAAGCTCGCCGACCGCATCCTCATCCTGACCGGCGGCAAGATCATCGCCGACGGCAGCGCCGACCGCCTGTCCCGCGAGGTCTCCCGCGACGCGCAGGTCCGCTGGAGCCGCGCCGGCGAGCACTTCGTGCACGCCACCGACGACGCCACCGGCTTCGTCCGCGGCCTGTTCGCGCAGTACGGCGAGGAGATCGACGACCTGGAGGTACGGCGCGCCACGCTCGAGGACACCTACATGGCCATTCTGAAGAAGGAGGAAGGATGAACCCGACGTCGCACGCGGTCCGGCTGGGGCTGTCCAGGGGGTGGGCCGAGTTCAAGCACAGCTTGACCAACCCGCAGGACATCGGCTTCACCATCGTCACCACGGCTGCCTTCGTCGTCGTGCTCTACTTCCAGCGCGACGCCAAGGTGCCGGGCACCGACCTGTCCCTGGCCGCGGCCACGCTGCCGGGCGTCCTCGGCATCGGCATGGCCTTCAACGGGCTCGTCGGAGCGGTCGGCGCGCTGGCCGTCGAGCGTGAGGACGGCACTCTGCTGCGGGCCAAGGCGCTGCCGCAGGGCATGGTCGGCTACCTCGTCGGCCGGATCGTGTCGCTCTCGCTCGGCGCCGCGATAAGCCTGGTGATCGTGCTCGTCGCCGGCCTGTTCCTGGTGCCGGGGCTGGCCGGCGCGGGACTCGGCGGCTGGCTCACCGTGGCCTGGGTGGCCGTGCTGGGCCTGGTGGCCACCCTGCCGTGGGGCGCGGTGATCGGCTCGCTGGTCAACAGCCCGCAGGCGAGCACCGGCCTGTCGATGCTCTTTTTCGGCGCGCTCGCCAGTGTCTCCGGCATCTTCTACCCGATCGCCGCGCTCGCCACCTGGCTGCAGGTCGTCGCCCAGGCGTTCCCGCTCTACTGGCTCGGCCTCGGCATGCGCGCGGCGCTGCTGCCGGACGCGGCCGCCGCCGCCGAGATCGGCGGCTCCTGGCGGCCCCTGGAGACGCTCGCAGTGCTCCTCGCCTGGTCCGTGGCCGGGCTCGTGCTGGCCCCGCCGATCCTGCGCAGGATGGCCAGGCGCGAGTCGGGATCACTGATGACCGCGCGCCGCGAGCGGGCACTGCAGCGCATCGGCTGAGAAGATGGACGACGATGAGCGAGACCGTCTACAACCGCATCGCCCTGCTGCGCGCCGAACGCGGAGTCACCCGCAGGCAGCTGGCCGACGCACTCGGCGTGCACTACCAGACCGTCGGCTATCTCGAACGCGGCGAATACAGCCCCAGCCTCTACCTGGCGCTGCGCATCGCCGAGTACTTCGACGTACCTGTGGAGGTGGTCTTCTCCACCACGCCCTTCCCCCGCATCGGCGAGCGGACCGCCTGACGTTTCTGTCGGTCGCCTCGCCTACATTGGCAGCATGCGACCGGTCACAGATTTGCAGCGGAAGGTGGCGCCCTTCGAGGTCGTCACCGAGATGACTCCCTCCGGCGACCAGCCGACGGCCATCGCCGAGCTGGAGCGCCGCATCCTGGCCGGAGAAAAGGACAACGTCCTGCTCGGCGCCACAGGCACGGGCAAGACCGCCACCGTGGCCTGGCTCATCGAGCGGCTGCAGCGGCCCACGCTCGTCATGCAGCCCAACAAGACGCTCGCCGCCCAGTTCGCCAACGAGCTGCGGGAGATGCTGCCCAACAACGCGGTCGAATACTTCGTCTCCTATTACGACTACTACCAGCCCGAGGCGTACGTCCCGCAGAGCGACACCTACATCGAGAAGGACTCCTCGATCAACGACGAGGTGGAGCGGCTGCGCCACTCGGCGACCAACTCGCTGCTCACCCGCCGCGACACCATCGTGGTCGCCTCCGTCTCCTGCATCTACGGCCTCGGTACGCCTCAGGAGTACGTCGACCGCATGGCCCGGCTGCGCGTCGGCATGGACGTCGACCGCGACCAGCTGCTGCGCCGCCTCGTCGACATGCAGTACACCCGCAACGACCTGGCCTTCACCCGCGGCACCTTCCGGGTCCGCGGCGACACCATCGAGATCATCCCCAAGTACGAAGAGCTCGCCGTCCGGATCGAGATGTTCGGCGACGAGATCGAGAAGCTCTCCACCATGCACCCGCTGACCGGCGAGGTCATCACCGAGGACGAAGAGCTCTACATCTTCCCCGCCTCCCACTACGTCGCCGGCGAGGAGCGGATGGCGGCCGCCGTCACCGGAATCGAGGCCGAGCTGACCGACCGGCTGTCGGAGCTGGAGCGGCAGGGCAAGCTGCTGGAGGCGCAGCGGCTGCGCATGCGCACCACCTACGACCTGGAGATGATGCGCCAGATCGGCACCTGCTCCGGCATCGAGAACTACTCGCGGCACATGGACGGCCGATCGCCCGGCAGCGCCCCCAACACGCTGCTCGACTACTTCCCCGAGGACTTCCTGCTCGTCCTCGACGAGTCCCACCAGACCGTGCCGCAGATCGGCGCCATGTACGAAGGCGACGCCTCCCGCAAGCGCACCCTCGTCGACCACGGCTTCCGGCTGCCGTCCGCGCTCGACAACCGGCCGCTCAAGTGGGAGGAGTTCCTGGAGCGCATCGGGCAGACCGTCTACCTGTCGGCCACCCCCGGCCCCTACGAGCTCGGCCGCGCCAAGGGCGAGGTCGTCGAGCAGGTCATCCGCCCCACCGGGCTCATCGACCCCGAGATCGTCGTCAAGCCGACCAAGGGCCAGATCGACGACCTGGTGCACGAGATCCGCGAGCGGGCCGAGCGTGACGAGCGCGTCCTGGTCACCACGCTCACCAAGAAGATGTCCGAGGACCTGACCGACTACCTTCTGGAGCTCGGCATCCGGGTCCGCTACCTGCACAGCGAGGTCGACACCCTGCGGCGCATCGAGCTGCTGCGCGAGCTCCGGGGCGGGGAGTACGACGTGCTGGTGGGCATCAACCTGCTGCGTGAAGGCCTCGACCTGCCCGAGGTGTCGCTGGTCGCCATCCTCGACGCCGACAAGGAAGGATTCCTGCGGTCGGAGACCTCCCTGATCCAGACCATCGGGCGAGCGGCTCGAAACGTCTCCGGACAGGTGCACATGTACGCCGACAAGGTGACGCCGTCCATGGAGCGGGCCATCGACGAGACCAACCGGCGTCGGGCCAAGCAGGTGGCCTACAACGAGGCTCGCGGGCTCGATCCGCAGCCGCTGCGTAAGAAGATCGCCGACATTCTCGACTCGTTGCAGCGGGAGGACGCCGACACCCAGCAGCTCATGGGGGGCGGGCGGCAGCAGTCGCGCGGCAAGGCGCCGGTGCCCGGGTTCGCGGCCAAGGCCGGGCAGCATGCTCGGGCCATCGCGGGGGAGATGCCTCGGGCGCAGATGGAGTCGTTGATCGAGTCGCTGACCGAGCAGATGCATCAGGCCGCGGCTGATCTGCAGTTCGAGGTGGCGGCCCGGTTGCGGGATGAGATCAAGGAGCTCAAGCGGGAGCTGCGGGACATGCGGGAGGCGGGCGTCAAGTAGGGCCACCTGACGGCCGACCTGGGCTTCCCCTACATCGGGGCGTTGCAGGAGGGCGCGGACCGGCCCGTCCCCGGGTCGGCCGCGGGCGGGCCGGCAGCGAGCAGGTCTTCGCCTTCAGCTCATGGCGTTAGCAGCTCCTGTTGTCCGGCGTTGGCCGACTTGACCTCTACGAGGACCACGTTGACTTCGCCCGCCAGCAACTCCCAGGCGTGATCGAAGGCGTCTTCCTGCCAGACGACCGCACCGGGGTTCAGATCCACGATCTGCGTCGTCCCATCCGCCCAGGTCACTTTCTGTCGCCCGGAGCCGAGGTTGACCACCAGCATCGGGGCGTGCGAGTGCATCGCGCTCTCCCAGCCGTGCGACGCGCGCGCCTGGATCACCCGAACGTGTTCATTCTCGAACAGGACCTGGTGCGCATCGGGATCCACGATCGTCGCATGCTGGGGCTTCTGGGCTGTCGCTGCGGTCTGTCCCGAAAGCGAAATACTCATGGCGGGCTCCTGTCTGCCGGGGTTCGTCGCGCGACCGTGGCGCCGGCTCCACCACCGGATCGGTCCGGTGATCTGGATGTGGGCCACTGGCTGTCGCATGAATCTGTCGCTGGTTTCGCCAGATCGACTGCTCAAATGATAACCGGCGACGGTTGTTAAAAACAACCGCGATGAGTAGTTATTTTATATCTGGGTGGGCGAGGGGCAGCACTCCTGTTCGGACTCATGACTCGAGTCCTCGACGTCATGGGGCGGGAAGGCGGGTTGTGAAAAGCAACTAGCATGGTCGGATCCGGGCGGACAAAGGGGAGAGCGGCCATGCCGACCAGTCGTAGCTATCGGGACGCATGCGGGATGGCTCGGGCTCTCGACGTCGTCGGCGAGCGGTGGGCACTGCTGGTCATCCGGGAGCTGCTCCTGGTGCCGCAACGCTTCTCCGACCTGCGGCACGCTCTGCCCAACGCCAGCTCCAACCTGCTCGCCGACCGACTTCGGGAACTCGAACAGCGCGGGGTGATCCATCGCCGCCTGCTGGTGCCGACGGCGGGCCCCCAGGTCTACGACCTGACAGAGTGGGGCCGGAAGCTGGAACCGGTCGTCCTGGCTCTGAGTGACTGGGGTATCGATGCCCCCAGCCCCCCAGAGCCGACCTCACTCAGCGCCACCTCGGTGCTGATCTTCTGGCGCGGTCACGCTCGTCCCGACCCGGACGCGTCGCCGATCGTCTGTCACCTCGATCTCGACGGCTCGGTCTGGACGGTCCGCGCAGAGTCCGGAAAATTCGAGGTGCAGAGCGGCGAACCCGCCACGGCCGACATCTCGCTGCGTACGGACCCCAAGACGCTCAGCAGCCTCCTGGCCGACCCGGCCTCGCTCGACGCCGCGCTCGCCGAAGGGAGCGTAGGCCTTGTAGGCGACCCTCTTGCCCTCAAGCGGCTGCTGTACGTGGCTTGAGGGCCCGGAGCTGTGAAAAGTCCCGCTTGTCAGCGGCTCAGGCCGAGCCTGCGGTCAACCCCGCGCGGGAAGGGCGACGGCGGGCATCTCCCGCCTTGGCACGCGCCTGAACCCCGGACCGCGGCCATCGTCCGGGCTCCGCCACGACAGGTTCGGGGGTCACCAGGGGATGACGCCGTCGTCGTTGAAGAACGAGCCGGTCGGGCCGCCGTCGGGCAGGGTGGCGAGACGGATCGCGGTGGCCGCGGCCTGCTCGGGAGGGCGCCCTTGGAAGCCGGTGAAGTCGGTCGCGGCCAGGCCCGGACAGGCGGCGTTGATCAGGATGTTCGTGCCGGCGAACTGTCTGGCGTACTGCACGGTGACGGCATTGAGGAACGACTTCGTCGGCGAGTAGGCCGCCATGATCGGACCGACGTCGATGTCCGGGTCCGCCTGCCAGGTCACCGAACCGACGCTGCTGGAGGCGTTGACGATGCGCGGCGACGCCGAGCGCCGCAACAGCGGCAGCATCGCGTTGGTCACCCGGATGACACCGATGACATTGGTCTCCACGACCGTGCGGACCACGTCGAGGTCGAGCGTGGTCGGGTCCTGCACCCACCCCGGCCCCGACTCTCCTGAGATGCCGGCGTTGTTGACCAGGACGTCCAGCCGCCCGGCCTGCCGGTCGATCAGGTCCGCCGCATCGGTGACGCTCTGGTCGCCGGTCACGTCCAGCGGCACCCCGAACGCGTCCACCCCGGCGGCCCGCAACTTCGCGACGGCGGTTTCGCGCCGGGCCTCGTCGCGGGCTCCCACGCCCACGCGGTACCCGAGGGCGCCCAGCCCGGCCGCGATCTCGTACCCGACTCCCTTGTTCGCGCCGGTCACCAGCGCGATTCTCGATTCGCTCATGCCGTCGATGTTCGCTCGTGGACGAGTGGTGCATCCAACACCGATACGGTGCCCTGTCATACCCGGTAGGTATCACCTAGGTATGCTGCGGCCATGGACACCTTGGAGACCCGCGAGCTGAGGTACTTCATGGCCGTTGCCGAGGAACTGCACTTCGGCCGCGCCGCCGAGCGCCTCGGCATGGCCCAGCCACCGTTGTCCCGGGCGATCCAGCAGCTCGAACGGCGCCTCGGCGTCTCCCTGCTGAACCGCAACCGCCGCGGCGTCACCCTGACCGGCGCCGGAGAGATGCTGCTGCACGAGGGCCGCGCGGCCCTCGACGCGACCACCGCCGCCGCTCGCCGCACCCGTCGGGCCGGTGGCGCCGACAGCCCGGGGACTCCCCGCAACCGCCTGGTGCTGGCAGTGAAGGCCGGGGCGTCTCACGAGCTGCTGCACAAGCTCCTCGACGCCTACGCGGCCGAGCCCGACGCCGCCGAGATCGAGGTGCTGCCGAGCGGCACGTGCGAGCAGGAGGAGATGCTGCGCGACGGCCGCGCCGACGTGGCGCTCATGCACAAGCCGTTCAACTCCCTCGCCGGGTTCGACAGCGAGGAACTGCTGACCGAGGGGCAGATCGCGATCCTGCCCGCCGGACACCCCCTCGCCGCGCAGAGGACGTTGTCCATCGCCGACGTCAGCGACATTCCCGACCTTCCGCTCGCCCGCTGGTCGCGCCACGGCACGTTCCCGCCAGGCCCGGGCCCCGAGATCCACGACCAGACGCAGCTGGCACAGCTGATCGCCCTCGGACGCACCGTGGCCGTCTTCCCCGACTCCGCCCGCGCCTGGCTATGGGCCGAGCACGCCGCCGTCCCCCTGACCGACGCACCCCCGGTCGTCACCCACATCGCCTGGCCCGCGCACAGCCGCTCCCTCGCCCTCGCCAGTCTGATCCGCACGGCCACCCAGCTATGACCCTCACCCGCCTGCCATCGCCGCCGTCACCCTCATGACCCCCCCGGCTGACCGCGCTGACGGGCTACGACCTGTGGATTGCCGAGGACGTCGGCTACCACCTCACACGGGAGGAGGAGTACGTCACGGTCTTGGACGTCTCCGGCGATGGCGACGGTGATCCGGGACGCGTTCGGATCAAAGTCCGAGGGGAGGATCGTACGCCACGGCCTCCGGCGGGCCCGTCCGATACTCCCTCACCGCCGGCGGTGGTGTTCCTGTGCTTCGATCTGAAGGTGATTCAGCCTGCGCGAGCGGGCCATCGACGGGTGCGGAAGACGGACCGGAAGGTGGACGTCACCGAGATCGACTGTCCCGAGAGCGCCCCGCCCCGCGGCTTCCGGCCGCCGGCCACACTGCCGGCTGAAACCAGTTCGTGGCTGAAGAAGAACCTGCCCACCACTCTCGATCTCGACGCAGCCCGTCGGGCGGTACGGGGCCTGCGTCTGGACCCGCGAATCCGCCAGGACATCGCCGAGCACGATGGCAGGATCGGCATCGCCCTGCGAGAGCCGGACGGGACGTGCCTGTTCGCCCAGGTGTGGCCGACGACCGTACAGGTATGGAGCCCATGGCGGTCATGGGCTCCTCCCGTGCTCCCCGCCGAACGCGCCTGCAGTGCCGCTCAGGCCGCGAGCGGCTACTCCTATTGATCTCACCGCACCCTGCAAGGATGCCGGGAGGCCCGGGGCACTGTCGCCGGCCGCCGGGCCGCCCGTGATCGAACTCCTCAGCGGTAGTCGTTCTCCTTCAGTTCGATGACCCAGGCACGACGCTCGGCGATCTTGCCGTCGCGCATGACGAACACCTCTGCCATGGACATGCGCATCTCACCGCCTGCGACTCGCTGCACCGTCCCGGTCAGTTCCGCCATGACGATGTCGCCCTGCTCGACCATGCGCACGACCTCCAGGTGGGGCGGGTCGACGAGCTCGGGCGGGCCGTCGATGGCCCCGTCATAGGCGTCCTTGCCTGTCAGGCGGAAGGCGCCGAAGACGGTCCACTGGATGTCGTCAGTCAGGCAGGACAGGATCTGCTGATGATCGTTCTTACGGAAACCGTCCAAGTAGGTGTTGACGGTCTCGATGTTCCGTGACATGCGTACTCCTTCGAATCGGATGCATTCCCTGAGGCGGGCGATCCTTCGCAGGAAGGTCGGAGCGGCCACGGCGTTCTTGACATCGTGAGAGCACCCAGGCAAGGGCTGAGTTCTACGATGCCGACGGCGGCAGGAAGGTGAACGGCCGCGTTATCGTGCGGCGGTGACCGGTTCTGTGCGGCTCCCGCTGCTCTTTCTCGACGTAGACGGACCTCTGATTCCGTTCGGTGCGACCCCGCGCCAGCATCCGGATGGCTACCCGGCTTATGAGCCGGCACGCGGACCACGACCGACCGGGTCGAATCCACTGCTGAGCAGGATCGATCCCGCGCACGGGCGGCGGTTGGCGGCGTTGCCGTGCGAGCTGGTCTGGGCCACGACCTGGATGGACGATGCGAACGAGTGCGTCTCGCCATGGATCGGCCTGTCGCGACTGCCGGTCGTGGTCTGGCCTGAGCCGTCCGCCATCGATGATCAGGACGAACGGGAGGGGATCCACTGGAAGACCCGCAGCCTCGTTGGGTGGGCGGCCGGGCGTCCGTTCGCCTGGGTCGATGATGAGATCAGCGACATTGACCGCGCCTGGGTATCCGAGCACCACCGGGGGAGAGCACTGCTCCATCGGGTCGACCCGAGCAGGGGTCTTGTCGAGACCGACTATGCCGCGCTGAACGAGTGGATGCTTGAGATTCACGGTCTGTAGCCTGGAGCCGGTGGTCAGGCCGGCGAGGTCAGCGCCAGGCACGCCAGGAACGGGACGGGGATGAGCACGGCGGAGCCGAGCCACGCCGCCAGCCGCCGCCTCTGCCAGAGCGGGAGGGCTATGTCGATCACGATCACCTGGGTCAAGGTGAGCAGGCCGGTCGCCACCAGCGCAACGGTGAAGAAAAACCCGTTCTCGAGGGTCTCGTAGTTGCAGTTGGTGGACTCGGCAAGGGCGCAATCCATCGGCATGTACTCGGTCAGCAGCCACCACGCCAGGTAGAGCGGCACGATGGCGGGTACGCCAAGTCCCAGGTTCGCCAGCGCGGGACCCCAGAGGCCGCTTCCCGCCCGCCCCTTGCGCCCGGCATGCGCGTCGGTCATGGCCACGCTCTGTCACCCCGAGTCCCCGTCTGAGGACCCGCCCCGGTTGACCCTGCCACGGACGGCAGCGGACATCCGGGGCTTTTCTCCATCCACAACTCCTGGTCGTCTCATGACAGCGGGGTGGTCGTTGGACACGGCGTGGCGGGGCCATGGGACGTCGTGACGACCGCGAGGAGTATAAGCGACCTTCAGCGGAGGGCTGCGGCCGGTCGGCCCGCACCCGCCGTTCGTACACCGGCTGCTCCGGCACCTGGAGGACGCAGGCCGCGACGCCGCGCCCAGCTTGCTCGGGACCGATGCCGAAGGCGCCTCCTCGACGTGTACGAGCTTGAGGACAATACCGTCGGGGGCGAGCTCGTAAGGGATGTGGTCGGCAGGATCGGGAGGGGAGCGCCCTGCCACGGCGCTGCGTGGCGGTAGGCAGCAGGGGCTCGGCGGCGGCTGCGGTGCGGGGTCAGCGGAAGGCCGGGGCGTTGCGGTGGGCCCAGTGGGCGAAGGGGTGGGCTGCGCGGCCGAGGAGGAGTTCGACGTCGGGGCTGATGCGCTGCTCGGCTGCCGTGGGGGTGCCGATGATGGCCAGGGTGGTGTCGGCGATGGGTTCGGGCATGAACTGCAGCATCTGGGCCCGTGCCTCTTCGCGGGTCTGCTCGATGAAGCGGATCGGCTCGCCGAGTGCGTCGCCGATCGCTGCGGCTCGCTGGCGGGGGGTGGTGAGGGCCGGGCCTGTCAGTTCGTACGTCCGGCCGGTGTGGCCGTTCTCGCGCAGGGTCACGGCGGCGACCTCGGCGAGGTCGTCCGGGTCGACGGTCGGCAGGCCGACGTCGCCGAAGGGGGCGGCGACGGTTCGCCGGGTTCGGACCGGCTCGGCCCAGGCGTAGGCGTTGGAGTGGAAGCCGCCGGGGCGCAGGATCGTCCAGTCCATGCCTGACCGCTGAACGGCGTCCTCGAAGGACTGGCCCATCTGGCCGTGGGAGGGGGACTCCGGGCGGGTTGCGACGCCTTGGGAGGACAGCAGCACGACTCGTCTGATTCCGCCGGCCTTCGCGTTGCTGAGGGTGGTGCCGATGATGCCGACGGGGTCGTCGGCGACGGCCACGAAGTCGCCGGAGATCAGCAGGAACATCGCGTCGGCGCCGGTGAGGGCGGGCAGCAGGCCTGCGGGGTCGGTCAGGTCCGCGGGGACGGCTCGCACTCCCTGGGGCACGTCCGCGGTGGTGATCTTCCGCGATACGGCCGTCACCGGCTCACCGGCTTGGGCGAGCAGGCGTACCAGCGTGCGTCCGACGTTTCCGGTCGCTCCCGTGACAACGATCATGTCGATTCCTTAGTTAGTTGGCTGACTTAGAAGGAACCGTAACACAGAAGTGAGTGAGTCGGCTGACTCAATAGTGATGGGTGGCGAAATGGGGATGAAGAGTTACATGGGTGGCTTGTACGGTGCGGAGATGCGTAGGTGTGAAGGGTGCGGGGAGTGGGAGCCCGCCGGCGCGCCGGACTGCGGGCGGTGTGCCGCGGCGGTGGACGAGATCGTCGAGGCCGGGTGGCGGGAGTTCGTCGACCGGGAGTTCGGTGGCGTTGCGGCGGAGGAGGAGCGGGCGATCGCCGAGATGGTGGTCGACGAGATCGATCGGCACCCGTGGCGGGTCGTCGACGCCGCCTACGATCGGCTCACGTGCGGGGAGTGCGGGAGCACGCTGAGCCGGGGACCCGCCGGTTGTTCCACCTGCGATCGGGCCCATGGGTACCGGTACGCCGCCGTCGAGGTGGACCGCCCTGGCGTGCCGCCCGGCAACGAGCATGCGCTGCGGGTCAACGTGTCAGTCGTACGCAGGCCGTACGGAATCTCGGCGAGAGAGGTGCTGGGCCGCAGGCTGTCGCTGCCGATCCTGCTCGACGGGCATCTCCCCACCACCGCCCAGGCGCAGGCGGCCCGCGCGGTCCTCAACAAGGGGGGCACGGCGGAGGAGTACGCCGAGTTCGTCCACCGCGAGTGGCGCGGTGACGTCAGCGCCTGATCTTGTCCAGGTCGAGGTCGATGTCCACGGGGAAGCCGATGTCCGTCCGTAGCCGCCCGCGATGGATGCCGGTGGGCACGTACGCCTTGACGGCGGGCTCCAGCTCGAAGGTGTGGACGACGGGCTGATCGTCTTCCAGCTCCACCCGCCAGAATTGCCTGATGCCCGCGCTCGCATACTTGCCGGGTCTCGTGGTGCGGTCTCTGTCGCGGGAGTCCTCTGACACCACCTCGACGACCAGGTGCACGTCCTCAGGCTCGAAGGTGGTGAGGCTGATCCGTCTGGCCGCCGACTCCTTCACCAGGAGGACGTCCGGCTCGGGACGCTGGCGCAGGCCCAGGGTGACGGTCATCTCTCGGACGACGACCAGATGCCCGGGAGGATCGAGCTCCCTCTCGAACGGCCTGAGCACGAGCATGTGGAACATCGTCCGGGGGACTGCGGCACGAGCGACCCGTCGATCAACTCGACGTGCTCGGGCGCGTCGGAGGGCAGGTGGTCGAGCATGTCGGCGGTCCAGCCACCTGGCGGGCCAGGGTGAAATCCATCAGAGGAGAAGGCCGTGCTCAGGGTCGCATCCTCCGTGGCGGGTCGGGTCGCGGTGGCCTTCTCAGGAGGGGTCTCTGCGCTCCTGCATGGTGCGGCGGTAGAGGTCGTCGATCTCGTCCAGCGGGTCGGGGGCGCGGCGGCGGGCCTCGATCTCCAGGTCGGTGCGGGAGTGCAGGTCGTTGATGCCGGTGGCGGTGTGCTGGACCTGGTCGCTGAGGAGGTCGGCGCGGATGCGGGCGCACATCGCCGTCAGCTTGGCCTGGTGCTCGCGCAGCCGGTCGAGGGTGGCGTGGTCGACGTACGGGGACACGCGGCGCTGCTGGGCGTACATGCCGAGCTGGCCGTCGTGCACGTCGGCCTGGGCCGTCAGGTCGGCCAGGAGGACCGGCAGATCGCCGAGGCCCCAGCCCTGCTGCTGGGCCTGCTCCACGGCCTGGCGGGTGAGGGAGACCTCGCGCCGCAGGTCGAGGCGGAGGCGTTCCACCTCGGCGGCGTCGCCGGTGCCCATCGCGTTGACGTGCGTGGTCAGCCTGGTCGTGGCCTGCCGGGCCTTGACCGCGGCTTTCCTGCCTACTTTGACCAGGAAGTAGATGCCGACTCCGGCCACCAGTAGGAGGAACGCCAAGATCACCAGCACGATGAGGAAGATTTCGCTGATCGTGGCCACCTCCTGTTGAGTTCTCGCCTTGAGGATATCTCGCTTGGGCGGCTGGGCCGCGCTCGTCGGGTGGAACGAGTGAAGGAAGCGGCGGGTTCCTGAGCGGGCGGGCCCGGCAGCGGGACGCTGCCGGGCCCGGGTGCGTCCGGGCGCCGGGCGGGGACCACGGTGCGCCCTGACGGCTCGTACGGGCGGTGATCCGCCCCATATGACACGGTACGGACGCCAAGGGGGCGGGCGAATCACCCTGGAGGCGGATGCGGGCGGCTCCTCTTCCTCACCCTGAAGCGGCGTACCCTCCTGATCGCCCACCAGGCCACCAGCGCGAGCAGCGCCAGCGCCACGATCACCAGCAGCGGCACGAACACCGCGATCAGGCTCATGCCCAGCGCGCCGGCGTCCTCGGCCGCGCTCGCGACCGGTGCGCCCACTCCCGCGGTGCCGGCGTTGATCACCGGCCGGGTCGCCGACTTCAGCGCGTGCACGGCCAGCGCCACCACGATGCCCAGCAGCCAGCTCGCCCAGGGGTTCGCCGTCATCCAGGTGGAGCCGTCGAGCTCGGCGGCGGCGTTGGTGGCGCTGAAGACCACGCCGCCCGACGCCGGGCGCACCACGGTCTGGATCGCGTCGTTCACGCTGTCGACGACCGGCACCTTGTCCAGGACCATCTCCGCCGCCAGCAGCACCGCGATGATCGCCAGGACGCCCCAGTTGGACAGCCAGGCGTAGCCGTCCGGCAGCTTCACCGCGTCGGTGAGGTTCGCCAGCACGCCGACGACCAGCAGCGGGATGTAGGCGTTGAGGCCGGCGGCCGTGGACAGGCCCAGCCCTGTCAGTGCGGCGAACATGGCCCTAGTCTGCCCGCGCCGCCTCGTCCATGAGGCGCGCCAGGTCCGGTCCGGTGAATTCGGCCACCGCCCGCTCGTACTTCTCCATGCCCCACGCCCAGAAGTCGAAGTCGATGGCGTCGTTGGCGCCGTCCTGGATCGAGGCCCACAGGGTCCAGCCGTACTTGGACATCAGACCCAGCAGCCGCGCTCGGGCGATCTTGCCGCGCAGGCGGCGGCCGTAGTAGGCGGTGACGAGCTCGTCGAGGTGGCCGAGCGGCAGGTCCGACTCGCTCCAGGCGTTGCCCAGCTCGAAGCAGGGGTCGTTGTTGCCGGCGTACTCGTAGTCGATCAGCCACAGCCGCTCGCCGTCGTCGATGATGTTGCCCGGCAGCAGGTCGTTATTACACGGGACGGTGCCTTCTGCCTGTATTTCCAGACATTTCTCCAGTTGGGCAACCTGCGGCATGAAGTCCAGATACCCGGCCGGCAGCCGGAACCCCCGCTCACGCACGATCGCCAGATAACGCCGCTGCACGTCGAACATGTCGAAGTCACGGACGAACCGAGGCCCCGCGTGCAGCTGTCTGCAGGCCCGCGCCACCCGCGGCAGATTCACCGGATCACGCAGATCGGCCTCGGTGAACGTACGCCCGGGAAGCCAGCCCACCACGAGCACGCCCTCGGCGGGCAGATAGTCGTGCACCGGCGCGCCCACCCCCGCCTGCGCGGCGGCGATCGAGGCGGCGTGCTCGGCGTCCCGGTCGATGGCGAGCAGCGAGCCGTCGCTCGCCGAGACGCGCACGACGTACGCCCCGCCGGGCGTGGTCACCTTGTAGTTGCGATTGGTCAGCCCGCCGGGCAGCTCCGCCACGGTGCGGGGCACGCCGGCCAGCAAGGGGATGCGGTCGAGGACCTCGGGCATGGCCATGGTCGATGCTAATGGCCGCCCCGTTGAACGGTCTAGACCTTTGATCACCTGGCGGTTAGCCTCGCCAGCATGAGCGACTCGGCCCGCATCGTGATCATCGGAGGTGGCGTGGGCGGCGCCTCCGTCGCCTACCACCTGACCCAGCTCGGCGAGCGGGACGTGGTCCTGCTGGAGCGCGACGAGCTCACCAGCGGCTCGACCTTCCACTCCGCCGGACTGGTCGGCCAGCTCCGCGCCGACCCCACGCTGACCAGGATGAACCAGTACTCCGTCGAGCTCTACCGGACCCTGGACGCCGGCTGGACCGAGTGCGGCGGCATCAAGCTCGCCTCCACCCCCGAGCGCATGGCCGAGATCCGCCGCCAGATCGGCTGGGCGCGCACGTTCGGGCTGCCGCTGGAGGAGATCTCCGTCGCCGAGGCCGTCGAGCTGTTCCCCCTGATGAACCCCGAAGGCGTCGTCGGCGCCGCCTACCTGCCCACCGACGGCCAGATCGATCCCTCCCGCCTGTGCTACGAGCTGGCCGCCAAGGCCAGGCAGGGCGGCGCCCGGATCCGCACCCGCACCCGCGTGCTCGGCCTCGACGTGACCGGCGGCAGGGTGACGAGGGTCCGCACCGACCAGGGCGACATCGACTGCGAGATCGTGGTCAACTGCGGCGGCATGTTCGCCGCCGAGCTCGGCCGGATGGCCGGCGTGCGGATCCCGATCGTGCCGATGTCGCACCAGTACGTGGTCACCGAGGGCTTCCACGAGCACACCGGGCTGCCCACGCTGCGCGACCCCGACCTGCTCGTCTACTACCGGCAGGAGGTCAGCGGGCTGGTCATGGGCGGGTACGAACGCACCTGCGCGCCGTGGACGGCCGATCGGACCACCTACGACGCGATCCCCGCCGACTTCAACGGCCGGCTGCTCGCCGAGGACTGGCCGCGCCTGGAGGAGATCTCCGACAACTCCCGGATCCGCGTGCCCGCCATGGGCGACGTCGGCATCCGCAAGCTGATCAACGGGCCTGAGGCGTTCACCCCGGACAACGAGTTCTGCCTGGGCGAGACCGAGGTCGGCGGCTTCTACGTGGCGGCCGGGTTCTGCGCGCACGGCATCGCCGGCGCGGGCGGCATCGGCAAGGTGATGGCCGAGTGGATCGTCGAGGGCGAGCCCAGCATGGACGTCTGGCACATGGACATCCGCCGCTTCGGCCGCCAGTACCGATCGCCCTCCTACACGCTGGCCCGCGCCGTGGAGAACTACGAGACCTACTACGACATCCGCTACCCCGGCGACGAGCGCTCGGCGGGCCGCCCGCTCAGGGTGTCCCCGGTCTACGGCTGGCACGCCGCGCACGGCGCGGTCTTCGGCGAGAAGGCGGGCTGGGAGCGGGTCAACCACTACGAGCGCAACGTCCGGGGCGCCGACGGGCAGGACGCTGAGGGTCAGCGGCCGCGAGGCTGGGCCGGGCGCAACTTCTCGCCCGCGATCGCCGCCGAGCACCGGGCCACCCGCTCGGCGGCGGGCCTGTTCGACGAGAGCTCGTTCGCCAAGATCGAGGTCACCGGGCCCGACGCGGCGTCGCTGCTGGAATGGGTGTGCGACAACCGGGTGGCCCGCGAGGTCGGCGCCGTCACCTACACGCAGGCGCTCAACCGCCGGGGCGGCATCGAGTGCGACTTCACCGTCACCAGGCGGGCCGAGCAGGAGTTCCTCATCGTCACCGGCACCGCCTTCGGCTCCCACGACCTCGGCTGGCTGCGCAAGCAGGCCCGGCTGCGCGACGCCGACGTGCGCGTCGCGGACGTGACCGGCCAGTACGCCTGCTTCGGCCTGTGGGGGCCGCGCGCCCGCGACATCCTGTCCACGCTCACCCCTGACCCGCTGGAGTTCCCGTTCCTGACCTCGCGGGAGCTCACCGTGGGCGACGTGCCGGTGCTGGCGCTGCGCGTCACGTTCGTGGGCGAGCTCGGCTGGGAGCTCTACTGCTCCAGCGAGTACGGCCTGGCGCTCTGGCAGGCGCTGTGGCGGGCGGGCGAGCCGCAGGGGATGCTGGCCGGAGGCTACAAGGCCATCGACAGCCTGCGCCTGGAGAAGGGCTACCGCGTCTGGGGCGCCGACCTCGGCCCGGAGACGACCCCCTACGAAGCCGGGCTCGGATTCTGCGTCAAGCGGGACAAGGACTTCCTCGGCAAGGACGCCCTGGACCCGCACCCCGCGCGCAAGCTGCGCTGCCTCACGCTCGGCGACCCCGGGGCCGTCGCCCTGGGCAACGAGCCGGTACGCATCGACGGGCAGGTGGTGGCGCGCGTCACCTCCGGCGGTTACGGCCACACGGTGGAGTCGTCCATCGCCTACGCCTACCTGGAGGCGGAGCCCGGCGCCAAGGTGGAGGTCGAGGTGGAAGGCGCCTGGGTGGCCGGGAGCGTGGTCAGCGACCCGCTGTACGACCCGGCAGGGGAGCGGCTGCGCTGACGCCGCTGCGCACCGAGAGGCGCACCCGGTCCGGACGGAACAGGTCGCGCGCGTACTCCACCGGGACACCGCCCGCCGCGTAGGCGGTCCGCTCGATCAGCATGAGCGGCGTGCCGGGCTCGATGCCGAGCTCGGCCGCCTCGGCGGTCGCGGCGATGACCGGGTCGAGGTGTTCCAGCGCGGTGCGCGGCGCCAGGTCGTAGTGCCCGGCGAGCAGCGCGTACAGCGACCCGCCGAGATCCTGCGCGAGGAAGCCGGGCAGGGCGGGGAAGAAGGAGCGTTCGAGCGCCACCGGCGTCTGCCCGGCCGAGCGCACCCGCGCCACCTCGTGCACGGGCTCACCG
This sequence comes from Nonomuraea sp. NPDC049714, assembly GCF_044465295.1. Taxonomy (NCBI): domain Bacteria; kingdom Bacillati; phylum Actinomycetota; class Actinomycetes; order Streptosporangiales; family Streptosporangiaceae; genus Nonomuraea; species Nonomuraea sp. NPDC049714. Next base: position 1,013,941 of record NZ_JBITLM010000001.1, on the reverse strand, counting down.
GCCGCGACCTCCAGCGCGGCGGCCACGGCGGGGGAGGCGGGCACGGTGGCGGCCACCAGGATCCGCGCCTCGGCCCGCAGGTGCGCGCGCCGCATCTGCTCGGTGAACCCGGCCAGCCCCGTCAGGTCGCACTCGATGCGCGGCTCGGTCACGAACGCGCCGCCCCGCCGCCCCGGCACCCGCACCAGCACGCCGTCCCGCTCCAGCGTCGCCAGCGCCTGCCGGAGCGTCATCCTGCTCACGCCGAGCCGCGCGGCCAGCTCACGCTCGCCGGGCAGCCGGTCGCCGGGCTCCATCTCGCCGCCCGCGATCGACTCGAGCAGCCACCGCTCGATCTGCACGTGCGCGGGGATCCCGGTGCCGCGCTCCAGCTCGGGTAAAGAGTCGAGGTGGTCCGTCACCGCGAGAGCCGGGCCAGCCGCTCCACCGCGTCGCCGAACTCGCTCACCATCTCGTAGACCACCTCGCGGGCCGGCCTGACCCGGTCGAGCTGGCCCACGACCTGCCCGACGAAGTAGTTGGCCAGCTCCACCGCGCCGGGCTCGCCCCGCTCGGCGGCCTGGCCGATCCGGGTCATCGCGGTCTCGGCCACCAGCATCTGCAGCGGCATGCCGAGCGGTCCCGGGCTCTCCTGGCCGGCGTCCCACTCCTCGGTCCAGGCGGACCTGAGCTGCCGGGCGGGCTTGCCGGTTCGCGAGCGGGACCTGACCGTGTCGAGCGAGGAGGCGGCCAGCATCTTCCGCTTCACCACAGGCGCGGTCTCGGCCTCCTCGGTGGTCAGCCAGACCGAGCCGCACCACACGCCTTCCGCGCCGAGCGCCATGGCCGCGGCCATCTGCCGTCCCGAGGCGATGCCGCCCGCCGCCAGCACCGGCACCGGCGCCACGGCGTCGACCACCTGCGGCACCAGCACCATCGTGGAGATCTCGCCGGTGTGGCCGCCCGCCTCGGTGCCCTGCGCGACGATCAGGTCGGCGCCCGCCGCCACCTGCCTGCGCGCGTGCTCCACGGTGCCGACCAGCGCCGCGACCGGCACCCCGGCCGCACGCGCGCCGGCCACCATCTCCGGCGGAGGCGGCCCCAGCGCGCTGGCGATCAGCCCGATCGGATGCTTGAGCGCCACCTCGATCAGCCCGGTCGCGCCCGCCGCGGTCACCCGCCTGCCGAAATCGTCCGCCGAGGCGCGGGCCACCGGCGCCGGGCCGCTCACACCGTACTTGGACAGCAGGTGAGTGACGAAGTCACGGTGCCGTTCCGGCACGGAGTCGGCCAGGCGCGCGCCGCCGTCCAGCGCCGACGCGTCGATCTTGCCGGGCACGAGCACGTCCACGCCGTACGGCCTGCCGCCCACCCGCTCGTCGATCCAGGTGAGCTCGGTGTCGAGCTGCTCGGGCGTGTACGCGATCGCGCCGAGCACGCCGAAACCGCCCGCGTTGGTGACCGCGGCCACCACGTCGCGGCAGTGGCTGAAGGCGAACAGGGGGAATTCGACGCCGAGGCGTTCGCAGATAGCGGTCCGCATGATCTGACGCTAACCGCCAGAAGCATGTTCGGTCCAGGTGGTGACCAAGCGATCGTTCGTGTGCCAGCCTAAGTCCGCGTCGTAGCTGCGCACGATCTTGGCCGGCACGCCCGCCACCACGCTGTGGTCGGGGAACTCGCCGCGCACCACCGCGCCGCCCGCCACCACGCACTGGCGGCCCAGCCGGGTCCCCGGCAGGATGATCGCGCCCGCGCCGAGCCAGGACCCCGAGCCGATCGAGACCGGGCTGTTGCGCGGCCATTGCCTGCCGATCGGCGTCTCCGGGTCGTCGTAGACGTGGTTCTGGTCGGTGATGTACACGTACGGGCCGGTGAAGACGTCGGCGCCGATGTCGATCGACTGGTGGGCGACGATGTGCGAGCCCCTGCCGATCGAGCAGCTCGGGCCGATCCGCAGGATCGAGTCCGGGCCCAGGTCTGCGCCCGGCCACATGCCGCAGGACAGCGACACCCGCTCGCCGATCAGCGTGTGGTCGCCGATCTCGATCCACTGCTCGCCGAAGATCGCACCCGGCGGGAAAGCGATCTTCACCCCGTCGCCCAGGCGGCGGAACGCGTGGCCGCCCGGAGAGGCCGGGGTGATGGCGCCCGCGCTGCGGATCGCCTCGTAGGCGCGGTGGATCAGCGTGCCGATCGCCCGCCGTACAAGTGACATAAGGACCAAAGTTACCGCCAGGTCGTCCTGTTCGGGCATGTCGGGGACGTTGTTTGATATCCTGAGAGCCCGTGGACACTTGACCACACCTCGAGCCACGGGAGCCTCCTTGCGCAGCGCATCGCAAACCAAGCATCTGTTCGTCACCGGCGGTGTCGCCTCCAGTCTCGGCAAGGGGCTCACGGCATCCAGCCTCGGCCGCCTGCTCAAGGGACGCGGACTCCGCGTCACGATGCAGAAACTGGACCCCTACCTCAACGTCGACCCCGGCACCATGAACCCGTTCCAGCACGGCGAGGTCTTCGTCACCGACGACGGCGCCGAGACCGACCTCGACGTCGGCCACTACGAGCGCTTCCTCGACACCCACCTGCACGGCTCGGCCAACGTGACCACCGGCCAGGTCTACTCCAACGTCATCGCCAAGGAACGACGCGGCGAGTACCTCGGCGACACCGTCCAGGTCATCCCGCACATCACCAACGAGATCAAGGACCGCATCCGTGGCATGGCGGGCCCCGAGGTCGACGTGGTGATCACCGAGGTGGGCGGCACGGTCGGCGACATCGAGTCGCTGCCGTTCCTGGAGGCGGTACGGCAGATCAGGCACGAGGTCGGCCGCGACAACGTCTTCTTCCTGCACGTCTCCCTGCTGCCCTACATCGGCCCCTCCGGCGAGCTCAAGACCAAGCCCACCCAGCACAGCGTGGCCGCGCTGCGCAGCATCGGCATCCAGCCCGACGCCATCGTGCTGCGCTCCGACCGGCCCGTGCAGGTCGCGATCAAGCGCAAGATCAGCCTGATGTGCGACGTGGACGAGGACGCCGTGGTCAGCTGCGTCGACGCCGCCTCCATCTACGACATCCCCAAGGTGCTCCACTCCGAGGGCCTCGACGCCTACGTGGTGCGCCGGCTCGGCCTGCCGTTCCGGGACGTCGACTGGAAGGAGTGGGAGGAGCTCCTGCGCCGCGTGCACCGCCCGGCCAAGGAGGTCACCATCGCCCTGGTCGGCAAGTACATCGACCTGCCGGACGCGTACCTGTCGGTCACCGAGGCGCTGCGCGCCGGCGGCTTCGCCAACGACACCCGCGTCAACATCCGCTGGGTCAAGAGCGACGACTGCGAGAGCCCCGAGGGCGCCGGGCGCGAGCTCGACGGCGTCGACGGCGTGCTGATCCCCGGCGGGTTCGGCGTGCGCGGCATCGAGGGCAAGATCGGCGCCATCCGCCACGCCCGGGAGCAGAAGATCCCGCTGCTCGGCATCTGCCTCGGCATGCAGGGCATGGTCATCGAGGCGGCCCGCAACATGGCCGGCATCACCGACGCCAACTCCGCCGAGTTCGACCCCGACACCAAGCACCCGGTCATCTCCACCATGGCCGACCAGGAGGACGTCGTCGCCGGCGAGCGCGACATGGGCGGCACCATGCGCCTGGGCAGCTACACCGCCAAGCTCGGCGACGGCACGCTGGCCCGCAGGCTCTACGGCGGCAAGGCCAAGGCCGACGAGCGCCACCGTCACAGGTACGAAGTCAACAACGCCTACCGCGCCAAGCTGGAGAAGGTCGGGCTGGTCTTCTCCGGGCTCTCGCCCGACGGCCGCCTGGTCGAATACACCGAGCTGCCCCCCGAGACGCACCCGTTCTTCATCGGCACCCAGGCGCACCCCGAGTTCCGCTCCCGGCCGACCCGGGCCAACCCGATGTTCAAGGGGCTCATCACCGCCGCCCTCGTCTACGCCGACAGCCGCGTCGCCGACAAGGTGACCAAGTGAGGATCGAGGACACGCCCGAGACCTGGGACGTCGTCGAGTCCAGGCAGCGGTTCAGGGGACACGTCATCGACGTCGTCACCGACACCGTGCGGATGCCCGGCGACGAGAACGCCGACCGCGACTACGTCGTCCATCCCGGCTCCGTCGCGGTGGTGGCGCTCGACGACGACGACCGGGTCCTGCTCATCCGGCAGTACCGCCACCCGACGCGCCGCCTGCTGTGGGAGCTGCCCGCCGGCCTGCGCGACGTCGAAGGCGAATCGCTGGTCACCGGGGCCGCCAGGGAGCTCGCCGAGGAGGCCGGCTACCGCGCCCGCACCTGGCACACCCTGGTCGACCTCTACACCTCGCCCGGCATGTCCGACGAGCGCATCCGCGTCTTCCTGGCCCGCGACCTGACGAAGATCCCCGAGGAGGAGAACGGCTTCGTCCATCGGCACGAGGAGATCGGCATGCCGGTCGAATGGGTGCCGCTGGCCGACGCCGTGGAGAAGGCCCTGATGGGAATGATCCACAATTCCCCGGCCGTGGCCGGTATCCTCGCCGCGTACGCGGCTTCGGTTGAGGGGTTCGGCCTGATGCGCCCCGCCGACGCACCCGAGGCCTGACGGAAGGACCGGACCCGTGGAGGCGGTGCTCGCCAGCTACCTCGCCCATCTGGCGGTGGAGCGGGGCCTGGCTGCCAACACGCTCGCGTCCTACCGGCGTGACCTGCGCCGCTATCAGGAGCACCTGCGGGCCCGCGGCCGCCTCCGCCTCGACGAGGTGGGGGAGGCCGACGTGCGGGCCTTCCTCGTCGCGCTGCGCGAAGGCGACGGCGAGCATCCCGCCCTGGTGGCGGGCTCCGCCGCCCGCGCCGTCTCCGCCGTCCGCGGCCTGCACCGCTTCGCGCTGCGCGAAGGGGCCGCCCAGCACGACCCCGCCCACGCCGTACGACCGCCGCGCCAGCTCCGCAGGCTGCCCAAGGCCGTCGCCGTCGACGAGGTCGAGCGGCTCATCGCCGCCTCCGGCCCCGACGGCGCGCCCCTCACCCTCCGCAACCGCGCCCTGCTCGAAGTCCTGTACGGCACCGGCGCCCGCATCTCCGAGGCCATCGGCCTGGCGGTCGACGACCTGGAGCACGAGCAGGTGCTGCTGCGGGGCAAGGGCGGCCGCGCCAGAGTGGTCCCCCTCGGCCGCTACGCCCGATCGGCGCTCGACGCCTACCTCGTCCGGGCCAGGCCCGGCCTGCTCGCCCACGGCCGCGGCACCCCCGCGGTGTTCCTGAACGCCCGCGGCGGGCGGCTGACCAGGCAGGGAGCGTGGGAGGTGCTGCAGTCCGCCGCCGACCGTGCCGGACTCGCCGGGATATCTCCGCACGTTCTACGGCATTCCTTCGCAACCCACCTCCTCGACGGGGGCGCCGACGTTAGGGTGGTGCAGGAGCTGCTCGGCCACGCCTCGGTGACGACCACCCAGGTCTACACCCTGGTCACCGTCGACAAGCTCCGCGAGGTCTACGCCGCCGCGCACCCCCGGGCCCTGAAATGATCTATAGTCTTCTGGGTCATGCGGCACCTCGGCGTGCCGCCTTGCGCGTGTGACTCCGGCGTGCCGCCTTGCCGGGTTTGGTGGTGACGCCATAGTGTCCGTCCGGACGGTCCGGTTCGGGATCGTCAGGGAGGTTCGAGCTGGTGACTGTGAAGACCAACGGTTCGACCCCGGGGACCCCCGACAACCCCTGGGGTGACACCAAGACCAACGCGCCTTCCAGCGGCGTGAATCTGGGCCCCACGCGGCGCCCCCGGCCGGTGTTCCCGGAGCCGGTCCCGCGCGCGACGCACGGCCCGGCGCGCGTGGTCGCCATGGTCAACCAGAAGGGCGGGGTCGGCAAGACCACCACCACCATCAACCTCGGTGCCGCCCTCGTCGAATACGGCCTCAAGGTGCTGCTCGTCGACTTCGACCCGCAGGGCGCCCTGTCCGTCGGCCTCGGCATCAACCCGCTCCAGCTCGACCTCACGGTCTACAACCTGCTGATGGAGCGCAACGTCACCGCCGAGGACGTGCTGCTGGAGACCGGCGTCGAAGGCCTCGACCTGCTGCCCAGCAACATCGACCTGTCGGCCGCCGAGGTCCAGCTGGTCACCGAGGTCGCCCGCGAGCAGGTGCTCGGCCGCGTCATCAAGCCGCTGCTGCCGCACTACGACGTGTGCCTCATCGACTGCCAGCCGTCGCTCGGCCTGCTCACCATCAACGCCCTCACCTGCGCGCAGGGCGTCATGGTGCCGCTGGAGTGCGAGTTCTTCGCGCTGCGCGGCGTCGCGCTGCTCATGGACACCATCACCAAGGTGCAGGAGCGCCTCAACGAGGACCTCGAGATCGAGGGCCTGCTCGCCACCATGTACGACGCCCGCACCCTGCACGGCCGCGAGGTCCTCGCCCGCGTCGTCGAGGCGTTCGGCGACAAGGTCTTCCACACCGTGATCAACCGTACGGTGCGCTTCCCCGACGCCACCGTCGCCGGCGAGCCGATCACCACCTTCGACCCCTCGTCCCTGGGCGCCAACGCCTACCGCGAGCTGGCGCGCGAGGTGCTGTCGCGCTGGCCCGCGGCTGCGACAATGGCCAGGTGACCGAGCAGCAGACCGAGCCTCAGGGATTCCAGGTCCACCTGGACGTCTTCGAGGGCCCCTTCGATCTGCTGCTGGGCCTGATCTCCAAGCACAAGCTCGACATCACCGAGATCTCGCTCTCCCAGGTCACCGACGAGTTCATCGCCTACATCCGCTCCCGCAGCCCGGTGTGGGACCTCGACCAGACCAGCCACTTCCTCCTGGTCGCCGCGACCCTCCTGGACCTCAAGGCGGCCCGGTTGCTGCCCTCGGGCGAGGTCGAGGACGAGGAGGACCTGGCCCTGCTGGAGGCCCGCGACCTGCTGTTCGCCCGCCTCCTGCAGTACAAGGCCTACAAGGAGGTGGCCAAGGTCTTCGCCGGGCGGATGGCCCAGGAAGCCCTCCGCTTCCCCCGGACCGCGCCCCTGGAGCCCCAGTTCGCCAACCTGCTGCCCGAGCTCATCCTCGGCATCGGCCCCGAACAGCTCGCCAGGATCGCCGCCCGCGCCTTCACCCCCAAGCTCCCCCCGACCGTCAACGTCGGCCACATCTACCAACCACTCGCCAGCGTCCGCGAGCAAGCCGCTATCCTGGTCCAGCGCCTGCGCCGGATGCGCAGAGCCACCTTCCGCGCCCTGGTCGCCGACTGCGAGGGCACCTACGAGGTCATCGCCCGCTTCCTGGCCGTCCTGGAGCTCTTCCGGGAGTCGGCCGTCACGTTCGACCAGCTCGAACCACTCGGCGACCTGCACGTGACCTGGACAGGCGCCGACGACGGCGACGTCTCGGTGGGCGACGACTACGAGGAGAGTCCGGAGAAGCCTGCAGATGACTGACCACCCCGACGAGGACCGGATCCCCGCCTGGATGACCCTCCCCGGCTCCCTCGCCTCCCACCCCGATCACCCCCCACCCCCCGCCACCTCCGCCCCAGAGACCGACACCGAAGTTCCTGCCGGTCCCGCCAGTGCCGCTCCTGACAAGGAAAGCGAGAACGGGGACGTCGAGAACGAGAACGTCGAAAGCATCGGGAACGCCGAGAACAGCGGGAACGGCGAGGACTACGGGAGCGCCGAGAAGACCGAGAACGGCGAGAGCACCGGGGAAGCGGGGGAGGGTTCACCGGTTTCGGCCGCGTCACGCCCGGTGGCTTTTCCCGGCGCCGGTGCGGTGAGTGGTGGTGCGGCGGGTGTCGGCGCAGCGGGCGCGTCCGCTGTTGGGGGGAGCGGTGATGGGGAGGTCGAGGGGCCTGGGCTCAAGGCGGCCTTGGAAGCCATCATGCTCGTCGTCGACGAACCCGTACCTGAAGTGACTCTCGCTCAGGTGCTGGAGCGGCCCACGCACGAGGTGGCGGCGGCGCTGCGGGAGTTGTCCGAGGAATACACTGCCGCCGAACGGGGTTTCGATCTGAGACAGGTCGCAGGCGGCTGGCGTTACTACACGCGCGCCGACTGTGCGCAACTGGTCGAGCGGTTCGTTCGCGATGGCCAGCAGACGCGGCTGACCCAGGCCGCGCTTGAAACACTTGCGGTCGTGGCCTACCGGCAACCGGTGAGCCGCGCTCGCGTAGCCGCGGTACGCGGTGTCAACAGCGACGGCGTCATACGGACGCTCGTCGCCAGGGGGCTGGTCGAAGAGGCCGGTTCCGACCCGGAGAGCCAAGCAGTGCTCTACCGGACAAGCTCATACTTCCTTGAACGTCTGGGACTGAAGGATCTGAGCGAGCTTCCTGAGCTCGCGCCCTTCCTCCCCGACGACGTGGAAAACCTCGAGGAGACAACAAAGTGATCAACAGGCGAAGCACCCCGTCCGGTGATGGACGCGGTCGTGGACGCACCGGCGGCGCCGGCCGTGGTGGACGTCCCGCCTTCCGCTCGGACGACTCGCGCGGCGGTCCCCGCCGCGACGACTTCCGTGACGGTCCCCGCCGCGACGACCGCGGCGGTTCCCACCGAGACGACGCACGCGGCGGCCCCCGCCGTGACGATTCCCGCAGCGACGCGCATGGCCCCCGCCGTGACGACTCGCGCGGTGAGGTACGCGGTCCGCGTCGTGACGATTCCCACAGCGACGTACGCGGCCCGCGCCGTGACGACTCGCGCGGTGAGGCGCGCGGCGGCCCGCGTCGCGATGATTCCCGTGGCGACGGCCGTGGCGGCCCGCGCGGGGGCTTCCGTGGCGATGACTCGCGCGGCGGCGGTTTCGGCGGATCGCGCGGAAGCTCCCGCGACGATCGCGGCGATCGCGGCGACTCGCGCGGCGGCTACGGCGGTCCGCGAGGGACGTCCCGCAACGATGACCGAGGTGGTCCGCGGGGCAGCGCCCGTGGCGATGACCGTAGTGGTCCCCGGGGTGGTTTCCGGGGCGATGACCGTAATGGTTCCCATGGTGATGACCGCGGTGGGTTCCGCCGTGACGACCGGGGCGGCCGTGACGATTCCCGTAGTGGGTTCGGCCGCGATGACTCGCGTGGTGGCGTGTCCCGCACCGATTCCCGCGGTGGCCCCCGCCGTGACGACGCCGGTCGTGGCTACGGCCGCGACTCCAGGGGCGAATCCGGGTCCGCCCGCGACTCGCTCCGCGCCGACCGTGGCGGGGCCCGCGCCAGGTACGGCAGGTCCCCCGGGCGCGACAGCCGCGAGCGTACGGGCTTCGCCGGCGGCAGGTCCGAGCGCGGCTACGACTCCCGCCCCGGAGGCCGCGAGCGCTCCGGCTCGACTCCCCGCGAGGGTTACGGCTCCCGCGAGGGTTACGGCTCGTCGTCCCGTGAGGGTTACGGCTCCCGTGAGGGTTATGGCTCGGCTTCTCGTGGTGACGGATCGGGGTCCGGCGAGGGCTTCGGCTCCGCCTCCCGTGAGGGCTCGACGTCCCGCGGTGACCGCGATGACTTCCGCCCGGCGTCCCGTGGAGGCCGCGGCGATGTCCGTACCGGCTCGCGTGACGATCGTGACGGGTCCCGTCCGGCGCGCGGCGGGGGTGGTGACCGCGACGGTTACCGTGCCGGTGGCCGGGACGGTGACGCGCGGCGCGACGAGCGCGGCGCCTCGGGCGGCGGTGACCGCCGCGGCGGTTACGGAGCCGACCGGCGTGGTGGGCGTGACCACTCCGTACGTGAGGACCGTGGCGGATTCAAGGCCGACCGGAGCGGGCGCAGGGAAGGCGCCGCCCCGGGAGCTCGCGCCAGGTTCGGCAGGCGTGACGAGGGTGCTGGGCGGGACGGTGGCCGTGCCCCCAGGAGGGACGACGTGCAGACGCTCGGCGGCTCGCCCCGGGCCGGCTCCGGCGCCGGCCGTGGCGGGCGGGAGCAGGCGCCTCGCGACCGGTTCAAGACGGCGCGTCAGCCGATGCGCGACCCCGCGCTCTTCCCCGCGGGCTACACCGACGAGCGGGACACCACCGAGGTGCCCGGCGGTGTCCGGCTGCAGAAGGTGCTCGCCCAGGCGGGCGTGGCCAGCCGGCGTGCCTGCGAGGAGATGATCGGCGACGGTCGTGTCACCGTGAACGGGCAGGTCGTGCGGCGGTTCGGGGCCAAGGTGGACCCGGCCACGCAGATCATCCACGTGGACGGCAAGCGCATCCCGACCGCGCCCGACCTGGTCTACTACGCGCTGAACAAGCCCATCGGCGTCGTCTCCACCATGGACGACCCGCAGGGGCGGCCGTGTCTGGCGGACTATGTGGAGGAGCTCGCGCCGCGACTGTTCCACGTGGGCAGGCTCGACACCGAGACCGAGGGCCTGCTGCTGCTGACCAACGACGGTGAGCTGGCCAACCGGCTGACGCATCCCAGCTATGGGGTGCAGAAGAAGTACTGGGCCAAGGTTCCCGGCCCGATCCCGCGTGACCTGGGCCGCAGGCTCAAGCAGGGGATCGAGCTGGAGGACGGCCTGGCGAAGGCCGACAGCTTCGCGATCGTGCAGGAGCACGGCCAGCAGGCGCTCGTCGAGGTGGTGCTGCACGAGGGTCGCAAGCACGTCGTACGGCGCATGCTCGAAGAGGCGGGTCACCGGATCATCGACCTGGCCAGGATCGAGTTCGGGCCGGTGAAGCTGGGCCGTACCAAGCCGGGCACCATCAGGTCGCTGAGCCTGAAGGAAGTGGGCGAACTGTACGCGGCAGTGAAGCTGTAACCTGATCAGGACGCAGGAGCCCGTGCGAATCTCCGCACGGGCTCTCCCGCTTATAGAAGGAGCGAAGCGCATGGTGAGGGCGATCCGCGGGGCCATCCAGGTGGGTGCCAACGACCGTGACTCGATCATCGAGGGGACGACCGAGCTGGTCGCCCAGATCATGGCGCGTAACGAGCTCACCACGGACGACGTGATCAGCGTGCTGTTCACGGCGACGCCTGACCTGACCGCGGAGTTTCCCGCTCTGGCGGCGCGCAAGCTCGGGTTCCACGATGTGCCGCTGATCTGCACCACCGAGATCGACGTGCCGGGCGCGCTGCCCCGCGTGGTGCGGCTGATGGCGCATGTGGAGACCGACCGGCCGCGGGCCGCCATCCAGCACGTTTACCTGCGTGGCGCGGTCGCGCTGCGTCAGGACATCGCTCAGTAATCAACGATCCGGGACGAAGACATGGCCTCCGAACTCCGCACTGTTCTGGTGGTGGGCACCGGTCTCATCGGCACCTCACTGGCGCTGGCGCTGCGTCGCAAGGGCGTGCGGGTGCTGCTCGCCGACCGTGACCAGGGCGCCGTCCGGCTGGCGCGGGAGCTCGGCGCGGGGGAGGAGTGGCAGCCCGATGAGCGGCAGGCGGAGGCGATCGACCTCGCGGTGATCGCGGTGCCGCCGGGTCATGTCGCCAACGAGCTGCTTTCGCTGCAGGAGGGTGGCGTCGCCCGGTTCTACACCGACGTGGCGAGCGTCAAGGCGGAGCCGATCGAGCACGCCGCCCGGCTCGGCTGTGATCTGACCAGCTATGTCGCTTCTCATCCTCTCGCGGGGCGGGAGAAGTCCGGGCCCGGCGCGGGCCGCGCGGACCTGTTCCTGGGCCGCCCGTGGGCGTTCTGCCCGACGGCCGAGGCGTCCGCCGAGGCCAGGGCTGCGGTGCTGCGGCTGATCGAGCTGTGCGGCGCCAATCCGGTCGAGGTGGACGCCGTCGATCATGACAGGGCGGTGGCGGTCGTCTCGCACGCTCCGCATGTGACGGCGGCGGCGGTCGCGGCGCGCCTGTCCGACGCCACCGAGGTCGCGCTCGGCCTGGCGGGGCAGGGGGTGCGCGACGTGACCAGGATCGCGGGCAGCGATCCCGGGCTGTGGCTGGGCATCCTGTCGGGCAACGCCGCCCCGGTCGCCGAGGTGCTGGAGGCGGTCTCCCGTGACCTGGCCGAGGCCGCGTCGGCGCTGCGTGCGCTGGCCGACGGCGACGGCACGGCGCGCGGCGAGCTCACCCAGCTGCTCAAGCGCGGTGTCGCGGGCCACGACCGCATCCCGGGCAAGCACGGCGGCCCGGCTCCCGCCTACGTCGTCGTCCAGGTCGTCATCGGTGACCGTCCTGGTCAGCTCGCCAGGCTCTTCCAGATCTGCGACGAGGTCGGGGTCAACGTCGAGGACGTGCGCCTGGAGCACGCGCCCGGCCTGCCGCTCGGCATCGCGGAGCTGTCGGTGCAGCCGGACTCCGCTCCGGTGCTCGCTCAGGCCCTGCGCGAACGGGACTGGCAGCTTCCCTGACGCGCCGTGTAGTTCACCGGGCAACGACACCCGTGCAACTACGGAAGGAGCGCGGCGCCGACCCGCGCCGCGCCTTTTCCTTCTTTCGGCCTTCTCTCTGTTCAGCGCTGGGTGACGGCCTGGCTGACGGCGTTCGGGCCGTCGTACTCGCGGTCGGGCATGGCCTCCAGTGCTTTGATGATGTCCTGGTCCGCCCCGTGCTCGCGGGCCGCCGCCACCAGGTCGGACTTGCTGGCGGGATAGTCGACACCCTTGAGGTGCTTCTGTAGCTGAATTGGGTTAGGTGCAGTAGCCATGACGGATTGTTACCCATTCGCTCACGTACCGTAACCGCGTTCCAGGGTGCGTCGCGCCTGCTCGACCTCGGGCGGGAGCTGCCGGCGCTGTGCCAGCGCCTGCGTCAGGCGGGGCACCGTCGTACGGAGTCCGCGCCAGCCCGGCGGGCCGCGGCGCAGGGCTTCGAGCGAGCGCAGGGCCACCACCCGCCAGGGGCGGCGCAGGACGGCGGTGAGCAGGCCGTTGCGCACGGCCAGCGCCTGCCGTCCGGCGGGGTCGCGGGGCGGCGACGGGTGGTGGTGCGCCACCACGTCGTCCACGTAGGCGAGCCCCCAGCCCATGGCGGCCAGGTCCATGGCCAGGCGCTCCTCTTCGCCGAAGAAGAAGATCACGTCGTCGAATCCGCCCGCCTCCAGGAACGCCTTCCTGCGCACCACCGCCCCGCAGGCCAGGAAGCCCAGCACGCTGGGTCCGGGCAGGTCGTCCCGTACGCCGAGGGGTGAGCGCCGCATCTCCTCGCTCACCGGGTCGAGCCGCTGCTCGGCCCCGACGAGGACGCGGGCGCCGAGCACGGCCAGCCGTGGGTGGGCGTCGAGGAGGTCGGCGGCCAGCTCCAGCGCACCGGGGGCCCACCAGGAGTCGTCGTCGGCGAAGGCGACGTAGGGGGTCTCGGCCAGCTCGACGCCGAGGTTGCGGGCGGGCGCGCCGAGGTTGCGGCCGGCCTCGACGACGCGTACGTGCGGGAAGTGGCGCCGGACGAAGCAGACGGTGCCGTCCGTGGAGCCGTTGTCGACCAGGATCACCGGGCCGTGATGGTGGGGGAGTGAGCGCTGGAGCGCGCGGACCCGGTCCATGGTGGCGACCACCACCGTCACCCTGCCTGCTGTATCTGGCATATCCGTCATCTTTGCTCCCTCGCCCTCTGGCTTCCTTTCCGGGAACACCCCGCTTACTCGTGTTTGACGATGGCGCCGAGCAGGTGTACAAAGAGAGGGTAACAGCGTTACCGATCAGAAACGATGTTTCCGTATGAACTCCTCCGCTTACCAGAAAGCCCAGCGCGAGGGCCAGGATGTCGTCAGGACCGCGATCCTGGACGCGGCCACGCACCTCCTGCTCGACGAAGGCCCGGCCGCGCTGACCGTGCGCCGCATCTCCGCCGAGGTCGGCTGCTCCACCAAAGTGATCTACACGCTCTTCGGCGGCAAGGACGGGCTGACCGAGGCGCTCTGGCTGGAAGGATTCGCCAGGTTCGAGCGGCGACTGCTGGCCGCGCTTCACGGCCCGGACGCCATGACGAGCCTGCGGGCCGGCATCGACACCTACCGGGCCTGCGCGCTGGACCAGCCCGCCTATTACCGCGTGATGTTCCAGGGGAGGGGGAGCATGCCCGGTTTCACGCCGAGCCCCGAGGGCCGGCAGGAGGCGAAGAGGTCCTTCCACCTGCTGGTGGCCGGAGTTCGCCGCTGCCTGGCGGAAGGGCTGCTGCACGGCCCCTCCGACGTGGAGATCGCCGACGTGCTCTGGATGGCCATGCACGGCGCGGTCAGCCTGGAGCTCGCAGGCTACTTCGATCGAGCCGAGGCAGAGCAGCGCTACCGGCTGCTCTGCGACTCGGTGCTCAGTCCGTTCCTGACGCACGACGAAAGGACCATCTGATGTCAACGCCCTACAGAGGCGGCCTCGCCCCCGTCACCGACGAGATCACCGCCTTCGACCTGAAGGTCACCGGCCGCATCCCCGCCGAGCTGAACGGCCGCTACCTGCGCAATGGCCCCAACCCGCTCAGCCTCGACGACCCGAACGCCTCCCACCTGTTCCTGGGCGAGGGCATGGTGCACGGGGTGCGGCTGCGCGACGGCCGCGCCGAGTGGTACCGCAACCGCTGGGTGCGCAACGCCGAGGTCGCCCGGCGGCTCGGCGAGGAGCCGAGGCCCGGCCCCACGCACAGCGGCTTGGACTTCGCGCCCAACACGCACGTGATCGGCCTGGCCGGCCGCACTTTCGCAACCGTGGAGGGAGGGGCGCTGCCGTACGAACTCTCCTACGAGCTCGACACGATCGGCCCGTGCGACTTCGACGGCGGGCTGCCCGGCGGACTCACCGCGCACACCCACCTGGACCCGGCCACCGGCGAACTGCACGCGATGGCGTACTTCTTCGGGTGGGACCACCACCAGCACATCGTGCTCGACGCCAAGGGCGCCGTCACGCGGACCACGAACATCCCCATCGCGGACGCGCCCATGATGCACGACTTCGCGCTGACCGAGCGGTTCGTGGTGATCTATGACCTACCGGTCACCTTCAGCATGGCGCACGCCGAAAGGGGCGCGCCGCTGCCGTACGCGTGGAACGACGAGCACGCCTCCCGGCTCGGGCTGCTGTCCCGCCGGACCGGCGAGGTGCGGTGGTTCGAGGTGAACCCGTGCTGGGTCTTCCACACACTCAACGCCCATGACGACGGCGACCAGGTCGTGGTCGACGTGGTGCGTTACCCCCGGCGCTTCGTCGACGGCCACCTTGACGCGGGCGGCACGTCCACGCTGGACCGCTGGCGGATCGACCTGACGTCGGGCCGGGTGAGCGAGACCCGGCTGGACGACCGGACGCAGGAGTTCCCCCGGATGGACGAGCGGCTCACCGGCAGGCCGTACCGCTACGGCTACACCGCCGCGATTCGTGACCTGGTCGAGGTGTTCCATCAGCGGGACCTGGCCATGGAGGACCTGCCGGACGAGGCGTTCCACAACACGCTCATCAAGCACGACCTGGAGCGGGGCACCCAGCAGGGGCGGCGGTTCGGCCGGGACGCCTACGTGGGCGAGCCGGTGTTCGTGGAGTCGGGCGAGGCCGAGGACGACGGTTACGTGATGGTCTTCGTCAACGACCCCGCACGGGGAGCGGCCGATCTGGTGATCCTGTCGGCGCAGGACTTCACAGGCGAGCCGGTCGCCACCGTGCACCTGCCGGCGCGGGTGCCGCTCGGCTTCCACGGCAGTTGGGTGAGCGACTGACCAGGAGGCGGTAACCTCTTCAGGTTAGGTGAAAACGTGAAGAGGGAGAGACCGTGGCCGGTCTGGTCGTCGCCATGGACGGCCCTTCGGGGTCGGGCAAGTCGAGCGCGTCGCGCGGAGTCGCTCGCGCGCTGGGGCTGCGCTACCTGGACACCGGGGCACAATACCGGGCGATGACCTGGTGGATGCTCCGGCAGGGCGTCGATCTCACCGATCCGGCCGCGATCGCGGCCCGCTCCGGCGAGCCCGAGATCGTCTCCGGCACCGACCCGGAGGCCCCGGCCATCCAGGTCGGCGGCGTCGACGTGGGTGAGCCGATCAGGCAGGACGAGGTGACCTCCGCGGTCTCCGTCGTGGCGGCGGTGCCGCAGGTGCGGGCGCGGCTCGTCGCGCTCCAGCGGGAGATCATCGGCGCCGGTGACATCGTGGTCGAAGGCCG
Source organism: Nonomuraea sp. NPDC049714 (assembly GCF_044465295.1). Taxonomy (NCBI): domain Bacteria; kingdom Bacillati; phylum Actinomycetota; class Actinomycetes; order Streptosporangiales; family Streptosporangiaceae; genus Nonomuraea; species Nonomuraea sp. NPDC049714. The sequence continues at coordinate 997,968 of NZ_JBITLM010000001.1, read as the reverse complement.
CGACATCGGCTCCGTGGTCGCCCCGGACGCGTCCGTCAAGATCTATCTGACGGCCAGCGCCGAGGCCCGTGCCCAGCGCCGCTCGGCGGAGCTGGCCGGCACCACCGCGCAAGCGCAGCAGGCCGCCATGGCCCGCCGCGACACGCTGGACTCGACACGCAAGACAGATCCACTCTCGCTGGCGGATGGCGCCATCGAGCTCGACACCACCGCGCTCAACCTCGAAGAGGTCATCGCGGAGGTGCTGAGACTGGTCAAGGAGCGCACCTGAGGGTGCGGGACTCATAAGGATGAGACATCGTGTCCACGGGGGATTGGGTCGAGGCTGACCTCGACGAGCTAGACGTATCCGAAGAACCGGCCGACAGCACTCCGCTGCCGGTCGTGGCCATCGTCGGGCGGCCGAATGTCGGCAAGTCCACGCTGGTCAACCGCATCATCGGCCGCCGCGAGGCGGTCGTCGAGGATGTGCCGGGCGTGACCCGCGACCGCGTCACCTACGAAGCCAACTGGCGCGGGCGCCGGTTCACGGTCGTCGACACCGGCGGCTGGGATCCCGACGCCACCGGGATGAACCTGCGCATCGCCGAGCAGGCGCAGATCGCCGCCGAGCTGGCGGACGTGATCGTGTTCGTGGTCGACGCGACCGTGGGCGCCACCGACGCCGACGAGATCGTGGGCTCCATCCTGCGTCAGTCCGGCAAGCCGGTCATCCTGACCGCCAACAAGGTCGACAACCAGCAGATCGAGATGGAGGCCGCGGCCCTGTGGTCGCTCGGCCTCGGCGAGCCGCACGCCGTCTCGGCCCTGCACGGCCGCTCCAGCGGCGACCTGCTCGACGTGGTGCTCGAAGCGCTGCCGGAGACGCCGGCGGTGACGTTCGGCGACAAGCGCGGCCCCGCCCGGGTGGCGCTGCTCGGCAAGCCCAACGTGGGCAAGTCCTCCCTGCTCAACAAGCTGGCCGGACAGGAGCGGGTGCTGGTCGACCCGATGGCCGGCACCACCCGCGACCCGGTCGACGAGCTGATCGAGCTCGGTGACAAGACCTGGCGGTTCGTCGACACGGCGGGCATCAGGCGGCGCGACCGTGAGCTGCAGGGCGCCGACTTCTACGCCGCCATGCGCACCAGGGCCGCGCTCGACCGCTCCGAGGTGGCGATCGTGCTGATCGACGCCAGCGAGCCGCTCACCGAGCAGGACCTGCGCATCATCACCCTGGTGATCGAGTCCGGCAGGGCCATGGTGGTGGCCTTCAACAAGTGGGACCTCGTCGACGAGGACCGCCGCTACTACCTCGAACGGGAGATCGACAGGCAGCTCGTCCGCACCCCGTGGGCGCTGCGCGTCAACATCTCCGCCCTGACCGGCCGCCACATGGACCGGCTCGTCCCGGCGCTGGAGAAGGCGCTGGACTCCTGGTCCACCCGGGTGCCGACGTCCAGGCTCAACGCGTTCCTCACCGACCTGGTGCACGCGACGCCGCCGCCCGTGCGCAGCGGCAAGCAGCCGAAGATCCTGTTCGCCACGCAGGCGTCGACCGAGCCGCCCAAGTTCGTGCTGTTCACCTCGGGCTGGCTGGAGGACACCTACCGGCGTTTCATCGAGCGCCGGATCCGCGAGGAGTTCGGCTTCGCCGGCTCGCCGATCGAGGTCACGATGAAGATCCGGGAGAAGCGGCAGAAAAAGGATCGCTGACGCCGCATCGCGTTGCCTGAGGAGAGCCCGTCCGGCTACCATCCACGGCAACGCGTAGACGGAGACGAGTAGCCAGGGGCCGCGCGGGCCGAGAGAGCCGCCGATCGCTGAGAAGGCGGCCCCGCGCCCCCTGGCGAAGACACTCCCGAGTGCGGGGAGGAAATGCCCCGCCGGTCTGACCCCCGTCATCGGGTCGTGGAGGCCGCCCCTCGCGGGCGGCGAAAGTGCGGTGGCACCGGGAGTTCCCTTCTCCCCCGCACTCCCAAGGGGTCATGCACTTCCTCGTGAGGAGCTGTGATGATCTCTCGTGTCCTGTCGGCGGAGCTCACTGAGCACGCCGGGCAACGAGTGACGATCGCCGGTTGGGTCCATCGCCGCCGGCTGCTGAAATCCGTGTCCTTCCTTGTGATCCGAGACCGCGCCGGGCTGGCGCAGGCCGTCTTCCACGGCGGCGACCTGCCCGCCGAGGAGAGCGTCGTCGAGGTCACCGGGACCGTGACGGCCAACCCGCAGGCGCCGGGCGGCGTCGAGCTCACCGGTCCCGAGCTGCACGTGCTCTCCGAGCCGGTCGAGGCGCCGCCCTTCGACCTCTACCGCCCGGTCGTGCCGGCCACGCTGCCGACGATCCTCGACCATGCCCCGGTCGCCCTGCGGCATCCGGCGCTCAGGGCGCCGCTGGAGATCTCGGCGGCGAGTGTGGCGGGCTTCCGGGCGGTGCTCGACCGGCTCGGCTTCACCGAGATCCACACCCCGAAGATCGTCGCCTCGGCGACCGAGTCCGGCGCGAACGTCTTCGGCATCGACTACTTCGGCCGCCCCGCCTACCTCGCGCAGTCGCCGCAGTTCTACAAGCAGGCGATGGTCGGGGTGTTGGAGCGGGTCTACGAGGTGGGGCCGGTCTTCCGGGCGGAGCCGCACGACACCGTCCGCCACCTGGCCCAGTACACCAGTCTCGACGCCGAGCTGGGCTTCGTGCGCGACCACCGCGAGGTGATGGCGGTGCTGCGCGAGGCGGTGGCGGGCATGCTGGAGTCGGTACGCGACCGGGCCGGCTCCGCCGTGGCCACGCTCGGCCTGACCCTGCCCGAGGTGCCCGTCGAGATCCCGGCCGTGCACTTCGCCGAGGCGCGGCGGATGACCGGCGCGGACGAGCCGGACCTGTCCCCGGCCCAGGAGCGGTGGCTGTCGCGGTGGGCGCTGGAGGAGCACGGCTCGGAGTTCCTGTTCGTGACCGGCTACCCGATGGCCAAGCGGCCCTTCTACACTCATCCCGACCCGGCGCGTCCCGGCTACTCCAACGGCTTCGACCTGCTGTTTCGCGGGCTGGAGCTGGTGACCGGCGGCCAGCGGCTGCATCGGCACCGCGACTACCTGGAAGCGCTGGCCGACAGCGGTGAGAGCACCGAGCCGTACGAGGGCTATCTCCAGGCGTTCGCGTACGGGATGCCGCCGCACGGCGGGTTCGCCATCGGGCTGGAGCGCTGGACGGCGCGCCTGACCGGCGCGGCCAACATCCGCCAGGCCACCGCCTTCCCGCGCGACCTGCACCGGCTCTCGCCGTGACCGCCTGACCCGCCCGATCCGCCGCCCCGGGCCCGCCCCGGGGCGGCGGATCAGGACTCTGTACGGGAGAGCGCCACGATCTTGCGCAGGCCGGGAAGCACGCACAGCCCGGTCACCGTCTGGCTGATGAGCAGGCCGTAGCCGACCCCGGTGATGCCGAAGACCGGGTACAGCGCGATGACGCTGGCGAACACGAGCACCGTCATGCCGATCTGGATCATCGCCAGCTTCCTGGCCTCGCTGCGCGCCCGCAGCGTGCCCAGCCGGATCTCCACCAGCGCCATCGGCAGCACGCCCAGCGCCATCAGGCGCAGCAGCGGGGTGCCTGCCTCGGACAGCTCGGAGCCGAAGATGAGCAGGATCAGCGGGGCCGCCGCGATGACGACCGCCACGATGGGCCCGACGATGAGGAAGGTGCGGCGCAGCGCGTTGCGGGTGGTCTGGGCGAGGCGGGCGGAGTCGAGGGAGCCCTCGACCGTCAGCGAGACCGCCATGTTCGCCGCCAGCAGCCCCATCATGCAGCCGAGCGTGTGGGTCACCGAGAAGTAGCCGAACAGCTCGGGGTCGTTCAGCCAGGCGCCGACCATGACGGGCACCAGATACAGGACCAGGAGCGTGGACAGGGTGCCGGAGAAGTCGCCGGCCACGAACCGGCCGATCTCGCGCAGCCCCGGCGGGACGGTGTTCGCGCCGGTCCTGCTCACATGCTGGGGAATCGCCCGCCGGAAGATCAGCCAGCTGACCGGGATCAGCGCCGCCGCGGTGGGAACGATCCAAGACACGAAGATCCCGCCGAACAGCCCGCCCTGGGGCAGCGCGAACGCCAGTGCCACCAGCAGGCCCATCTTCAGCAGGCCGAACAGGGTGCTGTTCACCGGCACCCAGACGGCCTGGCGCAGCCCGGCCAGCACCACGTCCTGGAGGGTGAAGATCGTCCAGACGAGCACCGAGGCGAGGAAGAACAGCGCGGGCAGCAGACCGGCCAGCTCCGCGTACGCCGGCCCCCACAGGGGCAGGGTCAGCAGGAAAACCAGCGCCGCCGCCACCGCGGTGACCCCGGCGACTCCGTAGCCGCGCAGGATCAGTCTCCCGGTGCCGCGCCCCGAGATCGGGATGAACCTGGCCATGACGCCGACGAAGGCCAGCCCGACCAGTGAGGAGAACAGTCGCATCGCGGTGATCATCAGCTGGCCCTCGCCGAACGCGGCGGGGCTGTAGAGACGTACGGCCAGGAACCAGTAGCCCAGGCCCAGCACGGCCGTGACGGCCGTGTTGGCCATCAGCGCGTAGCCCTGCAGGAAGAGCGGATTGCGCAGGTCGGTCCGCAGCCTGCGCACCAGGCCGAGCCCTGCCTTGGGGGCGGGGGCGGTCTGCGGCGGTGTGTCACTGGCCATCTCGGGGGTGTTACCGACCATGGGGTGAGGGTCCTTCCGGCGCGGGCCGATCGAGCGGCCGCACACCGAGCCGCTTCAGCAGTCGCACCATGCGGGCGGCGTCGAGCGGGTCGGCGGGCAGCACGTGGCTCGTCCACCAGCGTGCGATCTCAGGTGTGGGGCCTTGGGGAATCATGGAGAGGTAATCGTCCAGCGGCGGGTCGTAGATGAAGCCGGGCACCACGCCCTGCCCCTCCAGCGCGGTGACGGCCTCGTCCCGGTCGGCGACGAGCAGCGGCACCCGCAGGAGCGGCTGGACCGGCGCCTCGCGGACTCCCTGCGCCGCCCAGGGCGTCGCGCGCAGGAGCTCGACCCCGGCCATGCTTCTGTCGCGCTCGCGGTCGATCGTCCTCATCCGGGAGCGCTGGAAGCGCAGGAGCGCCGTCCCGGCGCGCATCCGCCAGTCGTCCAGGTCGATGCGGAGCCACGGGTCCATCGCCGCGAGGTCACCGGACGCCTTGGTCACCTCCGCCACCGTCGTAGGGTAGCGGTGCCCTGTCCAGGTGACCAGGCCGAGCCGCTTGAGCGCGTGCCAGACCGGCCGGACCAGCCCGGTGCGATAGATCGTCTCGCGGATCACCGGCCGGAGCACGGCGCCGAGCCTGGCCCCGCCGGGCAGCAGGAGCTCCGCACGCGCCGCGGCCAGCTCGGACAGCGCGCCGGGGTCGGCGGCGGTGAGGAAGCCACCGGACATCGCCCGCCCGTGCTTGGCCAGACTGAAGACGCCCGCCTGCCCGTGCAGGCCCGCCCGGCGCCCGCCGGCCACGGTCTGGAAGGCGTGCGCGGCGTCGTCGATGAGGACCAGCCCGCGCCGGTCGCACTCGGCGCGCAGCTCGACCACCCGGTCGGGCTGGCCGTACAGGTGGGTGGTGATCACACCGGCGAGGCCGGTCCAGTCGACCCGCGGCACGTCGATGTTGCCGTCGCGCCACGACACCGGCGCCATCACCGGCGTGAGCCCGGCCGCCAGCGCGATGAACAGCACGGTCTCGCAGTTGGTGGGGGCGATCAGCACCCGGTCGCCGGGGGCGAACCAGTGGCGCAGCGCCAGCAACAGCCCGAACCGCGCGGACGGCACGTGCAGGCACCCCTGGCCGATCCGCTCGCTCATGACGGACTCGAGGTCGGTGACCTTCATCGCGTCTCGCCCTTCGCCCGGATGCGGCCGTAGCTCTTGAGCGCCCGGTCCGCGAGCCGGTAGATGGCCGGGGTGTCCAGCATCCGCTGCCGCACCCTGCGCACCGGCTCGGCGCGCGCCCAGTGGACGCCCGCGCGGAGGGTGCGCCGGCGGACGATGCCCTCGCTCACCGGCGTGGTCCGGCTCTCCAGCGCGCTCTTGTACTCGTAACCCGCGCCGACGCTGAGATCGAGGGCGTCCAGGCCCAGGCCGGCCGCGTCCTCCGCCATCCGCAGATGCTGGATCAGGCCGGGCGAATACTTGGAGAAGGCCGGATCGTAGGCGGGGAACCAGCCGATCAGCGTCGAGTGCGAGCGCAGCCCGAAATGGCCCGCCACCGGCTGCCCCCCGGCGTACAGCATGGACAGCACGCCGCCGAAGTCCGGGGAGTCGATGGCGTGCAGCCGCTCGACGAGCCGCACGACCCAGTCCTTGGCGAAGCGGTCAGGGCGGCCGATGCGCAGATACTGGGCGGACTTCCATTCCCTCAACAGGCGGAACTGCTCGTCGGAGTCGACCGCGAAGACGTGGGTCACCTCGCCGACGTCGCGGCCGAGCTTGCGCTCTTTGTACTGGGTGCTCTTCAGGAACTTCGGGGACCTGACCTTCAACTCCTTCTCGTAGGCCGGGTAACCGTCGCTCAGGTCGAGTATGGTCGCCTCAAGGCTTTGCCTGGTGTAAGGGGCGAACCACGGTTGCCGCTCCACCAGACAGCCGAACTCCCAGACGTGCAACCCGCAGGCCTTCAACAGCTCGTCCGCATCGAAGTCGGCCCCCGGACGGTGGATCACGCCCTGGGAGAGCGACACCCACGCGCCCACGGCCGCGCCCACGCCGCCGGAGCCGTGCTCGTAGGGCAGAAAACCGGCGATGCCCGCCTCGTCGCGCACGATGAGGACCCGCACCCGATCGCTGACCTCGCCCATGGCGAGGGTGAAGTCGGGGCTGAGGAACGGGTTGGCCAGGTGTGGCTGGGCACGTTGCATCGCCCGCCACGCGTCAATGTCCGCGGCGCTCAGCTCAGGTGGACGGATCGCGACGAATTCCGGCATCTCACTCCTTCGGAATCTTGACCAAAAGGGAAACGAGTGATTTTACCGATTTAAATGTGACTGGGTTTGGGTTTCCGGCCACCGTCCGCTGATGAACATGGCCACACCCGCTCCCAGAAGGCAGAGGACCGCCGTGATCAAAAACATCTCGGTGTATTCGACGTGTAACGCGGCCCGCACCTTGGCCGTGTAGTCGGCCAGCCGCTCGGCGAAGACGGCCGGCTCGACGCCGAACGGCACCGGGGTGTCGAGATGCGCGGTCAGCGACTGAAAACGGTAGAACCCCCACGCCGACACCGCGGCGATGCCGATCAGCATCCCCATCATCCTGGCCACCACGACCGCCGCCGAGGCCACCCCGTGCTGCGCGGCCGGAGTCACCCGCAGCACCGCCGCCGACACCGGCGCGATCACCAGGCCCACACCGAGCCCGGCCACCACCAGCTCGACGTCCATCATGAGCCGGGCACCGGCGAGATCCAGCGGCCAGCGGCTCATCAGGGCGTAACCGGCGGCCGCCACGAGCATGCCCGCCACCGTGACGACCCGGTCGCCGAAGCGGCGGGTCAGCAGGCCGCCCAGCAGCGCGCCCACCGGCAGCGCGATGAGGAACCTGCCCAGCACGAGCGACCCCTCCAGCGCCTCCATCCCCAGCAGCGTCTGGGCGGTGAACTGCACGAACACCATCGTCACCAGCAGCGCCGCGCCGGTCAGGAAGCTCACGCCGAGCGCGGCCAGCAGCGGCCCTCTCCGGACGTCCGTCAGGTCGAGCAGGCGTACGGGGGAGCGGATCTCCCACCACACGAACGCCACCGCCACCAGGACCCCGGCCGCGATGACGGGCACCCCCCAGGGCGGCAGGATCGCCTTGGCGGGATCGGGATTGTAGAGGCCGACGACGAGAAGCCCGAGCGCCAGGGCGAGCAGCGCGCCGCCGACGCCGTCGATCCCGCCCGCCGCCCGCTCGGTCCGCACCGGAGCCTTGGGGATGCCGAACTGGACGGCCAGCGCCGCGGCGAGCGCCAGCGGCAGGTTGATCCAGAAGATGGCGTGCCAGCCGCCCAGCTCCACCCCGAACACCGGCGCGCTCGGGATCAGCGCCAGCACCCCACCGTAGATGGGGCCCAGCGCGCTGCCCAGCTCCTGCGCCGCGCCCACCGCGCCCAGGGCCAGCGGACGCTCCCGCTCGCCCCACAGGTCGCCGATGAGCGCCATGGTGATCGGCAGCAGCGCGCCACCGGCCACCCCCTGGACGGTACGGCCCGCCACCACCGCCACCTCGCCGGTGGCCAGCGCCGTCAGCACCGAACCCGCGGCGAACGCCGCCAGGCAGGCGTGGATCAGCGGCCGCCGGCCGTAGCGGTCCGACAACCGGCCGAGCAGCGGCATCGCCGCGACGTACCCCAGGAGAAAGCCCGTGACCACGGGCGTGGCCCGCTCCAGGCGGTTCAGGGGGATGCCGACATCGGCGGCGATGTCGATGAGGACGGTCACGACCACGTAGGCGTCGAGCGCGGCGAGGAGCACCACCGCGCCGCCCACGCCGAGCGCGACCCGGCGGGCGCCCTTCATCCGGCGGTGGGAGGCGGTGTGACCGTCACCGGCGCGTCGTAGTCGCTCAACGACACCGTCACCCCGCCGTTCTGCAGCGGCAGCTCGATCTTGGTGAGCCGGCTGGTGGCCTTGTCGACCCAGACCTTGCCGTTCACGGCCTGCGTGACACCCGGCACCAGCGTGCCGAGCGTCTGCGCGGAGAAGGTGGTGGCCACCCGGTAGGCGCCGCTCTCCTCGGCCTCGACGCTGGCCTCCGCCGCCGAGGTCAGGAGCTGCGCGATGCCCTTGGCCGGGTCGAGGATCAGCGAGGGGTCGTAGAGCTGGGCGAGCTGCTGCCTGGTCATCTTCTGGAAGCCGCCGGTCGGCCCCTTGAAGTGCACGGTGTCGCCGATCAGCGCGAAGGACACCTCCTGCAGGCTGCCCAGCACGTCCAGCGTGATCGTGCCGTCGGCGTCGCCCGCCGCGGTGAGCCGGCCGTCGGCCTTCTTGACCGGCACGTTCGGCTTGCCCTCGGTGGCGATCGAGAAGGTGGCCGACTTGACGGTCTTCATCGCCTCGGCCGCCTTCTTCATCAGGTCGGGCCCGGCGGGCAGCTCCTCGCCGCCGCCTGAGGAGCAGGCGGAGAGCACGGCGAAGACGAGAGCGTAGGCGAGGAGCTTTCTGAGCATGAGCGGATCGTAGCGAGCGTGCGGAAACGCCGCGCGCCGTCGCCGATATCGGTTGAGTGTCAGCGCAGCTTCTTCAGGTGCTCGACGATCGGGTCGTAGGCGTTGACCAGCTCTTCGAGCTGCTCGTCGGTGAGCCGGTCCACGAAGTGCTCGCGGACGCCGGTCACGTGCACGGGGGCCACCCGCTGGATGGTCGCCCACCCTTCGTCGGTGAGCACCGCGAAGGTCCCGCGCCGGTCGTCCGGACAGCCCTCCCGGGTGACCATGCCCTTGGCCTCCATGCGGGAGATCTGGTGGGACAGGCGGCTGCGTGACTGGATCGTCGCGTCGGCCAGGTCGCTCATCCGCATCCGCCGGTCAGGACTCTCCGAGAGGTTGACCAGGATTTCGTAGTCGTTCAGGGACAGGGCGTGCTCCTGCAGCTCCCGGTCCAGGCGGTGCATCAGAAGCTTGTGCAGGGCCAGGTGGGTGCGCCAGGCACGCTGCTCGGCGGGGGAAAGCCAGCGAGGCGCGCTCATGATTGCCAATCTAGCGTACGTAGAGTAACCAACGGCTCGGCTAGCTGAAGGCCATGACGATCGCCACACCCACCACGTGCATGAGAACGACGGCGACCAGAAGCGAGACGAACACGAACTTGGCCGGGCCATGTTCGAACGTCTTTCCCTCTTCGAGCGGCTTGCGCGCGGCCACACGGTCGGCGATGCGCTCTTCGAGAGGCTTACGGTAGAACATGTATCCAGATTATCCACTGATCGGCAACCGGCCGGCTTCCGCGTCGGTGACAACGGCCACTAATATGTCCGGCTCCGCGCGCCACTCCAGCAGATGCCGGCCCGTCCAGTCCTGGTCGGCGGCGCCCATCCGGTCCAGGGACAGCTCACCGCGTTTGATCAGCGCCTCCTTACGCGTCCAGAGCCGGATCAGCTCGTCGTTGCCGGTGACCCCGGCCCGCTCGCGCGGCGTCAGCGCCATGCGGGCCAGCGTCTCGTCGAGCGGCCCCGCCGGGATCCGCTCCGCGTCCACCCCCACCCGGCCGTGCCCGGCCGCCGCGCACACGTAGCCGCGCGTGTGGCTGAAGCTCACGCCCAGGCTCGGAGCCTGCTCAAGGTACGGCCTGCCGTGCCCCGGGCCGTGGGTGTCGCAGTGCTGCAGCAGCGTCAGCTCATCGGCCCGGACGCCGAGCACCGCCGCGGCGCAGATCCGCACCAGCAGGTGGGCGGCGGTGAACGAGAGGCGGTCGGCGTCGAACCTGAAGGTCGCGGCCCGCTCACGCTCCACCTCGGTCAGCCACTCCTCGGGCGCGTGCACCTCCTCGGGCCGCCCGCCCATCGCCACCGGGCCCACCACGGCGCCGGTCATGGGGGTGTTCGTCACGGACGGTCACTCCTTCTGCTCGCCGAGCGGGGAGGCGGGCACGCGTACCCGTCGGAAAGGTACACCGCGCGACGCCCCCGTCGCCCGCGGCCGGAGCGGGAAGGCACACCGCCGGACCGTCTACCCGGTCAGGTTGTACGTGTAGCCGGGCAGCCCGGGAAGGGGGCCGGTGGGCGGCTGGAGCCGGGAGCGAAGAGTCCCGGCGTCGGCGGGCGCGACCGCAGGGCACCTGGCGCCCTCGGCGGGCAGCGCCCCGGAGATCAGGTAGGCGTCGATCGCCGCCGTCGGGCACTCGCCCTGGCCGTAGATGCCGTGTCCCCAGCCCTCATAGGTGAGCAGCCTGGCCTCGCGCCCGATCTGCCGCGCCGTGCTGACCGCCCATGGGTACGCGGTGGCCGGATCGTGCAGGGAGTTGCCCAGCAGCAGCGTGGGGGTGCCGTGCACGCGCAGCCGGTGCTGCGGGTTGGGGATCGGCGCCGGCTGTCCCAGACAGGTGGCCACCATCCCCTGCGCCAGCACACTGACCAGCATGTCCGGCGCGATCGCCGCCGACCTGCGCAGATGGCGGGCGTACTCCCGGTGGTCGCGGACGGGCAGCAGGTAGTCCTGGCAGAAGATCTGCGTGGGATCGTGGAGCACGTCCTGCGCCTGCGCGGCGAGCGGCGTCAGGATGGCCCGCGCCGGCTCGCCGCTGTCCAGCGCCGCCAGGAACTCGGCCAGTTCCTTGAAAGCGGGGCCGTAGAACGCGCCGAACGCCTGCGAGATGAGCCCGATCTTGGTCAGCTTCTGGTCCGGCTCGCCCGGGAAGGTCAGCTCGCCCCGCTCGGCCCGCGCCAGCAGGCCGGCCCAGCGGGCGCGGACGTCCGCGCCGTGCAGCGCGCACGACTCGGTCCGGTCGCACCAGGCGACGAACTCGTCGAAGGAGTCCTGCACCGTCCAGGACTCGGTGTCCAGAAAGGCCCGGGTGCCGAGGCTGTGGTCCATGTTGCTGTCGAGCGTCAGCGCGCGGACCCGCTCGGGGAACCGCTCGGCGTAGAGCTGCCCGATGAGGGTGCCGTAGGAGATGCCGTAGTAGGTGAGCTTGTCGTCGCCCAGCGCGGCCCGCAGCGCGTCCAGGTCACGGACCACGCTGCCGGTGTCGACGTGGTCGAACAGCGGCCCGGTGCGGGCACGGCAGTCCTGCCGGTAGCGCTCGTTGTGGGCGAGCAGCGCCTCGAAATCGGCCCGGCCGTCGATCGAGAACGGATCGGGCGCCTGGCGGAAGAGGTCCATCGAGCACTGGATCGGATGGCTGCGCGCCACGCCGCGCGGGTCGAAGCCGACGAGGTCGAAGCGGCGGGTGAGCTCCGGGCTGAAGGCGCCGCCCTGCAGCACCGCGGTCACCCCGGAGCCGCCCGGCCCGCCGGGGTTGATCACCAGCGAGCCGATCCGGGCGCTCGGATCGGTCGCCTCGCGCCGCGCCACGGCCAGCTCGAACGTCTCGCCCCGGGGGTTCTTCCAGTCGACGGGAACGGTGAGCGTGCCGCACTCCGCGGTGGTGTCCTCGGCACACGGCGCCCAGGTGATGGCGCGGGCGCCGGCGGCGGCCGCCGGGGTCGGGGCGAGCAGGGGGAAGAGCACGGTGAGTAAGGAGGCCAGGATCAGGACAGGGTTTCGCACGGCGAAATCCAATCGTCGGGAACCCTGATCATCACCTGGATCCCTGACCGGAGCATCAGACTCCGGGACCAAACCCGGAGTCATACTCAGGTATCATTCCGCGCTCAGCGAAGGAGGGCCGACATCCAGGTCTCCACCTCGTCCGGGTGGCGAGGGAGTGCCGAGGACATCAGCCGGGCGCCGTCGGCCGTGATCACCAGGTCGTCCTCGATGCGCACACCGATCCCGCGGAGCTCCGCCGGCAGTGTGAGGTCGTCCGGCTGCAGGTAGAGGCCGGGCTCGACGGTCAGCACCTGGCCCTCCTCCAGCACTCCGTCCAGGTAGGTCTCGGCCCGCGCCCTGGCGCAGTCGTGCACGTCGAGACCGAGCATGTGGCCGCTGCTGCAGAGCGTGTACCGGCGGTAGAGGCCCGATTCCATCAGGGCGTCGGGCGAGTCGGCGAGCACCCCCCACTCGTGCAGGCCCTCGCAGATGACGCGCATGGCGGCCAGGTGGAAGTCACGGAAGCGGGCGCCGGGCCTGAGCACGCCGATGGCCGCCTCCTGCGCCGCGTGGACGAGCTCGTACACCTGCCGCTGCACCGGGCTGAAGCGGCCCGACAGCGGGAGCGTACGGGTGACGTCGGCGGTGTAGAGCGTGTCGGACTCGACGCCCGCGTCCAGCAGGAGCAGGTCGGCCGGGCGCAGGGCGCCGTCGTTGCGGGTCCAGTGCAGGACGCAGGCGTGCGCGCCGGAGGCGGCGATGCTCTCGTAGCCGACCGCGTTGCCCTCCAGCCGCGACCGCAGCCCGAACACGCCCTCCACGTAACGCTCGCCACGCGGATGCCCGAGCGCCTGCGGCAGGGCGCGCACCACGTCCTCGAAGCCGCGGGCGGTGGCGTCGACGGCCTTCTGCAGCTCGCCGACCTCCCACTCGTCCTTGACCAGCCGCATCTCCGCCAGGAAGCTCTCGAACTCGGCGTCGCCCCCGCGCGGGTCCACCACCGCGTCCACCATCGCGTCCACCGACGGGTCCACCCCGCGCAGCACCCGGGCCGGGCCCTTCAGATCCAGCTCGCGCAGGTGCGCGCACTCCACCTGGTAGAGCTCCGACGCCTCGGCCAGATCCGGCCGCCGGCCCACCCAGAACTCGCCGTAGCGGCGGTCGCGGTAGAACTCCTCGCCCTCCTCACGCGGCGAGCGCGGCCTGACGTACAGCCGGGCCTCGCCGGACGGCTCGATGACGAGCACGTCGCCCGGCTCGCCCGCGCCCGTCAGGTAGGAGTAGGCGCTGTGCGGCCGGAACCGGTAGTCGTCGTCGTTGCTGCGCGCCTTGAGCGTCCCCGACGGCACGACGAGCCGCTCGCCCGGGAAGCGGCCGGCGAGCGCCGCCCGCCGCTTGGCCGCCCACGGGGCGACCGCCAGCGCCGCCACGTCGGTGCGCCGGGTGTCGGCCCACCCCGTGCGCATGAACGCGGCCAGCTCCTCGGTGACGGGCAGATCATGGCTTCCGATGTTGAGCGACTCGGTCATACGTGCCCCTGCGTGTGCTTTCGCCGGTTTTTCTGTACGCGCAGCTTAACGGGACTCCTTGACGCCGTCCCCACCGGCGCGCTTGCCTTGGAACCAGGTCGAGTGGAGCGCTTTAGCCGGGTCCCGCTCGGGGTAACTGAGAGCCGAGGTGGTGCAGATGCTCATCGGTACGATCCTGCGCGGCAAGGGGAGCGACGTCACGACGGTGACGCCGCAGTCGACCGTCCGCGAACTGCTGGCACAACTGGCCGAGCACAACATCGGAGCGGTCGTGGTCTCCCCTGACGGCACCACGATCACCGGGATCGTCTCCGAGCGTGACGTGGTGCGCCGCATGCACGACCGGGGCGCCGCGATCCTCGACGAGCCGGTCTCGACGATCATGACCGTGGAGGTCCGTACCGTAGGGCCCGGCGACAACGTCGAAGAGCTCCGCAAGACCATGACCACCCACCGGGTCCGGCACATGCCGGTGGTCGAGAACGACCGCCTGATCGGCATCGTCAGCATCGGTGACGTGGTCAAGAGCGCCATCGAGGAGCTGGAGACCGAGAAGGCCTCGCTGGTCGACTACCTGCACCGTTGACGCGGGTGGGACGCTGTCCTGGTGATGTACGGGCCCCCTGAATACCCGCGCGCCTCCAGCAGCCCGACGATCATCCTGCTCGTCTCCGGGATGGCGGCGCTGCTGGGGTTCCTGCTCGGCTTCTTCACCGGCCTGGGCTCGGGCGGGACGACGTCCACGCCCGGGCCCAGGGTCACGGTGACGGTGGAGGGCCCGGCCCCCTCCGAGCAGCCGCCCGGCCAGCCCTCCGCCCAGCCCACCGGCCAGCCCACCGGCCAGCCCTCCGCGTCCCCGTCGGCCACGGCCCCGCCCGCCACGTCCGAGCCTCCGGCGACGGGAGCGCCCGTGCCGTCCACGGGAGCGCCGGCCACGGGCCTGCCCGAGGACGGGACGAGCCCCGACCTGCTCGGCGCCTTCGGATCCATGCGCACGCTCGTCGTCGGCGTGGACATCCAGCCGGGCACCTACCGGACCACCGGCCCCATCACCGGCGTCGACAAGTGCTACTGGGCCCGCCTGAAGAGCACCGGCGGCGACGTCGGGGACGTGATCGCGGCCGGTCTGCCGCCGGGCCCCACCAGCGTCACCATCCTCGCCACGGACAAGGGCTTCCAGACGGCGGGCTGCGCGGAGTGGACCAAGATTTGAAGGCTCCCCCGCCTGAAGGCGGGGGATTCCCGCCCGGCCTTGCGGCCGGACGCCGCTTGCGCGGCACCTTCGGGCGTGCGTGGGGATTCCAGGCTCAGGCAGCCTCCGGGAGCAGCGCTCCCGGAGGGCTTACGCCCTCAGCACCTGCCGGGTTCCAAGCTGCCCGGACCAGCATCACGCGGGCGCTGTTCTTGTCCCTGGGGGAGACAGCGCCGCACGTGGTGCAGGCATAGGTTCGTTCTGAGAGAGGTAGTGCGTGCTTGGTTCTCGCTCCGCACCGCGCACAGTCCATGGTGGTGTGCGCAGGGTGCACGAGGCGGACATCCCGCCCGTGCTTGCGGCCCATCTCGATCACGGCGCGCTTGGTCGCCGAGATGGCCGCGTCCGCGGCCTTGCGTGCCATGCTCGACTTGGCCAGGAACTTCGGCCGGAAGTCTTCCACCGCGATCCGGTCGTGGTCGCGAGCAACGGCCTTGGCCCACTTTCGTCCGGTGTCCTGCCGCTGGGCTGCCACCTTCCGGTGCAGCTTCGCGCACTGCAGCTTCGCCTCGCGGTAGCCCTTCGATCCCGCCCGCCCCTTCGGGGGCTTGCGGCGAGCCATCATCCGCTGATAGCGGGCGAGCCGCCGCGCGGCCGTGCGCCCGTGCTCGGCGTGTGGAAGATCGTGGCTATCGCTGGTGGTCGTGGCCGTCTCTTTGACGCCCCAGTCGATACCTATCGCCCGGCCGGTTTCGGGCAGGGGCTCGGCCTGTACGCAGACAACGAAGGACGCCCACCAGTGCCCCACCGCATCGCGGTACACACGCACCGAGGAGGGGTCGGCGGGCAGTTCCCGCGACCACACAGGGCGCACCACGATACCGCCCGCCAGATGCAGACGGCCGTCCTTGAGGCGAAACCCGCGCTTGGTGTAGTTCAGGCTCGGCACAGCCTCGCGCTTCTTCTTCCAGCGCGGCATCCCGGCCCGCTGCGCATGGGCAACCGGTCCTTGACGTCCTTCAGGGCCTTGGCACGGGACTTCCCGAAGTCGCGTATCACCTGCTGCTGCGCAACGCTGGAGCCTTCCGCGAGCCACGGCGTGCGCTCGCGGGCCTCGGTCAGCATCTTGTCGAGCTGCGCCGGACCACACGTGCTCTTCTCGCCGGTCGCCTTGTTGTGCCGATGCACCTGCTTGGACTTGGCGACCGACTCATTCCAGATCCACCGGCACCGGTCCCACTCCGCCTCAAGCAGACGCCGGGCCGTGGACGACAGACGCACGCGGAAGGTGTACCGGGCGTGCCCGGCGTCCTCCGCAGCCGCTTCTGCCGTCATGCATCGGGAATCTACCTGGGAGGACCGACAGTTGAGGCTCTATTGATCTTTTTGGTGTCCCTCACCTGCGAGATGGTGGACGCCGGATCGCCCTGGCGGCGATCCGGCTACCTCTGCCCCGCTCCGCAGGAGTCCGATTCCTCCCCGGGTCTGAAGGCCGGAGCGTCCTCGGAGGGAGACGGTGCCACCTGGGGCGGGTGTTTGCACAGGCCACATGGGCGTAGCAGACTGCCCTCAGCCACCAAGGAGGATGACATGTCGGTGTTGCGGAGCTTTATGGACAGTGTGCGTAACGGCTCGATCGAGGTGATCGACCTGACAGCGCCCCTGACCGAGAAGACACCGATCCTTCAGTTGCCCGAGCCGTTCAGCAACACCATCCCGTTCCGGCTGGAGGAGATCAGCCGCTACGACGACCGCGGCCCCGCCTGGTACTGGAACGACATCCACACCGGCGAGCACACCGGCACCCATTTCGACGCCCCGATCCACTGGGTGACCGGGGCCGACGGGCAGGACGTCTCCCAGGTGCCGGTGACCGGCCTGATCGCCCCCGCCGTGGTGCTCGACTTCGCCGCTCAGGCCGCCGAGAACCCCGACTTCCTGCTCCAGATCGAGCACGTCCAGGAGTGGGAGCGCGTCAACGGCGCGCTGCCCGACGGCGGCTGGCTCCTCTACCGCACCGGCTGGGACGCGAGGGCCGACGACCAGGACCGGTTCCTGAACGGCTCGCACACCCCCGGCATCTCCGTCGAGTGCGCGAAGTGGCTGGCCGAGGAGGCGCCGATCCTCGGGGTGGGGGTGGAGACGGTCGGCACCGACGCGGGTGCCGCCCACTCCTTCGAGCCGCCGTTCCCGTGCCACTCCTTCCTGCTCGGCGCGGGCAAGTACGGCCTGACCCAGCTGCGCGACCTCGACCGCCTGCCGGTGACCGGGGCCGTGGTGGTGGCTCCGCCGCTGCCCATCGTCGGCGGCTCCGGCAGCCCGGTCCGAGTCCTGGCCCTGGTCGAGCGTTGATCGTCGCCGAAGCCGTCGGCGCGATCCTCGCCGCGGCGGGGGCCGAGGTGGTCTTCGGCGTGGTCGGCAGCGGCAACTTCCATGTGACCAACGCGCTCGTCCGCCATGGCGTACGGTTCGTCGCGGCCCGTCACGAGGGCGGCGCGGCCACCATGGCCGACGCCTACGCCCGGATGAGCGGCGACCTCGCGGTCGTCTCCGTGCACCAGGGGCCCGGCTTCACCAACGCGATCACCGGCATCGCCGAGGCCGCGAAGAGCGGTACCCCGATGGTCGTCCTCTCCGGCGAGGCCACCGACGCCCGCTCCAACTTCGCCATGGACCAGGACGCGGTGGCCCGCGCGGTGGGCGCGGTGCCCATGCGCGTCTCCGACCCGGACACGGCCGGGCAGTACGCGCTGGAGGCGGTCCGGGTCGCCACCGAGGAGCGGCGCACGGTCCTGCTCAACCTTCCGCTCGACGTGCAGGCCGCGGCCGTCGGCGAGTCCTGGGGGCGGCTGGAGCACGTGGCCCGGCAGCTCCGCGACCGGCCCTCGCCCGCCCCGCTGGACGCCTCGCCGGAGGAGGTGGCGTCGCTGGGACGGCTGCTCATGGAGTCCCGGCGGCCGGTGTTCGTCGCCGGTCGCGGGGCCCGGCACGCCCGGAGCGAGCTGGAGGAGCTGGCCGAGTCGGCCGGCGCCCTGCTGGCCACCTCGGCGGTGGCCCGGGGCCTGTTCCGGGGCAGCCCGTGGGACCTGGACGTGAGCGGCGGGTTCGCCACGCCGCTGGCCGCCGAGCTGATCCGCGGCGCGGACCTCGTGGTGGGCTGGGGGTGCGGGCTCAACATGTGGACCACCCGGCACGGGTCACTGATCGGGCCCGAGGCGAAGGTCGTACAGGTCGATCTGGAACGCGCGGCCGTGGGCCGTTACGTGCCCGCGGACCTCGGCGTGGTGGGTGACGTGGCACGGGTCGCCCGGCAGGTCCGTGCGGGCATCGAGTCGTCCCGCCCGCACGAGGTCGGTGAGACCTCTACGCCGTCTCCGGTGGGGGAGGGGCGCTGGTCCGGCGGCTCGGGGCCGGAGCGTGGATACCGGTCGGCGGCGGTGGCCGGGCGGGTCCGAGAGGAGGGGCGGTGGCGGGCGGTGCCGTACATAGACGAGGGCGGCGACGGGCGGATCGACCCGAGGACGCTCACGATCGGGCTGGACGACCTGCTCCCCCCAGAACGGCTCGTCTCCACCGATTCCGGAAATTTCATGGGATATCCAGCAATGCTGTTGGATGTCCCCGACGAGTTCGGGTTCTGCTTCACGCAGGCGTTCCAGGCGGTCGGGCTGGGGCTGGCCACCGCCATCGGCGCCGCCATCGCGCGCCCGGACCGGCTGCCGGTGGCCGCTCTCGGCGACGGCGGGGCTCTGATGAGCGCCGCCGAGCTGGAGACCGTCGTCCGCCTCGGGCTGCCGATGCTCGTCGTGGTCTACGACGACGAGGCCTACGGCGCGGAGGTGCACCACTTCGGGCCGCACGGGCACCCGCTGGACACGGTCATGTTCCCGCCCGCCGACCTGGCCGCCATCGCCCGGGGCCATGGGTTCGACGCCGTCACGGTGACCGGACCGGCCGACCTCGCCGGCGTGGCCGACTGGCTGGCGGGGCCGCGTGACCGCCCGCTGCTCGTGCACGCCAAGGTCACCCGCGAGCGCCCGTCCTGGTGGCTGGAGGAGGCGTTCAGAGGACACTAGAGCCGGCGGTTGCGCGGGACACCGCAACGGCAGCAGGGGCTAGAGCTTGCGGTGGCCGCGGGCCTCCTCGGCGGCGGCGAGCACGCCGGCCAGCGGCAGATCGCCGCCCGACGCCACGGCCGCCGCGATGGCGCCCTCCACGAACGGCACGTCCGCCAGCACCACCCGCCCCGGCTCCTCCAACAGGCGGGCGGTGAACACCGAGCTGCCCAGGTCGGGGATGAGGACGACCCCGTCGCCCTGGTCGACGACGTCGAGCGCCCGCTCGATCAGGTCCACGCTGGTGCCCAGCCCGCCGTCCTCGGTGCCGCCCGCCGCCGCGACCGGCACCCGCTCCCCGGCGATGCCGCGCGCCAGCGCCGCCGTCTCCGCCGCGAGCCCGGCGCTGTGCGAGACGAGCACCACGCCGACCATCAGACGGCCGCCGACGCCGGCGCCGCCATGATGAGCGCCATGCCGGCCATCAGGCGGCCGCCGCCGCCGGCGCCGCCATGACGGGCACCATGCCGGCCATCAGGCGGCCGCCGACGCCAGCGCGGCCATGATGAGCGCCGAGGACGCCGCGCCCGGGTCCTCGTGCCCGATGCTGCGCTCGCCGAGGTAGCTCGCCCGCCCCTTGCGGGCCGTCAGCGGGATCGTCGCCTTCGCCCCCTCCTCGGCCGCGCGCGCCGCCCGCTCGAACGCCTCCCGCGCCTGCGCCCCTTCCTGCACGGCCCGCGCCAGCGCCTTGGAGGCGGGGGCCAGCGCGTCCAGCATGGTCTTGTCACCGGGAGCCGCCTTGCCCAGCCGCTCCACCGCCCGCACCCCCGCCTCGAACGCCGTGGCGAACCCGGCCGCCGTGACCGGTGTCTCCAGCGCCTTGCCCATCTGCCGGAACGCCGTGCCGTACAGGGGCCCCGAAGCGCCGCCGACGCGGCGGATCAGCGTGTTGCCCGCGGACAGGAGCACCTGCTCCGGCGAGGTCGGCGGCCACTCGGCCAGGGCCTGGCGCACCTCGGCGAAGCCGCGGTCGAGGTTCGTGCCGTGGTCGGCGTCGCCGATGGCGGCGTCGAGCTCGGTCAGGTGGTCACGGCGCAGCCGGATCAGCTCGGCGGCGCCGTTGAGCCAGGACAGAAAGAAGTCGGTGTCCATCGAGCCGGTGTTCATCGAGTTGGGGCCCATAGAGTCAGGGCCCATCGAGTCGGCGTCCATCAGCGTCCCCAGCGCAGCGCGGGCGTCTCGACGGGCGCGTCCCACAGCCGGGTCAGGGCGGCGTCGAGCCGGCAGACCGTCACCGAGAAGCCCTGCATGTCCAGGCTCGTCACGTAGTTGCCCACCAGCGAGCGCGCCACCCGTGCCCCCTTGCCGCGCACGATGGCCGCCACCTCGGCGAAGACCACGTACAGCTCCATCAACGGGGTGGCGCCCATGCCGTTGACCAGGACGAGCAGGTCGTCGCGCAGCGGCAGGTCGCCGTGGATCGCCGCCATCGCCACCGCCGCCAGCTCCCGCGCCGGCGCCATCGGCGCGCGGGCCCGGCCGGGCTCCCCGTGGATGCCGATGCCCAGCTCCACCTCGCCCGGCGGCAGGTCGAAGGTGGGTTTGCCGGCCGCGGGCGTGGTGCAGGAGGTCAGCGCGACGCCGAAGGACCGGCTGCGCTCGTCCACCTCGCGCGCCACCCGTGCCACCTCGGCCAGCGGCGCGCCCTCCTCGGCCAGCGCCCCGGCGATCTTCTCCACGAACAGCGTCGCCCCGGTGCCGCGCCGGCCCGCCGTGTAGAGCGAGTCCTGGACGGCCACGTCGTCGTCGACCAGCACGCTCGCCACCTCGACGTCCTCGACGAGCTCGGCGGCCATCTCGAAGTTGAGCACGTCGCCGGTGTAGTTCTTGACGATGTGCAGCACGCCGGCGCCGCCGTCGACGGCCTTGGTGGCGTCGATGATCTGGTCGGGCACCGGCGAGGTGAAGATCTCTCCGGGGCAGGCCGCGTCGAGCATGCCGTGTCCGACGAACCCGGCGTGCAGCGGCTCGTGCCCGGAGCCGCCGCCGGAGACCAGGGCGACCTTGCCCGGCCGCGGCCCGTCGGCCCGGTAGACGACCCGGTCGCGGACCCGCAGCGCCGGGTGCGCCGCGGCGAGGCCGGTCAGCGCGTCCTCGACCACGGAGTCGGCCGTGTTGATGAGCTTCTTCATGGTCGTAACATCTGCCCGTTTTCGCCCGGGGGCAAGCGCCGGGAGTGGATCTCATGCGACGGGTCGGCATACCAAGGAACCGGCCGGAATAGGCTACCTTCTGGTCATGGCTGAGATCGTGTACCCGCCGGTGCTGGCCACCGCGCGGACCCTCTTTCGCGTGCTCGACTACCGCTTTCACCTGGAGGGGACCGAGCACGTGCCGCGGACGGGCGGTGCGGTGCTGGTGAGCAACCACATCAGCTATCTCGACTTCATCTTCGCCGGATACGGCGCGCTGCCGGCCAAGCGGCTGGTGCGTTTCATGGCCAAGAAGGAAGTGTTCGACCACCGGGTCTCCGGGCCGCTGATGCGCGGCATGCACCACATCCCGGTCGACCGCGAGGCGGGTGCCGGCTCCTACGCCACGGCACTGCGCATGCTCAAGGCGGGCGAGGTGGTGGGGGTCTTCGCCGAGGGCACGATCAGCCGCTCCTTCACCGTCAAGGAGATCAAGAACGGCGCCATCCGCATGGCGCAGGCGGCCAAGGTGCCGATCATCCCGGTCGGGCTGTGGGGCAGCCAGCGGATCTGGACCAAGGGCAGGAAGAAGCAGCTCCTCCAGCGCCATGTGCCCCTCACCGTCCTGATCGGCGAGCCGATGCACCCCAAGCGCGGCGAGGACGTCGAGCAGCACGTGGCCGACCTGCACGCCCGGCTGTCGAGCCTGGTGGACCGGGCGCAGCGGACCTACCCGGAGATCCCGCAGGGCGTGTGGTGGCAGCCCGCCCACCTGGGCGGCACCGCGCCCACCCCCGAGGAGGCGGCCGCCATGGACGAGGAAGAGGCCCGCGCCCGCGCCGCCAAGGCCGACGACTGACCGACGATCAGATGGCCGCCTGATAGCTGCCGGCGCGCATGCCCGCCAGCAGCCCGGCCGTCTGCTCGTGGGTGAAGCGCCGCACCGGGTCGTTGTGCAGCAGTCCCTCGATGAGCGGGCGCATCACGCCGGCCCTGCGCGGCGGCGGATAGCCGCCGCTGCGGGCCATCCCCAGCACCGTGGCCGCGTCCTGCCCAGGGTAGGGAGGCTGGCCTTCGATGGCGCTGTAGAGCGTGGCGCCGAACGACCACATGTCGGCCTCCTTGCTGGCCGGGCCGCCGTGCAGCCGCTCCGGGGCCATGAACGCGGGTGTGCCGCGCAGCCGCCTGGAGGTGACCATCCGGATGTCGCCCTCGGCGGTGGCGATGCCGAAGTCGGTCAGCACCACCCGGTCGCCGGTCAGCATCACGTTGGCCGGCTTCACGTCACGGTGCAGCACCGCGGCCTGGTGGGCGGTGCGCAGCGCCGCGAGCAGGTGCTGGCCGATCGCCGCGACCGACTGCGCGGGCAGTGTGCCCACCTGGGAGAGCAACTGGTGAAGAGAGAGCCCGTCGAGGTACTCCATCACGATCCAGAGCTTGCCGCCCTCCTCGATGAGGTCGTGGACCGTGACGATGTTGGGGTGCGACAGCCTGGCCGCCATGCGCGCCTCGCGGAGCACGCGACGGCGCACCATCTCGGCCTCACCGGCCAGCGTCAGCTCCTTGAGTGCCACCTCACGGTGCAGAAGCTGATCGAAAGCACGCCAGACGACGCCCATGCCCCCACGACCGGCCTCCTCGTTCAGGAGGTACCGTCCGCCGATCTCCCGCATACCATCCCCTCATTGACAGGGGTAATCATGTCATCTCAGCGCACGCCTTTGGGTGCCGAACGTGATCTGGATATGTCCGGAATCGTAGCGTCGCTGGTCAGAGGCGATGAAATTTGATCGGGTACGACACGCCATAGGAGGCCGACGGCGGCCAAGCAGACGCCTGTGGCGCTGAGAAACACCGCCGGCAGCCCGGCGAGCTCGCCCAGCACCCCGCCCAGCACCGCCCCGACGGGCATCCCGCCCATGCCGATCAGGCGGTAGGCGGAGTTGACCCGGCCGAGCAGTTCGGCCGGGATGAGCCGCTGCCGGGTGGAGATGACGAGCACGTTCGCCGCGGCTCCGGCGGCGCCCCACACCACGGCGGTGGGATAGAGCAGCCAATCGATCGGCAGGAGCACGGGGACCAGATGCAGCAGCGCGCTGATCAACCACAGGCCCACCAGTGCCCGGCCCTCGCCGAACAGCTGGGTGACGCGGTCCGACACCAGCGACCCGGCCACCGCGCCGACGGCGAGCGCCGTCATCACCAGCCCGTAGCCGGCCGGCTCCATCCCGATCCGCGACCCCTCGCCGACGACCCACAGCACGAGCACGCCGAAGTAGGCGGCACTGGCGAAGTTGAGCAGTCCGGCGGAGACGGCCAGGGTGCGCAGGAAGCGATGCCCCCACAGGTAGCGCAGCGCCTCGCCGATGTCCCCGGCCATCGACCGCCGCCCGGTGCTCTCGGCAGCGCTCTCGGCCGGGGGCCGGAACCGGCCGCGCATGCCCAGCAGGAGCAGCCCCGCCGCGCCGTACAGGAGAGCGGGAGCGCCGAAGACGGCGGCGGGCAGGAGCGTGACCAGCAGGCCGGCCACGGGCGCGCCGGCGAACTCGTTGCCGATCATCTGGGTGCTCACCACGCGCCCGTTGGCCGTGGTGAGCTGTGCGGGCGTGACCGTCATAGGCAACACCGACTGCGCCGCGACGTCCGCGAACACCTCGCTCACGCAGGCCAGCAGCACGGCCACCAGCATGATCCACAGGTTCATCAGGCCGAGCGCGCCGAGCGCGGCCACCGCCAGCAGGACAACCGCGCGGACCACGTTCGCCAGCACCATGACGCGTCTGCGGTCGAGCCGGTCGGCGATGGCGCCCGCGTGCAGCGCGAGCAGCAGCCAGGGCAGTGTGGCCGCCGCCCCCACCAGCGCCACCTGGACGGGGGAGCGGGTGAACGACAGGGCCAGCAGCGGCGCGCCCACCTTCAGCACACCGTCGGCGAGGTTCGACAGCGCGGTGGAGGACAACAGGAAGCCGAATGATCGGCCGAGACGCGCCATGGCCCACTCCGATAGTGTGTAAGGAAAGTTGTGCATAGGTTCCTTTGCAAAGATAGGTTTGCACACTGATGCAGCGCAAGAGCTTTTCCGCCCGGACTCTCGACGCCAACGCGCTCAAGTCCTTCGCCCACCCCCTCCGCCTGCGCCTGTACGAGCTGCTGGAGGAGCACGGCCCGTCCACCGCCACCCGGCTCGCCGCCCTGGTCGGTCACAACACCGGCGCGACCAGCTACCACCTTCGGGAGCTGGCGAGGCACGAGATGATCGAGGCCGTGCCCGAGCTGGGGCGCGGCAAGGAGAAGTACTGGCGGGTGGTGCCGGGCGGCTTCTCCTACGGCGAGCCGCCCACCGACGCCGACACGGCCGGCGCGCTCGCGTTCCTGCTCGACGAGCTGGTACGCCAGCGTGGCGCGGAGCTGACCCGGTGGCGCGAGGAGAGCGACGGCACGCCGGAGGAGTGGGTCCAGGCCAGCGGCCTCGGCCGCCGCTCCCTGCGGCTCACGGCCGAGGAGACGACCGGGATGCGGGACGAGGTGTTCGAGGTGCTGGAGCGCTACCGCGCGCTCTCCGACCGCCGGATCAGCGCGTCCCCGGCCGCCCCCGGACCCGGCACCGCGCAGGTGATCGTGCACTTCGACGTCTTCCCCGTCGGGGCGGGGGAACGGGACGACGCCTAGCGCGCCTTCCGGCCATGGCGATGAACTGCCCCGCGGTGCTGTGCGTACCCACTGTTGATCGGTGCGTAGCCGGTCAAGTCATACCCGACGACCCGGAAGGGGATGACGGCAGATGCGCTCTCGACGTGGCCGTCTCGTTCTCGTCGCCGCCTGCGGCGCCATCGCGCTCTCCACCGCCGCCTGCACACTCCCCGCCGGCCTGCGCAGCGCCGACACGGCGAGGGTCGCCGACACCGCCTCGCTACCCGTGGAGGAGATCCCGGAGGACCAGCTGGCGCCGCCCGCCACCAGCCTCACCCAACCGGCCGGCGACCCCTCCGCGGTGCCCGCGCCCACCGCGGCGGCGGCCGGCCAGGACGACAACAGCACGTGGCCGACCAAGTCAGGCCCGCTGTCCGCCCTCGACCGCGATCTGATCAAGAAGGTACGGCTCGCCACGCTGTGGGAGATGACGATCGCCCAGGAGGCCATCCAGCGAGCCAACAGCGCCAAGGTGCGGACGATCAGCAAGGAGATCGCCGCCCAGCACCACGAACTGGACAAGGGAGCCCGCGACCTGGCCGAGAAGTTCGGCATCCGGCTGCCGGTCAAGCCCACCGAGGCGCAGGCGGGCTGGATGGCCGACATCACCGGCAGGACCGGCCGGGACTACGACGCCACCTTCGTCAAGTGGCTGCGGCTGGCACACGGCCAGATCTTCCCCGTGATCGGCTCGGTGCGCGGCACCACCCAGAACACGCTGGTGCGCAAGTACGCGGAGGAGTGCAACGCGGCGGTGCTGAACCACCAGCGGCTGCTGGAGAGCACCGGCCTGGCCGGCCCCGACGCCTTCCCGACCCCGCCCCCGGTCTGACCGACGACCGCCGACGCCTTCTCATCAGACCTTCATCTCGCGCAGAGATCACTTTCAGGTGGCCCGGTGACCATGGACGGCGCAGGCCGAGACAGGGAGACGAGTCACCATGATCTCAGTGAAGATGGACGCGGCACTCATGCGGCGGGCGCTGGCCGCGCTGACGGCGATCGGCATCCTCGGCGCCGCGTTCGAGCTCTTCGCCGAACGGCACTGGCGCAGTCCGCAGCAGCTCGTCCCGTGGGTCGCCGTCACGCTCCTCGCCGTCGCCGTGCTCCTGCTGCTGCTCAAGGAGTCGCCCGGGCTGACCCGCACGATCAGGGTGATCGCGGGCCTGGTGCTGCTCGCCTCCGCCTTCGGTGTGTACGCACATGTGGCCGCCAACTTCACCATGGGCTCGTTCGACCAGAGTCTCGACGAGACTTGGGCCGGCCTGTCGGTCGTCACGCAGTACTGGTACGCGCTCACCAAGTCGGTCGGCAGCGCGCCGCCGCTGGCGCCGGGCATGCTCGCCCAGGCGGCCTTGCTGGTGCTGCTGGCCACCTTCGCCGGTACCGGAGCGACGGCGGCGTCACGGCATCGCCGCGTCCTGGCCGACGCCGAGTGACGGCGCTTCCGGGGGGAACAGGTGCTGCCAGCCGAGCTCGACCGATCGGCGGCATCGGTCCGGCCGGTCTCCTGAACTGACGAACAGCGCGGTCAGCATAGGGACGCCGTGGTCGAGCGTCCGGCGGGGCAGCGGGCCGTTGGCGACCAGGGAGACCAGCCCGTGGGCGATGGCCCAGCTCTGGATCGCCAGCTCCAGCGGGACGGTGCCGGAGCCGAAGCGGCCGGCGTCCCTGGCCCGCTGGACGGCTTGGACCATGTACTCGAGGGTCGCGTCCGCGGCCTTGAGGTCTTCGAGGTCGAAGCTGGCGTCGAACATGACCCGGTACAGATCCGGGTGGTCCAGGGCGTTCCGGAGGTAGGCCGCGACCAGGGTGGTCAGGTCGCGCACCGGGTCCGTGGACATCGTCATCGTCGTGAACCGGGCGCCCAGGCGGGTGAAGCCCTCCTGTCGCAGGGCCTTCCACATGCCGTCCATGCCGCCGAAGTAGGTGTAGACGGCCATCGTCGAGACGCCGGTCCCGGCCACCAGCGAGCGCAGGGTGATGGGCTCGCGAGTGCGCAGCATGTGCGCGGCCCGCTCGAGGAGCAGGGTGCGCACCGCCGGATCCTTCGTCCTCGCCATGGGTTCATGATACATAGCATTGCACTGCTATAGTTTCGAGGAACTCGTACAAGGAGGCAGCATGGCCATCACCCTGGTGAACCCCGACGGATTGCCGAAGCCCGAGATCTACCGGCAGGTGTCGATCGCCACCGGATCGAAGCTGGTGTTCGTCGCCGGCCAGGTCGCCCGCGACGCCGACGGTGGCCGGATCGGCGAAGGCGACCTCGCCGCCCAGGCCGAGCAGTGCTTCCTCAACGTCGGCACCGCCCTGGCCGAGGCAGGCGGCTCCTTCGACGACGTGGCGAAACTGACCGTCTACGTCGTCGACTGGACCCTCGACAAGATGCCGCTGTTCCTGGAAGGCGGCGCGCGGGCCTTCGCGAAGCTGGGGGTCACGCCGGTCCCGCCCGCCACGCTGGTGGGCGTCGCCGCGCTGGCCGAGCCCGACCTCCTGCTGGAGATCGAGGCCACCGCGGTCCTCGACTGACCGTTCAGGTTGCCGCACCTTCAGGCGAGCGGGACCTGACGTGACACCCTCCTGCGGTGTACGGCTATCGCCGCTCCGAGGGCGAGGGCGGCATATCCGCAGGTCACGGCCAAACCGGCCCATGGCGGGAGCAGGTAATAGCCACCGAGCGGCGACTGGTCCACGTCCACATGCGCGAACGTGGGGACGCTCTGCGTGATCGCGAACCCGGCGGCAGGGGTGATCATCAGCAGCCACGGCACCAGACCCGTGATCGCCAGCAGGTAGGGCACCACGACCAGCGCGATGGCCAGCCCGATGGCGACGATCCTTCGCTTGACCAGCGCGGCCAGGCCCAGAGCCAGCACGGCGGCGGCCGCGGTCAGCGCCGCGTAGCCGACGATCACCCGCAGCGCGGTACCCGAAGTGATCGGTTGAATCGGGTTCTGATTGGCACGCAAGATCGCCAGGCCGACAGGGACCGCGACCCCCGAGGTCACCAGCCCTGCCACGAACGCGACCGCGCCGACCACCACGGCCTTGGCCGCCAGCAGCCGCGCGGGATGCGGCTCGGCCGACAGACCGGTCCCGATCAGCCCTCGCCGGTGTTCCGCCGTGCAGAACGTGACCGCCACCACGAGCACCAGGATCAGCCCCACAGCGCCGCCGATCAGCATGAGGTCAGCGCGCAGACCGCCCTCCACCGTGGCGGGCCCGATGTCACCGTTCCCGGTCACGAGGAGCTTGTCGCCGGACTCGACCACCCCGCCCGGGTGATGCGGGGTCTTGCCGTCGGACTCCAAGGAGACGCCCACGTCGTCACGCCGCCACGAACCGTTCGCACCCTGCAGCGTGATCTGGTCGAAGGTGGCGGTGGCCTGGGCGAAGGCTTGCGCCATCTGCCACAACACGCCTGGCGAGGTGGCGAACAGCCCGATCTCGACCGTCTCCGGCAGCCCGGCCAGCTCGACCGTGCTGACCTCGGTCCACGTCTTGCCGTCGCCTGACTCGTAGCCGGTGAGGGCGTCGCCCGACCTGGTCAGCCGTAGCCACCGTGTCCCCTGCACAGGACCACCGGCCACATCGTGGGTGAAGTTGTGCTGCATCCGCACACCGTGGCTGCCAGTGATCATGACGGCGGCGTACGGCGCGCCCTGGGTGAGGCTCTGCCTGACCAGGAGTCCGGCCTTCGCCCACGGCACCACCCCCTCCTTGACGGTGCGCACCCCGGGTACGGCGTCCGGCAGCCGCATCTGCCCGGTCATGTCCGACACGCGGGCGGTGATGCTGCCGTTCCCCTTGAGCGGCTGGTGCACGAAGTAGTACTTGTCCTTCACCGCTGTGCCGTCGGGACCCACCAACGGCGCGGGGCAGGGGCCCTCGCCCTTCCCGGTCACGCAGGCGCTGTGGGCACCCCCGGCGATCAGCAGCCCGAGCGACACGGTGACCAGCACGGAGGCCGCCATGGCGAGCAGCCGGCCCCGCACGGAGCGGAACTTGGTCCACTCCGCGCGCAGCAACTGAGGGAAACGGTCCCGCCCGGCCCGCGGGCTGGATCGGTAAGGAGCGAATGAACTCATGCCGACGGTTGTACGCGGCACCCGGTTCCAGCTGGGTCGCAGCCGCTGCGACCCAGCTGGAACCGGGGATCTGCCATCGTTGCCCCATGGCACCTCGACGCGGCGGCCGATACCGCCCCACCCGCACGACGACCGGCGGTGCGTGGCGGTGAGGGTCCTTGTCGCCGAGGACTTCGAGGTCCTCGCCCGTTCCATCGGAACCGGGCTGCGCCGCGAGGGCATGGCCGTCGACGTCGTCCTGGACGGAACCACTGCCCTCGACCGCCTGGCCGCCACCCGCTACGACGTGGTGATCCTCGACCGCGACCTGCCCGGCGTCCACGGGGACGAGATCTGCCGCCGGCTGGCCCACGGCCGCTGTGAGACCCGCGTCCTGATGCTCACCGCCTCCGGCACGATCGAGGACCGCGTCGACGGGCTCAGCCTCGGCGCCGACGACTACCTGCCCAAGCCGTTCGCGTTCGCCGAACTGGTCGCCCGCGTCCGTGCCCTGGCCCGCCGCGCCACCCCGCCGTTGCCGCCCACCCTGGCATGCGGGGACATCACCCTCGATCCGGCCCGCCGTATCGCGTCCCGGGCCGGCCGGCGCCTTGAGCTGAGTCCCAGGGAGTTCGCCCTGCTCGAATGCCTGCTCGCCGTACCCGGCCTGGTCATCTCCGCCGAGGAACTGCTCGAACGCGTCTGGGACGAGGCCGCCGACCCCTTCAGCAGCGCCGTCAAGCACACCATGCACCGGTTACGGGCCAAGCTCGGCGACCCGCCCGTGATCGAGACCATCCGCGAAGGCGGCTACCGCATCGGACCGTCGTGACCACCCAGAAGCTCGCCAGAAGGTCCCTGCAGACGCGGCTCGCGTTCGCCTACGCGGCAGGCATCTACACCGCCGGGGTCTTGGTGCTCGTCTTCGTCGCCGTCCCGCTCGCCAATATCAACGCGACCACCCCTCAAGGGCACCCCGCATCGGGCGCGATCACCGAGACCGGGCCCGGGATCGGCCTGCCCCAACTCCTCACGGGATCCGCCGTGGCCCTGGTCCTTCTGATTCCCATCGCCTTGGCTCTCGGCTGGTTCGTCGCCGGCCGGTTCCTGCGCCCGCTGCGCGCCATCACCGCCACCGCCCAGATTATCTCCGCCGGAGACCTCCACCGGCGACTCGCTCTCGGCGAGCCCACGGACGAGCTGACCGAGCTCGGCCACACCCTCGACGACCTGTTCGCCCGCCTGCAAGCCTCTTTCGACGCCCAGCGCCACTTCGTCGCCAACGCCTCCCACGAGCTGCGCACCCCTCTCGCCGGCCTGCGCACCCTCCTCGAAGTCGCCCTCGCCGACCCCGATGCCGACACCGGCACCCTGCGGTCGGCCTGCCAGGAGGCCCTCGCTCTGGGCGGACACCAGGAGCGGCTCGTCCAAGCGCTGCTCACTCTGGCCACCAGCGAGCGCGGCGTCACCCGCTGGGACACCCTTGACCTCGCCCACGTCGCCGAAGGAGTGCTCGCCTCCCGCCGTGACCGAGCAACGCGGGAAGGCATCGACCTTGCCGAACACCTAACGCCCGCAGTGACGGCCGGAGACCCGAGACTGATCGAAAGCCTCATCGCCAACCTCATCGACAACGCCATCCGCCACAACCGCCCAGACGGGCAGGTAAAGATCACCACGCAGACCTCCGGCACGCAGGTGGCCTTTACGGTCACCAACAGCGGGCCAGTCATCCCTGACAATCAGATCCAGCGCCTCTTTCACCCTTTCCAGAAACTGGCGCCTGATCGTCACGGCGGCCGCGACGGCTACGGCCTCGGCCTGGCCATCGTCCATGCCGTCACGCAAGCTCACCACGCCACCCTTACCACCAGCGCACGCCCAGAAGGCGGCTTGTCCATCACCGTACGGTTCGCGCACGGATCTCATCCGAACCGTCCCTAACGTCAGGTGCGGACTTCCCTTCTGGCGTGGAGACCTGACGGCCGAAGAGACGCCAGGGCAAGCCTCTCTGACGAGGGTCAGGTCGGTCAGCAGCAGGTGAAGCTAAGCGTCGCGGCATGGCAGAACTCCCGGAAACGGGCCAGCCACTCGACCGTCGCCGAGTAATTGCGGGCGAGGTCGTCGCGATGGAACTCGAAGGTGTCAGGTTCTTGAGGGACCGATCCGTCGAGCATGACCCGCCCCCGCCTGGAGCGGTCGCCAGGTAACTGTCCAGGAAGACGGTGATCCGCTGGGCGTCGGCGGCGCTCAGCTCGACCAGGACGTTGTAGCCGAGCAGTTCCAGCGTGTCGACGTGTCTCGAGCGTCAAGGGCGTCGACTCGGCGTATGGGCCCGCCGACGGCTCCGGCGAGATCGGCGCGTCCGCCCAGCGTTCAGGCTTCGGGGCCTCGGATCTCTACCTTGTCCGCAGGCAGCACCTCAACCTCGCCGCCGCGTTCGATCACGGTCACCCGCCGGACGGGCCGAGTAGCGGGGCCATGTCGGAGCGTACGCGGCCGAGCGGCGCGGATCGCCGGTGGTGACGGCGAAATCCGCTGCCGCTGGTGCGCGCTCCAGGCCTGGGAGGTGGCTAGAAGTAGCGCGAGGTCAGGTCGGTCGTCGGCCAGGAGGACACGCCGCCCGTCGCCGTGCCCAGGATCCCGTCGATCGCGCCGAACGATGGCGCGTCGCCCTCCTGCCTGCGGTTGAACAGCGCGCAGTAGCTGACCCCGTGCTGAATCCTGGCCAGGAAGCCGAAGGTGCCCGGCATCGAGCCGTTGTGCCAGGTGTTGAGGCCGCCGGCGTTGTTCGCGCGCACCTGCCAGCCGAGCCCGTACCAGGATCCGCCGGACCCGACGCCGATCTCCGGCTTGGCGAACACCCGGCCGATCGAGGCGGCGTTCAGCACCGGCCCGGCCTTGTCGAAGACGAAGCCCCACTTGACCAGGTCCACGGCCGAGCCCAGCCAGCCGCCGTTGGCGTCCTGGTTGGCCATGTTGAAGCCGCCGTACGGGTAGGGGACCGTCGCGCCGTCGTCGTCGAGCACGCTCTTGCGGGTGTACTGGGACTCGTAGCCGACCTCGGCGGCGAACGCCTGCGCGGCCGTGGAGCGGCCGAGCAGCATCCGGGTGATGCCGGCGGGCGCCAGGATCCGCTGCCTGACGTACGACTCGTAGCTCATGCCGGAGACCTTGGCGATGATCCGGCCGAGGAGCATGTAGCCGTAGTTGCTGTAGGCGTAGCGGGCGCCGGGCGTGAAGTCGAGCTTCCTGGCGGTGGCGTACCGCATGATCTGCTCGTGCCCGATCGGCAGCGGCGCGTCAAGCGCGGCCGAGATGGTGTGGTCGGCCCAGAGCTGGTCGAGGGAGGCGTCGCGGTCCCAGCCGCCGGTGTGCTGCATGAGCCGCCACAGCGTCACGTTCGCCAGCCGGGGGTCGGCGGCGGCGGACAGGCCCAGGAGCTCGGTCACGGGGGTGCCGAGGGTCAGTTCGCCGTCCTGGGCCAGCCTGGCGATCGCGGCGGCGGTGATGCTCTTGCTGAGGCTGGCGATCCGGAACAGCGAGGTCGGCTGCACGAGCCTGCGGTAGCGGGCGTAGGTGTAGCTGCCGTAGCCGCGGGCCAGGAGGATCTTGCCGTTCTTGGCGACGGCGAGCTGCGCGCAGCTGATGTCGCGCTCGGCGATGAATTTCTTCATCGCCGTGTCGAACCCGGCCAGCTGCTGGGGCACCACGCCGGTCGTCGGGAGCGCGGCCGTCCCGGCCGCCCCGGCCGACGCGGGCCAGGAGCCGAGGGCGAGAGTGGGGACGGCGAGTGCGCCCGACTGGATCAGGCGGCGCCTGCTGAGCATGGTCACAAAGGGAATGTCTAACGGAAATCGGCCATCCATGTGCCGACTTTTCGGACATTCCTCATGTCTGGCTGTCGGGCAACGCTCCGGCTGGTGGCGCCCTGCCGCCGATCAGGAAATATCCGTCTTTGTCGCCGCCATGCTCTAGCGTCTCGGGAAGTCGATCACCCCTGGATCATCTGGAGAGCGGGACATGACCTACCTTGAACTGTCCGAGGACGGCGACGGAGCGCACAAGTTCTACGAGGTGATCGTGTCCGGTGCGCAGGTCACGATCACCTACGGGCGCATCGGGGAGAGCGGGCAGACCAAGGTCACCGCCTTCCCCGACCCGGCGAAGGCGCAGGCAGTGGCCGCCAAGAAGATCGGCGAGAAGGTCCGCAAGGGCTACGCGCCCGCCGTGCGCGGCGTCCGGCAGCGCAGGGCGGTCACCCGCAGGGCCATCGCCAGCAGCCGCTCCACCGCCCAGCAGGCGCCCGTCCTGTGGCGCTTCGACAGCGGCGCCTCCGCCTTCGGGATCTTCGTGGACGAGGAGCGCTGCTGGGTCGGCAACCAGCGCGGCGACGTCTACACCGTCACCCACTCCGGCACCGTCACGAATCGCTACCGCCTGCCCGACGGCGTCAAGTGCATCGTCGCCGACGACTTCTGGATCTACGCCGGCTGCGACGACGGCAAGGTGTACGACCTCAGCGGCAAGGTCCCGCGGGCCGCGTACGACATCGCCGCCGACGTGGACATCTACTGGCTCGACATCCACGACGGCATCCTCGGCGTCTCCGACCGCGCCGGGCGGATCACCACGATCGACTACGAGGACGAGTTCCAGTGGGCGCGCACCGGCCGGGGCGACTCCGCCTGGATGGTCAGGTGCGACGAGGACGCCGTCTACCACGGCCACTCCCGGGGCGTCGCCCGCTACGCCGCCGACGACGGCGCGCCCGTCTGGGAGACCGCGCTCGCCGACCAGGTGCTGTTCGGCTGGCAGGAGGAGCACTCCGTCTACGCCGGCACCGCCCGCGGCTCCGTACACCGCCTGGCCAAGGGCGACGGCCGGGTGGAGGCCGTCTACCGCTGCGACGGCGCCGTCTACTCGTGCGCCACCTCGCCGGGCGGCCGTTACGTCTTCGCGGGCGACAACCACTCCTCGGTCTACTGCTTCGACGCCTCCGGCGAACGGCTGTGGAAGCTCGGCACCGGCTGCGGCTCGGCCTTCTCGATGCAGTTCCTCGACGACCGGCTCTACATCGTCACCACCGACGGCTCCCTGGCCTGCATCGACGCGAGCGAGGCCGCGATCACGGCCGCCCGCGCGGGCACCGTACCCCAGCGCGTGGATGTGAAGGCGGCGGCGTCGCTCGCCACGGTCGAGCCGTCCGTCGTGCTGGAGACCACCACCGACACGGAGAACGGCGTGGTCGTGGAGTGCCTGCGCGAGGGCGAGCGGCTGCGGGTCCGCGTCGTCACTCCCGGCCACGAGCCGTGGAACGTGCAGTTCCCCAAGGAGATCCGCGAGCCGGGCGCCCGCTACCTCGTCGACGGCGTCCGCTCGGCGGGACGCGGCGGCTTCTACCGCGTCTACGGGGAGATCCGACGCTTGCTCTGACCCGTGAGATGCGCCCATCGGATGGGTGCCGGTTCAGCCGGCTCATCAAGCTGATGGCGGCTGGGTGAGGCCGGCATGGGGCGCAGGCCCGCCGCGTGCGCGTCGTACGAGGTCGTCGGCCGCTTCCGGCCACTGGGCGTGGTCGAAGGCGAAGCCCGCTTCGAGCAGGCGGCCGGGGACGACCCGGCGGCTCTTCAGCAGCAGCTCGGTGTCCGAGCGCAGCGCGAACGCGCCGAGCTCGGCCATCCACCTCGTCGCGGGCAGGCCGACCGGGACACCCCACGCGGCGCGCAGCACCCGCATGAACGTGCGCTGGGGCAGCGGAGCCGGGGCGGCGAGGTTCACCGGCCCGGCGAGGTCGTCGCGTTCGGTCAGGAACTCGACGGCGCGGACGAAGTCGCGGTCGTGGATCCAGGACACGTACTGTGCGCCGCCCCCGATCGGGCCGCCCAGGCCGAGCCGTGCCATCCGCAGCAAGGTGTCGAAGACGCCGCCGCGACCGGGGCTCATCACCATGGCGGTGCGCAGGCTGACCTTGCGCGTGTCCGGGGTGTCGGCGCGCTCCTGGGCCCCCTCCCAGGCCTTCGCGATCTCGACGCTGTAGGCCCAGTAGCCCGGCACGCCGGGTTCGGCGCCGCCGAGGACGCCGGTCGCCTCGTCGTTGGGCGCGTCGAAGCGGTGGGAGTAAACGGTGGCGGTGCTCATCTGCAACCAGACCCGGGGCGGCCGTGCCGCCGCTGCGATCGCCTCACCCACGACCCGGGTGGAGCGGACCCGCGAGTCCATCATGGCGCGCAGGTTGGCCGCGGTGTAGCGACAGTTGACGCTGCGCCCGGCCAGGTTGACCACGACGTCGCTGCCGTCGATCTCCGCCGCCCATGGCCCCGGGCTCTCGCCGTCCCAGCGGACCTCGCGGTCGCGCACCGGCCGTCTGGTCAGGACCACGACGTCATGGCCCGCCGCGGTCAGCGCGCGATTGAGGATCGTGCCTACCTGCCCGGTCCCGCCGGGTATCACAATCTTCATCTGGTCCCCCAGGCGTCAGGGACGACCCTAGCGCAGGGAGTTGAACACGTTCAAAACCGGGGGCGATCAGCCGAGGACGACCCCTCGGTCTCCGAACCGGTCCACGGCCTCGCTGCCTGTGGCCCTACTGGCCTCCGATGATCGTCACCTGGCCTCCGCGGCCCTCACGACTGTCGCCGCCAAGCTCGTGATCAGCCCGCTGACCGTCCGCTTGCGGCTCGACCGTGCCCAGGCCGGGGTATGCCGTCGTCGAACGTTCTGCCGATCATGCGTGTCGTGCTTGTCCTGCCGGTGAGCCATGCCAGGCTCGGGGGGACGGCCTACCATCGCCCAGTGACCATGGAGCACGCCATGCTCACCACTCAGTTCCTGCCCGGCTCACCGTGCTGGATCGAGCTCGACAGTCCGAACCTGGAGGCCGCGAAGCGATTCTACGGCGGCCTGTTCGGCTGGGAGTTCGAGGAGCAGGTGCCCGAATACGCCTTCTGCCAGGTCGGCGGCCGGAATGTCGCCGGGTTCGGCGCGCTCATGGGGGAGGAGGTCACCTCCGCCTGGATCCCCTACTTCCAGGTGCGGGACTGTGAGGCCAGCACGCGGACCGTCGAGCAGGCGGGCGGCACCGTCGTCATGCCACCGGTGGAGCTGGCGCCTCACGGGGAGATGGCACAGTTCAGGGACCCGGCCGGCGCCCGGTTCGCGATCTGGCGGCCCGCCGGGACCCCCGGCGTGGACCTGGTCAACGAGCCCGGCTCGCTGGCCTGGATCGAGCTGCACGTGCCCGGTGCCACGACCGTCCAGGGCTTCTACGAGACGGTCCTCGGCTGGCGGTTCGAGGAGACGCCGTGGGGCGACACGACCTGCCCGCTGATGTCCCCGGCCGGCAGCGACCGCGACGCCGACGCGGCCCTGGGAGCCCTGGTCCCGCTCCAGCCCGGTGACCCGCCGCACTGGCTGGCCTGCTTCGCGGTGCGTGACTGCGACGCGGCCGTGGCCCGCTGCCGCGAGCTCGGCGGCACGGTCCACGCCCCGGCGGAGGACGTGAAGGGCATGGGCCGGACGGCGTTGCTGGCCGACCCGCACGAAGCCCGCTTCGCCGTCATCTCCACCTGGACGGGACCGGCCTGACACGTGCCCGCGCGGCGGCTACGCCCAGGCGCGGGGGAAGGCGTCGCCGTCCAATCGGTCGCCCGCGGCGAGGCCGAGCGGGTCGGTCACGATGTGCTCGGTCCCGCTGTAGGCGGTCGCCTCGTCCATGTAGATGGTGACGTGCGCGAGCCGGGCCTGGTCGGTGCGGTTGGGCAGCGCCATGTGGCCGGTGTAGCCGCTGTGGAAGGTGCAGTCGCCGGCGCGCAGCGGCAGGGTGACGCGGGGGATCCAGCGCAGGGACGGATCCGCCTCGAACAGGTCCTCCTCGTGGTGGAGATCCTGCGGGCGCAGGCCGGTGCGATGCTGGGTGCCCGGCAGGAAGGTCATGCAGCCGCGCTCCGGCGGAACGTCGACCAGGGCGATCCACGCCGACAGCGGGAGCCGGTCGCCGCTGTGCGGCCAGTACGGACGGTCCTGGTGAAACTCGGTGGCGGCGTTGTTGTGCGGCTCCTTGACCAGCATCTGGTCGTGCCAGAGCCGCAGCGGGAACCCGGCGAGCTGTTCGGCGATCCGGCCGAGCCGCCGGTCGAGCGTGAGCTCCCGCAGCGTCCGGTCACGCTGCCAGACGTTGACGAGCTGGCTGAAGACGCCCTGCCTCTCCAGGCTCTCCGCGCGGTGCGCTTCCAGGAACGCCTCGGCGCCGGCCCGGAAGCGCTCGACCTGCTCCGGTCCGAGTACGCCGCGCACTCGGACGAAACCGTGTTCACGGTACGCCTCCACCAGCGCGTCCGGCACCCTGCCGTCGGCGCCGACGTCGCTGCCGTGCTGCTCGGTCGTGGTCGTGGTCATCACTGGCCTCCAGGGTTCCTGCTGTCGGGATGCTCCCAGCGTCGTCGTGGCGGGCCGTCGTGGGCTAGGCCGATCCCGGCGAGTAGTCGTACGATCCCGACATGCCTGCCACGCTGCACGAGCACGCGCTGTTCGCCGGGGGCCCGGTCCTGGGCGGTGTTCACCACCTGGACGCCGGCATCGAGCCGCACGCGCACGACTTCCTCGAGATCGCGGTGATCGGCGCCGGGCGCGGCCGGCATGTGACCAGCCAGGGCGAGCACGAGCTGCGGCGTGGTGAGGTCATCGTGCTCCGGCCGGGCGCCTGGCACGGGTTCCGCGACTGCGCCGGCCTGACCGTCGCCAACTGCTGCCTGTCCACCCAGGCGCTGCGGACCGAGCTGGCGGCGCTGTCCGACATCGCGATGCTGCGCCGGGTGCTGTGGACCGATCCGGTGGCGTCCGGCACGCACGGTGTGGCGGTCACGGCCGTCGATCCGGCCGCCGCCGAGGAGGCCATCGCGGAGATCGGCCTGCTCGAACGGGACCTGGCAGCCGATCAGGCCCGGCCGGGCCGGGTGCTGGGCCGGCTGGTCACCGTGCTCGGCATCCTGGTCGACGGCCGTGATCCCGAACCGGACACGCCCGGGCCCGCCGTCCATCCCGC
Source organism: Nonomuraea sp. NPDC049714 (assembly GCF_044465295.1). Taxonomy (NCBI): domain Bacteria; kingdom Bacillati; phylum Actinomycetota; class Actinomycetes; order Streptosporangiales; family Streptosporangiaceae; genus Nonomuraea; species Nonomuraea sp. NPDC049714. The sequence continues at coordinate 960,037 of NZ_JBITLM010000001.1, read as the reverse complement.
CGTCCATCCCGCTGTGGCCGCCACCATCGCCCGGCTGGAGGCGGCGCCCGAGGATCCGTGGCGACTGGATGATCTGGCTCGGGCGGTCAGCCTGGATCCCGCCTACCTGGGCCGGCTGTTCGGGCAGTCCGTCGGGGTGACTCCGCTGGCCTTCCTGGCCCGGCTGCGAGCCGAGCGCGCCGCCTCGCTGCTGGCGCACTCGACCCTGCCGGTCGCGCGGGTCGGCGCCGCCGTCGGCTGGGACGATCCGACGTACTTCGCCCGCCGCTTCCGGACGCTGGTCGGGCTGACGCCCACCGAGTACCGGCGACGTAGCGCACTGGCCGGAGCGGCTGTTAAAAATCACCCTCAAAGTGTTACAACTGCGCCACCTGAACGTTCGGGTGGTGGTCCCGGAGCCGCTGGAGCAGCTCGTGCGGCGCGTTCGAGTCGACCACGATGACGTCGAAGTCGGCCAGCGGCGCGACCCGGTGCAGGGCCACGCGGGCCAGCTTGGAGCCGTCCACGGCCAGGATGCGCCGCCCGCCCGAGCGCAGCATCGCCCGCTTGACCAGGACGATCTCCTGTTCCTGGTGAAAGGCGTACTGGTCGGAGACCGCCGAGGTGGAGACCACGACCACGTCGGTGCTCACCGCGTCGACCGCCTCGACGCAGCCCAGGCCGAGAAAGGAGTCATGGGTGGCGTGATATTCACCGCCGAGCGCGATGAGCCGGATGCTGGGATTGCCGGCGAGCAGCCTGATCGCCTCCAGGAAGTTCGTCACGACGGTCAGCGGCGCCGCCTCGGCCAGGTGACCGGCGACGGCCAGGGCCGTGGTCGAGTCGTCCAGCATGACGGAGCTGCCCGGCTCGATCAGGCCGGCCACCAGCCGTGCGATGGCGTCCTTCTCGGCGGTGTGGGCCGTGAGCCGGTAGGCGATGTTGCTCTCCCAGACGTTGGAGGCCTGGGCCGTGACGCCGCCGCGCACCTTGCGCACCATCCCCTGGCGCTCCAGCTCGTCGAGATCGCGGTGGACGGTCATCACACTCACGGCGAAGCTCTCGGCGAGCTCGGTCACCGAGGCCGAGCCCTGTCGCACGATGTGCTCGGCCATCTCCTGTCGCCGCGCGGACCTACCGGAGATGTGCTGCCGTGCGTTCACCTGAGCTCCCACCTTCTTCCGGACGGTCGCGAATCTTACTCTTGACACCCCACTTGGGCGACTCATACCGTCCCTTTTAACAATTTCGGCGTTAAGTTAACACTCACGCAACATGGAGGTGGGGTATGGGCTCCGTGCGGCCTTACGGCCTGTCCTGCGACCACCGCGCGACGCCGCTCGGCACGGAGGTAGGCACCGGCGCCTCCGCACCGCTGCTGTCCTGGCGGCTCAGCGGCGCCGACCCGGTGGCCTGCCTCGTGGAGGTGGACGGCCTGTGGTCGAGCGGCCGGCTGGACGATCCCGCCGCGATCGGCGTCAGATACGCCGGGCCGCCGCTGCGCCCACGCACCCGGTACACCTGGCAGGTCACGCTCTGGGCCGGCGACGGCACGTCGAGCACCGCACGCTCGTGGTTCGAGACCGGGCAGGACGCCTGGACGGGATCCTGGATCGCGGCCGACCCCGACACCGTCGAGCACGTCGATCCGCCCACCGAAGGCGACCTGGCGCTGCGCGACCACGGCCTGTCGGCCTGCCCGCAGCTGCGCCGCGCCTTCGAGCCCCGCTCACCGGTGGTGGCGGCCCGGCTGTACATCAGCGCGAAGGGGCTCTACGAGGCCAGGATCAACGGCCACCGCGCGGGTGACGCCGAGCTGGCTCCCGGCTGGACGGACTACCGCCGACGCATCCAGTACCAGACCTACGACGTGACGAGCTGTCTCACCGAGGGCGAGAACGTGCTGGCCGTCACGCTCGCCGACGGCTGGTGGAGCGGATTCGCCGGGTTCGACCCGCGCCGTCCCGGCTACCACTACGGCACTTTTCCCGAGCTCATCGCCGAGCTGCACCTCACCTACGCCGACGGCACGGCCGAGGTCGTCGCCACCGGCCCTGCTGAGAGCGTCGCCACCGGCCCTGCTGAGAGCGTCGCCTCCGGCCCTGCTGAGGTCGTCGCCTCCGGCAACGGCTGGCGGGCCGGCCGCGGCCACGTCCGCTACGCCGACCTGCTCAAGGGCGAGTGCCACGACCTGCGCGCCGCCACGACCGGCTGGCAGCTGCCCGGATTCGACGACTCCTCCTGGAGCCCGGCCGTGGTCACCGGCCACGACCACGCGCCGCTGGTGCCGTCGCCGGACGAGCCCGTCAGGGCGGTCCGCGAACTGGCCCCGGTCTCCGTCACCCGCACCGGCCCCGGCACCCACCTGGTCGACTTCGGGCAGAACCTGGCGGGCCGCGTCCGCGTGGCCGTACCGGCTCTGGAGCCCGGCGCGCGGGTGACGATCAGGCACGCGGAGACGCTCGACGCCGCGGGCCGTCTGGACACCGCGAACCTGCGTACGGCCGACGCGACCGACGTGCTGATCAGCGCGGGACCCGCCACCGTCTTCGAGCCCGGCTTCACCTACCACGGCTTCCGCTACGCCGAGATCACCGGCGTTGAGCACCCCGGCGAGGTCACCGCCGTGGTCCTGCACAGCGACACCCCCTGGACGGGCACGTTCGAGTGTTCCGACCCGGAGCTCGACCGGCTCCAGCGGAACATCGAGTGGGGGCAGCGCGGCAACTTCGTCAGCGTCCCGACCGACTGCCCGCAGCGCGACGAGCGGCTCGGCTGGCTGGCCGACGCGCAGGTGTTCCTGCCGACCGCCTGCCTCAACGCCGACGTGGCCGCGTTCTTCGCCAAGTGGCTGCGGGACGTGCGCGACGCGCAGACCCCGCAGGGCGGCTTCCCCAACGTCGCGCCCCGGCTGAGCGGCGTCGCCGAGGAGGGCGCGCCCGGCTGGGCGGACGCCGGGGTCCTGATCCCCTGGCACCTGTACCGCGTGTACGGCGACGCCCGCTTCCTCGACGTCGACTCGATGGCCGCCTGGGTCGACTTCGTCCAACGGCACAACCCGGACCTGATCTGGCGCGCCAGAACCGGGCCGCACTACGCCGACTGGCTGTCGCCCGGCCCCGCCACCCCGCGCGAGCTGCTGGCCACGGCCTTCTTCCACCGCAGCGCCGACCTGACCGCCAGGGCCGCCCGGATCCACGGCCGGACCGCCGACGCGGAGCGGCTGAGGACGCTCGCGGACGACATTCGCACCGCCTTCATTAAAACGTTCGCATCGGCGTCGGGGAGGCTCACGGGTGACACCCAGACCGGGTACCTGCTGGCCCTCGCCTTCGGCCTGCTGCCGCCGGAGTGGACCGCTCCCGCCGCGCGCCGGCTCGCCGAGCTGGTCGAGGAGCACGGCCCGCAGACCGGCTTCCTGGGCGTGAACCTGCTCTGCCCCATCCTGTCCGAGCACGGCCGCGACGACCTCGCGCACGCGCTGCTGAACCGTACCGCCCCGCCGTCCTGGCGCTACCAGGTACGGCACGGCGCCACCACGATCTGGGAGCGGTGGGACGGCGCCGGCGCCCCCTCGATGAACTCCTTCAACCACTACGCGTTCGGCTCGGTCGGCGAATGGCTGTACGGCGGCGTCGCCGGCATCGGCCAGGCGCCGGACTCCGTCGCGTACCGGGAGCTGGTGATCCGCCCGCTGCCCGGCGAACTGACCTGGGCGCGAGCCTCTTACGAGTCGGTACGCGGCCGTATCGCCGTGGCGTGGGAACGCGCCGGCGGGGACTTCCACCTCGCCGTGACCGTCCCGCCCGGCGCGACCGCCACCGTCCATCTGCCCGACGGGCAGACCCACCAGGTGCCCTCGGGGGATCACACCTTTCGCACGACCGAGGAGACGACAGCATGACCGATCTGCGCGACGCCAGAATGAGCCGCAACCAGTTCTTCCGCATGATGGGCGGCCTGGCGGTGGCGGCGGCCGCCACCGCCTGCTCCACCAAGCCGGACACCGCCGCCACGACCGGTGGCCAGAGCACCACGACCGAGCTGAGGTTCGTCGGCGTCGCCGACCAGAAGGCGCCGATGGACAGCCTGCTGGCCGCCTACCAGCAGGCCAAGCCGTCGGTGCGGATCAACGCCTCCTTCGCGCCCACCGACCAGGTGCAGACCTCCGTGCGCACCCAGCTCGGCGCGGGCAACGCGCCCGACCTGCACGTGGTGTACCCGGGCAGCGGCAGTGCGATGTCGATGTCCCAGATCGTGCAGGCCGGCCTGCTGGCCGACCTGTCCGCCCAGCCGTGGACACAGACGATCCCCGCCGGGTTCAAGCCCGCCTTCCAGATCGACGGCAAGACCTACATCTACTCCGCCGGATCCTCGGTCATCGGCGCGATCTACAACAAGAAGGCCTTCGAGAAGGCGGGGGTGGAGGCGCCGCCGACCACCTGGACCGAGTTCCTCGCCGTCTGCGACAAGCTGAAGAAGGCCGGCATCACCCCGATCGCGCTGGGCGCGCAGACGGCGTGGGTAACCCAGCTGATCACGTACGCGCTGGTGCCCTCGACCGTCTACGCCAAGGACCCGACGTTCGACGACAAGCAGCTCGCCGGTCAGGCGACCTTCGCCGACTCCGGCTGGCGTCAGGCCATGGAGATGTACCTGGAGCTGCAGAAGCGCGGCTTCTTCAACGACAAGCCGAACGGCACCACGTTCGAGCAGCAGATCTCCATGGTGGCCACCGGCAAGGCCGCCATGGCGGTCCAGGTGTCGGCCGTGCTGCCCGACTTCCGCAAGGCGGCGTCCGCCCCTGACGACCTGTCGATGTTCCCGGTGCCGGGAGCCGACGACGCCGCCTCGGTCTGGATCCCCGCCGGCGTCGTCGTCGGGCTGGGGGCCAGCGCCAAGGGCAAGAACGTGGAGGAGGCCAAGGCGTTCATCGACTTCCTCGGCAAGCAGGAGAACATCAACGCCTGGGCCAAGGCCATCGCCGCCATCCCGCTCACCCAGGACGCGGGCTCGACCATCGACCCGGCCGTGGAGTCGTTCCTGCCGTTCACCAAGGACCGGGCGGTGCCGTTCATGGACCAGCGCTGGCCCAACGCCGAGGTCCAGCCGGTGCACTTCGCGGTCGTGCAGGAGCTGCTCGCTGGCAAGGCCACGATCGACGAGGCGCTGAAGAAGATGGACGAGGCCTACCAGAAGTGACCCCCATCGCCACCGCGAAGTCCGCCCGGCCGCGCCCGGCCTCCCCTCGGAGGCCGGGCCGGCGGCGGCGCTTCAGCGTCATCACCCCGTCCTGGCTCTTCGCCGCGCCCGCCCTGTTCGTCTACGCGCTGGTGGTGCTCTATCCCGCCATCAGCGGCGTGTTCTACGCCTTCACCGACTGGAGCGGGATCGGCGAGGACATGTCCTTCGTCGGGCTGGCCAACTTCCGCACCCTGCTGGACGACGAGCAGGCCATGGGCTCGATCGGCAACACGCTGCTGCTCACCGTGGCCATCGTGGCCGTGCAGAACGGCATCGGGCTGCTGCTGGCCCTGGGCGTGCACGCCAAGCTCAGAAGCAGGGCGCTGCTCCGGGTGATCTTCTTCGCGCCCGTGGTCGTCAGCCCGGTGATGGTGGCGTTCCTGTGGAAGTACATCTACAACCCCGATCCGTCGGCGGGCCTGAACGGGCTGCTCGGCCTGGACGTGAACTGGCTGGGTGACCCGTCGGTCGCGCTGTGGTCGGTCGCGGGCATGGTCGTGTGGCAGTACGCCGGCTACTCCATGGTCATCTTCCTGGCCGGGCTGGAGGGCGTACCGAAGGAGCTGCACGAGGCGGCGATGATCGACGGCGCGGGCACCTTCCAGCGCTTCCGTTACGTCACCTGGCCGCTGCTCGCCCCGGCCCTGACGATCAACATGATGCTCTCCACGATCGGCGGGCTCAAGCTGTTCGACCAGATCTTCGCCACGACGAACGGCGGCCCCGGCTACGCCACGGAGACGCTGTCCACGGTGCTGTACAAGCAGGCGTTCGTCTTCGGCAAGTTCGGCTACAGCACCGCCATCGCCCTCGTGCTCGCCCTGTTCGTGGCGGCCGTCTCCCTCGTCCAGGTCTACTACCTGCGCAACCGCGAGGTGACCGCGTGAGAAGAACGTTCCTGCTCGAAATCGTCATGATCGCGGCGGCGGTGGCCTTCCTCTTCCCCGTCTACACGCTGGTCGCGCTGTCCCTGAAGGACCCGGCGCAGATCTCGCAGACGCCGCTGGCCCTGCCCGCCCCGCCCACCCTGGACAATTTCGCCAACGCCTGGTCGGCGGCGGCGCTCGGCCCGTCGCTGATGAACAGCACCGTGATCACCGTGGTCAGCCTGATCGCGCTGATCGCCCTCGGCTCGTTCGCCGCCTACTACCTGGCCCGGGTGAAGAGCCGCCTCGGCTACGGCCTGTACATCCTGTTCCTGCTGGGCATCGTGCTGCCGTTCCAGCTCGGCATGATCCCGCTGTACGAGCTGGTCACCGACCTGGGCCTGATCGGCACGCACACCGGAATGATCATCTTCTACACCGGCATCCAGCTCCCGTTCACCGTCTTCCTCTACACCGGCTTCATCCGCGCGCTGCCCGCCGACTACGCCAGCGCCGCCCAGATCGACGGCGCCTCCCAGCTGACCGCGTTCACCCGGGTGGTCTTCCCGCTGCTGCGGCCGATCACCGGCACCGTGCTGATCCTCAACGCGGTCTTCATCTGGAACGACTTCTTCACCCCGCTGCTCTACCTCGGCGGCTCGGGCTTCGAGACGGTCCCGGTCAGCGTCTTCGCCTTCGTCGGTCAGTACGTCTCCGACCACGGCCTGGTCTTCGCCGGGCTGGTCCTGGGCGCGCTGCCGATCGTGGCGGTCTTCCTGGTGCTGCAGCGCTACGTCATCAAGGGCTTCGCCAGCGGGCTCAAGGGATGAACGTCTTCGACGTGCTCCGCGAGCCGCCCGCCTCCCACTCGCCGGCGGCCATCTGGTGGTGGAGCGGCGAGCCGCTGCGCCGGGACAGGCTGCGCTGGCAGATGGAGCGCCTGGTCGCCGGGGGTGTGCGCAACCTCGTCATCCTGAACCTGGCCCCGTCCGGGCCGCTGTTCGGCGCCGACGCCGACGACCCGCCGTTCCTGTCAGAGGCGTGGTGGCGACTGCTCGACGAGGTCTGCGCCGACGCCGCAGACCTGGGCGCCTACCTGTGGTTCTACGACCAGCTCGGCTTCTCCGGCGCCGACCTGCAGGCGCGCCTGGTGCTGGAGCATCCGGAGTTCGCCGGTCAGTGGCTGGCCGCCGACGGGTCGGTCTCCGTCCGCGGTTTCGACTACCTGTCCCGTACGGCCTGCGCGGTGCTGCTCGACCGGGTGCACGGGGAGTTCGAGCGCCGCCTCGGCCACTGGTTCGGCAAGGTGATCGCCGGGTCGTTCCAGGACGAGCTGCCGACCCTGCCCACCTGGTCGGCCTCCTTCGCCGAGGAGTACGCGGCCAGGCGCGGCCGGGAGTTCTCCATCGCCGACCCCGACTGGCAGGCGTACCAGGTCACCCGCGCCGAGCTGGCCGAGGAGGCGTTCTTCCGCCCGCTCGCCGCCTGGCACGAGCGCAACGGGCTGCTCAACGGGTGCGACCAGCAGGACCCGGCCCGCGCCGGGCATCCCGTCGACGGCGTGCGACTCTACGCCGACTACGCCCGTACCCACCGCTGGTTCAGCGCGCCCGGATCCGACCACCACGGCGACGCGCGCCTGCACTCCTCGCTCGCCCACCTGTACGGCAGGCCCCGGACCTGGATCGAGGCCTTCCACTCCAGCGGGTGGGGCGGCACGCTGGAGGAGACCTTCGACTGGCTGCTGCCCTGGCTGCGGGCCGGCGCCACCCTCTACAACCCGCACGCGGTCTACTACACGACCAAGCGCGGCTGGTGGGAGTGGGCGCCGCCGTCCACCGACTGGCGCCAGCCGTACTGGCGGCACCACCGCGTCTTCGCGGACGCGGTCACCCGGTTGTGCGCCGCGCTGTCGCTGGGCAGGCACGCCTGCGACGTCGCCGTCCTGCTCCCCACCGCGACCGCGCAGGCGGGCACGGCGGGCACGGCGGACCCCGGCCCGGACGGCGACGCGGGGCGGGCGCAGCGGGTGTACCGGGAGATCGTCGGGGACATGGCGTGGTTCGCGACCGTCCCCGGCGCGCTGGACCGGCTCTGCCTCGACGCCGACGTGATCGACGACGACTCGGTGCGGCGCGCGGCCGTGACCGGCGGGCGGCTGACGGTCTCCACCGAGGCCTACCGGGCTCTCATCCTGCCCGCCGTCACCGTCATCGACGAGGACGTCGCGGCCAGGCTCGACGAGTTCGTCAGCGGCGGCGGCCTGCTGATCGCGGTGGCCGCGCTGCCGGACTCGCCACGGCTGCGGGCTCGGTTCGAGACGGGCGACGCTCTGTACGTCGAGTCGAGCGAGCGGCTCGGCGAGGCGCTGGCCGGGCTCGTCCCCCGGGTCGAGGCGCCGGTGCCGCCGCTGGTGCGTGAGGTCGGCGACACCACGCTGGTGTTCCTCACCGCCACGTCCCCCATGGCCAGCCGGATCGGGGTGGGCCGGCCCGAGGAACGCGGCGTGGAGCTGGGCTGGCTGGACGCCGCCATCGACTTCGACCCCGGCAGGTACGCGCGCGAGATGCGGGTCAAGGTCAGGGGCGTCTCGGGCACTCCGCTGCTGGCCGGCCTCTTCGGCGGCGAGCCGAGGGCGTTGCCGTACACGATGGACGGTGACGCGGTGGAGGTCGTGGTGCCCTTCGACGACGCGCCCGCCGCGCTGCTCGTGTTCGACGGAAGTCACGTCCCCGCCGGCCCCCCGCCCGCGCCGTACCTCCAGGAGATCGACCTGGGCGAGGAGTGGGCCGTCGAGCTCGTCCCGACGCTGGACGACACCTGGTCGGACCTCGGCAGCAGCGCCACCGTCGAACGCTGGACGCTACGCACGCCGGACGGGGAGACGGCGCACGCGACGTTCGGCCCCCGCGGGGAGCAGCGGGTCGGCGACGGCCCGTGGACACCCTCGGTCTGGTCGGACTCGCGCGGGCTGCGCAAGGACCCGATCCACCGCGACACGCTGGGCCCGAAAGGGCACGTACCAGGGGATTTCCTCGCCTTCGGCCGGGTCGAGGCGGGCGGACGGGCCCGTTTCCGCAGCCTGCTCACCGTGCCCGAAGGGCGGCAGGCGTGGCTGGCCGTCGGCGCCGGCGCCGCGAAGACCGTCTGGCTGGACGGCGACGAGCAGCCGCTCGACGACGCGGGCTACGCCGCGGTGTCGCTGTCGCCGCTCACGCCCGGCGACCACGCGCTGGAGCTGCTGCTCGTTCCCGACGAGGAGCTCGATCTGCGGGCTTACGTCTGCCTGGTGGCCGATCCGGCCGACGCGGTCCGGCCCGAGTGGATCGGCGGCTCACCGCTGGAGACGACGGTGCGTGTCGGCCGGCCCGAACTGATCCAGGTCGCCTCCACCGCGCCCTGCGTCCTGTACGTCAACGGCGCGGAGGCGGGCAGGCAGGGCGGTTTCGACCCGTACGAGGAGGCGGACATCCCCCGGGTGCGCCGCTACGACGTGGCCCACCTGCTGCGGCCCGGCGACAACACGATCCGGGTGGAGTCCGACGGCTGGGTGCTGGTCGACGGGCTGGTCGTCTCCGGTCCCGGCTGGTCGTCCCGGCCGCGCGTACGGCGACGCCAGCACGGTGACCCGGCGGCGCTGTACCTGCGCCCCCGGCCGCATCCGCTGCCTGAGGCGGGCTGGCTGGACGGACGCCCGGCCGCGCTGCCCGCCGGGTTCGCGGTGCCGGGCAGCCGGTCCGGCGTCGAGCGCTTCCTGCTGGACCCGCCGCCGGGGGTGACCGGCATCCAGGTGGACGCGGCGGGCACAGCGGCGGGTTCTGTGGAGATCGTCGACGGCCGCGAGCTGAGGGTGACGACGACCCCCGGCGCTCGTTCCGGCGCGGCGCTGACCGGTCCGGTCCGCTTCACCTGCGGGCCCGGCCGGATGCGGCTCGGCGACTGGGAGGAGCACGGGCTGGCGGGCTACAGCGGCGGCGTCCGCTACCGCACCACGGTCAACGCCACGGGCGGTCCCGGCCTGATCGACCTGGGCCGGGTCCGGGGCACCGCCGAGGTGACCGTGAACGGGCGGCCCTGCGGGATCAGGGTGTGCTCGCCGTACACCTTCGACGTCCGGCTCGACGACGGCGACAACACGATCGAGATCCTGGTCCTCGGCACCCTCGCCCCCTACCTGGACGAGGTGAGCCCCACCCACTTCGTCTTCCCCGGGCAACGTGTCACCGGCCTGTTCGGACCCGTACGCCTGCGCCTGCCCTGAGCCGCCGGAGGCCGCTCACTGACCGGGGAGGGCGGCGCCGGTGCGGCGGTCCTCCGCCAGGAAGGCCAGGTTTTCGTCGATCAGGAGGTCAAGGGCCTCTCTGGCGGCGGTCAGGTCGTCGATCACGGATGACAGGCGGCCTCGCTCCTGATGCATCGCGGTCAAGGCCTGCCGGGCGCCTTCGCTGCTGGGCTCCGCCATGCAGGGAACCATCTGGGCGATGGTCCGGCTGGGCACGCCCGCCGCCAGGAACTTCTGGATCAGCGTAACCCGCTGGACGTGACCGTCGTCGTAGTGCCGCTGGCCGTTGGGGTGCCTCGTGCTGACCAGCAAGCCCTGCTGCTCGTAGTAGCGCAGTGAGCGACGGCTCGCCCCTGTCCGGGCGGACAGCTCACCGATCCGCATCTCACACCCCTCATGTGCGTTGGGTCACAACGGCTTGCCCGTGACATCGATGTCAGCATTTAGCGTAGCTCCGTGGTCAGCGACCCGGCATCCGGTCGCCGGCCTTTCGCGTCCGTGAGCACGAAAGAGGACAGGCATGATCAAATTCGCTTTTCTGATCAATCGTATCCAGGGAATGACCTTCGAGGAATTCGTCGAATATCACCGGAACCGTCACGCCCCGCTGTTCACCTCCATTCCCGAAGCGCGGCAGCTGGTGAAGAAGTACACCGTCTCGCACCCGGTGCCCGCTGATGGTTATCCGAGCCCTGCCTACGACGGGCTGACCGAGATCTGGTTCGAAAGCTGGGCCGATCACGACGCCTTCTTCGCGTCCGACAACTACAGGAAGCTGGTGAACCCGGACGAGAGCGTGTTCATCGATATGAGTTCGGTCGCGGTGATGGTCACCGAAGAAAGAATCGTCATCTAGCTCGGCTTCGGCCGTGGGCGGTCAGGTCCGGGCCTGGGGCCGGTGAGGCTCCAGCTCGCGAGCAGGTCAAGCGCCCGTTTCGACGGCGATCCCGCCTCCGCGGTGTAGACGTACAGGGTCGTGTCGGGGTCCCCGGGCGGCGAGAGAGTCTCGTACTCGACGGTCAGTTCGCCGACCAGAGGGTGGCGGAGGCGCTTGGAGCCGTGGGTGCGCTGGTGCACGCGGTGCTGCTCCCACCACTGGTCGAACTCGGGGCTGCGGGCGCGCAGGTCGTCGACCAGGGCGATCGTGGCCTGGTCGTCAGGGTCGCGGCCGACCTCGAACCGCAGACTCTCGACCGCGGCCCGCGCCTGATCCGCCCAGTCGACGAACAAGGAGCGGGCGTCGTCGTCGAGGAACATCCAGCGTGCGTAGTTGCGCTGCCGGGGAGGCAACTGCTCGAAGTCCGTGAACAGCGCCTTGGCCATCCGGTTGGCGGCCAGGACGTCGGTGCGGCGTCCCAGGACGAGGGCGGGCTCGCCGTCGAGGGCGTCGAGGAGCTGGTAGAGGCCGGGGCGGACCCGCTGGACGCTGGGGGGACGCCGGCGGGCCGGCGCCGCGGTCACGCCGATGAGGTCCTGGAGATGGGCGCGGCCCGCGGAGTCGAGCCCCAGGGCGCGGCCGAGGGCTTCGACGACGGCGGGCGACGGGACGATCGGCCGCCCCTGTTCGAGGCGGGCGTAGTAGTCGGTCGACACTCCGGCCAGGAGCGCGACCTCCTCGCGGCGCAGGCCCGGCACCCGGCGGACGCGGCCGTCCGGTGGCAGGCCGGCTCGCGAGGGGTCGCCCTGGCTACGGGCTCGCCTCAGGAAATCAGCCAGTTCACGGTTGGTCTTAGCCACACCACCAGTGTCCCCGACGCCGGGGCGTTCCAGACTGGCCCTGTGCGTCCTAGGTTGCCCCGTCCGCGGTCGTGCAGGGCTCGATATGCGCCTCCACCGCGGGGTGCGGCGAACCAAGCTGGATGACGTACCGGCCCCGAGAACCGCTCGGGGCGGCCCACAGATAGGGACGATCATGGCTATTCCTGCGATCTGGTTCGTCACCGGCACCTCCCGCGGCCTGGGGCTCGAACTGGTCAAGCAACTGCTGGCGCGCGGTGACAGCGTCGCCGCCACGACTCGCTCGGCCGAGCGGCTGCTCGCGGCGCTCGGCGACGTCGACACCGCCCGCCTTCTCCCGCTCACCGTCGACCTGCGCGACGAGGCGGCGGTCAAGCAGGCCGTGCGGGAGACCACCGAGCGCTTCGGCGGCCTGGACCGCGTCGTCAACAACGCGGGCTACGGATTCCTGGCCGCGGTGGAGGAGACCAGCGACCGCGACATCCGTGACATGCTCGACGTCCAGGTCGTCGGCGTGTGGAACGTGCTCCGTGCCACGCTGCCCGTCCTGCGCGAGCAGCGCGGCGGCCACATCGTCAACGTCTCGTCGATCCTGGGCCTGACCGCCGTCCCGGGCTGGGCGCTGTACAGCGCGGGGAAGTTCGCGCTGGAAGGGCTCAGCGAGGCCCTCGCCGCCGAGGTGGCGGACTTCGGCGTCAAGGTCACCATCGTCGAACCCGGCTACTTCCGCACGGACTTCCTCACCGAGGACTCGCTCGCCCTGCCCGCCGACACCACCGAGCACTACCCGGCCATCCGCGAGATGGTCGCCGACCACCTCAAGCTCCAGGGCAGTCAGCTCGGCGACCCGGTCAAGGGCGCGGAGGCGATCATCGGCCAGGTCGTGGCCGGCGACGGCCCGCTGCGCCAGTTGCTCGGCTCGGACGCCCACGCCTACGCCACCGCCAAGGTCAAGGCCCTCCAGGACGACCTCGACGCCACCGCCCTCAGCGCACCCGCCACCGACTTCCCGGCCGCCTGACTCTCAGGCATGTGTGTACTGTTGCCGCTGTGAACGCCGAGTCCCGGTCGGGTGCTGATCTCCTGGTCACGGCTGCTGAGATCGCGAGATCGGTGGGTGTGACGCGGGCCGCGGTCTCCGGCTGGCGCAGGCGCCACGCCGACTTTCCCGCTCCGGTGGGAGGCGGCACACGCAACGTCCTGTTCGTCCTGTCCGAGGTGCACACCTGGCTGGACCGGCACCGTAGGAGCGACCCCGGGGAGGTGCTCCTCTGGCAGGCTCTGCGGCGGACGTACGGAGACGACATGACGCGCGGCGTCGCCGGCATCGCGGACCTTTTCGTCACCGGGGCCGCCGCGTCTCTCGACGACGAGATCGCATCGCAGGCCACCGCCCTGGCTGCCGAAAGCTCACCGTCCGAGGTGGTCGCGGGGCTGACGGCACGTCTCGCCGGTTCGGCGGTACCGGAGCACGTCACCGGTCCTCGCCTGATCCGCGCCGTGAAGCACTTCGCGGGCCAGGCACACGGCGTCGTCTTCGACCCGGCCTGCGGCATCGGATCCCTGCTCCTGGCGCTCGGCGACGGCTGCGGCGTGGCCGGTCAGGAGCTGGACCCGGCCGCCGCCCGGCTGGCCGGGTCGCGCGCACGACTCGCCGGGCGCGGAGACGTGACGATCAGAACGGGCGATTCCCTGCGCGCGGACGGCTGGCCGGAGCTGCGTGCGCCCCTCGTGGTCTGCGATCCGCCGGTGAACGCGCCCGACTGGGGCCGCGAAGACCTGCTGCTCGACGCCCGCTGGGAGCTCGGCGTCCCCACCCGGGCGGAGGGCGAGCTGGCCTGGCTGCAGCACTGCTACGCGCACGTCGCGCCGGCGGGCAGGGCGATCCTGGTGATGCCGCCCGCCGTCGCCCACCGCGAGGCAGGCCGTCACATCCGCGCGGAGCTCGTACGACGCGGCCTCCTCACCCAGCTCGTCGCCCTGCCCCCGGGGATGGCCGCCAAGCACGATCAGCCCGTGCACCTGTGGCTGCTGGCCCGACCGGCCTCCCCCGACGACGCGGTCTCCTCCGTACGCATGGTGGACCTCACGGCCAACGACCCCGACGGCCCCCTCACGCCCACGCCCGGCCAGGTGGTGGACGTACCCCTGGTCGAGCTGCTCGACGAGACGGTGGATCTCACCCCCGCGCGCCACGTCGCGGCCTCCCGCAGCGACCGGCTCGCGCAGTACGCGTCCCTGCGCGAGGACCTGGCGCACCGGCTCCACGAGCTGCTGACCCTGCTGCCACCCCTCACCGCCGGCCCCGGCACGCTCGACGCCGCGCGGATGAGCATCGAGGATCAGCGGCTGTACGGCGCCGCCTTCCGCGCGCTCGACGAGTTCGAACGGCAGGTCAAGGAGCTCGCTGACCTGGGGGAGCAGGCCGCCTCGATGGCGCGCGACGGCCTCACCAGCGGCGCGATACGCCCTCAGTGAGGCAGGAACGGGCTGGCCGTCCCGCTCCAGGTTCGCGTCCGCGGTATGGCCCGCCGGCGGGGCCCATAACACCCATCTATCCGGTCATAAGATCGGCGGCATGGCACTGCGACTCGTTCAGGTCAATTTCAAGGCTCGGGATGACGCGGCGCTCGGCCGGTTCTGGGCGGAGGCGCTCGGCTGGAGTGTTTCCAGCGAGGGACCCGGCGTGACCAACCTCGAACCCGAGGGCTTCGCCTGGCCGGACCCCGACGCCTTCTACGTCGATCTCGTCACCGTCCCGGACCCCGAAACGGTGCAGTACCGCGTGCACCTCGACCTCGCCACCACCTCCGCCGCGCATCAGGCGGAGTTGGTGACGCGGCTGAAGGAGCTCGGTGCGACGCCTGCCGATGTGGGCCAGGGCGAGGTGCCGTGGACGGTCCTGGCCGACCCGGAGGGCAACGTGTTCTGCGTCCTGGAGCCCCGGGAGATCTACCGGGATACCGGGCCGATCGCCGCGGTGGTGGTCGACTGCGCCGATCCGCGGGCCATGGCCCGGTTCTGGGACGAGGCGCTGGACTGGACCCTGCACGCGGTCACCGACGATCACGCGCGGCTGCGCTCCGCCAAGGATGTGGGCCCGTATCTGGAGTTCCTCCGCACGCCCGGCGTGCAGACCGTGGGGAACCGCATTCATCTCGACCTGCTGCCCTGTCCCGTTGAAGGTCAGAAGGCGGAGGTGGCCCGGCTACGGGCTCTGGGCGCCACCGCCGCCGATGTCGGCCAGGGTGATGTTCCGTGGGTGGTTCTGGCCGACCCGGAGGGCAACGAGTTCTGCGTCCTCGGACGGGGCTGACGCAGAGGTTCTTCACCTGCGGCCTTCCTGAAGCGATAGGACGGGCTTGCATGCAATATGCATGCCTTCGTGCGTGACCTGCTGAACGAGGAGGCGGCCACGCCGACGCTGGATGAGGTGATGGCCAGGATCGCTGCCGACGAGCCGGTGCCGTACGATCCCGACTTCGTTCGAGACATCCTGACCGCCTATGACGGCATGTACGTGGCCCTCGCCGAACTCGCTGGGAGTGCCGTTGCTCACCGACGACGCGAAGTTCGCCGGCTCGCCGGGCCACCGGGCCGAGATCCACCGCTGCGTAGGCCTGAGATTTCGAAGCCGCTTTCCGGGCTGTCAGCGGTTTTTGGCGCGTTCACGGTGGACGACGGTCTTGTCTCCCGGTCCCGGGTACGCCATGAAGTTGATCAAGATGTGACCATTCGACCCCGGTAGCCCCTGTGGATTGTCGGAGATGATCTCTACGTTGCCGTGCATGACGAGTTCATCTACTTCCGCGCAGGCGACCTCATGACGGCCTGGGCGCAGGTCCGCGACCGCATCACCGCCCGCGACGCCCCCGGCCTGGCCGACCTCATGATCACACTGCCGGACGCCGAGCGCGCCGAGGTCGCCCGGCGCCTGCCGGACCTGCGCAAGGACCTGCGCGAGGCCGCCGACCGCCAGGGGAGGGCGCGCTGGGCGCTCGGCGAGGGCGAAGGGGACGATGAGTGGGATGGGGAGTGGGACAGCGGCGAAACCGATGACATCGGCGGGCACGGGGAGGTGCTGCGGATCGCGGGGGCGGGTGTGCTGGCAGGTCCCGCCGCCGCTGTCGCCTGGCTGACCAGGCGCGAGTTCGCAGGCCGGTGGGCCGGGGTGGAGGAGGTGGTCCGGGTGCTGGCCGCGCGCCCGGCCGGTTGGCAGGCCGAGGTGGCCGTCCGGCTGGCCCGGAAGATCCGGACGGCCGACGACCGCAACGCCTCGCTGGCGCTGGCGCTGCTGCGGGCCTGTGGCGCCCCGCCGCCCGAGCACGACCCGCTCGTCCTCGCCTGGCTGCGCGCCAGGCCGGCCGCCGACGACCCGCTGATCGGCCCACTCCTGCCCCGGATCTTCGAGGCCGAGGGCGCCGGTCGGGTGCTGCGCGAGGAACGCCTGGAGCCCGCCCCCACCCGCTGGCTGTCCCTGCTCCAGCGGCTGGGGGCGACCGGCCGGGTGTCGCGCGCGGAGCTGCTGGACGGCTGCCTGCGCCGCTTCCTGCGCGGCGGGGACGCGATCGGCCTGCGCTTCTTCGTCCGGCTGCACCGGATGCTCGATCCCACACCGCAGGAGGCCGCCGACCGGGTCCGTGACTACCTGCGGCTGCTGCCCGCCGCTCCCGGCACGGTCGCCGAGCTGGCGCTCGCCCAGGTGAAGTACGGCGGCCCGCACGAGGAAGCCGAGATCATCGAGGCGATCGGCGCGCTGACCTTCCGGCCCGAGGCCAAGCTCGCCCTGGAGGGCCTGCGCTGGCTGGAGCGGGAGTTGCCGCACGCCGCCGAGCTGGCGCCCGCGCTCGCGCTGGCGTTCGGGCACGCTTCCTACGAGGTTCAGGGGCGGGCGGCCAGGATCGCGCTCAAGCACGCCGCGGCCTTCGCGCCGGCCGGGGAGGCGATCGCCGAGGCCGTGCCGATGCTGCCGGCGGCGCTCGGCGCGCGGGTGGCGGCCGTGTACGGCGGGGAGGTGATGGCCCAGGAGCGGCGCGAGGTGTTCACCCCGCCACCGCTGCCCGTGCCGCCGGCGCCCGAGCCGTTCCCGGAGCCCACCCTGCACGTGCCCTGGAACATGTACCACTGGGTCGACTACGAGCGGTGGCTGGCTGCGTTCGTGCGGCATGCGGCCGGCGATCGGGAGGAGATGCGGCGGACGCTGGCCGCCGACCACGGCGGTGCCAACTCCTACCTGTTCCAGCAGGAGAGCTGGGCCGACGCCCGATCGTGGTTCACCGCCCTGGCGCAGGAGGTGCTGGCGCCCGGCACAGACCCCGGGCCGGGCGAACCCGAGCCCTTCGACCCGTGGGCGGGGGCGAGCTTCCGGGTGCGCGTCGGACTCGTACCGGACAGTGAGGAGGACGACGGGGACGGGGAACCGGCGGAGGAGGACAGCGAGCCGGAGCGGGCCTTCACGAATGTGCCCGAGCACGTGCGCGAGGAGATCTTCGAGCAGCTGCTGGAGCTCGGCGTGTCCAAGGAGCGCGTGGCGGCCATGCGCGACGGGTTGCCCGCCCCTCCGCCGGCGCCCGGTGAGCCGCGCGGCTTCCGCGTCGGGATCGCCTACTCCGGGTCCCGGCCGCCGTTCATGGCGCCCGAGCCGCCCGACCCGGCGGTGGAGTGGCGCCGCAGGCACCGCCTGCCGCAGCCGTCGGGGATCTCGCCGCCGCACGCGTTCGTGCTGCGTCGGCTCAGCGAGATCTACGCGGCGCTGCGAGCTGGGACGCTGCCACCCGTGCTGCTGGCCACGCCCACGCTCATGACTGGCCACCTCGACCCGGACGTGCTGGTGGACCGGCTGGCGGAGTGCGCGGCGGCGGGCGTCGAGCCGCTGCCCGCCGACCTGGCGCAGGCACTGGTGCGACTGCCCCGGGGACGCCACCCGGACGCGGCCGGAAAGGCCGCGCTCATCGGCTCGCCGGCTGCCGCGACCGCCGCCGCCTGGCTGGCGGGAGAGGGGTTGCCCGACCCGGAGACGGGCCTGCGATGGGGCTACCTGGACGGCGCCACCGACCGGTACTTCGACGAGCACGAGCCGGAGCACCGGCCGTGGGAGATCCGGCTGACGCCGAGGCTACGAGCCGCGCCGACCGGCCACGAACTGCTCGACGAGCTGCTCAGCGAGCCGAGCCGCTGGGGCTGGGATGTCCACGGCGGTGAGAAGGGCTGGTGGCCGGCGGTTCTGCCGTCGCACCGGGAGGTCGTGGCCACCAACTACCTGCGGTTCCTGCTCCACCCGGGGATCGCGCCGGTGTTCGTGGAGGCGCTGGCCGACGCGGACGGGCCCACGGGCGAGGCGATGGCCCTCACCCTGGCCTACTTCGTGGCCGCCGGGCATCCGGAGGCGGCGCCGCTGCTGCTGCGGATGGCGGCCAGAGGCGATCTGCCGGCCGAGGCGGTGGGCGAACAGGTCGCGCTGCTGCTCCGGCGCACGCCGAGGTTCGAGGAGCGGGCGGTGGTGCGGGTGCTGGCCGAGGCGGCACGGCAGGGCGCGTACGCCATGATCTGGCGGCTTCTCACGACCCTGCTGCCCGTGCTGCTGCCCGGCCCCGGCGAGCGGCCGGTCGCCGTGCACACCGAGGCGATGACGCTCGCGGCGGACACGGCGACCTGGGCGGGGGCCCGCGGCGCGATCCCGCAGGTGACGGCGTACGCGGAGAGCGGGGGCCGCAGCCGGTTCGTCCGCGAGTGCGCACGGCTGCGGGACCAGCTCGGCCATCCGGTATCCAGCGGGGGAGTGTCATGACGGATCGTGACAAATTAGATCAATGGTCGTATTTCGAGGAGCGAGATCTGGCGAGCGCGTTCGTGTGCTCGTGGGTCGAGGCGCCCGACCACCGCGCCGTCACGCTGCGGGCGGTGCAGGGCAATGCCCGCCTGGCCTCCGGCGGCCTGGCGGAGGAGATCGTCAGGTCTGATCGACGAGTACCTGACCAGGTCTACCCGGTGCTGGTCGGCGGTGGCATCCCGCTCTTTCCTAGGTAAATCTCATTAACCTCATAAGGTAAATGCTATTCACCTCTACAGGTAAATAGTGTTAACCTCGGGAGCGTGATCGGCAGACGGCGTAGCAGCGGGCAACACCATGGCGACCTCCGCAAGGCGCTGGAGGAGGCGGCTCTCGCGCTCGTCGCCGAGCGTGGCCCGCATGGCTTCACCCTGGCCGAGGCCTGCCGCCGGGCCGGGGTGAGCGTCGCCGCGCCGTACAAGCACTTCGCCGACCGCGACGCCCTGCTCGTCTCGCTCGCCGTGAAGGGCTACCGCGAGCAGGACCGGCGCTTCACGGAGGTCTGCTCGGCGAGCGAGGACCCCACCGAGCAGCTGGCCGCCCTGGCCGCGGCGTACGTGCGCTTCGCCTACGAGGAGCAGGCGCTCTTCGACATCATGTTCAACGCGGGCCTGGACAAGACTCGGCATCCTGAGCTGGCCGAGGTGGTCCATGCCCTCTTCGACACCCTGCTGCCGATCGCCAGGCGTGTCACCGGCACGGAGGCCGCCGCCTTCGACCTGCTCATCTGCATGGCGTCCGCCGCCCACGGCCTCGCGTTCTTCCTGCAGGAGGGCCTCCCGGGCGACGTGCAGGCCCCCCTCGCGGCGGCCGAGGAGCGGGCGGCCCGCACCGCGCGGGCCCTCGTCGAGCAGCAGCTTCGCGAGGCGTCATCACCCACGGCGGAGGACTCGGAGCACGGACGCGAGTCACCACGTTTTTCCTGCGGTTGAGCGCAGGCGAATGACTATAGGAGGATCGGTGTCGTTGCATCCTGAGGTACGGCCGCGTCAGGCCGAGCACACGATGGAGATAAGGCTGCGGGTGAACGGCGCAGACCGGACACTCCAGCTCCCACCACAGGTCAGCCTGCTCGACGCGCTCCGCGAGCACCTGGGCCTGACCGGCACGAAGAAGGGCTGCGACCAGGGCGCCTGCGGGGCGTGCACGGTGCTCGCCGACGGGGAGCGGATCAACTCCTGTCTGACCCTCGCCGTGCAGTACACCGGCCGCGAGATCACCACGATCGAAGGGGTCACCGACGGCGAGCTCCAGCGGGCGTTCGTCCGGCATGACGGCCTCCAGTGCGGCTACTGCACCTCCGGCCAGATCTGCTCCGCGATCGGCATGCTGGCCGAGCACGCCGCCGGCATGCCGAGCGCCGTGACCGAGCACCACCACGGCGACACAGAACCGACCGACACAGAACCGACCGACACAGAACTGACCGATGCAGAGATCAGGGAGCGGATGAGCGGCAACCTGTGCCGCTGCGGCGCCTACAACGGCATCGTCGACGCCATCGCCGAGGTCGCCCGATGAGATCCTTCTCGTACGTGAGCGCCCCCGACGTCGCCTCGGCCATCAGCGCGATCGGGGCCGGCCCCAACGCGAAGTTCATCGGCGGCGGGACGAACCTCGTCGACCTGATGCGCGAGGACATCGAGACGCCCGACACGGTCATCGACATCACCAGGCTTCCCCTGACCGGGATCGAGGAGCTGCCCGGCGGCGGCGTCCGGATCGGCGCGCTGGTCCGCAACAGCCACCTGGCCGCCGACCGGCTGATCAGGACCCGCTATCCGATGCTGTCCCAGGCGCTGCTCAGCGGCGCGTCGGGCCAGCTGCGGAACATGGCGACCGTCGGCGGGAACCTGCTACAGCGCACCCGCTGCGCCTACTTCTACGACTCGGCCGCGGCCTGCAACAAGCGCGAACCGGGCAGCGGCTGCGACGCCATCGGCGGGTTCAACCGCAATCTCGCCGTCCTGGGCGTGAGCGAGTCGTGCATCGCGACGAACCCCTCGGACATGTGCGTCGCGCTGGCCGCGCTCGACGCGATCGTCGAGGTGGAGAGCGTACGCGGAGTTCGCCGCATCGCGCTGGCCGACTTCCACCGGCTGCCGGGCAGCACCCCGCACCTGGAGACCGAGCTGGCCGCCGACGAGCTGATCACGGCGGTCGAGCTGCCGGCCCTGCCGATGGCGGCGAAGTCGCGCTACCGCAAGGTGCGGGATCGCTCCTCCTACGCCTTCGCCCTGGTCTCCGTCGCCGCGGCGCTGGACGTACGGGATGGCATGGTGTCGGAGGTCCGGCTGGCCCTCGGCGGGGTCGCCGCCAAGCCGTGGCGGGCACACGAGGCGGAGCGGATCCTGCTCGGCGCGCCGGCCACCGAGGAGTCCTTCGGGCGGGCGGCGGCGGCGGAGCTCAGCGCCGCGATCGGCCGGCCGGGGAACGAGTTCAAGATCGAATTGGCTCGGCGCGCGATCGTGGCGACGCTGCGTGCGCTGGACGGGAGCGCGGCATGACCCAGACCCAGACGGAGAGCCCGCCCCGGAGCGGGGCGAAGGACCTCAGCGTCGGCAAGCCGATCGACCGGGTGGACGGCACGGCCAAGACGACCGGCACGGCCCGCTTCACGGCCGAGTACCCCTATCCCGACCTCGCGCATGCCGCGCTGGTGCACGCGACGGTCGCCCGCGGCCGGATCACCGGGATCGACACGGCGGACGCGTCCGCCGTCGAAGGCGTGCTGGCGGTGCTCACCCATGAGAACGCGCCGGTGCTGAAAACGCCGCCCTCGCCGAGCCCGCTGAACCTGAGCAGCATGGTCTCCGGCGCGTCGCTCAACTACCTCAACACCGACGAGGTGCACTGGAACGGCCAGCCGGTCGCGGTCGTCGTCGCGGAGACCCTGGACGCCGCGCGCCACGCCGCGCTCCTGGTCCGCGTCACCTACGACACGCTCCCCGCCACGGTGGACTTCGCGGCCGAGGAGAAGAACGCCAAGCCGCGCAAGGGCGACCTGATATCGCCCGGCGCAGCGAAGAAGGGCGACGCGGAGGCCGCGCTCGCGGCGGCGCCCGTCTCGGTGGACCTGCGGTTCACCACGCCGCCCTACCACCACAACGCGATCGAGCCGCACGCGACGACGGCGGCGTGGGACGGCGACCGGCTCACCGTCCACGACGCGACCCAGAGCATCGACTGGGTGCGCAAGCATCTCGCCCTGAGATTCGACGTGCCGGTGGCCGGGGTGCGGGTGATCGCGCCGTACGTCGGCGGCGGCTTCGGCGGCAAGGGGTCGGTCTGGGCCGGCACCATCCTCGCCGTGATGGCGGCCCGGGTGACCGGCCGGCCGGTGCGGATGGTGCTCACCCGCGAGAGCATCTACCACACGGTCGGCGGGCGCACCCCCTCGGTGCAGCGGGTCGCGCTCGGCGCGGACGCCGACGGCAGGATGACCGCCCTGATCCACACCAGCGTGACGCGGACCGGCAGGATCGGCGGCAGGCCCGAGCCGGTGACCACCGTGTCCGAGCACCTCTACGACGCCGCCACCATCCTGCTCCAGCAGAACATCGTCGAGCTCGACCTGCTGTCGAACACGTTCATGCGCGCGCCCGGCGAGTCGATCGGTACCTTCGCGCTGGAGGCGGCCGTCGACGAGCTCGCCTGCGAGCTCGGCCTCGACCCGATCGAGCTGCGGATGCGCAACGAGCCCGCCAAGAATCCCATCGACGGCAAGGACTTCTCGAACCGGATGCTCCGGGAGGCGTACGCGCTCGGTGCGGAGAAGTTCGGCTGGTCCCGGCGGACGCCGCAGCCGGGCTCGATGCGGGACGGCAGGTGGCTGGTCGGCATGGGCGTCGCGTCGGCGTACCATCCGCCCGTGCAGCTGAACGCCAACATCACCGTGCGGCTGTCGATGGACGGCACCGTCGTGGTGCGGTGCGGCTTCCAGGAGATGGGGATGGGCGGGGCGACCGTCCAGGGGCAGATCGCCGCCGACGCGCTCGGCGTGCCGTTCGCGTCCGTCAAGGTGGAGTACGGCGACTCGGAGCTGCCCATCGCGCCGATGGCCGGCGGAGCCGCCCAGACCGCGAGCGTGGCCACCGCCCTGCTGGCCGCGTGCGAGAAACTCAAGCGGTCGATGCTCGCCCTGGCCAGACGGTCGAGCGAGTCCCCGCTGCGCGGCCGGCGCCTGGACCGTCTCGAAGCCCGCGACGGCGGCCTCTACCAGGTCGGCGAGCCGGGCCTGGGGGAGAAGTACACCGACATTCTCGGACGGGCGGGCCGGCCCTCGGTCGAGGCCGCCGTCGGGTCCGACACCGGGCTCGGGGCGGTGGCCGGACAGGTCCGTTTCATGACGAAGTTCCTCCGGGACCGCCGCCGCTGGGTGAAGGCCGCGCTCGGGGCACACTTCTGTGAGGTACGGGTGGATCCGGACACCGGCGAGGTACGCGTCTCCCGCTGGGTCGGCTCGTTCGACGTCGGCACCGTGATCAACCCGAAGACGGCGAGCAGCCAGCTCCGCGGCGGCATCGTGATGGGGATCGGCATGGCGATGAGCGAGCACACGCTCATCGACCCGCGCACCGGCCGGATCATGAACCCGAGCCTGTCCGAGTACCACGTCCCGGTGCACGCCGACATCCCGCCGATCGACGTCCACTACCTGAACGAGCCCGACCCGACCATGCCGCTCGGGCTGCGCGGGCTGGGCGAGGTCGGCATCACCGGCGTCGCCGCCGCGGTCGCGAACGCCGTCCACCACGCGACCGGCAAACGCGTCCGCGACCTGCCCATCACCCTGGACAAGCTGCTGTGAACCCGGGCGGGTCGTCGCCGGAGAACTGAAACCGCGCCCCGGCTCACGCGAGAGCCGGGGCGCGGGAACTAAGCCGGCCCGAGGGCCGGGGCGCGGCACAGAGCCGGACCGTTACCCCATGTGCGGGTAGCGGTGGTCGGTCGGCGGGACGAAGGTCTCCTTGATCGTGCGGGCGTTCACCCACCTGATCAGGTTGAAGATCGAGCCGGCCTTGTCGTTGGTGCCGGAGGAGCGGGCGCCGCCGAAGGGCTGCTGGCCGACGACCGCGCCGGTCGGCTTGTCGTTGACGTAGAAGTTGCCCGCCGCGAAGCGCAGCCGCTCCGAGGCCGCCGCGATGGCGTAGCGGTCCTGGGCGATGATCGACCCGGTCAGGGCGTACGGCGCGATGCCCTCCATCTGGTCCAGCACCGTGTCGTAGTCGCCGTCGTCGTAGACGTGCACGCCGAGGATCGGGCCGAAGTACTCCTTGACGAAGATCTCGTCCGTCGGGTCGGCGCACTCCAGGATGGTCGGCTTCACGAAATATCCGACCGAATCGTCGTACGAGCCGGTGAGCACGTCGATGTTCGACGCCTGGCGGGCCCGGTCGATGGCGGTCTTGTGCTTGGCGAAGGCCCGCTCGTCGATGACCGCGCCCATGAACGTCGACAGGTCCGCCGCCACGTCCCCGGCCGTCAGCGACTCGGCCGTGGCCACGAAGTCGTCGCGCATCCGGCTCCACACCGAGCGTGGCACGTAGGCCCGCGAGGCCGCCGAGCACTTCTGCCCCTGGTACTCGAACGCGCCCCTGATCAGCGCGGTCGCGAGCACGCCCGGGTCGGCGGACGGGTGGGCCATGACGAAGTCCTTGCCGCCGGTCTCGCCGACGAGCCGCGGGTAGCCGCGGTAGGAGGCGATGTTCGCGCCGACCGTGCCCCACAGGTGCTGGAAGGTCGCGGTCGAGCCGGTGAAGTGGATCCCGGCGAGCTCCGGATGGGTCAGCGCGACCTCGGAGATCGCCTGGCCGTTGCCGGTCACCATGTTGATGACGCCCGGAGGCAGCCCGGCCGCCTCCAGCAGCCGCATGGTGAAGTGCGCCGCGAACTGCTGCGTCGGCGACGGCTTCCACACGACCACGTTGCCCATCAGGGCGGGCGCGGTCGGCAGGTTGCCGGCGATGGCGGTGAAGTTGAACGGCGTGATCGCGAGCACGAAGCCTTCGAGCGGCCGGTACTCCATCCGGTTCCACACCCCGGCCGAGGAGACCGGCTGGTCGGCGTAGAGCTGCCGGGCGTAGGAGACGTTGAACCGCAGGAAGTCGATCAGCTCACAGGCGGCGTCGATCTCCGCCTGCTGCGCCGACTTCGACTGGCCGAGCACGGTCGCGCCGTTCAGCGTCGCCCGCCACGGGCCGGCCAGCAGGTCAGCCGCCTTCAGGAAGATCGCGGCCCGCTCGTCGAAGGACAGCGCCCGCCAGGCGGGGGCCGCCCGCAACGCGCTGGCGACCGCGTCCTGCACGTCCTGGGCCGTAGCGTCGTTGGTACGCCCCAGGACGGCGGTCTTGTTGTGCGGCTGCACCACGTCGATGGGCGTGCCGCCGCCCAGGCGCTGCTCGCCGTCGATGGTCATGGTCAGGTCGATCGAGGAGCCGGCCAGCTCCTTGATCCGGTTCTCCAGTGCCGTGCGCTCGGCGCTGCCGGGCGCGTACCCGTAGATCCGCTCGTTCGCGGGAACCGGCACGTTGCTGATGGCGTCCATTTTCACTTACCCCCAAGGGCACGAAGGAAGAAGGCGACGTTCGCGGGGCGTTCGGCCAGGCGGCGCATGAAGTAGCCGTACCAGTCGCCGCCGTAGGGGACGTAGACCCGGACGGTGTGACCGGCTCCGGCCAGGGCTTCCTGCCGGTCGGTGCGGATCCCGTACAGCATCTGATACTCGTAGTCGCCCCTGGAGCGGCCGCACCGGTCGGCGAGCAGCTCGGTGATGGAGATCAGCCGGTCGTCGTGCGTCGCCACCATGGGGTACCCCTTCCCCGCCATGAGGACGCGCAGGCACCGTACGAAGGCCTTGTCCACGTCGGTCTTGCTCTGGTGGGCGACGGAGGCGGGCTCCTTGTAGGCGCCCTTGACCAGCCGCACGCGGGCGCCCTCGGCGGCGAGCGCGCGGCAGTCGTCCTCGCTGCGGAACAGGTAGGACTGGATCGCCACGCCGGTCGACGGGTGGTCGGCGCGCAGCTCCCGCAGGATGCGCAGCGTCGAGTCGACCGTGGTGTGGTCCTCCATGTCGAGGGTCACGGTCGCGCCGGCGGCGTCGGCGGCGGCGCAGATCTCGCGGGCGTGCTTCAGCGCCATCGTCTCGTCCAGGGCCTGCCCGACGGCCGACAACTTGACCGACACCTCGGCCCTCGGCCCGAGATCCAGCGGGCGCAGCGCGTCCAGCAGCGTGACGTACGCCCTCGCGGTGGCGGCCGCGGCCTCGGCGTCGAGGGTCTGCTCACCGAGATGGTCGACGGTCACGGCGAGACCCGCGTCGCACAGTCGCTCGACCGCGTCGCGAGCGTCCTCGACGCGCTCTCCGGCGACGAAGCGGCGGACCACCTTGCGCGTGAGCGGGAAGGCGGACACGGAGCGGCGCACGATCGCGCTCCGGGACGCGGCGAACAGCAGCTGACCCAACATGTCTCCAGCCTAAAACGCCTGTTCAGGCGGGGCCATTGACGGGCGTAACGCGGGGTGTGGCAGGCTGTCATACATATGTACAAAGCCACCGATCTGCAGGAGATCGTCGACGAGATAGCCGGTGTGCTGGGCGCGTCGGCGACGCTGGAGGACCGTTCGTTCCGGCTGCTGGCGTACGGCGCGCAGCACGGCGACATCGACACCGTCCGCCAGGAGTCCATCCTGCGCAGGCGCGCTACGGGGGAGGTGCGCGACTACTTCGAGCGCTACGGCATCGCCAGGGCGCACGGCCCGGTGCGCATCCCCGCCGACGCCGACCTCAAGGTGCTGGCCAGGGTCTGCTGGCCGCTGCGCCACCGCGACGTCGTCTACGGCTACCTGTGGCTGCTCGAATCGGGCAGCCTGACCGATGCCGCGCTGGCCCGGGTCGCGCCGCTCGTCGCCAGGGCCGCCGGCGCGCTCGCCCAGGAGGCCAGGAGCCGCCAGGACCTCGGCCGGAGCCTCACGGCGCTGCTGTCCGCCGACCCCGAGGAGCGCGCCGACGTCTCCATCGAGGTGCCGGGCCCGGTGACCGTGATCGCGGTGCGTGAGTCGCAGGATCGGGTCGCCGCCCTGTGGACGCTCCCGCGCGGCGTGCTCGCCCGCGCCGGCTCACCGGTGGCGCTGCTCGCCCCGGCGCACCTGGGTGCCGAGGTCGCCCAGACCCTGCAGCGCGCGTACGGCACCGCCGCCGGGATCGGCGCGCCCCGGGCCGACCCCGCGGACGCCTGGCAGAGCTGGCGGGAGGCGAAGCAGGCGCTGCGTGTGGCCGAGCACTTCCCGAGGTTCGCCCCCGTCGCCCGCTGGGAGGAGCTCGGCGTGCACCGGCTGCTGGCCAGGCTCGGGCCGGGCGATCTGCGGGAGCTGGCGGCCGAGGTCGCCGTCCTCGAACCGGAGCTGGCCCGGACGGTGGAGGTCTATCTGGACCTGGGCGGCCAGGCGAACCAGGCCGCCGCCGAGCTGGGCGTCCACCGGCAGACGCTCTACTACCGCCTGGGCAAGGCCGAGCGGCTGACCCACCGGGACCTGTCCGACGGCGACGACCGGCTCACCGTTCACCTGGGGCTGAAGGCCGGCCGGTTGCGGTGATGGTTCAGGCGAGGTGGCGCAGGGCCGCCTCGTCGCCGGGGCCGCCGCGCTCGGCGAGCCCCCGGGCGACCTGCTCACGCACCTCGGCGTCCTTGTGCGCGTCGTACTTGAACTTGCCCCGGACCTCCGTCACGGCCAGCCGCAGGCCCTGCAGCCCGGCCAGCAGCCTCGGCAGGGCGGCCGGGTCGCCGTGGCCGGGCTCCAGGTCGCGGAGCTGGGCGCGCAGGATCTCCAGCTTGCCCTCGGGATCGGCGACGATCTCGGCGTGGCAGGTGAGCTGGACCGAGGAGTAGTAGGTCGTGGGGACGCCGAGCGAGGGGTCGGTGCCGGGCTCGGCCCGCCACCGGCCGGCGATGTACGCCCACGGGCCCGCCACCGACAGCAGAACCGCGGGGTTCTCCTCGACGGCGGACCAGATGGGGTTGGGCCTGGCCAGATGCAGCCAGACCGTCCGATCGTCCACGAGCAGGAACTGGGTGGGCACCACGACGGGCACGTCACGGCCTCGGCCGGCCGCGATCAGGTGCCCGAACTGGTGGTCCTTGACGTACGCGAGCGCCTGGTCGTGGGTGCCCGCGTCCCACGGGTGGATCAGCATGCGGTGACCATACAAGACGCTCTTCGAGGCTGTCGTACGGGTTTCCTACGCGCAGGCCGATTCGTACACGCGGAGCAGTTCCTGGCTGACGCGCTCCCAGGAGTAGCGCGAGCGGGCCCGGTCGGCCCCCGCGTACCCGAGCGCGGTGCGCAGCGTCGGGTCGGTGAGCAGCTCACGGGCCAGCCGCGCGGTCCTGGCGGGCCGGTCCGGCGGCACCAGCAGGCCGGTGACGCCGTCGATGACGGAGTCGAGGTGGGCGCCCACGGCCGAGGCGATCACCGGCACGCCGCAGGCCATCGCCTCCAGCGCCACGATGCCGCTCGTGGTCTCCCGCGGCACCGACACCACGGCGTCGGCGCTGCGCATCAGCTTGGGCACCGAGGCGCGCTTGACCTGGCCCAGCATCGTCACCCGGTCGGAGACGCCGAGCTGCTCGGCCAGGGCGCGCAGACGCCGCGCGTCCCTGTCGTCCTCGAGCTGCTCGGGGTCGGGGCCGCCCGCGATCACCAGCTCCACGTCCGTCAGGCCCGGCAGCGCGCGGACCACGGTGTGCGCGCCCCGGTCGGGGGAGAGCGGGCCGACGTGCAACAGCCGCTTACGGGTGCCGCGCACGGCCGTCAGGCCCTGGCGGTGAAAACGCTCGGTGTCCACGCCGTAGGGCACGATCGCGATGTGGTTGCGCGGGACGCCGATCCTGATCAGCGCCGACTCCTCGTCGCCCGAGCCCGCGATGACCACCCTGGCCCTGCGGCCGAGTGCCCGCTCCAGCTTCAGATGCGCCGCGTCGACGGTGTGAAAAGTATGGGTGACCGGCACGTCCAGGCCCTTCGCGCCGGTGACCGCGGCCAGGCCGCAGGTCCACGAGTGTGCGTGGATCACGTCGGGGCGGTCCTGCTGCCACCGCTTCATCAGATGGTCGCCGACGTCGTTCAGGAACGGCACGACATCGGACGGGCTCAGGCTGCGGGCCGGCCCCACGCCGATGTGCTCCACCGTGACACCCGGGGCCACCCTCGTCCTGGGTTTGCCGTCGGCGCTCTCACGGCGGGAGTAGATGGTGACGTGGTGCTCACGCCCGAGCTCACGGGCCACCGAAAGGATCTGGTGGCGCCTGTTGCCGGAACCGGAAGCGACGATCGCGATATTCATGGCACACCTCAGCGTTGAAAGCCTTCAAGGTGTGCCTGCGTCTTAGGCACGTCGTTCTACGGCAAGACGATACCCACTTTCCGCTGATCCGCAAACCCTGCCGAATCAGACACCGCGCAGGGCCAGCACCACGATCTCGTCCCAGACCTGCCCGCCTGAGAAGGCGCTGCGGTCCTCCTCGATCGCCTTGACCACGGTGGACGGCCCCTGACCGGCGCACCTGCCCAGGACGTCCGCCAGCCGCTCCTCGCCGTACGGCTCGCCCAGCTCGTTCCTGGAGGAGATGAGGCCCTCCGAATAGAGCACCAGCGTCTCGCCGACGGCCAGCGTGATCTCCTCCGTGCTCGTCTCCGCCTCCGGCGCGATGCCCAGCGGCACCCCGCCGCCCGCGGTGAAGCGCACGTAGCCGTCGGGCTGCACCAGCGCCGCCGGATGGTGACCGGCCGAGGACATGCGGATCCGGCGGCCCTTCACGAACCCGGCCACCGCCATCACGAACAGGCCGGTGCCCTGCTCGACCAGCGCCTCGTTGACCTTGCGCACCACCGGGTCCGGGTCGGACTCCCAGACGCTGAGCACCCGCAGCCCGCCCCTGACCATCGCGCTGACCGACGCCGCCTCCTCGCCCTTGCCGGCCGCGCCGCCCAGCGCGAAACCCCAGCCGCCCCCGACCGGGAACACATCGTAGAACTCGGCCCCGACCGACGAGCCGGGACGGTAGACGGCGGCGGCCTCGTACCCGGGCACGTCCGGCAGGCTGCGCGGGGCGACGCTGGCCGACAGGGCGTCGGCCGCCCGCGAGCGGCTCTGGAAGCTGCTCTGCGCCCTGGCCGCCAGGCCGAGCTGCATCCCGACGTCCTGCATGACGCTCAGGTCCGCCAGCGTGAACGGCGGCCGGTCGTGCGCGCGCACCAGCGTCAGCGCGCCGTCGCCGTCGCCGATCGGCACGCACAGCAGCGATCCGGCGCCCATCACGGTCAGCAGCGGCCCCTCGGCGCAGAACCCGAGCAACGTCTCGTCGTCGACCATCTCGTGCACCACGCCCGAGCGGCGCTCCAGCACTTGCGTCACCACCTGCGCGCCGGCCGGGGCGGTCGCCTCCACCTGCCGGACCAGCTCGGCCACCGGGAGGTTCTTCGGCCCGGCCACGATCGAGCGCCGGGGCAGCCCGTCACGGACCATGTCCGCGATCACCCAGTCGGCCCATTCGGCGGCCAGCAGCCGGGTCGCCCTGGGCAGCGCCACCGGCTGGCGCAGCGCCTCCTCGTCCAGCAGCAGCCTGCCCATCCTGGCCAGCAGGTCCTGCCGTCTGGCCGCGGCCATCAGCAGCGCGCCGTCGGACAGCTCGGGCCGCCGGGAGCCAGGCTCGGGCAGCTGCACCTGCGTCGGCAACGCCACCACGGCCACCATCTGCTGCGGCTCACCGGGCATCGTCAGCCGCGAGATCGCCAGCTGCACCGTGTGCGTCCTGCCCTGGTGCGACAGCCGCGTCTCGAACGCCGCCGGCTGCCCGATCTGCAGGACCGACGTCAGGTGGGACCGGAACGCCGCCCTGCGCGACACGTCCACCAGCAGCGGGAACGACCGGCCCACGAGATAGCCGTCGGGACTGCCGAGCATCCGTGAGGTCTCGGGGTTGATCCGCCGGACCATGCCGCCGCCGTCGAGCACGATGACCGGCACCGGAAAGGCCCGGAACACCTGGCGCAGCAGCTTCAGCTCCCGCTGCGACCCGTCCTTCTTCCCGGCGGGCCGCCGGGGCGCCTTGCTCAGCTGCTCGCGGGCCTCGGCCAGCAGCTCGGCCGCGGTGTCCAGCTCCGCGAGCGCGGCGTCCAGGGTGGGGCCGAGGTCCGCGGGATAGGCGGCCCTCGCCTCACGCAACGACGCGACACGCCCCTCGAGTGCGTCGAGGGCGTGATCGAGGTCCGGCATGGTCATCCTCTGACGCTACGCCACACGGGATAATGGTAGCCATAAGGGGTAGGGGCTTGAATGTTATGGAATCCACCGCGATGATCACTCCCGGGCTTGCCCGTAACCTGGCCACGCTCGGCCGGCTCGGCGAGGACACCTCGACCGAGAGTGTGCTGCGCGGCCTGACCACGGCGCTGGCGGCCGGCGTGCCCGGCTGCTCGGGCGGCTCGGCGGAGCACTGGCGCGACCACCGCGTCCTGGTGTCCGGCTCGCACAGCGAGCTGATCATGCTCGTCGAAGGCGAGCGCGAGCTGGGCGAAGGGCCGTCCGTCGAGGCCAGGAAGACCGGCGGCCGGGTCGCCGTCGCCGACGTGCTCGCCGACAGCCGCTGGCCGCGCTACGCCGCCCTGGCCACCCGCTGGGGCGTGCGCTCGGTCCTCGCGGTCCCCATCGAGGTGGCCCCCGTCCTGCTGATCGTGGGCCTGTACTCGGTACGGCGCGGCGCCTTCTCCCCGCAAGGCGCCCAATCGCTCGCCGGCATGCTGACCGAGCAGGTCGGGGTGGCCATGGCCAACATGTGGGACTTCGAAGAGGTGCGCACCGACGCCGCCCAGATGCAGGAGGCCCTGGCCGGCCGGGCACTGATCGACCAGGCCAAGGGCATCATCATGCAGACCAGCGGATGCACGGCCGAGGCCGCCTTCGAGGAGCTGCGCCGGATCTCCCAGCATCATCAGGTGAAGGTCGCCGACCTGGCGCGCCTCCTGGTCGAGGAGCACCAGCGCAAGAATCGTCGTTAGCCGATGGCGGCCAGGGCGTCGTCGAGCGTGTCGTAGATCGGCAGCCTCTGGGCCAGTCCGGTGATCCACATCACCTTGGACTTCGAATACTCCACACCGATCAGGGCGAACTTGGTCCCCGAGGTCAGGCTCGTCTGCCAGTGGTGGACGATCAGCCCCAGGGCGCGCGAGTCCATGAACGTCACCCCACCGAGGTCCAGGATCAGATCCGGGTCGGCCAGCGAGAGATAGTCGGCGAACTGTTCGCGCGTCGTGGCGTCAAGGACACCGTCGACCTTGATCACAGAGACCTCGGCCACTGTCGACGATGTCAGGGTCAGGGCCGCCACGGACCCGTCGCCGTTCTCGGGCATTGTCACGGGGCAACATTACCGAAGTCCGCAGAAAGCCTTGGCCTTCAGGCATTGAGCTCCCCCAGCAAGTCAAGAGGGGATATTTCCGGGGAGATGGGGGATACTGGAGGAGAAGTCCAGCAGAGGGCTTCCGTCTCGAAGTAGAGCGAGGCGTGCCTCTGCATGGGCTTTTTCTCATGTGGGGGGCGCCCGAAACCCAGATGAGGAGCAGCCATGGCTGCGCAGACACTCGTCCTCGAAGAGATGACCGCAGAAGAGCTTCTGGCCGAGATGGTCAGGGAAGACGCCCCTCACAGCCAGCGGGAACGGGTGCGCGAACGCATCGTCGAGATGCACCGGCCGCTCGCCATGGAGATCGCCAGGCGCTACCGCTACCGCGGCGAGCCCCTGGAAGATCTCCTCCAGGCCGCCTACGTCGGCCTGATGAAGGCCATCAACGGCTTCGACCCGACCCTCGGCCACGCCTTCAGGGGATACGCGGTCGTCACCATGACCGGAGAGGTCAAACGTCACTTCCGCGACCGCACCTGGGCCATCCGGGTGCCCCGCCTCTACCAGGAACGCCGCTCCGAGCTGAACCGGCTCGTCGCCGACCTCAGCCAGGACCTCGGCCGCTCACCGACCATCGCCGAACTGGCGGCCAAGATGAACATCTCCGAGGAGGACGTCCTGCTCACCCTCGACGCCTCCGCGGCGTACAGCACGCTCTCCCTCGACGCGCCGCTGGGCACCGAGGACGACGCCGCCTCACTCGGCGACGTCATCCCGGAGGACGACGACACCCTCAGCACCATGGTCGACCGGGAGGCGGTCAAGCCGCTGATCGACGCGCTGCCGTCGAGGGAGAAGCACATTCTGCTGCTGCGGTTCTTCGGCAACATGACGCAGGCCGAGATCGCGGCGGAGTTCGGCATCTCGCAAATGCACGTGTCCAGGATTCTCCGTAAGGTTCTCGACCAGCTGCGCGCAGAGCTTCTGGTCGGTTGAGAAGGCGGTTGCCGGGTGATGAGAGAGGACGCGGATCCTCGGGTGGGCTCCACGGGCCCGCCGCCCGGTGCGCCCGTACGACGACTCCGTTTCCGGCTCCCGGACCTGCCTCGGGTCCGGGAGTTCGCCGAGTCCGGGGCCCGTGACGTCGGCATGTCCGAAGAGTCCGTCAACGACTTCGTGATCGCCGTCAACGAGGTGGCCACGAACGCCGTCACCCACGGCGCCGGCGACGCCCAGGTGCGCACCTGGCCCGACAGCGGCGACCTCGTCGTCGAGGTGCACGACGAGGGCGACTGGAAGGCGGGGCCGACGCCCGGGGCGGTGGGCGGCATGGGGCTGTGGGTGGCCCGGCTGCTCTCCGCCGACCTGACGCTGCGCATCGGCGGCCGTGGCAGCACGGTGATCATGCGGTTCCCGGCCAGGGCCTGACAGTGACGGCTCGACAACGACGCGTGCGGCGCACCCGGTCATCCGGGTGCGCCGCGTCAGTGAGGTCGTACGACGGTCAGGTGATGGTCAGCGGCGGGCGCGTCCTCGCCATCCGCCACTGGTCTTGAAACTGGCCGTGCCGATGCCGGCCTGGTGGAGCGCCAGCAGGGTCAGGCCGAGCAGGATGAAGGTCGTCCCGGAGATGCCTCCGGCGATCTGGGTGTCCAGCAGGTCGAGCAGGAAGCCCAGGCCGAAGATGATCGCTGCGACGATGGCGAGCATGTCAGGTCACCTCGTTCTCGGTTCGGAAAGGGCCAGCAGGCGTTCGAGCACGCCCCGGTAGTCGCGCAGCGCCAGGCGGAGCTGCTCGGTGTCGCCGCCGTCGGCGCTCTTCCAGCGCTCGCGCAGCTCTCCCGTACGTGCGGTCAGCGAGCCGGTGAGGGCCTCGACGACCTCTTCCACCAGCTCGTCGGCCCGGTGAACGGCCTGGCCGGGGTCGTCGACGAACGAGGCCTGCAGGTCGCGCCAGCGGGCCTGCGCCTCGGTGGGGTCCTGGTCGAACAGGACGATCTCCTTGGGGGCCGCGTGCGCGGGGGTCTCGTCTGTCGCGCCGCCCTGGCCGGTCTCGGTGACGACCACGGTCTCGGAGTCCGTGTCGGCACTGGTCCCGGTCTCGGGGGTGATCCTGCTGCCGGGGTCGGCACCGGCTCCGGTCGTGGGGTCGGTAGTGCTCCCGGGCCTGGGGGCGGCCCTGGTGTCGGCGTCGGCCGCGACCAGCATGTCGCCGTCCGTGTCGGCGTAGGGGGCACGGTAGGTGGGGTCTTCGTGGTCGTCCTGTGTGCCGTCATGGGCGGCTTCCGCCCGTTGCGACGGCACTTTGAGCTCGTCGCCGTGCATGTCTGTCACCGTCCTCGGGAGGTCTCGTGGAGCAGCTCCTCGAACAGCTCGCGGTAGTGCACCATGGCCTGGCGCAGCTCCTCGGTGGAGGCCGCCTTCCTGGCCGCGCGCCCGCTGATCTCGTGAGCCTTGCGATAGTGGTCCAGCGTCGTCGCGTGACCCACCGACAGGTCGGACAACCGCTGCTCGAAGTCCTCGGTCGGGTAGCCCCGCTCGGCCATGACGGCGGCGACCAGCTGGTCGGCCTCCGTCACCGCGAAGCCGGGGGAGTCGACGAAGCGCTCCTGCACCTCGGTCCAGCGGTTGGCGTAGGTCTCACGCGACTCCTCGGGCAGCGGCCGGATGTCGAGCTCGGCGTGGCGCTGCTCGCGGGCGAGCAGCTCCTGCTCCACTTCCCGCTTGTTGTCGTGCTCGGCCATCATGCGCTCGTACTCGGGGCCGAAGCGTTCGCGCAGGTGCCCGCGGCGCTGCTGCTGAACCACGACATAGCCCACCGCGGCTACCGCGACCACCGCGAGAACGACGACGGCCACCCAGATGAAGGTGGTCATGATGTTCGCCTCCGGTCTCTGTGTTGAGACCGGCGTCTGCCCGGGAACGGGCTCGCGAAACGCCCGTTTCAGCCCTTTTGCAGGGCTTCTCTGGCCGCTGCCAGCACGGATGCGACGTGCGAGCCGGATGCGCCTGCGGGGACCTCGGTGAACCCGGCCGCCGGGTCGTAGCTCACGTCGAGCCCGGCGCCGACGAGCCGCTCCGCCCACCGCAGCGCGGTGTTGAGCCGCTCGGCCGCGGGCGGCTTGCCCTGCGCCGCCGCCGACAGGTTGCGCAGGTTGGTGGCGGGCCCGGACTGGGCGTGCGCGCGCGCCAGCTTCCACGGTACGGCGCGGCTGTGGTCGAGCATCGGCTTGGCCAGCCCGGCCGACCGTTTGGCCTGCAGCACGCCGGACTCGCTCACCCCGAAGCGCGCGGCCAGCTCCTGCACGCTCAGCCCTTCGGCGACGAGCCTGGCCAGCTCGTCCCGATCGATCGTCGGCCTGCGCCCCACCCGGCCACCTCCGCTTCCCATGACTCCTGAGACTACGGTGCCCGCCCGTCGTCCAGGGGCGTCGAGCACGGATCGCGTGGCCCGCAACCGTGATAGTCTTTCTCCTGCGCAACCGAGGGAATCCACCACATTCACCACGGCTCTGAGCAGCAGTTTCCGGGGTATGGCCCAGCTTGGTAGGGCGCCTGACTGGGGGTCAGGAGGTCATCGGTTCGAATCCGGTTACCCCGACGCATGGAGAGGCTCGATCGACGGACACCGTTGATCGAGCCCTTTCTTGTTTCCGCCCCGATCGGCTTCCCACCGCAATCGACTTTCCGGCCCGTACGGCTTCCGCCCCGTACGTTCTTCCGGCCCGTACGGCGACGCGTGGTGGTGCGGGCGACCGGCTCCGAGCAGGGCCCATAGGGTGTTCCCATGGGCATGGTGGGGACGGTCGGCCTGGTGCTGCATCCCAGGCGCGACTCCAAGAAGGCGATCGACACGATCCTGAGGTGGGCCGCCGAGCGCGGCGTCACCGTGCTGGGGCTGCCGGAGGAGGTGGGCCGGATCGACTGCAGCGCGGTGTCGGTGGACGCCGACTCGCTGGTGGAGCGGGCCGACCTGCTGGTGGGCCTCGGCGGTGACGGCACCATGCTGCGCACGATGCGGCTGATCGCCGGGCGGGACACGCCGGTGCTCGGGGTCAACATGGGGCGGCTCGGCTTCCTGGCCGAGATCGACGTCGAGGAGCTGCCCGCCACCCTGTCGGCCATCGACGGCAACCGCTACACCATCGAGCCCCGGATGGCGGTGCGCACCAGACTGTCGGACACGGCGGAGCTGACCGCGTTCAACGACATCGCGCTGGTCCGCATCCCGGGGGACGGCCTGGCCGCGGTGACCATCACGCCGGCCGGTCATCCGT
The DNA here is from genome assembly GCF_044465295.1 of Nonomuraea sp. NPDC049714. Lineage (NCBI taxonomy): Bacteria > Bacillati > Actinomycetota > Actinomycetes > Streptosporangiales > Streptosporangiaceae > Nonomuraea > Nonomuraea sp. NPDC049714. The sequence continues at coordinate 923,423 of NZ_JBITLM010000001.1, read as the reverse complement.
TCGTGAACTACGCCGCCGACGCGGTGATCGTGGCCACCTCCACCGGCTCGACCGCCTACAGCTTCTCGGCCGGCGGGCCGGTCGTGTCGCCCCGGGTGGAGGCGGTGCTCGTGGTGCCGGCGGCGGCCCACTCCTCCTTCAACCGGGCGCTGGTCCTGCCCGCCGACGAGGAGGTGGAGCTGGAGCTGCTGCCGTCCAGCGGGCGGCTGGCGGTCGAGCTGGACGGGATGGTGGTCGGCCATCTGCGGCCGGGCGACCGGATCACGGTGACCGCCATGCCGGGCGCGGCCAAGGTGGTGCGTCTCGGCACCACCTTCTACGAACGCGCGCGGCGCAAGCTGCGGGTGGACGGCAGCGCCGAGGTGGGCTGAGCGGGCGAGCGGCGATGCCGGGCCGACCGGGACGGCGGCTCGGCGTGCTCCTGCGGGCCCGGCCGGCCGTACGGGTCGGCGCGGTCCCGGGGGGTCCACAGGTCGTGCGGGTCCGGGCGGTCCGGGCGGTCCGGACGGTCGTCCGGGTCGGTGTGGTCGTGCGGGCCGGGGTGCGCGCGGGTGTCCGGCGGGTCGCGGCGGGCCGTGACGAGGGCGGCCAGCGCGGTGGTGATCGGCACGGCGGCGATGAGGCCGAGCGTGCCGACGACGCTCCGGGCGATCTCCTGGGCCAGGACCGGCGTCGTCAGCACCTCGCCGAGCGGCTGCTCGCCGATGCTGAAGAGCAGCAGCAGGGGCAGCGAGGCGCCCGCGTAGGCCAGGATGATGGTGTTGATCACCGAGGCGATGTGCGCCCGGCCGACCCGGCTGCCCGCCCGGTAGAGGCGGCGGAACCCGTAGGAGGGGTTGGCGGCGGCCAGCTCGGCGACGGTGACCGACTGGGTGACCGTCACATCGTCGAGCACGCCGAGCGCGCCGATGATGATGCTGGCCAGCAGCAGCCCCTGGGTGTCGATCGACAGGCTCATGTCCAGGGTGAAGGAGCTGTCGTCGGTGATGCCGTTGAGCCGGGCCAGACCGATCGCGGCGTAGGACAGGGCTCCGGTGATGACCAGGCTGGCCAGCGTGCCGAGCAGGGCCATCGACGTCGCCAGCGTGAAGCCGTGGGTGAGGTAGAGGACGGTCAGCATGATCGCCGCCGCGCCCACGATGGCCACCAGCATCGGCGGCCGGCCTTGCAGGATGCCGGGGATCACGAAGGTCAGCAGCAGCACGAACGTGATCGCGAGCCCGGCCAGCGCGGTGACGCCGCGCCAGCGGCCGAACGCGATCACGGCCAGCGCGAAGGCCGCGCCGAACAGCCACAGCGGGGTCGACCGGTCATGGTCGGACAGCTGGTAGGCGGGCGTGCCGGGCTCGGCTCCCGGATGGTGCAGCAGGATCACGTCGTCGCCCGGGGTGAAGCGCTGCGAGCCGGGACCGCTGGGCAGCGAGAGCGTCACCCGCTTGCCGCCCTCGACCTGCACCGTGGCCTTGCCGCAGGTGGCCGGGTGCGGCTTGGGCGCTCCCGGCTGGGTCTCGCCGCAGGGCTCCAGGGTCACGGTGCTGATCGTGCCGCTGAGGCGCTGGAAGCCGGTCTCCTGGACCGTCTCCGTCCTGCTGTCGGGCCAGAGCCAGACCAGCGCCACCAGCGTGGCGATCGCGAGCGGCAGCAACACTGCCAGCGTGGCGACCACCGCCCGCCGTGACGCGGGTACGGCGGTGCCGTGCGCGTGATTGGCGCCCATCCCGAATCGCCCTCCCCGTGGACTTCGGGATGAGACAGTACTGCACCTCGACCTGCTGGGTAGACAGCTCGCATGACGACGCTGGTGGGCACCTCCGGATGGCAGTACCGGGACTGGCGTGGCGTGCTCTACCCGCAGGACGTCCCGCAACGGCTCTGGCTGGAGACCTACGGCGAGCGGTTCGGCACGGTCGAGAGCAACAACGCCTTCTACCGGCTGCCGTCCCCGGAGACGTTCGCCTCCTGGCGCGAGCGGACCCCGCACGGCTTCGTGATGGCCGTGAAGGCGAGCAGGTTCCTCACCCACATCAAGCGGCTGGCCGACCCGGAGGAGCCGGTCGAGCGGCTGATGACGGCCGTGGCGGGGCTGGGGGACAAGCTCGGCCCGATCCTGCTGCAGCTCCCGCCGACGCTGAAGGCCGATCCGGGCAGGCTGGACCGGTGCCTGGGCTGCTTTCCCGGCCGGGTGCGGGTGGCGGTGGAGTTCCGGCACCCGTCCTGGTGGACGGAGGAGACGCGCAAGGTCCTGGAGGCGCGCGGGGCGGCGCTGTGCTGGGCGGACCGGCTCGGCAGGCCGCAGAACCCGTTCTGGGACACCGCGCCCTGGGGGTACGTGCGGCTGCACGAGGGCCGCGCCACCCCCAGGCCGTCGTACGGCGACACGTCGCTGAAGACGTGGGCCAGACGGGTGCGCGAGGCCGGCTGGCGGGACGCGTACGTGTACTTCAACAACGATCCCAACGCGGCGGCCGTGCGGAACGCCGACCGCTTTGCCAAACTCATCTGAGTGCGTACACGCCTGTATCGAAACGGCCGTCTGGAGAAGGAGGGCTTCCCCGTCGCGGAGGTCTCCGACTACGTGGCCGACCGGCAGAACGTCGTCTGGTTCGACCTGTGCTCCCCGACGGCGGCCGAGCTCGCCGTGGTCGGCGAGGAGCTCGGGCTGCACGAGCTGGCGGTGGAGGACGTGCACAACGACCATCAACGCCCAAAAATCGATATTTACGACAATCACCTGTTCATCACCGTTTATGCGGCGCGCCTCGACGGCGAGGACGTCGACCTCGACGAGGTCGACGTCTTCGTGACCGCCAACGCCCTGGTCACGGTGCGGCAGAGCGACCACTTCGACATCCACGAGGTGCTCCGGCGCTGGGACTCCGCCCCCCACCTGGCGGGCTACGGCGTCGCCTTCCTCCTGCACGGCCTGCTGGACTACGTGGCCGACGGCCACCTCACCGTGGCCCAGGGGCTCGACACGCAGGCCGAGGCGCTGGAGGACGCGCTGTTCGACGAGGGCCCCGCCGACAGCCGCGAGCTGCAGCGCAGGATGTACGGCCTGCGCAAGGCGACGGTCACCTTCCGCAAGATCACGATGCCGATGCGGGAGATCATGGGCACGCTCCGCCGCGACCAGGAGCTGGTCGCCGAGCCCAAGATGGACCCCTACTTCGAGGACGTCTACGATCACGTGCTGCGCACCACCGAATGGGTCGAGTCACTGCGCGACCTGCTCGCCAACATGCGTGAGACGCGCCTGGCCCAGCAGGGCTTCCGGCTGAACGAGATCATGAAACGGCTGACGGGCTGGGCGGCGATCATCGCGGTGCCGACCGCCATCACCGGTTTCTACGGCCAGAACGTGCCCTATCCCGGCGAGGGCGAGCCATGGGGCTTCTGGATGTCGCTGCTGCTGGTGGCCGTCGCCTCGGTGGCGCTGTACGCGGCGTTCAAGAAGAAGGACTGGCTGTAGGGCGGCGGGCACGGACCGCCCCGGTCGTGCGACGTCAGCTCCACCGCCACCCGCACCCGCCGCGCCCCCGACGCCGGATACAGCGGCAGGCAGCGCCCGCCCGCCAGCAGCGTCCTGCGGCCGATGGGGGTCGCGAGCAGCGGCAACTCGTCGTACGTCGCGGGCACGGCCAGGCGCAGCAGCCACCGCCCGCCCGGCGTCCGGCTCCGCTCGCCGTCGACCGCGTAGTAGTCGAGCACGCCGCCGCTGTCCGAGACGACGGCCCGCATGGTGAAGCGGCCGTCCTCGACGGTGAAGATCTCGGCGGAGGGGGAGTGGTAGACGCTATGCACATAGCCGATCGCGAACACTCCTGAGCGGGGGAGGACGAGGCCGTTCACGGCCAGGCGGCCGGCCCCGCTCCCGGAGCCCGCCGCCAGCACCGCCGCCAGCACCAGCAGGAACCTGATCAGGCCTGCTCCCCGTTGTTTCAGCCTTTTTCCTTGAAGTACCTGGCCGCGCCCGGGTGCAGCGCCACCGGCTGCACCTGCTGGGCGAGGGCCGGGTCGAGTTTGTTCGCCTCCGGGTGCACGGCCACGAGCTCGGCCTTCTTCTCGAACAGGGTCCGGGTGATGTCGAAGGCGAGCTGCTCGTTCATCTTGTCCGGCACCAGCAGCACGTTGGCGATCCCGACGGTCTTGATCGTGCCGTCCAGTTTGTAGACGCTCATGTCGATGTCCAGGCCGACGTACTGCTCGCCGTGCTCGGCCTGCATCTTCGCGAGCACGTCGGCGGTGTCGAGCATCTTCATGTCGGACCTGGTCGTCGCCAGGTCCACCACCCCGGCCGTGGGCAGGCCGCCCACCCAGAAGAACGCGTCGATCGTGCCGTCCTTCACCGCCTGCACCGACTCGTTGATCGACAGCTGCTGCTTGCTGATGTCGCTGTCCGGGTTGAGCCCGGCGGCCTCCAGCATGCGCCTGGCCACCACCTGCGTGCCGGAGTTCGGCGGGCCGAGCGAGACCGTCCGGCCCTTCAGGTCGGCCACCTTCTCGGCGGCGATCCCCGGCGCGACCACCACGTGCGCGTAGTTGTCGTAGATGCGGGCCAGCGCCTTGACCGGCTGCTTCTCGGTGAAGGAGCCGGTGCCGTTGACGGCGTCGGCCGCCGTGTCGGACTGCGAGAAGCCGATGTCGGCCTTGCCGGTGGCCAGCAGCTTGATGTTCTCGATCGACGCGGAGGTGACCGAGGCGGTGGCCTGGGTGTTGGCGATGTTGGCGGACAGCTGCCTGGCCAGCCCGCCGCCGTAGACGTAGTAGACGCCGGTGGTGCCGCCGGTGGCGATCGACAGCCGGTTGCCCGACCCGCCCGCGCCGCCGCCGCAGCCCGCGATCAGGACGGCCACGCCGAGTAGCGCCAGTATCCGCTTCACGCTGGGACTCTCCTTCTTCTGATGAGGTGTACGGCCGCCGCGGCCGCCAGCACGACGATGCCCGCGGCGATCGGGACGGGTTCGAGGAAGAGCAGCAGCACCGCGGCGACCGTGGCCAGCAGCCGCTCCACCGGGCCGCTGAGCCCGCCGGTCGCCATGGCGAGCGCCGCCACCGCCACCGCCGAGACCGCCGCCATCAGCAGCACGACGGTGATCGGCCCCTGACCCAGCAGCGCCTGTCCGTTCGGGGTGAGCACGAACGCGAACGGCACCAAGAAGGCCGGCAGCGTGTAACGCCAGGTCATCATCATGGTCTTGTACGTGTTGCCGCCCGTGATCGCGGAGGCCGCGACCGCCGACAGCGCGGTCGGCGGGCTCACCTCCGACAGGACCGCGTAGTAGAACACGAACATGTACGCCTCCGCCGGGCTCACACCGAGCGTGGTGAGCGCCGGGGCGATGATCACCGCCGCGATGATGAAGCTCGCCGTCACCGGCACCGCCAGGCCGAGCAGCAGGACCGCCACGGCGGACATGACCGTGGTGAGGATGAGGTTGCCCGCCGCGACGTCCACGATGATCGAGCTGAGGTTGAGCCCGAGCCCGGTCTGGGTGATGACGCCGACGATGATGCCCGCCGCCGCGCAGACCGCGGTCACCGGCAGCACCTCCAGCGTGCCCTTGGCCAGTGCCTGGCCGATCCGTCCGGGGGTCATCCGGTGCGCCGGGTCCAGGAAGGACAGCGCGAACGCGACGGCGGTGGCGATCACCACGGACTGGAACGCCGACCGGTCCAGAGCCATCAGCACGATGATCAGGATGAGCGAACTGAAGTGGTAGCCGAAGCGCAGCAGCAGCTTCCCGGCCCGCGGCGCGTCCACCGCCACGGCGTGGGTGTTGAAGCGGCGCGAGTCGATCTCGATGGCCAGGAAGATGCCCAGGTAGTACAGGATCGTCGGGATCGTCGCGTAGACCAGCACCTCCAGATAGCTGACCCGGAGGTACTCGGCGATGATGAACGCCGCCGCGCCCAGCGTGGGCGGTGACAGGATCGCGCCGATGCCGCCCGCCGCCAGGATGCCGCCGGCCGGCTCCTTCGGGTAGCCGGCCCGCCTGAGCACCGGCCAGGCGACGCTGCCCAGGCTGACCGTGGTCGCCACGCCCGACCCCGAGACGGTGCCGAGCAGGAAGCCCGCCGTGGTGACGGTGCGGCCGGGGGCGGCACGGGACTTGCGGAAGGCGGCGAAGCTCAGGTCGATGAAGAACTTGCTGGCGCCGGAGAAGTCGAGGACGGCGCCGTAGATGGTGAAAAGGATGATGTAGCTGGCCGCCACCTGCAAGGGGACGCCGAAAAAGCCCTCGGTGCCCGTATACAGCTGCGACACGATCTGGTCAAGGTCGAATCCTCGGTGACCAATAGTCCAGTCAATCGGCAAATATGCACCCAAATAGGCATACGCCAGGAAAAAAGCGCAGATGAGGGTGAGTGCCCATCCGACGGTTCGTCGTACGGCCTCCAGCAGCAGCGCCGTCAGCACCACCCCCGCCACCACGTCCAGCTCGCTCAGCGCCGCGCCCGAGCCCCGGTCGCGGAAGGCGTCGATGCCGAGCAGCGGATAGACCAGCACCGCCAGGGAGGCCGCCGCCAGCAGCCAGTCACCGACGGTCGGCCACTCGACCCGCGACCGAGCCCCGCCCGCCGCCACGGGCGCGGTGGCCGGCGGCTCCCCACCGGCCACCCTGGGCACGGTCGCCGACGGCTCCTCGCTCACCGCCACGGGCACGGTCGCCCGCGTATCGCGGGCTGCCGGCACGGTCTCCACTGTCGCGTCCGCGTCGCGAAGGGCGGTCGCCGCCGCGTCCGGCGGGCCGGCGCGGCGTTCGCGCAGGCGCCGGATCGCCGGCCCCAGGCCGGAGCGGTAGCTGAGGAAGACCAGCGGCAGCGCCACCGCCAGGAAGGTCATCCGGTGCTGCAGCGCCTCGACCGGGTAGAACACCACCGCGATCGAGTACGCCGACAGCGATCCGCCCACGATCCAGGCGCCGAGCCGGAGGCGGTCGGGTAGCCGGCGGGCGGGCCGTTCCTGCTCGTGGGCGGAGACCAGCTCCGCCTCCCGGTCACTGAGCTCGGTCAAGTGGTTCCTCCCGACAGGGCGTTGGGGCAATTTAAGAGCCCTTTACTGTCCGTGGGAAGCCTCTGTTACCTTTATTTGATTATTTGCCCGCCTTAAAATCGTGGCCTGGACCGATCGGCCAATTCGGCGAGCGGCACCGGCCCCTCCTGGCCGCCGTCGCGCGACCGCACCGACGCCTGTCCGCTCGCCACCTCACGCGGCCCCACCACGAGCTGGTACGGCACCAGCCGGTGGGCTCTGATCCGGGCGCCGAGGGTCCCTCTGCCGGCCGGAGCCAACTCGGTCCTGAGCCCCGCCGCGACGCTTCGCCGTACGAGATCCTCGGCGGCGGGCAGCTCGGCGTCGGACAGCGGCAGCACGACCGCCTGCACGGGCGCCAGCCAGGCGGGGAACGCGCCGGCGTGCACCTCGATCAGGTGGGCCATGAGCCGCTCCAGGCCGCCGACCACGCTGCGGTGCACCATGACGGGCCGGCCGCCGCCGACGTAGCCGAGGTCGAAACGGCCGGGCTGGTAGTAGTCCACCTGAACGGTCGACAAGGTCGACTCGCGCCCTGCGGAGTCGGCGATCTGGATGTCGATCTTCGGGCCGTAGAAGGCGCCCTCGCCGGGCTCGGCGTCGAAGTCGCGCCCGCGCTGTTTCAGGACCTCGGTCAGGACGGCCTCCGAGCGCTGCCACATGCCGGGGTCGTCCACGAACTTGGCGCCCTCGCCCCGCAGCGACAGCCGGTAGCGGACGGCCCGGATGCCGAGCTGGGCGTGCGCGGCCTCGATCAGGTCGAGTGCGGCCGACACCTCGGCGGCGGCCTGCTCGGGCGCGCAGAAGGTGTGCCCGTCGTTGAGCTGGATGGCCCGCACCCTGGTCAGCCCGCCGAGCACGCCCGACAGCTCGGAGCGGTACATGCCGCCGATCTCGGCGATGCGCAGGGGCAGGTCGCGGTGGCTGCGCTGCCGGGAGCGGTAGATCAGCGCGTGGTGCGGGCACAGGCTCGGCCGCAGCACGAACTCCTCCCCGCCCACCATCATCGGCGGGAACATGTCCTCGGCGTAGTGCGCCCAGTGCCCCGACTTCTCGTACAGCTCCCGCTTGCCGAGCACGGGGGAGTTGACGTGCTGATAGCCGTGCCGGCGTTCGAGCTCGTGCACGTAGTCCTCGACGGCCTTGCGGACGGCCGCGCCCGCGGGCGGCCAGTAGGGCAGGCCGGAGCCGATCAGCGGGTCGGTGCCGAACAGGCCGAGCTCACGGCCGAGCCTGCGGTGGTCGTTCATGATCATCCCTCTGGGTGGAAGGGGCGAACGGCCGATGTCCCCGGGCGTTCGCCCGGGGAGCAGGAATCAGCGCGCCGGGACAGGGTCCGGCGTCGTCGTGACGTAAGCGCGCTGCATGCCTGCGACGCTAGCACCGGAGGTCCCGCTCCGGCTGCCGGATTTCGCCACCGCACAAAATCACCAACAAAAGGTCAAAATGATATAAAGAACCGGTGGCCGAGATCACCCTGAACCTCCGCCAGCTGCGGGCGTTCGCCGAGGTCGGCTACCAGGTCGCCGGCGGCGGCGGGGCGCACGGCGCGATGACGGCGCTGCGCCGGGTCGTGCCGCTCGACGCCTACGAGTTCGTCGCCTTCGACCCCGCCACCGGCCGCCACCACAGCGTCTCCTCCGACGGGCACGCGCGCATCGACGGCGACGCGGCGGAGGAGTACGCGGGCCTCGACGCCTACCGCACCGCCATGGCCACGCGGGAGCCGGTGACGATGCCCGAGCCGGGCACCGAGCGCTACTTCCGCCGCCACCTGGCGCCCTACGGCTGGCGGGCCGGGCTGACCGCGCCGCTGTTCCTGGCCGAGGGCCGCTACACCGGCCTGCTGCACCTGGCCACCAGGGGTGCCTTCGCGGACGTCACGCCCGCGCTGGTCGCCGCCGCGAGCCCGATGCTGGCGCACGTCACCGACCTGGCCACCTGCGTGATCGACCCGGTCGGGCTGCCCGCCGGGTTCCGCGCGGTCGCCTTCGACCGGGTGGGCACCCGCCGCGACGTGCCCGGCCTGGACACCTCGGCGGCGCTGTGGGACGACCCCGCGATGGCCGGCTACGCCCGCGCGTTCATCGACTCACGCGAGCTCAACCGGCACGGCCTCTGGCTCGACCCGCGCGGCCAGTGGCACGAGACGCGGCTCCTGCGGGCCGGTGTCGGCTTCCAGGGCGCGCTGCAGGGCGCGGTGGTCGCCGAGCGGCCGTGCTCGCTGCCGTACGACCTGACCGGCCGGGAGGTGGACGTGCTCACCCGGGTCGCGGCCGGCGACTCCAACCCGCAGATCGCCGCCGCCCTGGTGCTCAGCGTGCGCACCGTGACGACCCACCTGGAGCACATCTTCGCCAAGCTCGGCTGCGACAGCCGCACCCGGCTCACCACCAAGGCGCTCGCCGAGGGCCTGTGCCGGCTGGACGTCTAGACGGCCCACCCCGGCTGGACGGCCCACCCCGGCTGGACGGCCCACCCCGCCGGGACCGTCACCAGCGGCAACTCGAACCAGACCGCCGTCCTGCCCCCGCCCCGGGTGAAACCCCAGCGGTGGCTGAGCTCCTCCAGCAGCGGCAGCCCCCGCCCGCCGGTCGACTGCGCGTTGGCACGGCAGGCGCACGGCGGCTCCTCGGAGCCCGCGTCCTCCACGCACACCCGCACCACGTCCCGCGCCGCCAGCACGGTGACCGTGAACTCGCCCCCGGCCCCCGACCGGGAGTGCAGGATCGCGTTCGTGGCCAGCTCGCTGGTGAGCAGCACGCAGTCGTCGTGCAGCGGATGGTCGCGCCCGAGCACGGCGGTCACCAGACTCCTCGCCCTCGCCACCTGGGACGGGATTCCCGGGAAGCGGAGTTCGAGCCGGTGGGAGCCCGGGTCGATGGTCTCTGGCGAGGACGGTGTCACGGCGACCCCCTGATGACGGCGACGTCATGAGACGCGCCAGACCGGTGCCAGGGACTATCGCGAAAAGGTAGGAATGCCCTTTCTCAAGGTCGCCCGTACGACCGTGCGGGTGGACCGAGTACGCTGCGATCGACGAGTCGACTAGGAGGAGTGCCTGCGTGAGCAGCCTGGAGGCCGTCTGGGTGCAGCGATACGACCACCCGGGGGCAGCGGTCGTGACCGGCGTCTTCGACATTCTGCACGTGGGACACGTGCGCTATCTGAGCTCCGTCGCCGCGCGCGGCCGGCCGCTGGTCGTCGGGATCGAGGACGATCCGAGGGTGCGGGCCTGGAAGGGGCCGTCGCGGCCCTTCAACCCGGCGCCGGAGCGGGCCGAGGTGATGGCGGCGCTGCGGTTCGTGACGGGGGTGTTCATCGTCACAGGACCGCCGGACGCGCACGGACCCGAGGACTACATCGACCTGCTGGCCCCGATGCGGCCCGGCGCGCTCGCGCACACGGTGGGAGACCCCCACGCGGCCGCCCGCCACGCCGCCGCGACGCTCCTGGACGCCGAGTGCTGGGAACTGGAGGCGATCCCCGACCGCTCGACCACCCGCATCGTCAACGCCGCCGGCAAAGGCTGAAGGCAGCCCGCAGTCCGAGGTGATGGATGGTGATCGGTGCCCGGCGTTCTCAGGACGAGGTGGGCCGGTGCCCGGCGTCCGCGAGGGGCAACGCGGGGTGGCGCGGCGTCCGTACCCGGCAGGGCGGTGGCGTGCGTCCGGAGCACGACACGACGTGGGGGCCGGGCGGCCGGCTGGGCGGGCATGATCGCGTAATCTTTCCTGACATGATGGCCGACTCGTTGGCGCGGAAGGTCACCGACCTGCTCGCTCCCCAGGTGCTCGTGATCGCGATGCCGCCTGCCGTCGGCCTGATCGCGCATGGGTGGCCCGGAGCCGTGTGGGGGCTGCTGGCCTCCGCCCTGTGCGGTGGGGTGCCCGCCGCGGTGATCGCCGTGGGGGTGCGGTCGGGGCGGCTGGACTCCCACCACATCGTCGACCGGGCCCGCCGGACCGGCCCGCTGCTCGCCGCCGTCGCGGCCGTGCTGTTCGCGCTGCTGGTGCTGGCCTTGCTGGGCGCGCCGAGGCTGCTGGTGGCCACGGTGACCGCGATGCTCGCCGCCCTGGCCGTGACCATCCCGGTCACGCTGCGCTGGAAGATCTCCTTCCACGCCGCCGTCTCCGCGGGCACGGTCGTGGTGCTGGCGCAGGTGCTGCCCGCCCTGCCCACCTTGGCCGCCGGAGCGGCCGTGGTGGCGCTGGTGTGCTGGGCGCGGGTGCGACTGGCCCACCACACCCCGGCCCAGGTGGCCGCCGGGGCGTTGGTCGGGGCGCTGGTGACCTGGGGGACCCTGGCGGCGTTCGGCATGGAGTAGTGGGCATGGAGTAGCGGGCGCGGAATAGCGGGGGGCGGGCGGGGGTTGGCGCGAGCATGGATGCCACGAACCGCGGCCGGGTGCGTGTCGAGCGCTCGGCCAAGCGCGTCAGGACCTACCTCGGTGGCCGGGTGGTGGCCGACACCACCCGCGCGCTGCTGGTGTGGGAGGTCCCCTACTATCCCGTCTACTACTTCCCGCTGCAGGACGTCGAGGAATCGGCGCTCAAGCGGACGGACACGACCAAGCACTCGCCGAGCAGGGGCGACGGCGTCGTCCACACGGTGACGTCCGGGGGCGTGGAGGCGCCGGAGGCGGCGCTGACCTATCCGGAGTCGCCGCTGGAGGACATCCGGGGGCATGTGCGCTTCGACTGGGAGGCGATGGACGCCTGGTTCGAGGAGGACGAGCAGGTCTACTTCCACGCGCGTGACCCGTACACGCGCGTGGACATCCTGCCGAGCTCGCGTCATGTGCGGGTGGAGGTGGACGGGGTGACGGTGGCGGACTCGCGCGCCGCCAGGATCCTCTTCGAGACCGGTCTGCCGGCCCGCTACTACCTGCCGAAGACCGACGTCCGGCTGGACCTGCTGGAGCACACCGACACCGTCACCCACTGCCCGTACAAGGGGAGCGCCGAGTACTGGTCGGTCAACGGACGCGAGGACCTGGCGTGGTCCTATCGCACCCCGCTGCCGGAGAGCGAGCGGGTCGCGGGCCTGATCGCCTTCTACAACGAGAAGCTCGACATCTACGTCGACGGCGAGCTGGAGGAGCGGCCGAAGACCAAGTTCGGCTGAGTTGACAGACCCGGCCCGCATCCAACACCCTTTCACTATTCAAATAGTGAAAGGGTGTATTGGTGATCGAGTTCCAGCTGGACAGGGGTTCGGGGGTGTCCACGTACCTCCAGCTCGTCCACCAGGTCAGGCAGGCGCTGCGGCTGGGCACCCTGCGGCCGGGTGACAAGCTGCCCACGGCGAGGGAGGTCGTCGAGAGCCTGGCGATCAACCCGAACACCGTGCTCAAGGCCTACCGGGAGCTGGAGCGCGAGGGGCTGGTGGCGGGCAAGCCGGGGCTCGGCACGTTCGTGGAGCGCGGCCTCGCCGGCGGGACTCTGGCCGACCACACCCGCCTGCGGCGCGGGCTCGAGGCGTGGGTGCGGCAGGCGCGGGAGGCCGGGCTGGACGAGGAGGACCTGCGGACGCTGTTCGGCGCGGTGCTGGCCGATGCGGCGCGTGAGGGGGTCGCATGAGGCCGCCCGCGCCCGAGGCGCCCGTGCTGGAAGCGCCAGTGTTGGAAGCGACCGGGCTGGGCGTGCGCTACCGGCGAGGCTGGGCGCTGCGCGACTGCTCGCTGGCCCTCCCCGCCGGACGGGTGGCCGCGCTGGTCGGGCCGAACGGGGCGGGCAAGACCACGCTCATGCACGCCGCCGTCGGGCTGCTCGCCCCCGCCCGGGGCAGGGTGGTCGTACGGGGACAGGCCGCGTTCGTGGCCCAGGACAAGCCGCTGTACGAGACGTTCACCGTCGCGGAGATGCTCACCTTCGGCCGCCGGACGAACCTCCGGTGGGACGAGCGGGCGGCGTTGGATCGGCTGGCCGGGCTGGGCATCCCCCTGGACCGCAAGGTGGGCCGGCTGTCCGGCGGACAGCAGGCGCAGGTGGCGCTGACCATCGCGCTGGCCAGGACCCCCGATCTGCTCGTGCTGGACGAACCGCTCGCCAACCTCGACCCTGTCGCCAGGCACGACGTGATGCGGGCGATCATGGCGGAGGTGGCCGAGCACGGGCTGAGCGTGCTGCTGTCGTCCCACGTGGTCTCCGACCTGGAGGAGACCTGCGACTGGCTGGTCGTGCTGAACGGCGGGCGGCTGCAGGTGAGCGGCGACATCGAGGACCTGCTGGCCGGGCATCTCGTCATGACGGGCCCCGCCGGGCTCGCCGGGCCGGGGCGGGTGCAGGTCGTCGCCGAGAGCCGTACCGCGCGGCAGGTCAGGCTGCTCGTCAGGGGCGAGCCGCCGCTGGACCCGCGCTGGCAGGCGCGGCGGCCGGGGCTCGACGAGCTCGTCATGGGCTATCTGCGCAGCCCCGAGTCGGCCGCGCTGCCGGGGCTCGCGGCGGCGGGCCGATGATCTGGCTCACCTGGCGCCAGCACCGGGCGCAGATCCTGCTCACCGCCGCCTTCCTGGCCGCGCTCGCGCTGCTGCTGCTCGGGTCGGCGATCGAGGCCACGCTGTACGTCTCCGAGCACGCCGCGCCCGGCTGTCCCGGGAGCGCGCCCGCGTGCGCCCCGCTGGAGGTGGCGCTGGGGGAGCGGTACGACGCGATCTACTCGATCTTCGGCTGGATGCCGCTGGTGCTGCCGGCGCTGATCGGCGCGTTCTGGGGGGCGCCGCTGCTCGGCAGGGAGTACGAGCGCGGCACCCACCGGCTGGCCTGGACCCAGGCGGTGCCGGTGTGGCGCTGGCTGGCGGTCAAGCTGGCGGTGCTCGGCGGCGCGGTGGTGGCCGGCGGGCTGCTGCTGTCGCTGATGGTCAGCCTGTGGCGGCCGGTGTTCCGGGCCGGGATCGAATCGTCGTTCGGCAACGTCGGCGTGTTCAACATGGTCGGGGTGGCGCCGGCCGTGTGGTGGCTGTACGCCTTCGCCTTCGGCACGCTGGCCGGGACCGTGCTCCGGCGCACGATGCCGGCGATGGCGGTGGTCGTCGCGGGGGTGGCGGTGACCATGTTCACGCTGTTCGCGCTGAGCGACCACTACGCGACCCCCGAGCGGGTGGTGCTCTCGGGCACCACCGAGCTCGGTGATCCGGACGCGCGGCTGGTCGGTGCGACGTGGGTGGACCCGGCGGGCCGGGAGGTCGACAGCCCCGGCGCGGAGGTCTGCCCGCGCCGGGTGGACGCCGGGCGGAGCAGCCGGAACACCGAGGCGTGGGAGACGTGCCTGTTCGGCAAGGGGTACGGCTACGCCGTCTCCTACCACCCGCCCGCGATGTTCTGGCGCTTCCAGTGGACGGAGGCGGGCATCCTCCTGCTCGCCTCCGGGGCGATGGGCGGGCTGGCCGTGCTGCGCACGCTACGCCGCACTGCCTAGCGGCCCTGAGCGAGCCGCGGACCCGTACGGCTCGCTCAGGAGCGGCCCCAGTGAGGGTCGCGGCCCAGGTACCGCAGCAGGGTCGCGACCTCGTCGTCACCGGTCTCAGCGGCCAGCGCGGGGCCGTAGGCGAACCCGCGCACCACTTCGGCGGTCGCCCGCGCCACCGGCAGCAGCCCCGCCGCCAGCTCGGGCGTCAGCGGCGAAGGGCGGCCGGTGGCCACGGCGATGTCCCACGCGTGCACCGCGGCGTCCAGCGCGCAGGCGCCCGCGCCCAGCTCGGGCGTCATCCTGTTCGGCGGCATCGGCACCGGCACCTCGGCCGCGGCCCGGTCGACGCCCGCCCACGCCTTGGCCGAGCGCGCCATGGCGTCCTCCGCGTACGCCACCGGGTCGGCCGGCAGGGTGCCGGAGGGCGCGAACGGGTTCTCCGCCGGGCCGGGCTCGCCGGTGAGGAAGGCGGCGTAGCCGATCTGGTCGCCCGCGGCGTGCTGGAGCACCTGGGTGACGTTCCAGTCGGCGCAGGGCGTGGGGAGCTCCCAGGCGTCGGCGGGCACGTCGCCCACGACGGTGCGAAGAGCCTCGTGCGCGTTGTCGAGCAGTGTCCACCCGGACGTCATGACTGGCCCCTTTCGGCGTTTTCCGTTGACACCACTCTATCAGAACGGAATGATTTGTTCCACTCAGGTGAGGAGTCGGGTGAGCACCCTCGTGCCGAACTCCAGGCCCTCCACCGGGACCCGCTCGTCCTTGCCGTGGAACATGCCGAAGTAGTCCAGGTCGGGCCGGAGCATGAGCGGCGCGAAGCCGTACCCCTCGATGCCGATCCCGGCGAACGACTTGGCGTCCGTGCCCCCGCTCATCACGTACGGCACCGGTCTGGCCAGCGGGTCCTCGGCCACGAGCGAGCCGGCCAGCTCGTCGAAGAACGCCGAGGGGTACGGCGCGGCCGGGGCGTCCTCCAGGTTGACGAACTCGCGGACGATCTTCGGGCCGAGCAGCTCGTCGATCGTCTCCAGGAACTCCTCCCGCAGGCCCGGCAGGTAACGGCCGTCCACATGCGCCTCGGCGGTCGAGGGCACCACGTTCACCTTGTAGCCGGCGTTCAGCATGGTCGGGTTCGCCGAGTTGCGGATCTGGCCCTCGAACAGCTGGCCCAGCGCGCCCAGCCGGGCCGCCTCCTCGTCCAGGCGGTCCAGGTCGATCGGTGTGCCGGTGATCTCCGACAGGCCCTGGACCAGCGCCGCCACGGATGGCGTCAGCCGTATCGGCCATTGGTGGGCGGCCACCCGCGACAGCGCGTGCGCCAGCGTGGCGACCGGATTGTCCACCGCGGGCCTGGAGCCGTGCCCGGCCACGCCGTGCGCGGTCAGCTTCATCCAGGCCGTGCCCCGCTCGCCCACCGCCACCGGGTAGACCCGGTGCTCGCCGGAGGTGACGCTGAAGCCGCCCGACTCGCTGATCGCCTGCGTCACGCCGTCGAACAGCTCCCGGTGCTCGGTCACCGCGTGCCGCGAGCCGTAGTCGCCGGTCGCCTCCTCGTCCGCCAGGAACGCCAGCACGACGTCCCGCTTGGGCCGCACGCCGAGCGCCCGCAGGCCGAGCACGGCCGACAGCGTCATCGCGCACGAGCCCTTCATGTCGACCGCGCCCCGGCCGTGGACGCATCCGTCGGCGATCTCGCCCGAGAACGGGTGCGTGCGCCACTCGGCGGGGTCGGCGGGCACCACGTCCAGGTGCCCGTGGATGAGCAGCGCGTCGGGGGAGTCGCCCTCGATCCGGGCCACCACGGTGGTGCGGCGCGGCGCCGCCTCGAACACCTCCGGCTCCAGCCCCGCCTCGGCCAGCAGCGTGGCCACGTACTCGGCGGCCGGCCGCTCGCCCGAGCCCGGATTGGTGGTGTCGAACCTGATGAGGTCCGAGCAGATCTCCGCGACGCTCTTCACGCGCTTCCCTCCAGCTTGAGCGGCGCCACCTCGGGTGTGTCGAACCCGAAGAGCGTGCCGTAGAAGGCCAGCTCGGCCTCCAGCACCGCCACGATGGTCTCTTCCCTGCGCCAGCCGTGCTGCTCGCCCGGATAGGTGAGCAGGGCCCACTGTTTGCCGTGCCTGTCCAGCTCCGCGACGAACCGCTCGGCCTGGCCGACGTCCACGATCGCGTCCTCCAGGCCGTGCAGCATGAGGCACGGCCCGGACGCCTGGCCGGCGTGCAGCAGCGGCGAGCGGTCGGTGTAGCGCTGCCGGGTCTCCGGCAGCGGGCCGATCAGGCCGTCCAGGTAGCGGGACTCGAAGTCGTGCGTCTCCGCCGCCCAGCTCTCCGGGTCGGTGATCGCGTAGTGGGCGACGCCGCCCGCGAACACGTCGCTGTGCACCAGCGCCGCCACCGTCGTCCAGCCGCCGGCGCTGCCGCCCCGGATGGCGATCCTGGCGGCGTCGGCCCGGCCCAGCTCCACCAGGCCGCGCGCCACCTTGGCGCAGTCCTGCACGTCCACCACGCCCCACTGGTGGCGCAGCCGCTCCCGGTAGGCCCTGCCGTAGCCGGTGGAGCCGCCGTAGTTGACCACGGCCACGCCGAGGCCCCTGCTGGTGAAGTAGGCGATCTCCAGGTCGAGCACGACCGGGCTGCTGCCGGTGGGCCCGCCGTGCGCGAAGATCACGTAAGGCGCGGGGCCCTCGGCCCCGGCCGGCGGATACAGGTGCGCGTGCACGCCCTCGACGGTCACCGGCTCCGGGTCGGGCAGCAGCTCACGCGGCGGCAGCGGCTTCGGCGCCGACACCACCTCGCGCCCGCCGCCCTCATCCAGGTCCAGGTCCAGGTCCACCAGCACCACCTCCAGCGGCGTGTACGGGGTAGCGGCCACGGCCGCGACCTTCCCGCCGGCCGCCGACACGGTGGAGGCCCAATAGGTCGCCTCGCCGCCGATCTCCCGCAGCTCCCCGCCGTCGGGGTCCAGCACACCCAGGCGGCGGCGGTCCGCCGTGCCGTACACGACGACCAGCCGCCCGTCCGCCACCGCCAGGCAGGCCAGGCCGGGCTTCCACGGCGCGGCGCCGAACTCGGCCTCCATCGGCGTCAGGTTGCGGTCACGGACGCCGTCCCTGCCGATCACGTGCACGTTCCACCAGCCGGTCGGGTCGGTGACCGCGTACAGGCTGTCGTCGTCGCGCCACTCGGCCTGCACGACCGACTCCTGCGGCCCGCCCGCGACCACCTCGTGCGGGCCCGCCACCCCGTCCGCGTCCAGCGGGGCGACGCACAGCTCGGTGCCGTCCCACGGCATGGCCGGGTGGTTCCAGCCGATCCAGGCCAGATGGCCGCCGCCGGGGGACAGGCGGGGGTTCATCACGAAGTGCTGCGCCTTGACGATCCGCCTGACCGGGCCGCCGCCGAGCGGGATCGCCACCAGGTCGCGCACGTCCTCGACCTCGCGCACCGCCCACACCTCCTCGCGGCCGGGCGGCAGGTAGAGGTCGGCGTAGCGGGCGGGGCCCGCCGGCGTGAGCGGCACCGGGGCGCCGCCGTCGAGGCGGTAGACGCGCTGGTCGGCCCAGTTCGTGAAGACCAGGCCGCCTCCGGGCAGGGGACGCCACGAGCGGCCGCCGTACTCGATCACCCGGTTGCGCGCGTTCCACCCGGTGGGCAGGGCGTCGACGCGGTCGCCGCCGGGCAGCCGGCGCACCACGCACCGCCTGCCGCCCTCGTGCGGGCGCGGCTCGTCCCACCACACCTCGACACCGTCGGGCGTGGCCACGGCCTCCACCCACTGGGGGCCGCCGTCCGTGCGCGCCACATCGATCGGTCGAATGCTCATATTTCACCAATTGCCGTCGGATGGGGGCAGGGACAAATCAGGCGGATGCAGGACGTACACGATGCCGCCACTGCCTCCGCTGCCGGTGCTCCTGAGCCAGACGTTCTCGAACGCGGCACGCGGATAAACCCTGCGCACCTCCGCGCCGCCCCCAGGCGCGGCCGGATCGTTGACCAGGATGTCGCCCCCGGCGGTGAAGCCGGTGACGACCATGATGTGCCCGCTGGTGGAGTACCCGGAGCCCGGCAGCTCATGCGACCGGAACGACAGCGAGGTGATCACCGGGATGCCGGCGCGCACCAGCCGCTCCAGCTCGGCCGCCGACCGCAGCCTCGTCACGAACCCCGCCAGCCCGTACGTCCCCGCGTAGGCGACGTTGAACGGCCAGTTGCCGGTGCCCTGGTAGCTGGTGTCGTAGCTGCCGCGCGCCGCGTGGTCGACCGCCGGGCACGGGTCGCCGTCCCCCACCCAGCCGAGCTCGGCCGGCGCGGGACCGCGCTCCCAGTAGGCGAGCACCATGGCGACGGCGGCGGGTCCGCACCAGTTGGCGCCGCCGCCGTCGTACTCGGGATGATGTCCGGCGTGCTCGTGCTGGGAGTACGCCGGAACCACCAGCTGGACCGCTCCCGCCGTGGCGGAGGCGCTCGGCGTCACCGGCCGGGGCGGCACGGCCGAGGCCAGCACGCCTAGGCAGTCCACCCGCGCGCCCTCGCCGTGCGCGGTGACCCGCACCTGATAGGCCACCACCGCCCGCCGCGCCACGAACGTGTCCACCGCCACGTCGCCGTCCCGGTCGCCCTGCCCGGGAACCGAGGTGCGCGGGCCGCCGTGCGCGGACCACCGGCCCATCACGTACCACTTGGTACGGCTCCCCGGCGCGGTCGTGGCCCGCAACTCCACCTCGATCCAGGAGCCGGGAGGAGTGCGCGCCGTCCACGAGGCGACGAGCTGCGTCGCGGCGAAACCGATCGGGTGCTCGTCGCTCGTCCACACCGCACCCCCGGCGGGCACGGTGAAGCGGGTGAAGGCCACTTCGGCCAGGTCGACGGTGAGCACCGGCCCCATTGTGGAGCGGCCGCGCCGCCCGCGCATCGGAGGGTTTACGTACGTCCGCCGAATGTGTCAGTGGTGATCACTATCGTCCCGATCATGACTCAAGCGGTGCAGGCGTACTCCTACGCCGGGCCCTCCGTGCTCGCCGATGGCCGTCTCGGGCTGTCGACCTCCGGCGGCACGGCCCTCTCGGGCCCCCAGACCCACCCCCGGTTCTTCAGCGGGCTGCTCACCCACGCCGCCCCGGCCGCCGCCGGTCTGCTGGCCGTGGCCGACGTCGCGCTCACCCGCTACCACCAGCCCCGCCCCGGCTGGACCCGCGACCCGGTGGTGACCTGCGACGGCGGCCGGCTCAGGTTCGAGTCGTTCTCCGCCTGCGGCGGCGTCTACGCCCGCCTGGACGTGCTCGGCCTCGACGGCGACGTGCTCGACCGCGGCACCACCAACGTCGACGTGAACGGCCCGCTGCGCGAGTCGCTGGCCAGAGTCGGCGGCAGGGACCCGCTGCACCTCGGCGTCGGCCCCGACGAGCTGACCGTCACCACGCTCGACGGCGCGGTCGTGGAGAAGAAGGTGCCGCTGCCCACCCGCTGGCTGCGCGGCTTCGCCGAGGTGCAGGTGATCGCGGCCGGCTTCGACCTGCGGGCGGAGCTGAAGGGGCCGCAGGCGGTGCGCTTCCTGCGGTCGCTGCCGCGCAAGGCCTCCACCGCCGTGTGGGCCGCGCCGTCCGGCCGCGACCTGCGCCTGACCTCCGGCCCAGGGAATGGCGCCGTCAGCCTGGCCGGCGTCGGCCGCGTCGCCACGCTGATGCCGCTGCTCAGGTTCGCCAAGGCGCTGCGGGTCTACGGCCCGGCGGCCGGCAGCCGGCACCAGGCGAGCGCGTGGGAGCTGGAGCTGCCCGGCATGCGCTACACCGTGGCCGTCTCACCCGAGCCGTGGCGCGGGTTCTCCGGCGAGGGCGCCGTCCTTTCGCACCTGGCCACCGACGAGGCCGCCGGCGACGCCGACGTGGTCGGCATGCTGCTCAACTTCGAGCCGACCGTGGAGATCGGGCTGCTCGCCGACCGCTCGGGGCTCACGGTCGAGCGCGTACGCGCCGCGCTGACCCAGCTCGGCACCGCCGGCCGCGTCGGCTACGACCTGCACGACGCCTCCCACTTCCACCGCGAGCTGCCCTACGACCGGGACCAGGTGGCACAGCTCAACCCCCGGCTCACCGCCGCCCGCGCGCTGGCCGCCTCCGGCGCGGTCCGGCTCGACGGCGACCAGGCCCAGGTCACCACCTCCGGCGGCGTCAGGCAGGTCGGGATCGAGCAGGGGACCTGCACCTGTGCGTGGTGGTTCGACCATCGCGGCTCACGCGGGCCGTGCAAGCACGTGCTCGCCGCCCGGATCGCCGCCCGCCTGATCGTCGACGTGCCCGCATGAGCGCCGGAAGGAAGACGAGCACGGCGACCGCCGCCGGCGACGCGCCGACGGTGGCCGAGCTGGAGCGCGCACTCGGCGAGGCGGCCACCGGAGAGACCTGGCAGGACCTGGAGCGCTGGCTGGAGGCGTTCGTCAGGTTCCGCACCGAGGACCTCCCAGGGCTCAGGGAGGCGATGCGGGCGCCGGCGGTGCGGCAGTCACCCCCGTACGACAAGCGCGAATGGCCATATCCGGCGCAGTGGGTGGCGGCGATGGCCGACCTGGTCACCACGCCGGGGCCGCACCCGGTGGGCCGGCTCCCCGACATCTCGCGGGTCTCCGCGCCGCACTGGCTCCTGCTGCGCCGCCTGGCCGAGATCCACGCCGCCGTGCGCGGCGGCACCGCGCCGCCGTACCTGCTGGCCACCCCCACCACCGGCACCGGCGGGCTCGACCCGGCCGCGCTGGTCGCTCGGATCGAGGGGTACGAACGGGCGGGCGTCGAGGCGATGCCCGCCGACCTGCAGCAGGCGCTGCTCCGGCTGCCCCGCCGGATCCCGCCGGAGGTGGCGGCGCGCGCGGGCCGCCTGACCTCCGCGGCGGGCGTCACACTGGCGGGCTGGCTGACCGGCAGGCCGGAGCCGCGGACCCGGATCGCCTGGCGGCACGGCTCGGGCGTCTACCTCGACGACCGGGAGCCGTCCCCTTCCAGCGAGGTCTCCCTCGTCCCCGGGATCCGCGCCGAGCCCACCGGGCTGGAGCTCGTCGACCACCTGCTGTCCGCCCCTCGCCCGTCCCGGTGGCAGGCCGACGGAGACGATCCACGCGGCTGGCCCGCGATGCTGCCCCACGACCGGGAAGCCGTGGCCGTGCACTACCTGCCGTACCTCTTCTGCCGGGAGCACGGATCCCACATCGAGCTCACCCACGTCCAGATCCTGTCGGTCACGGACGGGCCACCGGGGGAGGCCATCGCGCTCCTGGCGGCCTACTTCCTGCTCAACCGCAAGTGGAACCGGGCCCCCGCCGGGGTGTCGCTGCTCCTCGACCTGGCCGCCAGGGGCGACCTGCCCACCGTCGAGGTCGGCCGTCAGCTCGCGCTGCTGCTGCGGCGGACCTGGCTGAAGGCGGCGGCGCTGCGCGAATCGATGGAGCTCGCGGCCGACCGGGGCGGCCACGACCACGTATGGCAGATCATGACCGGCCTGCTGCCCGCCTACCTGCCGGGCCCGGGCGAACGGGCGCACGCCGGGCACACCCAGGTGCTCGCGCTCGCCGCCCGGATCGCCCACCGGACCGGGGCCGGCGGTGAGCTGCCGTGTGTGGCGGAGATCGCCGGCCGCGGGGGCGAGAGCGGCTTCGTCCGGGCGGCCCGTCACCTGCGGGCCGCCCTGAACTGACAGCTTCCCGCCCGGGGGAGTCGCGGGGGCGCACCCGGGCGGGGACCATTTTCCGGCGGCAGGAGCCGCGAGCGCGGCCGGGACTACAGGTACAGGCCGGTGTTCTCGCCGCTGGAGGCCGACGGGGTGACCGCGCGGCCCGAGCGGAGGGCGTACAACTCGGCCAGGGTCGCGCCCGAAGGGCCGACACCGTCGGAGTGGCCCAGCCAGGAGACCGCCTCGTCCCTGGTCAGCGGGCCGACCTCAAGCTGTGCCAGGCAGCGGCCGGGACGCACGACGGCTGGGTGGAGGCGGGCCAGGTCCTCGTTCGTGGTGATCGCCACCAGCACGTCACGGCCCTGGCCGAGCAGGCCGTCGGTCAGGTTGAGCAGGCGCGACAGCCCCTGCCCCGTCTGGGACTTCGCCGACGCGCTGATCAGCTCGTCGCAGTCCTCCAGCACGAGCAGCCGCCAGCGCTGCTTGTCGTCCTCGTCGTTGTCGTAGCCGACGGCCACCTCCATCAGGTAGCCGGGCTCGTCGAACAGCCGCTCGGGGTCGAGCACGCAGTCGACCTGGCACCACTCCTGCCACTGCTTGGCCAGCGTGCGCAGCAGCGTGGTCTTGCCGGTGCCGGGAGGGCCGTGCAGGAGGATGAGCCGGCCGTTCACGTCGGCCGGGGTGACGGCCATCAGGTCGTCCAGCGAGCGGCGCACGGCCGCGGAGTAGTTGCCGCTGATGTCCTGCCAGGGCTGGGCCGTGATCGGCTTGTCGGAGCGAGTGCCGCCGTGCGAGCCGCGCCACCAGAAGCCCATGTCGACGTGGTCGGTGTCCGGCTCCGGCTCCTCCGCCCCCTCCAGGCTCTCCTTGAGCACCGAGCGGGCCAGCTCCTCGCTGATCGCGGTGACGCTGATCGTGGCCGCGCGGTTGCGGTGCCGGATGACACGCAGGGTCCAGCCGTCGCCGCAGATCAGCCGTGACTCCGAGCCGTCCTCGATCTGCGCGGTCCGTACGACGCGGCCGTGCGAGGGACGCAGCGGCGCGTCCGGGCGGACCCGCTCCAGACTCGCCAGCCGGGACCAGGGCTGGACACCGGTGGCGAACGGCGACAGCGCCAGGGCATCGATGACGTCGATGGCCGAGTCGGAGTCGTCGATCCAGATCTTCATCGGCAGCTCGCCCGACTCCTGACCGGGGAACGGCACCTCCTTCATCACAGACATGACTCCAATGATCACAGTTAGCGGGACTTGATGTCGAAGGGTTTGCGGGAAATCACCCTGTCTTGGTCAGCTCTCCCTTGCTCTCCCCGCCGAACATGGTCAGCTCGTAGTCGGCCCGATCCTCGTCCTTGCGGTCGAGCGACACCTTGATGCCGCCCGTGCTGTCGAGGATGGCGCAGACGCCGCCGAGACCGGTCAGGTCGAAGGATAGCTTCGTACCGGCCACCTGGGTCAGCTTGAGGGTGCCCTTCGCACAGCCGGGGTCCTCGCCGGGGGACTCCCACACGCCCGTGCTCCGGCCCTGGCGCAGGATGATCGTGACGGCCTCGTCGTCGAACCGCTTGTCCAGCATCGTGCCGCTGGCCTTGCCCGACCAGGTGCCGGCCAGCGCCGCCGGAACCTTGAGCCCGCCTTCCGCGGCGCTCTCCCGCGATGTCGGCTCCTGGGCCGGGGTGGGCTCCGTGGCCGGGATGGAAGGGGACGCCGTGTCCGCGCTCGGCGTAGGAGAGGCGGTGGTGGACAGGTCGTTCACGATGGGCGGAGTGGGGGTGAACCAGAGCAGCGCGCTCCCGCCCGCCGTCAGCGCCACCAGGACGGCCAGCGAGCCGATCAGCACCCCACGCGAACGCCGCCGGGGCACGCCGGTCGTGTACGCCGGCCCCGGCGGGCCAGTGCGATGAGGATCCCCGGAGACCTCCGGGGGCGGCATGCCGCCGGGGTGGGCGAAGCCTCCGGACGGCCCCGCCGCCGGTCCGCCGGGGTGGGAGACGGCGGGTGGTGGGGTGGTGTGGGGGCCGCCGGTGGTCGTGTCCGTCAGGGGTGGGGTGTTCGGGCCGACCAGCATGCCGATCAGGTCCCTCGCCGTGGGGCGGCGGGACGGATCCTTGGCCAGGCAGCCGGCCAGCACCGCGCGCAGCCGGGGCGGCAACGGCCTCAGGTCCGGGTCGGTGTGCAGGACCCGGTGCAGCACCGCCGGGACGGTGTCCGCGCCGAACGGGCTGACCCCCGTCGCCGCGTACACCATGCTCGCCGCCCACGCGAACACGTCCGAGGCGGGCGAGGCAGGGGTCCCGTTGATCTGCTCGGGGGCCAGGTAGGCGGGGGTGCCGATCAGCCCGGAGGTCATCGTCGCCGCCCCCTCTGCCCTGGCGATGCCGAAGTCCACCACGCGGGGACCGTCCGGCCCGAGCAGCACGTTGCCGGGCTTGAAGTCGCGGTGCACGATCCCGGCCGCGTGGATGGCGGCCAGCGCGGTGGCGCTGCCGACCACCACCCGTTCCAGCTCGCCACCGGCCAGCGGGCCCCGATCCCGCACCCGGTCGGCCAGCGAGGGCCCGTCGATGAACTCGCTGATCACGTACGGGCGCGGCCCCTCGGTCGAGGCGTGCAGCACGCGCGCCGTACAGAAGGACGCGATGCTCTCCAGCGCCTGGAGCTCCCGGGCGAGCCGGGCGCGGGTCTCGCGGTCGCCCGTGCTCAGCAGTTTGATCGCGACCGGCTCGCCGGCCGGTGAGTGTGCGAGGTAGACCACCCCCTGGCCGCCCTCCCCGAGCCGCCCGGCCAGCCGATGGCCGCCCAGGGAGGGCGGATCGTCCGGCGTGAGGGGGGTCACCATGGGCGCTACGTTACCGCTCGCCACGTCTGGTGATAGGTCGTGACTCGTACCGTCTGCGTTAGCGTGCAGACGTGAGAACCATTGACTGGGTGGACGGCGCCGTCGAGCTCGTCGACCAGACCCGGCTGCCCGGCGAGTGCGTGATGCTGCGCCTGCGCGGCGTGGACGAGCTCATCGGGGCGATCCAGCGGCTGGCGGTGCGGGGCGCGCCCGCGCTGGGCGTGGCCGGCGCGCTCGGCGTGGTGCTCGCCGGGGACGACCGCGACGCCATCGCCAGGCTGCGGGCCGCCCGGCCGACCGCCGTCAACCTGGCCTGGGGCGTCGACCAGGCCGCCGCGCACCTCGGGGAGGGGCCGCAGGCCGTGCTGCGGGCGGCCCTGCGGATCAGGGACGACGACATCGCCGCCTGCCTGGCCATGGGGGAGCGCGGCGCGGACCTGCTGGAGGGCGACGGCCTGCGGATCATGACCGTGTGCAACACCGGCGGGCTCGCCGCAGTCGAGCGGGGCACCGCGCTCGGCGTCGCGCAGACGCTGCACGAACGCGGGCGGCTGGCCGAGGTGCTCGCCCTGGAGACCCGTCCGCTGCTGCAGGGCGCCAGGCTCACCACCTGGGAGCTGGCCAGGATGGGGGCGCCGCACCGGCTCATCGCCGACTCCGCGGGACCGTACCTGCTGTCGCGGGGAGGCGTCGACGCGGTGCTCATCGGCGCGGACCGGATCGCCGTCAACGGCGACACCGCCAACAAGATCGGCTCGTACGCGCTCGCGCTCGGCGCCCAGCGAGCCGGGGTGCCCTTCATCGTCGTCGCCCCGGAGAGCACGATCGACCCGGCGACGCCGTCGGGCGAGCACATCGAGATCGAGGATCGCGCCCCCGGCGAAGTCACCACATTCGCGGGTATAAGGGTCGCTCCTGAGGGCACACAGGTGGCCAATCCGGCGTTCGACGTGACGCCACACGAGTTGATCACTGCCATCGTGACGGAGAGGCGTGTCATCCGGCCTTCGGCGAAATAGTCAGAACCGGGGACCTATCTGTGCTTCCCACGTTACGCTCAGTTGTCATCAATGCCGATTTTCTGGAGCACGGTATGGCCATTGACCTTGTCAGACGACAGGACTGGGACGCGCGGTCGCCGCGCGGCGACTACACACAGCTTGGTTCCACCAAGGGGGTGAAGGTTCACTACACAGGTGGGCGGGTCGATCCCGGAATCGTCGGCGACCACGCCGGGTGCGTCAAACTCGTCCAATCCATTCAGAGTCACCATATGGATGGCAATGGGTGGATCGACATTGGTTACTCGTTCGTCGCGTGTCCCCATAAGAAGGTCTTCGAGGGGCGGGGGCTGCACCACTTACCAGCCGCCAACGGCTCCGGGCTCAACTCGGGCCACTACGCCGTGCTCGGCCTGGTCGGCAACTCCGGCCTGGTGCAGCCGCCCGACGCCCTGCTGCACGCCATCCTCGACGCCGTCGACCACGTACGCGATCAGGGGCGGGCGGGCAAGGAGATCAAGGGGCACCGCGACGGGTTCCCCACCGACTGCCCCGGCGGCCCGCTGTACGCCTGGGTCCAGCGAGGCGCGCCCCGCCCCGGCACCGACACCGCCCCCGGCGACCCGCCCACGACGGCCCCGCCGTTTCCTGGGCGGTTGCTGAAGTACCCGCCGGTCATGCGGGGCGAGGACGTGCGGACCTGGCAGACGAGGATCGCCGAGCGCGGCTTCGAGCTCGACGTCGACGGCGCGTACGGTCCCGCCTCGCGCGAGGTGTGCCGCTCCTTCCAGCGTCAGCAGGACATCGAGGACGACGGTGTCGTGGGACCCGCCACCTGGCGCCTGACCTGGGACGCTCCGACGACCTGACCCCGGTTTCCCCAACGGTGCCAGCGTGCGCTTACTATCCAGACCATGGATCTGGCAGCGGGATTCCCTTCCACTGACCGTGACGACTGGCGAGCACTCGCGCTCGCCGTCCTACGCAAGTCCGGGGTCGAGTCCGCCACCCCGGAAGAGGCCCTGTCCAGCCCGACCTACGACGGGATCACGGTCGCCCCGCTCTACGACGCCGCCGACCTGCCCGCCGCCGAGCCGTTCGAGCGGAGAGCACGGGCCGGCACCGGATGGGACGTCCGGCAGCGCCACGACATCCCCGACCCCGAAGCGGTGCTCGCCGACCTGACCGGCGGCGTCACCTCCCTCTGGCTGGTCGTCGGCGACGGGGCCATCCCCGTCGCGGCGCTGCCCAGGGTGCTGAAGGACGTCTACCTCGACCTCGCGCCGATCGCCCTGGAGGCGGGCCCCCGCACGCGAGAGGCCGCCGAAGCACTGTTCGCGATGGCCGCCGCGCGCGCCGTCCAGGGCGGCGGCCCCGTGCTCAGCGGCAACCTCGGCGCCTCGGCCGCCGGTCCGGGCGCGGTGGGGCCGGAGGTGACCGCCGAACTCGCGGCGCGGTGCGCGGCCGACTTCCCGGCGCTGCGGGCCGTCACCGTGGACGCCACCCCCTACCACGACGCCGGTGGCAGCGACGCCGAGGAACTGGGCTGCTCGATCGCCCTGGCGGTCGCCGACCTGCGGGCGCTCGACCACCTGGGGACGGCGCGGGCGTTCGGCCAGCTGGAGTTCCGTTACGCGGCGACCGACGACCAGTTCGCCACCATCGCCAAGCTGCGCGCCGCCAGAAAGCTGTGGGCCAGGGTCGCCGACGTGTGCGGCGTCGAGAGCCCGCAGCGCCAGCACGCGGTGACGAGCTCGGCCATGATGACCGCCCGCGACCCCTGGGTGAACATGCTCCGCACCACCCTGGCCTGCTTCGCCGCCGGGGTGGGCGGCGCCGACGCGGTCACCGTCCAGCCCTTCGACGCCGCCCTGCGGCCGCCCGACGCGTTCTCCCGCCGGATCGCCCGGAACACCCAGCTGCTGCTCCTGGAGGAGGCGGGCGTCGGCCGGGTGGCCGACCCGGCGGGCGGCTCCTGGGCCGTCGAGCGCCGGACCGCCGACCTGGCCGAGCGCGCGTGGGCCTGGTTCCAGGAGATCGAGGCGGCCGGCGGGGTCGAGGCGGCGGGCGAGCTGATCTCCGCCCGGATCGCCGCCACCCGGGAACGCCGCGCCGCCGACATCGCACACCGCCGCCTCCCGATCACCGGCGTCAGCGAGTTCGCCCACCTCGACGAGAAGCCCCTCCGCGCGTCCCCCTCCGCCCAGGAGACGCCGGCTGCCGAGGAGGGGGCATTCGCTCAGGGGATGCCGGCCGTTCAGGAGGTGCGGGCTGGTCAGGAGGGGTCGGCCGCCCACCACGCGGTCGGCCCGCCGGGCGGCTCGCCTCCCGTGGGGAAAGCCGGGTTGCCGGCGATCCGCTACGCGCGGGAGTTCGAGGCGCTGCGTGATCTCGCCGACGCGCAGCCCGTACGTCCGAAGGTGTTCCTGGCCACGATCGGCCCCGTCGCGGCGCACACCGCGCGGGCCGCGTTCGCCGCGAACCTGTTCCACGCGGGCGGGCTGGCCACCGAGACCGCCGGCCCCGGCACCGACCCGGAGCAGATCGCCACGGCCTTCGCCGTCAGCGGCGCCACCGTCGCCTGCCTGTGCTCCAGTGACAAGCTGTACGGCCAGCACGCGGAGGCGGTGGCCGCCGCGTTGAGACGGGCGGGCGCGCACAGGGTCTGGCTGGCGGGGAAGGAACGCTATGACGGTGTCGACGCGTGCCTGTTCGCTGGGTGCGACGCGCTCGACGTGCTCCGCACGACCTTCCGCGACCTGGAGGTGACGGCATGATCCCGGACTTCTCCCGCATCCCGCTCAACGACCCGGTCCGGCCCGTGCCGGACGACGGGCCTGCCGAGGGCGAGCCGTGGCTGACGCCGGAAGGGATCGCCGTCAAGCCCCTCTACACGGCCCAGGACCTACGGGGGCTCGACTTCCTGCACACCTATCCGGGAGCGGCGCCGTACCTGCGGGGCCCCTATCCCACGATGTACGTGAACCAGCCGTGGACCATCCGCCAGTACGCCGGTTTCTCCACGGCCGCCGACTCCAACGCCTTCTACCGGCGTAACCTGGCGGCCGGGCAGAAGGGCCTGTCGGTGGCCTTCGACCTGGCCACGCACCGGGGCTACGACTCCGACCACCCGAGGGTCGGCGGCGACGTCGGGATGGCGGGGGTGGCGATCGACTCCATCTACGACATGCGGCAGCTGTTCGACGGGATCCCGCTGGACCGGATGTCGGTGTCGATGACGATGAACGGCGCGGTGCTGCCGGTCCTGGCGCTCTACATCGTCGCCGCCGAGGAGCAGGGGGTGGCGCCCGAGCAGCTCGCCGGCACCATCCAGAACGACATCCTCAAAGAATTCATGGTACGGAACACGTACATCTATCCTCCGAGCCCGTCCATGCGCATAATTTCGGATATTTTCGCTTATACGAGTGAAAAGATGCCGAAATTCAACTCTATTAGTATTTCTGGGTACCATATTCAGGAGGCGGGAGCCACCTGCGATCTGGAGCTCGCCTACACGCTGGCCGACGGGGTCGAATACCTGCGGGCGGGGGTCGCGGCGGGGATGGACGTGGACCGGTTCGCGCCACGGCTGTCCTTCTTCTGGTGCATCGGCATGAACTTCTTCATGGAAGTCGCCAAGCTCCGCGCGGCGCGCCTGCTCTGGGCCAACCTCGTATCCGGATTTAATGCGAAAAATCCGAAATCGTGGAGTTTGCGGACGCATTCCCAGACCTCCGGCTGGTCGCTCACCGCCCAGGACGTCTTCAACAACGTCGCCCGCACCTGCGTCGAAGCCATGGCCGCCACCCAGGGCCACACCCAGTCCCTGCACACCAACGCCCTGGACGAGGCGCTCGCGCTGCCGACCGACTTCTCGGCCCGCATCGCCCGCAACACCCAGCTCCTGCTGCAGCAGGAGTCCGGCACCACGCAGGTGATCGACCCGTGGGGCGGCTCCTACTACGTCGAACGCCTCACCCACGACCTGGCCGAACGCGCCTGGACCCACATCCAGGAGGTCGAGGAGGCGGGCGGCATGGCCAAGGCGATCGAGGCGGGCCTGCCCAAGCTCCGCATCGAGGAGGCCGCCGCCCGTACCCAGGCCCGCATCGACTCGGGCCGCCAGCCGGTCATCGGCGTCAACAAGTACCGTCCCGAGGCCGACGAGCCCATCGAGGTGCTCAGGGTCGACAACCGCGCGGTGCGCGCCCAGCAGCTCGACAAGCTCCGCAGGCTCAGGGCCGAGCGTGACGAGGACGCGGTCGGGCTGGCGCTGGACGCGCTGACGAAGGCCGCCGACAACCCCGCGCCCGGCCTGGAGAACAACCTGCTCAAGCTCTCCGTCGACGCCGCCCGCGCCAAGGCCACCGTGGGGGAGATCTCCGCCGCGCTGGAGCGGGTGTTCGGCCGGCACGCCGAGCAGGTCCGTACCATCTCGGGGGTGTACCGCGACGAGGCCGGACCGGCCGGAGACATCGAACGGGCGCGTCAGGCGTGCGCCGACTTCGAGCGCGCCGAGGGCCGCCGCCCGCGCATCCTGGTCGCCAAGATGGGCCAGGACGGCCACGACCGCGGCCAGAAGGTCATCGCCACCGCCTTCGCCGACCTGGGCTTCGACGTGGACGTCGGCCCGCTGTTCCAGACGCCGGAGGAGGTGGCCAGACAGGCGGTCGAGGCCGACGTGCACATCGTCGGGGTCTCCACCCTGGCGGCCGGCCACCTCACGCTGGTGCCCGCGCTCAAGCAGGCCCTCGCCGACCTGGACGCCGGGGACGTGATGATCGTGGTCGGCGGCGTCATCCCACCGGACGACTTCGCGGAGCTGCGCGCCGCCGGCGCCGCCGCGATCTTCCCACCCGGTACGGTGATCGCCACCGCCGCCCTGGACCTCCTCACAGAACTCCGCAAGCGTCAGTAGCCCCTGCGACGTCAAGGAAGGCGTGAAACGGGTGACGACGGCCGACGCCGGCACCTCCGAGCTGACCGGCGGCCGCATGACCGCGGGCGTCGTCCTGGTGGACGACGTCCGCGGTCATGCGGGCGTCGTCCACCAGGACGACACGGTGCGCCGGCCCGTCAGCCCTTCCTCGGCGTTCGTCGCGGCTCTCCTCCGGCTTCTCGAACAGCGTGACTTCGACGGCGCGCCGAGATATCTCGGGCATGCAGACCCACAGCGTGGCGTCGTGATGGACTGCGTTCTCGAGCGGCGGTCACGGGACGCTCGCGCGCTGAACGAAGCCCGGCTCCTCAGCGGCAAATAGTGTGATCTGTCGAGAGTTAAGCTCGTGTGACCAGCAGAGAAGGAGGGCCCAGGTGCGGTCGCTGGAGGACTATGTCCGGGGCGTCAAGGCGGGCTCGCGTACGTGGATCGCCCGTGCGATCACGCTCGTGGAGTCCACCAGGCCCGACCACATGGCCCAGGCGCAGCGGCTGCTGGTCGAGCTGACGCCGCTCGCGGGTCAGGCGAGGCGGGTGGGCGTGTCCGGCGTGCCCGGCGTCGGCAAGTCGACCTTCGTCGACGCGCTCGGCACGTCGCTGACCGGCCAGGGGCACAAGGTGGCCGTGCTGGCCGTGGACCCCTCCTCCACCAGGACCGGCGGCAGCATCCTGGGCGACAAGACGCGGATGGCCCGGTTGTCCGTGGATCCGGCCGCGTTCATCCGGCCCTCGCCCACCTCGGGCACGCTCGGCGGTGTCACCAAGGCGACCAGGCAGGCCATGGTCGTGGTGGAGGCGGCCGGGTTCGACGTGGTGCTGGTCGAGACCGTCGGCGTGGGCCAGTCCGAGACGGCGGTGGCGGACATGGTGGACACCTTCCTGCTGCTCACGCTGGCGCGCACCGGGGATCAGCTCCAGGGCATCAAGAAGGGGGTGCTGGAGCTGGCGGACGTCATCGCGGTCAACAAGGCCGACGGCGAGCACGCGCTCGCGGCGAAGAAGGCGGCCCGCGAGCTGGCCGGGGCGTTGCGGATGCTCCGCTCGGACACGCCCCCGCCTCCGGTGCTGACCTGCAGCGCGCTCACCGGCGATGGGCTGCAGGAGGTGTGGCGTCAGGTCCTCGCCCACCAGGAGGGCCTCGACCTGGCCGCCAAGCGCAGCCGTCAGCAGGTGGGCTGGACCTGGACGCTGGTCCGTGACCGCCTGCTCACCGCGTTGCGCAACGACCCGGAGGTGGCGGCGATCAGCGCCGAGGTGGAGCGGGAGGTGCTGGCCGGCACGCTGACCCCGGCGCTGGCGGCCGACCGGCTGCTGTCCGTCTTCAGACTGTCCGTCTCCGAGCCGCTGGTCCCCGAGCCGCCGGTGCTCAAGCGCGGCACCGACTGAGGCGTACCGGCCTAAAGGCGGCTCATGATCCTTCGGAGGATCGCCGGGGTCGAGGCCATGGGCTCCGCGTGGATGCCCAGCTTGTTCAGCAGGTGCTGGTAGGGGAGCACCTCGGCCTCCCTGCTGAAGTACTGGGCGCCGTTGACCTGTTCGAGGTAGACGACGTCGTTCAGCTCCGCCTGGGCGAAACGCATGATCGTGATGGGCCCCACCCCGCCGACATGGGCGCCGGAGGTGAACGGCAGCACCTGGATCGTGATGTGCGGCTGGCCGGCGAGCACGGCGAGGTGTTCGAGCTGGGCGCGCATCATGGCGCTGCCGCCGACCTGGCGGTGCAGCGCCCCCTCGTCCAGCACCACCCAGATCTTGCGCGAGGAGGGCGGCGTCAGGATCCGCTGGCGGTGCATCCGCATCGCCACCCGGCGCTCGATCTGCTCGGCCGTGACGGTGTCATAGCCCTGGGCGATGACCGCGCGGGCGTAGTCCTCGGTCTGCAGCAGGCCCGGGATGAGCTGGACCTCGTAGATGCGGATCAGCGCCGCGTCCTGCTCCAGCCCGACGTAGGCCTCGAACCAGTCGGGGATCACGTCCCGGTAGTCGTGCCACCAGGGGAGGGCGTTGGCCTGCTCGGCGAGGGAGAGCACGGCCGAGCGCTCGGACTCGTCCAGGCCGTACAGGACGAGCAGGTCGGCCACGTCGCGGAGCTTGAACGTGCTCCGGCCGAGCTCCATGCGGCTGATCTTGGAGTGTGAGCCCCGGATCTCGTACCCGGCGCGTTCGCGGGTGATCCCCTTGGCCTCCCGCAGCCGGCGCAGCTGTGCCCCGACCAGCATCCGCAGAGCCGTCGGCCCGGCCCTGCGGGAATCACCCTCGGGAACATCCCTCAGGTCACCCATACTGCGAGCACGTCGCATAGATGCTCCTAGATCGGCGAAGATCGCCGCGAATCGATCGCGGACCATCTTGCCACGCTGAACGGTTCGGCCACCATGCGCTTTGGAGATCGTACGCTGTCGGCGCGGCGGCGTGACGTCCGGTGCTGGAGCCGTCCGTGAGAGGCCGCCGTGAGGGTGGCGGGATCAGGGCTTTCTGCCGACGCCGCAGAAGCCGGAGACCTCGGCCGGCTCGCCCCAGGGAGTGGCCTCGACCCGCCAGCGGGACATCGAGACCAAGCCGGGCTCCAGCAGTTCCAGGCCGTCGAAGAAGCGGCTGACCTCGGCGTGGGTGCGCGGGGTGATCGTGTCGGTGGCCTGCTCGTTCCACGCCTGCTGGGCCTCGGAGTTGGCCTGTGCGGTCTGCTCGCCGCCCAGGTCGAGCGTGGCGTGCGTGAGCGCCATGTGGCTGCCGGACGGCACGGCGTCCATCAGCCGTGTCACGATGCCGCGCACCTGGTCGAAGTCCGGGATGAAGTGCAGGATCCCCAGCAGCATGATCGCGACGGGCCGGGTGAGGTCGAGCGTCCGCGCGGCGTGCTCCAGGATCGTGTCCGGGTCGCGCAGGTCGGCGTCCACGTAGGCGCAGGCGCCCTCCGGGGAGGCGGTGAGCAGCGCGTTGGCGTGCAGCAGCACCAGGGGGTCGTTGTCGACGTAGACGATCCGGGACTCCGGGGCGACGCGCTGGGCGACCTCATGGGTGTTGTCCATCGTCGGCAGGCCGGTCCCGATGTCCAGGAACTGGCGGATGCCCGCCTCGCCGGCCAGGTGGCGCACGGCACGGCCGAGGAAGGCCCGGTCGGTCCTGGCGATGTCGATGATCTCAGGGAAGATCGCCTGGTACTGCTCGCCGGCCGCGCGGTCGACGGGATAGAAGTCCTTGCCGCCGAGGAAGTAGTTCCATACCCGCGCCGAGTGCGGCACGGTCGTGTCCATCTCGGGTGGGGATTCCTGCCGCGACGAGTCCATGGGGGGCGTCTCCTCCTGATTTGTCCCCCAACAACGTAGCCTCCCCTGTCTTGCCGGGCCATAGAAATGATCACCTTGCCCGACCCTCTGGCCGCAGGTGCTAATTTCTGGCCAAGCGGCCAGAAAATAAGCCGAAGGGCCATAAAGGGCCCTCCTTCATCGAGGAGGCGCGGCGCGCGCAGATCATCGCCGCCGCCATCGAGGTGATCGCCGAGCACGGCTTCACCCGCGCGTCACTGGCCCGGATCGCCCAGCACGCCGGGATCAGCAAAGGCGTCATCTCCTACCATTTCGCTACGGAATCGTGCTGCTCAGAGGGTCGTCGAAGCCGTTTCCCCATACCAGTTCGACCTTGAGCCTGGCCCGCGCTGATGAATGAGTTCTACTTTCGGGGCCCATGCCAGCTGGTGATGCTACTGCTGCGACACATGCCGCCGTCGGAGGCGCGCGAGCTGCTGACCCGCCAGGTGGCCACCGCCGCCGACCTGGCCGGCGTGCTGCGCTGGCGGATCGGCCGCGCCCTGACAGGGCTGCGCCGTGCCGCCCGCCGAGCGGGCCCGCCTGGAGGCCCGTACGGAACCCCGCGGCACCCCGCGGCCCTCAGAAGCCCTCAGCGGCCTCCAACCCTCCTCCCGGCACGCCTCCAACGACACCGAGAACACCGCCGAACGGCAAACTGGGGACGCCACTACGCCGAGAATCACGATCACGCCCCCACCGACCGTGGACGTCGACGACGACGGCACCCGCCATGCCGCCCTGCTGGCCGCCAACGCCGAGCGCAACGCCGCCAACGCGGCCCGCCGGGCCGAGCTGGTAGAGCAGGCCCGGGCGATCGCCGAGCGGCGCGCCGGTGAGCCCACCAGCACCAGGCCCCGACCGACCGAGGTGAAACCCGCGCTGGCCGACCGCCTGGCCGCACTGCTGGCCGGCTGCTCCGGCGGCACCGCATGACCCGCCGCCGCACCTGCCCTCCAGACAGTAGCGAGTTCGCGCGACGAAACCGCCCCGTCAACCACGACCACGCCCCGAGGCCCGCGACGCGGCGGGGATACGAAACGACGCGGCTGGGGGATGAACGCGGCATCCGAGAGCACTGTTCTCAGTGCGCAACTCCGGGAAACCGGCAAGGATCGATCCATGGGGAGGAGAGGACGGGCCGGGGTAGGGGCCGTGCTGATACTGGCCGGGCTGGCCTTGGCCGGGACAGCGGCGTTCTCCGGATGGGAGATTGCCGATCAGGTGAGCAGCGTGATCGCCGCAATGGCCGCACTGGCAGGGCTGTGGCTGGTCATCATCGGGCCTCCTGGCCCCGGATCGCAGTCTGATCTGGCGGCCTCAGCACCCGAAGCGTTCACCTTGACGTCGGCGCTCACGCGCGACGTCATGCCGAGGCCCCTACTCACCCCCGAAGCGCTCTCCTCGACACCCGGCATCGGGGGTGGCAGTACCCGAAGGGGGAAAAGAGGGCTGGTCGCTGTGCTGGCGATGCTGGCCGTCATCGGTGTATCGGCGCTCTTCCTCATGCCAGGTCCTGCCACTCTGGACGCTCTCACCGAGCGCGAGACCCCGTACTCGCTGGCGTTCAGCCCGGACGGGCGGATGCTGGCCACCGGTGGCAAAGATGGCGACGGCTCGGTGCGGATGTGGGAGGTGGCCACCGGCAAAGCCGTTACCACCTTCGACAAGGGCGAGGGCATAGACCGTGTGCTCTCGCTGGCGTTCAGCCCGGACGGACGGAGGCTAGCCGCCGCCAGCGGTGAGCACACCGCGCGGGTGTGGGACGTGGCCACCGGCAAGGTCATCACCACATTCACCGACCACAGCGTGTCCGCGGTGACGTTCAGCCCGAACGGGCGGACGCTGGCCATCAGTGGCTACGGCGCGCCCCCGCGGCTATTGGAGGTGGCCACCGGCAAACTGGTGGCCACCCTCCCCAAAAAGAACGCTGACCGCCTGCATACAGTGGCGTTCAGCCCGGATGGGCGGATGCTGGCCACCGGCAGTGAAGACGGCTCGGCACGGGTGTGGGAGGTGACCACCGGCAAGGTCATCACCACCCTCACCGCAAGCAACCCCGTGCACGAGGTGGCGTTCAGCCCGGACGGGCGGACGCTGGCCATTGGCGAAAACGGCTCGGTGGTGATGTGGGAGATGGCCACCAACAAGATGATCGCCCCCATCACCAGTCCGCATCTCCCTGCGGCTGTGACATTCGGCCCCGGCCTGAGGCGGGCGGTCACCGTCAGCGCAGGTGGCTCGGTGCTGGTGTGGGAGGTGGCCACCGGCAAGCTCATCACCGTCCTCAACGAAGACACTGACGTCGCATATCCAGTGGCGCTCAGCCCGGACGGGCGGACGCTGGCCGTCGGTGAGCAAGATGGTCCCGTGCGGCTGCGGCAGCTGGACTGATCGCGCGTTCCGGGGCCCCTTCAGGCTGCGGTCACCTGCCGCTCGCGCTCTGCTTCGGCGTCGCGCGCCATCCGCTCGGCGACGCGCTTGGCCTCCGTCGCCTGCTCACGCTCTCGCTCGACGGCGACCGCCGCTCGTAGGCCCTCCGCTCGGGTCCGTGCGATGAGCCCCAAAGTAGAGCGTTGCCGCAGGCCACAGTGGGTGACGGGGTCGTGGTCATATCCCAACGAGATTTCTCGATAAGCGCTGTGGCGCAGGTCAGCGGTGTGTTGGGGTTGTAGCGCGGACAAGCGGGTCTCGATTTAGGCATACCGGCAAGTAGTAACGCAGCATCCCCGTACGGTGACGATTCGTGCCGCATGAGTATCTGTCTGACGAGCAGGTGGGCCGGTACGGCCGGTTCATGGCGGACCCGACGCCCGAAGAGCTGGAGCGGTTCTTCTTCCTGGACGAGGCCGCGCTGGCGGAGGCGCTGAAGCGACGCGGTCAGCACAACCGGCTCGGCTGGTCCTTGCAGTGGGGACCGCGCGCATGCTCGGCACGTTCCTGACTGACTCCGGTCCGGCAGAGGTGCCGGAGGTGGCGATCCGCTACGTTGCCGAGCAGTTGGGGATCGAGGATTGGACGGTCGTCAAGGAGTACGGCGACCGGTGGCAGACTCCTTATGATCATGCGGCGCAGATCCGCAAGCTGCTGAAGTATCGGGAGTTCGGCGAGGCTGAGGCCGAGGTGGCGGAGTTCATCGCTTCGCGGGTGGCCAAGACGCGCGATTCCAAGCGGGAGTTGTTCGATCGAGCGGTGCTGTGGCTGATTGAGAACCGGGTGTTGCTGCCGGGCATCACGACCGTGTCGCGGATGGTGACCGAGGTGCGGCGGGCGGGGTTGACCGCGATCAACAAGGTGTTGGTGGAGGCGGCGCCGCGGCACATGCGCGGTGAGCTGGTGGCCACGCTCACGGTGCCCGAGGGCAAGAAGGTGTCGGTGCTGGAGTGGATGCGCACCGCGGTGACCAAGCTGTCGGGCACGGGCCTGAGCGAGGCCTTCGACCGGTCGGCGTACGTGCTGGGGCTGGGCACCGGGGCGGTCGATTGGAGCGCGGTGGCGCCGGTGAAAATGGCAGAGCTGGCCAGGTTCGGCACCACCGCGAAGGCCTTCCGGATCAGGCAGTTGGAGGATGACCGGCGCGAGGCCACGCTGCTGGCGACGGTGCGGCATCTGGAGGGCGTCTCGGTCGATGACGCGTTGCTGCTGTTTGACCTGCTGATGTCGACGAAGCTGCTGTCGCAAACCAGCCGGGCCGGGGAGAAGGAGAAGCTGCGCAACCTGCCCCGGCTGTGGGTGGCGGCGGCCAGGCTGGCGGCCGCGTGGGCGATCGTGCGCGACATCCCACCGACCCGGGTGGATGGCGATGGCGCTGCGCAGGACACCACGGCGAGCGAGGTGGTGGACGCGGTGGTGCAGGTGGTCAGCCGTGAGCAGTTGGAGGCGGCGCTGGCCACGGTCGCCGAGCTGCTGCCGTTGCCCGCCGAGGAGGATGACGGTGATCTGGAGTGGCGGGCGGAACTGACGGCGCGTTACGGCACGGTCAGGCCCTTCATCGAGCAGCTGGCCTCGATGGTGCCGTGGGGGGCGACGGCGGCAGGCTCCCTGGTGGTCGCTGCGGTGAAGGGGCTGCCGAAGGTGATGGCGGCGCGCAAGCCGGGCCGCGAGCACATCAAGGGATTCGAGGAACTGGTGACCGGGTCCTGGCGGCGGCTGGTGTTCGGCAACCCCAAACTGGACCCACCGTTGATCGACAGGCCCGCATACGTTTTCTCGATCCTGGAGGCCCTGCACGTGGCCCTACGGCGCCGCGATGTGTACGCGGTGGGCGCGGACAAGTGGGGCAACCCGCGCGCCCGGCTGATCGAGGAGCGGCTGTGGGTACGCGAGCGCGCCTCGGTGCTGACCGCGCTGGGCCTGCAGGCCGACCCCCGCGCTCATCTGCGCGAGCTGGCCGTCCTCCTCGACGACGCCTACACCCAGGTCGCCGCCGGGCTGGCGGCGAACGCGTCGGTCAGTATCAAGGGCGGCAAGCTGCAGATGTCGCGGCTGGAGGCGGCCCGCTGCCGGAGGGCTTCCAGGCTGTCCACGACGCGGTGGCCGCGATGCTGCCGCGCATCGACTACCCCGAGCTGCTGCTGGAGACGCACGCCAAGACCGGCATGTTCGACCGCATGCGACACATCACCGGCTCGCACCTGCGCCGCGACGACCTCGACATCACCCTGGCCGCGCTCACCGTGGCCCGCTCGTGCAACGTGGGCCTGGTGCCGGTGATCAAAGAGGGGGTGGCGGCGCTCACCGAGCACCGGCTGCTCGGCGTGGAGAAGGGCTACTTCCACGGTGAGGGCATCGCCGCGGCCTCGGCCCGCCTGGTCGACAAGCAGGCGGGCATCGACATCACCGCCGACTGGGGCGGCGGGCTGGTGGCCTCGGTGGACGGCATGCGCTTCGTGGTGCCCGTCCGTTCCCTGCACGCCCGGCCCTCACCGCTCTACTGGGGGATCGGCAAGCGCGCACGCGGTTCAACCTGGCTGAACACCGTCTCGGACAAGGTGATGGGGCTCGGCGGCCTGCTGGTGCCCGGCACGCTGCGCGACTCGCTGTTCATCCTGGATGCCATCCACCGCCTGGACGCCGCCGAGCACCCCGAGGTGATCACCACCGATCAGGGCAGCTACAGCGACGTCGTATACGGCCTGTTCGCGATCTGCGGCTACCAGTTCGCGCCGCGGCACGCCGACATCACCGACACCCAGCTGTGGTGGATCGATGTGGCGATGCTGGACGGCGACATCACCCGCGGCCATCGTGCCACCAATGCCTGGGGCGACTTCAACGCCCTGGGCCTGCGCCGGGTGTCGCTACCGGCCATCGTGCAGCACTGGGATGACATGGTGCGGGTGGCCGGGTCGCTGGCCACCAACCAGGTCCGCGCCTACGCCCTGATCCGCATGATGACGGCCGACGGCCGCCTCACCGGACTGGGCAACGCCTTCGCCCACTACGGCCGGGTCTTCAAATCGCTGCACCTGCTCCAGATCATCCACGTCGAGGACTACCGCAGAATGATCGGAGCTCAGCTCAACATCGGCGAGTCCCGCCACCAGCTCGCCCGCCGCGTCTTCTTCGGCAACCTCGGCCGCCTGGCCAGGGGCTATGAACGCGGCATGGAGGACCAGGTGGGCGCGCTCGGCCTCGGGCTGAACGCCATCACTTGGTGGAATTCGCTCTATATCGATGCGGCGGTCAAGAAGCTAGAGACCGGCGCGCCGGGCATCAAGGGCGGGCAGGTCACGCCCGAGATCCGCGCCCGACTCCTGCCTCTGATGTTCGAACACATCAACTTCCACGGCTTCTATCCGTTCAACCGCCCCGAAGTGGGCGGAGGACTGCGCGAGCTTCGCGATCCGGCCGCCGATGAGGAGGAATGAGGTCCATGGGTGAGCCGCGCGATGGCCTTGGAACGACGGCCGATCAGGCGGCCGCGGGCTGGGCGATCGCCCGGACGTGCCGGCGGCGCGGTGCCCGTCCGGGCGATGTCAGCAGGCGTTACTGAGGTGGGAGGAAGGGTGAGCCGAACACCGAGTCGGCGATCTGGCTGCAGACCGGGTACCAGTTCCAGTCGCAGTTGATGTTCACTGAGACCAGGCGTCGGGCGTCAGGAGTACCCATGGTGAAACTGGCGGTGCCCAGCTCCACACCGGCCACGATGTGGAGCGTGCGGCCGTCGGCCAGCGCCCATTGACTCACGCCGGTGCCGTAGCGGGTGTTGGGCAGCCAATCCCTGGTGGGGACCGTGCTCCACATCGTGCGATGCTGCGCCGGCGGCAACAGCGAGCCGGTGATCATCGCCTTGGCGAACCGGAGCATGTCGCTTGTGGTCGAAACGACGCCGCCTGCGGCCCACCCCCAGATAGTCCTGTCGGTGACGTCGACCGGATCGGAGTCGGGGCCTTCCATCAGCGACTCGTAGTTGTCGGGCGTGAGGCTTGCAGGGTCCACGCCGTCCTTGATGAACTGCCTGGTGTAGACCCTGGCGTGCGGTCCCCGGAACTGCCGCTCGTCGAGGGCCCGCGCATAGGTGCCGGTCAGTCCGA
Organism: Nonomuraea sp. NPDC049714; assembly: GCF_044465295.1. NCBI lineage: Bacteria > Bacillati > Actinomycetota > Actinomycetes > Streptosporangiales > Streptosporangiaceae > Nonomuraea > Nonomuraea sp. NPDC049714. The sequence goes on along the minus strand of NZ_JBITLM010000001.1, from coordinate 882,703 downwards.
GCGGCTGGACGACCGTCCGGTCGACCTCATCCTCGTAGCTTCGCCCGGTCGCCTTCTCGATGATTGCCCCGGCGAGGTGGTAGCCGCCGTTGCTATAGGCGAAGTCCGAACCCGGCGCATACAACGGAGGAATGGCCATCTGGAGCTTCAGCAACTCCTCGACGGTCCAGACGTCATAGCGGTGTGCGGCGAACCCGGGCCGGGTGTGGTACTTGCGCGCGATCTCGACGTTCAGGCCGGTGATCCCCAGGCCGCTGGTGTGGGTCAGCAGCTGGCCGATGGTGATCTGACGGCCGTCGTTGCCGTTGCCGCGCACTACGCCGGGCAGCCACTGCTCCACGGTGTCGGTGAGGCTCAGCCTGCCCTCGGCCTCCAGCGTCAGCATCGCGGCGGCGGTGAATGCCTTGGCGCCGCTGCCGATGGTGAACTGCTCCCCGGGCTCGCGGCGGCGGCCGGCCTCAAGGTCGGACAGTCCGGCCGACCCGGTCCAGGCGCCATTCTCGTCCTGCATCGCGGCGACGACGCCGGGCGTGCCGTACTCGGCCACCGCGCTGTCGAGCACCTGCTGCACGTTCTTGATGATTGCCATCGCACTGCCTCTCGGGATGTTTCTTCGTTACGTCCTCCACGATGTTCGGTAGCTCTGACAGGCCTCTTATATCTCTCTTCCAACCGGCACCGGCTGGCTGTAAGGGGCTCTCAGCCCCCCGGATAGCCTGTCGGGCATGCGGATTGAGGTGCTGGGGCCGGTTCTGGCGTATGCCGACGACGGCGCGCCGATCGACCTGGGCGGCACCAGGGTTCGCGCACTGCTGGCCAGGCTGGCACTGGCCGGGAACGAAGTGGTGTCGGTCGATTCGCTGCTCGACGGCCTGTGGGGGGACCACTCCTCCGGAGGCACCCTCAACGCGTTGCACGCGCTGGTGCACCGCCTGCGCAAGGCCCTGGCCGGGGCTGGGGTGGTGGAGACGGTGGCCGGCGGGTATCGCCTGCGCCTGCGCAGCGAGCAGGTCGACGCGGTCCGCTTCGAGGAACAGGCCAAGCGAGGCAGCCGCGAACTGGCGGCGGGCGCTGCGCAGCTGGCGGCCTCGCTGCTGGAGGAGGCGCTGGCGCTGTGGCGGGGGGAGGCGCTGGCCGACGTGCGCGACATTCCTTTTGCCGGTACGGCTGGCGCCCGCCTGGACGAACTGCGCATCGGGGCTCTCGAAGACCGCTTCGAGGCGGAGCTACGGCTTGGCCACCACGGCGAGATTCTGGCCGATGTGGAGGCGGCGGCCGCGGCCCATCCGCTCCGGGAACGACTGGCCGGGTTGCGCATGCGAGCCCTGCACGCGGCGGGCCGCCAGTCCGATGCGCTGGCCGTGTTCGAAGGGGTCCGCGGGACTCTCGCCGAGGAGCTGGGCGTCGACCCCTCCGAAGAGTTGCGCAAGACGCATCTCGCCGTGCTGCGGGGTGAGCTGGAGATCCCCGAGGCGGAACAGGTCCGGCCGGAGGCGGTGCGAGGCCGTCTGCCGGCCCAGCTGACCCGCTTCGTCGGCCGCGAGGACGAGTTGAGGTTGCTGGCCGGGTTGTTGGAGTCCTCCCGGCTGGTCACCGTCGTGGGGCCCGGAGGAGTGGGCAAGACCCGGCTGGCCGTGGAGGCGGTGAGCCGGCATCGGGTCCATCAGCGCGGCCGGGTCTGGCTGGTTTCCCTGGCCGCGGTGGACACGGCCGACGGGCTGGTGGAGGCGGTGCTGAGCACGATCAGCCTCCCCGGAGCCCAGCCGGCCGGCACGCTACTGGAGCGGGTGGTCAACCTGCTCGCCGGTGGTGAAGGCGTGCTGGTTCTGGACAACTGCGAACAGATCTCCGGAGCCGTCGCGAAGTTCGCCGGGCGGTTGCTGGAGCGCCAGCCGGACCTGACCATCCTGGCCACGAGCCGGGAACCGCTGGACGTCATGGGTGAGGCGCTGTGCCGCCTGGGACCCCTCGGCCTCCCCCCGGCGCACGCAGATCGCGATCGTGCCTCCGCATCGGCCGCGGTGCGGCTGTTCCTCGAGCGGGCGGGAGCCGTACGACCCGGCTTCGCACTGGACGCGTCGACCGCGCGGCCGGTCGTGGACATCGTGCGCCGGCTGGACGGGCTGCCGCTCGCCCTGGAACTGGCCGCGGCACGCCTGCGGACCATGAGCGCCGAGCAGATCGCCCGGCGGCTGGATGACCGCTTCCGGCTGCTCAGCACCGGTAACCGGACCGCCCAGCCCCGCCAGCAGACGCTACACGCGGTCATTGAGTGGAGCTGGGATCTCCTCACCTCACAAGAACGCACATTGGCCGCCCGGATATCGATATTTCCGGCGCGGACGGGTATCGCTGCGACCGAAGCGGTCTGCGCGGATGAGACGCTTCCCGCGGACGAGGTCGTCTACCTCTTGGACTCCCTGGTCGACAAGTCCATCGTGGAGCGGGCCGGCGACGGCTACCGGATGCTGGAAACCATCCGGGCACACGCGGCGGGGAAGCTCCGGCTCGCAGGAGGGACCGACGCCGTCCTGCGTGGGCTCACCCGGTACTTCGCGGACCTGGCCGACGAACACGAGCCGCTGCTGCGCTCGGACAAACAGGCGGAGTCGCTGCGGCTGTTCCAGGCCGAGTACGACAACCTGATGTTCGCCCTGCAAACGGCCATCAAAAGCGGCGACGCCTCGGGCTCCGCCCGGATTCTCGGGCCGCTGTACTGGTACTGGGTCATGCACCGCTACGACGCCCGCGCCGAGGCCTACGTCGCCAAGGTCGCCGAGTTCGGCGACGCGCTGCCCGCGGACGCCCGGGCCGCGTTCACCGCGATCCATCTGATCGTCGGCTCGGGCGAGCCGCTCACCGACCGGCTGGGCGCGCTCATCGACGACTGCGTGCGTACCGGCGCTCTGCGGCGTTACCCGATGCTGCTGACGATCGTGCTGGTGATGGCACCGCTGCTCGGGCTGGATGAGCTGGCCGAAAGGGAGATCGCCCGAGTACGCGGCGGCTCGGACCGCTGGGCGATCGCCTGCACCTTCATGATCGAAGCCATGCGCCATCGCGAACAGGGCGACCGGGAAAGCTCCACGACCGCGATGACCACGGCACTGCACGCGTTCGAGGAGGTCGGCGATCGCTGGTGGGCGGCCAAGGCGCTGTACGGCCTGGCGCAGAACCACGCCATCGCCGGTGACCACGACCAGGCGATCACCGCCTACGAGGACAGCCTCGCGATCGCTATCGACCTCGGCTCGCAGGACGAGGTCTCGAGTCGGCTCGGGCTCGCCACCGAACGCATGCGTGCCGGCGATCTGACCGGTGCCAAGCGCGACATCGACACCGCCGAACGAGCGGCCTGGCAGCGTGGCCAGCCGGCGCTGGAGATCGAGGTGCTCGGCATCCTGGCCGAGCTGTACCGCCGCTCCGGAGAGGTCGAACGCGCTGATCAAGAGCTCGATCGGATGGAGACGCTCACCCACAAGCTGCCCCTGGCGGCCGAGCACGCAGACAATCGGCTGCTCCTCGCTCGGGTGGCCAACCTCCTCACCGCCGGGAACGCCGTACGCGCCCGCGAACTACTGCCCCGCGCTGTCTACGCGGCGCAGGCGAACGTGGACGCCCCCTTGGCCGCTCAACTCCTGGCCAGGCTGCTGTTCCTGGAGGGCGACCCGGCCGGTGCGGCCACCGCGCTCGGCCTGAGCCAGGCTATCCGCGGCACCTTCGACCACGGCGACACCGAGCTGCGCTCGCTTGCGGAGGCGCTCGCGGAACGGCTCGGCCGTACCGACTACGAAACCGCCTACCAACGAGGGGCCGACCTGACACCGCACAAGGCCACTGACAGGCTGATAACAATGGCGGGCGCTTCACCTTGACCTGCTTCCAGTGAGATTCCAGTGGCGTCCGTCGGGGCGTGCGGACAACGTCACATGGAGTAGGAACTGTGCCGCACATCGGACTGAGATCCACAGGGGCGGCCCTGTTCGCCGTCGCCACGGTTGAGGTGTCCTATGTCGATGGGGCCGGTGTTCACAGGGCTGGCCCGCTCTCACTGCACTGGGATGCGCCGTTCGAGGCGAGGCGCCCGTGCGGGCGTTTCGCAAAGCAACACGGTTTTGCGAGGTCATTTCCCTGCTGCTATGCGGCGACGAGATTGATCTCGTCTTCGTCGACCAGGGGCAACACCATCAACGGACTCCAGCGTGAACTGGACCGACGTGGCCACCAGCTGGCCGAGTCCGGACTTGGTGCAGTCCTGAACGATCTGAGTCCACGTCTGATCTGGCAAGAGACACGGGCAATCCTCCACGTGGACGGCACACCACCGGGAACGGCGACAGGCTCGTTCGCGCGAACTTCTGAGTATAACGTTTCTCGGAAGTACACTCCCGTAGTGACTTCCGAGAATCCGGTCCAGGACGGATCACAACCCCCCCGGAACAACTTCCGAGAACACGAAGTCAGCCGCGGACGCGGCACGGCCGAAGCAGCACGGCGCCCGCCCCACCCCGCTGCCCGTCGGCTACCAGCAGACGCTCGCCGACTACAGCGCCGCGCTGGAGCAGGTGCCGCTGGCCGCCGACACCCGCCGCACCTACGCTTCGCGCGTGCGGATGTACCTGGCCTGGCTCGCCGGGCGGCCCGCCGCTCTGAACGGTGATCCGCTCACCGATCGCCGCGCCCGCGACTGGGCGGTCCGCGACTACCGCCACTACCTGCTGCGCGAGGCCGACCCCAAACGCTCGGTGCGCTACGTCAACAACGCCCTGGCCGCCCTGGACGACTTCCACGTCCGGCGCGGCCTGGGCAAGGCCGACATCGGCCGCGAGGACATCCCCAAGACCGCGCCCAAGGCGATGAACGCCCCGGCCCAGATCCGCTGGCTGCGCGCCATCGAGGACTGGCCGCACCCCCGCGACCGCGCCCTGGCCCTGCTGCCCTTCTACGCCGGGCTGCGCATCGGCGACGCCGTCGCCCTCGATGTGCCCGACGTGCGCCTGTCGGCCCGCAAAGGCGTGCTGACCGTCTACGGCAAGGGCGGCAAGATCCGCGAGGTGCCCGTCCACCCCCAGCTGCGCCAGCCCCTGACCGACTGGCTGGATGCGCGCCGCTCCTGGCCCGGCGCCGCCACCCAGCGGGCCCTGTTCCTCAACCGACGCGGCGGGCGCCTGTCGGCCCGCAGCGCCTCGGCCGTCTTCACCGCCATCGCCCAGGCCGCCGGCCTGGAGGACCCCACCACCGCCCACATCGGCCGCCACACCTTCGTCACCCAGCTCATCCGCGGCGGCGAGGACCTCGTCACCGTCGCCGAGATGGCCGGCCACGCCCGCCTCGACACGCTGCGCATCTACAGCCAGCCCACCAACGACGACAAACAAGCCGCCCTGCGCCACCTCATCGTTGACCGCTAGCCAACTTGGGCGAGATGACCACCAATCCAGACGACACCAAACCCGCCAAGCACAATCAACAAGCTCAAAGCCCCGGCACCCACACCGTGCCCGTCCGGCCCGACGGCTGGCCGGACTGGCTCGGTCGACGCCCCATGACCAGCGACGACAGGACCAAGATCCGCAAAGCTATCGAAGACGGTCTCCCCGATGGGCCGCTCACCGAGTGCGGCCCGTTCCTGTGCTACCTCACCATCGACGGTCTCGACCGCACGGATCCACGCAAGCTCATCGCGGTCCGCGGCCGTATCCATGCCGCCGCCCGTACCGCGGCCGAAGGCTGCCAGACCGTCTACCACGCCACCGAGACCACCATCACCATCGGCATCCGCGGACCCGACGCCGCCGAACGCATCAACCAACTCCGTCACGCCTTGACCAAACTCATCACCAAACACGGCTGGACCACCCGAGAAGAACCTCGCTGACCTGCGGCTCAACGCTTATCGAGAAATCTCGTTGAGATATGACCACGACCCCTGTAAGAAACGTGTCATGAGCCCCAAACGGCGTTGATCTCACAGCTCACCGATCCAGGACCGCCCAGGCGGTAGAGGTCTGAAATCAGGGCCCTGTCTCGCGGCGTCGGCGGGCGGCGCGGATCTCGGCGTCGGCGACCTTGTCGTCGAGCAGCGCGTACAGCTGCGTCGTCTCGGTGGAGGCGTGGCCGAGGCGGCGGCGGACGGCCTCGATGGAGACGCCGGCATTGATCAGCTCGGTGGCATGCGCGTGGCGCAGCTGGTGGATGTCGATCTCGGCCTCGGCCTGCGCGCAGTAGGTCTGCCAGCGGTGGTGGGCGGCGTCGTAGGACAGCGGTCCGCCGCGGCCGTTGATGGAGGCGCGGAACAGTGGCCCGGCGGTGTAGCCGGCGCGGACGAGGTAGAGCTTGAGCAGGGTGACGTAGCCGCGGTCGTCGAGCAGGACGGTGCGCACGCTGCCGCCCTTGCCGTGGATGCGGACGTGTTCGTCGTCCAGGCGCAGGTCGAGGTCTTCGACGTAGAGGCCGCACACTTCGGAGGCGCGGGCGCCGCACACGTAGGCGGTCTCGAACAGCACCCGATCGCGTAGCCGGTCCAGCGGCAGGTCCTTGCGCGGCCGCCGCGAGCAGATCACCGCCAGCACCTTGGCGACATCGGCGGCCGCCGCCGGGCGCGGCTGATTTCGTCGGTGAGTTCGGGGACCAAGCGTCGGCCTCTTTTGGCTCCACTTGGTGATCGACCGCCCATGATCTGAAGGCGAGTTTTGGTACCAGTCTGGTTGGCCGGGTTCGTGCTGGCGCGAGCAGCAGCAGGGTTGTCGGACGGGAAACGAATCTCCCCCCTGAGCTGGTCAACGGGTCCATGACTGCGATCTGCGGTGGCGCGCAGGGAGACGGTGCGTTCAAGACCGTTCACGTCCCCGCCGTACGAAGCGGGGGACAAGGTGGACGGGCCAGACCCGCCCGATGTGACACGCCCCGGGTATGCCCGGGGTATGTTCCCGAGTCCGCGGCGCTATGTTTTGGTGCGCCCCCGACGCGGTGCTGCGACTCTTTTCCTGCTGTTCCTCCCCAGAGAAAAGAGTCACCATGAAAAAGGCACTGGCCCTGTCCGCCGCCGTCCTGGCGGCGGGTGCCATGCTGGCCGCTCCCGCACAGGCGACCGCGCTCGACAAGACCAAGGCGCAGAGCCTGGCGATGGCGCTGACCCTGACGAAGAACACCAAGGCCAGCTACAACGCGTGGGCCCGGTTCAAAATCAACAAGGACACCCCGCAGGTCAAGGAGTACAAGTTCAACTGGAACACCGACGGCTGCTCGGTGCCCAAGAAGATCGGAAACTCTGAATACTGGAAGGGCGTCTTCAAGATTCCCTGCGATCGTCACGACTTCGGCTACCGCAACGTCAAGGCGCTGGTGAGCTCCAGCAAGTGGCGTAACACCTACAAGAAGCCTGTCGACGACGCGTTCCTCTTCGACATGGGCAACGTGTGTGTGAAGTTCTCCGGCACGAAGAAGGCGTCCTGCCGGGTGGCCGCGGCGGCGTTCTACGGCGCGGTCAGGGCAGCCACGTAGGAGGGCCACATGGCAGACTGAGCTCCGTGGTGAGAAAGATCGAGGCCCCGACCCGCATCCCGGTGCCGGGCGGCAAGATCATCAACGAGCACATCGGCCAGGTGAACACCGGTGACGAGGCGATCTCCATCGCCCACATGATCGCACCGCGGTCTTGAGCAGCTTCTTCATGATGCTCCTTCTGTCGGGCGGGTTCTGGTGCCCGCCGAGAAGGAGCATGGATCAAGGGTTGAGTCAGGGCGACAGATCCCTTGGACACAGTGCGGTTCGGCCAGCAGCCGTGCGGACTTTGGTCGTCGGCTACTTGGTCGTGGAAAACCTAGCGTCCCACTAGCGCGCTCCGAGTGGTCTGATTGGGACATACCTCCGCTATACCGCGTCTCCGTATGGTCTCACCTCGACGGGAAATCAACGGAGGGAACCATATGAAGATCATGCGTAACGCGGTCGTCGTCGGGGCCATGGGGGCCGTGGCCATGATGGGCGCGCCTGCGTCGGCCTCGGCGTCCGCGCCGGCGGCGTCGGTGACCACGTCGGCAGACTTGGCCCTCGTCGCGACCTGTTCGAAGGGATCCTACAAGCTGAAGGTGACCGTCACCTATGTCAACGGGTTGGGTGCGCACCGCTTCCGCAAGGTCTTCTGGACGGCCTCTGGCGGCCCCACCAACGTCAAGGTCAGCCTCGTCCAGGACCGGGGCGGCCTTCCGGACGTCGCGTTCAAGTCGGTCGTGATCACCGGCAATACCGGCCACAAGGACATCCCGGCGACGCGGCCTATGGCGCATCGGGTCTTCGTGAAGCTGGCCGGTAAGACGGGTGTCACGAGCTGCGTCGGGCAGAGCGGCGTCATCTGATCCGGACCGCTCGGCGCCCGCTGTCGCGAGAGACGGCGGGCGCCGAGCGGTCCGGGCGAGGGGTGGGGGAGTTCGAGGTCGGCCGCGATGGGGAAGTGGTCGGAGGCCTCGGTGCCGATCAAGCAGCCCCCGCCAGCCCAGACAGCGTCATCGGCCGCCGCCCTGCAAATGCCCCTCGCTCGTGGCCTGTCCGGCAAGGGTAGACCCCAACCCGCATCCAACGCCGCAGGCGAATAGCGTCAGAATAGAGTCCGCATCCGAGTTTCTTGACGCATGTCTGCTGGGCCCTTGGAGTTCAGCCTGACAATCCGAGCCGATCAACACGGCCGTCCCACGGTCATACAGCGCTGGAGATCCCGGCAGATAGCCCCGGAGCTCGGGGCCTTTGGCCGTGCGTGCTTCCCGCCGCCGGAATGATGGTCGGTCCTCGTCGCAGGTCAAGGTCGGTCGTCCTCGCTGCGCTGCGGGCGCTCCACCTTGACCTGCTCCTGCGGCCGACGGATTTGGCGGCTATCGGGAAGAGCGCGCCGGAGGTCAGCTGGGAGCCTGCTGGGCAGACTTGACGGCCTGGGTCTGGGTATAGCGGTAGGACACGGTTCCGGTCTCGATGATGTTGCCGCCGTAGGTGAGCCGATCGACGATCGCCGCGCACAACCGCGGGTCGGTGAATGTCTTGGTCCATCCCGAAAACGACTCATTTGAGGCGATCGCGATGGAAGCCCGCTCGTCCCGTTCGGTGATCACTTGGAAGAGCAGTTCGGCACCCCGCCGGATGCGGAGCACCCCGATCGTCTCAGCAGCCGGACATTCGTGGTACCAAAACTCACCGACACCATTTTCCGGCTCAGATGGGTGGAGCCTCACCTGACCGACATCTGGTACCCGCCCTCGCCTACATAGCCACGCGGCAGGCTCTTGGGCACCTTGACCGTGTCGATCCGGTCCATCGGGTTGTGCAGGAAACTGCACACGCTAGCGCCACCGACCGTTCCGCTCCTCCCCGAGAACCACTCCTACTGGCAGGCCGATGTTCCCCGAGGCCGGGGTCACGCCCCCTTCATGGCTAGGCCTCGCGCTTCACCGGGTCCCGTGCTCGGTCCTACCAATCAGCGTCATCATGCAAGCGGACGATGGGGATGAAGGCGGCTGCGGCAATCATGACCACCAGGCAGATGCTCACCCCGGCGAACGTCCAGCCGTTGAACCAGCGGAACGCGAGCGCGAGCAGGGCCGACACCTCACCCACGGCGAAGACCACGCCCATCCCCATACTGATGGTGAGTATCTGGTCGGTGTCCTTCTCGATCGTCTCGGTGTTGCGGACGAACGGAGCCGCTTTCGGACCTTCCGCATCGCGGTTGCGCGCTCGCTCCAATTCTCTGCCAAGCTGCCTGAGGATAAGGCCGAACTCCACTGCCAGGGCTATCAGGATCGTCGGTATGACCTGCGCCGCAGTCGTATAGAACGCTTCGGTTCCCATACCGAGATCATCGAGTCCCGCCGGGTGACTGTTTCCGGGATGGCTCCCCGCAGGACACGACGGTCGCTCGGGAAACTGCGTGCGCGTCTGCTCCGACTTCGCCGGGCCCGCCCCGAAGACCCCTCGCCGGGGCCTGCTTCCCCGCCTACTTCAGGGCCGCACCGCGGGCCCGGTGTTCCTGGCCGACCGGCGCGCCCCCGCCTCCGGCCGCCGCGCGCCCGCGGCCGCCGACATCTGCCCCATCACCGGCCGCGGCCGCCTGTCCTACCCCCGAGCCGAGTATCTGTTCAAGCAGGCCACCGCCGCGCTCGACCAGCACGGGGACGGCTGGACGCTGTACCAGCTGCGTCACAGCGCCCTGCGGCACCTGGCCGAGGCCGGCCGCACCGCACCCGAACTGCAAGCCAGGTCCCGCCACCAGAGCCTGGCCAGCCTCGGCCGCTACCTCCGCCTGGGCGAGGAAACCTCCGCCCGCATCACCGCCGAACACGACCCGGCAGCACGCCGACGCACCCGCTGACAACCTCCCGGCTCCACCCGCCAAGTCGATCCCTGGCCAGGGCTAACGACCTTCGAATGTGCTTCCTGACACCTTCGTTAACGACAGGCCGAGACCGTCCGCCTGTGGAACGTCGCCCTGCCGGAGGACCCCTTCACCGCGCTCCGCGACATCGCGGGCCGCTCCTTCACTCTCCAGGAATGGCGGCATTACGTCCCTCAAGAGGAGTACCAGCCCGTCTGCCGTGAGAAGTAGCGGTTCACCAGGGAGCGGCTTTCCGCCACAAAAGGTCTTTGCAAAACGCACTCAAGTTCTGTCTCGGCGGCTGAAGCGCGACGTTTCCGCATGTCGCCGATATGACGACAGAACGTGAGAGCCGGTGACCCGTCGAGAACAGGCCACCGGCTCTCTACTGCGCCCCTACTCGTTCCTTCTCAGCGCCACGCACTGGACGCCACCTTCAGCTGGCACCGTTGAGCTGGCCACGGATGGCGCCGTCGGGGAACTCCTCGTTGTGGACGTTGGCGTAGTGCCGGCTCGGCTGCTGGGCGATGGCCTGCAGTTCGCTGAAGGTCAACGTGGTGTCGGCGTTGCCGGCCGTCTGGCGCTTCACGGCACGGATGCACGCGCTCGCGAAGCCTTCGCTGGGCGCCCGCAGCGTCACCACGATGGGACCCGCCACTCCTTCCCTGCCCTTGTGGATGTGCGCCGCGGTCGCGGGGTCGATGTTGTGGGCGGTGATGACGTAGCAGAGCGACGATCCGCTCACGTTCCAGGCGAAGATCCCCACGCCGTCCTCGTCGCCGGGACCGGGAACCTCCTGATCCCCGGTCATCTCGACGAACCGGGTGGGCGGCGACGGGTGGTTCGCGGTCGCGCCGGCCGTACTGGGAAAGACGATCGCCGCTGCGGCGAGTGCCGGAATAAAGATGAGTGACTTGATCACGACAAGCCTCCTTCTTAACTGTAAGTAGTGATTTATTACTGTGCGTGGTCGTTCTTTCCAGGGTTAGCTGCGGCAAAACCGCGCCGTCATGACCGGAATCGTCAAGGGCGTGTGGTCGCGACCGAATTATGACTTCTTGTCTAATTCGGCCCAGTTCTCCTGCTGTGTCAGGCGACGCCGCGAGCAATGCCGAGCCCTGCCCCTGTGGCGAGCGAGGGTCAGCCCGCGGGGAGCAGTGGAACGGTCAGTGGCGCCAGCGTGTGCAGTTTTCTGCACGCCGTGTGGCGGCGGCCCGGCTGGCGGCCACCCTGGCGCTGCTCGGGACCTTCCAGCGATACCGGCACAGGCGTGTACGTCGACAGCGGGTGAGCGTGTCGTTCGGCAGCAACTCGCCTACCTGAAGCGGGCCGGCGCGGCCGCAGGAGGGACAGGTCCATTCCGGCGGCGTCTGATCCCCGTCGACCAGGCGCCCGTCGACGGTGGTGAACCGCACCAAGACTCGCAGTGGGGCCTCGCTTTCGCTGGCCGTGATGCCGCAGGTGGCGCAGCGCACATAGCGAGGATCGCCGGACAGGTGCCGGTTGAGGCGTCCTCCTCCCGAAGGCGCCCCCAGCCCCAAAGTAGGTCGATCGTTGCACGTCAAAGGCGTGTTCCGGACGGCGCGGAGGCTGGGGTTTCGGGGGCGGGAGGATGGTGCTGAGATGTGGCCGAATCCGGTCAGAGAACATGACCTCGGCGCCGACTTGCGGCTATGCCACTTCAGAAACCGGACAGAATCAAGGTTCTGAGTGGTCGGCGCTAGTTGGCGGCTGGGGACGCCTTCGGGAGGAGGACGCCGAGCCTGGAGCATCTGGACAGTCACGCACCGTCGACCTGTCCGGCTTCGACAGTGGATTTCCATGACGCTGGCTTTCGAGCGCCGGGTTCGCTGTTCGCGTGGAGCTCACCGGCGTGGATGTACGCGCCGCGCTGTGGGGCGTCAGGTTGCTGGTCCGCCGCGTGCGCCCCTCGGCCCGGGACACGGCTCAGCTCACCGACCTGGAGAAGAAGACCGGTTGGAAGTACGCGATCATCGTCACCTAACCTCGGACCACGCGGCCTGCGCGGCATCCCCGGCAGCCACCAGCTCGCCTTCATCGACGCCGTCCACCGCGACCACGCCGAAGTCGAAGACCGGGTGCGCACCAACAAGGCCATGGGACTGCGCAACCTGCCGTCCAAGACATGGAACGTCAACGTCGGATGGATCCTCGCGACCAATCTCGCCGCCGACCTCGACGCCTGGACCCGGCTGCTCGGCCTGCACGACGACCCGGAGCTGGCCCGCGCCGAGCCCTCAACCCTCCGCTACTGCCTGTGGCAGCTGCCCGCCCGGCTGGTCTCGCATGCCCGCCAGTGGACCCTGAAGATCAGCGGCACCTGGCCGTGGAAGACGCCTTCCTGATCTGCTGGCAGCGCCTGTGCGCCCTGCCAGCGCCCACCTGACCAGCTCGAATGTGTCCCGCCGAGAAGAGGAAGGAGGGACCGGCAGCCGCGCGGCCCCGTGGAAACCGCCGCCCACCGAGCGCCTCGGGCGGCCACCCACACCCCGCCACACGGGCCCGGGGCCGGATTCGTGATGGGCAGCCATCATGCGTGGCTGGTCTGCACCATCGCGCTGGCCCGGCTAGCCCTCCAACGTCGGCTTCCCTGGCGGGTCATGGACTTCCTCGACGACGCACACCGCCTGGGGCTGCTGCGTGCCGTCGGCCCGATCTACCAATTCCGCCACGCGGCCCTGCATGACCACCTCGCCGCTGCCAACGCCACGGAGGAAACTTCGCCATCGCCTATACCGGCGGACAACCTCTAAGCTTCCCGCCGGATCCGTCCTGCTCTCTTCACCTCTCGGCCCGCGCCCTGTTCCGGCGCGCACGGGGCAAAGCGCTGTCCAAACTGACCGACAAACGCTGCTGCTCGTCACCAACATAATCAAGGAATAGGAGAGGGGCCCGTTGTTGCAGCAACGGGCCGTGGTGCTACGCCCCGCCTGCCCCGATCTCTTGACCGACTGGGGATCGTACGCACGTATGCAGCTAACGACAGACTCCGTGAAAGAAGGCGGGCTGGCCGACCAGTCGCCTGTAGCCAATATTTTGCTACTTGCGGGTAACTATCGTCTGACGTGCTCAGTTATCGTAGATGGAAGATCAGCCGCCGACCGCCACAAGGGGAGTGATCTCCTATGATTAAGGCATTCCTGCTGCTCGGCATCATCGGTGAAATTGTGCTAATCAGCCCGCAAGCAATGGCCCAATCCGTCGACGCAAAGACCATCTCCTGCGCCTCGGCTTCCAAGACGTCTCCACCCCCCAGGAGGCGTGAGTGCAGGATCATAAATGTCGACCTCTTCACCAAATGCCGCCAATGCCGCCACCGTCGTAGCTGGCAGCGACACGGGACGTGTTGGAGAAGTGAGCTAACACCTAAACCGTGGCCGCGGTGAACACATGCCACAGAGCACCGGAAAGATCCACATCTGCGCCTGTAACTGCCCGGCGGGACATCCCCTGGCCGTCCCGCCATATCGGTCAGGGGAGCCGATCAACGCTCCCACCCGGCGCGCGGCCGCCCCCCGATCGCCACCTCCGACTGGCCAGGCCGCGGGCTGAACGATCACCGTCACCGACCGTCCGCCGCCACGACTACCACGAGAGGAGCATGAGATCGCTCCACGCGTTCTTGCCCTTGCGACGGTGCACGTCAGGATGTGGCTGCGATTGCTGCATACGCTGCTGGACGAGGTCAGCATGGTCGACTCCCGGGCCGGCCCTAGCTCGGCCGCCCTCCTGCACCAGGTCTGGGACGCTGCGGATCTGCCGTTCCGGGCGGGCCTGTCCTTCTGGCGGCCGTACGAGCGGCTGAGCCCGGCGCGTCAGGAAGCGATGCTGCAGGCGGCGGCCACCGCGGTGCAACTGGCTGCGGACGGGAGGATCATTCCCGGCGGCACGCTCGGCCCGGCGCTGCAACCGGCTCCATATCGGCGGTAAGGCAACGCGCGTGAGCTGGTCAACCCCCGGCCGGCGCCGCTGCCGTGTTGATGTCGTGTTCGCGGAGCATGCGCAGGACGGTGGCCGGGGACGGGTGCCGGCCCTTTTTCGCGCCGCTGGTGATGACGAGCCGGGCGGCGATGTCGCGGAGGCTGAGGTTCTGCTGGCGCAGGTGCAGGGCCATGGACAGCATGTTCTCGTCGGTGACGGCGGCGCCGCCGATGGTCTTGCCGCGGCTGCGGGCGGATTCGTGGCCTTCCAGGGTGCGGTCGCGGATGTACTCGCGTTCCATCCCGGACAGGGCGGCCAGCACGGTGAACACGACGCCGGACGGGTCGTGGGAGCCCTGCAGCTCTCCGGTGAGAAACTCCAGGGCGATGCCGGCGGCGCGCAGCTGCTCGGCCAGGGCGGCCAGGTCGAGGCCGCGCCCGAGCCGCTTGTGCTCGTGCACCACGAGGGTGGCCGCCACGCCCGCCGCGCGCAGTTCCCGGGCCAGGGTGACGGCCTTGTCGAGTTCAGGGCGGACCGTGGCCCGGGTGGAGATCTTCTCGGCGAAGACGCGGGTGACGCCGGCGGTCTTTAGCGCGTCGAGCTGGGTGTCGAGGGATTGGCGGAGGGTGGAGGCGCGGGCGTAGCCGATCCGCGCGTGCCCGGCGGGCTCGGCGTCGGCCACGGCGGGGCGGGGCAGCTCGATCCAGGCCGCGCCCGGCTTGCGGAGGGCCGGGGTGGGGACGTTGAGCGCTTTGGCGAGCGAGGGCACGAGCCGGAAGCGGGCGGTGTGGTATTGGACGGCCACCTTGCCCCGGCCGGTGTGGCAGGGCGAGCCGGCGGGGGCGGCGCAGGAGGTCATCGGGCAGTCGTGGGCCTCCACGCGGAGGAAGTCGTCGTCGTGCACCCCGAGATCGTTTCATAGGAGTGTTTCACACGGCCACTCGTTTGCATCGACTCATGAAACAGCGTTCCTCCTGGACGCGCCCGGCCGGAAGCACCGTTTCATAGGTGGTCGCCTATGAAACAGCAAGACGGGCACGCCGACGTCGTCTGGCGATTGTCTCTGGTAATCGAGCGTTTCCGAGAACCCGAGGTACACCGCTTCTGCGCTACCAACACACTGAAACTTCTTTTAAGTTGGCGCGTATTGATGGGCTCGCTTCTGAGCCCTCCGCTCCCCGAACATGTCCCCAGCCGCCAGGTAGCGGCCATCGCGAGCATCTGCCCTCGACGTGGCACTGCTGTGGGCTTTCATTATGCTGCCCTGGCGCCTTGATGCCCCGCTGTCCGGCCCGTCCCCGAAATATGAGGGGACAGGGCCAGGGGGATGGCCTCGTCATGATCGGCGGCGGTGATGGAGCCGGCGTTACCGGGGCGCAGCATGATGGCCCAGGGGTTCGCCGGAGGCGCCTTGGCCGTGGTCGGCGAAGACGGTCATGGGGTGGGAGGCGTGAGGCCGGCGGACCTGCTCAGGACGCTGAGGTGAAGTCTGCTTCGGTGCCGCGGTTCAGCCGGAAACGCGTCGGCTCGGTGGGCTGCTTGTTGCTGCTCCACGAACCGTCAGCATTCGTGACCTCCAGTTTGCCGGTAAGCCTGATCTCGTCACCGCCTGCCCACGTGCCGTCGAGACTGCTCAGGTGAGTACCAGGTGCGCCGGCGTCGGGGTAGGTGAACAGAGACAGAGTGAAGTGGTTTGCGTTGTGGTCGGCCACCTCGCCCGAGAACTCATAGTGGATGGGGCGTCCCGCCGCGCACACCGTGGCCTCACCCTCGACGTCGTTCGAGCATCTGCGACACTCCACCGCGCGCAGATTCATCGCCACCCGCCGCTGGGCGTCACGCCCGAACGGCATCTCGCCGTGCCAGTACCCGGGGAGCGTAGGCCGACCGGTCAGCGACCAGGCCCATGGACTGAACAGCGCGTTGCTGAGAGGCTGCACAGCGATGCCGGCGATGATCAGGAGACCGAACAACAGCAAGGCCCGTATCTTCGACTTCCTGCGCCTGGGTGGCGTCGGACCGTCACTTCTCTTGCCGGCTCCCCATCCGCTTAAGCCGGCACGGCTCTTGATCATGGCAAGATCGCATCCTTTCGGCCGCCGATCGACGACGGGGCTGACAGTCGGGCCGTATTCGCTTGGAGACTTCGGATCACCCAGGGCCGCTCCCTCGGGGGGCATGTGCCTGGCGAGCGCCCGTCAGGCGCTGTCGGGTTCGGGGCGGACCGGGAACAGTGATCGTTCCGTTAGGAAGCCAGCCACGTTGGGGTCATGTGTCGAGGAGTCGGTCGATGACACCTGCCAGCCATGTTTCGTACTGCTGCGGAGTCCAGCCGGACAGTTGGAATCGGAAGAAAGGCCTCCGATTTCCGTAGTGCTGCTGGACTGCCGCCAGATCACGACCGGGTACCCGGGCGGTCGGGCAGTTCCATCCGCCATCCAGCCCAGTGCTGTCGCCCGCATCGTGGATTCGGCTGAGAGCATGTCGGCCATGATGGCCTGGACGCTTGCCTGCACGGCCGGACCACTGCCCCATGACCAGCAAGCGTGAAGGACCACGACGTCAGCTGCAGCGCCCAAACATCTGCACGTAGGTCAGGGCCGGGGTGGTGGACCCGGCGGCCGGATCCGCGCTTCCCCAGGCCACCTTGGTGTACATCTCCTCGAAGGTCGGGTCGAGGATGGCGTCGCGGTGCAGCTTGCTGTTCATCCACCACGTGACGGCCGCCCGGGGTGTGATAGAGGCGCTTCCCCATCCCACGTAGGCGTTCTCCGCGATGGAGAACGAGGCGCAGCGGCGACCGTAGCCGAGGGCTTGGGCACGGCTGAGCGGGTGGATCCGGTCTGCGGATTGATGTGCGGGTCGCACTTGGTGGGGTTGTTCTTCATGGGGACGCACTTCTTGCCCGGCTCCACGTCTCCCCACCAGCGCAGCTTGACGGCTTCTGCGGCGTGCCTGGCTGAGGCGCTGGAGAGTGCGGGGGTTCCCTTCAGCCGGATAAACCTCTGCAGCGGCCGTAGGTTGGCCGCGGCTCGTTCGGCGTTGATGAGACACATAACTGCCGGTTCGACTTTGATGGCCTGAATCAGGAAGGCGCCGCGTCCCTGTTTGGTGTCGGGGAATGTGGATTGAGGCCGGTAGACGATATCGATGTTCTTGCACGTTCCAGCGCCTTTCAGCGGTGGAGCCGCGGCGGCTGCCGGCTGTACCAGCGAAACAGCGCCGGTCAGGCCCAACAGGAGGGCACCGGTCACGGCGACGGCAGCCTGTCGACGGCGTGACACAGCGCTGTTGGGCACGAGCCGGTGCTGGGTGCGGGAGAACGGTAAGAAGCTGCTCGGGGAGGACTCCTCGGCGTCGGTGACTGCGAACCGAGTGAGGATGGTGCAGTTCATCGCGATGCGTTTCATGATTTTCTCCTTGGTGTCGTATCCCGGTCGACCCTGCGCTCGCCGGGCCCACATGGTTTGACGGAGCGTGCAGAACGGTTGGGCCCGCAGGCCTTACGCGTTACTGATAGGGCTCCGGAGTTGGGCATCACCTGATCATCTCTTGCACCGGCATCGTGAAGGCAATGTGCAAGCGCGCGCTCTTCGCCAGGTGTCCCCTTCCAGAAGTCGGTCCGGTGCCGTCGAATGAGGCCTGCCATGGTCAGGGGGCCGACGGCCGGCTGAATCGTTCGGTTCGTGGTGCCACTCACGCGGTGTACGTGACGAGCGCCGTGGAGTCTCCCGGCGGGGAAGGCAGGGTCAGCGTGGGGAGAGGTAGATGGTTTTCCAGGCGGGGTTGCCGGCGGTGCATTGGATGGACGGCTCGCTGGCCCGGCGCTCGGCGCACACCTTCAGCTCGACCTGGTACACCCGATGGTTGGTGAAGGAGAACGTTCTCGGCTTGCTGTAGGCGCAGGTGCGTGCGTGGTGCCGCTTCCAGGTCACCTTGTTGCCGGCCGGGTTGACCGTGGCGATGTTGAACACCGCCCATCCGCAGGTGGACGAGGCGCGGGTGAGGTCGGAGATGGTGCCGGACACGGTCAGCGTGGCGGCGGACGGGATCACCTCGTGGTCCTCGCCGGTCGCGACGATCGTGCCGAGTGTCTTGGCCCGCTTGGCGCCGGGCGAGTAGTACGGTCCCCAGGCCGGCGGCCCGGCGGCGGCCTGGACTGCGCGCCCGGAACCGGCATCGAGCTCATCGGAGGCGGCGACTGGCCGGGCCGCGCCGGACGTGCCGGAGGCGGCGGAGGCGGCAGGGACCGCGGCCATCGTCAGCAGCGTCGCCGCGGTGATGGCGATCAGCGCACGTGAGCTGGTGTTCATCTGGTTCTCCTTGCTGCGGATTGTCAGGGGCGTGGGGGTTGATCGCGATGATGTCGAGAACGGCCGGGGTCGTCCTCACTGAGGTTCCTTACCGACCCGAGCCTGAGCCGGGTGTTTGACTCGAAGCTCGGCCAGACTTTTGTGCGAACACGGCGGTTTTCCCGGCTTGGCTGCCCATTGAGCAGCGAGACCATGTCGAGACCATGTCGAGGTCGTGTCGCGTTACTCGTCGTTCGTCGTGGTGTCGCTGCCGGGGCCGCCGTTGCAGGAGTCGGTGTCGTTCCCGCCGTTCAGTTCGTCGCCGCCGGTCCCCCGATTCAGCTCGGCAGGCTCACTTGACGGCGGCGAGGATCTGATCGAAAGCGGGGGTGAGCTTGGCGGCGGTGGCTTTGTCGGCGTTGACCAGGTGGACGCTCACCACTCGGTCGTCGCTGCCGATGACACCCTCCACGACGGAACCGTCTCGGTCGCACACCACAGCGCCCTCGGGTGAGGCGGAGCTGTGAACCTTGCCGCCGTATTCGGTGCAGGTGTCGCTGAAGTCCTTCCGGACGGCGGCGGCATCCGCCCCGGTGACGACGTCTGCCCTCAGGGCAAGAGGATCCGAGCCTTGCTGAGGGGCGTCCGCGGCGGTGTAGAGGCAGACCGTCGCTTTGATCGATTCGGCGGTCTCCAGGGGGTGGTCTTCCTTCTTCTGCCTCAGCTCCCACTTCAGTGCGGTTGCTTTGGTGAGCGCCTCCGCGGTGAGCGGGCAGTCGCCCGACGGCCCTTCCTGGCCCCCACCAGCTTCATTGGACGCGGTCTGTGATCCACACCCGGCCAGGCATAACCCGGCGATGGCGACCACCAGAACTCTGCTCATGGAAAGACGCACTGTTACGACACCATCCCTTTCCCGTTGCGGAAATGCCGTGCGCTCTTCGTATGAAGTGGCTCTAGCCGCAGTGAGCCAAGCGCTCTGATTTCCCTTGTTATTGCTGGCAGCGCCCGAAGGTGAAGAACATGCCTGATAAATCGGACAATCTCTACTTTGCTGGGGCCCTGGGGCCGGGGGTAGGCTGAAAGGCCCCAGGCGCACGCACAGACAACAAACGCGACCCCCGATGATCGTCGGTTGGTTTTAGCCAGACGATCAAGAACAGGGCCGCGTTCGTGTGCCATCATCTCCGGCCGCCGTGCTCGCCCACCATCTGGAGCAAGTCACCGGCTCCGAGTCGCTGACCGATGGGCGGCCTACCGCGAACGGGGCCGGTCTCAGCAGTGCTTCTTCAGAGACATGCGCTTGATGAGCGGGTACAGGTCGCGGTCGAACCGGGCTGAAGCGAACCACCGATAGGTCTGCTCGTCGTTGGCCAGGCCCTTGACGAACTTGCCCCGGTCGGCGGTCTGGTACTCGGAGTTGGTCAACTGGCCGAGGACCGCGTTGTTCTCGTCCTTGAGGTACGCCCACATCAGCCAGGCGTCGTTGTCGGCGCTGCTTCTGACCGTGCCGTCGAACTTCGCCGTGCCGTTCGGGTAGAGAGTCCAACGCGCGCCCTGGAACATCGTGCAGTCGCCAGCGTTCTGCGTCTTCCAGGTGAAGGACTTGTAGGCCAGTGAGTGGGCCGACGCGGCGCTCGGGAATGCCAGCCCGGCGGCCAAGGCTGCCATGGCCGAGATGACACCCACCATCTTGTGAAGCTTGCTCACGGGTATTCCTTCCATTTCGTCGTGCGGAGCTTGTCCCGGACCGACGCCCGGATAATCCCTTTTCGAGGACGGCTGGATACTTTTGATAGTGAACGTGCGCTCTTACAGGACACTTGCATGCTGGTATGTTTCGACGCAGGTCGTCCCGGCCCTCAGCCTCAATCACAAGCCTGACGAGTGGGGACAAATCTCTACTTTGCCGGGGCCCTGGACGACGTGGATGGTCCGGCGCATCCGCCCCCACTCCTTCAACGCTGCCGCCAGGGTGTTCTGCCGGGAGGCCGCCGACCATTTCCCCACGATCAAAGACGCGGTCGCCTCTCCGAACTTGAGCGATCCGGCCATCCGCAGCAGATCCGGGTAACACTCGCTGATCAGATCTTCGTTCCACAGGTCGGCCAGCAGCGGCCCGGCGTGTGGATAACGAGCGTTCGTCAGGCCGGGGGCTTCCACCCGCAGCATGGTGATCTTCCCCAGGTCACGGATGCGCGGGGTGAGGGCCTTGCCGACCAGGTCGAACAACCCGAAATTGACCAGGGTCGCGCCGTGGGTGTCGGTGGCGTGCTCGGTGATAGGCAGGTCGGTGGCGTTACCGAGCAGTTCGTCCAGCGTGTAATGGCCCTCGCGAGCGGTCGGCACGATCTGCTTGGTCCCGTAGGTCGACCACTGATCGGACACATGGGTGTAGGTGGACAGGACCCGCCCACCATGGATGACCATGTCACGGCCGGTCAGCGACTTGCCCCGGACGGGGAACCGCTGCCCGTCGGAGGAGGACATGGTGCCGCCGCCGAACTTGCCGGCCAGATCCAGCGAGTAGCGGTGGTTGACCAGGACCGTGTTGGCCTCGCGCAGCGTCTCCTCCCGCACGTACCACTGGGGTTCTTCTTTCTCATCGCCGGCTTCTTCACGCCGGCTCCCACGATCGCAAGGGCGGGCGGACCTTCCTCCGCGACCGGCTGGTGCGGCTCGGCGTCCCGCTGCTGGCCTATCTGCTCCTGTTACGCCCCCTGGTCACCCTCGGCGATCACGCCGGACAGGACCACTGGAGGTTCTACCTCGGCACGTGGGATCCGGGGCCGATGTGGTTCGTGGGGGTGCTGCTCGTCTTCGCCCTGCTCTACGCCCTCTACCGGCGCGGGGGACGCCCAGCCGAGGCGCGTCCGTCGGCGTTACGGGCGCGGTGGATCGTGCTGTTCGTGCTCGGCCTGTCGGTGGCGACGTTCCTGTGGCGGATCCCGGTCCCGGCCGGCAGCCACGTGCCGGTGCTGGGGCTGCCCACACCCTCCTTCCTGCCGCAGTACGCGAGCATGTTCGTGGCCGGGATCGTCGCCTTCCGGCGCGGCTGGTTCGAGACGCTGCCCGCCCGCGCCGGAAGGGTCGGTCTCGTCATCGGGCTCGTCGTGCTCTTCAGGGAGCGCTTCGGCGCCCAGGGGAGGCGTGGCAGGTGGCTGTCCGCGCACGCCTTCACCGTCTACATCGTCCATCCCCTCGTGCTGGTCGCCGTCGGTCACGCACTGAGCGGCCTGCAGGCGATCGCGATCGTCAAGTTCGCGGTCGCGGCCGCCGTCTCACTGCCGCTGTGCTGGGGGCTGGCCTACCTGGTGCGCTCCCTGCCGGGGGCCAGGCGGGTGCTGTGAGCCCCGCGGATCAGACGGGATCCTGGTAGAAGGCGTCGAGGGTGTCGCCGTAGCGCTGCTCGACGGCCTTGCGCTTGACCTTGAGGCTGGGGGTGAGCTCCCCGCCCTCGACGGTGAAGTCCTGGGCCAGGATGGCGAACTTCTTGATCGTGGAGTAGCTCGCCTGCTCGGCGTTGACCTGCTCGACCGCCTTCTCCACCTCCTCGCGCATCCGCGGGTGCCCGCGCAGCTCCTCCGGGTCGGTGGGCAGGCCGAGGGACCGCGCCCACGGTACGGTCACGTCCAGATCGAGCGTCACCAGCGCCGTGCAGTAGTTGCGGCGGTCGCCGTGCACGAACACATGCGACAGGTACGGGCACGCCGCCTTGAGCCGGCCCTCCAGATAGGTGGGCGCGACGTACTTGCCGCCGGAGGTCTTGATCAGCTCCTTCTTGCGGTCGGTGATGGACAGCCGCCCCTCGGCGTCGAGCTCGCCGATGTCGCCGGTGTGCAG
Organism: Nonomuraea sp. NPDC049714; assembly: GCF_044465295.1. Classification (NCBI taxonomy): domain Bacteria; kingdom Bacillati; phylum Actinomycetota; class Actinomycetes; order Streptosporangiales; family Streptosporangiaceae; genus Nonomuraea; species Nonomuraea sp. NPDC049714. The sequence goes on along the minus strand of NZ_JBITLM010000001.1, from coordinate 860,266 downwards.
CCAGCCGTCCTCCAGCGCCTCGGCCGTCTCCTCAGGCAGCCCGTGGTAGCCGCGCATGACGCCGCGCCCGCCGATCAGGACCTCCCCGTCCTCGGCGATGCGCACCGTCGTGCCGGGGAGCGGCGGCCCGACCGTGCCGAACTTCACGCTGCCGGGCCGGTTGAAGAAACTGCCGGCCGAGGACTCGGTGAGGCCGTAGCCCTCCAGGATCGTCAGCCCCGCCGCGTCGAAGAACTCGGCGATCTCCGCCGAGAGCGGCGCCGCCCCCGAGATGAAGAAGCGGATCCGGCCCCCGAACCTGGCCCGCAGCTTGCCGAAGACCAGCCGGTCCGCCACCGCGAACTCCAGCCGGGTGGTCAGCGGGACCGCCGCGCCACGCTGGCGCGCCCGCACCACCCGGACGCCGGTCGCCCGCGCCCACTCGAAGATCTTCAGCTTGACGCCGCCCTCGCGCTGCTGGGTGGCGGCCACGGTGTTGTGGATCTTCTCGAAGATGCGCGGCGCCGCGGCCATGAAGGTCGGCTGGAGTACGCCCAGATTGTCGGCGATCCGGTCCAGGCGGCCGTCGATCGCGGTCGGCACCCCGACGCCGATCATCACGACCTGCAGCAGCTTGCCGAACGAGTGCGACAGCGGCAGCCACAGGAAGTGCAGGTCGTCGCCGGTGAGCAGGCCGAGCTCGCGGACGGCGCCGGCGGCGTACAGCCAGTTGTCATGGGTGAGGACCACCCCCTTGGGGCGGCCCGTCGTGCCGGAGGTGTAGATGACCGTGGCCACGGCGTCCGGCCCGATGGCGTCCACCATGGCGTCGTAGTCGCCCTCGCCGCGCACCGAGTCCAGCGTGATCACCCAGCCGTCGTCGCCGGGCGTACCGTCGATCACCACGACCCGCGTGACGTCGGGCAGCTCCTCGCGCACGGAGGTGAGCTTGGCCACCTGCTCGTCGTTCTCGGCGATGACGATCGTGCTGCCGGAGTCGGTGATGACGAACGCCGACTCGGCCGCGGTGTTGGACGGGTAGATCGTGGTGGTGGCCGCGCCCGTCGACAGCACCGCCAGATCGCACAGCACCCACTCGAGCCTGGTGGAGCAGAGGATCGAGACCTTGGTGCCCGGACCGGCCCCCAGCCCGGCCAGCCCGAGCGCCAGTTCGCGCACCCGCTCACCGACCTCCCGCCACGACATCGAGCTCCAGCCGTCGCCTGACGGCGTGCGGTAGCCCTCGGCGTCGGGAGTGGCCGCGATCCGGTCGCGGAGCAGGACGGGGATGCTCGACATGCCTGACCTCCTGTGGGGGGAATGAGCAGACTCTAAGGCGAACGAAGCGGATCAGTCGATGGTCCCGGCCTGCCACGTGCTCCCGGACGTGCTTCCCACCAGGCCTCCGGCGCGCACCTCCCACACGCCGCAGGCGCACCGGAGGTAGGAGACGGTCCCGTCGGAGGTGAGATGGGAGGAGACGACGGTCATGGCGAAGGGGTCGTGGAGATGTCTGGAGTCCATGGGACCAACCTGATGTAATGGCCTTATGCTTTTCAATACTTACGGGGGAAACGGGGCCGCGCTGTCGGCCGCGCTGGTCAACGCCACCGACCTCCGTCCGGAGCCGCTCGCCGCCCTGCTCGCCGAGCACGGGATGGTGCGCACCGCGCTCACCCCGGCCGAGGCCGTGGAGGTGGCGGCGTGGGCGCGGCGGCTCGCGCCGGTCTTCGGGGAGCCCGTGCGGGACAAGCAGATCGGGCTGGTCAACGATCTGCTGGCGATCACCGCCGCCAAGCCGCACATCAGCGCCCACGACGGCTACGAGCCGCACCTGCACTTCTACTCGGTCGAGGCGGACATCGTCTCCCGCGCCAAGGACACCACCTCCGGCGGCCTGGCCATGGCCATCTGCTTCTCCGACGGGAGGCGCCTCGGCCGCTGCGACCGGCGGGGCTGCGAGACGGTGTACGTCGACACCTCACGCAACGGGCGCAGGCGATTCTGCTCGCTCGCCTGCGCCAACCGCGTCAACGTGGCCGCGCACCGGGCCAGGAGCGCCGCCGTCCGCGACGGCGCGGTGGCCTGAACACGGATTGACGTGGTGGGATGAAGCGGGAAATAGTGTGGCGGGTGGCTGCCTCCCGGATGATCTCCTGCGCACTCGCCCTGGCGACACTCACGCTCAGCGCGTGCACCTCGACGGGCCCGACCCTGACCGGCGGCGAGCCCCGGGCCGGCGGGGTCGCCGGAGGTGACGAGTCCGGTGAAACGGCGCGGCAGAGCCCCGCGCCGAGCGCGTTGACCGCCGAGGCGTACAAAGGCGAGCTTGAGACCAGGCACAAGACCATGAGCGGCGCGATCAGGTCCATGGTGGCCGCGCGCACCGTCAAGACCCTGGATCAGCGGGTGGCGCGGGCCCAGGAGGCGCTCGACGGCGCCGCCACCGAGCTCGCCGCGCTGGTGCCGCCGCCCGAGGTCAAGGCCCAGCACGACGCCTATCTCACGAGTCTGCGCGACGTGGCGACCGATCTCGACTCGACCGCCGCCAAGGTCGGCGCCTTCGACCTGTGCACCTCGCCGGCCGTGCTCACCGACCTCGGCGACGGGCTGTCCGAGCTCGACCAGGCGGGCGAGGCACTGGAGGACGCCGGCGACTACCCGGCCGACGTCGTGTCGGTGAAGGCGGGCAAGAAGCAGACCAGGAGGCTGAACAACGGCACCTTCCTGCGCAAGGGCGGTCTGGGCGGGCGCAGCTCGCTGCAGATCCACAACGGCGGCACCCGCGACGCGGTCATCAACGTCATGCGCGGCAAGTCAAAGGTGCTCAGCGTGTACGTGCGCAGAAAGGCCAAATTCAAGATCAACAGTGTCAGTGACGGCACCTACCGGATCTACTTCACCAGTGGTGTCGACTGGGACCGCAAGCGGGGCGCCTTCAGCCGCGAATGCAGCTTCCAGCGGTTTCAGAACTCGGTGAAGTTCAGGACGACCGTCACCGCGACGCAGATCCGGTGGACCGACTGGCGCATCACCCTGCACGCGATCACCGGCGGCAACGCCCGCACCTCGAAGGTCGACCCGGACGACTTCCCCGGCTGAGCCGGCCGTGCGATCCGGGCCGCGCACCTGAAGTGCGCGGCCCGGATCGCTCGATCAGGTCGAGAACAGCTGGTTGACCCAGCTCTTCTGGCGCTTGTGACCGTAGTGGCCGCCATGGTGCTGCTGAGGGGCTCCCCACGCCGGGCCGGGCGCGGGAGGCGGGGGAGAGGCGTGGTAGGCCGTCTCCATCCGGGACAGCGTCTCGAGCTCGCCATAGTCCAGGAAGATTCCCCGGCAGCCGTCACACTGCTCGATGTGGACGCCGTTGCGCTCATATGTCCGCATGTTGCCGCGGCACTTGGGGCACTGCATCTAGTCGGTCTCCTCAGCCTCGTGGTCTTGACCAGAACCTACCGCGCGCAACGCCGTCATGCTCTGACGATTCTGTTGCACGATTCGACCAACGAATGCTCCACCTCGTCGAGTTCCCGGCCCTCGCGGGCGGCGTTGACCGCCGCCACGGCGGCCAGTTGCACGGTCAGCGCCCTGGCGGGCAGGTCGAGGCGCTGCCACGGGTCCTCGCCGGCGCCCAGCGCGGGCCCGCCCGAGGCCTGGTAGGCGCCCAGGAAACGATCCCAGACGGCAGATTCGAGTAACCCCGCGGCATACCAGGCGGCCGGTCTGGCAAGGTCCCACGCCGGGTCGCCGACGCCGAGGTCGTCCACGTCGATGAGCAGCCACCGGTCACGCTGGACGAGCTGGCCCAGATGCCAGTCACCATGGGTCACCAGGGCCGGGGCCGGCTCGGGATCGGGTAACCCCGAGAACGCCAGCCGTACGAGCTGCTCGACGGGACCGTCGCCGGTCATCCGCCGCACCGCGCGGGCCACGCGGGCGGGACCGCCAGCGGCGGGCAGCGCCGGCAGCAGCGTGAGCGGGACGGCGTGCAGCCGGGCGAGCAGCCTGGCCCCCTCCTCCCAGGGCGCGGAGTCCGTCTCGTCCTGCCTGATCGGGCGTCCGGCCGGCCACACCGTCACCGCGCGGCCCGCCACCGACAGCACCTCCGGCTCCAGCGGCGCCAGCATCACCCCGGCCAGCGCGGCCGAGGCGGTCGCGCGCAGCCGTGGCCGCAGCGCCTCCACGTCGTCGCGCAGTGAGTGCGCCTTGACCACCACCTCGCCGCGGCGCAGCACCACCACGTCCGTCCGCGTCGGATGGAGGACGGACTCACCCCTGCCGCCGTACGCGCTCGCGACCCCTGCCAGCTCCGCCTCAAGACCCACTCGTACAGACTAGGGGGCATGAGAATGGGTTTCGCCGTGCCTCAGTCAGGGCCGTGGGCCACCCCGGACAACATGCGCCGGGTCGCCGCCAGGGCAGAAGAGCTCGGCTATCACGAGCTGTGGACCTTCCAGCGGCTGCTCTACCCTGTCGGGCACCCGATGGGCCCGACCTACCGCAGCGCTCACGACCCGCTCGTCACTCTCGCCTACCTGGCCGGGGCGACGACCTCCATCAGGCTCGGCGTGGCCGTGCTCAACGCCTACGTCCAGCCGGCCGTGCTGGGCAAGCAGCTCGCCACGCTGCAGACCGTCTCCGGTGGCAGGCTGACGGCCGGGATCGGGCTCGGCTGGGTGCCCGAGGAGTTCGAGGCCACCGGCACGAGCTTCGCGGGCCGCGGGCGCAGGGGAGAGGAGTTCGTCGAGGTGCTGCGCAAGGTGTGGGGGGACGAGACGGTCGAGCACCAGGGCGAGTTCTACCGGATCCCGCCGTCCTACGTCGACCCCAAGCCGTCCCCGCCGCCGCCCGTCCTGCTCGGCGGCACCGCTGAGGTGGCGTTGCGGCGCGCGGGCCGGCTGGCGGACGGGTGGGTCAGCTCCAGCAAGGAGGACCTGTCGGCGATCGGACCGCGGATCCGGCTGGTCAGGGCGGCGGCCGAAGAGGCGGGCCGCGACTCGGACGCGTTGCGGTTCGTCTGCCGGGGGGTGACGCGGATCAACGAGGGCGGCGGCCCGGACCGGCGGCTGCTCCAGGGCACGCCGGAGCAGATCAGGAGCGACGTCGCCGCGCTCGCGGGCGCAGGGGTGACGGACGTGTTCCACGACCTCAACTTCGCCCCGGACATCGTCAGCGCCGACCCGAAGGAGGCGATGCGCCGGGCGGAGGAGGCGCTGGAGGCCCTCGCGCCGCCGGCCTGACCTCCCGTGCGGGACGAAGGCGCGTCGCCCGCCGTTTCAGCCGCAGGGCGGTGGCGGTCGCCCCGCCGGGTCAGCCGCAGGGCGGTGGCGGTCGCCCCGCCGGGTCAGCCGCCGTATGGGACGGTGATGATCTCCAGGTTGTGGCCGTTCGGGTCGAGCCAGTAGAGGCCCCTGCCGCCGTCGTTGGTGTTGATCTGGCCGGCGTGCCGGTGGTGGGGGTCGGCGTAGTAGTCGAGGCCGTTGCGCTTGATGCGCCCCCAGATCTCGTCGAACTCGTCCTCCCCGACCAGGAAGGCGTAGTGCTGGGGATGCACGTCGGACCCGGCCTGGACGACGTCGAGCGAGACGCCGTTGCCGAGTTCGACCACTTTGAACGGTCCGAAGGTCGCGGCCGGTGGCAGGCCGAGGACGTCGGTCAGGAATTCGGCGGTCGCGTCCCTGTCGTGGGCTTCCACGATGGTGTGGTTCAGATGCACGGACACGGGTGTGCTCCTTCCGGGCTTCAGGGCCAGGCTACGCCGCGCGGGCCAGCCGCAGCGCCTCGGCGGCGACGGCGGCGCGCAGGTCGCGGATGCCGTCGCGGCCACGCAGCGGGTGCACGGCGTTGGTCAGCAGGATCACCGTCAGCCGGTGCGCCGGGTCGACGACCAGGCTGGTGCCGGTGAACCCGGAGTGCCCGAAGGCGCCCTCCAGGGGGCCGACGATGCCGGGGTCGCCCAGGCGCACGCCCAGCCCGTGCCGGAACGGCGCGCCCTCGGCCCCCTGGTCGCGCAGCATCTCGGCCACGCTCTCCGGGCGCAGCATGGGGCCGCCGCCGAGCCGGAGCGCCTCGCCGAGGCTCAGCAGGTCGTCGGCGGTGCCGAACACCCCCGCGTGCCCGGCGACGCCGCCGAGCGCGTGGGAGGTCTCGTCGTGGACCTCGCCCCGCACGCAGCCGGGCCCCGGGCGCTCCGGCTTCCACTCGGTGGCGGCGATCCGGGGCAGCAGGCGAGCCGCGGGCCGGTAGCCGGTGTCGGCCATCCCCAGCAGCCCGGTGACGCGGGCGCGGACCAGCTCGTCGAAGGGCGCGCCGCCGGCCACCTCCGCCACCCGGCCCGCCATGATCAGGCCGACGTCGGAGTAGAGGTACGGCCCGCCGACGGGTGCGGTGATCGGCGTCTCCAGCATGGCCGCCATGCGCGTGGCCGGCTCGGCGTCCGGCAGTTCCAGGTCGATGCGGCGGGTGGGCTGGAACCCGGCCGTGTGGGTCAGCAGGCGGCGCGGCGTGATCCGCGCGTCGCGGCCGGGCAGCCAGGTCGCCACCGGCTCGTCGAGATCCAGCAGGCCGTCCTCGGCCAGCGACGCGATGACGGACGTGGTGAACAGCTTGCTGATCGAGGCCAGGTCGAAGATCGAGTCGCGGCGCGCGGGCGGCCGGTCCCGCGCGAGGGTGTACGCGGCGTCGCCGTAGCGGACCAGCTCACCGGCGGCACGGGCGGCGAGCACAGCGCCGTCCACCGCGATCAGCGCCACCGCGGCCGGGCACACACGCGGCACCGCGTCCGCCAGGATGGCGTCCAGCCGATCGGACATCCCTCAACCTCCCCGTAGAACCCGTAGAACCCGCAGCACGGGTGTGTGCCGAGCTCAGCCGCTCAGGGCGTCGCTGAGGCGCTCGCCGTGTGAGTGCAGCAGGGCGCGGGCCTGCTCGGCGTCCAGGCTGTGCTGGATCATCAGCACCGCCACCTTGGCCTGGCCCCCGGCCGCGTCCAGGGCGCTGGCGGCGACCTCGCGGCCGACGCCGGCGATGTCGCTGACCATGCGGACCGCCCGTCCCGCGAGTTTGCTGTTCATCGCCGACATTTCGATCATCTGGTTGCCGTACGTCCGTCCGAGCCGGACCATGGAGACCGTGGAGATCATGTTCAGCACCAGCTTCTGGGCGGTGCCGGCCTTGAGCCGGGTGGAGCCGGTCACCACCTCCGGTCCCACGACGACCTCGATGGGGTGCTCGGCGGCGGCCGACAGCGGCGCGCCGTCGTTGCACGACAGGCTGACGGTCAACGCCTCACGCCGGGTCGCCTCCGCCAGCGCGCCCAGCACGAAAGGGGCGCGCCCGCTGGCCGAGACGCCCACGACCGAGTCGAGCGGGCCCACGTCAAGGTCGGCGAGCGCGGCGGCGCCCGCTTCGGCGTCGTCCTCCGCGCCCTCGACGGAGCGGGTCAGCGCGTCCGGGCCGCCGGCGATGACGCCCTGCACGAGCTCGGGATCGGTGCCGAAGGTCGGTGGGCATTCGGAGGCGTCGAGGACCGCCAGCCGCCCCGACGTGCCCGCGCCGACGTACAGCAGCCGGCCGCCCTTGCGCATGCGGGTCGCGATCGCCTCGATCGCGTCGGTGATGGCGGGCACGGCCAGCGCGACGGCCGCGGGCACGGTCGCGTCGGCCTCGTTCATCAACGCGACGATCTCGCCCGTGGGAAGCCGATCGATCTGGCTGTAGCGGGGATCGCTCTGCTCGGTGGGCAGCTCAGGTAGCGGATCAATCATGACGCTAATTTCCACCCTTTACGTATCTGTTGTAAATATCTTTCAGACTATGGGGTTATGTCATATGTACGAACCGGAGCTGAACGGCTGGCCGCGGACTCCGCGCTCGCAGGCGGAACGCGCCTCGGCCTGATCACCAACCCCACCGGGGTCCTGCCCGATCTGACCCACACCGCCGACGCCCTGCTGGCGGCCGGCGTGCCGCTCACCGCCCTGTTCGGGCCCGAGCACGGCGTCCGGGGCACCGCGCAGGCGAACTTCAGCGAGCCGGACACCGTGGACCGCCGCACCGGACTGCCGATCTACGACACGCACAAGACCGACGGGGAGGCGCTGGACGAGCTGGTGGCGCGTTCGGGGGTGGACACGCTGGTGTTCGACATCGCCGACGTGGGCGCCCGCTTCTACACCTACGTCTGGACGATGTACGACCTGCTGGCGTCGGCGGCGCGGCTGGGGCTGCGGTTCGTGGTGCTCGACCGGCCCAACCCGCTCGGTGGCACGATCACCGAGGGGCCGCCGCTGGATCCGGCGTTCGCCAGCTTCGTGGGCAGGTTCCCGCTGCCGGTGCGGCACGGCAGGACGGCCGGCGAGCTGGCCACGCTGTTCGGCTTCGACGTGGACCTGCGGGTGATCCGGATGACGGGCTGGCGGCGTGACCTCACGTTCGCCGGCACCGGTCTGCCCTGGGTGATGCCGTCGGTGAACATGCCGACCCCCGACACCGCCCTGGTCTATCCGGGCACCGGCCTGTTCGAGGGGACGAACTTCTCCGAGGGGCGCGGCACCACCCGGCCGTTCGAGCTGGTCGGCGCGCCGTACGCGGACGACAGGTTCGCGCCCGCGCTCACCGCGCTCGGCCTGCCGGGGGTGCGCTTCCGGCAGACGTGGTTCACCCCGACGTTCCACAAGCACGCCGGCGCCCCCGTGTGCGGCGTCCAGCTCCACGTGCACGACGAGACGGCGTTCAGGCCCGTGCTGACGGGCCTGTCGATGCTGCACGTGGCCCGCACCCTGTACGCCGATCATCTGGTCTGGCGGGGGCCCGAGCTGTTCCTGGACCACCTGTGGGGCTCCGACACGCTCAGCGCGTGCCTGGACGCCGGCGGGGATCCGCGCGAGCTCTGCCCCGAGCCCGGCCACCCCGATGGCCCGCTTATCTACGGGTGACATCACGCCAGTTCGCGCCCGTACAGCCAGAAGACCCGCTCGGCGCGGGCGCCGACGGCGCGTGAGTAGAACCGCAGCGGGCCGACCCAGCCGATCTGGGCGGTCCGCTGGCCGGCGGCGCGCTGGTCGGCCAGGCAGCGGCGCAGCAGCACCCGCCCCAGCCCCAGCTTCCTGGCGGCCGGCGCGGTGCCCGTCGGGCCGAACCAGCCGGGCCTGGCGCCCCAGGCGGCGAAGGCGAGGACGTCGCCGTCACGCTCGGCGTAGTGGACGCCGGTGGCGGTGGCGGCCTCCCACGCCCAGTTGTCGTTCCAGTGCTCGCGGACGAACGCCACCACCCGCGCGCGGTCCTCGCTCCCCGGCGGGCCCGCCGCGCGCACGCCGACACCGGCCTCCGCCAGCCGCCGCAGGTCCTCGGTGACGCTCAGGTCGGTGCCGGCGCCGAGGTCGGCGGTCATGTTCCAGGCGGAGTGGTAGCGCTCGTAGCCGAGGCTCTCGGCCAGGCAGGCGGCGGCGGTGTAGCGCACGTCGATGCCCGGCCAGGCGTAACACGGCGGGTTGCCGGCGAAGCGGGCCCGCGCCGCGCCCTGCTCGCGCAGCCACCCCTCGGCCGCGCGCACCAGCTCGCGCCCGAGCCCGCGCCCCTGCGCGTCCGGCTGCACGGCCAGCAGGTCGATGTGGCCGACGGCCGGGTCACCGGCGGACATCGACGCCATGGCGACGCCGCCGTCCGCCAGCAACGCCGTCCAGCGCCGGCCCTCAGGCGGGCGGGTCAGCCGCGGCACGAGGTCGGCGGCCTCGTCCACGTCGTACGTCAGCGCCGCCCGCGCCACCTCACCGGCCGCGTCCAGCTCGCGGGCCGAGGGCGGCTCGGCGGGTCCGGCGAGCCGGACACCAACTGCGGGGGCCACCTCACACCTCGCTCAGCGGGCGCGCGATCACGCTGCGGCGCTCGGGGTAGAAGCACGCGTGCTCCTGCGGGAACCCCTCCGTCACCCGCAGCAGCGGACGCTCGTCCGCGCACCGCTCGCCCCGGAACGGGCACCGCCCGGCGAACAGGCACCCGGCGTCGTCCTGGCTCTGGTCCAGCGGCTCCAGCGGCACCACCGGGTGCTCGCCGGGCCGCTCCAGGCCGTGCAGCACCGGGATGGCCGACAGCAGCGACTGCGTGTACGGGTGGACCGGATCGGCGATGACCGTGTCCACCGGGCCGCGCTCGACGACCTGGCCACGGTAGATCACGTACAGCTCGCCGTCGCCACCGATGTAGCGGGCGGTGGCCACGTCGTGCGTGATGAACAGGACGCTGACGCCGAGCCGCTCGCGCAGGTCCTTCAGCAGGGCCAGGATGCCCAGCCGGAGCGACACGTCGATCATCGACACGGCCTCGTCGGCGACCAGCATCTCCGGGTCGACCGTCAGCGCGCGGGCGATCACCACCCGCTGCCGCATCCCGCCGGACAGCTGGTGCGGGTAGCGGGCCAGCACGCTGCCCGCGTCCAGCCCCACCAGCGACAGCACCTCGGCCGCCCGCTCCTCGATCCACTTCTTCGACCGGCCGGTCTGCTGGGCGCGCAGGCTGAGCGGGGCGTGCAGGGTCTGGTGGATGGTCCGGGTCGGGTTCAGGGCGGAGTACGGGTCCTGGTGGATCAGCTGGATCTTGCGGAAGTGCGGCTGCCGCTGCTTGTGCTTCAGCTCCGACATGGCCGTGCCGCCGATGACCAGCTCGCCCTCGTCGTAGGACTCCAGCCCGGCGATGATCCGGCCCAGCGTGGTCTTGCCGCAGCCGGACTCGCCGATGAACGACGCCGAGCCGCCCTTGGGGATGGCGAAGTCCACCCCGCGCAGCGCCCGAACCTCCCGGCCGCCCAGGATGTTGCCGCGCTGCTTGAAGGTCTTGACGATGCCCTGGCCGGTAATCACGCGTGCTCCTTCACGTTCACCGCATGGCAGGCGACGATCCTCGATCCGAGCGGGACCGCCGCCGGGTCCACGGTGTCGCAGACGTCCATGCGCAGCGGGCACCGGTCCCTGAAGACGCAGCCCTGGTCCGGCACCGAGGTCAGCGTCGGCGGCCGGCCCGGCAGCGCCTGCGCCTCGTCGATGTCGCCCACCAGGCGCGGGATCGCCTTGATCAGACCCCTGGTGTACGGGTGACTCGGCGCGCCCAGCACCTCGCGGGTGGGGCCCTGCTCCACCAGCCGCCCGCCGTACATGACGGCGAGCCGGTCGGCGACCTCGGCCACCACGCCGATGTCGTGCGTGATCACCAGCGTGGTCAGGCCGCGCTCGGCGTGCACCTCACGGACGATCTTCAGGATGTTGGCCTGCGTGATCATGTCCAGGGCGGTGGTCGGCTCGTCCAGCACCACCAGGTGGGCGTTGAGCACCAGCGCCAGCATGATGCCGACGCGCTGGCGCATGCCGCCCGACAGCTCGTGCTGGTGCGAGTCGAGCACCCGCGCGCCGTCCAGGCCCATCCGGGCCAGCAGCTCCTTCGCCTCACGGACCAGGCCTCGCAGGTCCTCCACGCCGTGCGAGCGGCCCAGGTCCAGCAGTTGCTTGCCGACCGTCTTGAGCGGGTTCAGGGAGTTCTGGGCCGCCTGGAAGACGTATCCGACGTGCCTGCCCCTGGCCTTGCGCAGCTGCTCGCCGCGCAGGCCCACCACGTCGCCGAGGCCGTCGATGTCGACACTGCCGGCCGCGATCCTGCCCGGCGGCTGGACCGCGTTCAGCAGCGACAGGGCCAGCGTCGACTTGCCGGAGCCGGACTCCCCGACGATGCCGGTGATCGAGCCGGGCTCCAGGGTCAGGCTGATGTCACGCACGGCGGGCAGCTCGCCCGCCGCCGTCTTGTAGACGACCGTGAGGCCGTCGATGCGCACTCCCGGCGCTTGTTCTGGCACTGCTACTCCTCACGCAGCCGGGGGTTGAAGATCTCGTCCATGGCGTCCACCACGAGCACGATGCCGAGGGTCAGCAGCAGGATGGCCAGCAGCGGCGCCAGCATGTACGGCAATGCCGCCGTCGTGGTCAGAGCGCCGCCGCCGAACACGGCGAGGTTGAGCATGACGCCCCAGTTGTCCGCCTCGTAGGGCAGCACGCCCAGGAAGAACAGGCCCACCTGCGCGTACACGGCTCCGGTGACCGCGATGAGCATGTTCATCGCGATGTACGGCGCCATGCTGGGCAGCAGTTCCTTGCCCACGATGTGGCCGGTGGACAGGCCGAGCCCACGCGCCGCCTCGATGAAGCCGCGCTCGCGCAGCGACAGCGTCTGCGAGCGCACCGCCCGCGCCACGCCGCCCCAGCCGAGCAGCCCGAGCAGCAGGCCCATCTCCACGGCGCTGCCGAACTTCCACACCGTCGACAACACCAGCAGCAACGGCAGGCCCGGGATGGTGAGCTTCATGTCGGTCAGCCGCATCAGCACGGTGTCCCAGCGGCCCCGCTTGAAGCCGGAGAACAGGCCGATCGAGGTGCCGAGCACCACCGTGATGATGGCGGTGACCAGCGCGCTCAGCAGCACGTAGCGCGAACCGGTGACGACCAGAGCCACCACGTCGCGGCCCTGACCGTCGGTGCCGAACCAGTGCTCGGCGCTCATCGGCGCGTACAGGGCGGAGACGTCACGCGGCAGCAGCTCGGGGTAGAACATCGGCCCGAACACGCCCATGAAGGCGAAGCCGACCACGATGACGGCGCCGACCAGGCGGCTGGGCTTGCGCCTCATCACCCGCCAGACGCCACGCCAGAAGTTACGGCGCATGGTCGCGGCCGTGCCGGTGGACTCCAGAATGACACTGCTCATGACGATGCCTCCTCGCTGGAGCGGACCCGGGGGTCGATCACCGTGTAGAACAGGTCGGCCACGATGTTGGCCACGATGATCGCCCCGGTGATGAGCAGGAACGCACCGCCCATCAGCGCGTAGTCACGGTTGGTGATGCTGTCGATGAGCAGGAAGCCCAGCCCCGGATAGTTGAAGATCCGCTCGATGAAGATGGAGCCGCCGAAAAGGAGGCCCAGCGAGAGCGCGAGAATCGTGAACAGCGGCAGGATCGCGTTGCGCGCCACGTAGCGGAAGATGATCGACCGCTTCATCCCGCGCAACTCGGCCGCCAGGATGAAGTCGTCGCCGAGCACGGTGACCACGCTCGACTTCATGGCCAGGATCCAGCCGCCGTAGCTGGCCAGCGCGTAGGTCACGACCGGCAGTGTGGCGTGCTCGATCAGCGAGCCGATGTAGGGAGCGTTGAACCCGGGCTCGAACAGGATGTCCGCGGTGCCGCCCGACGGCAGGATGGGGATCAGCGTCGTGAAGATCGCGCCCATCAGCAGCGCCAGCACATACTGCGGCACGCCGTGCAGCAGCGAGCCGGAGACGGCCAGCACGTCGCCGAGCTTGCCCGAGCGCTTGATGGCCGCGTAGACGCCCATGATGACGCCGACCAGGAAGCTCAGCAGCGTGCCCGCGAGCACCGGTAGAACGGTCCACTTGGCGGCCTCGGCCAGCACCGCCGTCACCGGAGTGCCCGGATTGACGACGGACACGCCGAGATCGAAGCGGAACAGTCCGAACAGGTAGTCGCGGTACTGCTCGCCGAGCGTCCCGTCGGGCAGGAAGCCGTACATGACGGCCGTCGCACGCTCGGCGGCCTCCGGTGACATGCCCTGTTCGAGCAGCTTCTGGTAACGGGCCGCGACGGGGTCGCCGGGGATGTTACGGATGATGAAAAAGCTGATCGTGGCGACAACGAGAATCATGACGAGCCCGCGGGCCAGGTGGCCCGCGAGTCGTCGTGCGATGACCATCATGGTCACGGCGCCTTCTTCACCATGCCGAGTTGCATCCAGACGCCGGCCGGCAGACGCAGCAGGTCACTCTCCTGCTCAGGGAAGCCGTTGAAGCGGCTGGTGTTGGTGAACTGGGTGTTCACGTAGTCCCAGAGCTGGATGACCGGGAGGTCCTGGTTGGCGGCCTTGGCGAGCTGGAGCATGATCGGCTTGGCCTCCTCGGCGCTGGCGGCGTTCAGCTTGCCGGTCAGCTCGCCGGGGTTGACCTTGCCGACGCCCTCGACGTCGATCTCCTCGGCGCTGCCCATCCAGTTGCCGGACTTGCCCGCGGGCGCGTGCTTGATCTTGCCCGCGACGTTGGTCCAGCCGTTGGAGGCGCCGAAGAAGCGCTGGAAGATGTCGTACGGCGCGGGGCCGAGCGCGATGAGCCAGAAGCCGGTGTCGTATTTGCCCGCCGCCAGCTCCTCCAGGTAGAGGGGGTAGTCGGCGACCGTGACGACCTCGGCGTCCACACCGTTCTTGGTGAGCTGGCCCTTGATGTTCTCCTGGGCGGAGATCCAGTCGGAGAACCCGGCGGGCGCGGTCATCGTGACCTTCCACGGCGAACCGTCGGCCAGCGCCCACTTGCCGTCCTTCTTCTGCAGCCCGGCCGCCTTGAACTCCTCCTCGGCCTTGGCCACGTCGAACGTGTACGGCTCCAGTGAGCTGAGCTCGGCGCCGAGCCACTCCTGGGCGGGCTTCTGGTGGATGCCGGACGTGGTCACCGCCGCGGTGCCGCCCTCGGGCGAGGCGACCTTGACGACCTCGTCACGGTTGATGAGGTAGGCCAGGCCCTTGCGCACGTGCACGTTGTCGTACGGCTTCTTGGTCTGGTTGAACGCCAGGCCGACGGCCACCGGCGAGAAGCCCTTGATGATGTTGCTGCCGGGAGCCTGCTTGATCCGGTTCATCACGTCGGCCGGGGCCGCGGTGAATCCGGCGTGGTCGAGCTTGCCGGAGATCAGGTAGTTCCAGATCTGCTCGTTGCCGGTGTAGTTGAGGAACTTCACCTGGTCGGGAGCGACCTTGGCGGCGTTGTAGAAGTTCTTGTTCTTGACCAGCAGGGCCTCGCCCGGGTTCACCCGCTCCAGGGTGAAGGGGCCGGCGGAGGTGTCCTTCGGCGGGGCGAAGGCGATGATCTTCTCGCCCAGCGCGGTGATCTCCTCGCGTGCCTTCTCGGCGTCGGCGCCGGTGCCGCGTGAGGTCTTGAGCTTGTCCCAGAAGTCGGCGGGCAGCACGCTGTTCCACACGTGCGCGGGGGCGACGAAGGTGTCGAGCACGCCGCGGGCGAACTTGGCGCTCGGGTTGGCCATGTCCTGCGTGACCTTGACCGTCTGCGCGTCGACGACCTGCACGTCCGCGGCCGCGCCCGCCGCGCCCGGCGTGATGGCGAAGGCGGTGCTGCCCTGGGTGTAGGCGATGCCGATGGAGAGCTTGACGTCCTCGGCCGTCACCGGCTTGCCGTCGGACCACTTGTTGCCCGGGTGCAGCTTGATGGTGATCGACGAGTTGTCCGGGGCGATCTCCCAGCTCTGGGCGATGCCCGGATAGAACTGGTTCGGGTCGGTCAGATGGTTCTTGACCCAGGCGAGCTTCATCGCGTTGTAACCCAGGAAGGAATTGCCCTTCGGGTTGTACGGGTTGGCGGGGGCTTGTGCGTCGATGCCCGGCCTGTTGACGTCGATGGTGGTGAAGAGGCCGCCCCCACCGCCCGAACCGGACTGGTTGGTGGTGCCGCCGCCGCTGCAGGCCGTGACGGCGGCGAGGCTCGCCAGCGTCACTACCGCTGCTAGTCGCTTCATGTACCGCTCCGGGGAAGTTCGGACTTGATGAGGATCTGTCGGGGTTGACCGGACCCTACGGTCAGGGGCAGGGCGCGTCAATAATCTCCAGTGGTTGTGAGGTTAATGTAACTTTCCTTCATAGCCCTGCTGGATGACGCTTCTCTCCACGCTGCGTGCCCTCAGCTTACGTGCATGACGGCAGCGCCTTTGACCTGGTCATTGGACAGATCTGTCAGGGCTTGGTCAATGTCCTCGAAGGCGTAGGAAACGCTGCGCACCACGGGCGGATGCGTACGCACCAGAGCCAGGTAGGCCCGGCCGTCCTCGCGGGTGTTGGCGGTGACGCTGCGCAGCGTCCGCTCCTGGAACAGGTGGCGGTCGTAGTTCAGCGACGGGATGTCGGTCAGATGGATCCCGGCCACGGCCAGCGTGCCGCCACGGTCGAGCGCCTCCAGCGCGGCGGGCACCAGGTCGCCGCTGGGCGCGAACAGGATGGCCGCGTCCAGCGGCTCCGGCGGCCGGTCCAGCGCGGAGGCGGCGCCCAGCTCCAGCGCCAGCTCGCGGTGCGCGGGCGAGCGGGTGACGACGTGCACGACGGCTCCCCGCGCGATCGCGGCCTGCGCGGTCAGGTGCGCGGACGCGCCGAAGCCGTACACCCCCAGCCGGCCGCCCGGCGGCAGGTCGCAGCGCAGCAGCGCCCGGTAGCCGACGATCCCCGCGCACAGCAGCGGCGCCAGCCGCCCGGCCGGCACGTCCTCCGGGAGCGGGTACACGTACGCGGCGGGCGCCGTCAGATACTCGGCGAAGCCCCCGTCGGCGTCCCAGCCGGTGTAGGTGGAGCGGGGGCAGAGGTTCTCGCTGTCGCGCAGGCAGTAGCGGCAGCTCCCGCACGTCGAGCGCAGCCAGGCCACCCCGACGCGGCCCCCGTCGCTCCCGCCGGGCCGCACCACGCGCCCGACCACCTGGTGGCCGGGCGTCGTCAGCGGCCTGCGCGGCGCCAGATCCCCTTCGGTCAGGTGCAGGTCGGTCCGGCACACGCCGCACGCCTCGACGCGCACCAGCACCTCGCCGGGCCGGGGGACCGGCACCGGCCGCTCCACGATCCGCAGCGGCCGGGACCCCATCGGCCCGGGCCGGTCAACCGCCCAGGCCCGCATCGGCAGCGCTCAGCCGCGTGTGCGCGAGCGAGGCGTAGAGCGCGGCCCCGTCCGGCAGCACCGCGTCGTCGAACAGCGCCTCGGGGGAGTGGTTGTACGCCGCCGTCGCCGGATCGAGGTCCGGCGGGCAGGCGCCGAGGAAGACGAAGGCGCCCGGCACCTCCTCCAGCACGTACGAGAAGTCCTCCGAGCCCATGACCGGCTGCGGCGCGACGAAGTAGCGGCCGGGCCCGAACAGCGCGTCCGCCGTCCGCCCGGCGAAGCCGGCCTCGGTGGGGTCGTTGACCGTCACCGGGTAGCCCATCCCGAACGACGCCTCCACACCCAGCCCGTGCGCCGCCGCGACGCCCTCCACCAGCTCCACCAGCCGCCGCTTCACCAGCACCCGGTTGCTCTTGCTGAAGGTGCGCACCGTGGCCTCGAAGCGCGCCTCGTCCGGGATGACGTTGTCGGTGGACCCGGCGTGGAAGCTGCCCACCGTGACCACGACGGGGTCGAACACGTCGAACGTCCTGGTCACCATCGACTGCAGCCCCGCGACCATCTCGCAGCCCGCCTGGATCGGGTCCTTGGCCCGGTGCGGGCTGGAGCCGTGCCCGCCGCGCCCCTTGACCGTCACGGTGAACACGTCGGCCGCCGCCATGATCGGGCCGGGTCGCGAGGCGAACATCTTCGGCGGCAGCATCGAGGAGACGACGTGCATGCCGTAGGCGGCGACCGGAGGCGTGCCCGTCACGGTCAGCACCCCCTCGTCGATCATGTGCTTGGCACCCTCATACCCCTCCTCGCCCGGCTGGAACATGAAGATCACGTCCCCGGCCAGCTCCTCGCGCCGGGCGCTCAGCAGGTGCGCGGCGCCCGCCAGCATCGCCGTGTGCAGGTCGTGCCCGCACGCGTGCATCCGCCCCTCGATCTGGGAGATGTACGGCAGCTCGTTGCGCTCGGCGACGGGCAGCGCGTCCATGTCCCCGCGCAGCAGCACGCCGGGCCCTGGCCGGCCGCCCCGCAGGACGGCGGTGATCGAGCTGAGACCGGCTCCGAGGGTGATCTCCAGGGGCAGCCCGTCCAGGGCCGAGAGCACTTTCTCCTGGGTGCGCGGCAGCGCCAGGCCCAGCTCCGGTGTGGTGTGCAGCGAGTGACGCAGCTGGATGAGCTCGTCCCGCATGTCCTGCGCGGATTCGGTGAACGACATGAAGAACATTGTTCACGTACCAGGTGGGAAGTCGATATGCCTCGCTCGGTACGATGGGCCGCGTGACCGACCGCAGGCGGATCGACTACTGGCTGTCAGACATGGACGGCGTCCTCGTGCACGAAGGGCGGCCGGTGCCCGGGGCCGACACCTTCATCAAGCGGCTCAGCGAGTCGGGCATGCCTTTCAGAGTCCTGACGAACAACTCCATCTACACCCAGCGCGACCTGTCGGTGCGGCTGGCCGGCGCCGGCCTCGACGTGCCGGCCGACTCCATCTACACCTCGGCGCTGGCCACCGCGCAGTTCCTCGACGACCAGCGCCCCGGCGGGTCCGCCTACGTGATCGGCGAGGCCGGGCTGACCACCGCGCTGCATGCCGCCGGCTACGTGCTCACCGACCTCGACCCCGACTACGTCGTGCTCGGCGAGACCCGCACCTACAGCTTCACCCAGATCACCCGCGCCATCCGCCTCATCGACGCGGGCGCCCGCTTCATCGCCACCAACCCGGACCCGATCGGCCCCTCGACCGAGGGCTCGCTGCCCGCCTGCGGCGCCGTCGCGGCCATGATCACCCGGGCCACGGGCGTGGAGCCGTACTTCGTCGGCAAGCCCAACCCGCGGATGATGCGCAGCGCGCTCAACGAGATCGGCGGCCACAGCGAGACCACCGCCATGATCGGCGACCGGATGGACACCGACATCGTCTCCGGCATGGAGGCGGGCCTGTTCACCATCCTCGTGCTCACCGGCGTCACTCAGCGCCAGGAGATCGACCGCTTCCCCTACCGCCCCTCCCTGATCGTCGACTCGGTCGCCGACCTGATCGATATGGTCGAACCCGCAGGACGCTGACCAGCGAAAGTGATTGTCTGGCAGCATGACCCGTATCTACCTCGAACTAGGGACGAAGAAGGTCTTCGCCTGCTCCCTGGACTGGCCCGGCTGGTGCCGTCTGGCCAAGGACGAACAGGCCGCGATCGAGCGGCTGGCGGACTACGCGCCGCGCTACCGGGTGATCGCCGAGCGGGCCGGGCTGGCCTTCGAGCCCGGCGATCCGGTGGTGGTCGCGCAGGTGAAGGGCGGCGACATGACCGACTTCGGCGTCCCCTACGAGGTCCCGGAGCTGGACCTCCAGCCGTTCGACGAGGCGACGGCACGGCGTGAGGTGACGCTGCTGCGGGCCGCCTGGCAGCTGTTCGACGAGGTGGCCGCCGTCGCGCCGGAGGAGCTGCGCAAGGGCCCGCGCGGCGGCGGGCGCGACCTGACCAAGATCGTGCACCACGTGCAGGACTCCGAACGCGCCTACGCCCGCAAGGTCGGCGTCAAGCATCGGCCGCTGAAGTCCCGCGAGGAGCGGGAGGCGATGCGCGCGGAGCTGGCCGAGGTGCTGTCACGCGCCTGGCAGCCGCCGCCGGACACCGGCTGGCCGCCGAGCTACGCCAGGCGCCGGCTCGTCTGGCACGTCATCGACCACCTGTGGGAGATCGAGGACCGGCGATGAGCCTCGGCAGGGACGTGATGTGGACCGACAGGTAGGCCGCCACCGCCTCGGGGACGAGGTGGCGTGAGGTGATCTCCGACTCCGCCAGCGGGAGCCGCTCCACCTCGTAGACGCCGCGCGCGGGGTCCTCGAACTCGGGGCCGTGCCGCAGCGCCGGATCCATCGACAGCAGGCGGCATCCGTACACGTGCTGGACCTTGACCTCGCCCTGCCACGGGTAGCTGACCGTGGTCAGCGGGGTCACGGCGGAGACGGTCGCGCCGAGCTCCTCCAGGAGCTCGCGGTGCAGCGTGTGCTCCAGGGTCGCGTCGCCGGGCTCCACGTGGCCGCCCGGCACCGACCAGTAGACGTCACGGTCGGGCACGGTGCGCCGGAAGACCACCAGGCGCTCGTCCTCGTCCAGCAGAATGCCGCGGACACTGGGTCGCATGCGGACCACCTTATTCGGGCTGTATCTCCTTCCGGTAATCTAACCTACGGTGCCGTAACCTTGAGGGAGAGGATCCTTGTATGGCGATGACCCAGACGCAGCTCCTGCACGAGCTGGAGCCCGTGGTGGCGGGGGAGCTCGACCGCCACGAGAAGGTGGCCAAGGAGTGGTTCCCGCACGAGTACGTCCCGTGGAGCGAAGGCCGTGACTTCGACGGCATCTACGGGGGCGAGGCCTGGCAGGAAGGCCACTCCAAGCTGCCCGAGCCGGCTCGCGTGTCGCTCGTCGTCAACCTCCTGACCGAGGACAACCTGCCGAGCTACCACCACGAGATCGCCACCACCTTCGGCCGTGACGGCGCCTGGGGCACCTGGGTGCACCGCTGGACGGCCGAGGAGGACCGGCACGGCACCGCGCTGCGCGACTACCTGACCGTCACCCGCGCGGTCGACCCGGTCGCGCTGGAGCGGGCCCGCATGGTGCACATGCAGAGCGGCTTCATCACCGAGTACGACACGATGCTGCAGCAGCTCGCCTACGTGTCGTTCCAGGAGCTGGCCACCCGGATCGCGCACCGCAACACCGGCCGGGCCTCCGGCGACGAGGGCTGCGAGCGGCTGCTCGCACGCATCGCCGCCGACGAGAACCTGCACATGCTCTTCTACCGCAACCTGCTCAAGGCCGCCTTCGAGCTGGACCCCAACCAGACCATGCGGGCGGTGACCGACGTCGTCACCACCTTCCAGATGCCCGGCTCCAACATCCAGGGCTTCGCCCGCAAGGCGATGATCATCGCGAACGAGGGCATCTACGACCTCCGCCTGCACCTGGACGACGTGCTCATGCCGGTGCTGCGCCAGTGGGCGGTGTTCGACCAGACCGGTCTCGACGCCCAGGGGGAGCGGGCCCGCGAGGAGCTGTCGGCCTACCTGGAGAAGGCCGACGCCACGGCGGCCAGGTTCGTCACCCGGCGCGAAGAGCGTAGGGCGCGCGCCATGAAATGATTCGTCCCTATGGATGCTCCTGTCACGCTGGTTGTCGCACTTGGCGCGTTAGTGATGATCGTGGCGCTGGCCACGGCGGCACAGCGACTGCTCGGCGTCAGATTCGGGGCGATCCGCACCTTCCTGGCGGCGCTGCTGGCCTTCGCCCTGGCCGGGCCGCTGCTGTCGCCGATCCTCGGCTCGTTCGCCGGCACCGGGGTGGAGGCCGACCCCGGCATCGGGCCGATGTGGGTGCTGTTCCTCGTCGTGATGTGCGTCGTGCTCATCCCGATGGTCATCCTGGTGCTCGCCGAGGCGCTGGTGCCGCCGGGCTCGATCCCGGGACCGCTGGAGTTCTTCCGGTCGCTGCGCGGCCGGATCTCCCGCGCCAGGCGCTACTCCCAGATCACCAGGATCGCCGTCCGGCACGGGCTCGGCCCCTACCTGCGCGGCCGGGGCGAGCGCCTGGCGGACCGGCCGGGCAAGGTCCGGCTGGCCCGTTCGCTGCGCCAGGCGCTGGACGAGGCGGGCGTCACCTTCGTCAAGCTCGGGCAGGTGCTGTCCACCAGGCGTGACCTGCTGCCGGCCGAGTTCATCGACGAGCTCGGCCTTCTGCAGGACCAGGTGGCGCCGGTCCCCTGGGCGCGGATCGAGCCCGTGCTCGCCGCCGAGTTCGGCGGGCCGGTCGACAAGGTGTTCGCCGCGTTCGACACCGAGCCGCTGGCCGCCGCCTCGATCGCGCAGGCCTACACCGCTCGCCTGCACACCGGCGAGAGCGTGGTGGTCAAGGTGCAGCGGCCGGGCCTCGGCCCGACCGTGGACCGCGACCTCGACATCGTCCGGCGGCTGGCCGGCACGCTGGAGTCCAGGACCCGGTGGGGGCGCTCGCTCGGGGTGCGCGACCTGGCCGAGGGGTTCGCGGTCGCCATCAGGGAAGAGCTGGACTTCCGCGTCGAGGCGGCCAACATGGCGGCCGTCGCCGCCACCAACGGGGGCGGCGTCACCTACCCGGCCCCGGTCGGCCCGCTGTGCACTGAGCGCGTGCTGGTCATGCAGCGCCTGACGGGCGGGCCGGTGACCACGGCCTCCGCCGAGCAGGGGCCGCAGCTCGCCCGCGACCTGCTGGACTGCCTGCTCAGGCAGATCCTCGTGGAAGGCGTCTTCCACGCCGACCCGCACCCCGGCAACCTCATGCTGCTCGACGACGGCAGCCTCGGCCTGCTCGACTTCGGCTCGGTCGGCCGCCTCGACGCCGCCATCCGCTCGGCCCTGCAGCGCTTCCTGCTGGCCATGAACCGGCAGGACCCGCTCGGCGTGACCGACGCGCTGCTGGAGGTCGTGCCCCGGCCGGAGGAGATCGACGAGGCCGCGCTGGAGCGGGCGCTCGGCCAGTTCATGGCCAGGAACCTCGGGCCCGGCATGAACAGCGTCCAGATGTTCACCGACCTGTTCAAGATCGTCTCTGCGTACGGGCTGTCGATCCCGCCCGAGGTCGCCGCCGTCTTCCGGGCGCTGGCCACGCTCGAAGGCACGCTCGTACGGCTCTCGCCCGGCTTCGACCTGATCGGGGAGGCCCGCGCGTTCGCCGGCCGTCACCTGTCCGAGAAGCTCGACGGCGGCGCGCTCAAGGAGGCCGCCACCCAGGAGCTCGCCGCCCTGATCCCCATGCTGCGCCGCCTGCCCCGGCGGGTGGAGCGCATCGCCAGCTCCGCCGAGCACGGCCGCCTCGGGTTCAACGTGCGCCTGCTCGCCGACGACCGCGACCGCCGCTTCGTGACCGGCCTGCTGCACCAGGTGCTGCTCACCGTGCTGGGCGCCACCGCGGGGCTGATGGCGGTCCTGCTGCTCGGCACCGACGGCGGGCCCCGGGTGAGCGACGAGCTCGACATGAGCCTGTTCGAGCTCATCGGCTACAACCTGCTGGTGATCTGCGCCATCCTCGTGCTGCGCGTGCTCGTCCTGATCTTCCGTCGTCCCCGCGACGCCGAGCCCCACCGCGCGGTGGCGTAATCCAGGCGGCTCGGGCATAGGTCGACAAGCTCGTACATCCTCTTGACCTGTGGATGGTCTTGGACATCCACGGCATCGGGCAGGTTTCCGACTACCGGCCCGCATCCCTCGGGGGAGTCGTGGGCGCAGTGACTCCTCCCAATCGACGCCATGCCGTGCGTATGTCGTTCACTGGAACGAGAGGGATCAAGATGTGCACAACCGGATTCGCCCTTCCCTCCGCCGTGGGTGCCGGATGAGGGTCATCGGAATCGCCGCCAGCCTGCACGCGGGCTCGTACGTCAACAGACTGCTGGAGGCGGTGCGCGGTGAGCTGCCGCCCGGCGTCGGCTTCGAGGCGTGGCGGGGACTGGGCGAGGTGCCGCCCTACGGGCCGGGTCCGGTGCCCGCCGTGGTGCGCGGGCTGATCAGCCTGGTGGAGGAGGCGGACGCGATCGTGCTCACCGCCCCCGAGCACAGCCTGCTGCCGCCCGAGCTGGATCACACGCTGTCGTGGATGTCGGCGGGCGGCGGGCTGGCGGGCCGGCACGTGGCCGTCATGTGCGCCAGCGCGCGGGCCTGCGGTGCCATGTGGGCCCAGGCGGAGCTCTACAAGGAGTTGATGGCGGCAGGGGCGGTGGTGATGGGGGCCGAGCTCGTCATCTCGCCGGTCTGCCCGCACTTCGACGACGACGGCCGGCTGTGGGCCCGCGAGCTGCGCGCCCAGGTGCGCGAGGTGATCTCCCAGCTCTGCCCGGCGCAGATCAGGGAGCCGGTCCTGTCCGGGTGACAGCGCCTGCTGACAGTGCCGGGTGGGGAGTGCAGGCCTCAGAGGTCGCGGCGCAGGCGTTTGAGGTCGGAGCGGCGCTTCTTGCCGGCGATGCGGCGTTCGACCGCGCCGCGGCTCGGCTTGGTGGGGCGGCGGCGCTTGGGCGGCGGCGCGATGGCCTCACGGACGCGCTGGGCCAGCCGCTGCTCGGCCGCCTCCCTGTTGCGCAGCTGGGAGCGGTACTCGGAGGCGGCGATGGTGATCACGGGAGAGCCGAGCCGCTCCAGCGCCCTTGCCTTCAGCGCCGGGGAGAGCGCGGTGCTCGCCGCCACGTCGAAGGTGAGCTCGACCCGGCTGTCGGTGGTGTTGACGCCCTGGCCGCTGGGGCCGGATGAGCGGGAGAAACGCCAGACGAGCTCGGCGTCGGGGATGACGACCGAGGCGTTGACGACCAGCGGGCCGGGCATGGCAAGGTGCTCCTGATCCTGAAATATCCCTCGTAAGTGAGTCTCACCGTATCTGTATGACATATGCGGTGAGCAACAGCATTTCCGTATACAGCCACCTGTGCGGGAGAGTTCAGCTTGACGGCCGAACCCGAGCGGCGTATGCCAATATCGCGCGGAAACTACGGGGCGGAAGATTTTTCAGGCAGGGAGTCACTGTGGCGGGCAGTACGGCGGGCATCGTCGGCGTGCACGGGATCGGCAAGTACAACTACTACCTCGACGCCGGCCGCTCGGTCGCCGGGGCGGCGGAGGCGATGCGCCTCAAATGGGACCGCTACCTGCACGCCTCCCTCGGCGGACAGGCGCGCGACTACTTCAGCGAGGTGGCGTACTTCTCCCACCTGCTCGCGGAGGACGAGGGCGGCGACGATCCGCGGCGGGTCGCGGCGATGGAGGCGTCCACCCAGCAGGTGCTCGCCGGCTGGGCCGCCAACCTGGGCTTCGGCGAGCACTTCACGGGAGCGCTCAGGTCGTTCACCGGCTGGCTGCTGACCAGGCTCGACCGTAGGTCGGCGGCGTTCGCCGAGCTGTTCGCGCCGGAGGTGGCCGTCTACCTGGCCGACCAGGAGAAGCGGGAGCAAGCCAGGCAGGCCGTAGCCGAAGTTATCCGGAAAAATCAGCCTAAAGTCGTGATCGCGCACTCCCTGGGCAGCGTCGTCGCCTACGAGACCTTCTGGGCCCATCCGGAGCTCGAGGTCGACCTGCTGCTCACCCTCGGCAGCCCGCTCGGCATGCGCAACGTCGTCTTCGAGCGCCTGCTGCCGGCCCCCATCAACGGCCGGGGAGAGCGACCCAAGGGCGTGCGGCGCTGGGTGAACATCGCCGACAAGGACGACATCGCCGCCATCCCGCCCGCCCTGGCGAGCAGCTTCACCGGCGTCGACGTCGAAGAGCTGGTCAACCTGGACTGGATCGACTTCCACACAGCGGAGAAGTACCTCGGCTGCCCGGCCCTGCACCCGCATCTGCGACCATTCCTGGGGTGAACTGGATCCTCCTGGACTACGGCAACGTCCTGTCACTCGCCCAGCCCGCCGCCGACGCCGAGGCGATGGCCCGCGCGGCCGGTGTCGGCCCGGCGGTGTTCGACCAGCGCTACTGGCAGCACCGCCTGGCCTTCGACGCCGGCTCCCTGACCCCGGCGGACTACTGGTCGCTGGTGGCCGGCAGGCCGGTGACCGGCGCCGAGCTCGACGGCCTGATCGCGATGGACGTGGCGAGCTGGGCCCACCCCGACGAGGGCACGGTCGCCCTCCTGGACGAGCTCCTGACCGGCGGCCGCGACGTCGCCCTGCTGTCCAACGCGCCCGCCTGCGTCGCCGACGGCCTGGACGAGCTGCCCTGGATCGCCGCCATCCCACGCCGCTTCTACAGCGCCAGGATGGGCCTGGTGAAGCCGGACCGGAAGATCTACGAAGAGGTGGCGCGCGAGCTCGGCGCCGACCCCGCCGACGTCGTCTTCGTCGACGACCGCCCGGAGAACGTCGCGGGCGCCGAGGCGGCGGGCATGACCGGCGTTCACCACACCGGCGCCGAAGCCCTGCGCGAGGCGCTGAGACGACGACACTGAGACGCTGAGACGACGCCGAGGCGCTGAGACGACGACACTGAGACGCTGAGACGACGACACTGAGACGCTGAGACGACGCCGAGGCGCTGAGACGACGACGCTGAGACACTGAGAGGGGACCTGGCGGCCTCCTGAGGCCGCTGAGCGGGAAGGGGACGGCCTCCGCGGCTGCTCGGCGAGGACGACTGACGCTGTTCACCTGCCCTTGACCCCGCTGTCATGGCCGGGTCGGAGGGGCCGGACATACCTGGAGCATGGACCGCAGATCCTTCCTCACGGCCGCGGGCGCCGGGCTCGTCCTGCCCGCCCCGTTGACCGGAACGCGCCCAGCCTCCGCCTCCTCGCGAACCCTGCGAGCCGACCCGTTCACGCTCGGCGTGGCCTCAGGGGACCCCGGCACCGACGGGTTCGTGCTCTGGACCCGCCTGGCGACCGACCCGCTCGGCGGCGCCGGCCGCGGCGGCATGCCCTCCCGCGACGCCGACGTCGACTGGCAGGTCTCCACCGACGAACGCTTCTCCAAGATCGTCAAATCCGGTACGGTCCCCGCCCGCGCGCGCGACGCCCACAGCGTCCACGTCGAGGTGTCCGGACTGCAGCCGGGGCGCGAGTACTTCTACCGCTTCCGGAGCGAGGGCCGGCTGTCGCCCGAGGGACGCACCAGGACCACCCCGGACGCGCGTTCCCAGACGCCGCTCGCGTTCGCCGTCGCCGCCTGTGCCCACTACGAGCACGGCTACTACACCGCCTACCGCCGTCTCGCCGAGCAGGAGCCCGACCTGGTCGTGTTCCTCGGCGACTACATGTACGAGTACGGCCCCAGCGGCTACACCGCGCTGGCCGGACGGGTCCGTACGCACACGCCGGGCAAGTGCGCCACGCTCGCCGACTACCGGCTGCGGCACGCCCAGTACAAGAGCGACCACGACCTCCAGGCGGCGCACGCGGCGGCCCCGTGGCTGGTCGCCTTCGACGACCACGAGGTGGAGAACAACTGGGCCGGCCCGGTCTCCAGCACCGGCGCGCCGGCCTTCGAGCGGCGCAGGGCCGCCGCCTTCCGCGCCTACTACGAGAACATGCCGCTGCGCCGCGCCACCCTGCGCGGGGCCGGGCTCAACCTCAACAGGCGCGTCTCCTGGGGCTCCCTGGCGCGCTTCCACCTGCTCGACACCCGCCAGTTCCGCGACGACCAGGCCT
This sequence comes from Nonomuraea sp. NPDC049714, assembly GCF_044465295.1. NCBI lineage: Bacteria > Bacillati > Actinomycetota > Actinomycetes > Streptosporangiales > Streptosporangiaceae > Nonomuraea > Nonomuraea sp. NPDC049714. The sequence goes on along the minus strand of NZ_JBITLM010000001.1, from coordinate 833,432 downwards.
GCGACGACGGTGTGCGCGGCGGCTGCGACGAGCGGCTGTCCACCGACCGCACCCTGCTCGGCGCCGGCCAGTGGCGCTGGCTGGAGGAAGGGCTGCGCGGCTCCGGCACCCGCTGGAACCTGCTCGGCCAGCAGATCATCATGACCCACCGCGACTACAAGCGCGGCCCTGGCCGGGAGGTGAACCTGGACTCATGGGACGGCTACGCTCCCGAGCGCACCCGCCTGATGGAGTCGCTGTCGCACACCGCCAACCCGGTCGTCCTCACCGGTGACGCGCACATGCACCACCTCGCCGACCTCAAGGCCGACTTCGACGACCCGGACTCGCCCGTGGTGGCCAAGGAACTGGTGGCCACGTCGATCGCCAGCGACGGCGACGGCTACCGGGACAAGACCTGGATCGCCGAGTCGATCGCGGAGAACCCGCACATCTCCTACATCGACCAGCGCCGGGGCTACATCATGGCCCGCCTCGACCGCGACGAGCTGTCGGTGGACTTCCGCACCCTGGACCGCATCTCCCGCCGGGGCGACCGGGCCCGCACCTCGCACCGGGTCACCATCCCGGCCATCACGGGCCCGGCCGCCGCCGGTGCTCAGCCGAGCGCGTAACCGTACAGCCCCTCACCGGTGCCGAGCCGGCGGGCCTTGCCCGGCCGCAGCCCCGCGCGCGCCCCCGGCTCACGCGCCCCCGGCACGTACGTCACCACGCCCTTGTCGGGCGCCGCCACCACCAGCCCGTAGAGCGGCGGCCGCTTCGACAGGGCCTGGTAGCCGCCGGAGGCGCGCAGCGCCGACACCGAGGACCCCTTGCCCTTGATCAGCAGGTCCCCGTGCCGCGTCAGCCCACCGGCGGGCGCCGCCGCCAGCACCTGGACGGCGTTCTCGCCCGGCACCCCGACGGCCAGCTCGTCGTCGCCGTCGCCGTTGAAGTCCCCGGCGGCCAGCGACGCGCCGAACCGGTCGTAGTAGCGTGGCGTGCCCTTGAGCAGCCGCTGCGTCCACATCTCCGACCGGGCGCCGCCCAGCCCCCGTCTGGTCCCGTACAGCACGTGCAGGGCGCCGTCGCCGTAGTCCATGGCGCGCTGGTTGGCGGTCAGCCCCTCGCCGGGGACGCCGATGACCAGGTCGTCGCGGCCGTTGGCGTCGAAGTCGCCGGTCGTGAGCGCCGCCCCGAACGCGTCCCACTTCTCCGCGGAGCCGCCGATCCCCGGTGAGCTCTGCGTGATCCGCAGCGCCGACTCACGCCGCACGTCCAGCACGGTCGCCGAGCCCTGCCCGTCCATGGTCACGCTGTCGGACGGCGCGCCGACCACCAGCTCGTCGCGCCCGTCGCCGTCGAAGTCGCCGGTCGCGACCGCCTCGCCCCACTGGTCCGTCATCCGCGCCGTCTGCCGCACCCAGCGCGTCTTCTGCGTGATCTGGTACGGCTTACGCCCCTTCATCCAGTAGAGCGTGACGCCACCGCCGGAGCGGAGCCCGGGAGCGCCGACCGCGAGCTCGTCCCGGTCGTCCCCGTCGAGGTCGCCGGCCGCCAGCGACGCGCCGAACCGGTCGCTCGACGGCTTGGCCAGGGCGAGCTCCTTGCCGGGCCGCAGCCCGCCGGTCGACCCGTGGTAGAGCTGGACGACGCCGTTGCCGTCGGCGCCCGGCACCCGATCGCCCGCGAACTCCTCCGGCACCCCCACGGCCAGGTCGGAGCACCGGTCCCCGTCGAAGTCGCCCACGGCCAGCGCCGCCCCGAACGCGTCGCCCGGCTCGGGCTCGTCCTGGGTCAGCTTCACCCGCTCCCCAGAGCCGTACAGAATCGTCACCGAACCGGCCCGCCGGTCGTCGTACGGCGCGGCCACCGCCACGTCGGGGCGGCCGTCGCCGTCGAAGTCCGAGGGCCCGCCGCCGCACTGAGCGGAGGGTGACTGTGTCGTACCGGTCAGGAGGGGGAGGATCAGAACAGCGGCAAGCGGTACGTTCATACCTCTAGTAATTTCCGGGCCGACCGAACAGTGTTTAAACGCTGCAGGAACGTGCCACGATAGGCGCGTGCACATCGATCTCGCAGATCTGGATTTCTGGCGTAAGCCCCCGAAAGAACGTCGCGAAGCGTTCGCCAGTCTCCGGCAGCGGGAGCAACCGGTGTTCTTCCCGGAGAAGAAGGTGCCGCTCCTCCGGTCAGGTGCCGGCTTCTACGCCCTGGTCCGGCACGCGGACGTGGTCGAGGCCAGCCGTAACGCCGCGGTCTTCTCCAGTGAGCCGGCCGCCACCAACCCGGAGCCGCCCTCCTGGGTCAAGCAGGTGTTCGGCGAGTCCATGGTCAACATGGACGACCCGCGGCACGCCCGGCTGCGCCGGATCGTCACGCGCTCGTTCAGCCCGAAGATGCTCGCCGGCCTGCAGTCCGACATCGACGACGCGTGCGCCGGCATCGTCGACGACGTGATCAAGGACGGCCCGCGCGACTTCGTCACCCAGGTCGCGGCCCGGCTGCCGATCCACGTCATCTGCGACATGCTGGACATCCCGCAGGCCTGGCGGGCCAAGGTCCACCAGCACGTCGACGTCTCCACCGCCTACACCGGCGTCCGCACCAGCCTGGCCCGCACCGTCCAGCTCGCCGGCCAGAACATGCTGGCCCTGCTCGCCCTCCAGCGCATGGTGATCAAGCTGGGTCAGGAGCGCGCCGCCGACCCCAAGGGAGACCTCGTCTCGCTCCTGGTGACCGCCAACCCCGACGGCGAGAAGCTCAGCGACCGCGAGCTCGGCTCGTTCTTCTCGCTGCTGCTGGTCGCGGGCAACGAGACCGCCCGCAACACCATGGCCCACGGCATCAAGCTCCTCACCGACAACCCGGCGCAGCGCGAGCTCCTGATGAGCGACTTCGACGCCCACATCGGCAACGCGATCGAGGAGATGGTCCGCCACGTCTCACCGATCATGCAGTTCCGCCGCACCCTGACCAGGGACTACGAGCTGCGCGGCCTGGAGCTGAAGAAGGGCGACAAGGTCGTGCTCTTCTACGGCTCGGCCAACCGCGACGAGACGGTCTTCCCCGACGCCGACGCCTTCGACATCACCCGCGACACCAAGCCGCATGTCGGCTTCGGCGGCCCCGGCCCGCACTTCTGCCTGGGGGCCAACCTGGCCAGGCAGGAGATGCGGGCCATGTTCCGGCAACTGCTGACCCGGCTGCCCGACATCCGCTCGGTCGGCGAGCCGGAGCTGCTGGTGTCCAACTTCGACAACAGCGTCCGCAGTCAGGCGTTCACGTTCTGAGGGTCCAGGACGTTCGTCGTGACCGTGACGACCGTGATCAGCGCCGCCACCCCCATCATGGCCGCGCTGATCAGCATGGCCATCCTGAACCCGGCGTCGAACACCGGCGCGTTCTGGAAGGCGTCCCCGACCAGCCCCACCACAGGCGGCACGGCGGCCACCGCGAGCAGCCCGCCGGTCCTGGCCACCGCGTTGTTCACGCCACTGGCCGTACCGGCGTAACGATCGTCGGCGCTGGCCAGCACGGTCGCGGTGAGCGGCGCCACCACCGCTGACAACCCCAGCCCGAACACCGTCGCCGAGGGCAGCACCAGCAGCAGGTACGACGCGTCAGGACCGATCGTGCTCATCCAGAGCAGCCCCACGCCCACCAGCAGGATGCCGCCCGTCATCGGCCAGCGCGGCCCGACGCGCTTGGCGAGCTCCCCGGCCCGCGCCGACAGCAGCAGCATCAGCAGCGTGGCGGGCAGCAACGCCGAGGCCGCCGCGACCGGCGAGAACCCGGACACCACCTGCAACTGCACCGCCAGCAGGAAGAACGCCACGCCCATCGCGCCGTACATGATCAGTGTGACCACGTTCACGGCCGTGAACACCCGGTCGCGGAACATCCCCACCGGCACCAGCGCGTCAGGCGACCTGCGCACCTGCACCACCACGAACGCCACCCCGAGCAGGATGCCCGCGATCAGCGGCGCCGGCGCGTCGAACTGGATCAGCCCGTAGGTGACGCCGGCCAGCGACAGCGCGGCCAGCAGCGCGCCCAGCACGTCGAAGCGGCCCGTCACCAGCTCGTCCCTGCTCTCCGGCACATGCCTCGCCGTGACCAGCACGACCAGCACCGCGAACGGCAGGTTGATGAGGAACGCCCACCGCCAGCCGATCGTCTGCACCATCATCCCGCCGAGCAGCGGCCCGACCGCGCTCGCCACTCCGCCCAGCCCCGACCAGACGCCGATCGCCCGCGGCCGGTCACCCCGGTGGAAGGAGGCCTGGATGATCGCCAGCGAGCCCGGTGTCAGCAGCGCGCCGCCGACGCCCTGCAGGGCGCGCGCGGCGATGAGGAACTCGATGTTCGGCGCCATCCCGCAGAGCGCCGAGGCGAGCGCGAACCAGATCGTGCCGATCAGGAAGACCTTGCGCCGGCCGTAACGGTCGCCGAGAGAGCCGCCCAGAAGGATCAGCCCGGCGAGCGTCAGCGTGTAGGCGTTGACGGTCCACTGCAGACCGGCCATGCCGGCGTTGAGCTCGGTGCCGAGAAAGGGCAGGGCGACGTTCACCACCGTGCTGTCGAGCATGGCGAGACCAGACCCCAGCACGGTGGCAGCCAGAATCCACCGGCCTTGTGCTGATTTGAGCTCTATGTGACCGTTTGCCATGGGGGCAATCCTGCCACCCCAGGGAGATGGCCCTCAGGCGGGTGGTGCGCCAAGGGCGCGCAGGACGAACGCCGACACCAGCTCGGTGGCCCGGTCGACGGTCACCGCCCCGCTGATCAGCGGCACCCGCTCCGCGCCGATCAACGCCATGATCATGCGCGCGGTGGCGGCCACGTCGAGCACCTGGAACTCACCCGACGCGCCGCCGCTGTCGAGGATGTCGATCAGGATGCGCTGCATGGGCGCCACGTGCTCGGCCAGCTGCTGGTAGGCGGCGGGCCCCAGGGCCGCGCTCAGGTCGGCCGCGCCCGGATGCGGATGCGCCAGCAGCCCGTCGAGCTGCAGCCGCACGAACACCCGCAGCCGATCGGCCGGCGAGGCGCCCTCGGGCAGGCCCTGCTCGTAGCTGTCGATGAAGTAGCGCGTCACCCGCTCGGTGAACGCGAGCAGCAGCGCCGCCTTGTCCGGAAAGTAGTTGTACAGGACGGTCCTGGTGATCCCGGCCTCGTGCGCCACGTCCGTCAGCGAGATCGTGTCGATGCCCTGCACCCTCGACAGCCGCGAGACCGCCTGCAGGATGCGGTCACGCGTCTGGGCGCGGTGCTCGCCGATGGTGGCTGCGGAGATCCGGGGCATGGCTTCATGGTAGGCCGTGTCTTCAGGCTGTGTCCTCAGGCTGGTCGCCAGGCTGTGTCGCCAGGCTGTGTCGCCAGGCTGTGTCCTCAGGCTGTGTCCTCAGGCTGTGTCTTTAGGCGGGGGCCCGCACCACGTGCAGCAGTTCGGCCAGGACCTCGGTGTTGAGCTGGTAGGCGAGGTTCACCTCGCGGATGATCCGCTGCTGCTCCCGCTCGTCCGGCGCCAGCGCGTCCAGCCGGGAACGGTACTCGTCCTTGAACCTGGGCAGGCTCCTGACCTGGTCGAAGAGGTAGAAGTCGACGCCGCCGCCAGGCTGGTAGCCGTAGATCTTCTCCAGCTCCATCCGGATGAACTGCCCGCCGGACAGGTCACCGAGATAGCGGGTGTAGTGGTGGGCGATGTAGCCGCCCGGCCAGTCGGCCATCTGCTCGATCCGGGCCGCCAGGGTCCGCGTGGCCTTGGACGGCGCGATCCGGTCCCGCCAGCCCGGCCCGTAGATCTTCGCCAGGTCCCGCTCCAGCGCCTCCTCCCGGTAGAGCTCGGGGAAGACGAACCGTCCCGCCACCGGGTGCTCGCTCAGCCTGCGGGACACGCCGTCGAGGGCGACGTAGGCGAAATAGTGCTGGGCGACCATCTCGCCGTACTCCTGCTCGCTCAGCCGCCCGCCCATCAGCTCCGACAGGTAACTCTCACCTTCGGCGGCCTCGTGCTCGCCCCAGGTGGCGTTTCTCAAGGTCTCGGAGAACGAGGTCACGGCTGCACCTTAGGGTTCGTACGGATGTTTCATGACACAGTGTCACAAACCCGTTCGGGCCCCGTCAAGCCGATGACGACACCATGTCATGAAGGTGCCCGTTGAGCCTACGGTCATTCCTCGCCGGAGAACCTCTCCCAGGCCGACTGCCGTGCCATGCCCAGGGCCGCGCCGATGCGGGCCCAGGTGATGCCACGGTCGCGCGCCCTGCCCACCCAGACCTGAAGGTTGGCGTCGACCTGGGCGCTCACCGTGGCGACTCGCGGCAGGAAGTCGAGGATCTCCTGGTCGGTCATGCTGTCGAGCCAGGGGATCTCGGGTTCGGCGGGCGGTGCTTGCAGGATGGCGTCGCACAGGTGCACGCATTCGTTGCAGATGTAGACGCCGGGGCCGGCGATCACCTTGTCCACCTCGGTCTTGGACTTGGCGCAGAACGAGCAGTGGATCTGCTGGTCGGTCAGGGAAGGGGCGGGCATCGGTCCTCCTTGGGTTGTCAGGGTGGACCTGACGTGTTGATGGTAGGCCGTCAGGCCAGCCCTGACAAGACGCCCTCGGCATGTACAGGCGCACCGCATGCTGCGGACGCGACTCCCTGTCGTCCGGACATCCGGGTCGAGGATGGCGGCGACCTGGCGGAGGGCCGGGTTGTCAGGTCCGAAGGTGGCGGTCGCCTGGTGTGGTTTCGGCTGGCGGGTCAGAGTGTGGCGGCCACCTGGCGGAGTCCGGCCGAGGCGTCGCCGGTGATCGGGTCGCCGTGGCCGACGCAGACCAGGGCGAGGTCGAGCTCCGCCAGCCGCCGGAAGGACGTGATCGCCTTCGGGCGGTCGGCGTTGAAGACTCCCAGCATGATCCGCCCGTCCACGTGGGCGATGGTGTCACCGGCGAACAGCAGCCGATGGGCCGGCACATGGATGGCGACGCTGCCGTCGGTGTGGCCGGGGATGGAGATCACCTCCGCGCCGCCGCCGAAGTCGATGACGTCACCGTCCGAAAGCTCCTGGTCGACGCGGGAGGGCGGCACCGGCGGGATCGGGGGCAGGCCGTCGAAGATCTCCCGCTCCCAGTCAGGCATGTCCGCGCGCTCGGGCAGCTGCTGTACGGCCTGTCCCCGGACGACCGGCGCGTCGGCCCGATGGACCATCACCGTCGCGTCGCCGGCGATCTCCGCGAGCGCGCCATGATGATCCTCGTGCCCGTGCGTCACGATGACCCGCTTCAGGTCGCCGAGAGTGAAGCCGAGCGACCGGATGGCGCCCTCGATGTCGCCGCCCGAGCCGGGCGTGCTCGTGTCTATGAGCGTCAGGGCGTCGCGCTCGTGCCACAGGTAGGCGTGCCCGACGGCGAAGTGGAGTAGATGCAGATGGGGTGTCACCTCGACGAGCTTCATCCCCGCAACGTACGTCCCCGGCCGGTCCCGAGCGCTGCCACTTCGCTCTGAGCACAGGCACCTTCCCTATATATCCCTATCATCACCTTGTTGCGGTACATTAAGGAATGTCATGCACCAATACACCGTCGAGCAGGCTGCGAACCTCCTCGGCCTTCACGTCAAGACCGTCCGCAACTATGTGCGCGACGGCCGGCTCAAAGCCGTCAAGATCGGCAAGCAGTACCGGATCGCCCGCCAGGACCTGGAGGCGTTCACCGGGCAACCCGTCTCACCTCAGGCCCCGTCCCGGCACGTCGAAGCGTCCAGCATCGTGCGGATCGACGGCATCGACCGTGCCGAGATGGACCGCCTGAGCACCATGCTCCTGGGCTCCCTGGCAAGCCGTCCTACCGGCATCCGGGTCGAACTCGTCTACGACGAGGAACGTGCCAACCTGAAGATCGTCATCCTGGGCGACCTGGAGACCTCCGCCCAGGTATTCCGCCTCATCGACGCCCTCATCAGACAGTGACCATGCCGCCCCACCCCATCCGGCCACCGCGGACCCGCAGCCCACCCAGACGTCGAGCCACCGAGTCCGTGCCGACCACGCGAGCCGGCGAACCGACCGGCCTGCCTACCCGACTCCGTACCGACCACGCGAGACGGCGAACCGCTGAGTCCGCGCAGCCTATCTAGACGGCGAGCCGCCGAATCCGCACCGGCCACGCAAGGCAGCGGACCTGAGGGTGCACCGGCCCTGCAGGGTGAGTGAGCCGTTGCAGCAATGACCACGCCCCCTTTGCCACCACTCGGCGAGGGGAGAGGACCAAGAGAGCGATGAGATGGCGGAGATCTACAAGACCGAGGATGGCAGGCGGGCCGTCGAGAAGCGTTACCGCGAGTTCCTGGCCCGCTGGCCGGTGTCTGCCGAGCACCTGCGGCTTCCTCGCGGAGAACGCCCATGCCTAGCACCCCTCCCGATGCAGCCTTCACTGCGCCGCTTCCAGCGCAACGCTGTGGGATTGTGCCGGTCTCAGCCCAGCGCAACGCCGTGGGACTGCGCTATTTGTAGGGCAGTGCTAGGCACCACGCCAGCCGTTCAGAGCGCAGTGATGGGCGCGCGCCGCTCCCGGCGCAGTTCAGATCATGTACGGCGCGTCGGGGATGCACCTTCTCCGTGATAACCCGTAACCGGCCTCTGGCAAGGACTCGTCATGCAAGCGCCTGTGACAACCCCTGACGCATGGTTCGGTGAGAACCCGTGAAGCCAGGCCTCGCCCGTGAGAACCCGTAAAGCTGGTTTCCAAGAAAACCCCGCAAGCCGACCCCCGTGACTACCTGTAATTCAGGTGCAGTCGCTCGTATGAGGGTCTGCCTGTTTCCCCTGCAACCCGCGAGGTCCCAGCCAGGGCCCACGGTCCCAACTGCCGCCGCCAGTCGTAAGCGGTCGAGCTAGACATTTGAGGAGTACCCCATGTCCGAAACCTTCATCTGCGAGTCGCAGGGTCACCCGTTGCGCAGTGAGCAGGATGCGCTCGACCTGATCGGCGAGGCGGCGTATCGGCGCGTCCAGTGGGTCGTCGTCCCCGCTGAGCGGCTGCACCAGGATTTCTGGCGTCTGAGCACGCGGGTCGCGGGAGAATTCGTCGGGAAGTTCGCCAACTATCGACGTGGCCTCGTCGTCATGGGCGATATTTCCGAACATATCGCTGCAAGCTCATCTTTCCGGGACTGGGTCCGCGAGGCGAACCGTGGTCGGCAGATCTGGTTCGTCGCCGATCAGGCGGAGCTTGAGCAGCGGTTGGCCGGTAACGAGGACGAATGAGCCAGGCTTGCCCGAGCCCGAGCCCGAGCCCGAGGTAGAGGTAGAGCCCCAGCCCGAGGTCGGGCCCGAGCCCGAACCCGAGGTAGGGCTGGCGGCCATCTCACACTCCGCCGCCCGGCGCACGGGTCACCTCGTCGGGTCTGCCCAGGGCGATCAGGGTGAGGTTGCGCAGGGAAGGGGTGCCCGGCTCGAAGTAGTCGCTGTGGCCGCCCGGACCCACTTCGAAGATCCGCGCGCCGAAGCCGGGATCCATCGGGTCGGTGCCGAAGCCCAGAGAGCCGAACTTCATCTTGGGCACGAATCTGATCCAGTCGTCACCTCCCCGCCCTGCCCAGAGCCGCACCGGAGGAGCGCCCGGCCCCGCCCAATGCCGCAGCGGGCCAGGCCCCGTCCAGCGTGCCAGGGGACCAGGCCCCGTCCAGTGCTGCAGGGGGCCGGGCCCTGCCCCGTGCCGCAGTGGGGGAGGGGCAGCGGATGTGCTGGTCAAGGTGGGGGTCGTGGGGGGCAGGCGGCGGGTGAGAGCCGTGGCGGAGGGTGCTTCGAGGCCAGGGCTCCCGAACACGGCCAGATCGCTCACCGGAAGACCTGGCAAGGCTTTGGCGCACACCACCGAGCCATAGCTGTGGCAGAGCAACGCGATCGGCGCCATCGTCCGCTCACGCAGGGCCGAGACCGTCTCGCGAAGGGCCGCCGCTCCCTCGGCGGCCGAGGTGTCCAGCACCACGTCCACGCTCACGCTCGGCGGCGAGTCGTAGCCGAGCCAGGCCACCACGGCGAGCCGCCGGTCGGATGCCAGCCGTGCCGCCTCGGCCAGCAGGGCGCGGGCCGAGCCGCCGGGCCGGTGGGTGCCCGTGTCGAACGTCTCCGCCGTGACGTCCGCGCCAGGCACGATGATCGCCACCCGATCCGCCGTCGCGGGGTCGCCGAAGACCTTCACCAGCCGCCTGTCCGGCGGCGCGGGTGCGGCTGCGAGAACGAGCGTGGCGAGGGCGAGCACTCCAAGGACTCCACGGCGGGTACGCATGGCGTCGAAACTACGAACTCGATCATGTAACCCGCGTCACCGCTGGGTCTGATCTTTCACGTGATACCTAGGGGTGATACAGCCGTCAGCAGGTGGACGACAGCCGCGGCATCTCGGAGCTACCGCGAGCCCAGCCTGTCACGAGCCTCGTCCAGAGCAGTAAGAGCGAGCTCCCCATCGAACGGCGCACCGCCGCCGCGTGGTGGTGCCGGTTCCCAGATTCCGGGGCCGTACAGCATGACGACCTCGGCGGCCCGGAGCGTCGCTGATGCCGGCAGCCCACTTGTTGATCATGTTGAACGATGCCGGGCACACGAGAATCGTGTTGAAGATGCCGGGCACGCGAGAACGGCGTAGGGATCGGGAAGCACATCCGGCGCGTCAGGACTCTTGTACTCAGGGGCACCGGTCAGCTCGGCGAGAGCGTCGCTGTCGATGAACGTCATCGCCTGCGGCGTGGCGATCACGTACGGAGCCCACCCGCCTCGCACGACCGACCCGACGAGCTTGCCGATGACGCGGGCGCGCGGGGTCGCGCAGACGACGATGTAGAGCACGGGACGACCTGGGTAGAGCACGGGGTGACCTGGGCGTTCATGGAGGCATTCAAGCTCACTCCGCTGGACGGCAGGAGAACGGTCATCAGAACGAGAAGCCGGTCAGCGGGTGTAGCGGTGTTTGGCGCCCGGAGGGAAGTAGTCGGCGTCCCCCGCCTCGCGCAGCCGGATGACCGGCGCCTGCTGTGCCTGCGGCACATAGTGCCCGAACTCGCTGTTGAGCCGGAGCAACTGCTCCAGGACGGACGCCCCCACGATCCGGGCCGTCTCCTGCGACGGCTCCCCGCCCGGCGCGAGCTCCACTGTGACCGTCAGGTGCCGGTCGCGCCCCGCGTCCTCCTCCACCTCCAGCACGAACTTGCCCGTCACCAGCGCGCTGACCTCCGGCTGCTCCAGCCCGACCGCGATGTTCTCCGGGTAGACGTTCGCCCCGTAGTAGGACACGGTGAAGTGGCTGCGCCCGAAGACGTACACGAAGGGACGTTCGGGGCCGGGGGCCGATGGGTCGAGCCCGTGCTCCCGGACGAACGACAGCATGCGCTCGTACGGGATCACCCCGCCCTCGTCGGCGATGTGGTAGCGGATCAGCGGGATGCCGTTGTCGCCGGAGAAGAGGAGTGTGCCCTGGTGCTCCTCGAAGAAGCGCACCTCGGGGTCGTACTGCACGAGCGTCGGCAGCCGGGACTCGCCGAACAGCTCCCTGGCCGTGGCCGGGCGGTCGGCCAGGAAGCGGCGGATCCGCACCGACAGCGGAGTCTCGTTGCCCAGCACGCCCGCGTCGGCGGTGCCGTACAGGGAGGCGATGCCGCGCAGCGGGTCGTCGATGCCCGCCCGGGAGGCCACGAGCGTGCGCCATTCCTCGCTGAAGACCTCGCCGGCGGTCACCAGCTTGAGGTCGTAGCCGGACCAGGGGAGGCCGGAGTCGACGATGTTCTTGAGAAACGGCGGGTAGCCGAGCAGGACCACCTGGTCGAAGTGCGGCGCGAGCTGGGGGATGACGCGCAGGACCTCACGCCGGTCGCTGCCCGGTGCCACCACGGTGATCGGGTAGCCGAGCTCCGCCAGGTGGCGGCAGCAGTTGACGGTGAACAGCCCGCCGACCCAGGTGCCGAGGGCGAAGCAGACGACGGCGAGGGTGCGTCGGTCGCGGGCGTGGAAGGAGTCCCGGAAGATCTCCTCGAAGCGGGCCGCGATGACGCGCTCGTCGGAGGCGGAGCGCGGCCAGAACGACGGCTCCCCGGTGGAGCCGGACGACACTGCGACGATGTCGCCGATCACTCCGTCGCGGCACAGGTCGGGCAGGGGATGGCGGCGCGTGTAGCCGTCCTTGGTCGTCATCGGCAACCCCACGAAGTCCTGAAATGTGGTGACCTGTCGGGGATCGATGTGGTGCTCGGCCAGGAACACCCGATAGGCCGGCACCCTGTCCACCACCTCATGGAACAGCTTGACCACGTCCATCAGCCGACTGTACGGCCGCGATCGGCGGCAGTCACTCGCCTGGCCGCACCAGGCCGGTCTCGTACGCGAAGACGATCGCCTGAGCCCGGTCGCGTAACCCCAGCTTCATCAGCACCCGCCCCACATGGGTCTTGACGGTCTGCTCGGCCAGCACCAGCTTGCCGGCGATCTCCTGGTTGGACATGGCCTGGGCGACCAGGCTGAGCACCTCGGTCTCCCGCTCGGTCAGCTCGCCCAGCCGCCGGGTGTCGGGCGTGCGTGGCCGGCCCAGCTTGGCGAACTCGTGGATGAGCCGCTTGGTCACCGCCGGCGCGATGAGCGCCTCACCCGAGGCCACCACGCGCACGGCCTCGGCGAGCTGCACGGCGGAGGCGTCCTTGAGCAGGAACCCGCTGGCACCGGCCCGCAGCGCCGCGTAGACGTAGTCGTCGAGGTCGAAGGTGGTCAGGATGAGCACCTTGGACGGCACGCCGGACGACAGCAGCCGCCTGGTGGCCTCGAGCCCGTCCATGACCGGCATCCGCACGTCCATCAGCACCACGTCCGGGGCCAGCTCGATCGCCCGCTCGACCGCCTCCCGGCCGTCGGCCGCCTCGCCGACCACCTGGATGTCCGGCTGGCCACCCAGGAACACGGTGAACCCGGTCCGCACCATGCCCTGGTCGTCGGCGATGAGCACCCGGATCACCCGGACCTCCGTTGGGTCGTGCCGTCCACCGGCAGTGTCGCGGTCACCTGGAAACCTCCTACGGGCACGGGCCCGGCGTCGAGCGTGCCGCCGAGCAACGCCGCCCGCTCACGCATGCCGACCAGCCCCTGACCGGCTCCCGGGGCGCCGGCGGGGGCGACGCCGGGGCCGTTGGTGATGTGCAGGCGTAAGCCGGCCTCGTCGCGGCCGATGTCGACCACGACCGTGGCACCCGGCGCGTGGCGCATGGCGTTGCTCAGCGACTCCTGGACGATCCGGTAGGCCGACAGGCCCACCGCGGCCGGCAGCCCCTCCAGCGAGCCGGGCAGCTTGGCCAGCACCACCAGCCCCGCGGCCCGCGCGTTGGCGATCAGCTCCGCCACCCGGTCGAGACCGGGCTGGGGCGTGGTGTCGGTGCGGCCGTCCTGGTCGCGCAGGACGCCGAGCACCTGGCGGAGCTGCGCGATCGCCTCCAGCGACAGGACGCGGATGTCGGCCAGGCCCGCTTCGAGCTGGGCCGGGTCGCCCGCCGCCTTGAGGGGCACCGCCTCGGCCTGGATCGCGATCACCGACATGTGGTGCGCGACCACGTCATGCAGCTCGCGGGCGATCCGGGCGCGCTCCTCCAGCACCGACTGGGCGCCGATGGCCTCCTGCGTGCGCCGCTCCTCCACGACCAGCTGGGCCGTGGCGCTGCGGCGCACCCGGACGTTGTGGCCGAACAGGACGGTGACCGTCACCAGGACCGTGGCGACGGCCAAGGAGTTGGGATGGATGATCCAGGCGGCCAGCACGCTCGCGGCCCAGACCGCAACGGTGATCCGCCGCTCGCAGCGCACCGCCACCGAATACGTCACCAGCAGATAGGACACCGCCATCAGGAACGTGTAGGGCGGATCACCCGGCCGGACGCCGATGGAGGAGGTGACCCAGACGGAGTAGGGCAGGGCGAGGAAGGCCGCCCGCCACGCCCACAGCGGCCACCGGTCGCGCAGCGCGATGGGCAGGGCCACGGCGGCGGCCATGAGGAAGTGGCCGTTCCCGGAAGAGGTGTCCCAGTCGGCCGCCTGGGAGGACGTGATGAAGAACGCGATCACGGCCAGCAGCAGGTCGGCCGTCTGAATCAGATCCAGCCGGGGAGACGGCAGCAGGGCGAGCCAGCGTGGCGTCCGGGGCGCCAGCCATCGGGCGCGAGGGTGCGGCGGGCCCGCCTCCCCCTGATAGAGCGCGAGCCACAGGGGCTGCACCACCGCTGAGATCACGTGCCAAGGCTATGAGCGCGCACGTCCTGGCGCATCGGGCCCAGGTCTGATCCCGCCTCACCCTCAGGTATCGCTTACATGATTACGATCGCTGTGAGCGAACATCGGCAATGAAGGGAACATTCATGCGCTCTGATGAATTGAGTCCATGTAACTCAACCCTTTGGAGTTCGCATGAGTGAGAGCTTGATCCTTCCGGTCCTGCCGCTGGATGACGCTGTCGTCCTGCCGGGCATGGTGGTTCCCCTGGACCTGTCCGACTCCGAGGTGCGAGCCGCCATCGACGCGGCCCAGGCATCCGGTCTCAACAAGCCGCAGGTTCTTCTCGTTCCCCGGATCGACGGCCGCTACGGCGCCGTCGGCGTGCAGGCGGTGGTCGAGCAGGTCGGCAGGCTCCCCGGAGGTGAGCCCGCCGCCGTGGTGCGCGGCGTCACCCGGGTGCGCGTGGGCACCGGGACGACCGGCCCCGGCGCGGCGCTGTGGGTGGAGGTCAGCACGGTCGACGTCGTCGCCGCCGGCGAGCGCGCCCAGGAGCTGGCCAAGGAGTACAAGGCCCTGGCCACCACGATCTTGCAGAAGCGTGGCGCCTGGCAGGTCGTCGACCAGGTCAACCAGATCGACGACCCGTCGGTCCTGGCCGACAGCTCCGGCTACACGCCGTGGCTGACGACCGCCCAGAAGGTGGAGCTGCTGGAGGCCGCCGACCCCGCCGACCGGCTGGCCAAGCTGATCGAGTGGTCGCGCGAGCACCTCGCCGAGCTGGACGTGGCCGAGACGATCCGTAAGGACGTCCAGGAGGGCATGGACAAGCAGCAGCGCGAGTTCCTGCTGCGCCAGCAGCTCGCCGCGGTCCGTAAGGAGCTCAAGGAGCTCAACGGCGACTCGGCCGGGACCGAGGAGGAGGACTACCGCGCCCGCGTCGAGGCCGCGGACCTGCCCGGCAAGGTGCGTGAGGCCGCGCTCAAGGAGGTCGACAAGCTGGAGCGGACCTCCGACCAGTCCCCCGAGACCGGCTGGATCCGCACCTGGCTCGACACCGTCCTCGACATCCCCTGGAACGAGCGGACCGAGGACACCTACGACATCGCCGGTGCCCGCGAGGTGCTGGACGCCGACCACACGGGCCTGTCCGACGTGAAGGACCGCATCATCGAGCACCTGGCCGTGCGCAAGCGCCGCCAGGACAAGGGGCTCGGCGTGGTGGGCGGCCGCCGCAGCGGCGCCGTGCTCGCCCTGGCCGGACCTCCCGGAGTCGGCAAGACCTCGCTCGGCGAGTCCGTCGCGCGTTCGATGGGCCGTAAGTTCGTCCGGGTGGCGCTCGGCGGCGTCCGCGACGAGGCGGAGATCCGCGGCCACCGGCGCACCTACGTCGGCGCGCTGCCCGGCCGCATCGTCCGCGCCATCCGCGAGGCCGGCTCGATGAACCCGGTCGTGCTGCTCGACGAGGTGGACAAGGTCGGCGCCGACTACCGCGGCGACCCGACCGCGGCGCTGCTCGAGGTGCTCGACCCGGCGCAGAACCACACCTTCCGCGACCACTACCTCGAGGTCGAGCTCGACCTGAGCGACGTGCTCTTCCTGGCCACGGCCAACGTCCTGGAGGCGATCCCCGGCCCGCTGCTGGACCGCATGGAGATCGTCACCCTCGACGGCTACACCGAGGACGAGAAGGTCGCCATCGCCCGCGACCACCTGCTGCCCCGGCAGCTGGACCTGGCCGGGCTGACGGCCGAGGAGGTCACGGTCAAGGAGGACGCCCTGCGCAGGCTGGCCGCCGAGTACACCCGCGAGGCCGGAGTCCGGTCGCTGGAGCGCTCGATCGCCCGCATCCTGCGCAAGGTGACCGCCGCCGATGACCTGCCCGTCACGGTGGGCGCGGACGAGCTGGTCGGCTACCTCGGCCGCCCCCGGTTCGTGCCGGAGTCGTCGCTGCCCGAGGCCACCCAGCGCACCTCGGTGCCCGGCGTGGCGACGGGCCTGGCGGTCACGGGCGCGGGCGGTGACGTCCTGTACGTGGAGGCGTCGCTGGCCGACCCGGAGACCGGCGAGACCGGGCTCACGCTGACCGGCCAGCTCGGCGAGGTGATGAAGGAGTCGGCCAAGATCGCGATGTCCTACCTGCGCTCGCACGGCGCGGAGCTGGAGCTGCCGGTCACCGCGCTCAAGGACCGCTCGGTCCACGTCCACTTCCCCGCGGGCGCCGTGCCCAAGGACGGCCCCTCGGCCGGTGTGACGCTGACGACCGCGCTGGCCTCGCTCCTGTCCGGGCGGCTGGTCCGCGGTGACGTGGCCATGACCGGCGAGATCTCCCTCACCGGGCGGGTCCTGCCGATCGGCGGCGTCAAGCAGAAGCTGCTCGCGGCGCACCGGGCGGGCATCACCACGGTGCTCATCCCGGCCCGCAACGAGCCGGACCTGGACGACGTGCCCCAGGAGGTCCGCGACGAGCTGACCATCCACCCGGTCAGCGACGTGCGCGAGGTCCTGGACATCGCCCTCGCCCCGGCCCAGGTGGCGGCCGGCGTCGCCGCCTGACCCACCGAACGCGCACCCCGTCGTAGCGTCGCTGCGGCGGGGTGTCGCCGTTCTCACCGACACAATCAGGAGCGTGTACGTATATGTACGAATCATTCTGTCGTTTGACTGAATGATTCGTCGATGCTTGGCTGGTCGCGTGCTCTATGGAACGCCTGCGCTTGAGGCTGCGGACAAGGCCGTGCTCGCTGAGATCGAGGACATGCGACGCGATCTGAAGCACCGCCTGGCCGAGACCCACCGCTGGGACGGGCAGCTGCGCAGGCAGCTACAGGCGCGTGCCATCCAGGGGTCCAACTCCATCGAGGGTTACCGGGCCAGCGTCGAGGACATCGAGTCCATCATGTCGGGGGAGGAGCCGCTGGAGACCTCCATGTCGGTGACGCGCGAGATCGCCGGCTACCAGCAGGCGCTCACCTACATCCAACTCCTCTCGCGGGCCCCCGCGTTCCGCTACGACATCGGAGTGCTCAACGCGCTCAACTTCATGATGATCGGTCACCACCGCGACAAGACCCCGGGCATGCTGCGTCCCGGAGGCATCTACGTGCGCAACTCCGCCACCAGTGAAGTGGTGTACGAGGGCCCGGACTTCGAGGAGGTTGCCGGGCTGCTGGGCGAGCTGGTCACCTGGCTGAACTCCGGCGACCTTGACGCGCCGAGCTATGTGCGCGGAGCCATGGCCCACTTCAACCTGGTGTCGATCCACCCGTGGCGCGACGGCAACGGCCGGATGTCACGCGCGCTGCAGACACTGCTTCTCGGCCGTGACCAGATCCTGATGCCGGAGTTCTCCTCGATCGAGGAGTGGCTCGGCACCGGCGAGAACACTGTCGACTACTACCGTGCTCTGCGCGACGTCCAGCGGGGCTCGTGGAAGCCGCACGCGAACACCCATTCCTGGGTGAGATTCTGCCTGCGCGCTCACCACCTCCAGGCCCAGCGCGTGCGCCAGCGTCTGGCTCAGGCGGGGGAGATCTGGATCATCCTGGAAGAGCAGGTCGATGCGGACGGGCTCAACACCCGGTGCGTCTCGGCGCTCTACGAGGTCTTCGTCAACCGGAGGCTGCGCCGCAGCAGGTACCAGGCCGACGAGGGCCTCAGCCAGGGCCAGGCCGCCCGGGATCTGCGCGACCTCGCGGCCAAGAACTGGGTCCGGCCGTACGGCGAGACCAAGGGCCGCTTCTACGCCCCCGGCCCCCGGATGGCCGAGATCAAGGCCCGGTTCGCCGAGCGAGCCCGTCCGCTGCGGGATCCGTACCAGGAGCACGAAACCGTACAGTGAGGCACATCACCGGATTTATCCGGAATAGGACCGACCGCGCACGGTGTTAGCACGGGCGTGAACGAGGCACGCGTGGACGACCGGGGCGCCAGAGGCGCCGGGTGCTGTCGCGGCTGTATGGGGCGGCGAATGCCCGCCATGGGCCGCTAGACCGAACCGTCCGCACCCCTCGAAGGCCATCATGATCACACCCTCTTTCGTGCTGCGCAGGCTGAGCCACCTGCCCTATCACTCGGGCATGCGCTAACTCCCCCCGTTTCGACGATGTCCGTTCCAGCGGTCCCTTCGTGGCCGCTGTCAGTCATGGGGGAGAAGGCGTGATCCAGGTTTCCGGCCTGCGCAAGTCGTACGGCGACACCGTCGCACTGGACGGTGTCGACCTGCGTGTGCGCCAGGGCGAGGTCTACGGTGTGGTCGGGCAGAGCGGCGCGGGCAAGAGCACCCTCCTGCGCTGCGTCAACCTGCTGGAGCGGCCCAGCGCCGGCACCGTGACGGTGGCCGGGCAGGACCTGACGGCGCTGCGCGGCAAGGACCTCAACCGCGCCCGCCAGCGCATCGGCATGATCCACCAGCACTTCGCGCTGCTCTCCTCGCGTACGGTCGCCGGGAACGTGTCCTTCCCCCTGGAGGTCATGGGCGTGCCCAGGGCCGAGCGGCGGCGCCGGGTCGGCGAGCTGCTCGACCTGGTGGGGCTCGGCGGGCGTGGGAGCGACCACCCGCACCAGCTGTCCGGCGGGCAGAAGCAGCGGGTCGGCATCGCCAGGGCGCTGGCGGGCAACCCGTCGGTGCTGCTGTCCGACGAGGCCACCTCGGCGCTCGACCCCGGCACCACACAGTCCATCCTGGCCCTGCTCAGGCGGCTCAACGCCGAGCTCGGGCTGACGATCCTGCTGATCACCCACGAGATGGACGTGGTCAAGAGCATCTGCGACTCGGTCGCCATCATGTCCGGCGGCCGCGTCGAGGAGTCGGGCCCGATCGCCGACCTCATCAGGACGCCCGGCTCGCGGCTGACCAAGGAGATCTTCCCGCTGCCCGATCCCGCCCCGGCGGGCTCGGTGACGCTCACCTTCACCGGCGACCCCCGGCAGGCGCTGGTGTCGGAGGCGGTGCGCAAGTTCGACGTGGACATCAGCATCCTGGGCGGCTCGATCGAGGACCTCGCCGGCGGCTCCGTGGGCCGCCTGCGGGTCGCCTTCTCGGGCGAGCAGGTCTCGTCCGCGCTGGCGTACCTGCGCGAGCGCGGCCTGCTGGTGGAGATGTCGTGAACGGAGACCTCACGAACAGAGGCGTCATGAACGGAGACGTCATGAACGGTACGGTTGCCGACGGAGAGGCGGGCTGGCCCCGATGACCTGGGACGAGATGGCCCCCCTGCTGTGGGAGGCCACCTGGCAGACCGGGGTGATGGTCGGCTGGGCGGCGGTCTTCACGGTGCTGTTCGGCCTGCCCCTGGGCGTGGCGCTGGTGGTGTTCGACCGAGGCGGGCTGCGGCCCCTGCCGGTGCTCAAGTCGGTCCTCGGCGTGCTCGTCAACGTGGGACGGTCGCTGCCGTTCATCGTGCTGATGATCGCGATCATCCCGTTCACCCGGCTGGTCGTGGGCACCACGATCGGCACCGCCGCCGTGGTGGTGCCGCTCACCGTCGGGGCGGTGCCGTTCTTCGCGCGGCTGGTGGAGACGGCGCTGCGCGAGGTCGACAGGGACGTGGTCCAGGCCGCGCAGGCGATGGGGGCCGGTCGCGGCGCCGTCGTGTGGAAGGTGCTGCTGCCCGAGGCGCTGCCGGGGATCGTCGCGGGGGTGACCGTGACGGTGGTCGCGCTGATCGGCTACACCGCCATGGCCGGGACCATCGGCGGGGGCGGGCTGGGCGACCTGGCCATCAGGTACGGATATCAGCGGTTCGAGACGGTGGTCATGATCGTGACCGTCGTGGTGCTCATTGTGATCGTGCAAATCATGCAGAGCCTGGGCGATCTGCTCGCCCGGCGCCTATCGCATAAGTAAGGAAAAATCATGAAAATTCATCGTCTTGTGGGCGCGGCTGTCCTCTCGCTGTTGCTCGCCGCGTGCGGCGCGTCACAGTCCGCGACCACCGCCGGGTCCGCGGCCACCGCCGAGTCGGCGGACACCGTGCTGAAGATCGGCGCGACCCCGGTCCCGCACGCCGAGATCCTCGACTTCGTCAAGAAGAACCTGGCTCCCGCCGCCGGGATCAAGCTCGAAGTCGTCGAGTTCACCGACTACGTGCAGCCGAACGTGCAGCTTGAGGAGGGTCTGCTCGCCGCCAACTTCTTCCAGCACAAGCCGTACCTGGACGACTTCAACTC
This sequence comes from Nonomuraea sp. NPDC049714, assembly GCF_044465295.1. Taxonomy (NCBI): domain Bacteria; kingdom Bacillati; phylum Actinomycetota; class Actinomycetes; order Streptosporangiales; family Streptosporangiaceae; genus Nonomuraea; species Nonomuraea sp. NPDC049714. Next base: position 813,052 of record NZ_JBITLM010000001.1, on the reverse strand, counting down.
CTCCAAGGGCACCGAGCTGAGCTTCGTCACGCCGGTGCACCTGGAGCCGCTGGGCCTGTACTCCAAGAAGTCGGCCGAGCTCGCCGCGCTGCCGGAAGGCGGCACCGTGGCCCTCCCGAACGACGCCACCAACCTGGGCCGCGCGCTCAAGCTGCTCGCCGACAACGGCGTGGTCACCCTCAAGGAGGGCGCCGGCACCACCGCGACCGAGCGGGACGTGGCGGGCAACCCCAAGAAGCTCGTCTTCAAGCCGCTGGAGGCCGCGCAGCTGCCCCGCTCGCTGGACGACGTGGACGCGGCGGTGATCAACGGCAACTACGCCATCGAGGCCGGACTCAAGCCCGCCACGCAGGCCCTGGCGCTGGAGAAGACCGAGGACAACCCGTACGTGAACGGCCTGGTGGTGGCGGCCGGCCACGAGAAGGACGCGAATATCGTGACCCTGGGCAAGCTGCTGCAGGACCCGAAAGTCAAGGACTTCATCGCGCAGAAGTACGCGGGCTCGGTGATCGCCGCCGAGTAAATATCGCGAAAGATCAGGAAAAGCCGGGAATGCGGGTTTTTGGGCCTCTTCAAGTGACTTGTAAGTGATGGGCAATTGGTCCGGCTTATCAATACAGGGACAGCGCAGCAAAACCTCTCCCGAGGAGTCCCGAAGTGCGATTCGCAACCCGCATCCTGATCGGCGTCGCCGCCGCCACCTCCGTCGCCATCGCCGCCCCCGCCGCCGCGAGCGCGACGACCACGACGGCCGCGTCCGCCGCCTCGTCCTCCTACGACAGCTGGGGTTCCTACCACTCCAGTGACGGCACAGCCCGTGCCAACGGCAGCGTCGTCGTCCACCAGAAGAAGTACAAGGACGGCCACTGGAAGACCTTCTGGGTCAAGAAGAAGGTCTGCTGGGAGAAGAACGGCGACCTGAAGTGCAAGTGGGTGCCGAAGAAGGTCAAGAAACACGTGTGGGAGTGGAAGCACATCGACACCTACACGGTGCACGCGAACCTCCACAACAAGAAGTGGTGGGGCAAGAACGACTGCGCGTGGGCGACCTTCAAGATCGTCGAGCACGACGGTTCCACGCACTTCGAGCGGTACAAGAACTGCCACAAGTTCCCGAAGCACTTCTCGTTCTCCGGTAAGGACGCCGAGCACATCTCGGTGAACGTGAGCCGGGGCAACGAGTGGTCGCCCAAGGGCTGGCACTCGGGCTGGGAGAGCGTGTACCACGCCGCTTCCTGACCGGTGATCCACGACGGAGCCGCGACCTCGATGGCGAGGTCGCGGCTTCGCCGTGCGCACGGGGTTCTGGCGAATCCGCCGATGCGCAGAATAGTGTTCGGTCATGTACCCCGGAGCCATCGCAGCAGTCAGCCCGGACAAGCCCGCTGTGATCATGGCGGGCTCCGGCCAGGTCATCACCTACCGCCGGCTCGACGAGGAGTCGAACCGGCTGGCCCACCTGTTCCGCGCCGCCGGCCTGAGGCCGGGGGGCCATGTCGCCTTCATGCTCGGCAACCATCCGCTCTTCCTCGCGATCGCCTGGGCGGCCCACCGCTCCGGCCTCTACTACACCGCGATCAACTCCCACCTGCAGGCGGCCGAGCTGTCCTACATCATCCAGAACTGCGGCGCCCGGGTGTTCATCTCCAGCGCCGATCTCGCCGACGTCGCGACCGCCGCCACCGCCGGCACCTCCGCCGTCGAGCTGCGCCTCATGCTCGACGGGATCGCCGACGGCTTCGAGTCGTACGAGGAGGCGGTGGCGAAGCAGCCGGCCACCCCGATCGACGACGAGAGCCAGGGCGCCGACATGCTCTACTCCTCCGGCACCACCGGCATGCCCAAGGGCATCAAACCGGTGCTCACGCACCCGCCGCTCACCGAGCCGGGCATGCTGTACCGGCTCATCGAGGGGCTGTTCGCGCCCACGGCCGACAGCGTCTACCTGTCGCCCGCGCCGCTCTACCACGCCGCGCCGCTGCGCTACAGCCTGACCTTCCAGCGGCTCGGCGCCACGGTCGTCGTCATGGAGCGCTTCGACCCGGAGGAGTATCTGCGCCTGGTCGAGAAGTACCGGGTGACGCACTCACAGCTCGTCCCGACCATGTTCATCAAAATGCTCAAACTGCCCGCCGAGACCCGCGAGAAGTACGACCTGTCGTCGCTGACGTGCGCCATCCACGCCGCCGCCCCCTGCCCGATCCCGGTCAAGGAGCAGATGATCGACTGGTGGGGCCCGATCATCCACGAGTACTACGCCGGCACCGAGGGCAACGGCTTCCTGTACGTGAACTCCGCCGACTGGCTCGCCCACCGGGGCACCGTCGGCCGCTCCCTGCTCGGCACCGTGCACGTCTGCGACGAGAACGGCGCCGAACTCCCGGCGGGCGAGCACGGCACCGTCTACTTCGAGAACGGCATCACCTTCGAGTACCACGGCGACCCGGACAAGACCCGCTCGGTCCAGGACCCTCTGGGCAGGGGGTGGACCACCCTCGGTGACATCGGCTACCTCGACGCCGACGGCTTCCTCCACCTCACCGACCGCCGCTCGTACATGATCATCTCAGGTGGGGTGAACGTCTACCCGCAGGAGGCGGAGAACCTCTTGAGCGTCCATCCCAAGGTCGCCGACGTGGCGGTGCTCGGCGTACCGGACGAGGAGATGGGCGAGCAGGTCAAGGCGGTGGTGCAGCCGGTGTCCATGGCCGAGGCGGGCCCGGAGCTGGAGGCGGAGCTGATCGAGTACTGCCGCGCGCGCCTGGCCCACTACAAGTGCCCGAAGTCGGTGGACTTCCGTGCGGAGTTGCCCCGGCATCCCACGGGAAAGCTGTACAAACGGCTGCTCAAGGACGAATACTGGCCCGCACGCCCCTAGCCGGGCCGTGCCACGCCGACAAGAGCCGGTCGGGCGGCGGAATTCCTCCGCCGATTCTCCCTCGGTGACCGGCCCCCTACCTGCAGTGATAAGGCTGTCGTCAGACTTCTCACCCCCCTCTGATCAAGCGCTTAACCAGGTCTTACGCGGGACTTGGCACTCTTGTGTCATCGGGACTTGAGGAGATGAAGATGAACGCGAACGAGCCTCGCGATCAGGGCGCAGGCGGGTGGAGCCAGTTCGGCGACACCCCGCCCTCCGCCGGGGGCTTCCCCCGGCGTGACACTGTGATCATGGGCCCACCGCCCCCGCCGCCTCCCGCGCGGTCCAAGCCAGGCTTCTCGGTCCGGCAGAAGGCGGTCGCGGGCCTGGCTCTGGCGGCCATGGCCATCGGCGGCGGCGTCGTGGGGGCCACCGTCGCCACCGCGTTCCAGCAGCCGCAGGTGGTCACCGCGAGCAACCCGAGCCCGACGTTCAAGCAGGCCTCCAACCCGCTCAGCGTCGCCGACGTCGCGGCCAAGGTGCAGCCTTCGGTCGTGATGATCAAGGGGTCCACCGGGGAGGGGTCGGGCGTCGTCCTGTCGCAGGACGGGCTGATCCTGACTAACAACCACGTGGTCGTGGGCGCCGGTCAGGGCGGTGAGATGAGCGTGAAGTTCAACGACGGCAGGACGGCCAAGGCCTCCGTCGTCGGCACCGACCCCGCGACCGACCTGGCGGTCATCAGGGCGGAGGGCGTCTCCGGGCTGACCGCGGCGACGCTCGGCGACAGCGACGCGCTCAAGGTGGGCGACTCCGTGCTGGCCCTGGGCAGCCCGCTCGGCCTGTCCGGCTCCGTCACCATGGGCATCATCAGCGCGCTCGACCGCACGCTGACCGTCGGCGGCGAGCAGCAGCAGGCGCCGCCCGGGTGGGGGCAGCCCGGCGCGAGTGAGATCACCACGATCGGCGGCGCCATCCAGACGGACGCGGCGATCAATCCCGGCAACTCCGGCGGCGCGCTGGTGAACGCCGGTGGCCAGCTGGTCGGCATCAACACCGCCATCGCCACGGACGGCGGCAGCAACGGCAACATCGGCGTCGGCTTCGCCATCCCGATCAACACCGCGAAGCAGGTCTCCGACCAGCTCATCAGCAGCGGCAAGGTGAGCCACGCGTTCCTCGGCGTGAGCGTCGCCGACGCCACCGGCGACGTGGCCGGCGCGCTGGTCCGCCAGGTGACCCCCGGAAGCCCGGCGGAGAAGGCCGGACTGAAGCAGGGCGACCTCATCACGCGGTTCGACGGCAAGGCGGTTGAGGGCGGAGATACCGTTGTTGGGCAGGTCAGAGGTTTCAAACCGGGCCAACAGGTTCAGATCACATATATGAGGGACGGTAAGGAGAGCTCCGCCACCGTGACCCTCCAAGAGAAGAAATAACAGGACCCCCTCACGGACGGGTGTGCCGTCGAGATCGCTGCGGACTTGGCGGCACACCCCCCCGGTTCTCCGGCTCTCAGGAGAACCGGCGTCCCTCGTCACGCCGGTAGGCCCAGGCCGCCGCCGCCCCGGCGATCAACGTCCAGATCACCAGCGCCACCAGTGGCAGCGCCTTCGGCTGGACGCCCGCGGCCAGCCACCAGACCAGCTCGCCCGCGCCCCGGCTGGGCACGAACCGCGAGAGGGTCTCCACGAAGGCGGGCATCACCTGGAGAGGCACCATCAGCCCGCCCACGATCGCCAGCGGGAAGAACAGGATCTGCGACACCGCGATGGCCGCCTTCGACGGCATCGCGAAGCCGATGAACAGGCCGATCAGCATGAACGGGATCGACGAGACCAGCACCGCCGCCACCCCGAGCAGCAGCCGGGGCGCGGTGATGGTCGCCTCGGTGAACAGTCCGGCGATCACCAGCACCGGGATCACCGAGATGACCATCATGCCCATGGTCGTCAGGATCCGGCCCGCGAAGCGGGGGAACGGGCCTGCGGGCAGGGTGCGGAGGTAGGGGTTCCACGGCTGCTCGCGATCCTGCGAGACCGAGATGGACAGCGACATCAGCGCCGACGACATCGCGCCGATCAGCATCATCGACCCCGTCGCGATCGTCGCCGAGAGCGGGTCGCCGCCGGCGAACGGCACCACGAACGCCAGCATCGAGATGGCCGGGAACAGCGTGCCGGCCAGCAGGCCGATCGGCACCCGGAGCTGCTCCAGGGCCTGATAGCGGGTGTGGGCGAGGATCAGGCTAAACATGGGACGGCTCCTTGGCGGTGATGGCGAGGAAGGCCTCCTCGAGCGAGGTCGGCCTGATCTCCAGGCCGGAGAACGCCGCGCCGCTGCGCACCAGCTCGACGACCAGCCGGTCCGGGTCGGAGGTGACCAGATGGACGCGGCCGTCCTCGCGGTGGACGGCGATCACCCCGGGCAGCTCGGGCAGCTCGGCCGCGACCAGGGAGACGCGCCGTACGCCCACCATGTCGCGGATGGCCCGCACGGTGTCGTCGGCGAGCACCCGGCCCTGCCCGACGACCACCACCCGCTGCGCCAGCGCCTCGATCTCCTCCAGGTAGTGGCTGGTCAGCAGCACGGTGCCGCCCTCGGCGTGGAAGGACCTGATGCCGTCCCAGAGCGCGCGCCTGGCCTCGACGTCGAGCCCGGTGGTCGGCTCGTCGAGGAAGACCAGCCGGGGCTTGCCCGCGAACGCCAGCGCCACGGCCAGCCGCCGCTTCTGCCCGCCCGACAGGCCGCCGATCTGGCGCTTGACCAGATCGCCGAGGTCGAAGCGGTCCAGCAGCTCCGACCTGTCGGCCCGGTCCGGGAAGTGCGCGGACACGAAGTCGACGAGCTCGCCGACCTTGAGCACCTCGGGCAGGCCGGTCTCCTGCGGCGTGACGCCGATGCCGCGCCGGACCAGCGGGTCGGCGGGGGAGCCGCCCAGCACCTCGACCCTGCCGGAGCTGGGGCGGCGCAGCCCGACGAACAGGTTGATGAGGGTGGACTTGCCCGCGCCGTTCGGGCCGAGCAGGCCGACCAGCTCGCCGCCGCGGATGTCGAGGGACACGCTGTCGAGGGCGAGCGTGCTCCCGTAGCGGCGGGTCACCTCGACCGTCTGGGCGAGGACTGTCATGACGTGCCTCCTGCGGAGTCGAGTAGGGCGCGGATCGCCTTGGTGTAGTCCTCGAGGGCCAGCCGCCCGCGCTTGGTCAGCGCGACGAAGGTGACGGGGGTGCGGCCCTTGTGGGTCTTGGTGATGTGCACGTAGCCCGCTTCCTCGAGCTTGGACAGGTGGACGGACAGGTTGCCGGCCGTCATGCCCAGCAGGTCCTTCAGCACGGGGAAGGCGATCTCGTCGCCGTCGGGGAGCGTGTTGAGCGTGACCACGACGCGCAGCCGGGCCTGGGCGTGGATCACCGGGTCGAGCTCGGGCAGCGCGTGGTCCGCCGTCACGGGCGCCGCCTGAGCCAGCACGCGATCACGATCTGCCCCGCGCCGAGCAGCACGGCCGTCAGCAGCGCGTGCCAGCCGGGGCCGAGGATCACTCCCAGCGCGTCCACCGCCGCGATCCAGACGCCGATGAAGAACATCGGCCAGTTGTGGTAGATGGCGCCACCGGCCATGTACAGGACGGCGACCACCATGAGGGAGATGCCCGCCCACAACAGGCCGGTCTCGGCCGGGGGCAGCATGGGGCTGAAGCGGATCCCGATCACCGACATCAGGACCATGCCGCCGAACCAGGCGTAGCCGAACATCGCGCCCTTGGCCGAGGTCCCGCCCCGGATCACGCCGGCCATCCGGACGATCCCGAACGCCGCCACGCCCCCCGCCAGCAGCTGCGCGCCCATGAGCACGCTCAGCGCCTGCATCTGGCTGATCGGCGCGTAGGAGACCCCGTCGAGGCCGTAATGCAGGAAGAACGCGCTGAACCCGAGCAGCCAGGCGATGCCCCACGGCGCGTAGAGCAGCAGGGGATCGCCGCTCAGGGCCCGCACGGTGGCGGCCCGCTGCTCCTCCATGAGGCGGAGGGTGTCCTCGGGGGCGGGAGGCTGCTCTCCGTCGTCTGTCATGGCGACTCCTCTCGGCCGCAAACTAGTTTGTATATTAAACCAGTCTGTCATGCCAAGCCAACGAGCGGGTCGCGCGGATGGTTCCCGGCTCAGCGGCGGGTCAGCGCCTCCGACTCCCACAGGTCCCGGTAGTAACCCGGCCGCCCGACCAGCTCGTCGTGGTGGCCGCGCTGCACGACGCGCCCCTCCTCCAGGACGACGATCTCGTCCACCTGCTCCAGGCCCTTGAGCCGGTGCGTGACGAGCAGCGTGGTGCGATCGTGCGTCACGTCGAGCAAATCGGCCATCAGCGCGTCTGCCGTCTCCTCGTCCAGCGCCTCGGCCGGCTCGTCCAGCAGCAGCACCGGCGGGTCGTACAGCAGCGCCCTGGCCAGCGCCAGCCGCTGCAACTGCCCGCCGGACACGGTGCTGCCGTCCTCGCCCAGCTCGGCGTCCCATCCGGTCCGCTCGACCCAGTGATCGAGACGGGCATCCCGTACGGCGCGCAGCAGGTCCTCCTCGCCCGCCTCGGGCCCGGCCAGGCGCAGGTTGTCGCGCAGCGTGGTCTGGAAGATGTACGGATCCTGGGTCAGGCCGGTCATCAGCGCTCGAACCTCATCGGAGGCCATGTCCTTGATGTCGACCCCGTTGATCCTGATATTTCCGGACTCGGGGTCGACAAGCCGCATCAACGCCGCCAGCACCGTGCTCTTCCCCGCCCCGCTCGGCCCCACCAGCGCGACCCGCTTCCCCGGCGCCAACGTCAACGACACCCCGTCGACGGCCGCCCTGCCCTCCGCCAGTTCGTGCGCGGGAGTCTCCCGGCCGAGCGGGGTCCGGGGGGCGTGCCGTACGACCAGATCGTCGATCTCGACGGTCAGGGGGGACGACGGGGGAGGGACCGGGGTGGTCGGCTCGGTGATCGCGGGGGGAGCGGACCGGACCTCGCGCAGCCGCCGCAGGGCGGCCAGCACGCCCGCGAGGCGCTCCCCTGCGGCGGCCAGCGGCAGGACGGGCTCGAAGCACACCAGCGCCGTCAGCGCGAGCACGGCGGTGGCCACCGTGCCCACCCCCGCGTTCTGGGCGATCAGCACGATCGCGGCCACCGTCAGCCCCTGCACCAGGGTTCCGCCCGCCAGGGCCGCGGCATGCACGCGAGCCTGGCGTCGTTCGAGCACGGCCAGCCCCTCGTCCGCGGCCATCGCGTCGGCCAGGGCGCGGTCGCCGGCGCCGTACGCGGCCAGGTCCGCCGAGCCGTGCACCAGATCGGCCACCCGGCCCGCCAGCTCGGCCCTGGCCGGCGCGATCCTGGCCGACCAGCGCCGCGCCGCCGTGGCCGTCCCTGCGGGCAGCAGCACACCCGCCACCACCAGCCCGGCGGCCAGCACCAGCGCCGAGACGGGCAGCAGCGTCAGCCCGACGACCACCGCGGCCAGCCCCGCCATGGCGGCGGCAGCGGCGGGCAGCAGGCAGCGCACGAGCAGGTCCTGCACCGCCTCGGTGTCGTCCACCATCCGGCTCAGCAGGTCCGCGCCGCCGTGCCTGGGCTGCCGGGGCGTGATGAGCGAGGCGTAGAGCCGCTCACGGGTGTCCGCCTGGGCCCGCAGCGCCACGTCATGCCCGGTGAGCCGCTCGGCGTACCTGAACACGCCCCTGCTGGTGGCGAACGCCCGGGTGGCCACGATCGCCACGCTGAGCGCCGCCAACGGCGGCTGTTCGGCCGCCCTGGTGATCAGCCAGGCGGCCGCGGCGATCAGCCCCAGTCCGGCCAGGTCGGCCGCGCCCCCGGCCAGCACGGCCCAGACAAGCCGCCATCCCATACGCCGATTCACGCCGCGCCTCCCGTGCTCGTCGATCCTGTGCGCGGGCGCACCGCTCGCTCCTCACCCATCCCGTGGGCGGTCGTGTCCGCGATGACGCGGCCTTCGTGCAGGCGGATCACCCGGTCCGCGAGCTCGATCATCGCCGGCCGGTGGGCCACGATGACGGCGGTGCGGCCGTGGCAGAGGTCGGCGGTCGCGGCGACCACGGCCGCCTCGCTGCGGCCGTCGAGCCGGGCCGTGGGCTCGTCCAGCAGCAGGACCGGTGCCGACGGCCGGCAGAAGGCCCTGGCCAGGGCGATGCGCTGGCGCTGACCGGCCGACAGGTTCGCGCCCCGCTCGCCGACCTGGGTCTCGTACCCCTGGGGGAGCTCGTCGATGAAGTCGTGCGCGTGCGCGGCCGTGGCCGCCCGGCGGACCTGCTGAGGTGACGCGGCCGGGGCGCCGAGCCGGATGTTGCCGGCCACCGTGGTGGTGAACAGGTGCGGGCGCTGCGGCACGAACGCCAGCCGGTCGCGCCAGCCGTCCAGGTCGAGCTCGCGCAGATCGGTCCCGTCCACCAGGACCCTGCCCTCGGACGGCCGTACGAAGCCGAGCAGCAGGTGGAGCAGGGTGCTCTTGCCGCCACCGCTCTCGCCGACCAGCGCCACCCGCTCACCGGGCTCGATGGTGAGGGTGACGTGTTCGAGCGCGGGATCGTCGCGGCCGGGGTAACGGACGGTCACGTCCTCCAGCCGGATGCGCGGCGGCCCGTCCGGCAGCGGCCGCGCGGGGCCCGGCTCGGCGGCGGGTGTGCCGGGGTCGGACGCGCGGTCCAGTACGGCGAAGGCGGCGTCCGCGGCGGCCACCCCTTCCATCGAGGCGTGGAAGCGGGTGCCCATGGCGCGCAGCGGCAGGTACGCCTCCGGCGCGAGCAGCAGCACCAGCAGGGCGGTCGTCAGGTCGAGGGAGCCGCCCAGCAGCCGCAGCCCGATGGGGACGGCCACCAGCGCCAGCGACAGCGACGCGCACAGCTCCAGCACCAGCGACGACAGGAACGCCACCCGCAGCGTCCGCATGGTGGCGCCACGGTGGGCGTCGGCGACCCGCTCGATGACCGTCGCCTGGTAGCGGGCCCGGCCGAAGGCGCGCAGCGTGGGCAGGCCGCGGACCACGTCGAGGAAGTGCCCGCCGAGCCGGGACAGCGCCTGGAACTGCCGCTCGGTGACGGCCTTGGTGGTCATGCCGACCAGCGCGCCGAAGATCGGGATCAGCGGCAGGGTGACCAGCACGATGACGGCGCTGGCCAGGTCGGCGACGAACAGGCGGACGAGCACCGCGACCGGGATCACCGCGGCCACGGCGATCGCGGGCAGGTAGCCGGTCAGGTAGGCGTCGAGGCCGTCGAGGCCGCGCCCGGTGAGGGTGACGAGCTCGCCCGAGCGGTGCCCGGCCGCGCGTGCCGGGCCGAGTTCCTGAAGCCGGGCCAGCAGGCGGTGCCTGAGCGCGGACTTGACGCCGGTGGCGGTGCGGCCGGCGTACACGCCCTGCGTCCACGCCAGCAGCGCCCGCACGGCGACCACCGCGGCCACCCCCGCGAGCGCGACGGCGGCGAATCGGCCCGACAGCACCCCGGCCAGCAGTTCGGCCTGCACCAGGACGAGCAGTCCCGCCGCCACCGCCGCGACGAAGGTGACGGCGAGGTGGCGGCGTACCGACTGCTCGGCCCGCATGAGGCGCAGGAGGTCCTTGTGCACATGTCCTCAGAAGAACGATGGGATGCGATGGGCGTCCTTACCTGGGCGGAAAGTGCGCCATGTCCATACTTGCGCGCCCAGCATGATGGGTGCGAACGGCAGGACCATGAGACTGAGCACACTCAGCGTCTCCGTGGGCGCGCTGTGGTCCAGCAGATGGCCCATGCCGCCCGCGAGCACGCCGACGGCGGGGAGCGCGGCGAGCAGGCCCGTGGCCAGCAGCGCGCGACCCGAACGGGTGACCCCGGTGAACCCGGGTGCCCGCCAGCCCAGGAACGTCCACCCGTGGAGGGCGAACAGCAGCGTCACCACCACGCCCAGCAGCAGCCCCACCGGATGCAGCGGCGACGAGCCGAACCCGGTGGCCGCCGCGTACAGCGCGAGGCCCCAGCCGAACGACAGCCCGAACGAGCCGAGCGTGATCATCAGGTCCCAGAAGCGCCGCCAGGCCGTGCCGTCGATCCTGCGCCGGAACCACAGCCCGGCATCGCGCACCACCCACGACAGCAGCATCCCCACCACCAGCGGGTAGAGCCCGAACAGCACCTCGCCTTCGAGCAGCGGGTAGGCGCCGAAGAGCGTCCCGGCGACCGCCACCAGCCACACCTCGTTGGCCAGCACGAACGGCGCGATGGCGGCGACCATGCGATCCCGGTCCTCGCCGGTCCTGCCGAGCACCGGCAGCAACAGCCCGACTCCCAGGTCGAAGCCCTCCAGGGCGAAGTAGCCGGCCAGCAGCACGGCGAAGACGGCGAACCAGATCAGTTCCATGGCGGCACTCCTAGTAGGACAGCGCGGGGGAGCGCTGCTCGGCTGCGGCCCCGAGGGCGACGTCGTCGGGACCGCGCTTGATCACCCTGGCGATGAGCACGTAGTCGACGATCGCGAGCATCCCCAGCACCGCGACGAAGCCGATGGTCGAGGCGGTGACCATGCCGGCGGTGAGCTGTGGCGACATGGCGTCGGCCACGGTCAGCTTCTCCCAGATCATCCAGGGTTGCCGCCCCAGCTCCCTGGCCAGCCAGCCGAGGATCGCCATCACGAAGGGCACCGGGGTGAGCGCGATGAGGATCGGGTGCGTCCACCGCCAGCGCGGCAGCACGGCGATCAGCGGCAGCATGAAGAACAGCACCACCAGGGCCAGCAGGTTGCCGCCTTCGGTCATGAACCCGAGCGGGATCAGGCCCGGTGTGCCGCTCTGGAACTTGCCCTCCTGGACACCGGCGAACTGCGCGTAGCCGAAGCCCATGGTCAGGAAGATGCCGATCGAGGCCGTGACCACGCCGATCCGCAGCGACCGGGTGAAGAACTCCACGTCAGCGGTACGGCGGCGCAACTGGTAGGCACTGGCCCCGACGAGCACCATCGCCCCGGTGAACAGCCCGGCTCCCAGGACGTGCGGGAAGGAGAAGACCAGGGCCTCGTTCGTCAGCAGCGCGCCGAAGTCGGTCAGTTCGAGCCGGCCGCCGGAGAGCACCGCCCCCGCCGGATTCTGCAGGAAGGAGTTGGCGACCATGATGAAGAAGGCGCTGGCGTAGGCCGTGGCGGTCACCAGCCAGATGCAGGCCAGGTGGGCCCACTTCGGCAGCCGCCCCCAGCCGAAGATCCACAGGCCCAGGAAGGTCGACTCCAGGAAGAACGCGACCAGCGCCTCCATGGCCAGCGGGGCGCCGAAAACGTCGCCGGCGTAGTGGGTCAGCCCGCTCCACGACAGCCCGAACTGAAACTCCATCACCAGTCCGGTGACGATGCCCAGCGCGTAGTTGATCACGTAGATCTGGCCCCAGAACCGGGTCATCCGCTCCTGCAGCGGCCTGCCGGACAGCGCCCAGCGGGTGTGCATGATCGCCACCAGTGGCGCCAGCCCGAGCGTGAGCACGACGAACAGGAAGTGGAGGCTCCCTGTCACCGCGAACTGCAAGCGGGCCAGCTCGAGTACGTCCATCGTTCCCACTCCGTCGTTGTGTCTGCCTACATATAGAGAGCCTACATGTAGGCTGCCTACATGACGAACCGTTGCCTAGGATCGTGGTCATGAATCCCGACGCGCTCCGGGGCCACATGGACGCCCTGCTGCTGTCCGTGCTGGAGCGGGAGCCGCTGCACGGCTACGCCATCATCGAGGCGCTCCAGGAGCGCAGCGGCGGTGCGCTCAGCGTGCCCACCGGCACCGTCTATCCGGCCCTGCGCAAGCTGGAGCGCACCGGCCTGCTGGCCAGCGAGTGGGCCACGGTGGGCGGCCGCCGCCGGCGCACCTACCGGCTGACCGACTCGGGCAGGAGGCGACTCCAGGGGGAGCGGTCGGCCTGGCGCGAGTTCGCCGGCGTGATCGGCGGGGTGCTCCAGCCGGAGATCAAGCCGGAGGTCAAGCCGTCCGGGTGAGCCGGATGCACCGGGTGGCGCAGTAGAGCTGCACTCCCGCGAACCCGTAGGTCAGCAGGTTGGCCAGCAGCAGCGGCGGGAAGTCGGCGGGGGCGGCGGGCGCGTGGGAGTCGTGCGCCAGCAGCAGGCCCAGCGCCGTCGTCAGCGGCAGCATCACCCAGACCGCCACGCCCAGAGACCGGGTGACCAGGCGGGGATGGGTGATCCAGTAGGAGCCCCGGCTCAGGGCCAGCAGCGCCAGCCCGCCGTAGAGCCCGACGGTGAGCTGCACGATGTCGAGCAGCCGGGAGACGGTGCCGTACCAGTCGGGGAGCGTGGCCCAGGTGCCGAGTTCGGCGGGGTAGAACTCCCACACCAGGCTCCACGCGAACACGGTCGCAGGCACGCTGACGAACAGCAGCAGGGCCATCCGGCGCCCGGCGGTCGCGGTCAGCTCCGCCTGATAGCCGGGCGCGATCTCGCGGATCCGGCCGAACTCCTCCACCGCGAGCCGCTCGGCCTCGGCCCGGGTCAGGCCGTCGGACTCCAGCGCGTCGGCCGTGTCGATCAAGCTGTCGCGGGCCTCGACGACCAGGTCGTGCTTGGGCCCGTGCGGCCCGCGCAGGGCGCTGTGGAGCTCGCTCACGTAGTCGTCGATCCGCATGCGCACCAGTTTACGGACGGGCGCGCCGGTTCCTCATCGGGGTTTTCCCTGGCCTTTCGCAGCTAGGCATTGATGAGTAGGAAATTTCCTACATATAGTGGCTGACATGTTCATCTCCCAGATCGTGACCGTGACCGTGCCCGTCGCCGACCAGGAACGGGCGCTGGCGTTCTACACCGAGGTCCTCGACTTCGAGGTCCGCACCGACAACCCCTTCCCGATGGGCCGCTGGCTGACCGTCGCCCCCAAGGGCGTGGACAGCACCCTCCTGCTCGCCTCCTGGTTCCCCGGGATGGCGCCGATCGGCGGCCTGGTCCTCGCCTCGCCCGACCTCGACGCGCTGGCCGCGCGGCTGGCCGAGCAGGGCGTGGCCTTCGAGGGGCCGGCCGACCAGCCGTGGGGTCGCCAGCTGCTGTTCCAGGACCCCTTCGGCAACGGGTTCGTGGTCAGCCAGGCATGACGGCCGACCACGTCTTCACCGCGCTGGCGAGCCCGGCCAGGCGCGAGTTGCTGCGGCTGCTGCTCGACGAGGGGGCCCAGCCCGCCGGGCGGCTGGCGGAGCGCTTCGACATGAGCCGGCCCAGCGTGTCGGAGCATCTCAAGGTGCTCAAGGACGCGGGCCTGGTGGCCGAGAGCCGCAAGGGCCGCGAACGGCACTACCGGCTGGAGGCGGCCCCGCTCATGGACCTCCGCGACTGGCTCAGCCCGTACGAGCACTTCTGGCGGGACAGACTGGCCCGCCTCAGCGACCTGATCGACGAGATGGAAGACGACGATGCCTGAGCGGACACCCGGGAAGACGACCGACGAGACACGTGAGGAACGGCGCGCGATCCGGCTCGACCAATTCATCGCGCATCCGCCCGCCAAGGTGTGGCGGGCGATCACCGAGCCGGACCTGGTGTCGCGCTGGCTCATGCCGGGCGACATCAAGGCGGAGGTGGGGCACCGCTTCACCTTCACCACCACGCCCAAGGAGCAGGTGGGCTTCGACGGCATCGTCCACTGCGAGGTGCTGGAGGCCGAGCCGCAGAAGCTCCTCAAGCTGAGCTGGCGGGGCGGCGACGCCGACTGGACCGTCACCTGGCGGCTGGAGCCGGAGGGCAGGGGCACCAGGCTCTTCCTCGACCACGAGGGCTTCGACCCCGACGACCCGCTGCAGCAGATGTCCCGCAAGATCATGGGCGGCGGCTGGCGCTCCGCCCACTTCAAGGCGATCGCCGAGGTGGCGGCGCGCCTCTGACGGCCTTGAACAGGCTCTAGCGGTACGTGACCGGACGCGGAACCTGCGCCCGGCGCCGGGCGAACCAGCGCAGCAGCGGCCCGCGCATGTTCATGTGCATGCCGGGGAGCGCGTACGTGCACTCCTTCAGCCGCACGCCCGCCGGGTGGGCGAGCCCGGCGAACCGGCAGGCCGACAGGTCCAGGCCCGACAGCGCCAGCTGCGCGGCGTCCACCTCGCGCAGCGAGGTCACCGTGGACCTGCCGCGCCCGGTCACGCTCGCCGGGCCGTGCAGGACCGCGCCCTCCAGGTCGGCCTGCGAGTCCGTCAGCCGCAGGGTGGTGGCGCCCGCCACCACCACCCGGCGCAGGTCGACCCCGCAGGCCCGGACGGCCACGTCCAGCGTTCCGTCGGCGCGCGCCCGCGCCGCGGAGAAGCGGCCGGTCGCCGAGAGGTAGGCGTCGGCCGCGAAGCGCGCCGCGTCGAACCCGGCGCTGCCGCTGACCTTGCGGAACGACAGCGTCCGGCCGAACCTGGCGCCGCGGAAGCTCGCGCCCGCGTCCAGCCGGGCGCCGTCGAAAGTGGTGTAGCCCTCGAACCTGGCACCCTCACAGGACAGGCCGTGCTCGAAGACGACCTGGCTGAACAGGGCGTCCCGGGACATCACCGCCTGATCCAGTGAGATGCGCCCCCGCACGCGGACGCCGTGGAAGGACAGCTCCCTGGCGAACCTCGCCCCGGCGAGCGACACGTTGCCCTCGAAGCCCGCGCCGAAGAAGGAGGCGAGCCGGTCGAAGGTGGCGCGGTCGAGCGACACGTCGCCCAGGAAGGTCACGCCCGCGAGCTTGACGTCGCCGGTGAACCGGGCCCGATCGAGCCTGGCCCGGCCGGGCCGGCTCCGGGTCGCCTCCATCACCCGCCGCAGCAGGTCGCCGTTGACGGTGGTGCCGCGCAGGTCCAGCAGGCGACCGGGCAGGATCGCGGCCAGGGCCACCGCGAGTTCGTCGTGGGGGAGATGAGCCAGGCAGAGACGGTATGGCCGGCGAGCGATCCCGGTGCAGCCGGCGGTGTGCGCGCAGGTGACCCAGTCCATACCCTGGTCATACCCGATGCCCCACCTTGTCAAGGGTCGGTAATTTCATTTTCTGGCCACATCTATGTAGAAATATGTAAGCGCGCCAGGCCCTAAAGTGCCGGTCATGCGCGCTTTACCCCGGACTACTTGTGCCGCGTTCTCCGCGGCGGCTCTCACCGTCACCATCCTGGTGTCTCCCGCCGCGGCGGCCCCCGCCGGGCCCTGTGACACCCCGCCGGACCGCCAGATCGCCGAGGTCCAGGGGAGCGGCGACGCCACTCCGCTGGCCGGGCAGACCGTACGCGTCGAAGGCGTCGTCACCGGCGACTTCCA
This sequence comes from Nonomuraea sp. NPDC049714, assembly GCF_044465295.1. Classification (NCBI taxonomy): domain Bacteria; kingdom Bacillati; phylum Actinomycetota; class Actinomycetes; order Streptosporangiales; family Streptosporangiaceae; genus Nonomuraea; species Nonomuraea sp. NPDC049714. The sequence continues at coordinate 796,935 of NZ_JBITLM010000001.1, read as the reverse complement.
GCGCGGCGACCAGCTCAGCGGCTTCTTCCTGCAGGACCCGACCCCGGACTCCGACCCCGCGACCTCCGACGGGCTGTTCGCCTTCGCCCGCGACTCCCTCAAGGACGTCAAGGTCGGCGATCGCGTCCTGGTCACCGGCCGGGCGACGGAGTTCAACGGCTGGACCGAGCTGTCCCCGGTCACCGCCGTCGACGTGTGCGGCACCGGCTCGGTGGCACCCCGGAGCTACCGGCTGCCCAGCGACCGGCTGGAAGCCGTCGAGAACGTGCTCCTCACCTTCCGCCAGTCGCTGACCGTCGGCGACCACTACAACCTGGGCCGCTTCGGCGAGGTCTCGGTCTCCTCCGGCGGCCGGCTGTTCCAGCCGACCGACCGCCCCGGCGTCGACGCCGCGTCGAACCAGCGGCGCTCGCTGCTCATCGACGACGGCTCCACCCGGCAGAACCCGGCCACCCTGCCGCCGATCGTCCGGGCCGGTGACACCGCCGTCGGCCTCACCGGAGTGCTCGGCTACGGCTTCGACCGCTACCGGCTGCAGCCCACCGAGCCCGTCAAGTACCTCAGGACCAACCCGCGACCGCCGCGGCCCGTCCCGGTGGCGGGCAACGTCAAGGTGGCCTCGTTCAACACGCTGAACTGGTTCACCACCCTCGGCTCGCGCGGCGCCACCACCGCCGAGGAGCAGCAGCGCCAGCTCACCAAGCTGGTGGCCGCGCTCAAGGGCCTCGACGCCGACGCGGTCGGGCTCATGGAGGTCGAGAACAACGGCCAGACCGCCCTGCAGGCGCTGGTCGACGCGGTCAACGCCGAAGTCGGCGCCGGTACGTACGCCGCGCTGAGCCACCCCTTCCCCGGCACCGACGCCATCCAGGTGGGCATCATCTACAAGCCGGGCAAGCTGACGCCGGTGGGCGCCGCCCGGTCGTCGGAGGACCCGGTCTTCAGCCGGCCGCCGCTTCTCCAGACCTTCCGCAGGACGGGCGGCGGACAGCCGTTCACCATGGTCGTCAACCACCTCAAGTCCAAGGGCTCCTGCCCCTCCAGCGGCCCCGACACCGACCAGGGCGACGGCCAGGGCTGCTGGAACGCCACCCGCGTCCAGCAGGCCCAGGCGCTGCTCAAGCTCGTCAAGGACGTGCCCGGCCCGCTGGTGCTCGGCGACCTCAACGCCTACGGCGAGGAGGACCCCATCGACACGCTGGAGGCGGGCGGCATGACGAGCCTCACCAAGCGGTTCGTGCCGGCCCGGCAGCGCTACAGCTACCTGTTCGACGGGCTGGCGGGCGAGCTGGACCACATGTTCGCGGGCGGGCAGTTGCTCAAGCGCGTGACCAGCGCCGCGATCTGGCACCTCAACGCCGACGAGCCCCGCATCCTGGACTACAACACCGAGTTCAACCCGCCGGAGCTGTACAAGCCGGACGCCTACCGCTCCTCCGACCACGATCCGCTGGTGGTCGGGCTGAGCCTGCCGGGCCGCTGATCCGAGGGAGGCCGGGCCGCTGGGACGCGGCCCGGCCTCGCGCATGGAATGCTGGTGATGGGTACGTGGTTGTCAGGGTTGTCGCAACTACGGAAGACAGCGGACCGACGAAACGAGGAGCCACTTGTGGCGACCATCGAAGTAACCGAGAAGAACTTCAACGACATCGCCGACAAGGGGATCGTCCTGCTCGACTTCTGGGCGGAATGGTGTGGCCCCTGCAAGATGTTCGGCCCGATCTTCGAGAAGGCGTCGGAGGAGAACGCGGACATCACCTTCGGCAAGATCGACACCGATCAGGAGCAGGCGCTCGCCCAGGGCTTCGACATCAGGTCGATCCCGACGCTGATGGCCATCCGTGACGGCATCGTGGTCTTCTCCCAGCCCGGCGCCATCCCCGCGCCCGCGCTGACCGACCTCATCGGCCAGGTGCGCGCCCTCGACATGGACGAGATCAGGTCCGAGCTCGACAAGGAGCTGAAGAAAGCCGAGCAGGACTGAACAAGGAACAGCCCCGCCAGGTTTTCCCGGGCAGGGCCGTACTCTTCCCAGATGCTCTTCAGCGTGATCTGTCGTGGAACCCGCGTTCACGCCTGGGAGGAAACGGCAGCGCGGGAGGCCGCCAAGAGGCGAGCGGTGTGGTGACGGCAATGTTCGGGGAGCGGCTCAGCCTGGGCGTTTGTCACCAAGCGCGCGGGGGTGTGGACAACGGTACGGCCGCTGCGAATGTTGGGGTTTGGCTCTCAGCGTGGTGACGTGGCTCGTACGATTTTCCTGGTGAAGATCGTGGTGCGGGTGAAGCTGATGCCGGAGGCCGATCAGGCTTGCGCGTTGTCGGCGACTCTGCGTGCGGTCAACGAGGCCGCGAACTGGGTGTCGGCGGTGGCCTTCGATCGTGGTGTGCCGCGGGTGTATGAGTTGCGTAGGCACACCTATGCCGAGTTGAAGGCGCGGGGGCTGGGGGCGCAGGTCGCTCAGCACACCATCAAGAAGGTTAGTGACGCCTACACCACGTTGAGGGCGAACATCCGTGCCGGGAACCTCGGCAAGGAGGGCTCCAAGCGCCGGGTCAAGGCGGAGTCCAAGCCGATCAGCTTCAGTCCGCGGGCGGCGCATCCGTTCGATGACCGGTGTCTGAGCTGGCAGTACGACGCGCAGACGGTCAGTATCTGGACCACCGCCGGGCGCATGAGGAACGTCCGGTTCGCCTGTTCGGCCGGTGTGCTCAAGACGCTGCGTGAACACCGCCGGGGCGAGTCCGACCTGATCGAGTGCGACGGCGTGTTCTACCTGGTCGCGGTGTGCGAGGTACCCGAGGCCCCGGTCAACGAGCAGCCTGATGGCTGGCTCGGTGTGGATCTGGGCATCGTCAACATCGCCACCGTGGACGGTATGACGCCGTTCAGTGGGCGTGGGCTGAACCGGCATCGCAAGCGGCAGTTGGAGCTGCGCCGCAAGCTTCAGGCCAAGGGCACCAAGTCCGCCAGGCGGCGGCTTAAGCAGCGCCGCCGTAAGGAGTCGCGGCATGCCGCGAATGTCAATCATGTCATTTCGAAGAAGATCGTGACCGAGGCTGCACGCACCTGTTCCGGTATCGCCCCAGAAGATCTGGGCGGGATTCGGGAGAGGGTACGGCTCCGCAAGCCCCAACGGGTCACGCTACATTCCTGGGCGTTCCACCAGCTCGGGAGCTTCCTTGTGTACAAGGCGCGGTGGGCGGGCGTTCCGCTGGTGTACGTCGATCCGGCGTACACCAGCCAGGAATGCGCCGACTGCCACCACATCGACAGGAACAACCGGGTCAGCCAGGCTTTGTTCGTCTGCCGGAGCTGCGGGGTCGTTGCCCACGCCGACCGGAATGCCTCCCGCAACATCGCCGCACGCGGCGAGGTTGCGTGGATTGCGGGGCGTGAGTCACGCGTCCCAGCCACCTCCTAGGTGGTCTGGACGGAGGAGGCCACACCACAGCCAGTGGTGCCCTACCTCCAAGCCCGGTCCTTCAGGACCGGGTCAAGTTGACAGCTTGCGCCCGACTCCGGCGTAGCCGGGGTTGCTCCTGATGCCGGTCTTCGGCCGCTCGTCGCCGGGCCGCCAGTCCTTCGGATAGACCAGGCCCGGCTCCAGCAGCTCGTAGCCTTCGAAGAAGCGCAGGATCTCCTCGTGCGTCCTGAGGTTCAGCGAGGCGGTGGCCTGGTTGTAGACCTGCAGAGCCTCCGGCGTGGTGTCCGGCTTGTCGTCGATGCCATGGCTGAGGATCAGGTGGCTCCCCGGCGCGCTGACGTCGCGCAGCTTCGCCACGATGTCGTACGCGCTGTCGTCCGGGATGAAGTGCAGGAGCGCGAGCGTCATGAACGCCACCGGCCGGCTGAAGTCGATCATCGGCTCCAGGAGGGCGAGCAACTCCTCCGGCTTCCTGGCGTCCGCCTCCAGGAAGTCCACGTTCTGCCCCCTGGCCAGCAGGGCGCGACCGTGGGTGCACACGACCGGGTCGTAGTCCACGTACACCACGCGGGCGCCGCCGGCGATCTCGTGCGTATTGCCCTGGGTGGGCAGGCCCGCACCCAGGTCCACGATCTGGTCCACGCCGCTCGCGGTCACCGCCTGCACGGCCCGGCGCAGGAAACCGCGGTTCTGCTGAGCTGAGTCCTTGGTGTTGGGGAACAGCTTCATGATGCGCTCGGCCGCCTCGCGGTCGGCTGCGAAGTTGTCCTTACCGTCAAGGTAATAGTCGTACATCCTCGCGACGTTGGGCACGCTCGAGTCGATGCCCTCAGGGGCGCTGTCCACCGCATACTCCCAAATTTCGGCCTTTACCCGGTGATCATAGGAGATCACCGGGTTTGCCGGGTTCGGAATGCTCCAGTGGACCGCTGATTGTCAGCCGCGGTAAAGCTCGGCGACACGGAAGGCGAGATCCAGCGACTGACCGCGGTTGAGCCGCGGGTCGCAGGCCGTCTCGTAGCGGGTCGCCAGGTCACCCTCGACGATCTCGTGCCCGCCGCCGACGCACTCCGTCACGTCGTCGCCGGTGAACTCGATGTGGATGCCGCCCGGGTGGGTGCCGAGCGAGCGGTGCACCTCGAAGAAGCCGGCCACCTCGTCGAGCACGTCGTCGAGCCGCCGCGTCTTGTGCCCGCTCGGCGTCTCGAACGTGTTGCCGTGCATCGGGTCGCAGATCCAGGCGATCTGCGCGCCGGAGGCGGTGACCTCCTTGACCAGCGTCGGCAGGAACTCGCGGATCTTGGAGGAGCCCATCCGGGTGATGAACGTCAGCCGTCCGGGCACGTTGTCCGGGTTGAGCTTGTCGATCAGCGCCAGCGCCTCGTCGGGGGTGGTGGTCGGGCCGAGCTTGACGCCGATCGGGTTGCGGATGCGGGAGAAGAACTCCACGTGCGCCCCGTCGAGCTGGCGGGTGCGCTCGCCGATCCACACCATGTGCGCCGACACGTCGTACGGCAGGCCGGTGCGGGAGTCTACGCGGGTGAGCGCCTGGTCGTAGTCGAGGATCAGCGCCTCGTGCGAGGAGTAGTACTCCACCGAGTGGAACTCCTCGGGGTCCGCGCCGCACGCCCGCATGAACGCCAGCGCCTGGTCGATCTCCCTGGCGAGCTGCTCGTAGCGGCGACCGGCCGGGGACTCGGCGACGAAGTCCTGGTTCCAGGCGTGCACCTGGCGCAGATCGGCGTAGCCGCCCTTGGTGAAGGCCCGCGCCAGGTTGAGCGTCACGGCGGAGGAGTGGTAGGCCTTGAGCAGTCGCCACGGATCCGGGACGCGCGCCTCGGGGGTGAAGTCGAAGCCGTTGACCATGTCGCCCCGGTAGGCGGGCAGCTCGATGCCGGCGCGCGTCTCGGTGTTCTTGGAGCGCGGCTTGGCGAACTGCCCCGCCAGGCGGCCGATCTTCACCACGGGCACCTTGCCCGCGTAGGTGAGGACGATCGCCATCTGCAGCAGCGTCTTGAGCTTGTTACGCACATTGTCGGCGGTCGCCCCGGCGAACGTCTCGGCGCAGTCGCCGCCCTGCAGCACGAACGCCTCACCACGGACGACGGCCGCCAGCTGGTCCTTGAGCTGGTCGCACTCTCCGGCGAAGACCAGCGGCGGCAGGCCGCCGAGTTCGGTGACGACCTTCTGGAGCTCCGCGCGGTCGGGCCAGTCAGGTTGCTGGGCCGCCGGGAGGGCTCGCCAGGAATCGAGATTCAGCGAATTGCTCTGTGCGCTCACGACATACGAGGGTATTCCACTGGGTCATCATCACCGACCGCAATGTCCACGTTGTGAGAAGGCCGTCCCGCCGACGGCGCCACGACCACGTGCTCCGGTCGCACGCCGAGGCCGATGAAACGGCGGGTCACGCGGTTGAGCAGCGGGACCCGGGCCAGGTCGGGCAGGAACCGCGGCGGCTTGAACTGCCTCTTCAGCGCGGGGCGGATCAGCCTGTCCTGCACCACCCGCTGGGCCGCCTGCGTCACCCTGGTCGGCGGCATGCGGCGCTTCTGCAGCAGGTGGAGCGTGGACTCCGGGATCGGGGCTCCGGAGCGCAGCGAGCCCGCCAGCAGGTTGGCCGTGGCCACCGCGTCCTGCACCGCCAGGTTGATGCCGACGCCGAAGACCGGCGACATGGCGTGCGCCGCGTCGCCGATGCACAGGAATCCCGGCCGATGCCAGCGGCGCAGCCGGTTCAGCGCGACCCTGAGCATGCTGATGTCGTCGTAGCCGCGGACCTGCCCGATCCTGTCGCCGAGGAAGGGCAGCAGCCTCGACACCGGCTCCCGGAACGCCTCGATGCCCTGGCTCCGCAGCCGGTCGAAGCCGCCCTTGGGGATCGCGTAGGCGAGCTGCCAGTAGCTCTCGCGGTTGATCGCGACCATCAGGTGGCCGCTGGAGACGCGCAGGAACGTGTTCTCCGGATCGGTGTCCTCGCGCGGCATCCGGAACCACAGCACGTCCATCGGCGCGCCGAGCTCCTCGGGCACCAGCCCCGCGCGCTCGCGCAGCACCGAGCCGCGGCCGTCGGCGGCCACGGTCAGGTCCGCCCTGAGCTCGTGCTCGCCGGACGCGTCCCGGTAGCGCAGCCCGCGCACCGCGCCGCCCTCCCGGATGAGGTCGTACGCCTCCGCCTCCATCAGAAGGTGGAAGTTCGGGTAGGCGGCGGCCTTGGCCGTGATGAGGTTGAGGAAGTCCCACTGGGGGACGAACGCGACGTAGTTGTACGGCCCCGGCAGCTGCCGCAGGCTCGTCAGCCGCATCGGCCCCGCGTCCGTGATGAGACTGAGCTCGTACGCCTTGCGGTGCGGAAGCTTCAGGAAGTCGTCGGCCAGGCCCAGCTCGTCGAGCACCTGCAGCGTCGACGGGTGGATCGTGTCGCCTCTGAAGTCACGCAGGAAGTCGGCGTGCTTCTCCAGCAGCGTCACCTCGACGCCGCTCCTGGCCAGGATGAGTGCGAGCACCGCGCCCGCCGGGCCTCCGCCCGCGATTACACATGTCATAATTCATCACCTGATGAGATTGTGTCATCTCCCACGGAAATTGCAAGTACCGCATCCGGAGAGGTCCGAACGCCGAATCAACCGCGAACGCCCGCTCACCACGAGCGGCCGGGCCGGCGGACCAGGGAGCGGACATGAACGACAACCCCCCCTCCCTCCCCGACCCCCACCCCACCGGACCCAACGGCGTGAGCTCCACAGCCGCCGCACCCAACGGCGCGGACGACAACTCCGCCAGGCCTGGAGGCGCGGACAGCAGCTGCGCCGGACCTAGCGGCGTGGATAGCAGCTGCGCCGGCCCTGGCGGCGTGGACGGCAGTTGCGCCGGCCCTGGCGGCGTGGATGACAGCTGTGCTGGGTCCGACGGCGTGGACGGCACAGCCGCCGGGCCTATCGGCGCGGACGACACTTTCGCTGGGCCCAACGATGTGAACGAGCTCCACAGCCTTGCCGGAGCCTACGCCGTACACGCCCTGCCATCTGTCGACGTCGCGCCCTACGAGGAGCACCTTTCGGCTTGCCCGGTATGTCCGGCTGAGGTGCACCGACTGCGCGAAGGCGCCGCCCGGCTCGCCCTCACCACCGCCACCACCCCACCCGCACCCCTCCGCCCCCGCATCCTGGCCGCCGCCCACCTGGTACGACCGCCCCACAGCGACGTCGTCACCCAGGTGGGGCCGGTTGGCGGAGATGTTGCCGCTCGGGTGGTACGACCGCCCCGCAGGGACGTCGTCACCCACGTGGTGGGAGGGCCCACCGGTGACGGGCATGCCGCTGCCCGGACGGTGACGGAGTGGGACGCCACCTTCGCGTACGTTCCAGGCTCCCAGCCACCCCCGACCTCACCTACCACCGGCACAGCGGGAGGCCCACCGCCGCCCCGAGCTTCGTCCGAGCTCGCGCCGGCGACCGGCTCACCGTCCGGGGCCGTGGGTGGGGATATGACCGTGGCGGGTGTGCCGTTCCGTGGGTGGGATGGCCGGTCCGAGCCCGATGCCGGACAGGTCGACGTGTCTTCTCTGCGTCGCAGGTGGCGGGCGAAGGCGATGGCCGGGGTCGCGGCGGTGGCGGTGGCGGCGGCGGTCGCGCTGGGGGTGCTGGGTTTCGACGCCCGCCGGGATCTGGGGGAGTTGCGGGCGCGCGACGCGGCCATCGCCGCCGTGCTCGCCGCGCCCGACGCGCAGACGGTACGGCAACCGGTGAAGGTGGGCGGCACCGCCGTCTTCGTGGTCTCCCGTGAGCAGGGCCGCATGCTCTTTACCACGTCCGACCTGCCCGAACTCCCGGCGGCCGGCACCTACCAGCTGTGGCTGATGGGCCCGGACGGCGCGCGCCCGGCGGGCTTCGTCAACCGGCGCGAGGACGGCTCCACCGCCCCCGTCCTAACCCGGCCGCTCCCCGGCGACGCGCAGGTCGGGCTGACGATCGAGCCCGCCGGCGGCTCCGATCAGCCAACGACCCACCCCATCCTGCTGGCCGAACTGCCCAGGGCGTGAGCCGGCCTGCTGGCGTGGTCGCTCCGAGCGTGAGCGCGAGGGGCTCGCAGCGTATGGCGCCTGTCCGGTCTTCGCCGTCGGCTTGTGAGGCTCCGCAGTGCTCGTATTTCTCACTTCGGGCCAAGTGGACGACCTGCTCCGTTTGCGGCGCTACGGTGACAGTGAGTGGAGCGGCGAGCGCGCCTGATCGGGGGCACGGTACGGCCGCCCAGCGCGATGGAGGATCCATGAAATACCGAGGACCGCTTCCGGTGCGGACGGTGAATCGTGTCAACACCTGCGTGGGCGCGTTGCGCATGTCGCCACGCTGGGGCCGCCTGGCGAGGCGGCATCTCACGATCGTCACCTACACCGGACGACGCTCGGGACGCACCTTCAGCACGCCCGTCGGCTACCGGCGCGCGGACGGCGTCGTCACGATCGGTGTCCGTATGCCCGAGGCCAAGAACTGGTGGCGCAACTTCACCGGCGAGGGCGGCCCGATCTCGCTTCACCTGGACGGGGCCGACCAGCCGGGACACGCCGTCGCCCGGCGTGACGAGAAGGGCCGCGTCACCGTCACCGTGCGCCTGGACCGCTGACCCGGCGTCGACAGGGCTAGCCGGCCGGCTGGGCGAGCCGTGCCAGGCGGTCCAGGACGCCGGCGAGTGAGGGGATGGCCCGGTCGCGGATCCGCGCGTACTCCGACTCCGGATACTGCCGGGGCCCGTTCTCCACCAGCAGGATCAGGTAGAGGTAGGCGTGGTAGAGGTCGAGCCGGACCCGCGCGGCCGGGGTGAGGTCCACCGGGGTCACCTCACGGTAGCCCGCGAGCAGCGGATCGTCCTCGCGCAGCTCGCCGAAGATGGTCGGCGTGGCGAACTCGGCCAGCGGATCGCCCCAGAAGGCCCGCTCGTGGTCGATGATCGCCTGGATCCGGGGCGTCCCCGTCAGGTCCAGGAACACATTGCCCGGCCAGATGTCGAAGTGGACCAGGTGCGGGGTGGTCACCTCGTCCAGCGCGGGCGCGGCCGCCGCCAGCACGGCGCGGATCCGCGCCGCCGGGGCCGGCAGCGGCGCCGGGTAGCGCACGGTGTCGCCGAGCAGCGCGTCGACCATGGCGAGGTATGCCTGCCGCCAGGTGGAGCCGGTGATCCCCGCGTGCGGATAGCCGAACACCTCGCCGGTCACCGCGTTGAGCCGGGCCAGGAGCCGGCCCAGCTCGTGGCGCAACCCGTCCTCGCCGTCGGGCTTGACGGCGTTCCAGGAGACGCCGTCCAGCGCGCCGAGCATCAGGTAGTCGCCGCCCAGCACCGGATCGTCGAACCCGGCGCACAGCAACCGGGCGGTCGGCACCCCTGCTCCCGCCGCCAGCTCGTAGGCCGACGCCTCCATCCGCAGCAGGTTGCGTTCGTAACTGAGCTGGTCCAGCTCGGGCGGCGGCGACAGCTTGCACACCACCTCGCGGCCGTCGTCCAGGCGCAGCCGCCAGACCGCGTTGGCGTAGCCGTCGGTCAGCTCGGTGTGCTCGGCAACCCCCGCGCCGAGGGCGCGGCGGGAGAGCGCGTCGAGCTCGGCGGGGGATAAACGACGTTTCGTCCTGCTGTTCACGAGATCTGATTGTGCGGCCAGGCAGCGCCGGACGTCCAGGTCACGCGGACTCGCGGTGCACCAGGTGGGTGTCGAGGATCATCACCGGCTGGCGCAGCTCCTCGCCGTGGATCCGGGCCACCAGCAGCAGCGCCATCTGGCGGCCCATCGCCTCGGTCGGCTGGTGGACCGTCGTCAGCGGCGGGTCGGCGTGCAGCGCCGCCTTCGAGTCGTCGAAGCCGATCACCGCCACGTCCTCGGGGATGGCCCTGCCCGCGGCCTTGAGCACCCGCATCGCGCCCAGCGCCATCGGGTCGGAGGCGGCGAACACCGCGTCGAGGTCGGGATGCGCGGCCAGCAGCTCGGTCATCGCCGACGCGCCGCTCTCCTCGGAGAAGTCGCCGTAGGCCACCAGCTCGGGCAGGCCGGTGGGCAGCACCGCGTCGCGGTAGCCCGACAGCCGGTCCACGCCCACGCCCATGTCCTGCGGGCCGGCGATCACGGCGATCTTGGAACGGCCGAGGCCCAGCAGGTGCTTGACCGCCTGCCGGGCCCCTGCCCTGTTGTCCATGTCCACGTAGCTGTAGGGGGTGAGGCCGATGGGCCTGCCGCCCAGCACGGTCGGCACGCCCATCGCCTCCAGCCTGCGCGGCAGCGGGTCGGCGCCGTGCAGCGACAGCAGCAGCACGCCGTCGACGTGCTGCCCCGTCAGGTAGTGCTCCAGCCTGACGTGCTCCTCGGGGGAACGTGCCATGGCCAGGATCAGCTGCAGGCCCGTCTCCGTCAGCGCCGAGCCGATGCCCCGGATGGTGCCGGCGAAGTAGGGCTCGTCGAACACCCGCAACTCCGACTCCGACACCACCAGGGCGACGGTGTCGGTGCGCCGGGTGACCAGCGCCCGCGCCGCCCTGTTGGGGACGTAGCCGAGCTCCTTGATCGCCTGCTGCACGGCCTCGCGGGCCCGTTCGCTGACGTTCGGTGAGCCGTTGATGACTCTCGACACGGTGCCCCGGCCCACGCCGGCCCGAGCTGCCACTGCCTCAAGAGTCGGTCGGTTCATGGGGCCTATTCTGCCGGATGATCTCGGCGTACCAGAGCGCGCTGTCCTTGAGCCGGCGTCGCTGGGTCTCGTAGTCGACGTGCACCAGCCCGAAGCGCTTGCCGTACCCCCAGGCCCACTCGAAGTTGTCCATCAGCGACCAGGCGAAGTAACCCTCCAGCGGCACCCCGGAGTCGATCGCCTCCTTGCAGGCGCGCAGGTGGGCCTCAAGGTAGGCGCACCGCTCGGCGTCGTGCACCCGATCGCCCTTCAGGACGTCGTCGAAGGCGGCGCCGTTCTCCGAGACCACCAGCGCGACCGGCGGGTACTCGCGCGCCACCATCCGCAGCACCTCGAGCAGGCCGCTCTCGTCGATCTCCCAGCCCATCGAGGTGACCGGCCGGCCGCCGTTGACGAACGACACATGCTCGCTGCCGACCCACGGCGAGGCCGTCTCGACCGGCGCGGCCGCCGCGGACGCCTTGCCGCCGCCGGGCGCGCCGGAGACGGTGAAGCGGCTGTAGTAGTTCACCAGCAGCAGGTCGATCGGCGCGTTGATGGTCTTGAGGTCGCCGTCCTCGATGAACGACAGGTCCATCGCCAGGTCGTCGAGCACGTCCTGCGGATAGCGGCCGGTCAGCAGCGCGTCCAGGAAGAACCGGTTCTGCAGCCCGTCGATGCGGCGCGCCGCGTCCAGGTCCTGCTCGCCCGGGCCGGCCGGGGTGATCGCGTACAGGTTGACGCAGCCCCCCACCCGCCGCGCGCCCATGGACTGCACGGCCAGGCCATGGGCGAGGTTCAAGTGGTGCGCGGCCCGGATCGCGTTCTCGGGCTCACGGCGTCCCGGAGCGTGCTCACCCGAGGCGTAACCCAGAAAGGCCGCGCACCACGGCTCATTGACGGTGCCCCATGTGTGCACCCTGTCGTGCAGCGCCTCGTGCACCGCCGCCGCGTAGTCGGCGAAGCGCAGCGCGGTGTCCCTGTTGGGCCAGCCGCCGGCGTCCTCCAGAGCCTGTGGCAGATCCCAGTGGTAGAGGGTCAGCCACGGGTCGATGCCGTGCGAGAGGAGCTCGTCGGTGAGGCGCTTGTAGAAGTCGAGCCCCTTCTGATTGATCTGTCCAGATCCGTCCGGCTGGATGCGCGGCCAGGACACCGAGAAGCGGTAGGCGCTCAGGCCCAGGTCCGCCATGATCCGGACGTCGTCCCGGTATCGGTGGTAGTGGTCGATGGTCACGTCCGCGTGCTCGCCGCCGACCACCCTGCCGGGGGTTCTGGTGAAGGTGTCCCAGATCGAGGTGCCGCGGCCGTCGGCCGTCACCGCCCCCTCGATCTGGTAGGCCGAGGTGGCCGCACCCCAGGAGAATCCGGTAGGGAAGCGCAGTTGGGAGCGGGTCTGCTCCTCCTGAGTCGTCACGCCTTGACCGCACCTTCCATCAGTCCGCCGACGATCTGGCGGCCGAATAGGACGAAAACCACGAACAGTGGGATGACCGAGGCGGCGGTGCCGGTGTACAGCATCACGTAGTCGGTGCCGTGGGCCTGGTTGAGCGCCGCGATCGACGTCTGCACCACCGGATTCTCCGGCAGCAGCACGATCAGCGGCCACATGAACTCGTTCCACGTCTGCATGAACACCAGCAGGGCGAGCACCGCCATGCCGGGCCGCAGCGCGGGCAGGATGACCATCCGGTAGATGCCCATCGTGGTGGCGCCGTCCACCCTGGCGGCCTCCACCAGCTCGTCGGGCACCGCCTGCGAGGCGTACTGCGTCATCATGAACACGCCGAACCCGTTGACCAGGAACGGCAGGATCACCGCCTGCAGCTGGCCGGTCCAGCCCAGCGTCACCATGAGCTCGTACAGCGGCACGACGCCCATCTGCTGCAGCGGCACCATCATCGTGACCAGGATCAGCCCCAGCATGATCTTGGAGCCACGGAAGCGCAGCTTGGAGAAGGCGAAGCCGGCCAGCGTCGAGATGAGCACCACCGACACGGTGACCGTGACCGACACGATCGCCGAGTTGATCAGACCCGTGACGAAGTACGCGTCCTCGGTCGCCAGCAGCCGCCGGACGTTCTCGCCGAGCTCACCGCCGGGGAGCAGCGGCGGCGGCACGTCGAGGGCCTCCTCGTTGCTCCGGGTGGCCATGATGAACATGTAGTAGATGGGGAACGCGGACAACAGCAGTGCCAGCGCCAGCACGACCTTTGTGAGAGCCCCTGCGTCCCACATGCGGTTTCCGGACTGGACGGTCGTCATCGCGAACCCCCGATTCGACGTGTGAACCAGTAGTTGGCCGCGGTCCCGATCAGGATCAGCACGAACAGCAGCCAGGCGGCCGCCGAGGCGTAGCCCATCTCGTAGTTGCGGAAGGCGGCCTCGACCACGAACATCGCCACCGTCTGGTACTGGCCGGTGGTGCCGCCCGTCATCTGCGGGTTGCCCTCGAACATCACCGGTTCGGTGAACAGCGTCAGGCCGCCGATGGTGGAGATGAAGACGACGAACACGATGGTGGGCCGCAGCATCGGGATCGTGATCTTCCAGAACTGGGTGCGGGCCGACGCGCCGTCGAGCGCCGCCGCCTCATAGAGATCCTTGGGGATCGTCTGCATGGCGGCCAGCAGGATGATGGCGTTGTAGCCGGTCCACCGCCAGTCGATCATGGTGGAGATCGCGATCCAGGACGACCACTTCTCGTTCTGCCAGGCGATCGGCTCGATCCCCACCAGGCCGAGCATCCAGTTGAACAGGCCGTAGTCGCGGGCGAAGAGCCCGCTGAAGATGACCGCCACCGCGACGACCGAGGTCACCAGCGGCAGCAGCACGCCCAGGCGCAGGAGCAGCCTGCCCCGCAGCCGCTTGTTCAGCGCGTTGGCCAGCATCAGCGCCAGCACGATCTGAGGGATGGTCGACATGACGAAGATGCCGACCGTGTTGATCACCGCGTTCCAGAACTCGGCGTCCACGATGAGCTCGGCGTAGTTCGCCAGGCCGGTGAAGCTCTTGTCCCCGGCCAGTTCCCAGTCGTGCAGGGAGAGCCAGAGCGTGTAGCCGAGCGGGAAGAGCCCGAAGATCGCAAAAAGCAGGAAATATGGTGACACCAGGAGGTAGGGCACACCCCTGAGGTCGAAGCGCGCCATCCGCCGCTGCGGCGGTGTCCGCTTCCGGTGCGCCTGCCGCGGGGCGGGCGCCAGTTGGAGAGTCATGGAAGCCTTTCGAGCCAGGTCGGGAGGAGGTGGCGCCTTCCCAGGGGGAAGAGGGAGGCGCCACCCGTTCCTGAGGGCGGCGAGGGGTCAGCCCGCTGCCTTGACGCCCGCGGCCGTGAACTTGGACCAGGCCTCTTCGTAGGTCACCGCGCCCTGGTCCATGCCTTCGAGCACCTTCTCCACCGACGTCTTCACCTGAGCGTGCTTCTCGCCCAGGAACACCGGCTGCAGGTCCTTCACCGAGGCGGCGAAGATCTCACCGGTCGGCACGTCGTTGAAGTACTCGTTCTTCAGCCCGGCTACCTCAGGGTCCTGCTGGGCGGGGATGGAGCTCGGGAAGGCGCCCGCCTCCTTGAAGGCCGCGACGTGGCCGTCCTTGCCCGTGAGGTAGTTCAGCACCTGGGCGGCTTCCTTCGGGTGCTTGGTCTGCTTGGGGACGGCCAGCCAGGAGCCGCCCCAGTTGCCGGTCCCGCCGGGCACGGCGGCCACGTCCCAGTTGCCCTTGTTGCTCTCACCGGCCGCCCCGGAGATGACGCCGAGCATCCACGCCGGGCAGCCCATGGTGGCGAAGTCGCCGGCCTTGATGGCCTTGGTCCACGGCGGGGAGAAGGCCTGCAGCTTGGCCGTCAGCCCTTCCTTGCTGAACCGCTGCACCCAGTCGAAGGAGGTCTTGACGGCCGGGTTGGTCTCGAGGACGAGCTGGTTGCTCTTGTCGAAGTAGGAGACGTTGCCGTTCTTCGGCGCCTCCTGCGCCAGGATCACGTTGTAGATGGTGTTGGGGCCGTCCATCCACTTGGCGTCCTTGTTGGCCGCCTGGAACTTCTTGCCTGCCTCGAGGTAGGCGTCCCAGTCCGGCCACAGCTTGCCGACCTCCTCGCGGTCGGTGGGCAGGCCGGCCTTCTCGAACAGGTCCTTGCGGTAGCACATCGTCATGCCGCCGATGTCGGTGCCGAGCGCGAACAGCTTGCCGTCGGCGTTGACGCCCGCCTCCCACTTGGCGGCGGGGAAGTCCGCCTTGCGGTCCTGCAGGCCGTGCTCTCCGAGGTCGGTGAAGAACTGCGGCCGGGCGGCCATGAGGCCCATCGCGCCCTCGTCGATGCCGACGATGTCGCCGGCGCCGCTGCCGGCCTGCAGGCGCTGCAGCAGCTGCGGCAGGTAGACGTCCTCGAACCTGTCGGTCAGGTTGGAGTACTTGACCTGGATGTTCGGGTGCTCGGCGTTCCATTTCTTGACGGCTTCGTCATAGCCGAAGTTCTCGCCGGCGCCGAAGGTGTGCACGTTGATCGTGACCGGCTCGGCCGCCGCCGTCGCGCCGGCCGAGGACGACGGCGTCGTCTCGCCACCGCACGCGGCCGTCATGGCGGCCAGCGCGGTGACCAGGACACCGGTCACGACGGAGCGCTTGTGGTTCGTCATTCCGTACCCCTTTTGGGTGTGGATCGTGGGAGGTGCAATCGCGACAGTCCCGCGATAGGAGGTCCTTTGGGAGCGCTCCCACAAGAGTGCCCGTGCGGCGTGCGGGCGTCAACGTCCCGAAACTCAACCGTTACCTGTGGGCTAGTTTGGGCCCCTAGAAAGGGATTTTTCAGGCTATAGGCCTCATAAGGTCCCTTGGGAGCGCTCCCATCTCAACCGCACCGATTGTGCACCACGGTGGGTCAGTCAGGCTCTCGCGGGGGCGAAAACGGCGGCACTCAGCCGCAGCCGGCGGCGCGCTCCTTCAGCAGCTCACGCTCGCGCTCGTTGCGGGTCAGGCCGGCCGCCCGCTCGAACTCGGCGCGGGCCTCCGCCAGGCGCCCCACCTTGGCCAGCAGATCACCTCGTACGCTCGGCAGCAGGTGATAGCCCTTCAGCGCCGGATCGTCCACGATCTGCTCCACCAGCGCCAGCCCGGCGGCGGGCCCGTAGGCCATGCTCAGCGCCACCGCGCGATTGAGCTCGACCACCGGCGAGCGCGAAATCCTCGCCAGCGACTCGTACAGCGCCGCGATGCGTGCCCAGTCGGTCTCCTCGGCGGTGAGCGCCCGCGCGTGGCAGGCGGCGATGGCGGCCTGCAGCGCGTACGGGCCCAGCTCGCCGCCGAGCTCCTCGGCCCGTCCGAGCGCGGTGAGGCCGCGCCCGATGAGCAGCCGGTCCCAGCGGGCCCGGTCCTGCTCCAGCAGCAGCACCGGCTCGCCGGCCGGGCCCACCCGCGCGGCCGAGCGCGAGGCCTGGATCTCCATCAGCGCCACCAGCCCGTGCACCTCGGGCTCCTTCGGCATCAGGCCGGCCAGCACCCGGCCGAGCCGCAGCGCGTCCGCGCAGAGGCCGGGCCGCATCCAGTCGTCGCCGGCCGTCGCGGCGTAGCCCTCGTTGAAGATCAGGTAGATGACCTCCAGCACCGACGAGAGCCGGCTGCCGAGCTCGTCGCCCTGCGGCACCTCGAACGGCACCCGCTGGGCGGCCAGCGTCCGCTTGGCCCGCACGATGCGCTGCGCGAGCGTCGGCTCCGGCACCAGGAACGCACGGGCGATCTCCTCGGTGGACAGCCCGCCGAGCACCCGGAGCGTGAGCGCCACCCTGGCCTCGGTGGACAGCACCGGATGGCACGCGGTGAACACCAGCCGCAGCAGGTCGTCCTCGATCTCGCCGGCCTCGGGCAGGTGGTCCTCGTCGGCGAGCTCCGCCAGCTCCGCGCGGCCGATCTCGATCAGCTTGCGCTCGAACCGCTCCGCGCGGCGGATCATGTCGATGGCCCGCCGTTTGGACACGGTCATGAGCCAGGCGCCCGGGTTCTTCGGCACCCCGGACTCCGGCCACTGCTCCAGCGCCGCGACCAGCGCGTCCTGCGCCAGCTCCTCCGCGAGCCCGATGTCGCGCACCAGCCGGGTCAGCCCGGCGATGAGCCTGGCGGCCTCGATCCGCCACACCGCCTCGATCGCCTGATGGGTCTGAGAAGCGGTCATCGGCCTATGACAACAGCCCGGAGCACCCGGCGCAAGTCGCGCGGGCGCGCACAGATCAGGACGGATCAGGACGGATCAGGACGACCGGTCGTCCTTGAGCCGCTCGTGCAGCGCCGCCTCGTGCCGCGCCTCCTCCGGGCTCAGGGACGGGTCGGGCGTATCCGCCGGGTCGTAGACCCGCCAGACGTCGAGCCCGATGCCGTCATGCCCCGGCGGCACGGGGACGCGCAGCGCCCACTCGATCGCCTCCTCCCGGGACTTGACCTGGATCAGCCAGAACCCGGCGATGAGCTCCTTGGCCTCGGCGAACGGGCCGTCGATCACCCGGGCCTTGCCGTCGCTGTAGGCGATCTGCGCGCCGTGCGAGCTGGCGTAAAGCCCTTCGCCCGCCAGCAGCACGCCGGCCTTCACCAGGGACTCGTTGTAGGCGTGCATGTCGGCGACGAGCTCCGGGCTGGGCAGCACGCCGGCCTCGGTCTCCTCGTTGGCCTTGCCCACGATCATGAACTTCACGGCGGGATCTCCTCCTCCGGACGGCCCTCTGTGAGCCTCCTCGTCGACGCGTCGAACCGGCGGCGGGCGGATCGACACGTGTACGGGGATCTTGTCGGAAAAGCCGGGAGCGCGCACCCTCGGCGAGGATGCGCGCTCCCATGGCGGGTGAACCCCGGCGGGGTCAGGTGCTCGCCATCAGGCGGCATACTCCGGGTAGCCGTAACCGACGACCTGGGACTTCGGACGGACTCGCTCCTCGACGGCGCCGTTGCCGGTGTTGCCCTCGATCGTGGAGATCGTGCCGTCCCGGTTGTCCTTGACGACGAAGCCGACATGCTGGATGGCGTTGATGCTCTTGCTGCCGTTCCAGGCGAAGAAGACGACGGCGCCGGGCTTGGGGACCGTGCCCCAGCGGCCGTTGTCGCTGAACCACTTGGCGTGCGTCACGGTGTAGGCGTCCCAGCCGACCTGGGGACGGGCGCCGGTCTGCTCGCCGACCCAGGAGACGAACATCGCGCACCAGGCGGCGTTCAGGTAGGCGGAGGGGTTGCCTCCGTCACGCCTGACGGTCTCCATGGCGCGGGGCGACTGGGCGTACCACTGCTGGAACTTGGTGCCGCCGCCCCGGGCGTTCTCCGAGGTGCCGACCTGCTGCCTGGCGAGCTCCAGGACCTGCGAGGCGGTCACGTTGATCTTGTTGGCGTCGTCCGGCCTGTTCTGCCGGGTCTGCTGGGTCTCCTGGGCGGTGGATCCCGGGTTGGCGTACGCCGGGACCGTGGCGGTGCCGAGGGCGGTGGCGATGATGGCCGCGCCGAGTGCTGCGCGGAGGTGTTCGGTCTTCAGGGCACGAGCAAGACTGTGCTTCGCCATCGAGGGGGTTTACTCCTTGCTTCCATGCCGCTTACCGGGTTAGCTGACGGGTTCGGGCGTGGAAGCTGCCCTACGACGCGCGATGGCGCCGATTCACCCCAAAGGACTGGGTCCCCGGTTCCGCCCTGAGGCGGATTCAGCGGTCACAGGACGGTCCTGTGAACGTGTAGTGCGATGGTTCGGCAACGAACGGACAAACCGGACGTATGCCGCGAATGCCCCACAAGGTAATACAAACGGCAAGAGGATTACAAGTCCATAAACCCCCAGCTAGGAGATTTGCCGGCGAGCGTCGGCCAGGAGCCCCATCATGGCAAGGCTTTCGTCAAGAGGCATGATCGCGCTCTCGGTCCGCCCTTCGGTCAAGGCGTCCCTGACCTCACGGATCTCCCCGGCGTAGCCGTTGTCGGCGGGATCGAGCTCGTGCACCTCCGGCTCCATCGACGGCCCGTTGAGCACGACCCGCCGCGGCGCCCAGAACGGGGTCTCGATGTCGGCGCGCATCCCGGTGCCCACCACGCTGGCGGAGTTGGGATAGGAGGCGAGCAGGGAGCAGTCCACCAGGGCCCGCCTGCCGTCCGGGTAGACCAGCGTTCCGCCGGCCTCCGCGTCCACCCCCGAGGGCGCCAGTGAGCCCGACATGGTCAGGCTCGACGGCATGCCGAGGAAGAGCTGGGCCAGCCCGAGCGGGTAGATGCCCAGGTCCAGCAGCGCGCCCCCGCCGAGCTCCGGCGCCCACAGCCGGTGCGCGGGATCGTAGGGCAGCGCGAACCCGAAGGAGGCCTGCACCGAGCGGATCTCCCCGAACCGGGTGTCGGCCGCCAGCAGCTGGATGAGCGGGTTGAAGCGCATCCACATGGCCTCCATGAGGAAGACCCCGGCCTCGCGCGCCAGCCGTACCATCCGCTCGGCGTCGGCCATGGTGGCGGCCAGCGGCTTCTCGCACAGCACCGCCTTGCCCGCCGCGATCGCGGCCTCGGCCACCTCCAGGTGCTGGGCGTGCGGGGTGGCCACGTAGACGGCGTCGACCCCGGGATCGGCGCACAGCTCGGCGTAGGAGCCGTAGGCCGACTCCGCGCCCAGCGTCGCGGCCATCTCCTTGGCCCGGCCGAGGTCGCGGGAGCCGACGGCGGCCACCCGCATCCCCGGTTCGGCGGCGATCACCGCGCCCACGGTCCGCGCGATGCCACCGGTTGCCGCAATGCCCCAATTCAGTAGTTTCACGCCGGAAGCGTACTGATTTACAGGCTCATGCGGTATCTGGGGGGTTCAGCCGAGCTGGTCGGGGTCGGCGCCGAGCCGCCTGCCACAGTTCAGCGCCCCGATGGCCGCCATGTCCTCATGGTCGAGGGTGAAGTCGAACACCGTGAAGTTCTCCTTGATCCGCGAGGGGGTGACGGACTTGGGGATGACCACGTTGCCCAGCTGGATGTGCCAGCGCAGCACGATCTGGGCGGGTGTGCGGCAGTGCTTCTCCGACAGCACCGCGAGCGCGGGCTCCTCCAGCAGGCCCTTGCCCTGGCCGAGCGGGCTCCACGCCTCGGTGAGGATGCCGTTCGTGTCGTGGAACTCGCGCATCTGCTTCTGCTGGAAGTACGGATGCAGCTCGATCTGGTTGATGCAGGGGATGACGTCGGTCTCGTCCATGAGCCGGGTGAGGGTCCCGACGGTGAAGTTGGACACCCCGATCGCCTTGGCCCGGCCGTCCCGGTAGATCTTCTCCACCTCACGCCAGGCCTGCACGTACCTGTCCTGCTTCGGCGCCGGCCAGTGGATGAGGTAGAGGTCGACGTAGTCCATGCCGAGCCTGGCCAGGCTCTCGTCGAAGGCCTGCGGCACCCGGTCGTGGTCGGAGTTCCACAGCTTGGTGGTGATGAACATCTTCTCGCGCGGGATCCCGGAGGAGCGGACCGCGCGCCCGACGCCCTCTTCGTTCCGGTAGAGCGTGGCGGTGTCGATATGACGGTAGCCGATCTCCAGTGCGGTCGTCACCGCCCGCTCGGCCTCGTCGTCGGGCACCTGCCAGACGCCGAAGCCGAGTTGCGGGATTTCTACGCCGTCTCGATAAAGCCGTAGCGAGTTCATACCCTCCATTGTTCACGTCCCGTTTCTGACGGCTTAAGCAGGCCGGGCTAGCTTGAAGCGGTCCTGAACGGGCTTTCACAGGGCTGGGAGAACAAGTGGTCAAACAGGCGTCGGCCTGGGTGGAGTCCCCGCTCCAGATGCTGTGCGCCATCGAGGCCCACCATGCGGGGGTGCTGGGGCCGGCCACCGCGGTCGTGCCGCGCGCCAAGCTGCGGGCGCTGAAGGCGACCCGGCGGGAGCTGCGCCACCTCACCCTGCCCGAGGGCCTTGAGCTGGCCGAGCCGCGCGAGCGCATGCCGCACCGCCTGCGGGCCGTCGGCGACGCCTTCTCCGGCAAGGTGCAGCTGCGCTGGCTCACCTCCGTTCCCGGCCGCATCGTGGTCGTGGACGACGGGCTGGCCACGATCCGGCTGCTGGAGCTGCTGGCGGCGGGACCGTACCGGCCGCTGCTGCGCGCGCGAGCCGAGCCGGGAGCGCTCCGTGCGGCGCTGGGGCTGGCCGCGGCCGCCCGGCTGCGCCTCGGGCGCGTCACGGTGTTCACCGCGCTGCCCGTCTCCGACGACCTGGCGCGCGCCGTCGAGCGGGCGGGCGTCGAGCTCGTCCGGCACGACTTCGGCTGGCTGCGCGAGCAGCCGCTCGCCGAGCCGGGACCCGCCGAGCGGACCGTCGTCCTCGGCACCTCCCTGGTCAAGAACGGCCTGGTACGCCGTGACCGCTACCTGCGCTGGCTGATGGACCTGGCCGAGCAGGAGCCGCTCGCCTACTATCCGCACCGCCGGGAGGACCCGGTGGACCTGGCGCTGATCCGGGAGCGTCCCGGCATCACCGTGCACGAGCCCGGTGTGCCCGCCGAGCTGACCCTGCGCGGCCTCGACGCCGGCCAGCGGGTGGTCAGCCTGCCCTCCACCGCGATCTCCTCGCTGCGGGTGCTGCTCGGCCCGCGCGGCGTCACGGTGGAGCCGGTCGACGTGCCCGACGAATGGTGGACCAGCAGGGCGGCTCCCGCGCTGCGCTCGCATCTCACGCAAGTGACACAAGTGACAGGAGTGACGGGGTAGTGAGAGTGCTGGCGGTCGCCGACTCCGACTCGTATCTGAAATGGGCGGCCTGCCTGCTCGGCGACCTGCCGGCGGGCTGCGAGACCGAGCTCGTGGTGGTGCGCACCCCGATCGCCCCGTCGCCGGCGCAGATCGCCGCCGCCGTCGGCGAGCGTCCTCCGCCGCCGGTGCTGTCGGCGCGGGCGGTGCGCCGCCTGGCCGAACGGTCCGGTCCCGACGTGATCCTGGTGGCCTGTACCGGGCCGGTCGTGGACGTGCTGGTGGCCGAGGTGCTGCAGGGGCTGCGGCCCCGCCCGGTGTTCGTCACCGGGCTGCCCGGCATCTCGGTGCCCGCCACCGAGAAGGCGTGGCTGTTCCGCAGCGGCTGCGACCTGTTCGTGGTGCACAGCGAGCGTGAGGTGACCGAGTTCGCCGCCATCGCCTCCCGGCTGGGCGGGGGAGGGGCGGTCGGGCTGGCCCGGCTGCCGTTCCTGCGCCCGGAAGCCGCGCGAGCCGGCGGGAACCGGGTGGTGTTCGCCACCCAGGCCAAGGTGCCGCGCGCTCGCGGCGACCGCGAGCGCATCCTGCGCTCCCTGGCCGAGCTGGCCGAGCGCCGGCCGGACCTGGACGTCGTGGTGAAACTGCGCGCCCTGGAGGACGAGCAGCAGACCCACCGTGAGCGCCACCACTACCAGCGGCTCTGGCGCGAGCTGGGCGAGCCGGGCAGGCTGCGGTTCGAGGCGGGCTCGATGCAAGACCAGCTCTCGCGCGCGGCCGGGTTCGTCACCGTCAGCTCCACGGCGGCGCTGGAGGCCATCGCCCAGGACGTGCCGCTGCTGGTGCTCAGCGACTTCGGCGTCAGCGCCCAGATGATCAACGTGGTGTTCGAGGGCAGCGGGCTGCTCGGCACGCTGGAGGAGCTGGCCGAGGGCGACTTCCGCAAGGCGGAGCCGGCGTGGTGCGCCGCTAACTACTTCCACCCCAGCGGGCGCGACGACTGGGCGGGGCTGCTGGCCGGGCTGGTGATCTCCCGGCCCCGGATGCCCGCCAGGTCGCTGCTCGACGGGGCCGAGCACGCCACCGCCCGCCGCCGCGCCCGCCTGCGGGTGGAGATCCCGCCGACCATGCTGCGCGCCGGCCGGCGGGTCCGCCGCTACCTGAAGGTGCGCACCTGACAACGCTGCCCGAAGATCCTGAAGGCGAAGGCGCGCAGTTGAGAACGTGACGTCACAGGGCCGACCTGAGCCGCTTGCGAAAGCGGCTCATGGCCTTCGGCTTCGGCTCCGGCGGCGCCAGCAGCTCCAGGGCCTCCAGGCGCCTGCGCTTGAAGTAGCGCGGATCGAAGTCGATCGAGTCCGGGCGCAGGCCGGGGTAGGCGTCCGCCTGCATGCAGTAGCCGACCGCGCTCACCAGCGCCTGGATGTCCGTCTCCGCCGGCCGGTCGATGGCGCCGTCGGCCCCCAAGCGGGGGAGCAGGGCGTCGGCGATGGTGACCGGGATCCTGTTGCTGTTCTCGTACGGCGTCAGGCGTTCCAGGATCAGCTCCGTGCCGTGCGTGGCCACCTGGAGGCCGAAGTAGCGGCCGGCCGTGACCAGGGCGGTGGAGAAGCAGCCGACCACCAGCTCGGGGCGGAGCGCGGCGAAGCAGACCTCGGCCGGCACGCTCTCTCCGGCCACCAGCAGCCGCACGCCCAGCGGTGCGGCGGCGGCGCGCAGAAGCTGGGTGTGCCTGCGGCCCGCCGCCGGGTGCGGCTTGAACACGACGCTCTTGTGGCCGCGGGCCGCCAGGCCGCGCAGCATCGCCTCGTGCAGGTCCGCCTCCTCCTGCGGGGTGACGATCTCCAGCGCCGACAGATACTGGCCGAGGATCATCGCCTCGGCGGCGAGCATGTCCGGGGCCGTCGCGGCGACCTCGGCCACCACCGCCAGGAAGGCCACCTCGGGGATCGTCGCGGCGGGGACGTCGTACTCGGTGAGCAGCAGCGGCGTCAGGCCGGGGACCAGGTCGAGGTGCAGCAGGCGGGTGATGCGCCGGAAGATCTCGGCCGGCAGCGGGTCGCGGGTGGGGCCGTAGCTCATCAGCCCGTCGGAGTAGACCGTGATGGGGCAGTCGCGCACCAGGCCCGCGATCGTGCGGGCCGGCGCGACCGCGATCGACTCCAGCACCAGCTCGTCCACCGTGCCGAGGCCGAGCCGGGCGTTGACGAGGCGCTCCAGCATCGGCACCTCGATCACCCTGGCCCGCCAGTCCGACGGGTGCAGCGGGTAGATCAGGTCGTTCCAGGAGTGCACCTCGTCGAAGCGGGAGCGCAGCACCGCGAAGCCGGGAGCGGCGTCCAGCGGCGTCGCCACCTCGGGGATCGCCGCGTTGTTCGACACCAGCAGCACCTTGCGGCCCGCGCCGAAACGGCCGTCGTCGATGGCCGCGGCCAGCGACATGGCGCCGAACAGGGTCGAGGCGTAGAAGACGGTCGTCATAGGTCCTCCTGGACACGGCGCTTGCGGGAATCGGCGGGCAGGCCGGGCAGCAGCGCCCGCAGCACCGCCTCGCGTTCGGCGGACATCCCCGACACCGCCTCGGCCACCATCGCGGGCGGCAGCGCCCCTGCCAGCTGGGCGCCGCGCTCCTCGAACCGGGCCCGCAGCTCCGGCGTGAACCGGTCGGCCAGCTCCAGATGGTGGGCCAGCAGCGCGCAGAAGTTCCGCACCGCCTTGGGCAGGAACTTCTCCTCCAGGTCCTTGAACACCAGCTCGAAGGCGTCGAAGAAGTGCAGCTGCCGCTCGTCGCCCACCTGCGTCAGCGAGCCGGAGACCTGCCGCCGGTAGAACACCCCGGCCAGCGACACCGCCGCGAACGACGCCGCCTGCGTGTGCAGCCGCCAGATCCACGGCCGGTCCTCCGCCGTGTGCAGCGAGCCGGGAAAGTGCAGCAGGTCGCCCAGCGAGCGGCGGTAGACCCCCGCCCACGCGTACGGGTAGTCCACCATGGTCCGCACCCCGGCGGGCAGGATCGCCTCCCGGGGGTCGTGCACCGAGCCCCGCCGCGCCAGCGGGGCCCGGTGCACGACCCGCTTACGGCCCTCCACCTGTACGTGGTCGGTGCGTACGAAGTCGCAGCCGAGCCCGTCGACAGCCTCGACGAGCCGGGCCAGATAGCCGGGGGCGAGCCAGTCATCGCCGTCCATGAACGTGACGTACCGGCCGGACGCCGCCGACAGCCCCGCGTTGCGGGCGTCCGCCAGCCCCAGGGGCACCGGGTTGCGGAGCACCTCCAGGCCGGGCAGGCCGGCGCGGAAGTCGTCGGCGATGTCGCCGGTGGCGTCCACCGACCCGTCGTCCACCACGATGAACTCGAAGTCGTGCCGGGCGTTACGGCAGAGCGAGGCGAGCGCGTCCGCGATGTACCGCTCACCGTCGCGCACCGGCACGACGACCGAGAGAGTGATCAATATGGTCTCCACGCGGGACGCGCCCGCAAAGGCCGGAGGGTCGGTCGGACAGATCGGACAGGTCGGATGGTCAGACGGTCACGCGCCGCAGGCGGGCCTTCGGCGCCTCCTCGCCCGGGAAGACGCGCTTGACGCCGTCGCCCATGGCCTGCTCGATGATGCGGATGTCGCGCACCAGGTGCTCCAGCCCGGCGGGCTCCAGGGAGGCCGCGTGGTCCGAGCCCCACATGGTGCGGTCGAGCGTGATGTGCCGCTCCACGCAGACCGCGCCCAGCGTGACCGCGGCCAGGGAGATCTGCAGGCCGCGCTCGTGCCCGGAGTAGCCGACCGGCACGCCGTAGCGCTCCTTGAGCGTGGTGATCGTGCGCAGGTTGGCCTCCTCCGGCGGCAGGGGGTAGGTGGAGGTGGCGTGCATCATGATCAGATTGTCGGTGCCGAGGATCTTCACGGCCGCGTCGATCTCCGACAGCGTCGACATGCCGGTCGACAGGATGATCGGCTTGCCGGTGGCGGCCAGGGCGCGCAGCAGCTCGTGGTCCGAGACGCTGGCCGAGGCGACCTTGTGCACCGGTACGTCCATCTCCTCCAGGAACTCCACCGACGGCACGTCCCACGGCGAGGCGAACCAGTGCAGGCCCCGCTCGTCGCAGTACTTGGAGATCTGCCGGTACTCGTCGTGGCCGAACTCGGTGCGCTCCTTGTACTCCAGGTAGGTCATCTCGCCCCACGGCGTCTGCCTGATCTGGTCACGCTGCTCGACCGGTACGCAGATCGACGGGGTGCGCTTCTGGAACTTGACCGCCTGGCAGCCCGCGTCGGCGGCCACGTCGATGAGCCGGCGCGCCAGGTCCAGGTCGCCGTTGTGGTTGATGCCGATCTCGCCGATCATGTACACCGGCTCGCCGTCGCCCACCGGGACGTCGCCGATCCGCACCGGGCCGAACCGGGGCCTGGTGGCCTCCGGCGCCGCCTCCTCGGGCACCGGCCGGGCCGCCACGACCCGGTCGCACAGCTCGCGCACCGCGCCCTCGCCGCCCGCCTTGGACAGCACGATCCTGGCGGCGGCCCGCACCCGCGGGTGCGCGTCCGGCACCGCGACCGGCCAGCCGACCTCGGCCATCGGGCCCAGGTCGTTGACGTCGTTGCCGACGTAGGCGACGCGGGCCGGGTCCAGCCCCTCGATGGTCAGCCAGTCGCGCAGCACGGTCCGCTTGTCCGCCAGACCCTGCAGCACGGGCACGCCCAGCTTGCGCGCCCGCGCGGCCACCACCGGGTTGTGCTCGGTCGACATGACCAGCACCTTCACCCCGGCCCGCCGCAGCAGCGACACGCCCATCCCGTCGGAGCGGCTGACCAGCACCATCTCGCGGCCGTCGGAGTCGACGTAGGCGCGGTCGTCGGTGTGCACGCCGTCGAAGTCGGTGATGACGGCGTCGACGTCGATCGGCTCGGGCGCGTCCACGAACGGCGCGAGCGCCCGGACGATCTCCAGGTCCTCGGGGGTGTCCACCTCGACGGCGTGCCGGGACGGCACCGTCTGCACGGAGATCTCGCCGAAGAAGCGGTGGCCGTTCTCGCGCAGCCCCGCGGTGCGCATGACGTAGAACGCGCCCGTCTCCCGGAACTGCGCCTCGAGGTCCTGCCTGCGCGGGCGCCGCGACGGGTCGTGGTTGATCCCCTCGCCGGTCGTCGTCCACAGGAACTCGTGCGTCGGCATGCCGGAGAAGACCGCGTCGGCCTCCCCGTCCAGCACCTTGCGCACGGCCGCGGACAGGTCCTCAGGGTCGATGAACGCGCTCGTGCACTGCACCAGCACGACGACCTCGGGCTCCTCGCCGGGCGAGTCGAGCGAGTCGAGGGCGTGCAGCACCGCGGACTCGCTGGACGCGGTCGCGCCGCTCAGCTCCGCGGGCCGGTCCACGATCCGTGCCCCCGCCTGTGCGGCGGCGTCGGCGATGCCCGCGTGGTCGGTGCTGACCACGACCTCGTCCACCAGCTCGGCGCGCAGGCAGGCGCGCACCGCGCGGGCCACCAGCGGCACACCGCCCACCGGGGCGAGGTTCTTCAGGGGTACGCCCGCCGAACCTCCGCGGGCGGGAACTACGGCCAGGACTCGCAACGTGTCTCCTCAGTGCTCCGGGTTGCACCCAGAAGCTAGAGGGACCGGTTGAACTGGCAGCGTCCCCGTCATTAACTTTCCGGGGGGATCGGGTAGAGCGACTCTGGACGGGGTGTGACGGGTTCACACGGCCGGGAGCCGCAGCACGAAGCGGGCGTGCCCCGGGCAGTCCTCCACGCAGATCTGCCCTCGGTGCGCGATCGCGACGTCGCGGGCGATGGCCAGGCCCAGCCCGGTGCCGCCGGCGTCCCGGCTGCGGGCGGCGTCCAGGCGGGCGAAGCGCTCGAAGATGCGCTCCCGGTCCTCCACCGGGATGTACGAGCCGTCGTTCTCCACGGCCAGCACCGCCTGGTCGCCCTCCCGGGTCACGATCACCCGCACCTCGCTGTCCCCGTAGCGCTGGGCGTTGTCCAGCAGGTTCGTCAGCACCCTGGCGAGCTGCATCCTGACCCCCTGGACGGCCACGTCCGGCGACAGCTTCACCTGGACGGGGAGCTGGTCCGTGCGCGCGGCCAGCTCCTGGCGGACCAGCTCGGCCAGGTCCACCCGCTCCATGCCGGCCCGCGAGCCGATCTTGGCCAGCAGCAGCAGGTCGTCGATGATGGCCTCCAGCCGGTCGGTGTCGCGCAGGGCGCCGCGCACCAGGGCCTGCAGGTCGGTGTCGTCCGGGTAGAGCTGCGCGCTCTCCAGCTGGGCGCGCAGCCCGGCGACGGGGGTGCGCAGCTCGTGCGAGGCGTCCGAGGCGAACTGCCGCTGCTGCAGCGCCGCGCGCTCCATCCTGGCCAGGGTGCCGTTGACCGACCGGGCGAGCCGCGCCACCTCGCCGTCGCCCGGCGGCTGCGTCACCCGGCGGCTCAGGTCGCTGGCGTTGGCGTCGTCGAGTTCGCCGCGCATGGTCGCCACCGGGCGAAGGGCCCGGCCGGTGGCGACCCAGGCCGCCCCGCCGGCCACCGCGACAAGGGCTGTGAGCTGGGCCGACACGATCACCTCTCTGGTTCGCGCGGACAGCGCGGACGGCGTGCGGCGACCGGCGCGGGCCACGACCCGGCTCAGGCGCCGCCCGGCGTCGCCGGCCGCCAGGATCTTCGCCGCCACGGGAGCCGGCACCAGGGCGGCGGCTGCCGAGGTGATGAGGGTGACGCGTCCGCGCGGAGAGCGGGCCCACAGGCGTGACACGCCCCGAGATTACTAACCGGTGTCACCGCCGAATGCCGTGGGAAGGGAAAGTTTGGTCCATGCTGTCGTTGATCATCGCTGCAGCCAGACCGTCGTGTCGGGCGGGATCGCCCCGTCGGCCAGGGGGGCGCTCGACAGCAGCACCCGCCCGCCGAACTCGGGCCGCACCGGCTCCTCGCCGGTGTTGACCACCACGACCAGGCCGGGGGAGCGCTCGATGGCCAGCACGTCCTTGGGGGAGTCCAGCCAGGTCAGCGTGCCGCCGCCGAGCGCGGGGTGCCGCCTGCGGAGGTCGAGCGCGGCCCGGTAGAGGCTCAGCGTGGAGCCGGGGTCGTCCTCCTGCGCCTCGGCCGACAGCTGCCGCCAGGAGCCGGGGATCGGCAGCCACGGGTCCTGCCAGCCGCATCCGGGCGAGCCGGTCCACGGCAGCGGCACCCGGCAGCCGTCACGGCTCTCCCCGCTGCGCCGGAACGCCGGGTCCTGCCGCAGCTCGTCGGGCAGGTCGAGCACGTCGGGCAGGCCGAGCTCCTCGCCGTTGTAAAGGTAGGCGGAGCCGGGCAGGGCCAGCATGAGCAGCGTGGCCGCCCGGGCACGGGCCAGGCTGCCGTACCGGGTGACGTGGCGGGGTTTGTCGTGGTTGGACAGCACCCAGGTGGTGGGCGCCCCTACCAGTTCGGCCTCGGCCAGCGCCTTGTCGATGACCGTACGGAAGGACTTGGCGTGGAAGTCGGCCATCATGAACTCGAACGAGAACGCCTGGTGCAGCTCGTCCGGGCCGACGTAGCGGGCCAGCCGCTCGGCCGAGGACACCCATGCCTCGGCGACCGCCATCCGCCCGCCCGGGTAGGAGTCGAGGATCGGCCGCCACTCGCGGTAGATGTCGTGCACGCCGTCCTGGTCGAAGTACGGCACCTGCTCGTCGCCGAGCATCTCGGCCTGGCGACCCTCCTTCGGTCCCACGTCCGGCAGCCCGGCCGCCTTGATCATGCCGTGCGCCACGTCGATCCGGAACCCGTCGACGCCGCGGTCCAGCCAGAACCGCAGGATGTCCCGGAACTCGGCCCGGACCTCCGGGTTCTCCCAGTTGAGGTCCGGCTGCTCGGGCGCGAACAGGTGGAGGTACCACTGCCCGTCCGCGACCTGGGTCCACGCCGATCCGCCGAAGATCGACTCCCAGTCGTTGGGCCGGTCGCGGAAGATGTAACGGTCGCGCAGCCCGGCCTGGAACCAGGGGTGCCGGTCGGAGGAGTGGTTCGGCACCAGGTCCACGATCACCCTGATGCCCAGCGCGTGCGCGTCCGCGACCAGCGCGTCGAAGTCGGCGAGCACGCCGAAGACGGGATCGACGTCGCGGTAGTCGGCCACGTCGTAGCCGCCGTCGGCCATCGGCGAGGTGTAGAAGGGGCTCAGCCAGATGGCGTCCACGCCGAGCCGGCGCAGGTAGCCGAGCTTGCCGCGCACCCCGGCCAGATCCCCTACGCCGTCGCCGTTCGCGTCGGCGAAACTGCGCGGGTAGACCTGGTACACGACGGCGTCCCGCCACCAGTCGTCGTTGTCGAGCATGGTGCTCCTTCTCCCATAATGTCCGAGATGTCCTGATGCAGGATCGCGTGCCGGCCGCAACGGGTCAAGCGTAATTTGCGGCAAGTTGCAGAACCCTCTGACGCTGCCATTCGCGTGGTTCTGTCGTCCCCCGTGGTGAGGATCCGGTAACTCCCGTTTGCAACTTCTTCCAATTCTTGCAAAGAGTCGCTAACGTCCCGGACACATAAGCCGCGAAAGCGGTCAGCTTGGGTCCTTTTGGCGGTGGCGTCGTGCGGCGTCGCCGCTCCCTCCGTGACCTCAGGAGGTCTCATGCGTACGCGCGCTCTGAGTACGGCCGCTCTGGTGATTCTGGCTTTATCCGCCACGGCCTGCGGTGGCTCCGACCCGGCGGCCCCCTCGGCGGCCCCCTCGGCGGCGCCCAGCGGCTCCGCCCCCGCCACCGGCCAGGGCAGCGGCGCGCTCGTCATCTGGGCCGACCCCAACCGGGTGAAGGCACTCCAGCCCTTCGCCGAGCAGTTCGGCACCGAGAACGGCGTGACCGTCGAGGTGAAGGAGATCAGCAAGGACAACCAGCAGACCTTCATCACCGCCTCCCAGCAGGGCAGCGGCCCGGACGTCATGATCGGCGCGCACGACTGGATCGGCAACCTGGTGCAGAACGGCGCCATCGACCCCGTCAACCTCACCGAGGCGCAGAAGGCCGCCTTCCCCGAGATCGCCATGAAGGCCGTCACCTTCGACGGCCAGACCTACGGCGCCCCCTACGCGGTGGAGAACATCGCCCTGATCCGCAACACCGACCTCGCCCCCGACGCCCCCCAGACCATCGAGGACCTGGTCGAGCAGGGTAAGAAGCTCAAGGCCGACGGCAAGGTCAAGGAGGTGCTCTGCCTGCCCGTCACCCAGAAGGGCGACGCCTTCCACGCCTACCCGATCTTCGCCGCCGGCGGCGGGTCGCTGTTCGGCGCCACCCCCTCCGGCGACCCCGACCCCAAGCAGGTCAAGCTCGACTCGCCCGGCTCGGTCAAGGCGTTCGAGAAGCTGAGAGCCCTCGGCGAGAAGGGCGACGGCGCCCTCAAGACGTCGATCACCAACGAGAACTACATCGTCAACTTCGCCGCGAAGAAGTGCGCGTACCTCATCTCCGGCCCTTGGGCGATGACCGACGTGAAGAAGGGCGGCTTCGGCTACGACATCACGCCCGTCCCGTCCTTCGAGGGCGGCGAGCCCGCCACCCCGTTCGTCGGCGTGCAGACGTTCTTCGTCGCCGCCAAGGGCAAGAGCAAGGCCCTCGCCCAGGAGTTCGTCACCAACTACGTGACCGACAAGGACGTGGCGAAGGCGCTGTACGACGCCGACCCCCGGCCCCCGGCGCTGACCGAGGCGCTGGAAGAGGTCAAGGCGACCGACGCCGACGCCGGCAAGTTCATGGACGCCGGCAAGGACGGCGTGCCGATGCCCGCCATCCCCGAGATGCAGGCCGTCTGGCAGCCGTTCGGCATCGCGGAGGCGGCGGTCGTCAAGGGCGGCGACGCCGCCAAGGCCGCCGCGGCCGCGCAGAAGGCCATCGACGGCGCGCTCAAGAACTGACCCGGGAATGGCTCCGGACGCGCGCGAGACCGTGAGAAGCGGGCCGCGCCGCACCATCACCACCGCCTTCGTGGTGAGCAGGATCGTGGTCCTCGCCGTGGCGGCCGCGATCCCGCTCTACGCGGCGCCGCCGCTGCTCGCCGCCGAGTCCTGGGCAGGACTCGGCGTGCTCGCCGCCGCCACCGCCGTCATCGGCTACCTCTACCTGACCCCCCGGCACGTCCCGGCCAAGTACCTCGTCCCCGGCACCGTCTTTCTCATCGCCTTCCAGATCTTCCCCGTGCTCTACACGGTGAGCACCGCCTTCACCAACTTCGGCGACGGTCACCGGGGGGACAAACAGGCCGCCGTCACCGCCATCGAGACCGGCTCGGTACGGCAGGCGCCCGGCTCGCCCGAGTACGACCTCACCGTCGCCCTGCGCGGGCGGGAACTGGTGTTCCTGCTCGCCGACCCGGACACCGGGCAGGTCCGGCTCGGCACCGCCGACGGCCTGTCGCCGCTGCCCGGCGCGCAGGTCGGGGTGACCGGCAAGGTGCTGCGAGCCCCCGGCGTCACCGTGCTCACCACCCCCCAGGCGGCCGCCCGCGGGCCGGAGATCTCCGCCCTGTCCGTGCCCACCCCCGACGGGGCGATCAAGGCCAACGGGCTGAGCCGCGCCGTCGAGGGCAAGGCCGCGCTCGTCTACGACGCCGGCTGCGACTGCGTGCGCGGCGACGGGGACACCTGGACGGCCGACGACCGCCAGGGCTACTTCGTCAACGCCGCGGGCGCGCACCTGGCCCAGGGGTGGCAGGTCAACGTCGGGTTCGACAACTTCACCCGGGTGCTGGCCGACCCCACCATCTCCGGCTACTTCCTGGGCGTGTTCGGGTGGAACACGGCGTTCGCGCTGGCCTCCGTCGCCGGCACCTTCGTCCTCGGCATGGCCGTGGCGCTCGCCCTGCACCACCCCCGGATGCGCGGCACCACGGTCTACCGGATCGCGCTCATCCTGCCCTACGCCATGCCCTCGTTCGCGATGCTGCTGGTCTGGCGCGACCTGTTCAACCGCGACTTCGGCCTCATCAACCAGCTCCTCGGGCTGGACGTGGACTGGATGGGCCAACCGGCCACCGCCAGGCTCGCGGTGATCCTGGTCAACCTCTGGCTCGGCTTCCCGTACATGTTCCTCGTCACCACCGGCGCGCTGCAGGCGATCCCGCGCGAGCTGACCGAGGCCGCCTCCCTCGACGGCGCCACCCCCTGGCAGGGCTTTCGCCGGGTGACGCTGCCGCTGCTGCTGGTGGCGCTGACGCCGCTGCTCATCTCGTCGTTCGCGTTCAACTTCAACAACTTCAACGCCATCGCGCTCACCAGCG
Organism: Nonomuraea sp. NPDC049714; assembly: GCF_044465295.1. Classification (NCBI taxonomy): domain Bacteria; kingdom Bacillati; phylum Actinomycetota; class Actinomycetes; order Streptosporangiales; family Streptosporangiaceae; genus Nonomuraea; species Nonomuraea sp. NPDC049714. The sequence continues at coordinate 763,978 of NZ_JBITLM010000001.1, read as the reverse complement.
ACGGCGGGCCGTTCCCGGCCGAGAACCCGCAGGTCGGAGCCACCGACCTGCTGATCACCTACACGTTCAGGCTGGCCTTCGGCACGGGCGGGGCGCAGTTCGGGTTCGCCGCCGCGATCTCGGTGTTCATCTTCGCCATCGTGGCCGTCATCTCGGCCGTGGCCTTCAGACGGACGCGCAAGCAGGAGGAGGTGTACGCGTGAAGCTCGCCCTGAGACACGTGTTCGTGCTGGTCGTGTGCGCGTTCGCGGTGTTCCCCGTGCTGTTCGTGATCTCCGCGGCGATCAACCCGCTCGGCACCCTCGCCTCCACCGAACTGCTGCCCACGGGGGCGAGCCTGGCCAACTTCGGCGACCTGTTCTCCTCCGACGTGTACCCCTTCGGCAGATGGTTCGCCAACTCGGTGCTCATCGCGCTGCTGTCGTCGTTCGCGAGCCTGCTGCTGTCGATGTGCGCCGCCTACGCCTTCAGCCGGATGCGCTTCGCCGGGCGGCGGGCCGGGCTGCTGGCGCTGCTGCTGATCCAGATGTTCCCGCAGTTCCTCGCCATCGTGACCATCTTCATGATCTTCACCAGGGTGACCGAGCTCTACCCCGCCTTCGGCTTCGACACCGTCTGGGGGCTCATGCTGCTCTACCTCGGCGGCGCGCTGGGCGTGAACACCTGGCTGATGAAGGGCTTCCTCGACACCGTGCCGAAGGAGCTCGACGAGGCCGCCACCGTCGACGGCGCCACGCACGCGCAGATCTTCTGGCGGATCATCATGCCGCTGGTCACGCCGATCCTGGCGGTCACCTCCCTGCTCGCCTTCATCGGGATCATGAGCGAGTTCCTCATGGCGAGCGTCTTCCTGCGCGACCCGGAGAGCAAGACGCTCGCGGTGGGCATGTACGGGATGATCGCGGGGGACCAGCGCAACGCCAACTTCGGCATGTTCGCCGCCGGCACGCTGCTCACCGCGATCCCGACCGTCGGCGTCTTCCTCTGGCTGCAGAAGTACATCGTCTCCGGGCTCACCGCCGGAGCCGTCAAAGGATAGGTTTCCATGCGCTTCCTGGACGATCCACACCACGACGGCTCGGCCCTGTACGTCTCATCGCAGACGCCCCGGCTCGGCGACACGGTGACCGTCCGGGTGCGGGCGCCGCGGGCCGCCGGGGTCACCGGCGTGCTCGTCCGCGTCGTACAGGATGGCGAGCCGCGTTACGCGCGCGCGGCCGTCGCCACCGGCGTCAGCTCCGGCGGGTACGGGCGCACCGACGTCTGGTGGCAGGCCGAGATCGTCGCCGCCAACCCCGTCACCCGCTACCGCTTCCTGCTGTCGACGCCCCGCGGCCGGCAGTGGCTCACCGCGGCCGGGCCGGTGACGCACGACCTGACCGACGCGAGCGACTTCCGGCTCGTGTGCCACGACCCGCCGCCGGCGTGGATGCGTGACTCGATCGTCTACCAGATCTTCCCCGACCGCTTCGGCAGGTCGGGCGCCGAGCGCGAGCCACCCTCCTGGGCGCTGCCCAGCCGGTGGGACCACGACCCGGTCATCCCCAGCGGCCCCGGCACCTCCCGGCAGCTCTACGGCGGCGACCTCGACGGCATCGTCCCCCACCTGGACCACGTCCGGAGCCTCGGCGCCGACACCGTCTACCTGACCCCGGTCTTCCCCGCCCGCTCCAACCACCGCTACGACGCCGCCGCCTTCGACCGGATCGACCCCCTGCTCGGCGGCGACCAGGCGCTGCACCGGCTCGCCGGCGCCCTGCACGCGCGCGGCATGCGGCTGATCGGCGACATCGTCACCAACCACACCGGCGACGCGCACCCCTGGTTCACCGCCGCGATGTCCGACGCGCACGCGCCCGAGCGCGTGATGTACCACATCGACCCCGTCACCGGCGACTACGAGGCCTGGTGGGGCGTCAAGTCGCTGCCCAAGCTCGACTGGGGCAGCGAGCTCGTACGGACCCGCATGCGCGAGGCGCTGACCCGGTGGGTGCCGCCGTTCGACGGCTGGCGCGTGGACGTCGCCAACATGACCGGCCGCCGCGCCGCCGCCGACCACACCCACGAGGCCGCCGCCCTGCTGAGGCGGGCGCTGCCGGCCACCGCCGCCCTCATCGCCGAGCACAGCCACGACGCCTCACCCGACCTCGACCGCGACGGCTGGCACGGCACCATGAACTACGGCGGCTTCACCCGCCCCGTGTGGGCCTGGCTGCGCGGCGACGACCTGGACCTGGACCACTTCCTCGGCGTCCCCGGCGGCGTGCCGCGCCACGACGGCCGCGACACCCTGGCGACGTTCCGCTCCTTCGCCTCGCACATGTCCTGGCGCTCGTACGTCCACTCCTGGCAGCTGCTCGACTCCCACGACACCTCACGCGTCCGCACCGTCACCGGCTCCCGCGAGCGCCACCTGATCGCGCTCGGCCTGCAGGCCACCCTGCCGGGCACGCCGATGGTGTTCGCCGGCAGCGAGTACGGCCTGACCGGCGTGAACGGTGAGCACTCGCGCACCCCGATGCCCTGGAACCGCCCCGCCGACCAGGACCTCGCCACCCTGGCGGGCTATCGCGACCTGCTCGGCCTGCGCCGCGCCGAGCCCGCGCTGCGCCACGGCGGCCTGCGCTGGCTGCACGCCGACGCCGACTGCCTGGTCTTCGCCCGCGAATGCGAACAGGACACGCTGCTGGTGTGCGCGCGCCGGGGGCCCGGCTCACCGCTGCGGTTCGAGGGGCGGATGGAGACGGTTTATAACTCTTGTGACAGGGACGTGCTGGCAGGCGCGGGACCGGCGTTGCTCGTGTGGCGTCCCGGCGGCTGATCACGCTACGGTGGCACAACCCATTCACTTTTGAACAAGATAGTGGTGTGCTCGATGAGGTTGCTGTCCGTGGCCGTCATGGTCTCGCTCCTGCCCGCCGCCGTGCCGCTCGGGGGCGTCGCGCACGCCGGCACCACCTACTACGTCGACTCCAAGACGGGCGACGACGCGGCCGCGGGCACCAGCGCCACCACGCCGTGGAAGTCCCTGGAGGCGGTCAACGCGGCGGACCTCAAGCCGGGCGACATCGTCAGCGTCAAGCGCGGCAGCAGCTTCACCGGCCCGCTCACCCTGTCGGCCGACGGCACCGCGGCCAAGCCCATCGTCGTGCGGGCCTACGGCACCGGCAAGCCTGCCAAGATCACCGGCCGGACCTCGGCCTGCGTCGTCGTCAGCGGCGACCACTGGCACGTCAGCGGGCTTCGCGCCACCAACTGCCAGTGGGCCGGCTTCGAGATCAGCGGTGACGGCAACGTGCTGTCCGACGTGCTGGCCGACCACAACGTCACCGGCGTGTCCATCACCCACACCGGCTCCCGCAACACCGTCAAGGACAGCGAGCTCATCGACAACAACCGGATGAGCGTCAACGACAAGGGCGGCGACGACGACTCCGGCGCCTTCGGCATCCTCCTCAACGGCGACGACAACCTCGTCGCCGACAACACCATCTCCGGCAGCCACGCCAAGAGCCACGACTACGGCATCGACGGCGCCGCCATCGAGATCTTCAGCGGCAACCGCAACCGGGTCCTGCGCAACACCTCGCACAACAACAACACCTTCAGCGAGCTCGGCGCCAAGAAGGGCGACACCGCCACCGGCAACCTGTTCGCCTTCAACGTCGTCACCTCCTCGCTCAAGAGCGGCTCCTTCCTCGTCACCCGCGGCTCCGGGCACATCGTCGGCCCGGTCAAGGGCACCGTCGTCGTGCACAACTCCGTCTACATGCCGGCCAGGAAGACGATCGGCTGGTCCTGCCACGACGGCTGCTCCCCGTCCATCCTCAAGGTCCGCAACAACGTCATCGCCGTGGGCGGCGAGGCCGGCTACGAAGACGGCAAGGGAGCCGACGAGGCGGGCAACGTCTACCGGGCGCGCACCGCCAAGTTCAGGCTGGGCTCCCGCTCCGTCATGGCCGACCCGCGCTTCGTCTCCCGCGGCGACCTGCGGCTGCGGCCCGGCTCCCCGGCGCGGGAGCGCGCGGTCCGGCTGACGCCCGCCTGGTTCGGCGGGGCGGCCTTCGCCAAGGACATCAACGGCAAGCCGCTGCCCTCGGCGCCGCACGCGGGCGCCTACCAGGGCTGACCCCGCCTCCCGGCGGGTGCTACTCGGACTGCCAGCGGGAGAGGATGGCCTCGTCGAGCTCGGTGCGCCAGGCCGGCTCCTCGGGATCGGCGTAGGGCAGCCAGCGGTCGTAGTCCGGGGTGTCGGGGGAGACGTCGCGGGTGCCGTGGACGCGGGTGCCGTCGTCCAGGACGGCGGTGGTGGGGACACGCAGGGTGCCGCCCGGGAGCATGAGCACGGTCATGGGGCGTCCCTCCTCCTGGTGTCCCGTGAGGCAGCCAGCATAGCCGCCGGCGCCGGGCGCGGGTCGTGGTCAGCCGATCCCATACCGTTCGGACATCCAGTGGTAGACCTGGTGCGCGGTGTGCTCGTCGTCGCCGAGCAGGCGGATGAGACGGCTGGGGCGCCGGATGAGCACGCACGCGAAACTCTCCGCGAACAGCTCCGAGACGTCCTCCCGGTAAGGGGGAGCGAGGTGGGGGCGGCGCAGCGCGTGCAGCACGACCCACCACTTGTCGGCGGAGGGACGCCCGTCGCAGTCGTCGATGGCGTGGCCGAGCTCGTGGCCGCAGACGCTCACGGAGGGTGACGGGACGCTGCCGATGGCGATGCGGCGCAGGGCCGGGTCGTAGACGCCGGCGCTACGCTCCCAGGTGCCCTGCTGCTGGGGAAGCGGGATGGCCCGGAGCTTCTCGAAGTCCGGCAGGTCGGGGACGGCGCCGGGGCCGACGACGAGGCCCCCGCTGAGGTGGTCGGCCAGGCGCAGGCCGAGCGCCCGGGGGACGGCCGCCAGGGTCATGATGGCCAGCAGTGATTCGGGCGGCGGGAAGGTGCCGGGCTCCCACATGCGCGTCAGCCGGTGCTCCAGGACACCGACATGCAGCCATCCTGGCCATCTTCTCCTGCGCCTCACCACACCGCGCTCTCTGCACGTCCGTCCCGCGGCCACCCTCCGTAGCCGGGATCAATGATTGCGTATTTGTCAGCGACGAGCGGCGGATCGCGCCAACGACATGCTTGAACCGAAAAATCTTCCGAAAATGACTCTGTCCGAGGTTGTCGATCCGCGGGTTCACCGTACGACGCTCGGATGGAACCTTCACGGCGAAAGGAGACGAATCGATGGACTGGAAGATCGAGGTGATACCCGTTCCGGTGGCGGACGTGGAGAAGGCGAAGGCGTTCTACAGCGAACAGGTGGGATTCGTGGTGGACCATGACACGCGGACGACCGAGGAGACGCGGATCGTGCAGCTGACGCCGCCCGGCTCGGGCTGCTCAATCGTGATCGGCGCGCCCATCGGCATGGCGCCGGGCTCGCTGCAGGGGGTGCAGATCGTGGTGGACGACCTCGACGCCGCGCGGGCGCGGCTCGCCGAGGGCGGCGTCGAGGCCGGCACGATCAAGCACTACGACCAGGACGGCGGCCTGGCCGAGGGGCGGGGCGGCCGCTGGAACGCGTTCGTGTTCTTCAACGATTTGGACGGGAACGGCTGGGTCCTGCAGGAGCGGGGCTGAGGTCAGGGGCTGAGGTCGGGGGCTGAGGTCACGGGTACGGTCCGGCGGTGGCGGCCGCCGGACCCGGATCGGCATCTCGCTCGCTTGAGCGCGTCGAGGAAGGGAAGATGGTCGGGGGAATACCGCGGATAAGTGCTTGCCGTGCACTGGTCGACAAGTCCGGATATGTCCGTTCATGCTGGGAAATACCGCAGCATGTGTGACATGTCCGTGGAACATGCTGGAAACCTTTCCACGGCACTGTGAGAGCGTCTGGAAAGGGGGCGGCAATGCTGCTGCGACTGAGGGTGTCGCTGCCGGACCAGCCCGGAGGACTGGGCAGGGTGGCGAAGGTACTCGGCACCTTGGGAGCCGACATCTTGCAGGTGACCGTGCTCGAACGCGAGGCCGGCCGGGCGGTGGACGACTTCACCGTCTCCTGGCCCGGCGCGGCGAGCACCAGCGAGGTCCGCGACCGCTTCTCGGCGGTGCCCGGCGTGCGGGTCGAAGGCGTGTGGGCGACGCGCGAGGTGCCCGGCTCCGCCCCCGACTACGACCTGCTCATGCACGTGGCCGCCGAGCCGTCACGCGGCCTGGCGACGCTGGTCGACGCGCTGCCCATGCTGTGCGGCGCCGAATGGTCCGTCGCCTACTGCGACGGCGCCGTACGGCACGCCTCGCTGGCCGCCCCCGACTACATCGACCTGCCCGAGCCGCCTCCCAGGGCCGCCACCCTGGACACCGAGAAGCTGCGCCTGATGCTGCTGCCGATGGTCACGCACGGGCTGCACGTGCTCGTGGCGCGCGCCGACGGGCCGGTGTTCCACCGCGCCGAGCTCGAACGCGCGGTGCGGATCGTGGACGTGGTCTCGACGCTGGCGGCCCGCGCCCGGACGCCCGTGATTGACCCGCAAAACTCCGGCTGATTAACGTGGGCGGTCTGAGCAGCGCATCGAGGAGCCGCCCGTGACCGTTCACGAAGCCCGCATCGGCCGCTACTACGAGGACTTCGTGATCGGCGACGTCTATCAGCATCCCCTGGGCCGCACCATCAGCGAGGCCGACAACACGTGGTTCACGCTGCTGACGATGAACACCAACCAGAACCACTTCAACGCCCATTTCGCGGCGCGGGCCCCGGTCGGCAGGATCATCGTGAACTCCGGGCTGACGGTCGCGATCGTGCTCGGGCTGTCGGTGACGGACGTGAGCCAGACGGCCATGATGAACCTCGGCTGGGAGGACATCAAGCTCACCCACCCGGTGTTCGTGGGCGACACGGTCTACGCCGAGTCCGTCGTCACGGCCAAGCGCGAGTCGAAGTCGCGCCCGTACGCGGGCATCGTCACCTGCCGCACCCGCGGGCTCAACCAGGACGGCGACGAGCTCATGTCGTGGACGCGGACCGTGATGGTCTACCGGCGCGACGCCCCGCACGACAAGGGCTACTTCCCGCAGGCCAAGACCGGTCCCCTGGAGGCGTGAGCGATGGACTTCGAGCTGAACGACGAGCAGCGGGCCTTCCGCGAGACCCTGCGCGCCTTTGTGGACAAGGAGATCGTCCCCGTCGCCACCGAGTGGGAGCACTCCGGCCGCTACCCGACCGAGATCGTCGAGAAGATGAAGCTGATGGGGCTGTTCGGCCTCAGCGTGCCGGAGGAGTACGGCGGACTGGGGGCCGACATGGTCTCCTTCGCCCTGGTCTTCGAGGAGATCGCCCGGGGCTGGATGGGGGTGGCGGGCACGATCGGCTCCCACTCACTGGCCTGCTGGATGATCGCCCGCCACGGCACCGACGAGCAGAAGCGCGCCCACCTGCCCGACCTGGCCACCGGCGCGCGCCGTACCGGGATCGCGCTCACCGAGCCCGGCGCGGGCACCGACCTGCAGGGCATCACGACGCGCGCCGTACGCGACGGCGGGCACTACGTCGTCACCGGGACCAAGACCTGGATCACCAACGCCCGCCACGCCGACCCGCTGCCCGTGCTGGTCAAGACCTCGATCACCGAGCCCGCCCACAAGGGCATGTCGGTGCTGCTCGTCGACCCCTCGGCCGAGGGGTTCGGGGTCAGCCGTGACCTGCCCAAGCTCGGCTACAAGGGCACCGAGACGTGCGAGGTGACGCTCGACGGCGTGCGGGTGCCCGTGGACGCGCTGCTCGGCGGGGTGGCGGGGCGGGGCATGCAGCAGGTGCTCGGCGGGCTGGAGATCGGCCGCGTCAACATCGCCGCCCGCGCCGTCGGCGTCGCCCAGGCGGCCTACGACGCGGCGCTCGCCTATGCCCGTGAGCGGATCGCGTTCGGCCGGCCGATCGCCGAGTTCCAGGCCATCCAGCTCAAGCTGGCCGACCTCGCCACCGAGATCCAGGCGGCCCGGCTGCTGACCTACTGGGCCGCCTCCCAGGCCGACGGCGGCAAGCGGGTCGACATGGAGGCGGGCATGGCCAAGTACTTCGCCTCCGAGGTGGCGTTGAAGGCGTCGCTGGAGGCCATGCGGATCCACGGCGGCTACGGCTACTCGCAGGAGTTCGTCGTCGAGCGGCTCTACCGGGACGCGCCGCTGATGGCGATCGGCGAGGGCACCAACGACGTGCAGCGCCTGGTCATCGCCCGAGCCCTCATCTCCGGCAAGGGCAGAGTGGGCTGGTGATCCCGTGCGGTCGCCCCGGCCGGCATGCCGCCCTGTCCATGCACCTGTCCACGCATCGCTGACATCCGGGTATTTGCCGGATGAGTCAGGGTAGGTTGTGGCGGGTGTCGATCGTCCCTGCCGCTTCCACGCTGCCCGCATCCCCCCGAACCGGACAGACCCGGCTGGCGTGGCTCGACACGCTGCGCGGCATCGGGGCGCTGGCGGTGGTGGCCGAGCACCTGCTGCCGTGGTACATGCCCTGGGCACGGCCCTACTGGTTCAGCCTCGGCGTCTACGGCATCTTCGTGTTCTTCCTGGTCAGCGGCTACATCATCCCCGCCTCGCTGGAGCGGCACGGCGACGTGCGGGCGTTCTGGGTCAGCCGCGTCTTCCGGCTCTACCCGCTCTATCTCGCCGTCGCCGTCACGGTGCTGGCGCTGTCCTGGTGGGTGCCGGTGCGGCCGTCGGTGTCCCGCGACGGCGCGGCCGTCGCCGGGCACGCGACGATGCTGCTCGACGTGGCCGGGGTCGCGGGCGTGGCCGACACGATGTGGACGCTCTCCTACGAGATGGTCTTCTACCTGCTGGTCACCGCCCTGTTCATGCTCCGGCTGCACGACCGCAGCGGCCTGATGGCGATGCTGTTCGCCGCGGGTTCCGTCGTGGCGGGGCTGGTGATGAGCCGGGCGGTGCTCGGTGGCGGCTGGGTGGCCTACGCCTCGTGCGCGGTGTTCGCCGCCGGGCTGGTCTGCCTGATCACCGGCAAATTCCGCAGGACCGCCGGGTGCGCGCTCGGCGTGATGGCGCTGGCGATGCTGGTGCTCAACAGCCGCGTGCCGTGGCTGGGCGTGGCCGTGGTGGCGCTGATGTTCGCCGGGACCGCGATCTACCGGTGGGAGCGTGGCGAGGGCGGTCTGTGGCCGGTGGCGGTCACGGCGGTGCTGGTGGTGATCGCCCCGTTCTGGGCGATCATGTCCGGCTGGTGGTGGGTCGAACCGGACGTGTGGATCACCACGATCGCGCTGGCGGCCGCCACCTTCGCGGGCGGCATGGCGCTGCGCGGACGGCGGGTGCCACGGCTGCCGGCCTGGCTCGGGCTGATCAGCTACTCGCTCTACCTGGTGCACCATCCGCTGCTGAAGTACTTCAGCGCGCTCACCGGCGACCTGCGCCGCTCGCCGGTGCCGGTGCAGATCGCCATGGCGACGCTGGCCACGGCCCTGGTGCTGGGGGTCAGCGCGCTGACGTACCGCTGGGTGGAGCTGCCCATGCAGTCGCTGGGCCGCCGCCTCGCCCGCCCCCGCTCCTAGCCGCCGGCTGGGCCGGTCGACGGCCCGTCGGCGGCGATGGTGGAGCGCCGCCCCGCCCCGCTGATCAGAACGTCCGGGCCAGCCGGCGGGCGCGGTCGTCGGCGAGCTTGCGCGCGTGGGCGTGGTCGCCGGTCAGCGTCGGGTGGTGGCGGATCTCCTGGACGTCGGTGATGCCGGCCCACCTCAGCCAGTCTCCGAAGTACGTGGACTGGAAGTCGCTGCCGAACCCGGGCCCAACCCCAGGACCCCACACCGAGCTGGTGTAGATGACGGTGGCCCGCTTGCCCGTCAGCAAGGGCCGGTAGCCCGTCTCCACGCTCACGTCGAAGACCAGACCCGGCTGGCTGAGCACGTCGATGAGCTGCTTGAGCTTGTACGGCACCCCCGCGTTCCACATGGGCACGCTGAAGAGATAGCGGTCGTAGCGGTCGAACCGCTCGAAGGCGCGCACGGCGGCGGCCCAGGGCTCGACCTGGTCGCCCGTGGGTTCGGCGCCGCCGATCACCGCCATCTTGGCCGCCACGGCGGCGGGCCCGAACTCGGGCAGCGTCCCGTCCCACAGATCGAAGCGATCGACCTCGGCGCCGGGGTGGGCGGCCAGGTACTCCTCGGTGAACGTCTCGGCGATCCCCAGCGAGATCGACTCCGCTCCCCGGGGGGAGGCGGAGATGTGCAGCAACCGGCTCATGACGCATTCCTTCCATTACGGACCGCGGTCCACTTGTCTGAGGTCGACAATATGGACTGCGGTCCGTTTGGTCAAGGACGGTCAGCGCTGGGGTTTGTCGATCCGGGCGCCCTCGGTCGTGAAGATCATCAGACGGGTGTGGTCCACGGCGACCTTGGCCGCGTCACCGGCCCGCCACGCCGGGCGGTTGCCGAGCCGGACGATCAGGTCCGCGCGCCGGTGCCCGCCGCTGCCCGGATGCTGGCCGACCTGCTCCTGCGATTGCGCCTCCTCCTCGCGGGGCGAGAACAGCCGGCGCACCAGCCCGCCGAGGCCGCCTCGCCCGCTGACCAGGCCGCTGGAGGCCACGCGCCGGTCCGGCGGCTCGGGTACCGGCACGGCGGGCATGCCGCACTCGACGTAGGCCATCCACTCGTGACCGTGATACTCCAGCGCGCGCACCCGGCCGAAGAACGACGGCCCCTCGTACGACTCCGGCACCGGCGCCAGGCCGTCCGGCCGCATGCCGACCAGGACCTGGCTGCCGGTGTGCTGCGAGATGGCGTACGCGCGCGGATCGCTCCACGGGATGGTCAGCTGATGCGGACCGAAGTCGAGCAGGACGAACTGGTTCTGCGGCGTGCGCACGGTCGCGGCCAGCAGGTTCAGCTGCTGGGAGTTGAGGAAGGCCGCCACGAAGGCGGTGGCTGGATCGTTGTAAATCTGGGCTGGAGTGCCCACGTCCTGCAGGACGCCCTTGTTGAGGATGGCGATCCGGTCGGCCAGCGTGAGCGCCTCGACCTGGTCGTGCGTCACGTAGATGGTGGTGACGCCGAGCGACCTGACCAGGGCGGAGATCTCCATCCGCAGCTCGGTCCGCATGCCCGCGTCCAGGTTCGACAGCGGCTCGTCCATCAGGAACAGCTTGGGCTGGCGGACGATGGCGCGGCCCATGGCCACCCGCTGGCGCTGGCCGCCGGACAGGGTGCCTGGGCGGCGGTCCAGGGTCTCGTCGATGTGCAGTGCCTTGGACAGCTCGATCACGCGCTCGCGGACCATCGCCGGGTCCGCCTTGGCGATCTCCAGAGGGAAGGCCATGTTGCCGCGCACGGTCCTGTGCGGATAGAGCGCGCCGTTCTGGAAGACCATGGCGACGTCACGATCGCGCGGCGGCAGATGGTTCGCCATCTCGCCGTCGAGCCAGAGTTCGCCTTCGGTGACGTCCTCCAATCCGGCAATCATTCGCAATAACGTAGATTTGCCGCATCCGGAAGGGCCTAGCAGGACGAGGAATTCGCCGTCCTGGGCCCTGAGACTCAATTGGTCGACCGCCAGGTGGCCGCCCGGATACACCTTGGTCACTTTGTCGAGAACGACCGAGCTCATGGGCCCACACCTTGCACGCGCGTCATCTGTAACTATGGCTGATCGGAGGGGTAGTACATCGCGCCTTAACGCCATGTGTCCACCCTTGACACAAAGGATCTCTATAGCAGGGGTTTCGGGCGGGGGGTTTTGGTCGTTTGTGCCGCTGAATGTCCGAATAACTGTTCTCTGGAAATGCTTGCGTAAGCTTGCGGCAAGGGCTTTCAATGGTCGGGAACGGGCGGGGGTGAAGCATGGGCGCAGGGTGGCGCGAGGCGGTGATCTACCAGGTGTACGTACGCAGTCTCGCCGACGGCGACGGTGACGGCGTCGGCGACCTGATAGGTGTTCGTGATCGCCTGCCGCATCTGTCGGGGCTCGGCGTGGACGCCATCTGGCTGACCCGCTACTCCCACCTGTCCGCCCCCTGGGACGCCGCCGCGCCGCGCGAGGTGATCGACACCTCGCCGGCCACGGCCGGCTCCGTGGCCGCGCCGGCCGCCCGGGGTGCGGTCCGGCCACGATCTCAAGCGGCACATCACCCGCTATGGCAGCCCCGCGGACCGGGCGCCGCTCAGCGTGGCGGCCCAGCAGTGCCCGACTCCACTGATCGGCGGAAAGTAAAGTGGCAGCCATGAACGGTCACGCCCGCCTCGCCGACATCGCCGCCCAGGCCGGGGTGAGCGAGGCCACCGTCAGCCGCGTGCTCAACGGCAAGCCGGGCGTCTCCGCCGCCACCCGGCAGGCCGTGATGGCCGCGCTCGACCTCATGGGCTACGAACGGCCGCCCCGCCTGCGGCAGCGCAGCAACGGGCTGATCGGCCTGGTCACCCCCGAGCTGGACAACCCGATCTTCCCCGCGTTCGCGCAGGCCATCGAGCGGGCGCTGACCCAGCACGGCTACACACCGGTGCTGTGCACCCAGCTGCCCGGCGGCGCGCCCGAGGACGAGTTCACCGAACTGCTCGTGGACCGGGGCGTCAGCGGCATCGTGTTCGTCTCCGGCCTGCACGCCGACACCACCGCCCGGATGGACCGTTACACCCGCCTCACCGAGCGCGGCCTGCCGATCGTGCTGGTCGACGGCTACAGCGAGCGCATCGACGCCCCCTTCATCTCACCCGACGACCGGATGGCCGTCCGGCTCGCCGTGCAGCACCTCGTGGACCTCGGTCACGAGCGCATCGGGCTGGCGCTCGGCCCGCGCCGGTTCGTGCCGGTGATCCGCAAGATCGAGGGATATCGGCAGGCGATGGCGCAGCTGCTCGGCGCCACCGACGTCGACGACTTCATCTCTCACTCGCTGTTCTCCGTCGAAGGCGGCCAGGCCGCCGCCGCCCAGCTGCTGGCCGGCGGCTGCACCGGCATCGTGTGCGCGAGCGACCTCATGGCGCTCGGCGCGATCCGCGCCTGCCGGGAGAGGGGCCTGTCGGTGCCGGGGGAGGTGTCGGTGGTCGGCTTCGACGACTCGCCGCTCATCGCCTTCACCGACCCGCCGCTCACCACCGTGCGCAAGCCGATCGGCGCGATGGCGTCGGCGGCCGTGCAGACCCTGCTCGAAGAGATCAACGGCGCTCAGGCCAAGCACGTCGAGCTGATCTTCCAGCCCGAGCTGGTGGTCCGCGGCTCCACCGGCTCCGGGCCCCTGGTCAACCGCTGAGCCCCGGTCAGTCCAGGACGAGCCGGACCCCGGAGCTCAGCGCGGAGTCGTGCAGCTCCAGCTCGGCCGGCTCGGCGTTCTTCGGGAGCTCGAACAGCAGGGTGCCGGTGAAGGACTCGCCGGGGCCGATGCTGATCGGCTGGATCTGCGCGCCCTCCTTGTCGAGCAGCCGGGTGGCCCCGTGCGGGGTCTCCTCCCGGTCGAGGAGCAGCTGCTGGGCCGGGTAGAGGACCCGCGCCTCCGGGCCCTCGTTGGTGACCTTCAGGGCCACCCGGCAGGTCCGCGAGGAGACGGCCTTGGCGGGCTTGGCGCATTTCGTGCTCGTGACGGCGAAGTTGAGCTTGCCGTCCCGCACCGGGCCGTCGGCGTCGCCGACGGCCGGGCTGCGTGACAGCCAGGTGAGTACGGCCACCAGCAGCGCCAGGAACACCAGCGTGATCAGCAGCACGGCCATGCACCCGGTGAGGAAGCCCTTGGCCGTTTTGGCCGGTCTGATGGGCTGGAACCTCGGCGGCACACCCCGGCGCGGCGGCAGCGGTCCCTGCCCGGTCTGATGGGGTGGCGGAGCCTGCCCCCCTCGGGGTGGCAGCGGCACCGGCCCTGTCTTGTGGGATGGCGGAGCCTGCCCGCCGTGCGGCGGGAGGGGCACCGGCCCTGTCTTGTGAGCCGGCGGAACCTGCCCGCCCCGGGGTGGCAGGGGCACCGGTCCGGTCCGATGCGCCAGCGGCACCGGTCCCGTCCGGTGCGCGGGCGGCACCGCACCAGGCGGCGCCTGCCCGGGCGGGGGCGCCTGTCCGGCGGGCGGCTGATGCGGGGGACGGGCCTGCGCCAGCGGCGGGAACTCCGCCGGGTTCCAGGTGCTGGTGAGGTGACGGGTCGCGGCGAGCTGCGCGGCGGGCTCGTCCGTCGCGCTCACCAGCTCCAGCAGCAGCTGCTTGGCCGTGGGCCGGCGGGCGGGGTCCGGGTGGATGGCGGCGGCCACCAGCCGGTCGAGCGGGGCGGGCAGGCCGCGCAGGTCGGGTGGCGCGGTGCGGGCGCGGGCCGCCATCACATAGGCGTCGCCCTCGCCGAACGGATGCCCGCCCAGCCCTGCGTACGCGATGAGCGACCCCCAGGCGAACACGTCGCCCGCCGGGCTGGTGCGGCCCTCGAAGACCTGCTCGGGCGCGATCCAGCCGGGCGTGCCCATCACCATGCCGGCGTTGGTGTGCCGGGAGCCGACGTGGGAGGAGCGTGCCAGGCCGAAGTCGATGACCCGCGGCCCGGCGAGCGTCAGCATCACGTTGGCGGGCTTGAGATCGCGGTGCACGAGACCGGCCGCGTGGATCGCGGTGAGCGCCGCCGCCACGCCCACGGCCGCTGAGTGCAGCATGGACGGCGACAGGCTGCCCTGCTGGATGAGGTGGTCCTCCAGCGAGACGCCGTCGATGTACTCGGTGACGAGGTAGAGGACGCCGTCGTGCTCGCCGTGGTCCAGGACGCGGGCGGTGCAGAACGAGGCGACCTTGCGGGCGTTGGACACCTCCTCGTGGAAGCGCGCGCGATAGACCGGGTCGGCGGTGTAGTCACGGCGGATCGCCTTGAGCGCCACCTGCCCGCCGTCGGCATCCCTCGCCAGGTAGACGGTGCCCATGCCGCCCGACCCGAGCCGGCTCACCAGCTCGTACGGGCCGATCGTCGGCGGATCCTCTGGCGTCAGCGGAGTGCCAGCGGAGCGCCCCTGCTGCCCCAACGTCGCTGTCCTCTCGCCATCGCGGTCACGACTCAACCGGCCGATCCTCTGTCCGGCACGCTCTTTTCCACCCCAGACTCTAATGGGTGAACGCACACCCCGGTGGCGAGGTGACGGCCTCGGCCGGTTCCAGGGCGGCTCACCGACGCCCGGCTCGACGATCAGTAGGCGGATCGGCGCCTGGAGCCGGCCCGCTAGACCTCTGGGAACGTGAGCGGCAGGCGGACGGTGAAGGTCGACCCCAGGCCCGGACCAGGGGAGGTGGCCGTGATGGCGCCGCCGTGGGCGTGGGCGATGCCGCGGGCGATGGTCAGGCCGATGCCGCTGCCGCCGGCGGGGGCCGGGCGTCCGGGGTGCTCGACGCGTTCGAACCGGGTGAAGATCCGGGTGAGGTCGTGCGCGGCGATGCCGACCCCGTCGTCCTGGACGATGATCTCGGCATGCGGGGCCGGGCCGTCGCCGGTGCGTACGGTGACCGCCACCCGGCCGCCGGGATCGCAGGCGCGCAGGGCGTTGCCCAGGAGGTTGACCAGCACCTGGGCGACGCGGCCGGAATCGAGCATGGCCATGACCGGCGGGCCGGGGATCACCGCGATGGTGACCTGGCCGTCGTCGAACTGGGGGCGCAGCCGTTCGGCGGTGCTTCTCGTCAGGGCGGTCACGTCGGTGAGCGAGTGCCGCAGGGTGAACGCGCCCTCTTCGACCCGGGAGAGGTTGGACAGGTCGTCCGTGAGGCGTCGCAGCCGGATGAGGTCGTCGCTGAGCGAGGCGAACATGGCGTCGTCGGGGGTGAAGATGCCGTCGGCCATGCCTTCGATCTGGCCGCTGAGGATGGTGATCGGGGTGCGCATCTCGTGGGCGATCTCGGAGACCAGGCGGGCGCGCCGCCGTTCGACGTCGGCGAGCGCCGCCGCCAGCCGGTTGACGTCCTCGACCAGTGCGGCGAGTCCCGGCTCCCGGGGGACGTTGAGGACGTCGCCGTAGTGCCCGTCGGCGAGGCGGTGGGTGGCGGCGCTGACCTGGCGCAGCGGCCGCAGCAGGAACCGGGAGAACACCAGGGACAGGACGAGCGCCGCGATCACGCCGGTGACCAGCGCGGGCAGGACCGTCTCGGCGCTGATGTTTCCCTGCCCGCCGCCGGCCAGCTTGAGCACCAGCGCTTCGATCTCGGTGAGCCCGGCGATGGGCATCTCGTGCCCGAACACGTCGGCGGCGACGTTGATCGCCACGAGCGTCACGACCAGGACCGCCATGTGGGACAGCACCAGGCGGATGGTCAGGGGCAGCGCCGGCATCCGTCGCCGCGCGCCGCGTGCCATCCCGGCCACGGCGGTCCTCAGCCGACCGGGCGGGCGGGTCATCCGGCGGGGCGGGCGAGGAAGCGGTAGCCGATGGCCCGTACCGTGCCGACGTACCGGGGCGCGCTCGCGTCGTCGCCGAGCGCGCGCCGCAGCGTGCGGATGTGCACGTCCACCACCCGTTCGTCGCCGAAGAAGTCACGTCCCCACACGTGGTCGATCAGCCCGCGCCGGGTGAACACCCGGCCTGGCGCGCCGGCCAGGGCCACCAGCAGGTCGAAGTCGAGCGCGGACAACTCCACCGTACGGCCGTCGCCGGTGACCGTACGCGTGTCGGGGTCGATGACCAGGCCGTCGAAGCGCAGCGCCCGCTCCTCCGGGGTCTGCGCCGGGACTTCCGCGCGGCGCAGGATGGCGCGCGCCCGCAGGGCGAGCTCACGGGCGCTGAACGGCTTGGTGACGTAGTCGTCGCTGCCCGCGGTGAAGCCGATGACCCGGTCCACCTCCTCCGTTCGGGCGGTGAGCAGGATCACCGGGACTTGACTGCTCGCCCGGATCCGGCGCAGCACCTCGAACCCGTCCAGGCCGGGCAGCATCACGTCCAGCACGATCAGGTCAGGCCGCTCGCGGACGGCCGAGGCCAGGCCGGACGGGCCGTCCGGCGCCTCCAGGACCTCGAAGCCGTCCGCCTCCAGATAGCCGCGCAGCGTCATCCGGATCTTCGGCTCGTCGTCAACGACCAGAATGCGCTGTGTGCTCATGGTTCTCTCTGTCATCGGCCGTCGTGAGCCTGGCCGCTTGCCGATAGACGGTTTCGAAGGTGTCCAGGGTGAGCCCGATGTCATGGCGGGCGACGATCTCCCGGCTGGCCTGTCCCATGCGCGCCCGGCCTTCGGGATCGTCCAGGATCGAGCCGAGGGCCGCGGCCAGGGCCGGGACGTCGCCGGGCGGGAAGAGCAGTCCGTTGTGTCCGGGGTGCACCAGATGGGGCAGCGCCGTGGCGTCGGCGGCGACGACGGGCTTTCCGGCGGCCATGGCCTCCATGGTAGCCAGGCTCTGCAGTTCGGCGGTGCCGGGCATGCAGAACACGTCGCAGCGGGCGTAGGCGTCCAGGACCTCCTGGTCGCTGACCAGGCCGTGGAAGGTGACGCGGTCGGCGACGCCGAGCGCGCGGGCCAGGTCCTCCAGATCGCGGCGGCGGGAGCCGTCGCCCACGATCTCGGCCGTGACCGGGAGCCGGGCGGGCAGCAGCGGCAGCGCGCGCAGGAGTTGGTCCACGTTCTTCTCCGCGTCCAGCCGGCCCACGAAGAGCACCCGCAGTCCCTCCCCCCGGTTCGCCGCCGTGGGCTGTGCGAAGCGGTGCAGGTCCAGGCCGCAGGACACCGGGAGGACGGCGCCACCGATGAGGCCGTGCTCCCGCATCAGCCCCACGGCGCGGGGGGTGGGGGCGGTGACGATCTCGGCGCGGTGGAAGACCCGTACGAAATCACGCCAGGCCAGCCGGCACGCGGCGTCGGCGAGCCGGCCGGGAAGGGGGGCGTAGCGGACGAGGTTCTCCGGCATGAAGTGGTTGGTCGCCACCACCGGGATCGCCGCGCGCCGAGCGGCTCCGATCAGCGTGCGGCCCACGGCGAAGTGGGACTGCACGTGGACGACGTCGGGCGCTATCCGGTCCAGCAGCTGGGCGGCCGAGCCGCGGATCCGCCACGGCAGGCAGACACGGAAGCTGGGATGGAAGGGGGTGCCCTGTGAGGCGAGCCGGTGCACGGTCGGACCGCCGGGCGTGACGCGTTCGGGACCGGCGCCCGTGGCGGGGCAGATCACGTGCACGTCGTAGCCCCGGCCGGCGAGCCCGGTGGCCAGGCGGTGGGCGAAGTTCGCGGCGCCGTTCACATCGGGCGGATAGGTGTCCGCGCCGATGACGATACGCCGGATGGCACTTCCGGACATGGGATGCTCCTGTCGTACGTAACGGAAGAAGGTTGCGGGGTGGGGATGTCATGGGAGAGCCGGACGACCCCGCCGATCGCCACGGCGGCGAAGGCCAGGCCCAGAGCGGCGATCGGCAGGGTCAGGCCGGGGGCCTCGCCGAGCAGGCCGATGCCGATGGTGACGGCCACCAGCGGGTCCACGACCGTGAGGGTCGCCACCGTGCTCTCGGGCGGACCGTCGGCGTAGGCGCGCTGCACGAGCCAGAAACCGGCCAGGACCGTCGCCGCCAGGCCGGCGAGCGAGCCGAGCAGGGGCGCGCTGACGCCGTGCGAGGCGAACTGCTCCGTCGCGGCCCTGATCATCACAGAGGTGCAGCCGTAGGCAGTGCCCCCGCCCATGCCCAGGACCAGGCACCGGGCCCGGCCCCGGAGCGGACGGGCGACCAGCAGGCAGCCGGCCACCACCGCGAGGACCAGCGCACCGGCCTGGAGCTGTGCCGCCGTGGTGACCGGGCGGGTGACGGTGTTCAGCGCGGCGAGCACCGCGAAGGCGCCCGTCCCGACGACGATCGCCGCCAGCGCACGGCCGGTGCCCCACCGCAGCGGGGCACGTCGGATCCGCAGCGCCCACACCACGCTGATCACGATCCCGATCACCCCGGCCGGCTCGATCACGGTCACCGGGGCCAGCCGCAGCGCGTTGACCTGCATCACCGCCCCCGTCGCGAGCAGCGCCAGCCCCGCCAGCCAGCGGGGCCGCCGCACCGCGGCCGCCAAGGACGCGCCACCGGCCGAGGCGCTGTGCTGGAGCCAGGTCCCGGCCGTGAAGCAGCAGGCGTTCAGGAGCGCCAGGCCGATGGCGAGCCAGGTCATCTGCCCTCCCGGCTCGCGGGCACCAGGCCGGCCAGGATGTACAGCAGGCCCATCTCCAGGGCGAGGGTGACCCGCTCGGCCAGCCCCAGCCAGCCGCCGATCTCCTGTGCCAGCGCGGTCGGGGCCGCGGCTGTGGCGCACACATGCGCGCACATGAAGGCGAGGCAGCCCGCCACACTCGCCCAGGAGGTACGGCGCAGCGACCGCGCGGTCGTCTCCCAGCCGGGCCGCCGCCCCAGCCGCCGGGCGATCAGGAGCCCGGCGGCCGGGAGCGCCGCCACGGCGCCGCCCGCCGCGTACCGGTGTACGAGCCCGCTCACGGAGAGGGCGCCCGGCGCGTCGGTCTGGAAGATCGCTGCCAGCGCCAGTCCGCCGCACCACACGCTCAGCAGGACGATCGCCGGCGCGCCGATCGGCAGTCTGGACCGTACGAGCCCGGCGACCAGCGCCATCGAGCCCACCGAGAGGCAGGCCACGGTCCCGGCGAAGATTCCGTACGCGCCGTCGCTCAGCGCGAAGTCGCTGAGCACCTGCCGGACGGTGTCCACCTGCCGCGCCCAGCCGAGGTGCAGGGCGGCGGTGCCGACCAGCGCCCCGGCCAGTCCGGCGTGAGCCGCGACCACGAGTTTTCGGGTGTGGGGAATGCCGTCCATACTTCGACAGCGAACCGGGTGATCATGTGGCTCGTACGACTCCGAGTGTGAAGCTTCCGTGAAGCAGGCCTCGGGTCGTGGCCGGGGCACGAATCCCGGACGCAGCCGCTCGGGCGCCTTTCCAGGCACGCTGGCGCACTTCCAGTTGACCGGTTCGGTCTCAGGCGCGGTCAACCGTTCTGCCACATCATGACCGCTAAGGTGAGCCCATGATCGCCAAGCCTCCCGGTCGGCCTTTTGAGCGGCACCCCCACGTGCGTGTCTCGATGCGGTTCCTGGACGCGCTGAGCGACTTGGCCCATCACATATCGAACTTGTGATCTAAAAACCCTAGGATCAAGGGCTCTGCCGAAGTTACGATCTTGCCGTTCGCCGGCCGTGTCGATCGGTCGGCTCTCCACGGGGCACTACGACCGCGCCCCATGACTGGACGGGAGATCGCCCTTGAGGCGTGCACTGGCAGCGTTGAGCATCGGGTTGAGCGTGCTGGGTTCCACTGTCGTCGCCACACCGGCACACGCCGTGCGGATGGCGACGGTCCCGTTGGCGAGCACCATGACGACGGCTCAGCAGGTCGCGAGCTTCTGGCTCGCCGATGGAGCCGCCAACCTGAAGAACGCCACCCCGTACACCGTGCGGACTGCGGTGGGCGCGGAACGCCTGTCCACGGACATCGTCCCGGACGGCCCTCCGCGCACCGTCGTCCCTCCACTGGAGGGGCCGCCCCCACAGGAGGGGAGGACGCCCACGACCTGGGGCAAGGTGTTCTTCATCGGCGGCGACGGCCGGCCGCACTGGTGCACCGGCACGTCCATGCAGACGAAGTACCGCAACCTTGTCGCGACGGCGGGTCACTGCCTGTTCGACGTCGAGGAGCCCATGGGCGCGCTCGGCAAGTGGGTCTTCGTCCCCGGCTACTCAGAGGGGACGGCCCCGTTCGGCCTGTACGTCGGGAAGCTGGGCACCTCCCACTACGACTTCGACGACATCCGGGACTTCGACCGTGACTACGCCTTCGTCAACGTGTACCACGGCGTCGTCCAGTCTTCCCCGGACGTGCTGACCAACGCCGGAGCCCTGGGTGCCAACGTCGGCGGCCAAGGGCTCGCGGTCAACCAGCCGGTCGCGTCCACGGTCGATGTCTTCGGCTATCCCGCCGGTCCCAACCCCGACGGCAGCCGGCCCTACACGGGTGAGACCCTCGAAAGGTCGACCGGGTCGACGTTCGCGACCAGGTTCACGGCCCTCCGCGCTGACCGGCCCATCGGCGTGGACTCCCCGTTCACCGGCGAAGGCGCTCTCGGCTCCTCATGGCTGATCGATTACGCGAGCGACACCCGTACCGGCTATCTCAACGGCATCACGATGAGCGTTTCCGACACAGACGGCGATGACCGGTACGACACCGGCATCTCGCCGTACTTCGACAGTGAGTTGGCCGAGGTCTACCGGTACGCCTCCGCACAGTGGACCGGCTTCGCCGTTCGATAGCCGCCGTCGCCACCGCGTCCGCCGGGGGAGCGGCCGCGGTGGCACGGCCGGTACGGAGCCGCCGGCATGCTGGTGGCCGACAGACGAGGTGCGAGTGCTGATCCAGGTGGAGAAGGTCGTCCAATGCACGGGAAGCGCTCCCTTCGCCCGGATCGTGACCACCTTCGGGCGCACGGCAGTGCGCTGGTCCGGCGAGCAGGACGCCTCGGAGGGGCCGCGGCACGTCGAGTGGACGATCGATGAGGAGATCTCCTGGGGCCGAGACGGGGGCGCGGCCCCACGGATGCGCCGTTGCCCCGCCAGGCCAACATCCTCGTGCTGAAGCTGGAGCAGCAGGCGGCAGCTCTCGTCGCCCCGGCCCGGCAGGAGCGGGCCGCACAGTACGCCACGGCTCCGGCGGCTCATGACGGCGCCCAGGCATCGGCGGCACAGCCGGCTCGTCGTAATGCGGTCGCGCTGGAAGCGGATACCGAAGGTGGGCATCCTTCCGGAGGGAGATGCTCGTCACCGATCTGGGCTTCGTCGCCTATTTCAGCGTCACGGGCCTGGGCCTGATCCCACCGGAATGGGCGTTCGCCGATTACGCCGATCCGCTCATGGCCGACTGGAACTGGTCCTTCCTCTGGATCGACCTCCTGGCCAGCGCCACCGGACTGACGAGCCTGTGGCTGCTGCGCCGAAGGCAGGCGGCGGGCCCGCCCCTCATGCTGGTCTCCCTGGTGCTGACCATGGCCTCGGGGCTGATGGCGATCGCGTTCTGGACCCTGCGCGGCGACTTCTCCCTGGCTTGGTGGATCCCGAACCTCTACCTCATGCTGTTCCCGATCCCCGCCATCGCCCGCCTGGTCACGGCGGGCGGCAAGGCGGACGTCACAGCGGGCGTCACGGCTCTGCGTGGCACGCGGTGTTGAGCGCTACCGCAAGGAGGCCGCCTCCGAGGCCAGCTTCTCGATGCGGCCCCAGTCGCCGGAGGCCAGGGCGTCCGCCGGGGTGAGCCAGGAACCGCCGACGCAGCCCACGTTCGGCAGTGCCAGATAGTCGGGGGCGGTGGTGAGCCGGATGCCGCCCGTCGGGCAGAAGCGCACGTCCGGCAGCGGGCCCTGCAGTGACTTGAGGTAGGCCACGCCGCCCGCCGCCTCCGCCGGGAAGAACTTCAGCTCCTTGATCCCGCGCTCGGCCAGCGCCATCGCCTCCGACGCGGTCGCCGCCCCCGGCAGGTACGGCAGGCCGCTCGCGTCCATGCCCTCCACCAGGGTCAGCGTCGTCCCCGGCGAGACCAGGAACTTCGCCCCGGCGTCCAGCGCCGCCGCGATGTCGTCGGTGGTCCGGATCGTGCCGGCGCCGATCCGGGCCTCCGGCACCTCCGCCGCGATCCTGGCGATGGCCTCCAGCGCGGGCGCCGTGCGCAGGGTCACCTCGATGACCGGCAGGCCGCCGGAGACGAGCGCCCGCGCCATCGGCACGGCGGTCTCCACGTCGTCGATCACCACGACGGGGATGACAGGGGCGAGATCGAGCAAACTCATGCGGTGTACTCCTCAGTGGCGCGCGGTCGTGAGATCGGTTCTTTGGCGGCACGCTGGGCCAGCCAGGCGGCGGCGCCGGTCAGCGCCGGCTGTGGCGCGACGATCAGCCCGGTGGCGATGCCCTCCAGATAGCTGGACATGTCGGGATTGGCGGCGAACCTGGCGCGGAAGTCGCTGGTGCGCACACGCTCCACGATACGGGGCAGGACCCCGCCGCCCAGGTAGACACCACCCCTGGCGCCGAGTGTCAGCGCCACGTTCCCGGCGAATCCGCCCAGCATCGCGCAGAACACCTCGACCGTCTCCGCGCAGAGCGAGTCGTCGAGCCGCGCCACGATGTCGGAGGACGTCAGCTCGGGGGCGGTGACGCCGTTGACCCGGGCCAGCGCGCGGTGCAGCCGGACCAGGCCGGGCCCGGACAGCACGTCCTCGGCCAGCACGTGCTCCCGCCCGCCGGCTCGCAGCGCGCGGACGATCTCGAGCTCCCTGTCGTCCCTGGCGGGCAGCGTGACGTGGCCGCCTTCGCCGGGGATGGGCGTCCAGCCGTCCCCGGTGGGGACCAGGCCGCCGACGCCGAGCCCGGTGCCGGGCCCCAGCACGGCCTTGACCCCGTACGCCGGCTCCGGCCCGCCCAGTGACACCAGCTCGCCGCCGTTCAGGTGCGGCAGCGACAGGGCCAGCGCCTCGAAGTCGTTGAGCAGCGCCGCGAACGGCACATCGAGCTCGCGCACCGACCCGGCCCACGGCGAGTTCGTCAGCCGGTAGCGGTCACCGTCGATCGGCCCCGCCACGGCCAGGCACGCCGCCCCGGGTCGCGCCCCGCCCGCGTGCTCGGCGAGATATCCCTCCATGGCGTCGGCGAGCGTCCCGTACCGTGCCCCCGCCAGCACCGCGACCTGTGACGGCCGCGCCTCCGGCGACGTGACCAGCCCGAACCGGGCATTGGTCCCGCCGACGTCGGCCACCAGCCAGGGCAGCCCAAAAGCCGTCACCGGGAGGCTCCGGCGTGGCGCGCACCCACCGCCGCGCCCGTCTCCAGGTGGGAGGAGCCGGACTCGGCGGCGAAGCCCAGGCCGGGGCCGTGGTGCGGGGACTCGGCGCCGCTGACGCCGAAGATGCCCGCGCCCTGTTCGGCGTGCCCGGCCATCCGCCGGAAGGTGGTGAACAGCTCGCGGCCGGTGCCGACCCACTGCGCGTCGCTCAGCGGCCGGCCCCCGGGCGTCCGCCGAGCCAGCTCCTCGGCGGGGACCAGCAGGGACAGGCAGCCCGCCGCCGAGTCGAGCCGGATCACGTCGCCGTCGCGGACCAGCGCGATCGGGCCGCCGTCGGCCGCCTCGGGCGACAGGTGGATGGCCGCGGGCACCTTGCCGGAGGCGCCCGACATACGGCCGTCGGTGACGATCGCCACCCGCTGCCCCCGGTCCAGCAGCACCGACAGCGGCGAGGTGAGCTTGTGCAGCTCGGGCATGCCGTTGGCGCTGGGCCCCTGGTAGCGGATGACGGCGACGAAGTCCTGCCCGTCGAGCTCGCCCGCCTCGAAGGCGTGCATCAGGTCGAGCTGGTCGTCGAAGACCTTGGCGGGGGCCTCGATCACCAGGTGCTCGGGCTTGACCGCCGATACCTTGCTCACGGCGCAGCCGAGGTTGCCGTCGAGCATGTGGATGCCGCCGTCGGGGGAGAACGGGTCCTTCACGGGACGCAGCACGTCCAGATCCGCGCTGGTCCCGGCGACCGGCTCCCAGATCAGCTCTCCGTCGCTGAGGCGGGGAGCCGTACGGTAGCGGTCCAGGCCGGGCCCGGCCACGGTGAGCACGTCGGCGTGCAGCAGGCCCTCGTCGAGCAGGTCGCCGATGAGCACCTGCATGCCGCCGGCGTCCCGGAAGTGGTTCACGTCGGCCTGGCCGTTGGGGTAGATCTTGGTGAGCGACGGCACGGCCTTCGACAGGCAGGCCAGGTCGTCCCAGGTCAGCACCATGCCGGCGGCGGCGGCCATGGCGACCAGGTGCAGCGTGTGGTTGGTCGATCCGCCGGTGGCCAGCAGCGCCACGCAGGCGTTCACGATGGCCTTCTCGTCGACGAGCTCGCCGATCGGGGTGTACTCGGCGCCGTGCGCGGTGATCTCCACGGCCCGGCGGCCCGCCGCCTCGGTCAGCGCGTGGCGCAGCTCGGTGTGCGGGTTGACGAAGGTGGAGCCCGGCAGGTGCAGGCCCATGATCTCCATGATCGCCTGGTTGGAGTTGGCGGTGCCGTAGAAGGTGCAGGTGCCGGCGGAGTGGTAGGAGGCGGACTCGGCCTCCAGCAGCTCGCCCCGGCCGACCTTGCCCTCGGCGAAGAGCTGGCGGGTACGGGCCTTGACCTTGTTCGGCAGTCCCGAGGTCATCGGCCCGGCGGGCACGAAGATGGCGGGCAGGTGCCCGAAGTGCAGCGCGCCGATGAACAGGCCGGGCACGATCTTGTCGCAGACGCCCAGCAGCAGCGACGCGTCGAACATGTCGTGCGACAGCGCGATCGCGGTCGACATGGCGATCACGTCACGACTGTAGAGGGACAGCTCCATGCCGGCGCGGCCCTGCGTGATGCCGTCGCACATGGCGGGCACCCCGCCGGCCACCTGCGCGACCCCGCCGGCCCGGCGCACGGCCGCCTTCAGCTCGGCCGGGTAGGTCTCGTACGGCTGGTGCGCGGAGAGCATGTCGTTGTAGCTGGTCACGATGGCCACGCCGGGCTTGGCCGTACCGCGCAGCGCGGGCTTGTCCTCGGCGGGGGCGGCGGCGAAGCCGTGCGCGAGGTTCGCGCAGCCCAGGTGGGAGCGGGCCGGGCCGTTGGCGCGGGCGGCCTCGCCGTCACGGCGGATCCGCTCCAGGTACGCGGCGCGGCTGGCGGCGCTGCGCTCGGCGATCCGATCGGTGATGTCCTGGATGACGGGGTTCACGCTTCCTCCTCATGCCACGCGCGACCGCTGCGGCCGAGCAGTTCGTGGGCGCCCGCGGGGCCTGTAGTGCCGGCGGGGTAGGGCTCGGGCAGTTCGGGGGACGCCTGCCAGGCGTCCAGGATGGGGTCGATCCAGCGCCAGGCGGCTTCGACCTCGTCGCGGCGCATGAACAGCGTCGGGTTGCCGGCCAGCACGTCGGTGAGCAGCCGCTCGTAGGCGTCGGGGACCCGGGTGGTGAACGTCTTGCCGAAGCTCAGGCTCATCGGCACCGGCTTGAGCATGATCTCGCCCGCTCCGGGCTCCTTGGCCATGATGTGCAGCTCGATGCCCTCCTCCGGCTGCAGGCGCAGCACCAGGCGGTTCGGCGCGCCGCCGGGGAAGATGGAGTGCGGCACGTCCTTGAACTGCACCACGATCTCCGAGCGCCGGTGCGGCATGCGCTTGCCGGTGCGCAGGTAGAACGGCACCCCGGCCCAGCGCCAGTTGCGGATCTCGGCGCGGATCGCGGTGAAGGTCTCCACCCGGCTCGACGCCTCGGTGGGCGGGGTGGAGCCGGGCTCGGCGAGGTAACCGGGCATGCCGTCGGCCTGCGCGTACTGGCCGCGCACGGTGAAGCGGTCGACCTCGGTGCCGGTGATGGGGCGCAGCGACTGCAGCACCTTCACCTTCTCGTCGCGGATCGCCTCGCGGTCGTTGCGGGCGGGCGGCTCCATCGCGGTCAGGGTGAGGAGCTGCAGCAGGTGGTTCTGCACCATGTCGCGCAGCGCGCCCGCGTGGTCGTAGTAACCGCGCCTGCCGGGCGTGCCGACGGTCTCGGCGACGGTGATCTGCACGTGGTCGATCCAGAGCGAGTTCCAGACCGGCTCCAGGAAGGCGTTGGCGAAGCGGAGCACGAGCAGGTTCTGCACGGTCTCCTTGCCCAGGTAGTGGTCGATGCGGAAGATCTGCTGCTCGTCGAAGATGGCGCCGACCTCGTCGTTGATCAGCTGCGCGCTGGGCAGGTCGCGGCCGAGCGGCTTCTCCAGCACCACCCGCGAGTTCGGCGTCACCAGCCCGGCCTGCTCCAGCTCGCGGCAGAACGGGCCGAACGTCATCGGCGGGCTGGCCAGGTAGAACACCCGGTCGCGCGGCTCGTGCTCGCCCAGCATCCGCGACAGCGCGCGCCACCCGGTCCGGTCCTGCCCGCCCACGTCGACCGTGAGGTGGTGCAGGCGGCCCAGGAAGCGCTGCCACATGGCGTGGTCGTCCACCGGGACCTGGTCGCGCACCTCGGCGTCCACCTTGCCGCGGAAGTCGGCGTCGGTCAGCCCGCCCCGGGACAGGGCGATGATGCGGGTTTCCGGAGCCAGCCGTCCGTCTCTGTCGCTGTGGAACAACGCGGGCAGCAGCTTGCGCATGGACAGGTCGCCGGTGCCGCCGAAGACGACGAGGTCGGCGGTGTGAGCGACCGGGGGAGACGTAAGCGGGGGCACGGCGAGAACTCCGATGATCTACCAAGTAGGGACAGAACGGACACTAGCCAGAGTTTGGGTCGTACACAAGCAGAGTTTTGGTATTTGGGATGAAAAAGTCGAGACTTTTCATGACATAACCTCCTGTGGTTCACTTAACCGATGACTCGACGTACCGCTGCCGCCCTCGCCACGAGTGGCGAGGTGCTGCGCCTCATCCGCACCGGTGAGGCCGTGACGCGGTCCGACCTCGGCCGGGTGACCGGCCTGTCACGCCCGGCGGTGCAGGTGCGCGTCGGTGAGCTGCTGGAACGCGGCCTGGTCGTCGAGTGCGCCGACGCGCCGTCCACCGGCGGCAGGCCTCCCGTCCGCCTGGAGTTCAACGCCGGCGGCGGCGTCGTGCTGGTGGCCGCGCTCGGCGCGAGCCGCACCAGGGTGGCCGTCTGTGACCTGGCCGGGCGCGAGCTGGCCGGTCAGGACTTCGCGATCGACGTCGAGCAGGGCCCCGACGTGGTGCTGCCGCTGGTCATGGACACCTGGGACGAGCTGCTCGCCGACCGGCCGCGCGCCGTGGTCAAGGGCGTCGGGATGGGCGTGCCCGCCACCGTCGAGTTCGCGCAGGGACGCACCGAGAGCGCCCGGGTGATGGCCTCATGGACCGGGGTGGTGATCCCGCCGCTCATCCGCGCCCGCTTCCCCGTCCCCGTGCTCGTCGACAACGACGTGAACGTGCTGGCCATCGGCGAGCACCGGGGCGCCTATCCGGA
This sequence comes from Nonomuraea sp. NPDC049714, assembly GCF_044465295.1. Classification (NCBI taxonomy): domain Bacteria; kingdom Bacillati; phylum Actinomycetota; class Actinomycetes; order Streptosporangiales; family Streptosporangiaceae; genus Nonomuraea; species Nonomuraea sp. NPDC049714. The sequence goes on along the minus strand of NZ_JBITLM010000001.1, from coordinate 736,083 downwards.
GCTCGGCGACCTGATGTTCGTCAAGGTCTCCACCCGGATCGGCGCGGGCGTCATCGCGGGCGGTGAGATCCTGCGCGGCGCGCTCGGTGCGGCCGGCGAGATCGGGCACATCCCGGTGCGAGACGGCGGCGGGGTGCTGTGCCGCTGCGGCAACATCGACTGCGTCGACTCCGTGGCCAGCGGCACCGCGTTGCTGCGCGACCTGCGCGCCGCGGGCAAGGACGTCAAGACGATCGCCGACGTGACGGCGCTGGTGCGGGCCGGCGACGCCGAGACGATGGCGACGGTGCGCGAGGCCGGGCGCAGGATCGGCGAGGTGCTGGCCACCGCCGTCAACATCCTCAACCCGTCGGTCGTGGTGCTCGGCGGTGACATGGCGGAGGCGTTCGGGCCGCTGGTGTCGAGCATCCGCGAGGTCGTCTACCGCCGCTCCACCGCCCTGGCCACCAGGAGGCTGCGCATCGAGCCGAGCCGGCTGGGCGCGGCGGCGGGCATCAGCGGCTGCGCGGTGATGGTGCTGGACCACGTGCTGTCCCCGGACGCGGTCGACGCGACCATGACCGGCCGCGCCGTACGCGAGATCAAGAAATCGGCGATGGCCTGAGATCCACGGGACTCAGCGGGGGCACTTGCCGCGCTTCTTGTCCTCTTTCCTGTCCGGCTTGGCGTCGGCCTTGGCCGGCGACGGCACGCGGGACGGGCGGGCGGCGGGGCGCCGGAGGCCGGTGGGCGACGGCGAGGCGTCGACGTCCCGGCGGGGCAGCGGCCGCCGCGAGGCCTCGTCGGACGGGACGCGGACGGGCGCGGACTCGATCGCGCCCAGCACGGCGGGCCCTTGGAAGCCGGACACGCTGGCGGGAGAGAGCGAGGCGCCGGGCAGGCTGCCGGTCGACAGGACTCCCGCGAGCACGAGCATGAGAGTGCCGGTCAGTGCGGCGGCGATCAGCAGGATCCGCCCGCGCCGTTCGGTCTGTCTCACAGGGGCCGATGATAGTCACGCCGGGCCGTACACGTGACAATTAGCTGCGAATCGTGATCAACAACCTTCAGCAGGTGCAGAGCAGGCCGTTCAGGGCGCTCTCCAGGCCGGAGACGCTGTTGGCCGGAGCGGGCCAGGGGAAGCGGATCAGCGACTCGTCCGCGCGCACGGTGGCCCCGAAGCGGTCGAGCTCCCACAGCCACACCTCCGCGGCCGGCCGGTCGAGCTGCCTGGACACGCCGTTCGCGAGCTGTGCCCGGTGCGCGGCGTTGACATGGGCGAGCACCCGTTCGGCGGTCTCCGCCAGCGGGTCCGGCTCGGCGTCCAGGTACTCGTCGGCGTCCAGCACCCCGGACTCCTGCCCGGTCAGGTAGATCACCTGGGCCACGTCCAGCCGCAGCAGCTGGGGGGCGCCCGGCCGGCCGTAGCCCTCCAGCGCGTCGAACAGGGCCTCATCGGCGTCGTGCGCCGCGACGGCCACCGCCGCGGCGCGGGCCTCGTCCTCCGGTACGGCCTGCGCCCAGCCCTGCACCTCCAGCAGCCCGCGCGGGTGCTCCACCCGGCCGAGGCGGCGCATGGCGGTCAGGTGCACCGCCACCACGGCGTCGCCGCTCAGCCCGTGCAGCGGCTCGCCCTGCCGCACCAGCAGCACCGGCCGGCCCTGCTCGTCGACTCCGCCGCGCGCGGGCGACGGCGTGTCGTCCACAGAGAGCCTGACCACGCCGGCGGTCGCGGCGAGAGTACGGATCCGCTCCTGGATCGGCAGCATGGGGCCTCCTTGAGATCTCACTGGGCTTTAGGTTAGCCTCACCTAAGTAAGGAATACCTAACCACATTGAGGTGAACGTGCGCTACACCGGTCCCAAGGTGCGACTGTCACGCCGGGCGGGCGTGCCGCTGACGAAGAAGGCCGTGAGCTACTTCGAGCGGCGCCCCTACCCACCGGGCGAGCACGGCCGCAAGACCAACCGCCGGGCCAGCGGCGACTACGCCCTGCGGCTGCTGGAGAAGCAGAAGCTGCGCTGGTACTACGACGTGTCGGAGCGCCAGCTCCGCCGCTACTGGGACCTGGCGGTGCGCAAGCAGGGCGCCTCGGGCGCAGAGCTCGTCACGATCCTGGAGACCCGGCTCGCCTCGCTCGTGCTGCGCTCCGGCCTGGCGCCGTCGATCTACGCGGCCCGGCAGTACATCGCGCACGGTCACATCGCGGTCGACGGCCGCAAGGTGGACATCCCCAGCTACCTCGTCAAGCCCGGACAGGTCATCACCGTGCGGGAGCGGTCACGCAGGATGCAGCCGTTCGTCGCCGCCGCCGAGGGCGTGCACGCCGACGAGCGCATCGCGCCCTACCTCTCGGTCGACCACGCGAACCTGACCGTCACGCTGGCGGCCAGGCCGGAGCGCGGCCAGATCGTCGTCCCGGTGGACGAGCAGCTCGTGGTCGAGTTCTACTCGCGTTAGCCCGCGCGGGCGCCCTGGACCCGCTCAGGCCGAGGCGCGGCCCTTGGTGCGGGACGGGCGCCCCCTGCCGGCGCGCTGGCCGTTCGTTGTGCCGGCCGCGGTGTGCGCGCGCAGCTCGGCCACCTCCCTGCGCAGCGCGGCGAGCTCGTCCAGGATGCGCTGGGTGGAGGCGGCGGACACGTCCTCGATCTCCGCCTCCAGCTCGGCCCGCTCGGCGGCCGCCTCCTCGTCCATCGCGCTCACCACGACCGCCATGAACAGGTTCAGCACCACGAAGGTGCAGACCAGGATGAAGACGGTGAAGAAGATCCAGGCGGAGGGATGCCGGGTCATCACCTCCCTGGCGATGTTGCCCCAGTCGTCGCCCGTCATCGTCTGGAAGAGGGTGAACAGCGAGGTGGGCAGGCTGCCGAACCGATCGGGCGCCGTCGCGCCGTACAGCTTGGTGGCCAGGACGGCGGCCACGTACAGGACCAGGGAGAGTAGCAGCACGATCGAGCTCATCCCGGGCATCGCGCGCAGCAGGGCGGAGATCACCTTGCGCAGGCTCGGCACCACCGACAGCAGGCGCAGCGCGCGCAGGATGCGCAGCGATCGCAGCACCGACAGCCCGCCCGTGGCGGGCGCGAGCGCGATGGCGACGATCACGGTGTCGAAGATGTTCCACGGGTCGCGGGGGAAGTCACGCCTCTCGACGTACACCTTGGCCGCGAGCTCCGCCACGAAGATGTAGAGCGCCACGTGATCGACGATGACGAGCAGCTCGCCGTGGCGTTCGACGACGTAGGGGAACGTCTCCAGGCCGAGGGTGCCGGCGTTGACCAGGATGACGGCGATGATGAATCGCTGAAAGTGCCGGTGCGCCAGGACGGCACGGGTGCGTTCGCGCACGGGGGCGGGGCTCCTCGGGACGGTGGATGATCCCGTCCATGATGGCGCAAAATGATCAATGCATAGGAATCAACCTGAAGACCCGCAATTCACGCCCAGACTTGTCCGTATAGCGGTCATAGACCGGCCACTGCTCGATCAGGCCGGGCCAGACGGCCGCGCGCTCGGCGCCGGTCAGCAGCACCGCGGTGACCCCGAACTCCCGGCCGCCGAAGCCCACCCGGGCCTCGGGCGTCTTGAGGAGGTTGGCGCTCCACGCCGGGTGGCGGTCCTGGCCGAAGTTGCTGCCCACGACCAGCAGCGCGCCGTCCGGCTCCGGCCGGCAGGCCAGCGGGACGCCGCGCGGCAGGCCGGTCTTGGCGCCGGTGCTCGTCAGGACCAGCGTGGGCAGCGGCCCGCCGCTGAGGAGTCTGCTCCCGGCGAGCCGGCGCAGGACCCGGTCGAACTTCGGCAGCACCCGTGGTCCCACCCTCATGAACCAGTCCGTTGCCGCGAACCACTGGAAGAACGGCGTGAATGACCGGATCATGGGCCGGGAGTGTAGCAATCCACGGCGCGACACGGCGCTGTGGTATAAAACCCACCAAATCCGCCATACGACAAGGGGTCCAGCGCAGATGTCCTATCCCAACTATGGGCCCTCGTACTATGGTCCGCCGCCGCAGACCCACCCCAACGGCACCACGATCCTGGTGCTCGGCATCCTGAGCCTGGTCATCTGCCAGATCATCGGGCCGTTCGCCTGGAACATGGGGACCAAGGCGCTGCGCGAGATCGACAACAGCGGCTACGTCTACGAGAACCGGGGCATGGTCCAGGCGGGGCGCATCTGCGGCATCATCAGCACCTGCATCATGCTCGGCATCATCGCCATCTACGGGCTGTTCTTCCTGGTTCTCGGCGGCGCGGCGCTGTCCGGCGGCCTGAACTGATCCCCGAGCCCCGACTCCAGCAGGTCGAACGCCCGGTCGGCCTGGGTCCTGAGGTCGGGCCCGATCGTCTCCCACGCCTCGCCCGCGAGCATCCTGCGCATGGCGTAGTCCGACAGCAGGCGGGTCGTGTTGAGCAGGTGCGCGGCCACCAGCCTCGGCGTGAGGTCGTCGTCGTCCGCGTCGGCGTCCTCGGCCAGCGCGGCCGCCAGGAGCGTCTCACGCCGGAGGTGGAGCTCGCTCATCCGGGCGCGTAGCGCGGGGCTGCCGGCCACCATCCCGGCGAACACGTCACCGCCCTCGTTCAGCCCGTAACGCCAGTCGCGCGTCTCCAGCGCGTCGAGGAAGTCGCGCCGGAACGCCCGCACCACGCTCTCACCCGGCGCGCGCCCCCGCGCCACCTCGACGGGCATGCTCTCCACCTGGTCCTGCCGGTCCAGGAAGAGGTCCTCCTTGGCGGGGAAGTAGTTGAACACCGTGTTCACCGACACGTCGGCCGCGCGCGCCACCTCGGCCACGGTCACGTTGTCGAACCCGCGTGACAGGAACAGGCCCATCGCCATGTCCGAGATGCGCTCCCTGGTCTCACGCTTCTTCCGCTCCCGCAGTCCTTCGTCCACCTCGCCATGCTATCAAGTTTGCAGTCGCTCCAAAATTGTGGTTACTCTAATTTTGGAGGCGATCAAATGATCAAGGCGACAGGTCTGTCCAAGACCTTCAAAGGCGGCGTGGTGGCCGTCAAGAACGTGACCATGTCCGTGCGGCCCGGCGAGATCGTGGGCTTCCTCGGCCCCAACGGCGCCGGCAAGACCACCACCATGCGCATGCTCACGACCCTGCTCAGGCCCACCTCGGGCACCGCCACGGTGGCGGGCCACGACCTGCTGGCCGACCCGGCGGGGGTGCGGCACCGCATCGGCTACGTCTCGCAGGGCGGCAGTGTCGACCCGTGGGCGCCGTTCGGCGAAGAACTCGAACTTCAGGCCATGCTGTACGGTCTCAGCCGCGCCCAGGCGTCGGCCAGGACGGCCGAGGTGCTGGCCATGCTGGACCTGAAGGGCATGGAGTCCACGCCCGGTAGTGCGCTCTCCGGCGGCCGGCGCCGCCGCGTCGACATCGCGTTCGCCCTGCCGCACCGGCCCGCGCTGCTGTTCCTGGACGAGCCGACGACCGGGCTCGACCCGCAGAGCAGGGCCAACCTGTGGGACCACATCCGCCGCCTGCGCGCCGAGCACGGCGTGACGGTCTTCCTCACCACCCACTACCTCGACGAGGCGGACGCGCTCTGCGACCGGCTGCTGATCATGGACCACGGCGAGATCGTCGCCGAAGGCACCCCGGCCGAGCTCAAGGCGGGCGGCCGCACGCTCGACCAGGCGTTCCTGGACATCACCGGCAGGGCACTGCGTGAGGAGGCGGCCGTCTGATGGCCCGCGACACCTGGCTGCTGTTCCGCCACCACCTGCGAGCCACCCTGCGTCAGAAGACGGGCCTGATCTTCGGCGTCATCCAGCCACTGTTCTTCCTGGTGCTGTTCGGCCCCATCTTCGCCACGATCGGCACCTGGGAGACCCTGGTGCCCGGACTGATCATCCAGCTCGGCCTGATGAGCACCGGCATGGCCGGGTTCGGGGTGGTGTTCGACCAGCGCTCCGGGGCGCTGGAGCGGCTGCGCGTCACCCCGGCGAGCCGTCTGGCCCTGCTGCTCGGCCGGGTGCTCACCAACGCGGTCCAGCTCATGCTGCAGGTGGTGCTGCTGGTCGCGGTCGGCTACGCCTTCGGCCTGCGCGCCCCCGTCGCGGGGCTGCTGGCCGGGCTGGCGCTGGTCGTGGTGTTCGGCGCGAGCCTAGCCGCGCTGTCGTACGCGATCGCGCTGACCATGCACGAGCAGCTGTTCGCGCCGGTGATGAGCACGGCGGTGATCCCGCTCCTCCTGCTGTCCGGCGCGTTCCTGCCGATGTCGATGGCGCCCGGCTGGCTCGACGCGCTCTCGTACGTCAGCCCGTTCAGGCACGTGCTGGAGGCGTTGCGCGAGCTGTTCAGCCGCCACTACGTCACCGGGACCGTCGTCGCCGGGGTGGCCGTGACCCTGGTGTTGGCCGTGGTCAGCCTCACCGTCGGCACCCGGGTGTACAACCGGGCGAGCGCCTGACGCTGCGGCACTCGCCCAGGCCGGCACCTGTCGCGGATGCCCGGCCGGCCCCTCGGCAGGCCCGCCGGCCGGTGCGTCAGCGGGCCGCCGGCTCCGGGGCCGGGGCCTCCTGGCCTGCGACGGATCGGCGCTGGAGGGCGGCGAGGATCCCGGCGGGGTCCACCGTGCCGTAACCGTAGTCGTAGTCGAACCCGACCTCGCTGCGGTCCTCGGCGGTGCGGCGCAGCAGGGCGCGGAGCTGGGCGGGCGACAACCGGGAGGACGGCCAGCGGGTGCGGATGGCGGCGACGAGCCCGGCGGCCACCGGCGTCGCGGCCGAGGTGCCGGAGTCCGGCTTGTCGGAGCCCAGCGCCTTGGATCCGGCGAAGTGGGTGTAGGCGCACAGGTCCGGCTTGCGCGCGCTCAGCCGGCCGGGCCCCTGCGAGGAGTAGCCGACCCGGTGGCCGTTGACGTCGACCCCGCCGATCGACAGCGCGCGGGGGTGGGAGTTGGCGCCGGTGATGGGCCGGTTGGGGTAGGCGCAGCGGCGGTCCAGGCAGTCGCGCCCGCAGTTGCCCGCCGCGAACAGCACGTCGGCCCCCGCCTGGTCGAGGCTGGCGACCATCAGGTTGAACGGGTGGGCCGCGTTGTCGGAGTAGTTGCCCGGATGCCCCACCGGGAAGTCCCACTCGGGGGAGAACGACCCCCACGAGTTGCTGATCACCAGCGCCCGGGTCTCGGCCGGCTGCCCGGCGAGGACCGTGCGCAGGTGGGAGAAGGCGGCCACCGCGTCGGACAGCAGCCCGTCGAGCGCCGAGCCGCCGGGCCGGGTGGAGCGCAGCAGCGGGATGTCGATGAGCGTCGCCTGCGGGGCGCCGATGAGCGCGTCGAAGGCGCACATCGTGCCGTGGTCGACCTCGGCGTGGCCGGGCCGGCCGGACACCCCGGCCGGGTTCCAGCTCAGCGCGGCGTCGAGGATGACGTCCCTGCCGAGCTGCCTGGCCACGTGGGCGGTGTTGATGCCGGTGTCGAGCACGGCCACCGGCACGCCGCCGCCGTGGAGCCCCTCGGCGTGCAGGCCGGGCACGTTGAGCAGCCGCTCCACGTCGTGCCAGGTGCCGACGGCCGCGTCGCCGCCGCAGGTGAGCGTGGACTCCACGACGGGGTCGGCGAAGACGCCGACGACGTCGGGGCGCATCGTGGGCAGCAGCGTCATCCGCGCGGTGAGCTCGTCGTCGGAGATGGTGCCGCGCACCAGGACGGAGGCGTCCTCGGCGGCCAGCGAGAAGTCGAGCGGCTGGTTGAGCGAGAGCGGGTCGCCGCCCCCGCCGGCGGGCACCGGCCGGGGCAGGGCGACGGGGACGAAGGTGGTGTCGAGCTCGACCCCGGGCAGGCCGTCGGCGACATCGGCGGAGGTGGCGGTCATGCCGGGGTCGGCGACCGCCGCGACCAGATCGGGGGAGGGGCGAAGCTGGATGAGTACCCGCATGTTTACCACCGAGCGACTATGGGGGAAGGAACCTTTCCAACATTCCTGCATTCCTCCCCGCCCCGTCCAGCGGCTCTTAAGGCAATTGACCTGCTAAAACGCCACAAATTCCAGCGAATTGCACAGTAATTATTTCGCGGAGCCCACGCGTTTCCGGACCTTGCGGCCCGGGCCGTCGCTCAATACGGTGAGTCATCATGACGCTTCAGGAGCAGAAGGCGGTCAGCGACGGCGGCGGCACGAGCCCACACTGGCTGGCGGTGCGGCCCAGATTGATTCTCGCCAGCGCCTTCATGCTCTTCCTGGAGCTCGCGCTGATCAGGTGGACCGGGTCGAACATCGTCCATCTGAGCTATTTCACCAACTTCGTCCTCCTGGGCTCGTTCCTCGGCATCGGGCTGGGATTCCTGCGCGTCGGCAGATCCACCCGGCAGCCCTATTACTCGCCTGTCGTGCTGTTCGGCCTCGTGCTCATCGTGCTCACCTTCCCCGTGACGGTCGACCGCGCGTCCGAGGACGTCCTCTACTGGACCAGCCTCGGCACCACCGGCCCGCCCGCCTGGCTGATCCTGCCGGTGATCTTCTGCGCGGCGGCCGTGGTGCTCATGGGGCCCGCCGAGCTGGTCGGCCGGTGCTTTCCCGAGCTGCCCCGGCTGGAGGCCTACCGCTACGACCTGATCGGCAGCCTCACCGGCATCGCCGCGTTCACCGCGCTGTCGTTCCTCAGCGCCCCGCCGGTCTTCTGGGGTCTGATCGTCGCCATCGCCTACGGGCTGCTGCTGGTGCCCCGGCCCCGCGTGCCCTACCTCGCGCTGGTCACCGTGCCCTCGCTCGCCGTCGTGGGCCTGCTGCTGGCCGAGACGCTCACCGCGGGCGCGATCTGGTCGCCCTACTACAAGGTCACCACCAGGGCGCTGGAGATCGTCGGCGTGCCGGTGACCGACATCTCGGTCAACGGCATCCCGCACCAGCAGGCCGCCCCCGCCGTCGCCCGCCTGCAGTGGGAGGGCCAGTACGGCCTGCCCTACGAGCGGGCCGTGGCGGCGCCGCAGGACGTGCTGATCGTGGGCGCGGGCAGCGGCACCGACGTGGCGATCGCGCTGTCCAAGGGCGCCCGCCGGGTCGACGCCGTCGAGATCGACCCCAAGCTCCGCGAGCTCGGCGGCTCCAAGCACCCTGACCGGCCCTACGACGACCCGCGCGTCACCACCCACGTCACCGACGGCCGCGCCTTCCTGGAGCACACCGACCGCCGCTACGACCTCATCCTGTTCGCGCTGCCCGACTCGCTCACCCTGGTGTCCGGAGCGAGCTCGCTACGGCTGGAGAGCTACCTGTTCACCCCGGAGGCCATGCGGGCCGCCCGCGAGCACCTCAAGCCCGGCGGCGCCTTCTCCATGTACAACTACTACCGCGAGAGCTGGCTGGTCGACCGGCTCGCCAGCACGGTGCAGAGCGCCTTCGGGCACAAGCCGTGCGTGGACGTGGTCAGCGTCAGCGGCCAGCAGGCCGTCATCACGGCCGGCGCCACCCCGGCCGCCCAGCGCTGCGCCGGCGAGTGGGCGGGCGCAGCCGCCGGCACCCCGCCGCCCGCCGGCGACGACCGTCCCTTCCTCTACCTCAAGGACCGGACGATCCCGGCGATCTACCTCATCACGCTGGGCCTGATCCTCCTGGTCAGCCTGCTGGCCGTGCGCATGGTCGCCGGCCCCTACCGCCGGATGCGCCCCTACGCCGACCTGTTCCTGCTCGGAGTGGCGTTCCTGCTGCTGGAGACCAAGAGCGTCACCGGCTTCGCGCTGCTGTTCGGCACCACCTGGGTGGTCAACGCGATCGTCTTCGCCGGGGTGCTCGTGGCGGTGCTCGCCGCCGTGGAGGTGACCCGCCGCTGGCGCACCCCGCCGCTGCGCGTCATGTACGGCGTGCTGTTCGCGGGGCTGGCGCTGGCCTGGCTGGTGCCCAACGCGTGGCTGCTGTCGCTCCCGCTGCCGCTGCGCGCGGTGGTGGCCGTCACGGTCGCGTTCCTGCCGATCTTCGCGGCCAACGTGGTGTTCGCCAAGCGGTTCGCCGACTCGGCGGACGCCACCACCTCCTTCGGCGCCAACCTGCTGGGCGCGATGGTGGGCGGCTGCCTGGAGTATCTCGCGCTCGTGATCGGCTATCAGGCGCTGCTCGTCGTGGCGGCCCTGCTTTACCTCGGCGCGTTCGCCCTGTTGCCCAGACGAGCCCTGGCCTGAACCCCCCGCTGGGCCGGGTTTGCCGGGCCGCGTACTGCTTGACCTGGCCTTTTGGGAATGTTGGCGGTAGTGTCGCTGTTGTAGACATCTGAGCGCCTGAGTCCGGCCCGGCGGTTTTCATCCCGGTGACCGAGCGACGTACGGCGACTTCCGTCCAGCGCCTCTCCCGCAGTGTGGCCCGTGTGCCCCGCCGAGGTGCTCCGCTGTAACCCCTCGTGTGCGTACGGCGACGTGCCGTGCCCGCGATGCCCCATATCCCAGGAGGATCTCGTATGACCATCTCCAGCACCCTGCGCAAGCTCCAGGCGAGCGCGCTGCTGGCCATGGCCACCACCGTCGCGGCCGTGGGCTTCTCCGGCCCCGCGCAGGCCGACGCCTTCCCCTACGGTCAGGACGTCTCCAACTACCAGCCCGAGCACGACTGGGCCACCAGCGGCGCCGAATTCGGCATCGTCAAGGCCAGCGAGGGCCTGGACTACAAGGACCCGACCTTCGCCCGCCACTGGAAGGAACTGGACAAGCACAAGGTCGTGCGCGGCGCCTACCACTTCGGCCACCCCGCCAACGACCCCGTCGCCGAGGCCGACTACTTCCTGGCGGCCGTGAACAGCCAGCCGGCCAAGCCCGGTGACCTGCTCGCCCTCGACCTGGAGACCAGCGACGGCAAGTCCACCGCCCACGTCAACGCCTGGGCCAAGAAGTGGCTGGAGCGCGTCACGGCCAAGACCGGCGTCAAGCCGCTGTTCTACAGCAGCCAGTCCTTCGCCGACCAGTACGGCAAGGGCCTGGGCGGCTACCCGCTCTGGCTCGCCAACTACGGCAAGGCCAAGGGCACGGTCACCCCGCCGGCCGACTGGAAGTCCTGGGCCATCCACCAGTACTCCGACAACCCCGTGGACCAGAACGTGTCCGCGCTGACCATCAAGGACCTGCAGGCCCTGGGCCGCCCGGCGGCGTGATCCCCGGCGGCCTCAAGCCCGTCGCGCCCGCCCCCCGGTGCCGGGGGGCGGGCTTTCTTCCTCAGAGGCCGCAGGCTTCGTCGAGTGAGGTGGAACCGGCCTTCTGCGTCTTGCGGGTGGGCGTGGCCGTCGGCCTGGCGGCGGCCGTCCCCGGTGGCGTGGCGGTGGCCGTCGGAGCGCCGGGGGAGGCGGTCACGTCGGCGGTCCGCGCCCGGCGGGCCGGCTTCAGGGAGTCCTGGATCGCCTTGGCCGACGCCTTGCGGATCTTGGCCCAGTCGGGGTTGCCCGGCCAGTACTCGGGCGGCACGAACTGCAGGCTGCTGATCTTCGCGTCCTTGACCTTGAGCGCCAGGGGGACCAGAGGCTCCAGCAGCTCCTGCGGGATGTTGGTCTGCGCCAGCCGCTTGGTCGCCCTGGCGAGGTCGGTGAAGTTCGTCAGGATCTTCTGCGGCGTGGCCTGCTGCGCGAACGCGGCGATGACGCAGCGCTGGCGGCTCATGCGGTTGAAGTCGTCACTCTCCACACGGGACCGGCCGTACCACAGGGTCTCCTCGCCGGACAGCCGGCGGTTGCCCGCCTTGATGGTGCCCGCGGTGCCGTAGTGGCCGCCCCACTTGATGTCCCGCTCGACCCGGATCTGCAGGCCGCCGATCGCGTCCACCAGGTCGGCGAAGCCGTACATGTTCACCATGGCGTAATAGTCGATCTTGAGGCCGAGGGTGTGGCCGATGGCGTCCATGAGCGCTCGCGGGCCCTTGTTCTTGCCGCCGGCGAGGTCCGGGTGGTCGGTGGCGTACTGCCACACCTCGTTGAGCAGGCCGCCTTGCGGCAGCTCCGCCATGAAGCCGTTGGGGAACTGCTTGCGCAGCGGTGAGGACGGGGGGAAGCGCACATGCTGCAGGTTGCGCGGCAGGCTGTACAGCACCGTGGTGCCGGTAGGGATGTGCACGCTGGCCACGTTCATGCTGTCGGTGCGCACGCCGGTGCGGTTGCCCGCGGCGTCACCGCCGACCAGGAGGAAGTTCACCCGGTCCTTGCCGTTCCAGGGGTCCTCTTCCTTGATCGGCGCGATGTCCGGGTCGTCCTCGGCGCTGCGGAAGATGTTCTGCATCGCGCCACTGCCCGCCTGCACGGTGGTGGCCGCCAGGGCGAACGGTGCCATCACCGCCACGCACACCACGCCCACCACGATGCCGGAGACGATCTGGCCCTGCTGGTTCAGCCTGTTGGGGCCGAGCGTGATGTAGGAGGAGATCACCAGCGCGAACCAGCAGAGCGCGCCCAGCACCGCGAGGGCGGTCACCGTGGTGTGCACGCTGCTGCGCATGTAGATGCCCACGTTGTCGAGACTGAACAGCACGAACGCCAGCACGCCGAGCAGCACCACCGCGTAGGCGCTGATCAGGATGAGGCCCGTACGGCGACGCCCGGCCCGCAGGTGCGCGATGCCGGGCACGAAGACCGACAGCAGGGTCCAGCCGATGATGGCTCCGACGTCGGCCGGCCTGGCCGGGCCGGACGCGCTCTTTCCCGCGCCGGCCTTGCCGCTGCCGAGGCCGGCGGCGAAGCGGCTGAGCGCGCCGGGCAGGCCCGGTCCCGGCGACCTCCTGGGGGCGGTGCCGTCGCCCCTCCTGGTGGAGCCAGAGCCAGAGCCGGAGCCGGGGCGGGGGCCGAGGCCGGGCTTCTCGGCGGAGCCGCCGGAGGGCCTCCTGGCGGAGCCGGAGGACTGCTTGGGAGTGCCGGAGGACTGCTTGGGGGAGCCGGAAGGCTGCGAACCGCCCTCCGCGGACGACGACGGCTGGCGGCCGGTGGGGCGTGGGCGGCGAGGGGGACGGCGTTTCCTACCGCCGGGCACGGTGTTGTCCCCATCGCGCTTGCTCACACTGGCTCCTTCGCGCCCACCAGGCAGAACCCCGAAGGTTTGCCCCCGTTTGACAGCAAGATTGCCAGGATTCTAGTCCCCATATACGGACATCAAAGACATGTGTTCAAGCTGAGATGAACACCAGGTTGCCGTTACGACGTCGTGGAGGAGGCCGCCATCCACGTGTTGCACTGGTATGCCTGGCTCTTCAGCCAGCCCTGCCGGAACCACCTGTTGTTGTTCGCCCGCGAGCCGTGGTCACGCGGAAAACCCGGGTAGTCGCCCACCTGGCTGTAGAAGAAGAACAGCTGGTTGCGGTTGGTCGAGTTGACCGGATAGGTGCCGGCCACCGACCTCATCCACATGCCGCCGAAGCAGGTGGCCTGCAACTCCATCCGCCTGTTGAGCGCCAGCTTGCCGCTCTGGCTCGTCGAGTCGAGGGTCCGCGCCCACCATGAGTCCATCAGCCCGGTGATGTTCTGCACATGGTGGCCGTACTCGTGGGCCATCATGCTGATGATGCCGCCGTGCCAGGAGATGATCTGGCCGTACCCGCGGGCGTTGCCGTTGCCCTTGGCCATGGCCGTGGTGGAGGCGTAGATGGTGTTGTTGCGCGGGCAGTAGTACGGCACCATGCTCCCCGCCGCCGGGTAGTCGCCGCAGGCTCCCCTGCCGCGCCCGGCGACGATCGCGTAGTTCGGCGGGCTGAAGGGGATGCCCTGCTTCCGCAGGATCTGCCCCCAGGCCTGGTCCATGCACCTGCCGGTCCTGAGGATCAGCGACTTGAGCTGGCTGTGGCTGAAGATGCTCACGTTGCCCGCCCGGCAGCGCAGCCTCGGCAGCGCGCCCGCCCGGTAGACCGTGTTGTTCTTCAGGCTCCGGTTGACGGTGACCTGAGCCGGCGGGTCCACCTCCTGCTCCCGATCGGGCTCGTCGTCCTGGGTGCGCGTCGGGCTGGGCCCAGCGCTCGGCTCGGTGCTGGGCTCACGGCTGGAGTCGGTGCTCGGCCTCTCGCTCGACGTCCGGTCCGGCCTCCGCGTCGGCTCGTCGTACGGCGACAGCGTCGGGATCGCGATCGGGGTCGTCGTCCGTGACTCCTTGGCGCCGCCGATCATCGCCGCGCCGATGACCATCAGGACGAACAACGCCGCGATCGAGCCGAACACGGTGCCGAGGACGGCCCCCACACCCATGCCCGGCTTCTTCCTCGGCGGCTGCGGCCACTGCCCGTACGGCCCGCGCCCCGGTGGGGGCGGAGGAGGCGGAGGCGGCGGCTGCTGCCACTGCGGCGACGGGGGAGGGGGCGGAGGCGGTTGCGGGTAGGGATGGCCCTGTGGAGGCGCGTAGGGGCCGCCCTGCGGCGGCTGCTGCGGGTACGGAGTCGGAGGCCCCTGGGGTGGCGGGTACGGAGCCCCTTGGGGTGGTTGCTGCGGGTACGGGTTCCCCTGCGGCGGCCGGGCCGGCGGGGAGGGGTACGGATTTCCCTGCGACGGGTAAGGATTACCCGGCGCCGCGGGTGGGTACGGGTTGTTCGCCGGACGGTCGCCGCCCGGTCGCTCAGGCGTGCCGTATCCCGGTGGGGGCCAAGGGCGCGAGGGTGGCCGCTGGGGCTGTCCTGGCCCCTGAGGCGGGGGAGGGTACTGCCCGTTGCCTGTCACCGTGTCGCCCCTTAATACGGTTCGTCCCGTAATGAGTGACCAAGTGAGTCACTCGTCGAGTCTTTGCCAAATTTGGGGCAGAAGCATACTCATTTATCACCCGTCACGGATGTAGCGGTACTCGGTTACAGTCCGAAATCATTCGAGGTGATCTCCGCTATGTCCCCCACCGCGCGGCGGGCGTTGTCCTAGCTTCTTTGACATGAACCTCCAGCAGCTCCGCTATGTGGTCGCGACTGCGGAGCACCGCACCATGACCGACGCGGCCAGGTCGCTCTACATCGCACAACCTGCGCTTTCGCGTGCGATCCGGGATCTGGAGCGAGAGCTGGGCATGACGCTCTTCGCTCGCTCCGGGCGCGGTGTAGTGGTGACCGCACAGGGCCGCCGGGTGGTGAAGCTGGCCAGGGAGGCGCTCGACGCGGTTCGCGAGATCGAGGGCCTGGGCAACCACGGCGGTCCCGCCGGGGAAGCCGAGCTTCGCATCGCCTCCACGCCCAGCCTCGAACCCGGCCTCGCAGGGCGGCTTCTGCCCGCCTACACCGCCGAGCACCCCGGCGTCCGCGTGCACATCGTGCGCTGTGACGGCCGTGATGCCGTGGTCAGTGCCATCAGGGACCAGCGGGCCGACCTCGGCCTGACGGACCTGCCGGTGCCCGGCGACCTCGTCACCCATCCCCTCGAACGCCAGGAGATCGTGCTGATCTCCCCTCCCGCCCTCGAACTGCCCAACCCCGTCCCGATGTGCCGTCTCGACGGCATGCGGCTGGCCCTGCCCGCGCGCGGCAGCGTCCGTCGCAGGGAACTGGAGGCGATGTTCGGCAGGTACGCGGTCAACCCCGTCGTGGTGCTCGAAACCGACGAGCGCAACGGCTGGCTGAACGCCGTACGCGCCGGCCAGGCCTCACTGCTGTGGTACCGCGGCATGGCCGAGCAGGCCGGCCGGGCCGGTCTCGTGGTCCGCTCGCTCGAACCCGCCGTGCGGCGCGTCATCGCCGTGGTGCACGCCCGCCGCCGCCTCCCGCTGATCGCCCAGGACTTCCTGGCGACGGCCGAGAAGGGCACCGCCGCCTAGCGCGGCCGATCGCCGGATCCCGCACCGGTCACCCGCGGGGCAGCCACACCACCACGCGCAGCCCGGGGGCAGCGTCCTCCAGGTGCACCGTGCCGCCGTGCGCGCGCACGGTCTCGCGGACGATCGCCAGCCCGAGCCCCGCGCCGCCCTCGTCACGGCCGCGGCCGGAGTCGAGCCTGGTGAAGCGGTTGAACACCCGCTCCCGATCCTCCTCGGGAACACCGGGGCCGTCGTCGGTCACCGTCAGCGTGCCGTCGCCGGTCAACGCCACCTCGATCTTCGACGTGGTGTGCCGGACGGCGTTGTCGATCAGGTTGGTCAGCACACGACTCAGGTCGAGCGCGTCACCGCTGACCACCAGCGGCTCGCAGGCGGTCAGCCGCACGTCGCCGTAACGGTCGGCGATCTGCCGGGTCACCTCGTCGAGGTCGACCGGCTCAGTCCGGGCGGGCACCCCGCCGCGCTCGTCCAGCCGGGCGAGCGCGAGCAGGTCCTCGGCGAGCTTGGACAGCCGCATGGTGTCCTCCAGGACGCCTTCGGCCGTCTCACGCCAGTCCTGGCCCTCGGGGTGCCCGAGGGCCACCTCGAGCTGCAGGCGGATGCTGGCCAGCGGGCTGCGCAGCTCGTGGGAGGCGTCGGAGACCAGCGCGCGCTGCCGCTGCTCGGCCTCCTCCAGCCTGGCCAGCATGTCGTTGAGTGTGGTGGCCAGGGAGTGCACCTCGTCCTTGGACTCGGGCACCGGCAGCCTGCGGGACCTGGCGGTGTGCGTGATCTCGGCGGCGCCTCTGCGCAGCGCGCTGATCGGGCGCAGCGTCCTGCCGATGATCAGCCAGCTCGCCGCGGCGAGCAGCACGATCAGCAGCGGCGTGCCGATCAGCAGCACCCGGCCGGCCGTGGCCAGGCTGGTCTGGATCTCCGCGACCGGCCTGGCCGCGATCACGGTCCGGCCGCGGTCGGCCCGCACCACGACCACGCGCAGCGGCCCGGGGATCGCGAACGGCCGGCCGTCCATGAACGTGACGCTGCCCTTGCGCAGCACCCGCTCCCGGGCGGCCGCGTCCAGCAGCGGCACCAGCCGGTCGGCTCCGTAGGTGACGTGCGTGATGCGCCCGCCCGCGTCGACGACCTGCACGATGGTGCCGTCGTTGGTGGTGATCGGGGTCGTCAGCGTGCCCGCGTCGGCGTGCACGCGCACCTTCTGGGCCTGTTGCCTGGTCGACTCGTCGACCGTGTCGATCAGCGCCCGGTCCAGCACGGTGAGCAGCACCGACGCCGAGACGGCCAGCGCCAGGGCGAGCACCGCGGCGGCCACCACGGTCAGCCGGAAGCGCAGCCCCTGCCGCCGCCACCAGGCCAGCGGGCTGTCAGCCACCGTCATCAGCCACCGTCATCAACCACTGTCATCAGCCACCGTCACCGGCCAGGCGGTAGCCCGCGCCGCGGACGGTCTGCAGGGCGTTCCTGCCGAACGGGCCGTCGATCTTGCGGCGCAGGTAGCCGACGTACACCTCCACCACGTTCGGATCGGTGTCGAAGGTGTCCCACACGTGCTCCAGGATCTCCGCCTTGGACACCACCTCGTCACGCCTGCGCATCAGGAACTCCAGCAGCGCGAACTCCCGGGGGGTCAGCTCGATCGCCGTCTCGCCGCGCAGCACCCGGCGCCGCGCCGGGTCCAGCGACAGGTCCCCGGCGCCCAGCACGGCGGGCCGCCGCCCGGAGTCGCGGCGCAGCAGCGCGCGGAGCCTGGCCACCAGCACCACGTAGGAGAACGGCTTGGTCAGATAGTCGTCGGCGCCCAGGTCGAGGCCGTCGGCCATGTCGTACTCGCCGTCCTTGGCCGACAGCATGAGGATCGGCACCCAGTTCTCCTCGGCGCGCAACTGCTTGCACACGTTGTAGCCCGACAGCCTCGGCAGCATGATGTCCAGCACCACCACGTCGTACTCGCCGTGCCTGGCCTCGTGCAGCCCCTGCTCGCCGTCGTGGGCGAGGTCCACGGCGAAGCCCTCGGCCTGCAGCCCCCGCTGGAGCGCGGCGGCCATCCGCCGCTCGTCCTCGACGACAAGTACTCTCATGTGGCGATTCTCCCGTTCTCCGCCTGAGACCTCGCTGAGAAGGCTGAGAGCGGCCTCAGGCTGTCTCAGGTCTGCCTAAGGATGCATGACGCAGGCTGCACGTATCGACATACCGTTAGGGAGTGAGATGCGTAAAGGCACGTTCATGAGGTGGGGGGTCCCGATCGCGGCGGCCGCCGTGATCGCCGGCGCGATCGGCGCCGGCCCGGTGGTCGCCGCGGTGAGCGGCGATCCGGTGCTGCCGGAGCGTTCGGCCCAGCAGTTGCTGGCCGACGCCGCGGCGGCGACGAGCAAGTCGGAGGGGCCGCCCCCGATGTCCGGCACCGTCCAGCAGACGGCGTCGCTCGGCCTGCCGGCGCTGCCGCAGACGGGCGGCGGCTCGCCGCTCAGCCTGCTGTCGGGGTCACATGAGGTGAAGGTCTGGTACGGCGCCCACGACAAGGTGCGCGTGGCGATGCCCACGCAGCTGGCCGAGACCAACCTGATCCTCAACGGCGACCAGATGTGGTACTGGGACAGCGGCACCAACACCGCCACCCGCCTGAAGCTCCCGGAGGGCGGTGAGCGGCCGGACACCTCGGCCACGCCTCGCCCTGAGGACCTGACGCCGCAGGCGGCGGCGGAGATGGTGCTGGCCCAGGCCGGCGAGCACACGGCGATCAGCGTCTCCAACACCGCCGAGGTGGCGGGCCGCCCGGCCTACCAGCTCGTCCTCAAGCCGAAGGCCGCGGGCTCGCTGGTGCAGGAGGTGCGCCTGGCGCTCGACGGCGAGAACTATGTGCCGCTGCAGGTGCAGGTGTTCGCCAAGGGCTCGGCGGAGCCGGCCTTCCAGGTCGGTTTCACCCAGGTGACCTTCACCCCGCCCGCCGCCGAGAACTTCACCTTCACCCCGCCCGCCGGGGCGAAGGTGGAGGAGCAGAAGCTCGGCGCGCACAAGCAGGAGATGACCGACGAGCAGCGCGCGCAGGAGAAGGAGGCGCACAAGGCGGCCGGGGACGTCAAGGTCGTCGGTGAGGGCTGGACGTCCGTCGCGGTGCTGCCCGGGTCGCTGGAGGACCTGGCCAAGCCGTCCGAGGGCGCGACCCCGGCCGGCGAGGACTCCCCGTTCGGCGACCGGGGCGAGGGCGACCCGGCCGCGCTCATCGACAGTGTGCTCAAGTCCGCCACCCCGGTGAGCGGCGAGTGGGGCTCGGGCAAGCTGATCAAGACCAAGCTTGCCACCGCCCTGCTGACCGACGACGGCCGGCTGCTGGTCGGCGCGGTCACCCAGGAGGAGATCATCAAGGCGGCGGGCGTCAAGTGACGACCGTCACTCTGGAAGCGGGGGCGCCCTTCGGGGCGTCCCCGCCCTCCGCCGCCATCGTCACCAGCGGCCTGACCAAGCGGTTCCGCGGCGGTCAGGTCGCCGTCGACGCGCTCGACCTGAGCGTCCCGCGCGGGTCCGTCTTCGGCTTCCTGGGCCCGAACGGCTCGGGCAAGACCACCACGATCCGCATGCTGCTCGGCCTGGTCGCGCCCACCGAAGGCGAGTGCTCGTTGCTGGGCCTGCCCCGCGCCGAGGCGCTGCCGAGGGTCGGGGCGCTGGTCGAGGGGCCCGCCTTCTACCCGTACCTGTCCGGCGAGGCCAACCTGCGCCGGCTCGACGCCGCCGACCCCACGGCGCCCGCCGAGACCGCCGCGCGGCGGATCGGGCAGGCGCTGGAGCGGGTGGGGCTCAGCGCGGCAGCAGGCAAGCGCTACCGCAACTTCTCGCTCGGCATGCGCCAGCGGCTGGCCATCGCCGCCGCCCTGCTCGGCCCGCGCGAGCTGCTCATCCTGGACGAGCCGACCAACGGGCTCGACCCGCAGGGCACCCGCGAGGTACGCGCGCTGGTCAAGGAGATCGCCGCCGCGGGCACCACGGTCTTCGTCTCCTCCCACCTGCTGGGCGAGGTCGAGCAGATGTGCACGCACGCCGCCATCATGCGCACCGGCAAGCTGGTCGCGCAGGGGACCATGGCCTCGCTCAGCGGCGGCCGCGCCACCCGGGTGCGGATCGACACCCCCGACCCCGCCGACGCCGCGCGGGTGCTCAGGGAGCTCGGGCTGGAGGACGTGCGGATCGGCGACGACGTGAGCGCCGCCCTGGACGGGCACGCCCCGGAGAAGGTCAACGCCGCCCTCGTGGGCGAGGGGGTCGCCGTCCGCGGGTTCGCGGTCGTACGGCCGAGCCTGGAAGACGTGTTCGTCGGACTGACGGGAGAGGGTTTCGATGTCGACGGCTGACACCTCGGCCACCGAGGCGCGGACCCGGCGGCTGCCCGGACTGGTGCCCGTGGCGGAGACGCTGAGCAGCGCCGAACGCCGCCCGGCGGAGCCCGGTCCGCCGCCCCCGCCGCCCGCCCGCAGGCCGTGGGCGTTCTGGCGGCTGCTCGGCTCGGAGCTGGAGCTGACCTTCAAACGCCCCCGCAACCTGGTCATGCTGGCCGTGGTGGCCTGCGTGCCCGTCATCGTCGGCATCACGCTGAGGATCGTCGCGGGGGACGAGGCGATGGGCGGGATGATCGCGGACGTGGCGGGCAACAGCCTCATGCTGACGTTCGTCTCGTTCTCGTTCCTGGTGCTGCTGCTGATGCCGATCACCGTGAGCGTGGTGGCGGGTGACTCGATCGCGGGCGAGGCCGGCGCCGGCACGCTGCGCTACCTGCTGGCCGCGCCCGCCGGGCGCACCCGGCTGCTGGCCGTCAAATACCTGAACGCGGTCGTGTACGGCTACGCCGTCACCGCCGTCGTCGCGCTGTCGGCGCTGGTCACGGGACTGATCCTGTTCCCCGCCGGGCCCGTGACGCTGCTGTCCGGCAGCACCATCAGCATGGCCGAGGGCCTGACGCGGATCCTCATCAGCGTCGGCTACGTCGGCGCCGGCATGGCGGCGCTGGCCGCGGTCGCGCTGGCCCTGTCGGTGTTCACCGAGGTGCCCATCGGCGCCATCGCGGGCACCATGGTGCTGGTCATCGTCTGCCAGGTGCTGCGGGCGATCCCCCAGCTCAGCGCCCTGGAGCCCTACCTGCTGCCGAGCCGGTTCACCAGCTTCGACGCGGTGCTGCGCAGCCCGATCGACACCGGCGCGCTGATGAGCGGCCTGCTGACGTTCGGCGCCTACATCACCTTGTCGCTCTCCATCGCCTGGGCGCACTTCTCCGGCAAGGACATCACTTCGTAGTGAGCCCGTACGGGGAAGTGTCCCCGTACGGGCCGGGAGGCGGGTCAGGCGGGGCGGCGGCGCAGGGCGAGGACGGCGACCACGACGCCGATGACGCCCACGGCGAGTCCCGCACCGCCCAGCAGGCGGGCGGTGCCGTCGGAGGCGGCGGCGTTCGCGGCCGGGGTCACCGAGGGGGCTGCCGCGGAGGCGGCGGTGGTGGCCGCGGTCACGGCGCCTTCCTTCGACGCCGGGGTGAGCTTGAGCACCGGCGCCGGACGCTCGGGCTCGGTGCCGTCGGCCTTGGGCGCTTCGGCCCAGTCGACCACCTCGCCGCCGGAGTAGGTCTGCTTGGTCGGGAAGACGAGCTGGTCCACGCCCTCGGGCAGCTTGCCCATGGACACCTCGAACTCCTGGAACTCGCCCTGGCCGATCTCACCGCCGGACCAGACGACCTTGGTGACGGCCTCGGTGAGCTCGCCGTACTCGGTGGTGACCGGCTTGGGCAGCTTGCCTTCGGTGACCTTGACGGTCCAGCCCGGCACCGGCTTGACCGAGACGAACGCCAGCGGGTGGTCGGCGGGGAAGGACACCTCGACCTTGACCGTCTTGGCGTCGTCGCGTTCGTTCGGCACCCGGAAGGCGACCTTGCTGAAGCCGCCCTGCTCGGCGGTGCCCGGGTTGATGGTGACGTGGGCCAGCGCGGGGAGCGCGAGGCCGATGGTGAGAGCGGTGGTGGCGGCGAGCACGGTCGCGGCACGGCGCGTCAGGGACATGCGGGGACTCCACTTGGGTGATCAGGGGGGAATGCAGGGTGTCAGAAGCTCAGGCGGGCAGCGGAGGACCGCGCCTGGCGACGGAGTGACGGAGGAGCGGGGCGATGGGCACGGCGCGTACGCGCACGATCGGCGCGGCGGGCCGGATCGACGGCGGGACGGGCGGGCGCGGCAGCAGCACGAGCCGGCCGCCGAGGCGGCGCAGCATCGCCCACAGCGCGGCCTCGCCGCGCGCCAGCCAGCAGCCGGTGATGAGCGTGGCCGTCAGGTGGGCGACCAGCATGCCGAGCGCGTCGCCCAGCCCCTGGCCGTGCAGGTGCGCGACGACGTAGGCGCTGCCGTCGCCGCCGCCGAACAGCTCGTGCAGGCCGAGCTGGCCCACGACGAGCGCGGTGTTGATGACCGCCGTCGGCCGCTCCCGGCCGGACAGCGCCATGGCCAGCGCGAACACCGTGGCCAGGCCCAGCGCCGCCGCCCAGGGGGCGGGGCCGGCGCCACCGCCGAGCCAGTGCGCGAGCGCGGCGAGCGTCACGCAGACGGCGGCGAAGGCCGCCGTCCTGGTGAGTCTGAGTGGCAGGTGCGCGTGCATGGGTGTGCTCCATGCTCTCACGGGAAGGCCGCCGGCAAGCTCGGACTGCGCAATGCTGGGTGATATACAACGTTTGTCGCTAGGGTCAGTGCCGACCACGTTGACATAGAGGTGAGAACGTTGCGGCACTTAGCTGGTTTGCTCATCGGAGTTGTGGTGACCGCGGCCGTGCTGGGAGGCGGGGGCTGGGCCGTCCAGCAGTCCCTGGCCGGCGCCCAGGGTAATCCGGCGGGCGGGCAGCAACTGTGGATCGCCCTCGGTGCGATGGCCGCGGTGGGCCTGGTCGTGGGCCTGGTGGTGGCGGGCAGGGTGTCGCCGCTGGCCACGTTCGTCCCCTCGATGGTGCTGCTCGCCTGGACCGTCGTCTACGCGCTGGACATGAACCGGGCGCTGTCCCTCGTCCCGGACGCGCCGTCGATGCACGAGATCGTCAGGCAGGCCGCCACCGGCTCCAGGACCCTGCTCACCAGCGGCGTGTACGCCCTGCTCGGCGTGGCCCTGTTCATCCCCGTGCTGATGCCGTCACGCTGGTCGCGCGACCACGACGACGAGGACGACGAGTACGAGCAGACCTCCGACGAGGGCGGCTACTACTGACCCTCACCGCTCGCTCGTGTACGGGTGCGTGACCTCGTGTACAGGTGCGTGACCACGTCCTCGATGCTCGCGTGGCCGGGCGCCGAGGCCATCAGCTCGTCCAGCGTGCCGTCGAAGGCCAGCCGCCCGTGGTCGATCAGCATCACCCGGCGGCACAGGCGCTCGATGTCGCCCAGGTCGTGCGTGGTCAGCAGCACGGTGGTGCCGCGCTCGGCGTTCAGCCGGGCCAGGAAGGCCCGGATGCTCGCCTTGCTGACCACGTCCAGCCCGATGGTGGGCTCGTCGAGCACCAGCACGTCCGGGTCGTGCAGCAGCGAGGCGGTCAGGTCGCCGCGCATCCGCTGCCCCAGGCTGAGCTGACGCACCGGAGTGCGCAGGAACGCGCCCAGATCCAGCGTCTCGGTCAGCTCCGCCAGCCTGGCCGCGAACACCTTGCGATCTACTTTGTAAAGGAGCCGGATCAGTTCAAAGCTGTCCTTGAGCGGCAGATCCCACCACAGCGTGGTGCGCTGTCCGAAGACCACGCCGATGCGCCGGGCGAGCGTCGTGCGCCGCCGCGAGGGGTCCAGCCCTGCCACCCGCACCGTGCCCGAGCTGGGGGTGAGGATGCCGCACAGCATCTTGATCGTGGTGGACTTGCCGGCCCCGTTGGGGCCGAGGTAGCCGACGAACTCTCCCGGCGCGACGGTGAACGACAGGTCCTGTACGGCGTGCACGATCGTGCGCCTCACCTTGAAGGCACGGCCGGCGCGGTCAAGCTCGATCATGGTCAACTCCCCGTGGATCGATAGCGGCGGATGCCCTGCCGCCAGGCGAACCCGGCCAGCAGGGCGAGAACCAGGGCCGCGGCGGGCCCGAGGAAACGCAGGAACTCCGGCGTGCCGAACGGGTCGTCCCGGCCCAGCACGTACAGGCCCGGCTGCCAGTTGATGAAGGCCAGCGGCAGCACGTACGTCGCTCCGCGCACCAGGTCGCGGCCGTAGACGTTCAGTGGGTACTGGGTGAGCTGCTGGCCGCCGTAGGTGAAGGCGTTGGCCACCTCGGGCGCGTCGGTCAGCAGGAACTGCAGCGCGCCGGCCAGCGTCCAGAGCGCGGCGAAGATGACCACCCCGCAGCCGACCATGACGGGCACCATCCAGAGCCTTCGCCCGTCGAGGTCCAGCGCCCCGAGCGCGTGGCCGAGCACGGCCCCGGCCAGCACCACACGGCCGAACCGGGTCGGGACGAACCGGTCGGTGGCGATCTGGATCCAGGGGCTCACCGGCCGGATCAGGAAGGTGTCCATGGTGCCGGCCTTGATGTGCTGGCTGATCCGGTCGAGGTTGCTGACGAACAGGTCGCAGAGGGTGAAGGCGAGACCGGCGGCGCCGTACAGGAAGAGCACCTCGTCGCGGGAGAAGCCGCCGAGCGTGGTGGTGTTGGCGAAGACCACCAGGATCACCGCGAGGTCGAGCGCGCCGGTGACGCAGCCGAACACGACCATGAGCGCGAACGAGGCCGGGTAGGCGGCGGCCGCGCGGGTCCATGTCCAGGCCAGCAGCACGTACGTCCTAACCACCCTGGATCACCACCTTGTAGCGGATCGCGCGGGTGGCGAGCGCGCCCAGGCCGATCAGCGTCGCGGCCCAGAACGCCTGGAAGGCCAGGGTGTCCAGGACGGGCGCCTTGCCGAGGTAGAGGTCGGCGGGGGCCTGGACCATGGCCGCCCACGGCAGCGCCCTGGCCAGCTCGCCCAGCCAGCCGGGGAAGATCGTCAAGGGCAGCATCATGCCGCTGAAGAACGTGCTGAGCACCAGGGACAGCACGTTGACGCCGCGGTCGTCGGCGAGCCAGCAGACCGACAGCGCCACCAGATAGCGCCAGCCGAAGCTGGTCAGCACGGCGAGCAGGAGGCCGGCGAGGAATCCCGCCCACTGCGTCGCGCCGGTGGGCGTCACGAGGCCGAACAGGACCGCGCCGAGCAGCATCGGCGGCAGGCCGCGGGCGAGGAGCAGGAAGGCCGCCCGCCCGAGATCCTCGGCCAGTGACCAGGCCTGGAGCGAGGCGGGCCGGACGAGGTCGAGGGCGATGTCGCCGCTGCGGATGCGCTCGGGGATGGTCAGGCCGCCGCCGAAGAGCTGCATGGGGGCGATGAAGGCCTGGGTGATGAAGCAGAAGGTGACGGCGTCGGCGACGTCGTAGCCCGCCAGGCCGGGCCGGGCCTGCCACAGCGCGATGAGGATGTAGGCCCGCAGGACGCCGAACACGCTGTTGGTGAAGGCGCCGGCGAGCGCTCCGGTGAGGTAGGCGGCGTGTTTTCTGAAGCCGTACCGGACGAGCCGGGCGTAGAGCGGAATGACGTGACACCTCCGGACTGTGCGGGCGCGGTCACTGACCGTGTCCGGGCCCGCGCACGCGGGCGTGACTGGAAAAGGCAGCCTGGAATTATCCGGTTTCCGCCCGGTGCGGCGCAACGCATATATGACGTGCCTACCGGCGGGTAGAGCGTCGTTCCGCTGGGAAGGGGATCATTGGAGGACCGTTATGCACCTGGACAGGGACGTCACCCCGGACTACCCGCTGAGCTGGCAGGCGCGCGCGCTCACCGGCCTCATGCACGGCACCTTCAAGCCCGCCTCCCACCTGCTGCTGCGTCACTCCCTCGCGCTCGACGCCGCCGCCCGGCTGGGCGAGCTGGTCAGGCTGGTGCCGGTGGGCATGCCCGAGCACGCGAGCGTGGCGCCGGCGGCCTTCGCCGCGTGCGGCGGCGAGTGGATCCGCGCCGGGCAGCGGTCCGGCGAGGGCTACGAGGGCTACGAGGGCTACGAGGGCAGGGTGCTGCTCTACCTGCACGGCGGCGGCTACTTCTCCTGCTCGCCGAGGACGCACCGGCCCATCACCTGGCGGCTGTCGGTGGTGGCGCGCCGTCCGGTGCTGGCCCTGGACTACCGGCAGGGCCCGGCGCACCACCTCGCCGACTCGCTCGCCGACGCGCTGGACGCCTACGACTGCCTGCTGAAGCGTGGGCACGACTCCGCCGACGTGATCATCGCGGGCGACTCGGCGGGCGGTCATCTGACGCTGGCGACCCTGCTGGCGCTGCGTGACCGCGGCCTGCCCCTGCCTGCGGCGGCCATCTGCCTGTCGCCGTGGGCCGATCTGACGGACTTTCCCCGGCGTGCCAACCGCTGGCAGGATCCCATGCTCGCGGCGGGGCGGGTGCGCTGGCTGGCCCGCCGCTGGACCTCCGGCCTGGACCCGTGCGACCCGCTCGTGTCGCCGGTGCTCGGCGACTTCACCGGCCTGCCGCCGCTGATGATCGTCACCGGGTCGACCGAGGTGCTCAGGGACGAGGCGCACCGCGTCGCCGTCCGCGCCCGGGAGGGCGGGGTGCCGGTGACCTACGAGGAGTGGCCGCACATGCCGCACGTCTTCCCGATCTTGGCGGACGTGCTGCCGGAGGCGCGGCTGGCCTTCCGGCACATGGCCTCCTTCCTGGCCGTCGCGGCGGGGGTGACGGGGCCGGTGACGGAGGGCGACGTCGCGGCCTGATCAGCGCATGCCGAACAGGAAGCGGGTCACCGGGGTGCGCCGGACCAGCACGTCGTAGACGGCGAAGGTGAGGGCGAGCGAGGCGACGACGATGACCGCGAACTTCACCGCGACGGGCGCGCGCCAGCCGACGACGACGTAGGCGACGCCGACGACGACCGGCTGGTGCAGGATGTAGACGGGCAGCACAGCGCCGGCCAGATAGTCGTACATCCGGCGCGGGCGCCCACCCCGCTCGGCGGCTTCCCCAGTCGCTTCCTGAGTGGCTTTCTGGGTGGCTTTCTGGGTGGCGGGCGCGTGTCGGCGCCGGTCGAGCAGGCCGAGGATCGCGACCAGCCAGCACCAGCCGGCCGCGCCGTACAGGATGCGGGCGGTCGTCGCCAGCGGCGACAGGTCCATGAACGGGTCGGCGCCGGGCGTCTCGCCCGCGATGAGGAACAGCGGCGTCCCGGCCCCCGCCAGCGCGATCCCGAGCACCGCCGCCACCACCGCGTCGCGGCGCATCGCCTCGCGCAGCCGCGCGTCGGCCGCGAGTGCGAACCCGGACAGGAAGAACAGCAGGTACGCCCATCGGCTCCAGCCGCCGTAGTCCTCCTCCACCCCCAGCAGGGCGGAGACCAGCGCGACGGGCGCGGCGGGCAGCAGCACCATGCCGCGCCGCCGGGCCGCCCAGCCCAGCCCGTCGCGGATCCGGCGGCCGAGACCGGGCGGCACCCGGCGGGCGAGCCCCGCGAGCAGCAGCGAATAGACCAGCAGCAGCACCACGAACCACAGGTGGCCGGTCTCGTAAGAGGCGCCCTGGACGATGAAGGGGAACTCCGACGGCTCCAGCCGCACCTCGAAGAAGTGCGGCCAGAACCGCGCGTAGGAGTCGTGGTAGGCGGGGTCGGCCCTGAGCCGCAGCCACTGCGGGAACGGAAGCAGCACGAGCGTGGCGAACACCAGCGGGACGCCGAGCCGGCGTAACCGCTCCAGCGCGAACCCGCCCGCGCCCCTGCGGCGCAGCGAGTGCCACGCGCCGAGGCCGGACACCAGGAACAGCAGGGGCATCGCCCAGATGACGCAGAGCGCGGCGAAGATCGTGGTGAGCTCGGTGGTCTCGGCGTTGCGCACGTAGAAGTCGCCGTCGGTCTCGAACACCAGCGAGGAGTGGAAGAACACCAGGCCGACCACCACCAGGGCGCGCAGCGCGTCCAGCTCCGGGCGCCGCGCGCTCCGCGGAGGAGGATGCGCCGTCATCGTCTGCCTCCGATCCCTCTTACTGATCATTCTGCTGGCTGCCGGACAGGGGCGCCAGGTGAGCCGCGAATCGGGCAGAAGGCCACGGGCAGGGGAGATATTACGGCGCGTCAGCGGTTTCCCGGCGCGGAGCATGTAAGTTAGGTATACCTAACTAAGGAGTCGTCCGTATGGCTGAGAAGCCAAGGGATCACCATAGAGGCGTCGTGCTGCGTACCGAGCGCATCTCGCCGCACATGATCCGGGTCATCGTCGGGGGTGACGGCCTGCGCGACTTCGCCACCACCTCCGACTGCACCGACCACTACGTGAAAGTCGTGTTCCCGCACGAAGGGGTCGACTATCCCCAGCCCTTCAGCGTCCAGCAGGTACGTGAGACCATGCCGCGCGAGCTGTGGCCCCGCCTGCGCACCTACACCGTGCGGGCGTGGGACCCGCACAGCCGTGAGCTGACGCTCGACTTCGTCTATCACGGTGACGAGGGCCTGGCCGGACCCTGGGCCGCCCGTGCCGTGCCGGGCGACGAGATCCTCATGCTCGGCCCCGGCGGCGGTTACGCCCCCGACCCCACCGCCGACTGGCACCTGCTCGTCGGCGACGAGAGCGCGCTGCCCGCCATCGCCGCCTCCCTGGAGGCGATGCCCGAAGGGGCCAGGGCGCACGCGTTCGTCGAGGTGGAGGGGCCCGCGGAGGAGATCAAGGTGCGGACGTACGGCGACGTGCACCTCACCTGGCTCTACCGCAACGGCCGCCGGGTCGGCGAGGCGCTGGTCGAAGCGGTGCGCGGGCTGGAGTTGCCGGGCGGCGACGTGCAGGCGTTCGTGCACGGGGAGGCGGGCTTCGTCAAGGAGCTCCGCCGCCTGCTGCGGGTGGAGGCCGGGGTGCCGATGGCGCGGTTGTCCATCTCCGGCTACTGGCGGCTCGGGGTGGACGACGAGGCCTGGCGGGCGGTCAAGAAGGACTGGAACCAGCAGGTCGAGACCGAAGAGGCCGCCGAACTCGGCTGACGTCCCTGCAGACCATCCCGTCACACCACTTACTCTCCCAAAAGGTACGAACGCCTTACCTCCGATACCGCTTGTGAACGTCATGCGCCACCACCTGATCAGGAGGGCCACAGTGTGGCTTGCCGGGTTCCTGACAGGAGAGGCGAACGTGGATGGCGCGTGGTGCGAGCGACCTGCCCCCGGGCGTGCGGCCGCTGACGGTGGGCGACCCGGTCATGATCGGCCGGCACCTGCTGCTCGGCCGCCTCGGCGTCGGCGGCATGGGCATCGTCTATCTGGCCGAGCCTCCCGGAGGCGGCTTCGTCGCGCTCAAGACGCCGCACGCACCGCACCTGAAGGATCCCACGCTCCGCGCCCGTTTCGCCGAGGAAGTGGCCTTCTCACGCAGGATGGTGCCGTTCTGTACGGCTGCGGTCATCGAGGACGGCGTGGACGGGGACCGTCCCTACCTGGTGACGGAGTACCTCCCGGGCCCGGCGTTGTCCCAGGTCATCGCGGCCCGTGGCGCGCTGACCCCCGATCTCGCCTACGGGGTGGCCCTCGGCGCGGTGGCAGCGCTGGTCGCCGTGCACGACGCGGCCCTGGTGCACCGGGACCTCAAGCCGGGCAACGTGCTGCTGTCCCCGCGTGGCCCCCGGGTGATCGACTTCGGCATCGCCCGTGACGTCGACACCCTCTTCGCGCACACGCAGGCCGGGCAGGTCATGGGCAGCCACGGCTGGGTGGCGCCCGAGTGCCTGACCGGCGGCCCGGCGGTGCCCGCCTCCGACGTGTTCGCGTGGGGCTGCCTGGTCGCCTTCGCCGCCACCGGCCATCACCCTTTCGGCGGCGGCGAGCCCGATGAGCTCGCCAGACGCATCCTGTTCGAGGAGCCGCGCGTGGCGAGCGTACCCGGACTCCTTCGCCCCGCCGTGGTGGCGGCTCTGGCGAAGGACGCCGCCGACCGCCCCAAGGCGGCCGACCTCCTGCGCGCGCTGCTGGCGGGTGGCGGGGTGGGCGAGCCCGGGGACCTGCGCGCGGCGGTCGGCGGCGTGCTGGAGGAGATCTGGAGTGCCGTCCCGTACCCGGCGGGAGGGGGCCGGGTACGGGACGGCATTCCAGCGCCCGGCGGCCGGCGGGCACCGGATCGCGGTGCGGCCGGTGCCGCCGGTGCCGCCGGCGTGGTCGTGGACCGCCGGGCGGTCGAGGTCGTCGTGGATCGCGGGCCGGTCGTGGTGGCGCCCGCGGCGCCTGCGCGCACCGGGCGCGCTCGGCGGCGGAGGCAGGGCAGGAGTGGCGCGCATCTGGCGCATGCCGGTCTCGCCGCCCTGGCCACGGTGTCCATCGCGGCCGTCACCGTGTTCACGGCCACCGGAGGCGAAGGGCTGAGCATCGGCGGCGGGGCCCGGTCGCCGGACGAACCGCCGGTCGTGTGGTTGCACGCCACGACCGGGTCGGCGAGGCGCCCGCCGGCCTCCCGGACCGCCGACGCGCCCCCCGCCACCCCTACCGTCGCGGCTCCGACCGCCGCCGTCCCGACCCCCGGCGTCCGGGAGGCCGCCACCCCCACGGCCCCGGTGACGCGCACCCGGGGTACGGCGCCGTTCGCCGTGGTCGGCCCTCCCCTGGAGCGGCACGCCACCAAGCCCCCTCCGGACGACGATCCCGTGGGCGTCCCCGGCGGTGAGGAGCCGGGCGCCTGCGTGAACCGGCCACGTGCCAGGCGTGGCCGACCGGACTGCCCTCGGCCGTCGGTGTCCATCAGCACCATCCCGCAGGACGGCCCCGGCGAGTCACCGGGCCCGTCGGTGTCCGACCCGGCCACCCCGACGGCGACCGCCGCCCCCACCTCGTGACGGTCGGGTACCGCCTCTTCTCCGAAGATCGCCGTCCCGAGCTCTCGTGACGGTCAGGTACCCGCCTCTTCCAGCGGTGACCGTCCCGAGCTCTGTTGACGGTCGAGTACCCACCTTTTTGTGGGTACTTGTCGGTAAGTCCGGGTGGCCCGAAGCTTGGTCGCAGGGGCCGACGGATCCGGAGTGGGGAGGTGCGGTGCGTCAGGAGGCCGGCTGGGACTCGGCCAGCCTCTCCAGACGGCGATGGCCCCAGTCGGAGAGGGGCGCCAGCGCCTCGGAAAGCTCGCGGCCGAACGCGGTCAGGGAGTAGACGGTCTTCAACGGCAACACGTCGTGCACCTCGCGGCGGACCAGCCCGTCGGCCTCCATCTCCCGCAGCGTCTGAGTCAGCACCTTCTCGGTGAGGCCCGGCAGCCGCCGGCGCAGCTCGCCGGGCCGGTGCGGACCGGACTCCAGGATCCAGAGCAGGATCGATTTCCACTTGCCGTCGATCACGGCGATCGCGGCGGTCACGCCGCAGACGTTCGGATCCTGGGCACGGCTGCGTGTCATTTTCATCCTTTGATCAGTGAGGAGCTGAGGCATGACCTCGCACATGGAACAGTCTGCCGTCACCGTGCTCGGTCTGGGTCCGATGGGCCGGGCTCTGGCCGCCGCCTTCCTGGACGCGGGCCTGCGGGTCACGATCTGGAACCGGACGCCGGGCAAGGACCGGGAGCTGGCCGAGCGGGGCGCGGTCGCCGCCGGGTCGCCGGAGGAGGCGGTCGCCGCGAGCCGGTTGACCGTGGTCTGCGTGGTGAACTACGACGCGGCCGACGCCGTGCTGCGCCGCGCCGCCGTGGCCGAGGCGCTCAAGGGGCGCACGGTGGCGAACCTGACCGCCGACACCCCCGGCCGGGCCCGGGACAGCGCGGCCTGGGCGGCCGAGCACGGCATCGGATACCTGGACGGCGCGATCATGACGCCGACCACGACCATCGGCACACCGGACGCGGTGTTCCTGCACAGCGGCCCGGAGGAGCTCTACCGGGAGCACCGGCCGGTGCTGGACGCCCTGGGTGGCGCCCACACCCACCTCGGCGCCGACATCGGCCGGGCGGCGGCGTACGACATCGCCCTGCTGGACATCTTCTGGACCGCGATGACGGGCTATGCGCACGCGCTGGCCGTGGCGCGGGCCGAGGGGATCACCGCGCGGGAGCTGGCGCCGTTCGCGCAGGGCATCGGCGCGATCCTGCCGCCGATCTTCGCGGAGACCGCGGACGAAGTGGACAGCGGCCGGTTCTCCGGCGCGGACAACCCGATCACCTCGGCCGCGTCGTCCATGGCCCACATCGTGCACGCCTCCGAGGGCCATGGCATCGACGCGGGCGTGATGCGTGCGGCCGAAGGGCTGGCGCGCCGCACCATCGGACGGGGGCACGGCACGGACGGGTTCATCCGGATCACCGACGTCCTGAACCCCCGCTGAGCGCGGCGGCCGGCCGCTGTTCCGGGCCTAAGGTGAGTGGCCGCGCCGGCCAGGGGAAAGGCCGGCGCGGCCGTCGCCGGGGGAACCTACCCATGCCCTGGAGGTGGCCGGCGAGATCGGGGCGGGCTCAGTGGGCGAACTGCTCCTCCTCGGTGGAGCCCCTGAGCGCCGTCGTCGAGGAGTCGGGGGCGACGGCCGTGCTGACCAGGTCGAAGTAGCCGGTGCCGACCTCCCGCTGGTGACGGGTGGCGGTGTAGCCCTGCGCCTCGGCGGCGAACTCGGCCTCCTGCAGCTCCACGTACGCGCTCATGCCGTCGGTCGCGTACCCCTGGGCGAGGTCGAACATCGAGTAGTTCAGCGAGTGGAACCCGGCCAGCGTGATGAACTGGAACTTGTACCCCATGTGCCCCAGCTCCCGCTGGAACTTGGCGATGGTGGAGTCGTCCAGGTGCTGCTTCCAGTTGAAGGACGGTGAGCAGTTGTAGGCCAGCAGCTGGTCGGGATACTCCGCCTTGATCGCCTCGGCGAAGCGGCGGGCGACGTCGAGGTCCGGGGTGCCGGTCTCCATCCAGAGGAGCTCGGAGTGCGGCGCGTAGGCCAGGCCGCGGGCGACGCAGGCCTCCAGGCCGTTGCGGACGCGGTAGAAGCCCTCGGCGGTGCGCTCGCCGGTGATGAACGCCTGGTCGCGGGGGTCCACGTCACTGGTCAGGAGCGTCGCGGCCTGGGCGTCGGTCCGCGCGATGATCAGTGAGGGGACTCCGGCGACGTCCGCGGCGAGGCGGGCGGCGTTCAGGGTCTTGACGTGCTGGCCTGTCGGGATGAGGACCTTGCCGCCGAGGTGGCCGCACTTCTTCTCGGAGGCGAGCTGGTCCTCCCAGTGCACGCCCGCCGCGCCGGCGGCGATCATGCCCTTCATGAGCTCGAAGGCGTTCAGCACGCCGCCGAAGCCGGCCTCGGCGTCGGCCACGATCGGGGCCAGCCAGTGCGGGCTGTCGGCGACGCCCTCCGACCAGGTGATCTGGTCGGCCCGCAGCAGCGCGTTGTTGATGCGGCGCACGACGGCGGGCACGGAGTTGGCCGGGTAGAGGCTCTGGTCCGGGTACGTCTGCCCGCCCAGGTTCGCGTCGGCGGCCACCTGCCAGCCGGACAGGTAGATGGCCTGCAGCCCCGCCTTCACCTGCTGCACGGCCTGGTTGCCGGTCAGCGCGCCCAGCGAGTGCACGTAGTCCTCGGTGTGCAGCAGGCGCCACAGCCGCTCGGCGCCGAGCCGGGCCAGCGTGTGCTCCTCCTGGACGCTCCCGCGCAGTTTGATCACGTCTTCGGCGCTGTAGGTCCGCTCGATGCCCTCCCAGCGAGGGTCGTTGTCCCATTCGTCCTGCAGCTGCTCGGCAGGTCCCTTGAGGCGATCGTTCATCGGGTCACTCCTTTTCGTCCCCTGGGGCTCATGCCGAGTCTCTGCCCTGCCCCACACCTCCACATAGCCCACCAAGGAGAGAAAAATCGTCAGTCTTCATGGTTTGTCAACTGTGACCGCGTGTTCATCTGAGAAGAAATCGGAAATTTTCCCGTTGGACTAGACCAATGTCAGCCGTGGAAAGCCGAGCCCCCGCTCGGCCGGCGGAGATCCGCCACCCACCGGCGTAGCGGCTAGAAGATATGCGGATTTTCCGTCTAAGATGCCCGTATGGCGTCCTTGCTAGGCGAAGAACCGCTGTCTTTGACGCAAGAGCTCGATCTGATCGCGTTTGGGCAGCGTCTGCGTCACCTGCGGAAACAGCGTGGCCTCACCCTGTCCGACCTCGGCTCACGCGTCAGCAGGGCGCCCAGCCAGCTCTCGCTGCTGGAGAACGGCAAACGCGAGCCGAAGCTGTCGCTCCTCAAGTCGCTGGCCGCCGCACTCGGCGTCCCCGTGGAGGAGCTGCTGCGCAGGCAGCCGCCGAACCGGCGCGCCCAGCTGGAGATCGCCCTGGAAGAGGCGCAGCGCGACCCCATCTACGCCGGGCTCGGCCTGCCGCGGCTCAAGGTCTCCGCGCGCGTGCCCAACGACGTGCTGGAGCACCTGCTCGGTCTGTACGGCGAGCTGCGCGCCAGGCAGGCCAGGGGCACCGCCACCCCGGAGGAGGCCAGGGCGGCCAACGCCGAGCTGCGGCGCCGGCAGCGCGAGGTGGGCAACTACTTCCCCGACATCGAGAAGGCGGCCGGTGAAGCGCTGGCCGCGGTCGGCTACCGGGGCGGCGCCCTGTCCCAGAGCGTGATCCAGGGACTGGTGACCCACTTCGGCTACACCGTCCACACCGCCCAGGACCTGCCCAGATCGGTGCGATCCATCACCGACCTCCGCAATAGCCGCATCTACGTCAAGCACGAGCAGCTCGGCATGCACACCCCGCGCACGATCCTGCTCCAGACGCTCGGCCACCTCGCGCTCGGCCACGGCAAGCCGCGCGACTTCGCCGACTTCCTGCGCCAGCGGACCGAGGCCAACTACTTCGCCGCCGCAGTCCTCGTACCGGAGAAGGCCGCCACCGTCTACCTGCAGGAGGCCAAGGCGGAACGGGCGCTGTCGGTGGAGGACCTGCGCGACGTGTTCGCCGTCTCCTACGAGATGGCCGCGCACCGCTTCACCAACCTGGCCACCCACCACCTCGACCTGGTCTGCCACTTCGTGCGCAACGACGCCGGCGGCATCATCTACAAGGCCTACGAGAACGACGGCATCGTCTTCCCCGCCGACGAGCAGGGCGCGATCGAGGGGCAGCGGATGTGCCTGCAGTGGTCGGGGCGGCAGGTCTTCACCTCGCCCGACCGCTTCTCGGTCTTCTACCAGTACTCCGACTCGCCCACCGGCACCTTCTTCTGCGTGGCCCACGTGGACCCGTCCCGGGAGCGGGACTTCGCGATCACCCTGGGCGTGCCGTTCAAGGAGTCGCGCTGGTTCCGCGGCCGCGAGACCACCAACCGCACCAAGTCGAGCTGCCCCAACGGCGAATGCTGCCGCCGGCCGCCCACCGACCTGGCCGAACGCTGGGAGGGGTACGCCTGGCCGTCGGCCCGCGCGAACTCCCACGTGCTCGCCGCCCTGCCGCCCGGCTCGTTCCCCGGCGTGGACGAGGCGGACGTTTACACCTTCCTGGAGCGGCACGCGGCCCTGAGCTGACGACTAGCCGGGTTGAAAAGCGGGGATAAAGCCTGATGAACGGGGGTGGTCGTATGCTGCCTGAAGTTCATCGCTGGTTGCGGCGCCGCACATCCAGTGTCGCGGACTGGCCGGTCGGATCACTGGTCGAGGCGAAGGGGAATCTCACCGTCAGCGTGGTGCTCCCGGCACGCGACGAACGGGAGACCGTGGGGGAGATCGTTCAGGTCATCCGGCGGGAGCTGGCCTGTCTCGTGGACGAGATCGTGGTGATCGACTCGCGCTCCACCGACGACACCGCGGCGGTGGCCGCGCGGGCGGGCGCCGCCGTGCACGCTCAGGACGACATCCTGCCGGAGTTGCCGCCCCTCGACGGCAAGGGGGAGGCGTTGTGGAAGTCGCTGGCGGTCACCACGGGTGACATCGTGGCCTTCGTAGACGCCGATATCCGGAAATTTCGCTCTTCGCTGGTGAGTGGGGTGCTGGGGCCGCTGCTGACCGACTCCACCGTGGCCTACGCCAAGGGCTGCTACGACCGTCCGTTCGACGGCGCCCCCACCGGCGGCGGCCGGGTCACCGAGCTGGTCGCCCGGCCGTTGATCAACCTGCACTGGCCGCTGCTGTCCGGCTTCGTCCAGCCGCTCGCCGGCGAGTACGCGGGCCGCCGCTCGGCGCTGGAGCGGGTGCCCTTCCTCACCCGGTACGGGGTCGAACTCGGGCTGCTCATCGACCTGCTGGACCTGGCGGGGCTGGACGCGTTCGCCCAGGTGGACCTCGGCTCCCGCGAGCACGCCCCGCAGTCGACGGAGGCTCTGGGCGGCATGGCCGGGCAGATCATGCTGGCCGCCTGGTCCCGCCTGCGGCGCCAGGGCAAGATCGACGCGTGGCACGTCCCCTCGCCCTGCCTCGACCAGTTCCGGCGGGCCTGCGTCGGCCACGAGATCGTCTCCAGCGACATCACGATCGCCGAACGCCCGCCGATGCTCACCCTCACCCGCTGAGCCGCTCGCTGGGCCACCCCGTGAGCTGCCCGCTGGGCCGCCCGCCGGTTCCGTCTCTGGCTGTATTGTCCCTGCTGTTCGTTCCTGGTTCGAGAAGGGGGTCGGCATGGCGTGCCGGATCAGTGAATTGGTGCTCGAATGCAGTGACCCGGAGCGGCTGGCCGCGTTCTGGTGTGAGGTGCTCGGCTTCGGCGTGATCGGGCGGGAGGAGGGGGCGGTCGAGATCGGGCCCGCCGAGGGGTTCGGCGGCCTCCAGCCGACGCTGGTGTTCAGCCCGTCCGAGGAGCCCAAGCGTCAGCAGCTGCGGCTGCACATCGACGTCAACCCCACCGATCGCGACCAGGACGCCGAGCTCGAACGACTGCTGGCCGCCGGGGCGACGCGCGCGGACGTCGGGCAGACCGGCCAGGAGCCCTGGCATGTCCTCGCCGACCCCGAGGGCAACGAGTTCTGCCTGCTCCGCCGCCGCCTTTCTTGACCTTCCGAGCGTACCTACTGGCCAGTAGGGTATTATCGTGTCGGAAATTTCAGGAAGTAACGGTATGAGCGGCTTCAGCCTCGATCTCGGCGAGGACGTCACCGAGGTGCGCGACTGGGTGCACGCCTTCGCCCGCGACGTCATCCGCCCGGCCGGCGCCGAATGGGACGAACGCGAGGAAACCCCCTGGCCCGTCATCCAGGAAGCCGCCAAGATCGGCCTGTACTCCTTGGACTTCTTCGCCACCCAGTGGTTCGAGCCGAGCGGGCTGGCGCTCCCGGTCGCGTTCGAGGAGCTGTTCTGGGGAGACGCGGGCATCGGCCTGTCGCTCGTCGGCACCGGCCTGGCCGCCGCCGCCCTGTCCGCCAACGGCACCCCCGAGCAGATGGGGGAGTGGCTGCCGCAGATGTTCGGCACCGAGAACGACGTCAAACTGGGCGCCTTCTGCGCCTCCGAGCCCGACGCCGGCTCCGACATCGGCTCCATCCGCACCCGGGCCACCTACGACAACGGCGACTGGGTGCTCAACGGCGTCAAGACCTGGGTGACGAACGGCGGCATCGCCAACGTCCACGTCGTCGTCGCCTCGGTGGACCCCGGCCTCGGCACCCGGGGCCAGGCCACCTTCGTCATCCCGCCGGGCACGCCAGGGCTGTCCATGGGCCAGAAGTTCGGCAAACACGGCATCCGCGCCTCCCACACGGCCGAGGTCGTCCTGGACCACGTCCGCGTGCCCGGCTCCTGCCTCCTCGGCGGCAAGGAGAAACTGGACGCCCGCCTGGCCAGGGTGCGCAACGGCGAACGGGCCGGCGAGCAGGGAGCCATGCGCACCTTCGAGACCACCCGCCCCACGGTCGCCGCCATGGCGGTGGGCATCTCCCGCGCGGCCTACGAGTACGCCAGGGACTACGCCCGCGAACGTGAGCAGTTCGGCCGCAAGATCGGCGAGAACCAGGCCATCGCCTTCCTTCTGGCCGACATGGCGACCCGTGTGGACACCGCACGCCTGCTCACCTGGCGGGCAGCCTGGATGGCCAGGCAGGGCAGGCCCTTCGAGCAGGCGGAGGGCTCGATGTCGAAACTGGTGGCGGGGGAGACGGCCGTCTGGGTGACGGAGCAGGCGATCCAGATCCTCGGCGGGGCCGGATACACCCGCGACCATCCGGTGGAGCGCTTCCACCGGGACGCCAAGATCTTCACCATCTTCGAGGGCACCAGCGAGATCCAGCGCCTGATCATCGGCCGCGCCGTCACCGGCCTGCAGGTCCGCTGACGGTACGGTACGGGACGGGACGGGGGGCCGGGCCGGGACGAGGCCGGGACGGTGCCGGGTTCGCGACGAAAGACGTAGGGCCGTTACGGCGTTCCGCCGCGAGCGTTCCGTCATTCCGCGCTTCCTTCCCGCACCGCTGATCCTTACCGTGGTCAATCGACGACCATGCCCATGACCGGTGAGGACCCAAGGTGAGCAGGCAGCCGCCGACCGCGATGAGACCCACGGGGCGCTCCGCCGTCGCCACGCGCAGTCCGGAGGCCGGGCGCATGCGGGTGATGGGCATCGTGAACGCGACTCCCGACTCGTTCTGGCCGGGCAGCAGGTACGAGACGACGGAGCGGGCGATCGCCGCCGGGAGGCGCGCCTTCGAGGCGGGCGCCTGGGCGGTGGACGTCGGCGGCGAGTCCACCCGGCCCGGCGCCGAGCCGGTCTCCGTGGACGAGGAGCTCGACCGGGTCAGACCCGTCATATCGGCCCTGGCCACCGTGGGCAGGGTGTCGGTCGACACCCGTCACCCCGAGGTGGCCGAGGTGGCCGTACACGAAGGCGCGTCCTTGATCAACGACGTGTCGGGCACGCTGCACGCCGTGGCCGCCCGGCTCGGGGCCGGCTACATCGGCATGCACGCGCACACCGTGCCCGTGCTGCGCGACGTGTTCCCCGTCTACGACGATGTCCACTCCGAGGTCGCCGCCTACCTCCGGTCGCTCGCGGCGACCGCCCGGGCCGACGGGGTCGAGGAGATGTGGATCGATCCCGGCATCGGCTTCGGGAAGGACACCGAGGACACCGTCACCCTCCTGCGGCGGCTGCCCGAGCTCTGCTCCCTCGGCGTCCCCGTCGCGCTCGGCGTCAGCCGCAAGTCCTTCATCGGCAAGGTGACGGGCCGGGACGTCGGCGACCGGCTGGCCGGCTCGCTTGCCATGGTCGGACCGGCGTGGTCGGCGGGCGTCGACCTCATCAGGGTGCACGACGTCCCGGAGACCCTCGACACGATCGCCCTGTTCGACGCGGTATGGGGCCGCGCCGCCGGCAGGTGACCCGAGTCACGGGAGAGCGGCGCGCAGACATTCTCCGGTACGTGAATCGCGCGCGTCGAGAAGGCCCGGTGGAGTGCCCTCGTACATCACCCGGCCCCCGGCGCCGCCCCCTCCGGGACCGAGGTCGATGATCCAGTCGGCGTTCTTGACCACGTCCAGGTCGTGCTCGACGACCACGACGGAGTTCCCGCCGTCCACCAGGGTGTCGAGGACGGCCAGGAGATGCGAGATGTCTGACATGTGCAGGCCGGTGGTGGGCTCGTCCAGCACGTAGACGGAGCCCCGCTCACCCAGCCGGGTGGCGAGCTTGAGGCGCTGGCACTCGCCGCCGGACAGGGTGTTGAGCGGCTGGCCGAGCCGCAGGTAGCCGAGGCCGACGTCGACCAGCGAGCCGAGGGTCCGTGCGATGCGCTGCTCGGTGAAGAACACGGCCGCCTCGGCGGCGCTCAGCGCGAGGACCTCGCTGATGTCGAGCCCCCGCAGCCTGTGGCCGAGGACCTCCTCGGTGAAGCGCCTGCCGGAGCAGGTCTCGCAGAGGGTGACCATGGGGTCCAGGAAGGCGAGGTCGGTGTAGATGACGCCCTCGCCCTGGCAGGCGGGGCAGGCGCCGGCGGAGTTGAAGCTGAACAGGGAGGCGCTGACCTGGTTGGCCCTGGCGAAGAGCCGGCGGATGTCGTCCAGGACGCCGGTGTACGTCGCCGGGTTGGCGCGCCGGTTGGTGGTGACCGCGGACTGGTCGATGATCACCGCGCCGGGGTGCTGGGCGCGGAAGACCTGATGGACCAGGGTGCTCTTGCCCGAGCCGGCGACTCCGGTGACGACCGTGAGCACCCCGGTCGGGATCCGTACGGTGATGTTCTTGAGGTTGTGCAGGCAGGCGCCGGCGATCGTCAGGTGGCCGGTAGGGGTGCGGAATTCCCGCTTCATGGGGAGCCGGTCGCGCATGCAGACGCCGGTGCGGGTGCCGGCGGCCTGGAGGCCCTGGACGTCGCCCTGGTAGACGATCTCGCCGCCGTGCTGCCCGGCGCCGGGACCGAGGTCGATGACGTGGTCGGCGATCTCGATGACGTCGCGGTCGTGCTCCACCACCAGCACCGTGTTGCCCTTGTCGCGCAGCCGCCGCATGAGGGTGGTGAGCCTGCTGACGTCGTGCGGGTGCAGGCCGATCGTCGGCTCGTCGAAGATGTAGGCCACCTCGACCAGGGAGCTGTTGAGGTGGCGGATCATCTTGACGCGCTGGGACTCCCCGCCGGACAGGGTGGCGGTCTCCCGGCTGAGCGTCAGGTAGTCCAGGCCGAGCTCGATCAGGTGGCCGAGCCGTTCCAGAAGGTTGTCGCGCAGGGTCGTCACCCGTGGCGAGGTGATGTCGCGGACGGCGGCGGCCAGGTCGCCGATCTCCAGGGCGGCGAGTTCGGCGATGTTGCGCCCGTCGATCCGGCAGGCGAGCGCGTCCTTGTTGAGCCGCCGGCCGTCGCAGGTGGGGCAGACCGAGACCGAGACGACGCGCTCCAGCGCGGCGCGGTTCTTCGCGCTCATCTCCTCGGGACTCTTACGGATGTACAGCCGGTCGAACTTCGGGATCAGGCCCTCGAACGTGGCGGTGATCTGCCCGCCCTTCCAGTCCAGCGGCACCGATCCTTCCGCGCCGCGCAGGAGGGTGTCCCACTCGGCCTCGGTGTAGTCGCGCAGCTTGCGGTCGTTGTCGAACAGCCCGGAGTTGGCGTACAGCTTCCAGAACCAGCCGCCCACGGCGAACGCGGGATGCCCGATGGCGCCTTCGTTGAGCGAGCGTGAGGTGTCGAGCAGCTTGTCCAGGTCGAGCTGGACCCTTCTGCCGAGCCCTTCGCAGTCCATGCACATGCCGGCGGGGTCGTTGAAGGAGAAGGCGTTGGAGTGGCCGGCGCCCGGCTCGCCGATCCGGGAGAACAGCAGGCGGAGCAGGGCGTACAGGTCGGTGATGGTGCCGACGGTGGAGCGGGAGTTGCCGCCGAGGCGTTTCTGGTCGACCACGATCGCGGTGGACAGGCCCTCGATGACGTCCGCGTCCGGCCGGCCGTAGCGGGGCAGGCGGTTGCGGGCGAAGGCGGTGAACGTCTCGTTGAGCTGCCGCTGGGATTCGGCCGCGATGGTGTCGAAGACCAGCGACGACTTCCCCGAGCCGGACACCCCGGTGAACACGGTGATCACGTGCTTGGGCACCTGGACCGAGATGTTCTTGAGGTTGTTCTCCCGTGCGCCGACGATCGTGATCATGCTTCCCCGTCCCTGCTCCTGGCCTGTCCGGGCACGGTAGAGGAGAACCAGGTCGGTTCCTTTCCGCATTCGATGGGCGCGCGCCTGCCTAGGGTGGGCGTATGCCTGTGCGTACGTGGGTGGTCGTGGTGTTCACCGATGAGGAGGGGGGCTCCCCGGCCGGTTCCGGGGTGCTCGTCGCCGATGGGCAGGTGCTGACCAGCGCGCACGTGGTCCCGGAGGACGGCGTCTGCTGGGTGTCCTTCCCCCTGTCGGACGACGGCCTGACCCTGTTCCGCGCCGAGTGCGCCGGCAGGCGCGACGAGATCGGGGCCGACGTGGCGCTCCTCGCCCTGACCGGGCCGTGGCCGCCGGACGTGGAGCCGGCCCCGCTGGCCCGCGTGAAGGACACGGCCCTGAAGGACACGCCCTGGACGGCGTACGGATTCCCCGACGGCAGCCCGTTCGCCACCCAGGCGGGAGGCACGGTCGGCGCGCAGGCCGGTTACGGCTGGGTGGCGTTGCGCACCGAGTCCCGCCACCCGCTCGCCCGGGGCTTCAGCGGCTCCGGGCTGTGGTCCGAGCGCCACCAGGCCGTCGTCGGGATTCTCGGCCGGTACGAGTCCACCCAGGGCGACGGCCTGGCCCTCACCCTGCACACGGTCGACCGCCTGCTGCCGGGGGCGAGGCTGGGGTACCGCGCGGAGCGGGCGGGGGAGCTGGCCATGACCGCCTGGGGGTGGTCGCTGACCGATGATCCCGAGGCGGGGCGGCACTGGCGGCCACGGGCTCGCGGGGTCTCCCGCGACAGCGAGCGCGGCCACCGCTTCACCGGCCGCGCCGAGGTGCTGAGCCGCGTCGTCGCCTGGCTGGACAGCGAGCGGCCCGCCTACAGCGCGCTCGTGGTGACCGGTTCGCCCGGCGTGGGGAAATCGGCGGTCCTCGGCCGGGTCGTCACCACCGCCGATCCGGCCCTCCGCGCCGAGTTGCCCGGCTCCGACACCGCCGTCCGGGCCACGCCGGGCTCGGTCGGCTGCGCCGTGCACGCCAAGGGCAAGACCGCGCTGGACGTCGCCGCGGAGATCGCCCGAGCCGCGGGGGTCCCCCGGCCGGATCGACTGGAGGACCTGGTCACGGCGCTGAGCACCGGGCCGAGGCTCAACCTGATCATCGACGCGCTCGACGAGGCCGGCACGCCCGCCCAGGCGCGCGAGCTCATCACCGGCCTGGTGGTGCC
Source organism: Nonomuraea sp. NPDC049714 (assembly GCF_044465295.1). Taxonomy (NCBI): domain Bacteria; kingdom Bacillati; phylum Actinomycetota; class Actinomycetes; order Streptosporangiales; family Streptosporangiaceae; genus Nonomuraea; species Nonomuraea sp. NPDC049714. Next base: position 693,706 of record NZ_JBITLM010000001.1, on the reverse strand, counting down.
ACTGGCGGAGACCTGCCCGGCCGTGCAGATCGTCGTGGGGTGCCGCCGCCGCGATGACGAAGGCGATCTGCTGCTCCGCTTCGGGCGGGCCGGTGAGCTCCTCGACCTGGACGATCCCGCGCTGTTCCGCGAGGCCGACCTCGCCACGTACGCGCTGGCCACCCTCCGGTCCGCCCGTTCGGACGGCAACCCGTACCTGGAGGACGGGCCGGCCCGCCCGATCGCCGACCGGATCGCGGCGCTGTCGGCGGGCAACTTCCTGGTCGCCGGGCTCATGGCCCGCGCGCACGGACTGCACGACACCGTCGCCGTCGGCCCCGGCGAGCTGTCCTTCAGCCCCACCGTCGACGGCGCGCTGCGCGACTACCTGGCCAAGCTGGGCCCCGAGGCCGGAGACCTGCTGACCGCGCTGGCCTTCGCGCGGTCGCCGGGCCTGAGCGTCGAGCTGTGGCAGACGGCGATCCGGGCGCTCTACGGACGGACGCCTGGCCGGGAGGCGCTGCTCAGGTTCGCCGGATCCTCGGCCGCCAACTTCCTGGTGGAGTCCGGACGGGTGTACCGGCTCTTCCACCAGGCGCTCAACGACACGTTGCTGGCCGCCAGGGCCGAGTTCCACCCGCGCGAGGACGACGAACGGGCCCTCGCCAGGGAGTTCCTCGCGTACGGCGTCCGCACCGGCTGGGCGTCCGCTCCGGACTACCTGAAGCGCTCGCTGCCCCAGCACGCGGCCGACGGGGGAGTGCTGGACGAGCTGCTCGCCGTGGACGACCTCCCGCTGCACGCCGACCTGATGCGGCTGATCCCGCTCGCGCGCGGGGCCGTCACCCCGGAGGGCAAGCGGCGCGCCCGCCTGCTGCGCAGCGCCCCGCAGGCGGTGGCCGCGGACCCTGACGAGCGGCTGGGGGTGCTGAGCATCGCCGAGGCCCTGGACGGTCTCGGGGACGCCTACCAGCGGATGCCGCACCCCTCGCCGTACCGGGCGAGGTGGGCGCGGGTCGAACCCCGGCTGATGGAGACGGTCCTCACCGGCCACGCCGCCCCGGTCAGCGGCGCCTGCGCCGTGACCGTCGACGACCGCACCCTCCTGGCCACCGCCGGCGAGGACGCGACCGTGCGCGTGTGGGATCCCGCCACGGGCACGCAGGTGCGCACCCTCACCGGGCACACGGCGAGCGTCACCGCCGTCCTCGCGTTCACCCTCGCGGGCCGCACGGTGCTGGCCACCGCCGGCATGGACAGGACCGTGCGGACCTGGGACCCCGCCACCGGCGCCCACCTGCGGACCTACCGGGGGCACACCTACGGGGTCACCGGCCTGTGCACGCTGACGGCGGACGGCCGCACCCTGCTGGTCTCCACCAGCGACGACCGGACGGCCCGGATCTGGGACCCGGCCACCGGCCGCTGCCTGCGCATGCTGTCCGGGCACGCCCGTGAGGTCACCGCTGTCTGCGCCGTCACCCTCGGCGGCCGCGAGCTGCCGGCCACCGCGAGCCAGGACAGGACCATCCGCCTGTGGGACCCGGACACCGGCGCCTGCCTGCACACCTTCGCCGGTCACACCGAGGGGACCAGAGGCCACTCGCACCGCGTCACCGGCCTGTGCGCCCTCACGGTGGACGGCCGTGCCCTGCTCGCCTCCACCAGCCGCGACAGGACCATCCGGCTGTGGGATCTGAGCACCGGCTCCTGCCTGCACACCCTGACCGGGCACACCAGTGAGGTGACGTTCGCCTGCCCCGTCACCGTGGACGGGCGCACGCTGCTGGTCACCACGGGAGGCGACAGGTTCGTCCGGATCTGGGACCCGGCGACGGGACAGCCGGTCGGCAGCCTGGGCGGCCACACCGACGCGGTCACCTCCGTCTGCGCCCTCACCGCCGACGGGCACCCGCTGCTGGCCACGACCGGCCGCGACCGCACCGTGCACCTGTGGGCCGCGGACGCCGCCACCCTGCGCCGCCCGCACCGGACGCTCCCGTACGGAGTCACCGGCCTCTGCCCGACCAGCGTCGACGACCGGCCCGCGCTGGTGACGACGGGCCGCGACAGCACGGTCTACCTGTGGGATCCGGAGACGGGCGAGCACCTGCGCAGCCTCACCGGGCACACGCTCCCGGTGAGCGCCGCCTGCGCACTCGGCGGCCTGCTGGCGACCACCGGCGAGGACCGGACCGTACGGCTGTGGGACCCGGCCACCGGCGCGTGCCTGCACGTCCTGACCGGGCACGACAAGGGCGTCACCGCCGCGTGCGCCGTCCAGGGGATGCTGGTGACGACGGGCCGCGACCAGACCGTACGGGTCTGGGACCCGGCCACCGCGACCCTCCTGCGCACCATGACCGGCCACACCGCCGCCGTCACCGCGGCCTGCGCCATCGGCGCGAGCCTGCTCGCCACCGCGAGCCGCGACACCACCGTCCGCCTGTGGGACCCCGCGACCGGCCTGGAGCGCGGCGCCTTCGTCGCGCACGAGCGGGCGGCGGTCACCGGCCTGTGCGCCCTTCGGTACGACCACCGCCAGCTCCTGGTCACCACGAGCCGCGATCGGACGGCCAGACTGTGGGACCCGGCCTCGGGCGAGCACCTGCTCACCTTCCGCGGGCACACCGACACGGTCAGCGCCGCCTGCCCGGTGGCCGTGGAGGGCCGCGCGCTGCTCGCCACCTCCAGCTACGACCGCACGGTCCGCCTGTGGGACCCCGCGACGGGCTCGTGCCTGCGAGTCGTGCCCGTCCAGCACGAGGCTCTAGCGTTGAGCGCGATCCCCGGAGGCGTGGCGGTCGGCCTGACCGCGGGCGTGCTCGCCGTCCGGCTGTCATCGTGAGCTGGGTCGTCGTGAGAGGAACGTCGTAGTGAGAGGAAGCATGTGACGAACGTCGTCAGGTATCAGGTGGACGAGCACACCACCGTGGCCTTCGAGATCGACCCTCCGCCGGGCTACCAGCCCGCCGGGGCCAAGGCGGTCGCCGGCTCGGTCCAGGAGGCGCTGGAGCCGGCCATCGAGGCCGCCCGCGTGGTGCTGGCCAAGATCAAGGAAGTGAAGCCGGACGAGGTGCAGGTGAAGTTCGGGATCAAGGTGAGCGGGACCACCAGCTGGCTGGTCGCCAAGGCGTCGACGGAGGGCAACTTCGAGGTCACCCTCACCTGGAAGTCCTAGACGAGCGCCGCCGGCCTGGCGAGGCCGGCGGCGGACGTCAGGCGACTTCGCAGGCCGAGCCGTCGAGGGTGAAGGAGGCCGGTTCGGCGGTGTTGCCGTTGTGGGTGGCCTGGAAGCCGAAGGTGGCCGAGCCGCCCGGCGGGATGGTGGCGTTGTAGCCGGCGTCCCGCGCGGTCACGTCGCCGCTGGCCGGTGAGACGGCGGCGTTCCAGGCGGAGGTGACGGTCTGCCCGGCCGGCAGCGCGAAGGCCAGCGACCAGCCGCCGACCGTGGCCGTTCCGGTGTTGGTGATCGTCACCGCGGCGGTGAACCCGGTGTTCCAGGAGTTCATCGTGTACGTGACCCGGCAGGCGCCGGAAGGCGTCGGGGTCACGGTGGGGGAGCTCGTGGGGCCGCCGCCGTCGTCGAGGCCGAGGAACTCGATGGCCAGGGCTGCCATGCCGCCGCCCGGGATGTTGTGGCCGACGCCGTCCAGGCTGATCGCCTCCACGGCGGTGCCGTACCGGGTGCGCGTCCAGTTCGACCGGGGGCGGTCGGTGGAGGTGGGGGTCTGGCCGAGGCCGTGGACGTCGGTCCACTGCTTGATCTCCTCGGTGAAGTTCGGGTAGCGCAGGGTGTCGTCCTGGGTGCCGTGCCACACCTGCATGCGCGGCCGGGGGCCGCTGTAGCCCGGGTACGCGGCCCGTACGAGGTCGCCCCACTGCTGGGGGGTCCTGATCAGGGTGCCGTTGGCGCAGGAGCTGTTCCAGCCGGAGCCGTCGGTGGTGGCGAAGCAGCCGAACGGCACACCCGCGAACGCGGCGCCCGCCTTGAACACGTCGGGGTAGGCGCCCAGCAGCACGTTGGTCATCATGGCGCCGGAGGACGAGCCGGTGACGTAAACCCGGTCCGGGTCGCCGTTGTTACGCTGCTGGACGTACCTGACCATGGAGACGATCCCCACGGGATCGCTGCCGCCGTCGTGCCTGAGCGCCTGCGGCGAGGAGACGTCGAAGCACGAGCCGCTTCGGGTCGCCGACGGATAGATGACGACGAAACCGTACCGGTCGGCGAGGGAGGCGAACTCGGTGCCGGAGTGGAAGGCGGGGCCCGAGCCGGTGCAGTAGTGCACCGCCACCAGGATCGGCGGCCGGGCCCGCACGTTGCCGGGCACGTACAGGTGCATGCGCAGGTTGGTGGGGTTGGCGCCGAAGTTCGTCACCTCGGTCAGCGCGGCCGGGCGGGCGGGGGACGCGGTGATCAGCCCGGCGACGATCAGCGTCACGGCGACGGCCAGGGCGCCGAGGACTCTGCTCTTGATCCTCATCCGCTCTCCTCAATCTCTTGGACCGCGAGGGTTCCCGAAACATTCCGGAGTCTGACAGAAATGTTTCGGTCGGCAAGCCGACGGTCGGGCGCCGCGGGCGGCCTCGCCCGGGATCTGCGACGATGCCCGCTTCGCCGGTCGGGGTTCGTGAAACTTTCCGCCGGTGTCTAGAGTCGCCTGCGACGGGCGGCGGAGAACGGAGTGACCATGGATGCTGGTCGGGTGCGAGGCTGCGTGCTCGGAGGCGCGATCGGGGACGCCCTCGGCGCGCCGATCGAGTTCGAGTCACTGGCCAGGATCCGCGTCCTGCACGGCCGCGCGGGAGTGACCGGCCCGGTCGCGGACTGGCGGGGGAAGATCGGGCTGGTCACCGACGACACCCAGCTGACGCTCTTCACACTGGAGGGCATCATCCGCGCCGACGTGCGCGCTACGCTCAAAGGCTTCTGCCACGCGCCCTCCGTGCTGCGCTCGGCCTACCTGCGCTGGCTGGACACCCAGAGGTACGACGCGCCGCCGCCCGGCCAGGGCGTGCATCACCGTACGGGATGGCTGCGTGAGCAGGGATGGCTCTACGCCCGCCGCGCCCCCGGCAACGCCTGCCTGTCCGGGCTCCGCGCCGAACCGGCCCACTACGGATCTCCCGGCCTGCCGGGGCAGATCAACCCGCGCTCCAAAGGCTGCGGCACGGTCATGCGGTCGGCGCCGTTCGGGCTGATGGGCGGCTCACCACGGCAGGCCTTCGAGCTGGCCGCCGAATGCGCGCAGATCACCCACGGGCACCCCACCGGCCAGCTGGCGGCCGGCGCCTTCGCCGTGCTGATCCACCACCTGGTGCACGACGCGCCGCTGGCCGACGCGGTGACGGGCACCCTGGAGGTCCTGGCCGCCTACCCGGCGCACGAGGAGACCACGGCGGCGCTCCGGGCCGCGACCGTCCTCGCCCGCCAGGGCGACCCGAGCCCGGAGAAGCTGGAGACCCTCGGCGGAGGCTGGGTCGCCGAGGAGGCGCTCGCCATCGCCGTCTACTGCGCGTCGGCCCAGCCCGACGGCGAGCGCGCGCTGCTCCTGGCGGTCAACCACTCGGGCGACAGCGACTCCACAGGCGCGATGTGCGGCAACATCCTGGGCGCCGTCCACGGCGAACCGGTGCTGCCCGGCGAGTGGCTGAACACCCTGGAGGGACGCGCCACCATCACCGAACTGGCCGACGACTTCGTCACCCAGCTGACCCAGGGCCGCCGGACCACCGGGCGCACGGACTGGCTCGCCAAGTATCCGGGCGCCTGACCTGGTCTCAGCGGGCCCTGCCCGGTGCGGTCAGCATGGGTGCTGTCGTGTCTTAAAGTGCGGATGGAAGGCTCCCCGGCAGTGGTCTACTGCCGCATCACCTTGGCGGGCCGGACCCCGGATCCAGCCCGCACCAGCAGCCGCCGGGCGTACGGTCGCCCTCGACGCCGCAGGCATTCGCGATGGTCCGGCTGTCGTCCCAGGCGTTTTACCGCGTCCTGCTTTCTCGGGCGCCACGTGTCCGGCTCCGTGGGAATTCCGTGATCCGTTTAGATTCGGATTGGGGAAAAATCAGCCAATTATCGCGACCGTAACTTGCTGTAGTCGAACGACTGCGATGGATTAAGTGCGAGAACTATCGAGCAAAACGGCTAAGTCTCGACCTTTACTCCTCCGGGGCAGGTATGTCCATCGCTCCTGCATAGTGTGAAAGGGATTCCAGCACCATACTGCCGTCAACCGGCAACGTCGTGGTGTTTCAAGTACGGGCCCCTGTCCGGAGTTCAGAGAAGGATCTCGTGATGAAACTTACGAATATTCTCGCTGCCAGCGCCATGGCGGCGACAGCCCTCGTCACCCCTATGGCGACAACGGCTCAGTCCGCCGGCGCCGGCACCCCGGCCCAGGTGTCAACCACGCAGACCGTGTCCGACGTCCACCCCTGCAAGTACCACAAGAGGCCAAAGAAGTGCCGCGCCCGCGGGCACGGTGGCGGACATGGCAAAGAAGGCAAGATCAAGATCGACATTCGGATCGATAATCAGAAGCCCGACAAGGAAGGCCCGAAGCCGGGAGAGCCGAAGCCGGGAGAGCCGAAGCCGGGAGAGCCGAAGCCGGGAGAGCCCAAGCCAGGAGAGCCCAAGCCAGGAGAGCCGAAGCCGGGAGAGCCGAAGCCGGGAGAGCCCAAGCCGGGAGAGCCCAAGCCGGGCGGCATCGACATTAGGTAGGCCCAATCAGGCCTCAAGGAGAGCGGCGCCAACAGAGAGGTCGAAAAGTAGAAGAGAAAAATCTAAAGTCTTTGGACATAAAGAAGCCGTGGCATCCGAAGGTGAAAGGCGAGGGCGGTGAATTGACCGCAACGCCCGCCGGCCGTCGAATGCGGCCCGCTCCACCGGGTGTCGTCTCGCCGGTGGGTGGTCTACGGTGCAGCTCCGGGGATGAGATCGTCGCCCTTGAGGGCGATCAGGCCACGCCGGCACACGGCCCAGCGCACGTCGTCGCTGCCGCCGTCGCGCAGGACCACGCTCGCGTAGATCGACTCGGGGCAGGAGATGCCATGCTGATTGCAGCCGCCTCTTGCGCCTACGCCGGCCGGATCGTTGTACCAATCACGGCCTTGAGGCGGAAGGGTCACCAGCACCTCGGATCTCATGTCGCCACCGTAGGGACGTCGAGCCTCCGTGACAATGCCTGCCAGGTAACGGGCAGGCCCGCCGCCCTGTCCCCGTTCCGCTGATCAGGCAGCCGTCGGTCCAGAGGCATGCACGGGACCTGCACATTCGTCTGCTTGGCTGTGGGCATGATCGACAGTCGCTCCCGCCCCGACCCGATCGCCTATCTCGACCAGGTCGCCGCGAGCCCGCCGGGCCGGGCGTACAAGCGGCAGGTTCTGGACCTGCTCGACCTCCGGCCCGGGCAGCGGGTGCTCGACCTCGGCTGCGGCCCGGGGACGGACCTCGCCGCCATGGCCGACCTCGTCGCGCCGGACGGCCTGGTGGTCGGGGTCGACCGGGATCCGGTGATGCTCGCCGAAGCCCGCGCTCGTGCGCGCTGCAGCATGTGGAGGATCCGTCGCGAGTGCTGGCCGAGTTCCGGCGGGTGGCCCGGCCCGGCGGACGGATCGTCCTGGCCGAGCCGGGCCGTTCCTGGCCACCGCGCTGCTGTTTCTGGTGGCGGCGGAGGTCCTTACCTGACGGGAGGTTACGAATGGGGCGGATGTATTGATCGGGGAGGGATCGGGCTGTTAGACAAGGGCAGCGGTTCTCGCCCTGAGGAACGGTGGTTCCACCCGTGCAGCAGTCCGTTCTCACCACAGTCATGCTTCCCGCCGCACTCGCGCTGATCATGTTCGGGCTGGGGCTGTCGCTCACGCCGCAGGACTTCGCGCGGATCGCCACCCGCCCCAAGGCCGTGGTCATCGCCCTGGTCGCCCAGCTGCTCGTCCTGCCGGTCGTCTGTTTCGGGCTCGTCGTGCTGTTCGGGCTGGAGCCGCTGCTCGCCGCCGGCATGATGCTGCTCGCGGCCTCGCCCGGCGGGACCACCGCGAACCTCTACAGCCACCTGTTCGGCGGCGACGTGGCGCTGAACGTCAGCCTCACGGCGGTGAACTCGGTGCTGGCCGCGTTCACCCTGCCCGTCGTGGTCAACCTGTCGCTGGACCACTTCGTCGGATCAGGGCGGGACATCGGGCTGCAGGCCGACAAGGTGGTGCAGGTCTTCGCCATCGTGCTGGTTCCGGTCGCGATCGGCATGATCGTACGGCGCTTCGGCGCGAGGTTCGCGGACCGGATGGACAAGCCGGTCAGAATCCTGTCGGCGATCGTCCTGGCCGCCGTGATCGTCGGGGCGATCGTGCAGGAACGGGAGCGGCTGGGCGGCTACCTCGCCTCCGTCGGCCTGGTGGCGCTGCTGTTCAGCGCGATCAGTCTCACCATCGGCTACTGGCTGCCGCGCCTGTTCAAGGTGGAGCGGCGGCAGGCGATCGCGTCCGGCATGGAGATCGGCATCCACAACAGCACGCTGGCCATCACGATCGCGCTCAGCCCGTCGCTGCTGGCCAACTCGACGATGGCCGTGCCTCCGGCGGTCTACGGCGTGCTCATGTTCGGCACCACGCTGGTCTTCGGCTACCTCGTCCGCCGCCGCGTGACCGAGCCCGACGACCGGCTGCCGGCCGCTGGCTGAACGGACGAGTTCACAGGCCGAGCAGCGTCGCGGTCGTCGACCGTTCGGGTGCGCCGATGGCCGTGAACAGCGCGTGGGCCTGTTCCCAATGCGACCTTCCCTCGCTCGGCACGGCATGACCGAGCGTCACCAGGATGCGCGCGTACTCCAGTCGCTGCCCGGATCGCCGCGCGAGGCCCAGGGCGTGTTCGCACTCCTCCACGCACTGCTCGCCGTCGCCCGCCGCCAGGTGGACGGCGGCGAGCAGGCCGTGCAGCCGGGGCAGATCCAGCGGAGTGAGCGTGAGTCCCGGCTCCAGCAACCGGTCCAGCTCTTGACGCGCGTCCGCCGACCGGCCCTGGCGGTGGTGGAACTCCGCGCGGCTCAGCAGCACCTGGTCCAGGTCCGTCCCGGTGTTCTCGCTGAGCTCCAGCGCGGCGTCCAGGCGGGCGAGCGCGGCGTCCGCCCTGCCGAGCTCCAGCTCCGCTCCCGCCATGCCGGTGAGCGAGGCGATCTGGCACCGCTTGTTCTCGACCTCCCCGGCGATGGCCAGGCCCCGGCCGAAGGCGTCGATCGCCTGCTCGTAACGGCCCGCGTCACGATGGGTCCAGCCGAACGTCTCGTACGTCACCGCCTCGGCGTATCGCAGACCGGCGGCCTGAGCCACGGCCAGCGCCTCGTCAAGGGCTTCCAGCGCCTCGGGGAGACGGGCCTGTTTCCAGCGGACGAGGGCGAGATTGACCAGGGTCAGCGTCCGGAGATGCCGGTCGCCGGACTCGTCGGTCAGGGGGAGGCAGGCCCGCAGGCACTCCTCGGCGCGGTTCAGCCGGGCGAGCATGAGGTGGGCCGAGGCGAGGTTGTTCAGTCCTCGTGCTTCGCCACGTTTGGACCCCAGCGCGTGATGGATCTCCACGGCCCGCTGGTAGCGCGGGATGGCCTTGTGCGGCTCTCCCAGCTGTTTGCACACCACGCCGCAGCCTTGCAGCGCCATGGCCTCACCCTGCGGCCACGCCGCCCGCTGGGACAGCTCCAGCGCGCGTTCGTAATGATCCATGGCGCTCGTGAGATCGGTCATGCGCCATCGGGCCAGCCCGATCGAGTGGCACATCGCGGCCTGCCCCCGGAGGTCCCGCTCCTTCTCGGCGGCGGCCAGCGCAATCTCCGCGAGACGGAGCCAGTCGCCGCGCGTACGCCGGTGATGCAGGACGTCTTTCATGGCCTCGACCAGCAGCCACGCGTACGGCCGCGGCCCGTGCGCGGCGGCGTGCGACACGGCGGCCACGAGGTTGTCCCACTCGGTGTCGAGCCAGTCGAGGGCGTCCGGCGCGGTGCCGAAGGTCGTCGGGGTCACCTCCGGCCGCGCATGATCGTAGGCGAGCTCCGGGACCTCGAAGCCGGCCACTTCGACCGCGCCGACGACCGTACACAGGTAGTAGTCGAGCAGCCGCCGGACGGCGGCCTCCCGCTCGGTCGCGGAGTCCTCCTCGAGGCTGCGTTGCGCGGCGTACTCCACCACCAGGTCATGAGCGGCGAAACGCTGCGGGCCGGTCTCCCTGATCAGGTGGATCCGCGCCGCGGCGCCGAGCAGGTCCTCCGCCCGCTCGCGGCTCGTTCCCGTCAGGGCGGCCGCCGCGGCCGCGGAGATGTGGCCGCCCCCCGCCACGCCGAGCAGGCGGAACATCCGCCGCGCCGCCGGCGGCAGCGCCCGGTGCGACAGATCGAGAGCAGCCTGTACGGCGACGCTCTCGTGGCCCTCCACGCGTAACCTCACCAGCCGCCCACGGTCGGCGAGCTGGCGGACGTAATGGGCGATCATCCGGTGCTCGTGGTCGCCGATCCAGGACACCGCGATCGACAGCGCCAGCGGCAGCCGGCCGCAGAGCGTCATGAGTTCCTCCGCGGCGTCCGGCTCCCGGCGCAGCCGGTCCTCGCCGATGCCCTGGGAGAGCAGCCGGCGCGTCTCCTCACGGTCCAGCACGTCCAGCGTGAGGCGCTCGACCCCGTCCAGAGCCGTCAGGCTCCCCAGCCGGTAGCGGCTCGTCACGACGGCATGGCAGCCGGGGTCACCGGGCAGCAACGCGCGCACCTGCGCCGGCTCGGCGACGTCGTCCAGAACCACCAGCACGCGCCGCCCCGCCAGAAGCGAGCGATAGAGGGCGATCTGAGCGTCCAGCTCGACCGGTATGTCCTTCGCCGCCACACCGAACCCTTGCAGCAGCAGTTGCAGCGCCTCGGACAACGACATCGGCTCCCGCTGGTCGAAGCCCCGCATGTCGAGGAACACCTGCCCGTCAGGAAAGCGTCCGCTCACGGAATGCGCCCAGTGAATCGCCAGCGCGGTCTTCCCCACACCGGCGGGGCCGACCACGAGCGTCACCCGGCCGGCGTCCAGTCGCCGCAGCGCCGCCGCACGGCCGACGAAGCGGCTGCTCGCGGGCGGCAGCTGGCGGGGGACCGGCGCCGGCCCGGCGCTCTCCGCCGCCGGTCCCCCCGCCAGCATCCGCTGGTGCAGCCGCTGCAGCTCGGGGCTTGGATCCACCCCGAGATCGCGTACGAGCCGAGCCCGGAAATCCTGGTACACCTCCAGCGCGTCGGGAAGACGGCCGTCGTCGTGGAGCGCCCGCATGAGCAGGGCGTGTGGCCGCTCCCGCAGCGGCTGCTCGGTGAGGAGCCGCGTGAGTCCCGGGATGGCCGCCCGGCCCCGCCCCATCCCCAGCAGCGCCGCCGCGCGCCCCTCGGCCGCCTCGCATCTGAGCTCCTCGAGCCGGTATCGCTCCACCTGCGCGGCAGGGCCGGTCAGATCGGCGAAGGGGTCGCCGCGCCACAGCGCGAGAGCCTGGTCGTACAGGTCCGTCGCGTCCGGATGGCGGCCGTCCTCCATCGCCCGGCGGGCGCTCTCCACCAGAGAGGCGAGCTCCTCGGCGTCCACCGCGGCCGCTCCCGCGCGGAGCAGGTATCCCGGGCTTCGGGTGAGGATGACGTCCGGCCCATGAGGGCCGAGCGCCCGCCGGAGCTCCGCGATCAGCGCGCGCAGCCGGGCCGGGGCCGAAGGCGGCAGGTCGTCGCCCCAGAGGTGGTCGGCCAGCCGCCCCACGGACACCACACGACCGGCGTCCAGGAGCAGGGCCGCGAGCAGCGCCCGCTGCCTGCCGGTCAGATGCGCGGTCCGGCCGTTCACGACGATCTCCAGAGGGCCCAGAAGGAGGAACCGGACATCAGGCGAGGACACCGACCAGACGGTAGTCCACCCACCCCTTGAAGATCAATTTCCGTGCGGCATCCATGCGGGATCCATGCGCACGCCTGCCACAGTGCCCCAAATCCCATCTCAAGAGATTGGCTGATGCGCGGATGAGGCCACGACTCAAAGGCATCGCCTGGGAGCGGGTCGGGGATGAGCTGCGGCTGGTGTACGACCCACGCGACCAGCTGATCCTGACCGACCCCGACGGGACGGTGGAGAAGCTCATCGGCCTGCTCGGCGAGGGCGGCAGGACCGTCGCCGAGCTCGCGGACGAGCTGTCGCTGGACGAGGCCGACGTACGGGGCGCCGTCGCGGCGTTCGACGCCGAGCGGCTGCTGGAGGACGGCGACCGGCTCGGCCTGCTGGAGCCCGCCGACGCCGAACGGTATTTCAGCAACCTGGCCTTCTTCGAGTCGTTCAGCGGCCTCGACCGGAGCCGCGAGGACCTGCAGCGCCGCCTCCGCGCAGCACACGTGCTGGTGCTCGGCACGGGCGGCCTCAACTCCAACACCATCCCGCACCTCGCCGGGCTCGGCGTCGGCGCGATGACACTGCTCGACCGGGACACCGTGGAACCGCGCAACTTCGCCCGGCAGTACCTCTACCGCCAGGACGACATCGGCGCGCGCAAGGTCGAACGCGCCGCGGCGTGGGTCAGGGCCTTCGATCCGGCCATCGAGGTCGAGGCGATCGACGCCGACGTCGCGGGACCGGAGCAGCTCGCCGCCCTGATCCGCCGCATCGGGCCCGACGTGGTGGCCTCGGGCATCGATCGGCCGAACCGGATCGACCTCTGGGTGAACGAGGCCTGCGTGCGCCATGGCGTGCCGTTCGTCCGTGGCGGCATATCGGTCACCACCGGGACGGTCTGGTCGGTGAACCCGGGCGTCAGCGCGTGCCGCGCCTGCGTACCGGCCGACCCCTCGAACCCGGACGACTTCCCCGACCCGGACGACCCGGCCCTCGCGAGCGCCATCGCCGCCAACCGCCTGTTCGTCAGCAGACCGACGGTCAACCGCGGCATCGGGCCGGTCGCCGGCCTGCTGGGGGCCTTCGGCGCCTTCGAGGTGCTGCGCTACCTGACCGGCTTCGAGCCACCGGCGTACGCCGGTCGGCCACTCACCATCGACTTCGCGCACGGCTGTGCGACGAGTCAGGACGAGTGGCCACGTGACCCCGACTGTCCGATATGCGGAGGGAGGTGATCCACATGAAGATCGAGATCAAGCGAGTCGAGAACACCCGGCTCACGGGGCTCATCCACCCCGATTCCTGAGAATCGGCCGAAGGGCCGCACTCCTGCCGATCGGGGTGCGGCCCTTTCCCGCCTGTCCCTGCCCTGCTCCGCAGGGGTCCGATTCCTCCCCGCCTGAAGGCGGGGGTTCCTGGGAGATTTCCGATGACCGCATTCTTGGACGAGGAGCTGCGCGAGCGGGCCGCACGGCTGACGGTGTCCTTCGACGGCGAGGCGTGGATCCTCGGTCGTGCCGAGTCGGGCGTCTTCGTCGCGGTGCCGGAACCGGGCGCGGTCTTCGTCACCACGCTCCAGGAGACCGGCTCGCTGGCCGAGGCCACCGCCCGGGCCGGCGAGATCGCGGGCGAACCGGTGGACGGCACCGACTTCATCGACGGCCTCACCGCCGCGGGGCTGCTCGACCCGCCGGCCGAGGTGACCGGCGGGCGCGGGCGGATCCGATGGATCGAAGGGGTCAGCCCGCGAACCGCCGCCCGGTTGTTCGGGCCCGCCGCCTGGTCGTGTTATGGGGCCGCCGCCGTGGTCGTGGTGGCTCTCATGCTGCTGCGCCCCGAACTGCGTCCCTCCTGGGACGACGCCTGGCTGCTGCCCAGCCCCGGCCTGTCCGCGTTCACCTGGCTGCTGTTCGGCATCGGGTTCGGTGCTCTGCACGAGTCGTGGCACTGGCTCGCCGGACGCGCGATCGGCGTGCCGGCGATCTTCCGGGTCAGCTATCGGGGCGTGTACGTCGTGTACGAGACGGACCTCACCCAGATCGTCACGGTGCCGCGCGATCGCCGCTACGGGGTCTACCTGGCGGGCATGGCCATCGACACCGTCGTCGTGGCCACGGCCCTGGGCCTGCGCCTGCTCGATCTCCCCGCCGCCGTCGACGACGTCCTGGCCGCCGTGGTGCTCTTCCAGCTCCTCGGCATCGTCTGGCAGTGGGCCGCGCTGCCGCTGCGCAGCGACTCGTACGCGCTGCTCGCGAACGCGCTGCGCTGCCACAACCTCTACCGGACGACCTGGCTGACCGCCAAGGCCAAGCTGTTCCGGCTCACCCCGGACGAGGCCACCGAGCTGTCCGAGATGAGCGCGCGTGATCTCCAGGTCGCCCGGTGGTTCGTGGTGCCGTACGTCGCCGGGATCGCCGCCATGGCCTGGATACTCGTCACGGGCGTGCTGCCGCTGGCCGTCTCGCTGGGAGGCTGGGCGCTGACCCAGTTCGGCGCCGGCCCGATCGGCTCGGCGGGCTTCTGGGAGGCGCTCGCCGTTGCCGTGTACATAGCCGTACAACTCGGCCTCCCCCCACTGCTCGCCCTCCGCGAGCGCCGCCTGCGCCGGGTCGGCGAACTCCTCTGAGGCCGCGCCCTCGGCCGCCGGCCTCCGAACTGGTCGAACGCCGACGCCGTAGTCAACCGCGGGCTCATGACGTTCGAGAGTCAGCGATCAAGGATTGCCGGTGCGCTTCACCCATAGCTGAGCAGGATTTTCCCCGCCGCAACTCCAGGAGGTCCACCACGCGCGCTGCTGTCCATGGCGACCGTAATTCTCGCAGTAATTCTTGGCATCCGCTGCGCTGGTTCCCAAGAAACTGCAGCAGTACGTATACGGGATGTCGGAGAGAGATCCCGTGCTGGAGGTCGTGACTGCTGAGCTCGGCGCAGAGAATGCACCGAGCGTCACCACCAGGGCGGCAATGCCTAATGCGGCGCTCTTGAGCTTCCGAGGCGGAAATACGGAGGCCAATGAAAACAACCCCTTCCGGCTTGATTCGATCCTTGCAATCGAGTATTCCTAGCATTTCAGGTGAATGGCAGTATGAGATCTGCCAGAATGCGCATTATCTCCGCCAAAGCTCTCAGGGCCGCGTGCCGCTCAGCGCACCGCCACCTGGGAAACGGCCGTCCCGGTGCCTGAGTCCCAGCCCGCGACCACCCTGGGGCCCTCGTCCAGCGCCCGGTTCACCGGTACGGTCACGGTCGTGGTGCCCTCGCGGGGCACAGTGACCACGCGGCTGCCCGCCGTACCCTGGTCGTCGCGTACGAACAGGTGCGCCCTGCCGGCGGCGCCCGCGCGCAGCGTCACCTTCACGGAGTCCTGACCGCGCGTCGCGGACACCACCCGGCCGCTGCGCGGCGCCGCCGCCGCGGGTCCGCCCGCGAGCGGGACGTGTACGCGGATCGCCTGTTCCAGAGACTGCGGGGAGTCCAGGCTGGACAGTGCCGTGTCCGGGATGACCGGGTCCGCCGGGGTGGTCGGCCGGTCCGGGGGAGGCCGGTAGCCGGGCAGGGTCGCGACGCCCCACCGGTACGGGTCTCCCTGCACGCCGCCCCACGTCGACCAGCCGATCCGAGTCTGGCCGGTTTTGTCCTGCGTGTCGGAGTCGTACACCAGGATGTCGAGCCCCAGGTGCGCGGGGTCGACGACCGAGGGCAGGAGCTCCATCGGGATGGCCATCTCCACGGCGTACCCGCCCGCGTGGACCTTCGAGGCCACCCGCATCCCCGGCGCGGTCTCCTCGCCCGGCCCCTGGCGGTTGTCGGCGTCGCGCAGGAAGCACGGCGGGCCCTCGGCCGTCACCGGCAGTACCGCCGCCTTGAACGTGGTGGAGGTGTTCTCGGAGGTGCCGCGCGGGTCGACGGTGACCTCCACCGCGTCGGTGCGCCAGTGCCGCTTGCAGTCGGCGGCGGGCAGGCGGGTGCCGAGCACCTCGTCCTTGACCTCGACCAGCAGGTACAGCGTGTCGTCGTGCCAGGTGACCTTGGCCGTGCCCGAGCAGTCGGCCGCCGACGAGCACGCGCTGCCCTCCCACAGCCGGGAGACGTCCAGGGCGGGGCCGGAGTGGTCCCCGTCCTGCCCGTCGACGGCAGGTGCGGAGGCGGCGCGCGGGACGGCGGTCGCCGGGACCAGCTCCAGCGCGGCCCTGCTCACGCTGGAGTCGTCCGTGGTGATGGTGTACGAGTAGTCGCCGCCCTCGTTCGAGGTCTTCAGCGAGGTGTCGGTGTTGGTGACGGTGAACGGCACCGTCGTCGACTCCCCGGCTGCGAGGTCGTTGTAGGGGGCTTCCGTGCGGTCGGCGGTGAAGCCTTCGGGCAGGTTCAGGCGTACGGTGCCGGAGCGGGCTGCGTCGCCGACGTTGCCGACCACGACGCCGACCTGCCGGGAGCCGCCGGACGGCAGGGTGAGGACCGGCGTGACCAGGCCGCGCAGCTGCGGCACGCCGACCTCGGCGGCCCACTTCTCGTACTGGGCGACCTGGGGGAGCGGCTGCTGCGCTCCGCGCACGGCCGGGCTGAGCTCGACCTGCCGGTCGGTGTAGCCGCGTCCGCGCTCGGTGATGAGCGTGGCCGCGACGCGGGCCCGGCCGCCGCCGTCTTCCGGTGGCGTCGCGGTGAACGGCGCCGTCACGGTGAACGGCGCCGTCACGGTGAACTTTGCCGAGCCGGTCCGCCCGGGCGCGAGCCGGCCCAGGTCCCCCGACCCGCTGACCCGCCAGCCTTCGGGTACGCGCAGCGCCACGGACGAGCGGCCCAACGGCTCGCGCGGCGGCGCGGTCACGGTGGCCTTGACGGTGAACGCCGTCCCCGGGCGGACGTCGAACGTGCTGGGGCGCAGGCCGAACAGGGTGCCGAGCGGCACCGTGCCGGCGGGCCGGGTCAGCGCGCCGTCGAGGACCGCCGTGGGCGCGGCCGCGGCCGGGGTGCCCGGCTGGGGGAACGGCACCCGCGCGTCCACCTGCGTGAAGAAGTCGCAGCCGAGCTGGGCCGGGTCGGTGGGCACGTCGGGGAAGCCGGCCCAGCCCTGGGAGGCGTACGTGCGCTGGGCGTCGCGCTCGACGGCGGCCCACGTCGCGCCCCGGGCGGAGGCGCGCCCGCTCCACACGCCGTACACGTTCTCGGCCGGGTTCGCGGGGCGGAACGTCGCGGCGCAGTCCTGGCCGGTCCGCGAGGCCCCGCGCGCGCCGCCGGTGAGCAGGCGGGCGGGCGCGAAGGGGCGCAGGCCCTCGCGGGTGATCTGCTCGGGGAACGCCTGGGGATCGGCCGCCGCGTAGAAGGCCTCGACGGCCAGCCGGGCGGCCTGCTGGTGGTTGCCGTGGTTGCCGGGCGTGGGGGCCGGGCCCATCGTCAGCAGCACCTCCGGCCGGGTCTGCCGGACGATCCGGACGACCTTCTCCAGGGTGTCGCCGCCCCAGACCTGGTCGGTCAGCGGCGCGCTCACCGTGTAGTAGAAGTCCACGTCGTCCAGGTTGAACACCTCGCGCACGCCCGCCTCGGCGACCGCCGCCCGCTCCTCGGCCTCGCGCAGCAGGCCCAGCGCGGGGCCCTCCTCGGGACCGACGGCGTTCCCGCCGCCCTCGCCCCTGGTCACGGTGACGACGCCGGTGCGGACGTCGTGGTCCTCGCGCCACTGGCCGAGCGTGGACAGACTGAACGCCTCGTCGTCGGGATGGGCGCCGACGAACAGCGCGTCGAGATCGACAGGCGCGCCACCAGGCCCGCCGGCCCGAGCCGGGGCGGCGGGAAGGACGGCGAGCGGGGCGGCGAGCAGGGCGGCGGTCACCACCGCCAGACTGGTGCGCATGGAACCTCCGGGAGGTCAGTCGCGGACCGCTCCCTGGAGCAGCCCGCGGACGAAATGGCGCTGGAGGAACAGGTAGAAGACCACCACCGGGGTGGCGACGATGACCGAGCCGGCCGCGAGCAGGGTGAAGCCGCCGGTGTGCTGGCCCTGGAAGAAGGCCAGCCCCAGCGGCGCGGTCCGCAGCGACTCGCTGGTCACCATGATCAGCGGGATGAGGAACTCGTTCCACGTCCACATGAACACCAGGAGCGTCAGCGTGACGACGGCGGGCCGGGCCGGCGGCAGCAGCACCTGCCACAGAACACGCCAGCTCGACGCCCCGTCGATGCGGGCCGCCTCGGCGATCGCCCGGTTGGACGCGCGGAAGTACGCCCGCATCCAGAAGGTGCCGAACGCCACCGACAGCGCCACCTGCGGCAGCGACACCGCCCAGAACGTGTCGATCAGGCCCAGCGAACGCAGGTCGAAGTACAGCGGCACCGCGATGGCCTCGCTCGGCATCATGATCCCGAGCATGAACAGATAGAACAGGACCGACTGCCCGCGAAAGCGCATGGTGCCGAACGCGTACCCGCTCATGACCGACAGCACGACGCTGACGACCACGACGAACACCGACACCATCAGGCTGCTGCGCAGATAGGTGCCGAACCGGCCGATCTCCCACGCCGCCGCGAGATTGCCCAGCCCGGACGTCGTCCCACTGTCGGAGGGGCCGAGCGCGGCCGCCAGGATCGTCACGATGGGCACGAGCGCGAACGCGGCGAACACCGACAGGATGACGTAGTTGGCCACCCGCTCGCCACGCGAGATCACGTCGTCCCCCTGTCTGCGAACCGGTTGACGCCGAACGAGATCGCGAAGATGACGACGGTGAGCGTGACGCCGATGGCCGCCGCCGAGCCGATCTGGCTCAGCCCGAACGCCCGGTGGTAGACCTCGTACGACGGCACCGAGGTCGAGGTGCCGGGACCGCCCCGCGTGGTGACGTACACCAGGTCGAACGTGCGCAGCGCGGCGATCACGGTCAGCGTCAGCGCGACCGCGATCTCGCCCCGCACCGACGGCAGCGTGACCGCGAAGAACTCCCGGACGGCCCCGGCCCCGTCGAGCCGTGCGGCCTCGTACAGCTCCATCGGGACACGGCTCATCCCGGCCAGCAGCAGCACCGTCACCAGCCCCGTCTCGAACCAGGTGCCGACCACTCCGACCGCGGGCAGCGCGAACGCGTGCTCGCCCAGCCAGCCGCGGGTCAGCGAGTCGAGGCCGAGCGCGCCGAGCAGCGCGTTGAGCGTCCCGTCGGGCGCGTAGACGCGCCGCCAGGCGATCGCCACCACGACCATGGCGATCACCTGGGGCAGGAACACCACGGTCCGGAAGAACCCGAGCCCGCGCACCTTGGCGTGGTTGAGGATCGCGGCCAGCACCAGCCCGATGACCAGCGGCGCGACCGCGTAGAAGACGATGAGGACCAGGGCGTGGCCGAACGCGTCCCGCAGCCCCTGGTCGGCGACGATCGCCACGTAGTTGTCCAGCCCCACCCACCGCCCGAGCGACAATCCGTCCCAGTCGTAGAGCGACAGCTGCACCGCCCGCCCGATCGGGTAGAGCAGGAACGCCGCGTAGACGGCGAACGCCGGCAGCAGGTAGAGGTAGGCGACGCGGCGCGGCTCCCCGGGCGGTCGCGACACCGTCATCCGTTGCTCTCGGCGAAGGTCTTGTAGTCCTTCTCCAACGTCGCCAGGAAGTCCTCCGGCGTGGTCTTCTTCGCCAGCAGGTCCTGCAGCGCCGCGCCCAGCGTGTCGGCGAACGTCGGGGTGGCGTAGTCCAGGTACGGCACCAGCCCGTTCCCGGCGGTCACCGTGCCGAACGCGGCGAAGACGTCGCGCTGCGGTCCCGCCGGCACGCTCTGCTTCGCCGTGTCGGCGACCGGCAGGTTGCCGGTGTCGGTGAGCACCTTCATCGCGTCCGCGCTCGTGATGAAGTCGATGTACGCCGCCGCGGCGTCGGGGTGGGGGCTCTTGGCGGTGATGGCGAACGGCAGGCCGGTGCCTCCGGTCGCGATCGGCGGAGCGCCGGCGGCGGCGCCGGGCGGCAGGATGAAGCCCAGGTCCTCGCCCAGCGTCTTGTGCAGGTCGGCGAGCAGCCAGGTGCCGGCGATCAGGTAGACGCCCTCGCCGTCGCGGAACGCCTGCCACGCCGGGTCGTACCCCTGGCCGTTGAAGCCCTTGTTGAAGTAGCCCTGGTCGGCCCAGTCGACGAGCCGCCTGGCCGCCTCGGTGTTCTCCGGGGTGTTCCAGGAGGCGCCCTTGCGGCCGAAGGCCAGCGTGCGGATCTGGTCGGCCGGGACCACCCGGCTCTGCACGGTGCCGAACACGTGCACGGCCGGCCACTTGTCCAGGTTGCCCAGCTGCATCGGCACCTCACCGGCCGCCTTGGCCTTGGCCAGCCCGGCCTGGAAGTCCGCCCAGGTCGCCGGTGGCCGCAGCCCGAGCTTGTTCAGCTTGGCGGCGTTGTAGAAGATGCCGACGACCTCGCCGACCTGCGGCAGGCCGTACAGGCCGCCCTCGCCGAAGATCTTGCCGTCGGCGCTGTAGCGGGAGTAGCGCAGCACCGACTCCGGGTAGCGGTCCTGCCAGCCGTACGCCCGCGCGTAGGCGTCCAGCGGGCGGAGCTGGCCGGCCTTGACGAACGCGCCCATCGCCGAGCGGCCGTTGTTGGCCTGGACCACGTCCGGCGGCTCGTTGCCGCTGAGCGCCAGGCGCAGGGTGGTGTTGAGGTCGTCGAAGGAGCGGGACACCCGGTTGAGCGTGATGTTGGGGTATTTCGCCTCGAACGCGGTGTTGAGCCGCTTCATCTGGGCGGCCTGCCCGCCGCGTACCTCCTGGTCCCACACCGTCAGGGTCACCTCGCCCAGGGCCGCGGCGTCGGTGCGCACGGCGCTCGGCTGCGCGGAGGGGGCCGCGGGCGGGGCGGAGGAGCCGGGCGCGCACGCGGCCGCGCCGAGAGTCAGGGTCGCGGCGGTCAGTACGGCGAGTGTCCGGGTCGAGGTGAGCATCGAGGTGAGCATCGAGGCGAGCATCGAGGCGAGCATGGTGCTACTCCTTCTGCGCAGGCACGCGAGGCGTGTTCGGGCCCCCGTTCTCGGGCTCATCGGGCTCATCAGGGGTCTCGGCCGCCTTCTGCGGCGTCCCCCCGACGTCGGCGTACCGGGCGATGGTGGCGACCGCGCGGCGTACGGCGCCCACCGGGACGGTGGGCACCAGCCGGTCGAGGAAGGCGTAACGGCGGGCCAGCGAGCTCCCGTAGGCGCCGCCGCGGTCGGCCGCGCTGCGTGCCTCGTGCCACCAGTCGGCGATGTCCCCCCAGCCGGGCGCGGCCAGCGAGCCGCCGAACTGCTGCACCGCCAGCGCGGCGCAGAGCCCGGCGAACGCCAGCCGGTCGGTCAGCGGCCAGCGGCACAGGGTGCCGAGCACGATGCCCGCGCCGAAGACGTCGCCCGCGCCGGTCGGGTCGAGCGCCGTCACCCGCGGCGCGGGGATGAACGCCTCCTCGCCGGTCGTGGAGTCGATGGCCATGGCGCCGTTCGCCCCGTCGGTCACCACGGCCAGCGGCACCCGGTCGGCGATCGCGTACAGCGCGTCGCGAGGGGTGTCGGTGCGGGTGTAGGCCATCGCCTCGCTCGCGTTGGGCAGGAACGCGTGGCAGACGGACAGCTGGTCGAGCAGGGAGCGCGGCCAGGCGCCCGACGGGTCCCAGCCGACGTCCGCGAAGATGAGCGCGCCGTCACGGTGCGCCGGCTCGGCCCAGTTGCACGGGGAGCCGGGCGAGCCGAGCGGCTCCTCGGGCGAGAGCGTCACGATCGCGGCCCTGGAGCGGGGCGGGGTGCCGATCATCTCGGCGGCCGGCAGCGGCGCGGGATGGCCGTGCGTCACCATGCTGCGGTCGCGGTCGACCGCCATGGACACCGTCACCGGCGAATGCCAGTGCTCGAAGCGCCGTGACCGCGACAGGTCGACCGCTTCCTGCTCCTCCAGGGTGCGCCAGCAGAAGTCGCCGTAGTCGTCGTCGCCGAACGCGGCGGCCAGCGACGTGCGCAGGCCCAGCCGGCTCGTCGCGATGGCCAGATTGGCGATGCCGCCAGGGCACGAGCCCATCCCGTCGGCCCAGATCTCCGTCCCGGCGGCGGGCATCGCGGGCAGACCGGTGAAGACGATGTCGAGGAAGACGGTGCCCGCCAGGAACACGTCGAACTGCGGCCCCTCTGGGGTCCGCTCGTGGGCGAGAGGGTCGTACGCCTGGGCAGCCACGGGATTGGATCCTCCTCGACACAGCGAGATGTGCGCAATCTTGCACGTTTACTCGCACAGTTCAAGTCTCCCGTGAGAGTTTGTGAAGCAAGATGCTCGCATGTGCGCGAATTTGCCTGATACACTCGCGCCGTGCTTCAGCGCCTCAGGCATGCCGAGATCATGCGCCGGGTGCGCCTGTCCGGCGCCACCAGCGTTCGAGATCTCGCCAGCCAGCTCGGCGTGAGCCCGTCGACCATCCGCAGGGACCTTGAGGTGCTCGACCGCGACGGCACCCTGCGGCGCGTCCGTGGCGGCGCCCTGGCCGACGCCGACACCGACACCGACCGGCCCTTCGCCGAGGTGGCGGCGGTCGACGAGCAGGACAAGGAGGCGGTGGCCGCCCGCGCCGCGCGGCTGGTCGGCGACGGAGACGTGGTCCTGCTCGACATCGGGACGACGACGATGCGGCTGGCCCGCCGGCTCCGCGGCCGCCGCGTCACGGTCGTCACCTCCAGCCTCGCCGTCCTCGACGCGCTCCGCGCCGACCCGGTGGTCGAGCTGCTGCTGCTCGGCGGCATGGTCCGCAGGCCCTACCACTCGCTGGTCGGCGTGCTGACCGAGGCCGCGCTGAGCCAGGTGGTCGCCGATCGGGTGTTCCTGGGAGCGAGCGGCGTGCGGCCCGACGGGCAGCTCGTCGACACCACGCTCGCCGAGGTGCCGCTGAAACGCGCCATGATCGCGGCGGCCGGGCAGGTCGTGCTGCTCGTGGACCGGCACAAGTTCCCCGGCACCGGGGCCCTGCGCGTGTGCGGGCCCGAGGACATCGACGTGATCGTCACCAACGAGGGCGCCGACGAGACCACCCTGCGCAGCTGCGCCGCCGCGGGCGCCGAAGTGCTTCTCACGTGAAGGGGGCCGGATGAGACTGGCCGTCCTCGGCGGCGGGGGCTTCCGGGTCCCGCTCGTCTACGGTGCGCTCCTGCGCGACACGGGCAAGCCGCGGGTGGAGGAGGTGATCCTCCACGACGTGTCCATCGACCGGCTGGAGGCCATCCGGCACGTCCTGCGCCGCCTCGCCGCAGGGCATGACGACCCGCCCCGGGTCTCGATCACCACCGACCTCGACACCGCGCTGCGCGACGCCGCCTTCGTCTTCTCCGCCATCCGTGTCGGCGGCCTGGCGGGCCGCACCGCCGACGAGCGGGTCGCGCTGGAGCTCGGCCTGCTCGGCCAGGAGACGACCGGCCCCGGCGGCATCGCCTACGGCCTGCGCACCGTCCCGGTCGCGACGCACGTGGCCGAGCGGGTGGCCGCCGTCGCCCCGCAGGCCTGGGTCATCAACTTCACCAACCCGGCCGGCATGATCACCGAGGCGATGCGGCGGGTGCTCGGCGACCGCGTGATCGGCATCTGCGACTCGCCGGTCGGCCTGATCCGGCGGGCCGCCACCGCGCTCGGCCTCGACCCGGGCCGCGTGTCGCCCGACTACGTGGGGCTCAACCACCTGGGCTGGCTGCGCGGCCTCACCCACCAGGGCCACGACGTGCTCCCCGGCCTGCTCGCCGACGACGTGGCGCTCCGCGAGGTCGAGGAGGCCCGCGTCTTCGGCGCCGACTGGGTGCGCACGCTGGGCGCGATCCCCAACGAATACCTGTACTACTACTACTTCACCCGGGAGTCGATCGCCGCGATCTCCGGCCGGACCCGCGGCGAGTCCCTGCTGGGGCAGCAGGAGCGGTTCTACGAGGCCGTACGGGCCCGCCCGGACGACGCCCTCGCCTCGTGGCGGGCGGCACGCGAAGAGCGCGACGCGACGTACATGGCGGAGACCCGCGACGTCGCCGACGCCGGTGAGCGCGACGCCGCGGACCTGGCGGCGGGCGGCTACGAAGGCATCGCGCTCGCCCTGATGGCCGCCATCGCCCGCGGCGGGTCCACCACCATGATCCTCAACGTGCGCAACGGCACCGCGGTGGCCGGGCTGCCGGCGGAGGCCGTGGTGGAGATCCCGTGCGCGGTCGACGGCGCCGGCGCCCGGCCGCTGGCCACCCGCCCGCTCCCCGGCCGCTTCCTGGGCCTGATGCAGCAGGTGAAGGCCGTGGAACAGACGGCCATCGAGGCCGCCCTCTCGGGCTCGTCCCGGCTGGCCGTCGAGGCGTTCGCGCTGCACCCGCTGGTCGACTCGGTCACCACGGCGCGCAGGCTGCTGGACGGCTACCGGGCCCGCCTCCCGGACCTCGCCGCCGTCCTGCCCGGCTCCGCCTGACGAGATCCGAACGCATCCGTCCGCTCGGCAGGCCTGCCGGAGTATCGTCCGGTTGAGACGCGCGCCACCCAGATATTTCCGGAGGTCGGGTTGGTCCAGGAGGAGATCCGCCGGCGTAACGTCGGCGCGCTGCTCCGGCACGTACATCTGGGCGGTTCGGTGTCCCGCACGGAGCTGGCCGAGCGGATGAAGCTGAACCGCAGCACCATCCTGGCCCTGACCGCGGAGCTCACCGCGGCGGGGCTGGTCCGCGAGGAGCTGCCCGCGGACACCGGCCGGGCGGGACGGCCGTCGCTGGTGGTCCGGCCCGAGCCCGGCCGGGTGTACGTGCTGGCCTTCGACGTCGCGGTGGACCGGTTGGTCGCCGCCCGGGTCACGTTGGGCGGGACCATGCTGGACCGCAGGGAAGCGGTCCGCCTGCGCGCCGGGGCCGACCTCGACCGCGTGGTGGAGGTGCTCGCCCGGTTCGGCCGCCAGTTACATGAGTCGGCGCCGCCCGATTCCGTGTGCGTCGGCGTCGGCGCGTCCTACTGCGGCATGATCCGGCCCGGCGACGGCCTGGTGCGGTTCGGGCCCGACATGGGCTGGGTGGACCAGGCGTTCGGCGCCGAGCTCGACCGCCGGCTGGGGCTCGGCCTGCCGGTGTCGGTGGGCAACGAGGCCCACCTGGGCGCCCTGGCCGAGCAGCAGCGTGGCGCGGGCGCGGGTTTCCAGAACCTGATCTACCTGCACGGCGACGTCGGGGTGGGCGGCGGCATCATCGTCGGCGGCGACCTGCTCGACGGTGAGAGCGGCTACGGCTGCGAGCTCGGGCACATGGTGGTGAACCCGTACGACGGACGCCCCTGCGGCTGCGGCTCGCATGGCTGCCTGGAGGCGGAGGCCGGCGAGCGGGCCCTGCTCGACGCCGCCGGCCGGCCCGCCGACCTGTTCGGCCGCGACGCCGTGCGGGCCGTGGTGGACGACGCCGACCGCGGCGATCCCGCCGCCCAGGAGGCGCTGCGCCGCATCGGCGACTGGCTCGGCATCGGAGTGGCGAACCTGTGCAACCTGTTCAACCCCGGCATGGTGATCTTCGGTGGCATGCTGCGGGACATGTACCCGGGCGCGGCGGCCCAGGTGCGCGCCCGGATAGCCGCCAACGTGCTGCCCGTCGCCCGTGAGCGGGTCCGGCTGCGCACCTCGGCGCTGGGCGACGACGCCACCCTGGTCGGCGCCGCCGAGCTGGGCTTCGCCGAGCTGCTGGCCGACCCGCTGGGCGTACTCACCCGTACGGGGGCGTAGGGCTCGCGTGCGGCGACCGGTCCAAGACGATGGAGGCATGGTGAGGCGGAAGAGTCCGTGGGCGTGGATCCTGCCGGTGGCCGGCGGGTTGGTGGCAGGCGCCCTGGGGGTGACCTTCATCGTGCTGGATCTGGAGGAGGCCGACCAGCTGGCAAGCGTGGTCGGCGTGTTCGTCGCCCTGGCCGGGTTGGGTGTGTCCGTTCACGGAGTGATGCCGGCTCGACGCGGCGAAACGCGGAACCGGCCCTCTCCTCCGGCGTCGGCCGGCGACGACCTCGCCACGAGCGGAGACCGATCGGCCGCACCACCGCAGGCCGGTGAGGCAGGCGGGCAGGCCGCGATCGGGCGGACGGGTGACACGCACAACACGATAAGCGGCGGCACCTTCCACGCGCCCGTGACGATGGGCCGGGACTTCACCGGGCCCGCCGCGCCCGCTGACGGTCGGGACGGCGCGGAGTAGCCCGATGAGTGAGCGCGCGGACGGCGATGAGACCGGTGGCGACGCCACCCGCAACGAGATTCACGACGGGACGTTCTACGGGCCGGTGACCTTGGCGCGCGACGTCACCATGCGGATGAGCGGCCCGGCTCCGCAGGCTCTGGCGGGCCTGCCGGCCGCGCCGGCGGGCTTCGTCGGCCGCACCGACACCCTTCGCGAGGTGCTGGCCTTTCTGGATCCCCAGGGGCCGGGCGAGCCGGGGGTGCTGGTGTCGGCGGTGGCGGGAATGGCGGGGGTGGGCAAGACCGCGCTGGCGCTGGTGGCCGCCCATCAAGCGGTGGAGCGGGGCTGGTTCGGGGGTGGGGTGTTCTTCCTCGACCTGCGCGGCTACACCCCCGATCCGGCCGAACGGGTCTCGGCCGCCGCCGCGGCGGGCCAGTTGCTGCGCGCCATGGGCATCCGCGACCACGACCTCCCGCCCACCGGCCCGGAGCGGCTGGCCCTGTACCAGTCGGTGCTGGCCGACCGGGCCCGGCGGAAGTCGCCGGTGCTGGTGGTGGCCGACAACGCCGCCGTCAGCGGCCAGATCGAGCCACTGCTGCCGGCCCAGCCGTGCCACCGGCTGCTGGTCACCTCCCGGCATTCCCTGACCCTGCCCGCCCACCTGATCGACCTGGCCGTCCTGCCCGAAGCGGAAGCCCTCGACCTGCTGCGCGCCGCTCTGTGCGTAGGAGGGCACGACCAGCGTCTCGAAGCCGAATCGGAACACCTGGCGGAGATCGCCGGGCTCTGCGGCCGGCTGCCCCTCGCCCTGCGGATCACCGCCGCTCTGCTCCGCACCGAACCAGGCCGCCCGCTGGCCGACATGGCGGCCGAGCTCGGCGACGCCCGCCGGCTGGACGCCCTCGACAGCGATGACCTGGATCAGCACGGCCGGCGCATCGCCGTGCGTGCCACGTTCGACCTGTCCTACCAGCACCTTCTGGACAGCCGGCCGGACCAGGCCCGGCTGTTCCGGCTGCTGCCGCTCAACCCCGGCCCTGACATCTCCCTCGAGGCCGCCGCCGCTCTCGCCGGCACACCCGAACGCGTGGTGCGCAAGCAGCTGGCCGCGCTGGTCCGGGCCCACCTGCTCAGCACGCCGACATACGCCCGGTGGAGCATGCACGACCTCATCCGTCTGTATGCCGGCGAACTCGGCCACGCCCAAGCCACCGCGAACGATCGCGACAGGGCGCTGGAGCGGCTGCTGAGCCATTACCTCTCCGTTGCCCGCGCCGCCCGCGCCCACCTCATCGCCCTGCCCCGTCATCCCGTCCCCGGCCGCTTCACCGGGCGGGACGCCGCCATGGCCTGGCTGGACGTCGAACGCGCCAACCTGGTCGCCGCCGTCACCTTCGCCGCGGGGGCGGCCGACCGCCACGAGTCCGCCATCGAGCTGGCGTTCTGCCTCAACGAGCATCTGGAATGGCGCCGTGCCCTCAACGATCGCCTGACCGTCAACACCGCCTCCGTCACGGCCAGCATCCGGCTGGGCGACAGGCGCCGTGAAGGCGGATCGCTGAACAACCTCGGCAACTCCCTGTATGAGATGCGCCGCTTCGACGAGGCCGTCACGGTCCATCAGTCCGCCATCACCATCTTCCGGGAGCTCGGCGACCGTCGTGGCGTCGGGACGGCCTCGGCCAATCTCGGCAACGCCCTGCACCAGGTGGGCCGCTTCGACGAGGCCATCACCGCCCACCGGACCGCGGCCGCCATCTTCCGGGAAGTCGGCGACCTTTACACCCTGGGCCTGGTCACGGGAAACCTCGGCACCGCCCTGCAAGAGGTGCGCCGCTTCGACGAGGCCGTCACGGTCCATCAGTCCGCCGTCGCCATCTTCCGGGAGCTCGGCGACCGTCGTGGCGTCGGCACCGCCTTGGACAATCTCGGCAACGCCCTGCACCAGGTGGGCCGCTTCGACGAGGCCATCACCGCCCACCGGACCGCGGTCGCCATCTTCCGGGAAGTCGGCGACCGCCGCGGCGAAGGCATGGCGCTGAACAACCTCGGCACGGTTCTGCGCGAGCTGGACCGCTGCGACGAAGCCCTCGCCGCTCACCGGCAGGATCTGCTCATCTGCCGCGAGATCGGCGATCGCCACGGCGAAGCCCAGACACTGAGCAACCTCGGCAGTGTCCTGCGCCAGATGCGGCGCTTCGCGGAGGCCTTCAACGCCTTGCGAGACTCCGTCGCCATCTTCCACGAGCTCGGCGACCGCCGCCGCGAGGCCGCGGGGCTGATCAACCTTGGCGACGCCCTGAAGGAGGCGGGTCGCTCGGACGAAGCCGCCGCTGTATACGAGAAGGCCGAAGAGGTCCTGGCCGCCATGACGGCCCACGGGAGCCGCGAGCCACCGCCGGCAGCCGGTCCAAGGGAGGCAACCCCCAGCTGAGAGAGCGGGTCAAGGGCGACTGCGAGGGGCTCCGCGCGTCCGTACGGCTCCGTACAGGCGTGCCGTCACCACCGCCGTGCCCGCGATCGCGGCGGTCACCAGCCACAGCATGAACGTCGGATAGAGGTAGACCACCTGAATCCACATGATGTCGCCGCCCCGGGCGAGCACCCGGAAGATCGGGGCGATGGACGCGCACAGCGCGAGCGGCGTCAGGTAGGGCAGGAGCCGCCACCGCTGCAGGCCCGTACGACGGATGGCCCACCGCCGGGAGCGGGCCACGCCGCGCACGGCCAGGCCGGCGGTCACCAGGGTGAGCAGGACGAACAGGAGGTCGGTGGCGAGGTAGTGCGGCGCGGAGGGGATCTCCGGGGTGCCGCCCTCGATCATGGTGACGATGCCGTCCATGAGAGCCTCGGCGTCGGCGAAGGCCATGCCGGTGTTGGCCATGACGGCGACGCCGTACCCGGAGCCCGGCATCAGCAGCTGGCCGGCCGTGGAGGTGAACAGGTCGCCGCCGTGCTCGATGACGGGGGTGCCGCGTTCGGTCTCGCCGACGAACCAGCCGAGGGCGTAGGTCCCGCTCTGTTCGGAGGGGGTGCGCATCTCCTTGACGCCGGCGGGGGAGAGGATGCCCTCGTTCTGCGCGATCAGCCACCTGGCCATGTCGCCGGCGCTGCTGAGGACCCCGCCGGAGCCGTTGCCGAACCCGGCCGGCTCCGGCAGGGCGATCGCCTGGCCGAGGACGTACAGGTGGCCTCGGGCTGCGGCGGGCAGGTCGCGGTCGGTGTCGATGGTGCTGCTGTGCCGCATGCCGAGCGGCGTGAACACGTGCGCGCGCAGGTAGGCCGCGAACGGCTCGCCGCTCACCACCTCGACCAGCCGGGCGGCGACCTGGTAGTTGGTGTTGTGGTAGCTGAAGGCGGTCCCCGGTTCCGTGGCCAGTCGTGCCCCCTTGAGCCGTGCCACGGCGCCTTCGAGCGTGTCGGGCTGGGGCAGGCTCTTCTCGTGGAAGGTCGAGTCGGCCATGCCGGACGTCTGGTGGAGCAGCTGCCGTACGGTGATCCGGGCGGCCCGGGGATCGGCCATGGCGAACTCCGGCAGATACGCACGCACCGGCCTGTCGAGCTCGACGTCACCCCGCTCGACCAGCTGCATGACGGCCAGTGAGGTGAACGACTTGCTGACCGACGCCACGGCCATGGGCGTGTCCGCCGTCACCGGTTCGCCGGACGAGGTCTCGCCGTACCCCGCGACGTGGACGACCCGGGTCCCCTTGGTGATCGCGAGTGCGACGCCGGGCAGTCCGGTCGCCTCCCGGTAGCTCTCGACGAAGGCGTCCACCGACGCGGGGGTGATGGCGGGTGCGGGCGCGGGGACGGGGAGGAGGGCCAGGAAGATCCCGGCGAGGGTGGTTCTGAGCACCAGCCGACGCTAGTGACGACCCGCCTCCCGGCACCATTGCGGCGCTCCTCCGCGTTCTTTACGGGAAACCCCCACCGGAGGCGTCGGAGACCGCGCTCTTCTCGGACTCCCAGCGCAGCAGGTCTCCCGGCTGGCAGTCGAGCACCTCGCAGAGCGCCTCCAGCGTCGTGAAGCGCACGGCCTTGGCGCGGCCGTTCTTGAGCACCGCCAGGTTGGCGGGCGTGATCCCGACGCGCTCCGCGAGCTCGCCCACCGACATCTTCCGCTTGGCCAGCATCACGTCGATGTCCACGGCGATCGGCATCAGATCACCTCTTCGAGCTCGGCCTGCAGCTGCGCCGCCTCAACGTCGCGCGCGACGGCCTGTGCGAGCAGCATCCGCAGCACCAGCACGACGAGCGCGACTCCCATGATCGCCAGGGAGGCCCCGCAGATCAGCAGCACGATGCCCGGCGCGACGGCCTCGCCCGGCGCCAGGACGACCGCGAGCGCGAACATCAGGACGGCGGCCGCCACGACCGCGCCGATCACGATGTGCACGTACCTGAAGGCGGCGTGGGAGAACACGGTGCCGCGCCGCACCATCGTCACCAGCCGCCACACGCAGACCAGGACGACCTGGACCGTCACGATGCCCAGCAGCGTGATCGTCAGGAACGGGACGCGCAGGTGCGCGACCTCGGGGCCGAGCTCCTCCAGATCCTTCGCCAGCAGCGGCACCATCACCGCCTGCACGAACACCGACCCGGCGCCCAACGCCGCGAGCACGGCGCGCAGCGCGAGCACTGTCAGCTTTCCCATCGACTCTCCTCCGATCGATCAACGATGGAAATATATCGATATTCGATAGCCTTGGCAAGGAGGCGTCCGCCGTCGCCGGGCCGGGCTCGGCGACGTTCCCGGACTCATCGTCACCCTGTGTGGTCGATGCACTACATTGTTGCTCCGAAAGTCAGCCGATCTGCGAGGAGACCGTTCCCGTGCCGGAGAGCGACGACAAGGGGCCGGGCAAGCTCGCCAAGGTCCTGCTGTGGCTGGGCGCGCTGCTCACCGCGGTCGTCACCGCCTGGCTGACCGACGCGTTCAGCCTTCTCGTCCGGCCGGCCGACCTGATCGGCGCGGGACAGCCGCCGATCCTGGCCACGGTGCTCAACGGCACCGGCGGCGAACAGGACCTGGCCGTGACCGCCCTGCCCACCGCGCCCCGTGACCGCGCGGCCTTCCTGGGCGGCCGCTTCGGCGACCGGGCGTTCGGCGACGTGGTGGCGCGGCTGGGCGGCGCCCGGGTGGGCCGGACCAAGGTGCGCGTGATCTTCGAGTCCCGGCGCGACCTCGTCCGCGTCACCGATGTCCGGGTGAAGGAGGTGGCCCCGGAGCAGCCGGTCGTCACCGGCGCCTTCGTCGAACACCCCCGTCAGGGCGGGACGGACAACCCGCAGCTCACCGTCAGCCTCGACTCCCCGGACGCGTTCTTCGCCCGCGTCGGCGAGCCCGGCCGCCCCTTCTTCGGCCCGCACAGCCTGCCCCTGAAGCGGGGAGAGCAGACCGAGCTCAGCCTCCAGATCGAGGCGCGCAAGCACAGCCACACCTTCCTGCTGGAGGTCGAATACGTGGAAGCCGGGAGCGGGCAACGGCGGACCTTCACCGTCGAAGACCCCGACGGACGGCCGTTCCGGGTCACCGGCGCCCCGGCGGCCTACACCGGCTACGGAACGATCTACCGCAACACCGGCGCCGGTCTGCGGGCCGTCACCGGGCGGGCCGCCTGCGAGCTCTTCCGGCCGGAGCGGGCATGCGTCTCCGCGCGCTGATCGCCGGCCTGCTCGCCGCCCTGTGCGTGCTCGCCGGCGCCGCCGGGAGCGGGGTCGCCCCGCAGGCACGCCCCGCGTTCACCGTCGCCTGGAGCGCCGAGCTGGGCGACCTCGGCAGCGACGGCGCCCACCTCAGCGTGCCCGTGGCCACGATCGGCGGCCGGTCCCTGCTGGCGCTGCCGTCGGTGCGAGCCTCCGCCATCCAGCTCCATGACGCGGCGACAGGCGCGGTCGTCCGCGCCTTCCCGTTCGCCCGGCCGTGGGAACATACGGGTTTCGTCGGTGAGCTGCTCGCCGTGCGCACCCGCGAGGGCCTCAGGGAGCGGATCACCGTTCACGATCCCGTCACCGGCCGGACGACGTGGTCGCGGCTGCTCCCGTACGCGGACGCGGCGACCCGCTCCTACTTGAGCAGATCGGTCATCACCCCCACCGGCATCGCGTGGGCGGCGAACGACGGCCTGCACGGGCTCGACCCCGCGTCGGGCCGGGACGCCTGGACGGTGCCGTGGCCGGGCGGGTGCCGCGACCGCCAGCTGTTCGCATCCGAGCTCGCGGTCATCGCCGCGCATTGCGCGGACGGGACGCTGACCTTGCACGGCGTCGACATGCGCGCCGGGCGTCTCATCTGGACGCATCGGGTCCGAGGCTCTCGCGAGAACCTCGCGGACGCGAAGATCTCCACCACCCGCCTGATCGTCGCCAGGGAGCCGGGGAACGTCACCGTTCTGGACGCGTACGGCCGCCGGGTCGCCCGGTCGCGGATCACGTACCCGGACGTCACGTCGCCGACCGCGGTCGGCGACGCCGGCCTTACCCTGCTGATCCGCAGCGTGGGCGGCGTCCGGGAGATGACCGCGACGCGCCCCCGTGACGGGCGGGTGATCTGGCACGCCTCTCTCCGGCCGCGGACCACGCCGGGCACCCCCGAGGGATACGCGGGCGACGCCGACACCCTGACGGCCGGCCACACCATGGGCTCCATGGCCACCGAGCTCGCACCCCTCATGATGGAGGTCATCTCGCTGCGGGACGGCACGCGCGACGTGCTGCCCCTGCCCGTGGGCGGGCGTGCGGGCATGGTCGTCGCGGGCACGTCACGCGACGTGCTGGTGTACGAGAGGCACCCCGGCGGCGACCGGGTGACGGCCTACACCTTCCACGACGGACCGGGCGCGTCCTCGCCGCTGGCCGTGCCACCGGACCGCTGGCCCGACGCGTGCGCGCTGCTCGACACCGCCGCGCTGCCGGGATACGTGCCGGTCCCGGCCACCGTGGAGCATCTGCGGGTGCGCTGGCCGAAGCCGAACGTGTGCGAGTTCGTACCGTCCGACGACGCGGGGGCGCTGGTGCGGGTGGCGGTCACCTGGGTCGCCGCGACGGACGCGGACGCCGCGCGACTCGCCCGCACGACCCTCGCCGCGGACGCGGGCGCCCTGCGGCTCGGGGAGGGGGCGTACCTGAGATCCGACGTGGGCAACGACGATCGGCGTACGTTCGCGTGGGTCACCGGCGGGCGGGTGCTGGCCGAGGTCCAGGCCACCGGGGACTCGGCGCTGACCCGTCGCGCCGCCCTCGCGGTGGCCGCCCGTCTGCGCGGCCCCTGACCCTGCGTGAAGCCGGTGCTCAGGCGCCTATCCTTGGGTCCCATGAGTGACGTACTGAAGGGGCGAGGTTGCGCATGGGAGTTCGAGGACGGGGGGCTGCGCATCACGCCTGAGCCGGGTAAGGCGTCGAAATTGAGCATGGAGCTCGGTGAGCGGTTCGTGCCGTACGACGCGCTGGCCGATGTCGTGCTCGCGCCGGATGCGCGCGGCAGGGTGGTGCTGCGGGTGGTTCCCCGGCAGGGAGCCGATCCGGTCACGTCCGCGGCGGCGGGGCAGCTCCAGGACTCGCTCGATCCGTACCGGCTGGTGCTGCCCGCCGCCAAGGAGACGCTGGCCGACCACTACGCCGAGAAGATGCGGGCGGCCCTCTCCGAGCGCGGCCCGGCCGAGCGGTTCCTGATCGCAGGCCCTTCGGTGCCGCGCGCTTTCAAGGCATGGGACGGCGAGGCCGCCTTCGACGGGCAGGCCGTCACGTTCACCTGGTTCCTGTCCGGAGCTTCCCCGGCCAAGTACACGGCAGGTGACCGGCGCTATCCCGTTACGGAGATCGAGGACGTCGAGTGGCACGCGCTGGAGGACGCCAGCGGGTCGTTGCGGCTGCACATCCGTGGCCACCAGGCCCCTTCCGACCCCAACAAGGATCCCGCCTCGGTGGTGTTCGGCATCGGCCATGGAGCCACCCATCACTCTCTGCCCTTCGCCGCCGCCGTGCTGGCCGCGGTACAAGCTACTTCTGCTCCTTGAGCCGATCGGACCGAGGGCTGCGCATTCCATGGGCCGGTGCTCGTAGGCCTTGCTGGAAAGCGTTGCGATAAGCGCTCGGGGAGACGCCATGGTGTTTCGTGAACTGAGCCCGCAGGACATTGCTGGAATGAAAGCCGACCCGTGCCGTGATGGCCTGAATTGACAAGTCGGTCGTTTCCAGCAGCTCTCTCGCGCGGTCGAGTCGCTGGGCGGCCAGCCAGGCGTAGGGGGTCGTGCCGGTGGCGGCCCGGAACCGGCGGGCGAAGGTGCGGGAGCTCATCAAAGCCTGTCTGGCCAGGTCGTTGACGGTCATGGGCTGGTGCAGGCGAGTGCGGGCCCAGGCGAGCAGGTCGGCCAGGCGGTCGGCCTCGTCGCCGGTGCCGGTCAGGGCGGCGTCCGAGGGGCTGGGCAGATACTGGGGGTGCCCGCTCCCGTGCCGAGGCGCGACCATCCCCTCCCTGGCCACCGCGTTGGAGACGGCCGGGCCGTGTTCGCGGCGCAACAGATGGAGGCACATGTCGATGCCCGCGGCTCCACCGGCGCCGGTGATCACCTGGCCTTCGTCGACGTACAGGACGTCAGGCTCCACGGTGATGGCCGGATGGCGTCGTACCAGCTGGGCGGCGAGGTACCAGTTGGTGGTGGCGCGGCGGCCGTCGAGCAGGCCGGTTCCGGCCAGCAGGAACGAGCCGGTGCAGTAAGCCGCGATGACGGCCCCTCTGCGGTGGGCATCGACGATCGCCTCTTCGACCGGGACGGGCAGGGTGAGCGGCCCGTCCTCGGCGGGCAGCACGATGATCAGGTCGGCGTTCGCCATCGCCTCCGGCCCATGCTCGACCTGCAGGCACAGGCCGAGGTCGGTGCGCAGGGTGCCCACGCGGTCGGCGCAGATGGCAAGGTCGAACCGGGGCAGACCCATGCCGCTTCGATCGGCGAAAATGTTGCTGACCGCGCTCAGACCGAACGAACTGACCCCCGGCGAGGCGTACGCGAGCACCCTCCGGAAAGGCGTCCGCGCTTTTCCGGTGAACCGTGCGGGCGGCCCTTCATCGTTCCACTGCCGTAAGCCGGCTCTTCTCGCAGGGGATCGCCATTGCACTTCTTGCAGGTCGCTCATGGTGTCCTCCAGAAGGCGAATGCCGGGCTCGGCTCACGCGTGGGCTCACTACGATCAATGCGCTCACTTTGGCAGGAAGAAATGGCGCGCCGCGAGGCTTGTAAGTCATGGCTTAACGGTGCCGGTCGGCGGCATGCCGCCGGGCGCGTGGGGGAGCGGATGCACAGAATTCACTTCACGACCGCCGACTTGGCACGGGTGCGGGTGGCGTCGACGCTGGGGCCCATGGGCGAGGCCCTGTTCAGCCTGACCACGTTACGCGGGCGGAGAGAGGAGACGCTGTTCGGCGCGTGGCGGCGACGGGTGCGCGGGGCTCTGGACGCGCGGTTCGCGGTCCTGGCCGCCATCGCGCCCGCGCGACCGCCGAGGTTCGACATGGCCATCCTCGCCGCGCCGGGCCGCGACCTGGCCGAGAGCGCCGAGGCCTTCCTGTCCAGCCCCCGGCCCGCCGTCCAGGCGGAGCTGGACCACTACGCCGGCCATCATGCTCGCGTGCCGGCCGCGCTGGCCGGGCTCGTCGACAGCCTCGCCGTCCGGCGGGAGCTGCTGGCCACGGTGGAGGCGTACCATCACGCCGCCGTCGGCCCGCATTGGACAGGCATTCGCGCCCATCTTGACGCCGAACGCGCCCGGAGCGGCACGATCCTGCTCGACCAGGGCGTCGACGGTCTGCTGTCCAGCCTGCACCCGAGCATCCGGTGGACGTCGCCGACCCTCCACGTCCGCTGCAGCGACCACCTCGACGCCGACCTCTTCCTCGACGGGCAGGGGCTCCTGCTGGTGCCGTCGTTCTTCGTACGAACTCCCACCGTCATGTACGACGCGACCGATCCCGCCGACTGCATGCTGCTCTACCCGGTCACGGTCGGCCTCGACCATGCCACGGGCATATGGGCGGGTGGCGCATCGAAGGGAGCGCTGGCCAACCTCCTCGGGCGCACCCGCGCATCGGTGCTCACCGCCATCGCCGACGGCGTGGTCACCACCGGCGCCCTGGCCCGCCGCCTGGACGTCTCCTCGGCGGCGGTCAGCCAGCACACGGCCGTGCTCCGCGAAGCGGGGCTGATCACGACGCGCAGGCATCACAGCAGCGTCCTGCACAACCCCACACAGGTCGGCCTGACCCTCCTCGACCGGCGCGACACGCCGTGAGCGGGTCGAAGGACCAGCTGATGTGCGTACGATCGGCCGCGTGGGTGAAGACATCGCGGGACTCATCTGGCTGCTGGGTGTCCTTGCGGCGTTACTGAGCATCCCCGCGCAGGCGGGCGGATCCGTCGCGCTGGCGATGCTGTCGGCGCCCCGCGACCGGCGCACACCGGTGCAGGGGAGCCGCCTGCTGTGGGGAGCGGTTATCGCCGTGGCCGGTCTCTCGGTGCTGGCACGCATCGCATGGGCCACGCATGAGGAACGCTTCTACGAAGAGCTCGAACCGGGCTTGCTCATGCTGGCAGGCATGGTGGGCGGCTCGCTGCTCCTCCTCGGCCTGGGCCCGTTCGTGTCGTGGGCGCTGACACTCCCCGCCCGGCTCGCCGTACGGCTGCCGCGTCCGTTACGGTTGCCGGCCCGCCGGCTCGCCGATCATCAGCCCGGTACGGCCGGCGGGGTCGCGATGACGATGGTGGCCACCGCCGTGGCCACCGCGGTAATGATCGTCGCGGCGGCCCAGACAGCGCAGGACAGGTCCTTCTCCCCTCCCCAGGCCCCGTACGGAGCCCTTGTCGTGCGGGTGTCCTCCGAGCAGGAGGCGAAAGCCGCCCGCGCGGCCCTCCGGGAGGAGATTCCCTCGGCCCCCATCGTCCAGAGCGAGGGCACGGTCAAGGGATACCTCGTCTACCTTCACAATGACCTGTCGGGGATGGACCCCCACATCGGTGACCAGGCTTTGCTCGGCTACCTGACAGGCGACCCGTCCACGCCGTACGACGAAGGCACGGCCGTACTCGTCACCTCCGAAGACGTCGGCGACACCCCACTGGATATCGGCTACAGCCTGGACACCCCTTCGGGTGAGACGTTGCGCAGAACCCTCCCCGCGATCGCGGTGAAGCCCGCGGACCCAGGTAGGACGGACCTCTTCATCCCCGCGAAGGTCCTGCGCGACCTCGGCGTCGGCTTGGCGCCGAATCGACTGATCATCGACCCCGCCTTTCATCGCACGTCGGCCGCCGAGCAGGAACGCCTCGATCACCGGTTGGGCGTCGGCATGCCCAGCTACGTGGAGCGGGGATTCGAGGCTTCGACCGGTTGGCTGTTCGTCTTCGTGCCGATGATTCTCGTGGCCCTCGTCGGTGCGCTGGTCGCGACGGGCTCGGTGGCCGACAGCCCGCGGTGGCGGCGCGTGCTGCTGCGCGTCACCGGTGGCTCGAGCGTCCGGCTGAGGTCGTACGCCATCTGCCGCACATGGCTGGCCACAGCCTGCGGAACGGCGTTGGGCGTGGCGGCGGGCACCGCCACGGGACTGCTGCTGGCGTGGCCCGGAACCGCTGAGAACGGATATGACCCATTGCCACGCGTGGCCTTCGACACCCCGTGGCTGCCGATCGCCGCCCTGGTCGTGGGCTTCCCGCTGCTCGCCGCGGCATTCGCGGCCCTCCTCCCGATCGGATCACGGCCGCCGATCGAGAGCGGGCACGGTCGTCCGACTTCACGTTCAGCGTAGGAAGACCTCGTTCAGGTGCCCCAGGGCATCGCGGTGCGGGCGATCACGGCTCTGCTGGGGGAGCGCGATCCGCTCCCCGGCGCGTTCGTAGAACTGGCGGCCATTGCCGAACTCCTTCCGGGCGGGGAGAAGGAGGTGTCGCGAAGTAGTACGCACCCGATCACCGGATCGCCGGCCGGGGCGATCGGCTGCTCGCGGTAGCGGCCGACCCGGCTGATGGGGCGGCGCGCAGGAGCCGAATCCCAGAACTTCCCAAAAAGGGATCTTTACCTAGGCTGGTCTGACCAGTAGCCTCAGTGCACTCAGTAGCGCTCTCGCTCCCGTACGACCTCAGCCCCATACCCCCACACCCCACCCCCCGCGGGGTGAGCCCACGGGCACGGGCGGCCCCCTTGCCCGGCACCTCACTGGAATGAGGGATCCATGAAGCCACGCCTCGTCGCACTACTGGCCGGAGCACTGATGCTCACCGTCCCCGGAAGCGCGTCCGCACACGCCGCCGCGGCGAACACCCCCGGACTTCCCGGCCCCCACAACGCGATCACCGACGTGCCCGGCATCAAGGTCGGGCAGGTCCAGTCGGCCAGGGCGCCCTATCTCACCGGCACCACCGTGATCTACACCCCGACGATGTCGGTGACCGGCGTCGACCAGAGCGGCGGCGCGCCCGCCACGAAGGAGACGGACCTGCTCGACCCGCTCAACTCCAACCCCGGCGTGAACGCGGTGATGCTCGGCGGCAGCAGCATGTACGGGCTGTCCGCCACGGACGGCATCATCCGCTGGCTGGAGGAGCGCGGCGAGGGCGTCAGTGTCGGCTCGGGAGTCGCGCCGATCGTCCCGGCCGCCGACATCTATGACCTCGGCAGGGGCGGCGACTTCAAGGCCCGCACCACGCCCGAGTGGGGCTACCTCGCCGCACAGGCCGCCAAGGAGGGGCCGGTACGGCAGGGCGTCGTCGGCGGCGGCACCGGTGCCCGCGCCGGCGGGCTGAAGGGCGGCGTCGGCACCGCCAGCATGGTCCTCAGCGACGGCACCATGGTCGGCGCCATCGTGGTGGTGAACTCGGCCGGCTCGCCGGTCGACCCGCGGGACTGCTCGCTGTTCGCGGCCCGGTACGAGGTGGCGGGCGAGTTCCGCGGCCTGGAGACGCCGAAGGCGAAGGAGTGCCGGCAGGAAGCCAAGACGGACGCCCCGTCGTTGAACACCACGATCGCCGTGGTGGCTACGAACGCGCCGCTGGAGAAGGCCGCCGCCGCGCGGATGGCCGGCAACACCCAGGACGGTCTGGCCCGCGCGATCAGCCCGATCCATACGCTGGGCGACGGCGACACGATCTTCGGCATGTCGACCGGCACCGGCACCCCGCTGCGGGTCAACAACCC
The DNA here is from genome assembly GCF_044465295.1 of Nonomuraea sp. NPDC049714. Taxonomy (NCBI): domain Bacteria; kingdom Bacillati; phylum Actinomycetota; class Actinomycetes; order Streptosporangiales; family Streptosporangiaceae; genus Nonomuraea; species Nonomuraea sp. NPDC049714. The sequence goes on along the minus strand of NZ_JBITLM010000001.1, from coordinate 654,533 downwards.
GGCCGACTCGCGCCGGCTCAACGAAATCTTCAACGCCGCCACCGACACGCTGACCCGGGCCACCGGCCACGCGATGCTGAACGCCACGTCCGCCGGTACGACCCTGAACTACTGCGACCGGTACCCGTCGGCCTGCAAGAAGGTGAAGCCGCTGCCGCAGAACAAGCAGGGCGAGGCGCCGGAGGTGACCCAGGCGTCGCTGGTCGCCACCGCGGAGAAGTTCCGCAACGCGCCCGCCGTGCCCGAGTAGCCAACCCTGGAGCAGGTCGTGCCGGTGGTCCGGCACGATCTGCTCCACGTACGGGCGCTCACGAACCGAAATCGCCGACACAACGGGTCGCTTCCATCGAAAAGACCTTAAAGTGGCGGCATGTCAGGAGTGACGTACCGGAGCCGGGTTCGCGGCTGCGTGCTGGGCGGGGCGATCGGCGACGCGCTCGGCGGGGCGATCGAGTTCGACTCCATCGGCGGTGTCCGTTCCCGTCACGGCGGGGCCGGGGTCATATCGCCGTCTACTGCGCGCTCGCGTACGAGAAAGACTTCCCGGCGGCGCTGCTGCTGGCCGTCAACCACTCCGGCGACAGCGACTCCACCGGCTCGATGGCCGGCAACCTGCTCGGCGCGGTGCACGGCGAGGACGTTCTGCCGGAGAGCTGGCTGGACGTCCTGGAAGGCCGCGGCACCATCGCCGAGTTGGCTGACGACTTCGCCGGCCGCGGGCGCGCCGACCCGGCCAAGTATCCGCCCGGCTAGAACCCGTACAGGGCCGAACGCGTCCTCAGCCGGAACCCGGCGGCGAGTGTGGAGCAGATCACCGAGGCCGCCGGGATCGCCCGTACGATTGTGCACCGCCGCTTCGCCTCACGCGACGCGCTCGTGGACGCGATGGCCGCCTGGGCGATGCGGCGGTTCGCCGAGGCCGTTGAGCCGGCCTGGACGACCACGACCACGGCTCCGGCGCTGGTCACGCTGCATCAAGCGACCGCCAACGTACTTCGCGTCAAGATCGACTGGGGATACGTGATGAGCCTGGCCGCTTCGGCACCTTGCTGCACCGTTTCGGCGATTAGCTAGTGGTTCGCCTTCAGCGTAGGAGCGGCTGAGCATGCATTGGCACGCGTACCAATGGGTCGATGCGGGAGCAGGCCGGGGCGATGAGGCCGTGCGGCGGACGTTGCCGCCTGAGCGTGTGACGTCGGTGCTGTCGCCGGTGCGGGCTGGTGTCCGGCGGGCCGGGCCGGGGTCGGGGATGGCGGCGACCTTTGGGGAGGTGTGGCTGGCGGTGGTCTGGCTGGCCGGTGCGTACGGCAAGATCCGCGAGGAGTTGCCACTGCCGGGGGTCCTGCTGGAAGAGCGGCTGGAAGCCGCCCTCGACCTGCTGCCCCGTGGCGTGGACGTGCGATGGGGCGAGTGGCTGCACGACGGCCGGTTCGTCACGATCGGCGTGGCGTGCCGCCCGAACCGGCACGTCCCCCATCCCTGCCCGATGCGCCGCCCCGCCCGTTAGCGACCAGGCGACCAGGCGGCCTGGCACGTCGTCCCGCGCGTCGCCGGCCTGGTTCTTCGACAGCACGATCAGCCTTGGAGGTCGGCACGGCCATGATGGAATTGCACGGCGTTCACCTGAAACCCCTGCGCGAGGGCTACGTCCCGATCGATTGGTCCGACCTGTCGCCCAGATGCGACTCGGTCAGGGTCCGGGCCCACACCTGCGACTGCGTGCTGACCACGTACGAGTTGTGCTCGGCAGGCGGCCTGGCCCACATCCGCCGAACCGTGCGGTCGGCCAAGAGCGCCCGGATCAGTGAGAGCCCTTGGCTGCGGGCCGCCGAAGCGCCCCGGTTGTGGGAGGGGCTGCTCGACGACCGCGCCCGATGAACCGCGTGCGGGCCGATGGCACAGATGGTGGCAGACGACGGTGTCGTGAACGTCGTCCTGCCATGCGCGATGAGCTGTCAGCGGCCGGTGGAGCCGTCGATCTGCTCGCGGAGGATGTCGGCGTGGCCCGCGTGCCGGGCGGTCTCATCGATCATGTGCACCAGGGTCCACCGCATCGTCGGCGCCGGTCCCCGGCGCGGAGGCCGTGGGCCGGGGTGGGTGAGGTCGGTGCAGGCGTCGATGACCTGGTTCGCTCGTACGATGGCCTGCCGGTAGCCGGCGAGCACGCTCTCGATCGTGTCCTCGGGGGACGGACGCATGGTCTGGCCCCAGTCATCGGCTTCCTCGCCCAGGAAGTAGAACCGCTCGACGAAGGTCAGGTGTTTGACCAGCCCCAGAAGGCTGGTGCCAGAAGGCACGCCGCCGGTCCGGACCTGCGGTTCCGGCACGCCCGCCGCCTTGTTCGCGATCGCGTCCCGGAGGTGGTCGAGGAATCCCCGCAGGGTGGCCTTCTCATCGGCGCCGGTCCGTGGGGGGCCGGTGTCCCTGGCCCGTGGCCTGGGCTGCCGCGTACTGCCTGGTGGCATCGTGTCGCTCCGTATCGCTTCGTGTGGTCAGGCGGTCATCAGGGGTTCCGGCGGAGGACGAGGACGTTGTCGGTGACCGTGGCGGCCTCGCCGGCGGGTCCGGTCGCCCGGCGTCGGGGCATGTCCGCGCGCAGGACCGGCCACTGCTCGGGGTCCAGGTTCAGCTCGGCGGCGATCTCGGTGGGTGTGGGGTAGTGGGTGTCGGGATCCTGGTTCCAGGACCAGGGCGCGGTGGAGCCGTGGTCGACGATCAGCAGCAGGCCGCCGGGGCGCAGGGCATGGGCGGCGGTGCGCAGTACTTGGCTGCGGGGCAACGTGAACGAGGTGTGGAAGTACTGCGCGGAGACGAGGTCGAACTCTCCGCCGGGGAAGCTTCGGGCCAGGTCGTGCTGTTCGGTGGCGACCTGGTTTTCGAAGCCGAGCTCGCGGGCGCGCTCCCGCACCTGTTCGACGGCGGTGGTCGAGATGTCCACGGCGGTGACCTGCCAGCCGTGCCGGGCGAGCCAGATGGTGTCGCCGCCCGCGCCGCAGCCCAGATCCAGAGCCGCGCCGGGAGGCAGGTGCTCGACGGTCTCGACGAGCAGCGGGTTGGCGCGCTCACCCCACGTGCGCCGGGCCGCGTAGTGCTTCTCCCAGAACGACTCGGCCTCGTCGCCTGCGGCATCCCTGTGATTTCGGGTGGTGTCCATGCGGACATCGTGGCCACGATGATTCCTGGCTTGCAAGAAAAGTTGCGGATCCGCAAGATAGCGTCATGAGCAGAACTGAACAGGACGTGCTGGCCGGGGTCGGGCCACGCCTTCGGGCCCTGCGCCGGGCTCGAGGAGTGACGTTGGCGGGCCTGTCCGCGGAGACCGGCATCACGTCGAGCACGCTGTCGCGGCTGGAGAACGGGAAGCTCCGGCCTACGCTGGAGCAGCTGCTCCCGTTGGCACGGGCGCACGGCGTCCCGATCGAGGACCTGGTGGAGGCGCCGCTCACCGGTGACCCCCGCATCCACCTGCGGCCGATGCGGCGTTTCGGGCTGACCGTGGTGCCGCTGACCAGGCGCGCCGGGGGGATCCAGGCTTACAAGGTGATCTACCCGCCCGCCTCCCGGGCGCGGACGACGGGCCTGCAGACCCACGAGGGATACGAGTGGTTCTACGTCCTCAACGGTCACATCCAGTTCGTGCTCGGCGACCAGGAGTTCCGGCTCGGCCCCGGCGAGGCGGCCGAGTTCGACACCCGGGTGCCGCATCGGATCGGCAGCGCCGGAGAGGAGCCCGCGGAACTGCTCACGTTGTTCGGCCCGCAGGGAGAGCGCGCCCACCTGTCGACGGACAGGACTGACCAGCCGCACCGGCGGCGGCTCTGGTCATCAGGCGCGCGTGCGGCCGACCCCCACGTTCCGGGTGGGGAGGCGGGCGTCCGCGGTAGCTCCGGGTAACTGCTCCGCCCAGCCGTCGTCGGCCTCGCCCTCCAGAGCGGACGCATTGGAGCCCATCGGCAGGTTGATGATGAGCCACATGGGGATGCCGGCACAGCGGGGCGTGCGGGTGGTGCGAGCTGAGCCCCGGCGACGAGGGCAGCCGGTCACCGTCGAAGAACGACTTCTCAATTCTCAGAGGATCGTGATGGAGTCGACGTGCGGCGGCCTGTTCGGAAATTTCATAATGGTCCGGCGCTATATGCGGACCTTGGCGCCGTTGTAGTCGAGGTACCGCAGTCAACCATGTTGATGGCGTGGGCGGTGCCGGCCGGTAAATTCACGGCGAAAACGGCGGCTCAGGCCGCCGCGGCGAAAGATTGCGTATCTTCTCGATCCCAGACATTCTAAGGTTCGCCGCCGCGCTGCCGGAACGGCTGGCGGTGACGACGGTAGCGGCCAGGCCGGCGGACTTCGAGGGGGCGCGGGCGGTGTTGGCGGAGCCGACCCGCCTTCAGTTCGCGTGAGCCGCTCACCGAGCTGTCCCCGGACCGCTTCACGATGGCTCGCCCTTCTAACGCGGCATGGTGTCCGCCGCGACGTCTCCTCGCCTGCCTCGAAGTGGTGCCGGAAGGTACCGCAGAGACGGCGATGGGGTTCGGATGCCACGGTTGAGCGGCCGGTGGAGCCGCCGATCTGCTCGCGGACGATGTCGGTGCGATGGACCCGTTCACCGTGACTTTCGCTGTCCGGCCGTCGACATCGATGTGGCGCTTCGGCTAAGTGCGATCAGTCGCAGTGATGCGCCTGATGCCCTGGCTCATCAATTGACAGAGACTGTCGATTATATCGTAAATCTCCCTCATGGCGCGGCGGGGATCGCACGCCCCCTCTCGTACGCTGGGCGAGTCGGAAATCGAATGATCAGGAGGCGAAATGGTGCAACAAGTCCAACTCGACCAGCAAACCTGCCCGGGTATGTACAGTCAGTGGATCTCCTATCCCCTGAGCGCGAGCGCGCTGGGGATAGGCTTCCAGAATCACGATTATGCCCAGAACTTCTGGGTGTCTCAGATGTTCATCTCAGCCGATGGGTCATATGCTTTCTGGCAGGTGAACAACACAAGCCTGACGGACACCTATTGGTGGCCGTACATCACCATTGATGTTTCAGAAGACTTCGACGCCAGGAAAGCGGTCTCTGAACCCACGATGCGGACGCAGCAAATAGTCAAGTGATCCTTCTTCGCCTCCGCATCCGCGCCAGGGGCGGCGCGTTCTCGGTTGGCGCGACGGTCACATAAGGGCGCCCCGGTGCGGAGATGACAAACCCGGCCCCTCCTGATCGCCGATCGTCCAGGCAAGTCGATCAGGAACAGGGGCCGCGTTTGCCTATCGTCGCGGACGAGGTGGCGAGAGCTGCCGCATTCACCGCGCGAGCAGCGGGAGCGCCGGGAAGATGTGGTCCTGCCACAGCAGTCGCGAGGTCTCTTCCGGGTAGGCGGTGACCAGCGACGGCGTGTCGAAGAGCTGTGCGAGGCGGTGGCCGGTGTCGTACGGAGGCCAGCCCGGGTCGCCGTGAGCGGCGAATGCTGTCCACGCCCTGCGGATCTGCGCGGACAGCTCCTCTGCCGCGGGGGAGGGCGGGTCGCCGATCAGCATGGCGGGCTGACCGCTGCTCAGGTTGCCGAAGACGAGCGGCACGTCCAGGCCGTGGCAGGCGCCGAGGTCACCGCCCAATCCCGGGGCGGACCAGGTCAGCTCGTAGACGTGGGCGTGGCCGCCGCCGGCGATCTGCGCGTCGGCGAGATGAAGGCTCGGCATGCGGAACAACCAGTCCGCGTTGACCAGCTCGTACAGCTCCTCTTCGGCCGCGCCCGGGAATGCCTCCCGGTAGCGGCGTGCGCCGTCCGGGCCGGGGGCGAGCATGTGCAGAGCGGTTTCGGTCTGCTCGTGCGTGACCTGGCCGAGCACGCCGTCGATCAGGCTGAACAGCCGGTGCTCGTCACGAGTGTGCCCGACGAGAAGCCCGATGTCCCGGGCGGCCCCGTCGGCCAGCGCCTGCCAAGGCGTCGCCGGCAGGACGTCACCGTCGACGACCGGCGCGAACGGGATCGGCCGGTGGGTGATCTGCCCCCAGCGCTCCCGCCACTGGACCGTCCTGGCGAGGATCGCGTCGCCCGCGGCGGGCAGCCGGGCCGGGGCCACCGCCGACAGACCGGACACCGTGGGCCGTACCCCCAGCTCGGCGGCGCAGGCGGCGGCGATGTCGGCGGCCAGTTCGGGGGAGAAGAACGTCCCCGGCACGCTCTGCGCGACCGCCCGGCTGAAGAGCCCGGCGGCACGCGGCATGGCGAGCAGCGCGGCGACCGATCCGCCGCCCGCCGACTGCCCGAAGACCGTGACCCGGTCCGGATCGCCGCCGAACATCCGGATGTTGTCCCGTACCCACTGCAAGGCCGCGACCTGGTCGAGCAGCCCCCGGTTGGCCGGGGCTCCGCCGATCTGCGCGAAACCCTCGATGCCGAGACGGTAGTTGAGGGTCACGACTACGACTCCGCTCCCGGCCAGGTGGCCGGCGTCGTACTCCGGGAGGCTGGAGCCGCCCATGGCGTAACCGCCGCCGGGGATCCACACCATCACCGGGAGTCCTGCCGTCGGATCCGGTTCCGGTGTCCAGACGTTGATCGTCAACCAGTCGTCCCCGGCGGTGTCCTGGGACACCCCGAGCACGCCGGACTGCGGGGGCGGCGGGCCGTACGCGACCGCCGGGCGCACACCGTCCCAGCTGCGCACCGGCTGCGGCGCGGCGAAACGGAGGGCGCCGACCGGCGGCTCGGCGAACGGGATACCGCGAAAGACCGCCAGGCCCGCCTCCCGGCCGCCGTGGAGGACGCCGGCGGTCGTGCGGACTTCCGGCTCGGACTCGGACGGCTTGCTGGACGAGGTGACGGCCACTTCGCGGCTCCCTCTTCGTTCCGGCTACGGCCGAGCATCCCAGTCCGCGCCATCCGCGGGCAAAGCATTTAGGGAGTGGCCATGCCGAACTGGTCGTGAGGAAGGCTCGGGAGCTGAAGGATTGGTCCCCAAAGGGGTACCGACCTGGTGCGAACCAGGTGAGAAGGAAGCCCGCGAATGGCCTCACGACCAGGATGCGAGGAGAGCGGGAAGGCTAGAACTTTAAGGAGTGTGAGGAGGAAGCCCTCCCATGGCCTCACGATCGTCACCGTATCAGGCGGGGATCAGCTCGAGAGGTCCGCATTCGTCGCACCCGGCCGATACGATCCAAGCCTGAGGATCCGGCCCGGTGCGGCGGCCGATCACACCTCTCGATCAGCGGAGTGAGCGCATGCTCGAAGGCCGGTGGACCACCGTCACCGAGTCCGAGTTCGACCATGAGCGCCGTGGCCTGGAGGCCATCCGCGAGCGACTGCCCGACGCCGAGCCCTGGCGGGCCTGGTCCAACTTCACCTTCACCGCCCAGACCGGCCACGTACGCGAGGTCGACCTGCTGATCGTCGGCCCCGGCGGCGCGTACATGATCGAGCTCAAGGACTGGCACGGCAGCCTCACCACCGAGAACGGCACCTGGGTGCAGACCGCCCCCAACGGTCGCCGCATCTCGCACGGCAATCCCCTGCACCTGGTCAACAAGAAGGCCAAGGAGCTGGCGGGCTTGCTGGCGCGGCACGGCAAGCGCGTGTGGATCGCCGAGGCCGTCTGCTTCACCGACGACGCCCTGCGGCTGCGCCTGCCGGCCCACGACCAGAACGGCGTCCACACGGTCGGCCAGCTCCTGGACGTGCTCCGGCAACCCCCGCGAGACGAGCGCTGGCGGATCACCGCGACCGACTCCCGCATGATCAAGGGCGCGCTGGAGCAGGTCGGCATCCGCCGCAGCGACGCCGAGTACAAGGTCGGCCCCTATCTGCTGGAGCGCAAGTCCTTCGACACCGGCCCCACCTGGGCCGACTATCTGGCCAACCACAGCGAGCTGCCGGAGCCCGCCCGGGTCCGCGTCTATCTGCGCGAGCGGGGCGCCGACGCGTCGATCCGCAGGTCGGTGGAGAACGCCGCCCGGCGTGAGGCGGCGGTGCTGCGCCGCTTCCGCCACCCCGGCGTCGTCCAGCTCAAGCAGTACGACCCGTCCGGGCACTCGGCCGGCCCCGCGCTGATCTTCGACTATCACCCGCACACCCTGCGCCTGGACGAATACCTCGTCCAGCACGGCGACAAGCTCGACATCCTCGGCCGGGTGGCGCTGGTCCGGCAGCTCGCCGAGACGATGCGGTCCGCGCACTCCAGCCGGATCCACCACCGCTCGCTCGCCGCCCGGTCGGTGCATGTGATTCCGCGCAACCGGGGCCGCGAAGGTCAGGCCATCGGGGAGGAAGCGGCCTGGCTCGCCCCGTACCTGCAGATCTCGGACTGGCAGATAGCCACGCAGCGCGCGCCGCAGGGCGTGACCAGGCACGCACCCACCGCCCTGTCGGCGATCCACCTGGCCGACGACGCCGACGCCTACCTCGCTCCCGAGCTGACCGCGGTCAGCCCCGATCCCATCGCCCTGGACGTCTACGGGCTGGGCGTGCTGACCTACCTTCTGGTGACCGGCGAGGCCCCGGCCTCCAGCCAGGCGGAGCTGCTGGCCAGGTTCGAGGCGGGGGAGGGGCTGCGGCCGAGCGCGATCGTGGACGGCCTGTCGACCGACATCGACGAGCTGGTGCAGGCGGCCACCGCCTACAAGCCCGAGCAGCGGCTCGCCACAGTCGCCGAGTTCCTGGACATGCTCGAATGCGTCGAGGACTCGCTGACGGCCCCCGAGCCCGAGCTTGAGGAGAAGGACCCGCTGGAGGCGGTCACGGGCGACGTGCTGGCCGGCCGCTGGGAGGTACGCCGCCGCCTGGGCACGGGTTCGACGAGCCGCGCGTTCCTCGTACGGGATCTGCACGCGGGAGAGCGAGGACGGCCGCTGCGCGTGCTGAAGATCGCCCTGTCCGACGGTCGCGGCGAGATCCTCGTCCGTGAGGCCGAGGTGATGGGCCGGCTGCCCGCGGACTCGCGCGTCATCCGCCTGGTGGAGCCGGAGCCGCTGGTCATCGGCGGCCGCACCGTGCTGGCTCTGGAGTATGTCGGCATCGAGCGGGAGGACGAGGATCCGGCCGAGCCCGGCAGCAGGCCACGCCGCCGCGAGGAGACCGTGGCGCGGCAACTGCGTGAGAGCGGCCGTCTCCAGATCGACCAGCTTGAGGCGTACGGCGACTACCTGTTCGGCGCGGTCGACTTCCTGGAGGGCGAGGGCGTCTGGCACCGTGACATCAAGCCGGACAACATCGCCATCCGGGTGCGCCCCAACCGCACCCGCCAGCTCGTGCTGATCGACTTCTCCCTGGCCGGTTATCCGGTGCAGGAGACCGACGCGGGCACCGACGGCTATCTCGACCCGTTCATCGGGACGCTGACCCGTTCGGTGTACGACGCGCACGCCGAGCGTTACGCGGTGGCCGCGACCCTGCACGAGATGGCCTCGGGCGAGCTGCCCCGCTGGGGTGACGGCAAGGTCTCACCCCGGCAGACCGACGAGGCGTATCCGGCGGTGGCGGCCGACGCGTTCGATCCGGCGATCCGAGACGGGCTCGTCGGCTTCTTCCGCAAGGCCATGCACCGCGACGCCGGGCAGCGCTTCGGCGAGCTCAAGAAGATGCAGGACGCCTGGAAGAAGATCTTCCTGGACCTGGCGGAGACCACCCCGTCCGCGGGCCGCGCCAGCCGACATCCGGCTCCCGAGCAGGCCCCGGCCATCGCGGACGCCGAGCCGGAGTCCGTCGAGCGGCAGCGTGACCGGCTCGCCGCCGAGGCCACCCCGCAGACCCACCTGTCCGCTGCCGGGCTGACCCCGGCCGCCGAGTCGTTCCTGTACGGCCTGGGCCTCACGACAGTCGGCACCTTGCTGGACTACAGCCAGCGCAACCTCGTCAACGCCCCCGGCCTGGGCGCCAAAACCCGCAGTGAGATCCAGCACCGGCTCAGCGACTGGGGCAGACGCCTGCGCGAGACGCCCGTCTCCCCGCTCAGCCCGGAAGGCCGGCGTGAGGCCAAGGAGGAGCTCAGCGCCGCCGAGTCCGTCCTCGTCGGCGATCTGGCCGCCGCCGAAGGCGCTGAGCTGCTTCCCCAGCGCGCCTTGCGCTCGGTCAGCCTGGACACCCTGGCCACACTCTTCGTCCCGCCGCTGAAGAAGGACGGCGCCAACCGCAACGAGGTCGAAGCCGTACGGCTGCTGCTGCGCCTGCCCGACGAGCACGGCGAACTGCCGGGGCAGACGGTGTGGCCCAATCAGAGGGCCGTCGCCGAGACGCTGGGGCTCAGCCGCCAGCGCATCCCCCAGATCGTCAAGAGCCAGCGCACCCGGTGGAAGAAGTCCCCCGCCGTCCAGGCGCTGCGCGAGGAAATCCTGGAGTTGCTGGCCGGGCTCGGCCGCGTCGCCTCCGTCGCCGAGATCACCGATGCGCTGACCGTACGGCGCGGCACCCGCCTGCACCGGCGCGACCAGCGGCGGGCACTCGCGCTGGCCGCCGTGCGAGCGGTCGTCGAGGTGGAGCAGCTCATCCCCGAGGAGGGACGCTTCCGCCACACCGCCAACCGCGAGGCGGCCGACTCCGGGCTGCTCGCCCTGGAGGTGTGCGAGGACGACCCGCCCAACACGCCGTCCGCGCCGGGCCTGCTCGACTACGCGCACCGGCTGGGCCGGGTCGCCGACCGCCTCGCCAGGCTCGACACGCTGCCCACCGCGAGCACCGTGCTGGCCGAGCTGCGCGCCATCACCCCGCCGCAGGGGGTGCTCGACTGGGACGAGCGCCGCACGGTGCAACTCGCCGTCGCCGCCTCCAGGAACGCCGCCGCCACCCCGCGTCTGGAGATCTACCCGCGCGACCTGCTTCTGGTACGCGCACTCCGGCTCACCCAGGCGGGCCTGGTGCGACTGATTCCGGGGGTGCCCGAGCCCCGGCAGCCGGGGCTGACCGTCGAGGAGGTTCATGAGCGCGTACGGGCCCGCTTCCCGGAGCTGACGGACGGCGGGCTGCCCAGCGGGCCGCCGTTGACCAAGGCGCTGCGGGAGGCGGGCTTCGACCTCAACCTGTCCATGCGGGAAGGCACCGGCACGCAGCGCTATCTGCCCGCCCGCCTGGATCTGGCCTCCAGTTACCTGACCGCCTACGCCGGGCGGCACGCCACCCGGGCCGGCGCGATCACCCGCTACGCCGACGACCCGCAGCTCGCGGCAGCCGTCCGGGCGGAGGAGCGGCTGACCGCCGCGGCCCGGCGGGACGGCTTTCGTGCGTTGACCGTACGAGCGGGGCTGACCAGGGAAGCGGTGGCCGAGCTCATCGGGGAGCGGTTCGGCGCGCGGCAGGTCTCGGTGACCAGGTTGTTCCTGGAGGCGATGCACGAGCTGGTGCCGCCGGGCACGAAGCCGACGTGGGACACGATCCTGCGGGCGGACGTCGCCGAGCCGGGCAGCCGGGCGGCGCTGAAGTTCGCCGAGTACGCCCGCACGTCGTGGGGGCGGATCGAGCCGGAGGTCCGCGCGCTGCTGGAGTCGGGCGCGGGGCCGGTGCTGCTGACCGAGGCGGCGGTGTTCGCGCGGTACGACGCGATGGGCGTGCTCGACCGGCTCGCGGCGGCGGCCCGGCTGGGCGGGCGGGGGCTTTGGCTGCTGTGCCCGCAGGGCGACCCGGCGCGTGAGCCCCGGCTGGGCACGGTCGCCGTGCCTCACCAGGCGGGGCTGGGGGAATGGATCGAGCTTCCGGACTCGTGGGTGACCAACACCCACCGGGCCGGCCTGACGTTGGAGGCCAGATGATCGACCGTAAAGCGGTGCTGGACGACCTGAAGCAGCAGGTCAAGGCGGTCGAGGCCGATCTCGGCAGGCAGGTGAAGGCGCTGCCCGAGGTGGGGGCGCGGCTGCGGGCGGAGTACGACCAGGCGCGCAAGCTGGGGCGGACCGCCGCCACCTGGGGGTCCTGGCTCGACGAGCGGGTCACGCAGGTCGCGGCGGCGTGGGTGCTGGGGACGGTCTTCGTACGGTTCTGCGAGGACAACCGGCTGATCGAGGAGCCGTATCTGACGGCGCCTGAGCCGGATCGGCGGGATTTGGCGCAGGCGCGGTATGAGGCTTATGTCGAGACTGACGAGGACCCGACGTATCGGGGGTGGCTGCGGCGGGCGTTCGAGGAGCTGGGGGAGGGGCAGGCCGGGAAGCTGCTGTTCGATCCGGTGCACAATCCGCTGTTCCAGATTCCGCTCAGTCATGATGGGGCTGGGGAGCTGGTGGAGTTCTGGCGGCGGCGGGACGAGGCGGGGGAGCTTGTCCATGACTTCGCGCATCCGCTGAACGAGGACGGGACCGAGGGGTGGGACACCCGGTTCCTGGGGGATCTGTATCAGGATCTGTCGGAGGCGGCGCGGAAGACGTACGCGCTGTTGCAGACGCCGGACTTCGTGGAGAAGTTCATTCTCGACCGGACGATGGATCCGGCGGTGCGGGAGTTCGGGTATCGAGAGCTGAAGATGATCGACCCTACGTGTGGGTCGGGGCACTTTGTGCTGGGAGCGTTCCAGCGGCTCGTCCGGCTGTGGGGGGAGCGGCCGTTGGGGTTGGAGCGGCGTGAATGGGTGCGGGCGGCGTTGGATTCGGTGCACGGGGTTGACCTGAATCCGTTCGCGGTGGCTATCGCGCGGTTCCGGCTGTTGGTGGCGGCTATGGCGGCGGCTGGGGTTCGGACTATGAAGGAGGCTGCCAAGTATGAGTGGCCTATTCATTTGGCTGTGGGGGACTCGCTGATCAAGGCTCGGCAGCTTCCACTGACCTTGGGTGATGAGGTGCCCGGGGATCCGCTGGCTGACTTCGCTTATGCGACGGAGGATGTGCACGAGCATTCGCGGATCCTGGAGGAGGGGCGCTACCACGTTGTGGTGGGGAATCCGCCATATGTCACTGTCAAGGACAAGAGGCTGAATGAGCTATACCGGAGGTTGTATAGCGCCTGCGGTGGGAAGTACGCGCTCTCCGTGCCGTTCGCCCAGCGATTCTTCGAGTTGGCCGCGCGAGGTGACGCAGACGGGCGCGGCTACGGCTTGGTCGGGCAGATCACAGCCAACTCGTTTATGAAGCGGGAGTTCGGTGCCAAGCTGATCGAGGAGTTTTTCGCCCGCAAGGTCGAGATTACAGAGGTCATCGATACTTCTGGGGCATACATTCCTGGGCACGGCACGCCGACGGTCATCCTTATCGGCACGCGGCGTATGGGGCGCGATCGATCGGCGACTGTCCGGACAGTACGTAGTGTTCAAGGCGAGCCTTCTACGCCTGAGGCAGGAGAGAAGGGGTTGGTCTGGCGCGCGATTGTTGACCAGGTGGACAAGCCAGGTTCAGTCAGCCAATGGGTCTCTGTAGACGATCTCGGGCGCGAGCGGTACTTCGGCAAGCAGCCGTGGATTCTCAAGGACGGCGGTCTAGAGATGGCCGAACAGCTTTCCAAGCACGCAGTTTCAAGCATTAAGGCCGTCGCGACAGAAGTCGGTATAGCGTCGGTGACAGGCGAAGATGATTTGTATCTATTGCCTCGCAATGGCAGCGCCACACGCCACGGCCTAGAAGGTTCTACCCCGATGATTTCGGGTGACATCGTTCGCGACCATCAGTCAACGGTAGCTCTCGACGCCGTGTGGATCTATGACTCCGGCTTCAAGCTTCTTCCACTAACGCAGCTTCCTGCCACCGCTAGATACCTGACCCCATATCGAACCAGTATCTCGCGCCGTCGGCGCTTTGGTACACCCATGCTAGAGCGTGGACTGGCCTGGTATGAATGGCAGGAGCTCTACGCAGCGAAGCTTAGAACGCCACTGACAATCGCGTTCGCCGAAGTAGCGACGCATAACCACTTTGTGTTGGATCGAGGTGGGAAGGTCTTCAACCGGACTGCACCTGTGATCAAGCTGCGAGAGGGGGCGAGCGAGAAGGAGCATCTGCGCTTGCTCGGGCTGCTCAACAGTTCCACGGCTGCACTGTGGCTGAAGTTGAACTGCCACGATAAGGGGATTCGTGGTGAAGGGGGTGGTTTCACCAGCGGCGAGTGGGAGCGCTTTTATCAGTTCAACGGCTCCAATATCGAGCGTTACCCGCTTCCCGCCGAATATCCCACTGAGCTGAGTGAAGCCCTGGAGAAGCTAGCCCAGCAGTTCGCCGCCACGGCTCCATCCTCGATGGTCGCCATTCAGACTCCAACAGCAGCAGGCCTCCGCGATTCCAGTGCCCAATGGAAATCCTTGCGCGCCCAAATGATCACGCTTCAGGAAGAGCTGGACTGGCAGGTCTACTCGCTTTATAACCTTTTCCCTGAAGATCTGCGCGCGCCTGAGGATGATTTGCCGAAGCTGGCGCTTGGGGAGCGAGCCTTCGAAATCGTGCTCGCTCGCCGGGTCGCCAAGGGTGAGGCGCCCGACGAGTGGTTCAGGCGGCATGGGTCAACGCCGATCAAAGAGATCCCCGCCCACTGGGCGGAGTCGTACAAGCAGGTCGTTCAGAAGCGCATCGACGCTATCGAATCGTCCCGTGCCATCGGCATGGTGGAACGTCCCGAGTACAAGCGGCGCTGGGCGACCGAGGGTTGGGATGTCCTTCAGGAGAAGGCGCTGCGGTCCTGGCTGTTGGATCGGATCGAGGCGCGCGAGCACTGGTATGACGAGAACGGCCAGCCCGCCATTCTCACCCTTGGCAGGCTCGTTGATGCGCTCTCCCGTGACGAGGACTTCGTCTCCGTGGCTACCATCTATGCTCCTCGTCGTGAGTTGTCGACCGTCGTCTCCGATCTGGTGGCCGAGGAGCATGTCCCGTTCCTCGCCGCGTTGCGGTACAAGCCGACCGGCCTGAAGAAGCGGGCCGACTGGGAAGAGGTCTGGGACCTTCAGCGCAAGGAGGATGCCGCGCCGGACGAGCCCGCCAAGCGGAAGATCCGGGACTCGATTCCCGTGCCGCCGAAGTATGGGCAGGCTGACTTCCAGCGGACGTCGTACTGGAGAGCACGCGGCAAGCTCGACGTGCCCAAGGAGCGTTTCATCTCCTACGGCCAGGTGAACACCCAGACCCCCGACCTGTACGGCTGGGCCGGTTGGGATCATCGGGAGCAGGCGCAGGCGCTGGCCACGTACTTCACCAACCAGGCCTTGACCAGCGAGGAGATCACCCCGTTCCTCGCCGGCCTGCTCGAACTCCAGCCCTGGCTCTACCAGTGGCACCACGACTTCGACCCGATGTACAGCGGCTCCCCGGCGGACTTCTTCGCGGGTTACCGCCAGCAGATCCAGGGAGAGCACGGACTTACGGACGACACTCTGCGTGAGTGGCGTCCGACTGTGGTTGCGCGCGGAGGACGTACCAAGAAGAGCAGTTGAGCTTGTACGTGAGGCTCAGGATCCGGCGTCGCTACGGCGCACGACGGATCCTCTGCCGGGCTTGGTGATGATCAGCCCGCGCTCGCGAAGGATCGCGAACGCCTTGCGGATGGTGCCACGGCCGACGCCGAAGTACATCTGAAGCTGTATTTCCGACAGCACGGTACGCGGCGGATAGACCTCGTCCTGGATGCGCTCCGCGATCCAGTCGGCAATCTGCTCGTAGCGGTAGAACTCTGGGTTCCAGTCGTCGGCGTTCCAAGCCTTGTCGGGCACGATCATAGGCCGGACTCTAAACCGCCATTGACGTCCATAGGTAGACCAACCAGTATAAGAAACGGTCGGCCTGGGACTAGACGGCACGGTACAGGTCGGCCTAGGATTTGCTCGTGACGGTATCGCATGCCCAATGCGGAGACCCGCCACAGTCCGGAGAATCTACGGGAGCGGCTGAGCATGCATTGGCACGCGTACCAATGGGTCGGTGCGGGAGCCGTCCGGGGCAACGAGGCCGTGCGGCGGCCGTTGTCGCCTGACTTTCCGACGTCGGTGCTGTCCCCGATGCGGATCGGCGACTGGCCGGCCGGGCCGGGGCCGCAGGTGGCGGTAACCTTTGCGGAGGTCTGGCTGGCAGTGGTCTGGCTGGCCGGTGCGTACGGCAAGATCCGTGCGGAGTTGCCGCTGCCGGGGGTCCTGCTTGAGGAGCGACTGGAGGCCGCCCTCGACCTGCTGCCTCGCGGCGTGGACGTGCGCTGGGGCGAGTGGTTGCGCGGCGGCCGTTTCGTCACCATCGGCGTGATCTGCTGCCCGAACCGGCACGTCCCCCATCCGTGCCCGATGCGCCGCCCCTGCCCGTAGCGTGCGGCGGCCGTACTGACTCTGACCGCACGATCGGCCTTTGGAGGTCGGCATGGCCATGCAGGAATTCCACGGTACGCACCTGAAACCCCTGCGATGGGGATACATCGTGATCGACTGGTCGGAGTCGGTGCCCAGATGCGGTTCCGTCAGGATCCGGGCCTCCACCTGCGACTGCGCGCTGACATCGTACGAACTGTGCTCGGCAGGCGGCCTGGTCCACATCCGCCGGACGGTGAGATCGCTCGACGGCAACGACGTCAGCGAAAGCCCCTGGCTCCGGCCCGCCGAGGCGGCCCGGCTCTGGGAAAGCCTTCATGACGGCTTCGCCGGGTGACCACGCAGCCAAGCTCCAGCGAAACGGCCTGCGGCTCGTCTTGGCGTCACCGGGTCAGCCTGCAGGCGGCACGGTCTTCTGGTCGCGGATCTCTGTCCGGTGCATAATGATTGAACGTTTCCCGGTGATCGTTGATCACGCTGTGTAGTTTCTGGCACTCCGCGTCTTCTGGCCTCAGACATAGGCGAAGCCCCGCAGCCGCTGCGCCTCCGCTGGGAAGTCCGCGCCGACATCCACGAGGCCTTCCTCGAACTGGCCTGCGCGCTCGTCTTCTGGCGACGCCTCACTTCATTGCGTCAGGCGCTCTTGGGACCAGATTGATCAGGTACAGAGGCTGAGGCTACTCGAAGTCGTTGGCCGGCACGACATACGTCGTGTGGATGGCTTCCAGCCATTCCCGGTCGAGTTGGTGGCCGACAACACGGCCGATGGCGGTCAGCGCGGAGGTGAAGCTCTCGTCGAGGTAGATCGGGGGTTCGCCGGGCAGGTCGTCGTCGATGTTGAAACGGAGGCCATGAAGGTAGGGGTCGAGCGCGTCCGGAGCGCTTCCGGAGCGTTCATCGGTGTCGAGGACATCGAGAACGGTGATCAGCTCACCGTCCTTCGCATACTTGAGCAACGTTTGGCTGTCACAATCCCACTCAATGGCCAGAACCCGAGCACCGTGACGCGACAAAGCAAGCAGAGTATCGTCCATTGTCAAACGGTAGTCGCCGATCATCAGTGTCCATTCGCCGATCGGTCCCACCAGCAGACCGCCCGGCTCATCGCCGCTACCGTCGGAGCCGGAACCCCACCCGGCGAAGCTGTCGGGTGTGCCGGTGGCCGGATCGCCATTCAGCACGACGATTGCTTCCTCGACAGGGATGGCTTCCACCCATACGGCGTAGAACTGCTGCATCGAGACGTCGCTGGGGTCGTATGAGCGGAGCAGTTGATACAGAGCGTCTTCCGGCATGAGATCAGCCTCCTGATCGATCGGTCACGAGGAACCCACCCGGCCCGCTCGGGCCGGGTGGGGTAACTGGGTCAGGGCGAAGGAGTGCCCTTAACGCTCACCCAGAATCGGTCGCCGGTAGGCCGCTTTATGCCTTCCGGGATAAGAACCCGGTATCGAGCATAGAACACTGAGAGATACCAGCCGTCACTCTTGTTGTTACTTGCGGGAACGCCCTGAACAGAGAAATTGCCGTCCCCCCATCCAGGACCCTCCTTGACTGAATTGAAGGGGAATTCGTCGCAGTCTCCGACCACCTTTGCGGTCCGACATGCCTTACGGCGTTCCGATACCTGGACCTGCTTCCATGTGCGATTCTTGGGGTCGCCGGGACGTAGCTCGTTCTCGTTGATCCTGGTCAGTGCAGCTCGAGTGCCGGGTGTCTTCCCGTTCCAGTTCCCTGGGATCACTTTCTGTCCCGGCGCCTTCTGGGGATTGGTGGCGTCGGGGGTGTTGAACGCGGCCCAGATGTGCGCGGCGACCGGTCCTCGTTTGACGTGATCCACGTCCGTCTGGTAGATGCGGCTCACATCAGGGAAGATGCAGGCACCCGTATACCGGACCCGCTTCTCCTCCGGCCAGTTCCCGGGAGAGCCTGGGCCCAGGGTCTCGTCGTCGCAGCGAACGGTCGGCGGAGTCCAGATGCCGTTCTGCCGGTCGTTCTTGAGTTTGTCCCAAAGCGGGAAGCTCGACGGCCCGACATTGGTGACAAGGTCCTTGATCTTCGCCGAGGGGAATACCGTACACCTGCGTATGTCCTTGCCAGGACTCTGCGACTTGAAGCGGTAGTACCGTATCGTGTTGTTCCAGTCCCTGATGCGGGCTTCCCTGTCGCCGTTCACCGTCTTCTGACACGTCGACGTGCTCGAGTCTGGCTTGGACGTCACCGACAGCTCGAGACGCGCATTACCGATGCCGGTCAACTCGTCGTAATCGACCTGATCGAACGCGACCCACATCGAGAATTCATGAGGGGTCAGCGGACCGGTCACGCCATCACTTCCCGGTTTGCGAATTCCGGCTCCGTCACGCGTGCCCAGATAGGTGTTCATGACGGTGGTCGAACGCATCATGAGGTCCATGCCGTCTTGGCCGTCCGGCAACTTCAGCCTGACCTTCTTCTTCATGCCGGTGTCGGGGTCGATGTCGTCGAACCACATACTGATCCCGAACCATCGAACGGAGCAGCCACTGAAAACGGTGGCGTCCGTCCAGATCCCCCAAATGGCCTCCTTGGGAGCCTTCGTCCGGCAGGTGTCGAGGGTGAAGTGCCGATACTCGACCTCGTACGGATTGGGCTCGTCCAGAGCGGCGAGTCCGCTCACCGCGGCTCTCGGGACGGACGTCGGCGCGGCCGGACCCGTGGCGAGGGCACCGACCTCGCTTGCGCTGAGCGCCCGCTGATACGTGCGTGCCTCGTCCAGATCTCCTCGAATGCTGGTTCCCAGCGTCAGGGCCTGCGGGGCGTGCCATGCTGCGAGGTTCAACGGCTGGGCCTTGACGAGATATCCGTTGAGGTACAGCGAGGCGGTCTTGGCAGTCGCGTCGTACACGCCGACCAGGTGGAACCACTCATTGACCGGTGGCTCGACATCGGACAGCACGCCTTCGACCGTCGCATCCGTGGTGTCGGCGCTGGTGAAGGTGAACACCAGACCATGATCGGCGGTGTTGCCGAGCCGGAAGGGTGCCTGGTGGGTGCCCTTCTGCTCGAGGACGGTGTAGTCGCCGTCCTTGTCGCTCCAACGCAGCCAGGCGGCGGCGGTGAAGCTCTGGTCAGTGCGGATCACCGGTCCGGCCGTACGGGCCAGGGGCTCTTCGCCGGGCTGGGTGACGTCGACGGTGACCTGCTGCCAGTCCGACCATGCCGAGGCGGCCTGGTCGGTGACCGCGCGCAGGCGCCAGCGCACCTTCCACCCGTCGGCCAGCTTGTCCGCCGGGACCGCGATGCTCGCCTGGGTGCCGGAGGCCACGTTATCTACGGCACCGGTCCAGATCTGGCCGGGGCCCTGCCCAGTAGCCGTCGGGTCGTGTTCGATTTCGGCTTCGGCCCGTAAGGCCTGGCCAGTCGGGTGGGTGAGGGTGGCCCGCAGCGTGGGGGTGAGCGTATCGGTCACCGTCACGCCGTCCACCACCTTGGACGGGGTGACGGCCAGGCCGGTGGCGGTGGGCCTGGGCAGGCCGACGGTGAAGGACTGCCAGTCCGACCAGGCGGAGGCGGCGGTGGTCGAGACCGCGCGTGCCCGCCAGCGAACCTTCCAGCCGTCGGCCAGGGTGCCAGCCGGGACGGTGATACTCGTCTGGGTGCCAGCCGGGATGTTGTCGGCGTTGCCGGTCCAGATCTGGCCGCTTCCCTGGCCTTCAGGTGCGGCCGGGTCATGCTCGAGTTCGGCTTCGGCGCGCAGCGCCTGGCCAGCTGGGTCGCTCACCTGGGCCAGCAGCGCCGGAGTCAACGTGGGGGCGACGGTGACGCCGTCCACCTGCACGGACGGGGTGACCTGCAGCGCTCCTACGGCCGGTTCGGAGACCGGGTCCGGCAAATCCACGATCAGAGCCTGCCAGTCCGACCACGGCGAGCCGACCGTGGTGGCGGTATTGACCGCCCGGACCCGCCAGCGCACCTTCCACCCGTCGGACAGCTTCCCATCCGGGACGGCAAGGCTGGCTTCGGAGCCCGAGGCAATGCCGTCCACGGCATCGGTCCAGATCTGGCCGGTGCCCTGCCCCGTCGCGGCCGGGTCGTGCTCGACCTCGAACTCAGCCCGCAGCGGCTGCGCAGCCGGGTCGGTGACCATGGTGCGCAGGGCCGGAGTCAGGCTGGTGGCCACCGTGACGCCGTCGACCACCTGGGAGGGGGTGACCTGAAAGGCGCCGACTGTCGGGTTCGGCACATCGACCGTGGCTGTCTGCCAGCCCGTCCAAGCCGAGGTGGTGGATGCGGCGGCGTTGGCCGCGCGGGCCCGCCAGCGGATCTTCCAGCCGTCGGTCAGCATGCCCGCCGGGACACTCACCGTGGCCTGGCCTCCGGAGGTGACCTCTGATGAGGCGCCGGTCCAGATCTGGCCACTGCCCTGTCCAGTGGCGGCGGGGTCGTGCTCGACCTCGAACTGGCCGGTGAGGTTGCCGCCCGCGGTGTCGGCGACGGTCGCAGCGAGTTGCGGGGTGAGTGAGGTCGTCACCGTGGTGCCGTCCACCGTGTGCGCCGGTGTGATGGCCGGGGCCGAGACCGCCGGTTGCGATGCCGGTCCACTGGTGGTGACGGTCAGCGTCGGCGGCAGGTTGAAGTCGGTTTCTTCGGAGGAGGTGAACACCCGGTAGTTGTTGATGTTCGCCTCGCCGGGCGACTTGAGCACGAGGCCGTGGTTGGCGGCGCCGGCGGCCCAGTCCTGGGCGATGCCCGTGACGTTCCAGTCCATGCTGTCCGGGTAGGTGTCGCAGTTCTGGTCGACGCCCTTGAAGTTGGTGGAAGCGTCCTCGGTGGTGTGGGCTGGCTTGTTGGCCCAGTACAGGTTCGCGGGGTCCCACGCGCCGGTGAGGCGGGCGACTTGGATGCCGTTGGCGAGTGCGGCGCCGCAGTTGTGGCTGTCGATGGTGTTCATCGACAGTGTGGCGTCGGTCACCGTGGTGCCCTGCAGACCCGTGGTATCGAACCGCAGGTGCACCCGGGCCTTCGTGCCGCCCGTCATGGTGCCGGCGAGCATGTACGGGTTGTCCGGGAGTGCGGGCAAGCCGTCCGAGCTGACGTCGATGTCGGCACCGAGGGGCAACGTGACCGCTGCGGCCACCCGCACCGGATAGGTGGTACCGGCGTTCACCAGGAACGCCTGATCTGGCTTGACCACCAACTCCGTAAGACCACCCTTGGTGACCACATCCGTGCCTGCCTTGACACGCTTGGCCATCGCGGGGCGGTCCTTGCCGCTGCCGTCCGACACGATCGGACGTGTCCCTGTGACCACCAGCTTCTTGTCCTTGCCCTTCAGCAGCAGCCGGCCGCCCTTTCCTTCCGACAGGGTCAGCCCTTCATCTTCGACGCCGATCCTCAGCTCCACCTGCTTGGCGGGCCGCTGTCGCAGCACCACCTCATGCCGGAACCCGGTCGGCAAGGCCGTTACTACCAGATCGGCCCCGACACCTGCGGCGTCGGTGTAGGTGGCGACACTACCCTTGACCGTCGGCTTCTGCAGCGGCGTCGGCCAGCGAAGCGCGTAGGACTTGCCGTCGGCGGACATCTTCACGAACGGATCCGTGCCACCTGCGGAGAGCTCCACGAGAGCGCCCTCGGCGAGGGCCTTAGGCCGCAGTTTGCCGCCCTGCTCGGCCAGGGTGGTGTCGACCGGCACCCAGCCGTCGCCCTGCCTGGCCCGCACCGGACCGGCCGCGACCTCGGTCTTGAACGTCTTCCCGTCTGGCTGGGCGTAGGTGATGCTGGTCGCGGTCGTCTCGTCGGCGACCTCGACCGCCTTGCCCTGCTGGGCGGCGGACCGGGAGGCGGCGATCCGCGCCTGCGACGGCAGGTTGGAGACCGCGTTCCCACTCTTGCCGTCGATCCAGGCTGCGGTGTCGCTGAGGGTGGCCGGATGCCTGCCGAACGAATCAGCAGCAGTCTTCCCCATACCCTCATCGAAGGACCAGCGCGCACCGCCTTCTGTCTGGAAGGACCATCGGAAGGGGGTCATAGGGTTCGCCGAAGCGTCGGTCGCTTCCGAGACTTCCACAGTGTAAGTGGTGCCGACCTTCAGCGGTTGTGCAGGAGTAAAAGTAAAAACCTTGTCGGCAGAGTCACCGGATACCGTCCCGTCAATGACCGTCCCATCCATGTTCTTCAATGAGAACGCCGGCTCCCACACCGGCTCGTCAAACGTGGCCTGGATGGGGGTGCCTACCGGGGCTTGCCGCGATTCGGCGACGGGAACCGTACTCGTCACCGTAGGAGGGATCGTGTCGGCAGGACTGCCATCCTCGACGGTGGTGCCATCCCATGAGTCCTCACCGGACTCACCGGTGAAGGGCTCCAACTCGGCGGGCGAGATCTCCACCGCATGGTTGGGGCGAGCTGCGAGAGCCTGCTCGTCAGCGACGGTCATCGGCGGGAGGTCCGGGATGTCTCCCGGTGTGTCGACTCGCATGGCCACGGCTTCTTCGTACGTGGGCTGCGTCGCCCTTCGGGGCCCCTCGTAGGAGTAGACGATCACCTCCGGAGGTGATGCGGGCACCTCGAAGTCGACGGTGAGGATGGGCGGGTGGAGGGTGCCCAGGCAGTCTTGCCGCGGGGGCGTATTGCAGCCGCCGGCCTCGTTGGTCCGGTAGCGTCGCCAGTTCCTGAGGTCCGACTCGTTGCCGGCGGTGAGTTGGAAGCCGTAGTTTGGGTCGCCATCCGCCCATTTTTGGACGATGTCGTCAACGGAGTGGATGAGGTCCCATGGGTGGTTCATGGAGCTGGTGCAGTTTTCGCTGGCGTAGCCGCCGTATTCGGTGTCTGCTCCGGTGGTGGTGACGCGCGGCTGGGAGCTCCACGTCAGGGTGGAGACGTCCCATCGTTCCGTCACCTGATAGGCGGTGATGCCGGATCCGACGAAATCGCCACAGTCGCTGGAAAAATAGTTCCACAGGGCCAGGTCAGCGTTCTGGACCGTTGCGCCCCGTAGCGGGTGGTCGGCCGGGATCTCGTCGAACCGGAGGTAGCCACGCCAGCGGACGGTTCCGCTGTCGGACTTTCCGACCAGGATCCGGTCCAGCCCGCTGTTGGCGTAGCCGTCGGGGTAATCGGCGTTGTTGACGAAGGTGTCGTTGCCCAGGTCGGGCTCCCACCAATCGTCGTCGAACGCGGTCAGCGTGACCGGGTAGGCGACGGCAGGGTCGGTGAGGTAGGCGGGGTCGGGCGTATAAACCAGCGCCGAACTGCCCTTGTCCAGGGTGACGGTGGCTTTGCCTACCTTGCCCGCGTCGATGTCGCTCTCGGGGTCGGTCGCGACCGAGTCGAGAAGCAGTGCCGGCGGCAGATCGGCGAGCTTCTTACCGTCAGTAAGCAGTGTCGGCTTGCCTGCGGTGTCCTTGCCGAGGGCCATGTTCTTGGGCACCGTCGTAGGGATGCGGAAGCTGACCGGGCCGGTGATCCGCTCACGCAGGACGATCTCCTGCTTGAAGCCCGTCGGGGTGGCGGTGACGACCAGGTCTATGCCGTTGCCGTATACCGAGGGGTAGGTTGCGGTGCTGCCGTTGATCGTGGGTTCGGGGAGTTTGCCGGGGGTGCCGATCGTTGCCGAGCCCTTGGCGCTCTTGCTCTTCACCACGAATGCGTCGTCGCCGGCTGACAGGGTCAGATCGCCTTTGACGACTTTCGGCTTGATGACACCGTCGGTCTCGACCAGCGTGGTGTCAACAGGTATGAAACCGTCGCCTTTGGCGTTCTTGACCCGGATGGGCTGCAGGTGCTGTTCCATCCGCAGGGTCTTGCCATCGGGATTGGCATAGTACGTGGTGGTTTCGGACTGTATCGACTCGATCTCGACGCGCCGGTTGTCCTTCTTGGCCTTCGCCAACGCCTTGCCGGTGGGAGTGGTGGGTGTGCTTGGCGGCGACGTCGTGGCGGTTGGGGCTGGCGTGGGGTCCTGGGCGATCGCGGGCGCGCTCATCAGTGAGAGCGGCAGCGTCAGAGCCGCGATCAGGGCAGCGTGGCGGCGCGTCCGGGCGGATAAGCCGGACGCTGTTCGTAATGTGTTCACTCCAGCCTTTCGAACAGATGTGCAAAACGGAGTGATCATGACACGTGTTGTGATCTATGTAAAGATCTTTTCAGTGAGGGAAAAGGTGGATTCCGTGACCGCGGGACGTGAGGGAGCGTCAACGCTGCAGAGGGTCTGTGGGCAGGTTGCGAAGGAGACGTCCAAGCCGGATATGGATGCGGGCTTTAGGCGCTTTCCGGTTGTGGTGCTTGGGCTTGGCAGGAGTGGGAGCCCGGTCTTCTGGGTAGATTTCTTTTTCATGCTCGGTAATGAGAGTCGCCCGAATCGTGCGGGCCTGCCGGTAGAGCTCTCTGCCGGTCTCTTCATGGCCTTGTTGATATCTGGCCCGGAGGATCAGGAACTGCCCGGACTGGCAGGCCCATTCGTACTTTCCGCAGCATGAGGTCTCGGTGACACGGATGCGGTGCCTTGCGGGACGTAGGTACGGCTCCCACGGCGGGACCGGCTCGTCGGGAAGCCGCACCACGTCACTTTGATGCTGAATACAGTCAGGTGGCGGAAGGCTGTGCGCCGGCTCCGCTGCCACGCGCAGGACGCCAGGTGCTGGTGTGTGTTGGCCATTAGTTCCAACCGGAGGGTAGGCATTCACGCCCTGCGCATTCTGGTGCCGGATGATCGCGGGGACTGATCGTCTTTAGGCATGGCTGGCCGTAAGCAATCAGAAGGATCTGTGACGCTGGGCGATTTGCGCTGATCAGGCGTCGAAGGCCGACAGGCCGTGCTTGCGGGCGCTGTCGAGGTAGGACCGGATGGTCAGCCAGGCGGCGGCACCGGCCTCGGACTGGTGGCAGCCCGAGATCTTCGCCTGGGTCTTGACCGGACGCATCGCTCCGCTCAGCGGCGTTGTTCATGAACGCCACCCAGCCGGGAAATCGGCGAAGCGCAGCGCGTCAGCGGCCCGGCGTTGGAGGCGTTCCAGCAGGTTACGGGCCGGGGACTGTTTGCATCCGGGCGCACGAGGATGAAACGACAGCCCGACGCGGATGCCGTGGTGGAAGGATTCGAGGTAGACCTTGGCCCGTTCGGGTGGAATCTCGATCAGTCCGTCCGCGCGCGCTGGCGGCCCGTTCGTTCAGCTCCGCGAGAGCCCAGCGGATCTGGGTGGGCCGCCGCTGGCCGGGATGGTCCTCAGCCACGGCCGTCAGCTCTCTGACCAGATGTGATCCGCACAGTTGGTGGCGGGCACCGGGGTAGCCGTTGTAGAGCGACAGCGAATCGTGGACCAGCACCCCCGAAACTCGGGCGGGACGCCAAGGGCGTTCGCGCCGTCGCGGGAGCGGTCGCCCAGGCCGAGCAAGGTCAGTGTGGTTGTACAGGCCACGTGCAGCCAGCGGCGCGTCGTCCTGATCCTCGTGGTGGTCTCATCGCCGTGCAGCACATGGGTGAGCGTCGAGCGGATCAGCATGACACTGTCGGCGACCAGAGTCTCCGCCTCGCCGAGGACCGAGCTTACCCAGCCGGGCGAAACCTGCGCTCCGGTGACGTCGGCGATCAGCCGCGCGCAGCGCTCCACCGGAATGTGCTGGAAAACGAGCAGGTAGGCGGCGAGTGCGCGCAGGTTCGGCCGTACGACGACGGCGACCTCGCCGCCTGCTCAGGCAGAACCACCGCCGTCACCCGGCCACAGTCGCCACACCGGTACCGATGCGCGCGATACTCCCCCTCACGGTGACCAGGGGAATGTCGCGGACCTGACGCCGCGCGAAGCCAATGCTGTCGTCCGCCGACAACCTCTTCCCGCAACCCCTGCACGCGTCCGGGACATGCTCTCCGACCTGGTCCGGGGTCTCGACCATGGCCAGACCCGCGCGCGGCGCGCCCGGCTGACGGCCCCGCTTCCTCCCGCTCTTGACCGGCGGCTTGCGCTTCGGCCGGACGAAGGTGTCGCTGGACGGACGTAATGAGGAGTTCTCCGAGTTGCGGCCCAGCCTGCGCTCCAGCTCCGCGATTCGCGAGGTCAGCCGATCGACCATCGCCTCCAGCTGAGCGACCGTCTTGCGCTGGGCCTCGATCGTGGCCATCTGCCGGACCACCAGCGCAGCCAGCTCGTCATATGACGGGCGGCGATCCGGGGTCTTCGGCACCACAAGATCATCCCACCGCGAGAGCGGGGTCCCGCCATCACGATCTTGAGCTGCTGAATGCTTACGCCGAAGCGCCCCGGGGACATTGGCCGGCACACGCTGAACCGGTCCATTGTCACCTGCGGGAGGAGTAGGCTGAGACGGCCGTTCGAGCGGCACAGGCTTATCCGGGGCCACGGCCCCCCAGAGGGCGCGATCGTCGAGATCGCGCCCTCTGTTTTTTGCCTCTGGCCCCAGTGTCGGGATCGTTCGGTATCGTCGAGCGCGGCGTCGAAGGAGAGGTCACCCCCCATGGTTCAGCAGCCCCTGCTCCGCGAGGTCATCGACATCAAGGAGTCGATCTCCACCTCGGATTTCGTGCTGAGCCTGGCGGAGGCGGTGACGCCCGAAGGGGCCGAGCGGGCGCTCAAGGACTACGTGGTCACCGAGCGCCTGCTGGAGAACTTCGACGAGGCGATCGGGCTGATCAAGTCCGCTCTCGACGGGCGTACGTCGAAGGCGGCCTACCTGCACGGCTCGTTCGGCTCCGGCAAGTCGCACTTCATGGCGGTGCTGTACGCGCTGCTCAGGCACGACCGGGCCGCCTGGCGGCGCTCGGAGTTCGATCCCGTCCTCACCAGGCACGAGTGGCTGGAGCGCGAGGGTAAGAAGTTCCTGCTCGTGCCGTACCACATGCTGGGGGCCAAGGCCCTGGAGCAGCGGGTGCTCGGCGGCTACGTCAGCCACGTCAAGAAGCTGCACCCGGACGCGCCCACCCCGCAGGTCTACCGGACGGACGCGCTGTTCGCCGACATCCGGGCCATGCGCGAGCGGATGAGCGACGACGCCGTCGTCAAGGGGCTGGGGTTCGGCGACGAGGGTGACGACGAGTGGGGGGAGTCGTTCGCCTGGACGCCCGCCCTGCTCGACACCGCATTGGGCGCGGAGGAGGCGCACGACGGCGGTGCCCCGCTGGACCTGGTCCATCCGGCCACGCCGGCCGAGCTGCGGGCCAAGCTCGTGCAGGACGCGAGCACCAGCCTGCTGCCCGGCTTCGCACGGAACGCGGTCGAGGACGAGCATGGGTTCATCTCGCTGGACGCCGGACTGTCGGTGATCGCCGAGCACGCCAGATCGCTCGGTTATGACGGGCTCATCCTCTTCATGGACGAGCTGATCCTCTGGCTGGCGACGCTCATCCACGACCAGCGGTTCGTCGCCCGCGAGGCCAGTAAGATCACGAACTTCGTGGAGGGCGGCGACGCCCGGCGGGCCATTCCCATCATCTCGTTCATCGCGCGCCAGCGTGACCTGCGCGAGCTGGTCGGCGAGGAGGTGTCGGGCGCGGCCGAGGCGTCCATCCAGGACACGCTCAACCTCGCCTCCGGGCGCTTCGACAAGATCACCCTGGAGGATCGCAACCTCCCGCAGATCGCCCACGCCCGCGTGGTCAGGCCGATGGACGACCAGGCGGCGGCGCTGGTCACCGCCGCGTTCGAGCGGACCAAGAAGGTCGGGCCGCAGGTCTGGGACACGCTGCTCGGCTCGGACAAGGGCAGCACCGGCGCGGACGAGGAGTCGTTCCGGCTGACCTACCCCTTCTCGCCCGCGTTCATGGACACGCTGGTGCACATCTCCTCCGCATTGCAACGTTCCCGGACCGGTCTGAAGCTGATGGGACAGCTCCTCGCCGACCACCGCGACCACCTGCGGCTGGGCGATCTGGTCCCGCTGGGCGACCTCTACGAGGTGATCGCCGCGGGCGGGGACAAGCCGTTCGTGGACAGCCTGAAAGTGGTCTTCGAGGCCGCCGACCGGCTCTACAAGACCAAGCTCCGGCCCTACCTGCTCGGCGTCAACGAGGTCACCGAAGACGACGTCGAGCGCTTCCTGCACCGGCCCGAGACGGTCACCGATCCCGGGCTGGCCCAGCGCTGCCGGGTGTTCGTCGGGGACAACCGGCTGATCTGCACGCTGCTGCTGTCCGCGCTCGCGCCCAGCGTGCCCGCGCTCAGCGACCTGACGATCCGGCGGCTCGGCGCGCTCAACCACGGCTCGGTGACCGCGCCCATCCCGGGCAGCGAAGTCGGCATCATCAAGGCCAAGGTGGCCGACTGGGCGGCCCGCTTCCCCGAGATCAAGGAGACGGGCACCGACGCCAACCCGGCCGTGCGGCTGGAGCTCACCGGCGTCGACGTGGACTCGGTCCTGGCCAACGCCGCGGTCAACGACAATCCGGGCAACCGGATCGCGCTGGCCAAGAAGCTTCTCGCGGCCGAGCTGGGCGTGGACCGTCCCAACGGCCGGCTGGGGGCCGACGAACTGCGTCTGGTGTGGCGCGGCTCCGAACGCACCGTCGAGGTGATCTTCGGGAACATCGCCGACGAGAGCGAGATCGAGGACCACGACCTGCAGCCACAGCTCGACGGGCAGTGGCGGATCGTCGTGGACCTGCCCTTCGACGAGGGCGACTACGGGCCCGTCGACGACGTCAACCGCATGCGCGACCTGCGCGAGCGTCCGCGCATGGGCAAGGCGCCGCTGACCGTCGGCTGGGTGCCCGCCCACCTGTCAGTGCAGCGGATGGCGGACTTCAAGCGGCTGGTCGTCATCGACAAGGCGCTCTCCGACGAGCACCGCTTCGCCACCCAGTACGCCGGCCACCTCAACGCCGACAACCGCGCACGGGCCAAGGGCCTGCTGGAGACGCAGCGCGACGCGCTGCTCAAGCAGGTCCGTACCGCCTTCAAGGGCGCGTACGGCCTGGACGCGAAGAAGGCGGCCGACGTCGAGCTGGGCTTCGACGAGCATTTCGCGCCCCTGCCGGACCTGGCCGGGCTGACTGTCTCCTTCGGGCAGTCGCTGCGCGACGCCATCCGGCACGTCGCGGGCCAACTGCTCGCCCACCAGTTCCCCGCCCACCCCGAGCTGGACCGGGACGCCACCGGCGTCGCGGTGAAACAGTCCGACGCCAGGACGGTGTTCGGCCATGTCCGGGCCGCCGCCGAGGCCCGTGACGGGCGCGTGGAGGTGCCGGCCAAGGACCGCAAGCTGATGGAGCGGCTCGCCGGGCCGCTCGGGCTCGGCCGGCAGAAGGAGGCGTACTTCGAGCTGTCCACCCGCTGGGCCGACCACTTCCGGCGGGAGGCGCAGCGCGAAGGCGTCACCGGCGACCTCAGCGTGATCACGCTCACCGACTGGACGGACCGGCCGGAGCGGCGCGGCCTGGAGACGTTCCTGGCCAACCTCGTGGTCGCGGCCTTCGCCGAGATGGACGACCGGGTGTGGGTGCGTGAGGGCGTGCCGCTGGAGCCCGCGCCCGAGCTCTCACAGATCAAGCCGCGTGACGGGCTGCGCAGCCAGCCGCTGCCGGACGAGGCCGACTGGACCGAGGCCCGGCAGCGGTTCGAGGTAATCTTCGGCAACAAGGCGCCGACGCTGCGTCGCGGCCGCATGGTCAACCAGTTCGCCCGGCAGATCTCCGAAGCCGCCCGCGAGCACCGCGAGACCGCTGCCGGACTGGTCCGGCAGCTGGAGGCGCACGCGGGCTTCCTCGGGCTGGACGACACCGACGAGAGTGGGCGGCTCGCGCTGGCCCGCCGCTCGGTGGACCTGCTCGCGGCGCTGCAGGAAGCCGGACGTGGCGCGGGTGGCGCGAAGAAGGTCATCGAGACGCTGGCCCGCTTCGACCTGGGGCAGGTGAGCGCCGACCGCTACGGCAGCTCGGTCAAGCGGGCGCAGGAGGTCGAGCGGGCCCTGGCCGGAGCAGCCTGGGACACGCTGGAGCTGGCGCAGGGGCAAGGCGCGGAAGGACTGGCGCTGCTGGAGTCCCTGCGCCGGGTGGCGAACGCCGACCCCCGGACGGCGGACCTCGCCGATGCGCTCAGCGGCACGCGGGGCAAGGTCACCGCCCTGATCAAGCGCAACCAGCCGCCCGTCGTCAGCCCCCGCCCAGCCTCCGTCGGCACGGCGAGCGGGAACGGCTCTGCGGTTGAGACGGGCCTGGTGGGGGAAACCCGCCCGGCAGGCGGAAGTGGACCGGCAGGTGATGCGGGTGGGCTCGACGACATGGACCAGTCCGGCCGAACGCCGGACAGAGCCCATACACCCAGCCGTTCGGGACGGAAGCGCATGAAGGCCTCTCAAGTCGTGGCGGAGCTGAGAGCGGAGCTGGCCGAGCTGGTGGACGCCGAGCCCGATGCCCTCATCGAGGTCTCCTGGCAGGTCGTGGAGCGATGAGCACAACGATCACCGTCGCGGTGCGGCTGAACGCCGTGACCGTCGCCCAGTATCTGTCCTCCCAGTCATCACTGACCGGCTCTGCCGGTGAACGGCGGCGCGTCGTCCTCCTGCGCTCCGCGCCCGCGTGGGACGGGCCGGGCGAGCTGGAGTTCGGCGACGGGCTACGCGCGCGGGTGGCCACCGCGCCGTCGCCGCTCGCCGTACACGAGCTGGCGCTCGGCCACCTGGCCGGAAAGGCCGGGCCCGCGGTGCTGGTCGTGCTGACCGACCGGGAGCAGACCGAGCTCGACCCGGCGATTCTCGCTCGGGCGCACAAGCAGCGCGTTCAGACCGTGGACAGCTGGAGCGTCGTACGGGAGGCGTTCGGCGCCGAGCAGGTCGACCCGCGACTGCGTGCGGACGACTGGGCGGCCGAGGCGCTGCTGGACGCCACTCCGCCGGGCGGCTGGCCACCACTAGCGGGCGGGGTGCTGTCCCGGCACACCGCACTGTCGACGCTGGCCCTGCGCCGGCTCGGGCTCGGCCGCTACAGCGAGGATCCGCTGGCTGACGACGAGGGCCTCGACACCCACGCCCTGCTGCGGTGGTCGCTTCTCCCCGGCGCCCCGGAGCGGCTGCTGGCTCTGCGCGGGCCGGAGCGCGCAGGTCTCGTGGCGTTCCTGGGTGAAGAGGATCAGGCGGGCCGGGCGCTGTTCGCGCTGGTGGCGGCCGAGCACGGGCCGGACGCGGTGGCGTTCGGGCTGGTCTGCGCGGCGCTGTGGCTGCGATCCGACGCCGACGAGCAGACCTACCGTGCCCGAGGCCGGGCCGAGCGCTACTTCGGCGACGCACCACCCGCGACGGGAGAGGCCCTGGACGCGCTGGTCGTCCCGTTCGGCAGGGCCTGTGAGGAGTACGTGACCGCGCTGCTGGCGGCAGGCCGGGTCGACACCGACGAGGAGCACACCCGCCAGGTGCGGCGGATCACGAGCAGGGTGCTGGACCGGGCCGGCGGGCTCGCCACGCACTTCGGCGCCGAGAGCGCGGTGGCCGCGAGCCTCGTCCTGACCGCCGGACTCGACGCCCGGTTCGCGGCGGCGGGCCGCGCACTGGCGGGCGGGGACGCGCGAATGATCGCTCGCGCCGTCCGGGAGCTGGGAGCACACAGTCTGGCCGCCGACCCGGACCCGCGCGTGCGGATCACCCGGGCCCGGATGGGGCAGCGGCTCGCCCAGTGGCTCGCCACCGACCCGCCTGCGGAGGCGGCGACGGTGGCGGCGGCGATGGAACGCCACCTGTCCGAAACCGGATGGGTGGACCAGGCGCTGGAGCACCTTGAGTCGGGCGGCGACCCCGAACCCGCGCTCAGGGCGGCCTACGACCGGCTGGGTGCCCGCGTCCGCGAGCGACGGCGGGCGATCGACCACTCCTTCGCCAGGAGACTCGCCGCGAGCACCGACCCCGGTGGCATGCTCGCCGTCGAGTCCTTCCTGACGCGCGTGGTCAAGCCCGTGGCCGTCAAGGGGGAGCGGCGGGTGATGCTGCTCGTCCTTGACGGGATGAGCGCAGCGATCGCCACCGA
Source organism: Nonomuraea sp. NPDC049714 (assembly GCF_044465295.1). Classification (NCBI taxonomy): domain Bacteria; kingdom Bacillati; phylum Actinomycetota; class Actinomycetes; order Streptosporangiales; family Streptosporangiaceae; genus Nonomuraea; species Nonomuraea sp. NPDC049714. The sequence goes on along the minus strand of NZ_JBITLM010000001.1, from coordinate 622,402 downwards.
GCTGGGGGAGGAACTGCGGCGGGACTGGGCCGAGTACGATCCGCTGCCGGACGAGAGGGCACCCCGGCGGCGAGCGATGGCCGCCGCCCTGCCCACCCTGACCACGATCTCCCGCACCTCCCTGTTCGCCGGGAAACTGATGAAGGGCACGCAGGCCGAGGAGAAGCGGCTGTTCCCCGCGCACCGCTTCTGGGGAAGCGCTCAGGCGGCCGTGTTCCACAAGGACGACCTGCGGGGTGACGGCGTTGGCGACGCCTTCGGACCGGAGCTCACCCAGGCGCTGGCCGATGAGGACACCCACGTCGCGGTCGTGCTGAACACGATCGACGACCGGCTCGGCAAGGAGCAGAAGCTGGGGGACGCCGCCTGGCGGCTCGACCACATCGGCAAGCTGCGCGAGCTGCTGCGGGTGGCCGCCGACCAGGGCAGAGCCGTCATCGTCGTCAGCGACCACGGGCACGTCGTGGACCGGCACGGCATCAAGCTCGACGGCGACGGGATCGCCTCCGCCCGCCACCGCACCCCCGGCGGGCCCGTACGAGAAACCGAGATCACGCTCTCCGGCCCCCGGGTGGTGTGGCCGCAGCCGGGCGCCGAGATCGTCGCGCTGTGGGACGCCGACTCCCGCTACACCTCGCAGAAGGCCGGCTACCACGGAGGCGCGGCGGTCGCCGAGTTCACCATTCCGGTGCTGGCCTTCCTGCCCTTCGGCGCGGAGCCGCCCAAAGGCTGGCGCGAGCTGGGCGACCAGCGCCCAGCCTGGTGGTCCCTGGAAGAGGTACGGCCCAACGCCCCGGCGACACCGCCGAAGAAGGCGCCGAAACGGTCGAAGTCACAGCCCGCACTCGGTGACGCGCTGTTCGACGTGACCCCCGCACCGGCCCCCGCACCCGGGCTTCCATCGCCCGCCGACCGGCTGGCGGACGCGCTCCTGAGCTCGCAGACCTTCGAGGAGCAGGTGAACACCCTGGCGCGCAAGCCGCCCATGGACAAGGTCGACCAGGCGATCCGCGTCCTGCTCGACGCGGGCACCCTCCCAGCCACCGCCCTGGCCCAGCGCATCGGCTACCCGGTGACCCGGGCCGACGGCTTCGCCGCCGTGCTGCGCCAGCTCCTCAACTACGACGGGGTCCAGGTCCTGGAGACCCTTCCGGACGCGCGGACGCTGCGACTGCACACGACACTGCTGCGGGACCAGTTCGAGCTGGGACACTGACCTACGTGAGTGTCACCAGATCTGCCCAGGTCAGCGCCGGGCGCCGGCGAGCGGTGATCGACGCGTTGCGGCGCGGCGCGGTGCCGGAGAGCGGGCTCGACCTGCTCGCCACCGGCCTGGGCCGGTTCGAGCCGGCGCTCGACGCGGAGCTGGACGCCGTCGCGGGAGGCGGATCGGTGTTCAAGGCGGTCCGGGGAGAGTACGGCTCCGGCAAGACGTTCTTCTCCCGATGGCTCGGCGAGCGCGCCAAGCGCCGGAACTTCGCGGTCGCCGAGATCCAGATCTCCGAGAATGAGACGCCGCTGCACAAACTGGAGACCGTCTACCGGCGGCTGACCGAACGGCTCACCACCGCCAGCTTCCCGCCGAGCGCGGTGCGGCCGGTGGTGGACGCCTGGTTCTACGCGCTGGAGGAGGACGCGCTCGCCGCCGGAGCACGTGAGGACGAACTTCCCGGTGAGGTGGACAAGCTGCTGGCCGCGCGCCTCGCCGAGGTGTCCCGGCAGGCGCCCTCCTTCGCGACCGCGCTGCGCGGCTACCGGGCCGCGCTGCTCGACGGGGACGAGGCGACGGCTGCCGCCGTACTGGCGTGGCTGGGCGGGCAGCCCCACGTGGCCGCGGCCGCCCGCCGATCCGCGGGAGTGCGCGGCGACCTCGACCACTTCGGCGCGCTCGGCTTCCTGCAAGGGCTGCTGACCGTGCTGCGCGACAGCGGCCATCCCGGGCTTCTCGTCGTGCTCGACGAGGTCGAGACCCTGCAACGCGTACGCTCCGACGCCCGCGACAAGGCGCTCAACGCGCTGCGGCAGCTCATCGACGAGGTGCACTCAGGCCGCTTCCCCGGCCTCTACCTGGTGATCACCGGCACTCCGGCGTTCTACGACGGGCAGCAGGGCGTGCAGCGGCTCGCGCCCCTCGCCCAGCGGCTGGCCACCGACTTCAGCACCGACCCGCGCTTCGACAACCCACGCGCCGTGCAACTCCGGCTGCCCGGCTTCACCCTGGAGTCGCTGGTGGACCTGGGGCTGACCATCCGCGACCTGTACGCAGCCGGTGCCGTCGAACGCGTCAAGGTCCTCGCCGACGACGCGTACGTCTCCGAGCTCGCACGGGCGGTCGGCGGGGCGCTCGGCGGCAAGGTCGGGGTGGCGCCCCGGCTGTTCCTGAAGAAACTCGTGGGAGACGTACTCGACCGGATCGACCAGTTCGAGGACTTCGACCCGCGACAGCACTACCGGCTCACCCTGGCGGGCAGCGAGCTCACCGACCTTGAGCGCAACCTCATCGCCTCGGCCGACGACCTCGACCTGGACCTGTGATGACCGACCCGGTCGAGCGGCTCGACCCGGTCCTGCTGCACCACATCGTCAACACCCTCGGCTGGCCCGATCTCCGGTCCATGCAGCGAGCGGCGATCGAACCGCTGATGAACGGCGAGGACGCGGTGCTCCTGGCCCAGACGGCCGGCGGCAAGACCGAGGCGGCCTGCTTCCCGCTGCTGTCCGCGATGACCGCACAGCGCTGGACCGGCGTGTCAGTGCTGTACCTGTGCCCGCTGAAAGCCCTGCTCAACAACCTGGTCACCCGGATCGACGGCTACGCGCAGTGGCTCGGCCGGCGGGCCGCTCTCTGGCACGGGGACACGCGCGAATCGCAGCGGCGCCGGATCCGTACCGACCCGCCGGACATTCTGCTCACCACGCCCGAATCTCTTGAGGCGATGCTGATCGGGTTCACGACCGATCACGATCACCTGCTGGGACAAGTCCGGGCGGTGGTGGTGGACGAGGTGCACGCCTTCGCCGGAGATGATCGCGGCTGGCATCTCCTCGCCGTGCTGGAGCGGCTGGAGCGGGTCACCGGGCGTCCCATCCAGCGCATCGGCCTGTCGGCCACCGTGGGCAATCCGCAGCATCTGCTCACCTGGTTGCAGGGCGCCGCCGTAGGCCGGCGGGCCGGGCAGGTGATCGCGCCGGACCTCGCCGCGTCGTCTTCGCCGGGTGACATCGAGCTCGACTACGTCGGCTCGCTCGACAACGCGGCGAGGGTGATCGCGGCGCTGCATCGTGGCGAGAAGCGGCTGGTGTTCTGTGATTCGCGACGGCAGGTGGAGCACCTGGGGGCGGCGCTGCGTGCTCGTGAGGTGAACGTGTTCCTGTCCCACGCCTCCCTCTCAGCCGATGAACGGTCGCGTTCGGAGCAGGCGTTCGCGGAGGCGCGCGACTGCGTCATCGTCTCCACCTCGACGCTCGAACTCGGTATCGATGTGGGCGACCTGGACAGGGTCATCCAGATCGACGCGCCTCGCTCCGTCGCGTCGTTCCTGCAGCGCCTCGGCCGCACGGGGCGCCGCGCGGACACCGTACGCAACTGTCTGTTTCTCACCACCAGCAAGGAGAGCCTGCTCCAGGCGGCAGGGCTGGCGGTGCTGTGGGGGAGGGGATGGGTGGAGCCGGTGTCAGCACCCCCCGAACCTCGCCACCTGGTCGCGCAGCAGCTGCTCGCCGTCACGCTCCAGCGGCACACGATCGGTGATCGGGTGTGGCCCGCCGAATGGAACGGGCTCGCGCCCTTCGACCGCTCGGCCGAGCCCATTCTGCGGCACCTGGTGAGCCAGGGCTACCTCGAAGAGGACGGCGGGCTGCTGTTCATCGGCCCCGAGGCCGAGCGGCGCTTCGGCCGGCGGCACTTCATCGAGCTGACCTCGTCCTTCACCGCTCCACCCCAGTTCACCGTGCTGGCGGGACGCCAGGAAATCGGGCGGACCGACCCCTCGGTGCTGACAGAGGAACGGCCAGGCCCCAGGCTCCTGCTGCTCGGCGGCCATAGCTGGCGGGTGACGTTCATCGATTGGACCCGCAGGAGAGCGTTCGTCGAACCCGCGGACAGCGGTGGCGTCGCCAAGTGGACCGGTGGCGTGGTCACCGGACTGTCGTACGCATTGGCTCGCGCCATGCGCGAGGTGCTCCTTGGCGCCGATCCACCGGTGACGCTCACCCGTCGCGCGCAGGCGGTCCTGGCCGAATGGCGCGAGGACCAGGCGCCCGGCCTCGTTCATCCGGGCGGGACGCTGGCGACCAAGGTCGGTGCGGACATCCGGTGGTGGACGTGGGCCGGCTACCGTGCCAACGCGACGCTCGCCGCCACGCTGCCGTCGGTCGCCGATCCTGTCCAGCGGGCGACCGACCTTTTCGTACGGCTTCGTACAGATCTCACGGTGGCCGCCTGGCGCGAAGCCCGCACCGGAGCCGCGCTCGTCCTGCCGGAGGTCGATCGGCGCGCCGCGCATGGGCTGAAGTTCGCCGCCGTGCTGCCGGAACGGCTGGCGGTGGCCACGGTGGCGGCCAGGCTGGCGGACTTCGAGGGGGCTCAGGCGGTGCTGGTGGAGCCGGTGCGGCTGCAGCTCGGGTGAGCCCCCGGTTGTGCCGCGCCACGAAGAACGCGGCCCGTATTGACCCCCAGCCCGTCGCCGCAGCACCCTTCGGTGGGCGATCCTGGGCCCACCATCACCTGAGGAGGAGCGACCGATGCTGGTACTGCATGGCGGCACGATCATCGACGGAACGGGCGGCGACCCGGTGACGGGGTCGGGGCTGCGGCTCGACGGCGATCGGATCGCGGGCTTCGGCGCCGACGGCGGCACGGTCACCCTCGACGCCGACGGCTTGACCGTGCTGCCTGGACTGATCGACCTGCACTCCCACCTCGGCCTGGTCGACTTCGGCGAGGTGGGGACGCCGCCCGCGTTGCTCGCGGCGGCGGCCTTCGCCAACCTGGAGTTGTGCCTGGACGCCGGGTTCACCACGGTGCGCGAGCTCGGCGGGCTGGACGGTGGCATGGTGGGGGCGCTGCGGCAGGGGCTCGTCCGAGGGCCGCGCCTGCTGCCTTCCGGGCCGTTGCTGTGCCAGAGCGGCGGGCACGGCGACCTGGGGCCGTCGTTCCTGCCGCACAGCCACGACGTGCCCAGCATCCCCGGCCTGATCCAGCGCAGCCAGGTCTGCGACGGCCCCGACGAGGTGCGCAGGGCCGCGCGGATGGCGTTCCGGCACGGCGCGACGCAGCTCAAGATGTGCGTCTCCGGGGGAGTGGTGTCGCACAACGACGCGATGGAGGACACGCAGTTCAGCGTCGCCGAGATGCGGGCGGCGGTGGAGGAGGCGCGGGCCAGGGGAACGTACGTGACCGCGCACGCGCACAACGCCGCCGCCATCCGGATGGGGCTCGAAGCCGGGATCGAGTGTTTCGAGCACGCCACCTACCTCACGGAGGAGGTGGCGGCGCAGGTCGCCGCCGCGGGCGCCGCGCTGGACTTCACCGTCTCGATCTGCGAGCTGCTGCGCGAGCAGGCCCCCGAATGGGGAGTGCCGGAGACCGGGCTGCCCAAGCTGGAGGGCGCGGCGAAGGCCGCCGGAGAGTCGCTCCTGATGGCCCGCGAGCACGGCATTCTCGTCGGCTCCGGCTCCGACCTGCTGGGCAGGAGGCAGAACCGGCGCGGCCTGGAGATCGCCCACCGCGCGCGGCTCGTCGGCGCCATGGCGGCCATCGTCACCGCGACCGCGTCCAACGCCCGCATCCTCCGCCTCGATGACCAGATCGGCACACTGCAGGCGGGCAAGCGCGCGGACGTGATCGCGGTGAGCGGCGACCCGCTGGCCGAGCCGGAGCTCTTCGACGACCCCGCCCGGGTGGTGCTGGTGATCCAGGACGGCCGGATCGTCAAGGACACGCTCAACCTGGCCGGCAAGAGCCCCGTCGTCGGGTCGTGAAGCAAAAACCATAGACACTTACGGTAATCGTCAAGTTACAGTGTGTGACAAGCGGCCGTGCTCACGGCCCGACACGCACCGGAGATGCCCATGCGACGTATCATCCCCAAGGTCGCCGCGCTCGTAGCGATCGCGATGCTCGCCCTCGCCGCCCCCGCCCAGGCCCAGCGCGCCGCAGCCGCTACGGAGGCCTACTTCGAGTTCACCGACATCACCCGTTCGACGGCCGTCCTCAAGCTCACCGACCCCGCCAAGATCCAGCACGCCAGGGACCTGGTGAGCGGCGCCACCACCGACAGGCCCCACGTCCTGGGCAGGATCATCAAGCGCTCCGCCCCCTATAACCCCCGGTGGTCCTACCACTACAGCCCCGAGACGGTCGACTTCTTCGACGTGGCCATCGAGGTGTGCGACGCCACCATGCCCTACGTCGAAGACCACCTGGACGAGGCGGGCGGCGCCTTCCTGCCCGGCCTGGTGTGGTGCCCCTGGAGCTCGCGCCTGGTGCGCGAGGTCCCCGCACCGTAAGACGCTGACGTGAGCCCGGGCCAGTGTGTCCGGGCTCACACAGGACGCCTCGGCACGCTGAATTCGGGCAAGCGCGCGGACATGATCCGGTGGCTGAGCTGGAGTCCTTCGACGGCATCCCGAGTGGGTTGTGGTGATCCAGGGTGGCCAGATCGTCCAAGAGGCACTTCTGGAACTGGGCGGAATGGGGCTGATCGGTGGTCTCGTCGAGGATTTGATGGTTTGCTGTTAAGGCAGTTGCGAAGGGGTGTCAAGCGACGGGGTTTCGGGGCAACCGCAGGGGGCCTGACCCCGCTTCGCCATGGGCGCCCTGAGTAATGGCATGGTAACCGTACGCCACGTATGGCCGCGCTCGCGGCCCGAACACGCACGGGAGATGCAATGCGACGTATCACCTCCAAGATCGCCGCCCTCGCGGCGATGGCAATGCTCGCCTTGATCGCACCCGCCTTACCCGCCCAAGCCCAGCAGACAGCCGCTGCGGAGGCCTACTTCGAGTTCACCGACGTCACCGGTTCGACCGCTGTCTTCCAGCTCACCGACCCCGTCAAGATCCAGCACGCCAGAGACCTGGTGAACGGCACCACTACCGAGAGAGCCCAGGTCATGGGCACGATCGCCAAGACCACCGCTCCTTACAACCCGCAGTGGTCCTACCACTTCGTGCCCGAGACGGTCGACTTCTTCGACCTCGCCGTCGAGGTGTGCGACGCCACGATCCCCTACGTCGAAGAGCACCTGGACGAGGCAGGCGGCGCCTTCCTGCCCGACCTGCGGTGGTGCCCCTGGAGCTCACGCCTGGTGCGCGAGGTCCCCGCACCGTAGGACGTTGAGTGAGCCCGGGCCGGCGGTCCGCGGCCCGGGCTCCCGCGGTCTCGCTCGCTCAGGGAATCTCGACGGACAGGGTCCGGCCCCGGCGCAGCCGCGCGAGCCACGACAGCGACGACCTGCCCGGCCCGAGCCGGTAGACCTCCAGCAGCCAGTCGGCCAGCCTGTCCCGGTCGATGACGATCAGGTCCTGCTCGCGGGCCGTCTCAGCCGCCTGCGTGCTCAGGTAGTGGGAGATCACCAGCACCCCGCGATGCTCTCTGTACGGAGCGGCGCGCAGGGCCCCCACGAAGTCGCGCACGCCACCCGGCCCCAGCGGGCGGGTGTAGTACTTGCATTGCACCGCGTACGGCCTGCCGTCCGGCGCGACCCCCAGGACGTCGACACCCCGATCCCCGGCCCCGCCGACCACCCGCACCTTGCGGAACCCGTCGCGGCGCAGCAGTTCCGCCGTCAACTCCTCGAAGCGCCGGGGGTCGAGCCGATCCAGCCCGGCGCGCAGCAGTGCGTCCCGCCGGTAGCCCGCCCCCAGGCGGCGCACCACGACGACGGCCGCGACCAGCAGGGCGACCAGTGAGACCAGGGCGGCGGTCAAGGGCACCCACGACGATTTGAGGAAGTCGAGCACCCAGGGCAGTGCGAAGGCGGCTGCGATCGGCAGGGCGAGCCACCCCGGATGCACCTGCCCGCGGCGTCTCCTGCGGGTGGGACGTCCGCGTGCTGATGTCCGGCGCCTCGCCATCGCGACCTCCAGGAAGAAGGGAAGACACTCGCGAGTGTGAACGGCGGGACCGACAGAATCCACCGCCTCGCTGGCGGGACCTGTGTTCCGGCCCGAGTCAGCTGATCAGAGCGGGGTGGACGGCTTTCGGGCAGGTTCTGTGCGCCGGATGAAGGGCTGTGCTCGGGAGACGGCCTGCCGAGTGAACCGGGCCGGTGGTAGGGACCGATTCCTTTTTCGGAGATCCGCCGTCATATGGGCAAGAAATCTGACATCACGCCCGAACGGAGCACCACCCCATGCCCGCGACCACCTCCGACACGGTCATCTCCCGCGACGGCACCGAGATCGCCTTCGAGCGGCTCGGCGCCGGTCCCGCCGTCATCCTGGTCTCCTCGGCGCTCGCCGACCGGAAGGACACCGCCAAGCTCGCCACCCTGCTCGCCGCCCACTTCACCGTGATCAACTACGACAGGCGAGGGCGAGGAGCGAGTGGCGACAACTACGACAGGCGGGGGCGAGGGGCGAGTGGCGATGCCGCTGACAAGCGGGGCCCGAGCGGCGACGTCTACGACGGCCACGGGCGGACGGGGAGCGGCGACGCCGCTGACCTCGTCGTGGAACGCGAGGTCCAGGATCTCGCGGCGCTCATGGACCACGTCGGCGGCTCGGCGTCGCTGTTCGGCAGCTCATCCGGTGCGGTTCTCGCCCTCCGCGCCGCCGCTGCGGGGCTGAGCGTCGACCGGCTGGCCCTGTACGAGCCTCCGTTCGTGGTCAGCGGGGACGGCTTCGGACCGCCCGAGGACTTCGGCCGGCACATCGACGCGCTGCTCGCCCGGGGAAAGCGCGGTGAGGCGGTCAAGTACTTCATGACCCAGGCACAGGGCATGCCGGCGTTCGTGGTGGCGATGATGCGGCTGATGCCCGGCGTGTGGTCCGGCCTCACGAAGCTGGCGCACACGCTGCCGTACGACATCGCCGTCATGGGCGGCACCCAGCAGGGCAGGCCGCTGGAGGCGGCCGAGTGGGCGGGCGCCACCGCGCCCGCCCTGGTGCTGACCGGCGGTAAGAGCCCGGCGGGGTTCCACGACGCCGCGGGCGCTCGCCGAGGCGCTGCCCGGCGCCACGCACCGCACCCTGCCCGGACTCGACCACGGCGCCGTGATGATGGCGCCGAAGAAGCTCGCGCCCACGCTTATCGAGTTCCTCGGGCCCTGGCGCGCGTAGCGGCCCGGCCCGGCAACGACCGAGATGACGGGACGGCCCCGCCCCCTGATCGAGGCCCCGGCCGCCTGATCGGGGCCCGGCACCGGTCGGCGGCGTGCGTACCCGGATCAGGAGGTGGCGCGCGCTACCGCGATCACGCTGGAGCCGCGCTGCCCGGCCTCGTAGAACATGTACGCGACGCCGCGGTCGGTGCCGAACGCGGGAGCCGCGGACCGCGCCGAATCGGGAGCCCCGGTCAGCGGGGTGTGGAACACGCCGAGGTGCACCTCCCTGTCGAAGGAGTCGCCCACCTCGGTGAGGTACATCTTGCCGGAGCTGCCGTGATAGACCACGTATGTGGTGTTGTTGCGGCGTAACAGGTGAGGCCCGCTCAGGTCGGTCAGCCCGTCGCCGGCCGGGGAGACGAGCGGCTGGGGGTCGAACCGCCAGGTCCGCGCGTCGGCCGACCAGCCCCAGAAGATCTTGCGCGTGCCGCCCTGGTTGCCCATGAAGACCATCGCGTAGCGGGAGCCCAGCGCGGCGATCGAGTGGTCGAAGACCCGCGCGTAGGAGGCCTCGGAGATGCCGGGCACCATCGAGGTGTCGAGCACCACGCCGTGGTAGGTGAAGGTGATGCCGTCGGCGGACGTGGCCAGGCGGGTCGTGCTGTTCTCGCCGTGGAAGTACATGTACCAGCTCCGGCCGGCCGTGTGCCAGAGCACGTGCGGGGAGGAGACGTGGCTGACCTTGTAGTGGCCGGCCCAGGTCGAGCCGATGATCGGGTTGGCCGGGTACTCGGTGAACGGCCCGGCGAGCGAGTCGCCGTACGCCAGGCAGATGCCGCCGGGTCTGTCGTGCGGCGCGTAATAGAGGTAGTACCTGGCGCGTGCGCCGGACATGCGGTCGTAGGTGCCGCGCACGCAGGGGAAGATCAGCTCGCCGGTCGGGTTGTACCGCAGGGCCGCGGAGTTCAGCGGCCGGCCGAGGTAGGCATAGGAAGGGAAGCCCGCGGGGCCGGCGGCCAGCGCCGTCGCCGGGGCGGAGAGCGCGGTGAGGCCGGCCGCGGTGAAGGTGGTGCCGAGGGCGGCGCGGAGGACGGTGCGGCGGTCGAGGACCGGTTCGGACATGCTCTGCCCTTTCGTCGTCACACCGCGAAGGTGTGGCTGTGATCACAGAGCATCGATCAGCGAAAATCGCCCGTCAACCTGATAATACGAATTACCTCAGCGGGAACGTGCGCCCGGCGATCAGTCTCGCAAGCCGATGGCGCTCTCCCAGAACCAGTTCCAGCGGATCTCGTCCCGGAAGCGAGCCGCGCCCGCCTCGTACAGGACACCGATCGCGCCGTTGCCGATGAGGGTCATGTCGGAGTATCCGGCGTGGTCGCCGTCGATCCGCACGCCGGCCTCGCCGGCGGTGTCGTCGTGGTCACGCCAGGTCGTGCCCTCGTCGAAGGAGGAGCGTACGTTCATGCCCACGGGGTTGTTGCCGGTCTTCGGGGTCGCGGGAGCCGACAGCAGGATGCGGCTGTAGGGGCCGCCGTCCCAGCGCTGGCGGAGCAGCGCGGGGTGGGTGGGCGGCGCGGTGATGGCGGGGTCCGCCCGGAACTCGCCGTCGAAGGACTCGCCGCCGTCCGTGCTGACGCCCCGGGCCAGCCCGTGCACGGAGGTCTGGTCCGGCACCGCGCCGTTGCGTGCGATCACCAGGATGCCGCCGTCGGCCCGCTCGACCAGGGTCTGCTCGCCCAACTGCAGCACGGACTTGTCGTACGTCGCCGTCGCGCCGATCCGCCAGGTGCCGCCGTGGTCGTCGCTGTAGATCAGCCGTACGCTCTGCCGCGCGCCCACGGCGTAGTAGACCGGCACCACCAGGCGTCCCGCGTGCGGGCCGCGGGTCAGCTGGATCCCGTGCCCCGGCCCGGTGGCGAACCAGTCGCCGTCGCCCGCCGGCGCCTTGATGACGCCCGACAGGTTCTTCGGCGCCGACCAGGTGCGCCCGTCGTCATGGCTGACCTGGACCCACGGGGTGCGCGGGGTGGTCCGGGTCGCGGTCGGCTCGGACGTGGTGAACAGGAACACCGGCCCGGCCGAGTCCGCGACCAGGGTGGCGTTGCCCTGCAGGACCGCACCCTGGGTGCTGGCCAGGACCGTCCGGCTCGCCTGCCAGGTGACGCCGTCGTCGGTGGAGCGCCGCATGACGACGTCGAACGCGCCATGGTCGGCGCAGTTGTTCCGGTTACGCCGCTCGGCGAACGCGAGCAGCACGTCGTTGCCCGTCCTGACCACGGCGGGGAGCCTGAAGCAGGTCGTCACCCGCGCCCCGGTGCCCGGATCCGTCGTCGTGTACTGCTTCCACAGGGTCTGCCGGTGGAAGGTGTACGTGGGCGGCTCCGCCAGTGCGGGCGACGTGCTGACCGCCAGGACGACGACGAGCGCCGCCCCGAAAAGCCGTAATCCAGCCATGCGCGCTCCCTCGTCCCCGTCATGATGGCACCTAGATCTTTAGTTGGACATACGCGCGCCGACCCGCGCTCCGCGGGACCACGAACAGGTAGGCGTTCGCCCCGGTCGGGCGACGGCCTGGCCGGAGGGTTGGGCAAGGTCGCCATGGATCCGCCGGATCCCCGTCAGCGAGCGGTCGGTGTCGTCCTGCCGGATGCCAGCGCCGCCTGGACGATGCGGATCGCCTCCCCCGGGCCGAGGCCGACGCTGGCGATCACGGCCGCGTAGTCGGCGGCGGCCCGGCGCGCGCGTTCGAGCCCCTCCTCACCGGCGGCCGAGACGAACGAGCCCGCCCGTCCGCGCGTCTCGATCAACCCCGCCTCCTCCAGCTCCCGGTAGGCCCTGCCGACCGTGTTGACGGCAAGGCCGAGGTCGGCCGCGAGATGCCGGATCGTCGGCAGCCGGGCGCCCACGGCCAGCTCGCGGTCCTGGATCTGCCTGGCCAGCTGGGCGCGTAGCTGCTCGAACGGCGGAACGGGTGAGGCCGTGTCGATGACGATCATCGGGCGTCCATGGCCTGCCGGGCCACCGTCGCGATCGGCGGAGTCCTCGCGGGGACGAGGAAGAGCGCGACCAGCCACAGGACCATGAGGCCGAGCGCGGCGACGTTCCACCAGCCGGGCGCCGAGCCGAAAAGCAACACCATGGGCAGCACCCACGCCACCGTCGTCCTGTTGAGGTCGCGGGCGTCCTCGACGCGCATGACGACGTCCGCCATCAGCGATGTCTCGTCCTCGGCGACGATCGGGCGCAGCAGCACGTCGCGCAGCCGCAGGACGAGGCCCGCGGCGACTCCGGCCAGCCCGACCAGCGTGATGAAGGCCGCGTACCCGACGGTGAAGTCCCGGATGGTCAGGGCGCTCACCGCCAGCGCCGCCGCGCCGGTGAGGGTGGCGGCGGTGAAGAGGGCGTGCGGCAGGCCGAGCAGGGCTCGCCAGCCGGGCTGAACCGGATGGGCGGCCCGCCGGGACAGCGCCGCGCCGGCGCGCCGGTCGACACGCCGCACCCACCAGTTGCGACAGAGTCAAGCCGCCTACCGGAGGTAACTGGCGCCGTTGAGGTCGATGATCGTGCCGCTGGCCCATTCGGCCAGGGGAGAGGCGAGGTAGACGACCGCTGCGGCGATCTCCTCGGGCCGTGCCACCCGGCCGTACGGGCTCTGCGCCCGGATCGCCTCCCCGCGAGGCGGCTTGAGGTGCTCGTTGGTCATGTCCGTCGCCACGAAGCCCGGCGCCACCGTCCCCACCGCGATGCCGCGCGGGGCCAGCGCCACGGCCAGGGACTGGCCGAGCGCGTTGAGGCCGGCCTTGCTCGCGCCGTACGCCGGGCTGTCCGGCTCGCCGCGGAAGGCGCCGCGCGAGGACACGTTGATGATCCGTCCGCCGGACGGCATGTGCTGGAGCGCGCACCAGATGACGTTGGCGGCCCCGGTCAGGTTGACGTCGAGCGTCCGCCGCCAGGCCGCCTGCCACTCCTCGTAGGACAGCTCGGTCACCGGGTGGTGCAGGAAGACGCCGGCGTTGTTGACCAGCACGTCGATCCCGTTCAGGGCACTCGCCGCCGCGTCCACCATGCGCCGCACCTCGTCCGGGGCCGCCAGGTCGGCCCGCACGATGGCGTGCCCGGTGCCGGGGAGCTCGCCGAGCAGGCTCTCGGCCGGCTCGGGCGAGTCCCGGTGGTGGATCGCGACCCGGTCGCCCTCAGCGGCGAACGCGGTCGCGACCGCCCTGCCGATCCCTCTCGACGCCCCCGTCACCAGCACCGCACGTCCGCTCATGCGGGCACACTAGGGCACTACCAGCGGTCGTGCACCTGCGGACGGATCAGCTCGTCATAGACATCCTGTACGGCCTGCGTCGTCGACGCGGGAAGCGGCTCCAGCGCGGCGGCCGAGGCGTTGGCCTTGGCCTGGTCCGGGTTGCGGGCGCCGGGGATGACGACGGAGACGCCGGGCCGGTCGAGGATCCAGCGCAGCGCGAACTGCGCCATCGTCGCCCCCTCCGGCACCAGCGGCGCCAGGCGGCGGACCGCCTCCAGGCCGGTGGCGAAGTCCACGCCGGAGAAGGTCTCGCCGACGTCGAACGCCTCACCGTGCCGGTTGTAGGTGCGGTGGTCGTCGGGTGCGAACGTCGTCCGCTCGTCGTACCGGCCGGACAGCAGCCCGCTGGCCAGCGGGACGCGCGCGATGATGCCGACGCCCGCCTCGCGGGCGGCGGGCAGCACCCGCTCCAGCGGCTTGAGCCGGAAGGCGTTGAGGATGATCTGCACGGACGCGACGCCGGGGCGGGCGATGGCGGTCAGCGCCTCCTCGCAGGTCTCCACGCTGACGCCGTACGCGGCGATCTTCTCCTCGGCGACCAGGGTGTCGAGCGCGTCGAACACCGCGTCGGTCGAGTAGACGGCGGTGGGCGGGCAGTGCAGCTGGACCAGGTCGATGGTGTCGACGCCGAGGTTCTGGCGGGAGCGCTCGTTCCAGGCGCGGAAGTTCGCCATGACGTAGTTGTCCGGCAACTGCTCCACGCGGCGGCCCATCTTGGTGGCCACGGTGAGCTCCGGCCGTCCCTTGGCGAAGCGGCCGACGATCTGCTCGCTGCGGCCGTCGCCGTAGACGTCGGCGGTGTCGATGAACGTCACGCCCTCGTCTACCGCCGCCGACAGCGTGGCGACGGCGTCGTCCTCGCTCACGTCGCCCCAGTCGGCGCCGAGCTGCCAGGCGCCGAGTCCGACCACGCCGACCTGGCGTCCAGTGCGTCCCAATACGCGGTGTTCCATAGGCCGTAACTCTTCCACATGGCCGTGAACGCTCAACACGGCAAGGTGCAAGGTTCGGGAAAGCGGGATTGTCGGGAGGCGTCGGTAGGGTCCGCGCCATGGCTGACGCAGTGGCGCAGGAGACCGCGCCGACGACCCCCGGGACCGCGACGGTGTCCCACAGGCCCTGGCCGGAGCTGGTCAGGCTCGTCCGGGCGGGTGACACCCAAGGGACCGTCCGGCTCGTGGCCGGACTGGACGAGGCGGGGCGCAGGGCCGTCGCCGCCGAGCTGCCCGCGTACATCACGGCGCGGAGACGGATGATGGCCGGCTGGTGGGAGTGGCGGCGGGAGTTCTCGCCGCTGCTCATGGCCGGGGTCGGCTGCTTGGGCGGCGCCGCGGCGGTGACCGGCTGGCTGTTCCGGCGGGAGTTCAGGTGGCGGCAGGAGGATGCGCGTGACGCCCGATGGGTGCTGGAGCTGCTGCGGGACCGGCCCGAGCAGTGGCGGGCGGACGCGGCGAGCCGGATGGTCGTGGGGCTGCGCACGGATGACGCCCAGCAGTGGGACATCGTCGCCGCCCTGGTGCGGGAGACCGGGATCGAGCCGCCCGCCGGCGACCTGTTCGCGACCGGCTGGCTGCGCAGGCTCGATCCGGTCACGGCAGGCGCGGATCCGCTGTTCCCCCATCTCGCTCCGCGCCTGTTCGAGATCGACGGCCTCGCGGAGGCGTTCTCCGGACGGCAGAGCCGGGGCATCCACCGGCTGGTGGAGGACGGGCTGCTGAAGCGGGCCGACGTCATCGACGGCATCCTGGGGCGGCTCCTGCGCGACGGGCCGTCCGCGGTGGTGCCGCTCGCGGACCTGCACGATCGGCTCGGGCTCGGCCTGGAGGAGGTGACGCCGCGGGTCAGGGACTACGTCCGGCTGCTGCCGGTGGCTCCCGTCGCGGTGGCGAGCCTGGCGCTGGCCCAGGTCCAGCGGGTGGAGGCGGCGGGTCTGCTGGCGGACGAGCTGTTCGCGGAGGCGGTCGACGGGCTGGCGTTCCGGCCGGAGAAGAAGCTGCTGCGGGCCACCGTCACATGGATCGGGGAGGCCGTGGGCAGGGTGCCCGGCCGCGCCGACGCCGGGCTCGGCGCGCTGGCGGTGATCCTCGGGCAGGACGTGCTGGATCTCCAGGAGCGCGCGACCCGGCTGGCCGTACGGCTCGCCGCGCGGGCGGGCCGGCAGGGGCGCGAGGCGATCACCGAGGCGGCGGGCGGACTGCCCGCCGACCTGCGCGAGAAGATCTCCACGGCGTACGGCGAGCCGATCGCGGAGGAGGCGGCCGAGGCGCAACCCCTGGTGGCCAGGCCGGGCCCGGGGCTTCCGCCGCCGATCGCCTCGCCCGAGGAGCTCGCGCGGCAGGTCGCCGCCATCAGGTGGCCTCTGGGGGTGTACGAGTTCGAGCGCGTCCTCGCCGGCCTCGTCGAATGGGCGGACCGGGAGCCCCAGGAGCTCCGCGAGGCGCTGCGGCCGTGGGCGCGGCGGATCGACCCGGGGAGCCTCGGCTTCTACGGCCGGCAGTCCATGGAGCGGACGTACGAGCTGCTGCACCGGGTCGTCTACGCGTTCGCCGAGCCGGAGGAGAGCGCGAAGCTCTCGGGGCAGGTCGCCGCGAGCGACGTGCAGGTGGACGGGTCGGGGCCGCTCGACCGGCTGTTCCAGCGACGGGCACGGGAGCTCGTGGCGTGCTTCGAGTCGGGGGGCCGCTGTCCCGTCCTGCTGGCGGTGCCGACGTCGGGCACCGGGCAGGTCGATCCGGTCGTCCTGCTCGACCGGTTGGAGCGGCTGGAGGCCGCCGGGGTGGAGGCGCTGCCGGTCGATCTCGCGCAGGCGATGCTCCGGCTGCCCCGGGAGATCGCCCCGGCGGTGGTCGAGCGGGCCGGCACACTGACCTCGGACGCGGGGCGTGCCTGCGCCGCGTGGCTGCGGGGCGGGAGGCCGGCCGACCCCGACGTGACGTGCTGGGTGCACAGGCAGCGTGGCTATCAGGGGCACGATTTCGCGGAAGTCCGCGCCGAGCCGAGCCGGCCTCCGGCGGAGACGCCCGCCCCGCTCGGCGAGCTGTTCACGCCGGGCAGCGGGCACTCCTACTCCGTGGCGTGGTGGCCGCTGGTGCTGCCGTCGCACCGCGAGGTCGTGGCGGCGCACCTGCTGTCCTCTCTGCCGGCGTCCCTGGAGAGCAACGATCGCCAGGTCAGGGTGCTGGCCGACCTGGCGCACGGCGAAGGGCCGGTCGGTCCCGCGATGGCGTGGGCGCTCGCCTGCGGCATGGGCCACCGCAACGCGGCGGACCGGGCGGCGGCCGTCGACGCCCTGGTGACGCTCGCGGCCCGCGGCGAGGCGCCGGTCGCGGCGCTGGGCGAGGCGGTGGCGGAGCTGGTCGCGGCGGAGGTCGTCAAGCTCAGCCGGGTGATCTCCGCGCTGGACGAGGCGACCCAGTCCGGCGCCCACGCGGCGGTCTGGGCGGTGATCGCGGACCTGCTGCCCCGCCTGCTGCCCGCCGAGGGGGAGCGGCCCCGCAGTGGCCTGGCCGACCTGATGGCGGCCGGCGCGAGGGCGGCCAGGCTCGCCGGCACGCGCGGCGACCTCCCCGCGCTCGCGGCGGTGGCCGCGCGCAAGGGATCGAGCCGGCTCGCGCAGGAAGCGCGGAGGTTACGAGCCTTGCTCACCTAGGACGGGTGAGTCCGGCCCTGTTCCGCCGTGGCCGGAATAGGGCGCGGGAGGGCGCTGTTAAGGAGGCCAAGTTTAAAATTAAACTTCTTTGCGAAGGGAACGTCATGGAGATCGTCTTCATGTTCGTCATGGTAGGCCTCGTCGGCACCCTCCTCACCGGCGCCACGGCGGCCCTCGTGCTGACCGGCATCAGGGACCACCAGTGGCCGGTGCTCCGGCGCCGGCGGGTCGTCTACCGCGGCTTCGTGCCCCGCTGACCCCGGCGCCCCTACGCGGACTCGCGGATCACCAGCTCGGTGGGAAGTATCACCGGCTCCACCTGACCGGCGCCGTCGATGAGCGCCAGCAGCAGATCCATCGTCCGATTGGCCATCTCCGCCAGCGGCTGCCTGATCGTGGTCAGCGGCGGAAGGGTGGAGGTGGCCACCGAGGAGTCGTCGAAACCGCCCACCGCCACGTCGCCCGGCACCGAGCGGCCCGCGGCGCGCAGCGCGGTCAGCGCGCCGGCGGCCATCAGGTCGGAGGCGACGAACACCGCGTCGAGGTCCGGGGAGCGCTCCAGCAGCTCGGCCATGGCGCGCTCGCCGCTGGCCTGGGTCCAGTCGCCGTGCGCGATGAGCTTGCTGGACGCCTTGCGGCGCAGCACGTCGGCGAAGCCTTCGAGCCGCTGGATGCCGCCCGGCGTGTCCATCGGCCCGGTGATCATGGCGATGCGGCGGCGGCCCTGGCTCACCAGGTATTCGGTCATCTGCCGGGCGCCGAGCCGATCGTCGGCGCCCGCGTACGGGATCACGCTCTCGCGGCCGATGACGGCGCCGCAGGAGACCGCGGGGGTGACGGAGCCGAGCGCGCTGACCAGCGGGTCGCCCGCGTGGGTGGAGACGAGCAGGACCCCGTCGGCGTGGCCGCCGCGCACGTAGCGCACCACGCGTTCGCGGTCGCCCTCGTCGCCCGCCAGCATCATCACCAGGGACAGGTCGCGCTCGGCGAGCCGGCGGATGGCGACCCTGATCAGGGTGCTGTAGTTGGGGTCCTCGAAGAGCTTCTCGTGCGGCTCCGACAGCACCATGACGATCGAGCCGGTCCGCTGGGTGACCAGGCTGCGGGCGGCGCGGTTGACGACGTAGCCGGTCTCCGAGATCGCCCGTTCGATGGCGACGCGGGCCGCGGGGCTGACGTAGCGGTCGCCGTTGAGCAGCCGGGACACCGTGCCGCGGGAGACTCCCGCGGCGGCGGCGACGTCATGGATCGTGGGGCGTTTCATTTCACGGCTCCGGAGGACAGGTCGGTCCTCCAGTATCGCTGCATGGTGAGGAACAGTGCGATCAGCGGGATGATCGAGAGCAGTGTCCCGGTGAGGATCAGGTTGTACAGCGACGGCTGGTTGGCCCCGGCGGCGAGCAGCGTGTAGAGCCCGACCGTGAGCGGGAACTTGCCGTCGTCGCCCAGCATGATGAACGGCAGCAGGAAGTTGTTCCAGATGGCCACGAACTGGAACAGGAAGATCGTCACCAGCCCCGGCACCATCAGCGGCAGCGCCACCCGCGCCAGCAGTCGCCCCTCGCTCGCCCCGTCGATCCGGCCGGCCTCCAGCAGCGAGTCCGGGATGGCGGCGGTGGCGTAGATCCGGGCCAGGTAGATGCTGTACGGATGCAGGATCTGCGGCAGCAGGACCGCCCAGTAGGTGTCGGCCAGGCCGATCTCGGAGAACAGCAGATACTGCGGGATGGCCAGCACCACGGCGGGCACCAGGATGCCGCCGATGAGCAGGTTGAAGATCAGCGTACGGCCCGGGAAACGGTACTTGGCCAGCGCGTACCCCGAGATCGCCGAGACCGCGGTGGACAGCAGCGCGCCGCCGCCCGCGTACACCAGCGTGTTCCCCAGCCACAGCCAGAACACCCCGTCGCGGTAGGCGAACAGCTCCGTCACGTTGCCCAGGAAGCCGGTGCCGAACGCCAGCGTGGGCGTGGTGAACAGCTCGCCCGGCGACTTGGTCGAGGCGATCAGCACCCAGCCCACCGGGAACAGGCAGTAGAGCGCCCCCAGCAGGAGCAGCGCCGTGGGCACGAGCCCCGCGCCCCGGCGTGCCCGACTGCCGGCGCCCCGGCGTGCTCGACTGCCGGCGCCCCGGTGTTGTGCGATGGCGGCCATCAGCCCTCCCCGAAGGCGCGGTCGCGGACCACGCGCAGGAAACCGAACGACAGGACGAGCGAGATCGCCGCGATGAGGATCGAGGTGGCGGCGGCCGAGTACAGGTCGCCGGTGACGAAGGCGTCGCGGTAGACCTTCATCAGCGGGCTCCACGTCGAGCTGATCGTGTTGCTGAACGGCCGCAGCGCGGTCGGCTCGGTGAACACCTGGATCGTCGCGATGATCGAGAAGACGGTCGTCAGGATGATCGCCGGCACCAGGATCGGGATCTTGATGCGTAGCGCGATCTGCAGTTCCGAGGCCCCGTCCAGCCGCGCGGCCTCGTAGTAGTCGCGCGGGATCGCCCGCAGCGTGGTGTAGAGCACCAGCATGTTGAACCCGGTCCCGCCCCACACCGCCACGTTCGCCATCGAGTACGTGACCGTGGTCGCGCCGAGCAGGTCCACGTCCAGGACCGCCCGGATCGGGCTGAGCGAGGGAAGGTACAGGAACCCCCACATCAGCGACGCGGCCACACCCGGCACCGCGTACGGCAGGAAGATGGCGATCCGGCTGAACCGGGCCAGCCGCACCCGCGCCGAGTCCAGCAGCAGCGCGAACAGCAGAGCCAGGCCCAGCATCACGACCAGCACCAGCGCGCCGTACCCGAGCACCCGCAGCCACCCGGCCCACAACTCGCCGTCGGTCACGGCGGCGGCGAAGTTGTCGAAGCCGACGAACACCTCACGCCGCGCCCCCGCGCCCAGGCCCAGCCCGGACACCTGGGTGCGGCGCATCGCCAGATAGACCGTGTAGCCGATGGGCAGCGCCAGGAACAGCACGAACAGGACCAGGGCAGGGGTGAGGATGACGTACGGGGCGAACGGGACGCGCCTCTTGGGGGTGGGCGTCATGACGCGAGCGTGAACCCGGACTTGCGCATGTCGGCGACGGTGGCCTCGTGCATGGCCCCGACCGCGTCCGAGAACGACGTCCCGTCCTGCAGCGCCTTGTCGAAGCCGTCCTTGAAGGCGTTGTACGTGACGCTCACGTTCGGGCCGAAGGTGAAGCCGCGCGCCCCGGCCGAGACGGTCGCCGCCTGCTGCCAGAAGTCGGGCTGGTTGGCGAAGTACTCGGGCGCCGTGCCGAGCGCCGACTGCGCCTTGGCGGCGGCCGGGTAGATCGCCGCCTCCTTCACCAGCAGGTCGAGCGCCTTCGCGTCGGTGTTGAGCCAGGTGGCGAACCGGGCGGCGGCGGCCTTGTGCGGCGTCTTGGCGGCGACCGCCACCGAGGAGCCGCCCCAGAAGCCGCTGAGGCTCTCACCGGCGTTCCACTGGGGGAGCGGGGCGACGGCCCACTTGCCCTTGGCCTTGGGCGCGTTGCTCGACAGCACGCCCGGCGCCCACACGGCGGACGGCCAGGTCAGCAGCTTGCCGTCGTTGAGCGCCTTGTTCCACTCGGGGGTGAAGAACGGCGTGTCGTCGATGGCGCCCTCCTTCACCAGGCCGCCCCAGAAGTCGGCGACCTTCCTGGTGGGCTCGTCGGCGATGTTCACCTTCCAGGATTCGCCGCTGATCGACCACCACTGCGCGCCGGCCTGCTGGGCCAGCCCGGTGAAGGCGCCGGGGTCCTTGCTGGAGAAGGTGCCCAGGTGCGCCTTGGGATCCTTCTTCCTCAGGGCACGGGCGGCGTCGCCGTACTCCTGCCAGGTCTTCGGCACCTCCAGGCCGTACTTGTCGAACAGGTCCTGGCGGTAGAAGAGCATCATCGGGCCGCTGTCCTGCGGCACCGCGTAGACCGCGTCGGTGCCGAGCGTGACCAGCCCCCAGACGCCCTCGCCGAACTCGCCCTTGATCGCCGCGGTCTCCGCCTTGAGGTCGGCCACGGCGCCGGCGGCGATGAACGACGGCAGGTGCTGGTACTCCGCCTGGACCAGGTCGGGCGGGTTGCCCGCCTTGGCCGCGGTGAGGAACTTGGCCGCCGCGTCGTCGCCGCCCGCCTGCTTGCTGACGGTGACCTGGATGTCGGGGTGGTCCTTGTTCCAGACCGCGACGATCTTGTCCATGTTCGGGGCCCAGGTCCAGTAGGTGAGCTTGACCGGTCCCTGCGGGGCCGCCGGGCTCTGCGACGCCGCCTCGGAACCACCGGCGGGCTCGCTGGAGCCGCACCCGCCGATCGTCAGGGTGGCCGTGAGCGTGGCGGCCAGGACGGCTCCGAGGCGTGTGGCACGCATGCATACCTCCAGAAGTCTCTGTGAACGTGCACAGAGTGGAACAGTGCCGCATCTCCGGTCAATGGTCGTTACGTTCTCGTTAACCCGGGGAAATTCGCCCGGATGTTCTCAGTCGAGGCGTGGGACGCTACTGTGCACGTTCACAGAGTTTTCTCAAGGGGGATGGATGTACCCGGAGCGTCCGGCCGGTATCGCCTTCGGCGGGGATTACAGCCCTGAACAGTGGCCACGCGAGGTGCACGAGGAGGACGTGGCGCTGATGCGCGAGGCCGGGGTCAGCCTGGTCAGCCTCGGCATGTTCACCTGGGCGCTGATGGAGCCGGAGCCGGGCCGCTACGAGTTCGGCTGGCTGGACGACGTCATCGACCGGCTGCACGCCGCCGGCGTCTCGGTGAACCTCGCCACTCCCACCGCCGCGCCGCCCGCCTGGTTCGTCGCCGAGCACCCCGACGCGTTGCCGGTGACCAGGGACGGCACCCGCATCGGCTTCGGCGGCAGGCAGAGCGCCTGCTCCAGCGCGCCGGCCTTCCGCGCCGCCACCGCCGCCCTGGTGCGCGCGCTCGCCGAGCACTACCGCGGCCATCCCGCCGTGGTCATGTGGCACGTGCACAACGAGTACGGGGCGCCGCTCGGCGAGTGCTACTGCGAGCACAGCGTGCGGGCCTGGCGCGACTGGCTGCGCCACACCTACCTGGATCTGGCCACGCTCAACGACGCCTGGGGCACCGCCTTCTGGGGACAGCGCTACACCGACTGGTCGCAGATCGACGCCCCCCGGTTCAACCACACCGCGGTCAACCCCGCCCAGCGGCTCGACTACGCCCGCTTTAGCGACGGCCAGCACCGCGAGCACTACATCCTCCAGCGCGACCTGCTCAAGGAGATCACCCCCGGTCTGCCGGTGACGACCAACTTCGCCGGGACGGTCAACTGCAAGTCCACGGACCTGTGGCAGTGGGCCCGAGAGCTCGACGTCGTCGCCAACGACCATTACCTGCGGGCCGAGCAGCCGGACAACCACATCGACCTGGCCATGTCCGCCGACCTGGCCCGCTCGGTGGCGGGCGGCAAGCCGTGGATGCTCATGGAGCACTCGGCCGGCGCGGTCAACTGGCAGCCGCGCAATCTCGCCAAGCGGCCCGGCGAGATGCGCCGCAACAGCCTCGCGCACGTCGCCCGCGGCTCGGACAGCGTGCTGTTCTTCCAGTTCAGGGCATCGCGGTACGGCGCGGAGAAGTTCCACTCCGGGATGGTGCCGCATGCCGGCACCGGGTCACGGCAGTGGCACGAGGTGCTGGAACTGGGGGCCGACCTGCGCAGGCTCGCCGGCGTCCGGGGCAGCGAGGTGACGGCGGACGTGGCGATCGTGTGGGACTGGGAGTCCTACTGGGCGCTGGAGCTGGACTGGCGGCCGTCGGTGGACCTGACGTTCCGGGAGCGGGTGGACGCCTTCTACGAGGCGCTGTGGCGGGAGCACGTCACCGTGGATTTCGTACACCCTTCCGCCGTTATTTCGGGATATCGGGTGGTCGTCGCGCCGAGTGCCTACCTGCTGACCGACGCCGCCGCCAAGAACCTGCACCGGTACGTCGAAGCGGGCGGGCACCTGCTGGTGTCGTACTTCTCCGGGATCGTGGACGAGCACGACGCCATCCATCCCGGCGCCCACCCCGGCGCACTGCGCGAGCTGCTCGGCCTGTCCATCGAGGAGTTCCACCCGCTGCGCGAGCACGAGACGGTGACGACCACCGCCTCCGAGGGCCGGATCTGGTCCGAGCGGATCCACCTGGCGGGCGCGCGGGCCGTGCAGTGCTTCACCGGCGGCCCCGACGCCGGGCACCCCGCCGTCACCCGCCACGACCTGGGCGGCGGCGCCGCCTGGTACCTCGCCACGGCCCCGGTCACCGGCCTGCGCGAGCTGCTGTGCGAGGTGCTCGACCGCGCGGGAGCGACCCGGCCGCGCGACCTGCCAGACACCCTGGAGCTGGTACGGCGCGGCCGTCACCTGTTCCTGATCAACCACGGCGACGAGCCGGTCACGGTGGAGGGCGTGACCGGCACCGGAGTGCTGGACGACGCACGCCACGAGGGGACGGTCACCGTCGCGGCCGGTGGCGTCGCGGTCATCCTGGAAGAGCACCCATGACCTTCGCCGCCGGTAAGCCCCCGGTAAGCCCCCGGTCGCCCCCGGTAAGCCCCCGGTCGTCCCTGGGAAGGCTCGGGACAGCTAATCCTTCGCGGGACCGTACAGCTCCTCCAGGCACTCGCGCGCGAGCTGGAGCTCCTCGTGCACCTCGACGACCAGCACGGGGACGGTGGCGCCGGGCGCGCTGACCGGCCCGTCGTCGTCGCGGTTCCCCTGGACGGGCGGCTCGACGCCGAGCAGCCGCAGGCGGCGGCAGATCGCCTCGCGCACCTCCGGCTGGTCCCAGCCGATCTCGCCGGTGAAGACCAGCGCGTCGATCCGGCCGAGCGAGGTGGCGACGGCGGCGATCTCCCGGCTCACCCGATGGCAGAACACGGCCAGCGCCAGCGCCGCCCGCTCGTCGCCGTCCCGTTCGGCGGCGACCAGGTCGCGGGTGTCGCCCGAGCGCCCGCCCGACAGGCCGAGCAGCCCCGAGCCACGTTCGAGGCCCTCGCGCAGCTCCTCCCGCGTCAGCCGGCCCTCCTCCAGCAGCCACAGCAGCATGCCGGGGTCCACCCCGCCCGACCGCTTGCTCATCGGCACGCCGTCCAGCGGGGTGAAGCCCATCGAGGTGTCCAGGCTGCGCCCGCCCGACACCGCGCACACCGACGAGCCGCCGCCCAGGTGCGCGAGCACGAGCTCCAGCTCGGCGGCGGGGCGGCCGAGCAGCTCCGCGGCCCGATCCAGCGCCCAGGCGTAGGACAGGCCGTGGAAGCCGTAGCGGCGCAGGCCCCACTTCTCGCGCCAGGGGCCGGGCAGCGCGTAGACGGCGGCGGCGTCCGGCAGGCCGGCGTGGAAGGCGGTGTCGGGGCAGAGCACGTGCGGGACCGCGGGCAGCAGCTCGCGGGCCGCCTCCAGCAGCGCCAGCGCGGGTGGCAGGTGCAGCGGCGCGAGGTCGGTGACGCCGCGCAGCGCCCGTACGACGGCGTCGTCGGCGACCGCCGGGGCGCGGACGAGGTCGCCGCCGTGCACCAGCCGGTGCGCGACGGCCGCCACGTCGCGGTCCAGGTGGCGGCCGAGGAACTCCGACAGCTCGGCACGGGCCGCGGCCGGGTCCATGGCCCGCTCGGCGTGCGCGCTGTCGACCACGCTGCCGCCGTCCACCAGATCAAGGCGCAGGCTGGACGAGCCGGCGTTGACCGTGAGCACCGCCGTCGACTCGCCTGCCGCCCACTCCTGACCCATCTCACCCCTTGTGCCGTTTGTCGCCATTCCCGCGATACCCGTCAGAGATGTGGCGACACGTTCACCCGCTGACGTCTTTACAGGGTGCGCCGGAGGTACATGATGGGGACGCGGACGGTGCCGGAAGGGGCGCGATGATCGAGTTCGGCTATGCCAGGACCCCCTACGGGCAGATCCACTACGCCGAGTGCGGCAGCGGGGACCCCGTTCTGCTGCTGCACCAGACGCCCCGGTCGTGGGACGAGTACCGCGAGGTGCTGCCGCTGCTGGGCGGCTCGCGCCGGGTGGTCGCGATGGACACGCTCGGCTTCGGGGCCTCGGCGGCGCCCGCCGCGCACACCATCGAGGACTACGCGCAGGGCGTGCTCGCCCTGATGGACGCGCTGGGCCTGGACTCCGCCGCGGTCGCCGGCCACCACACCGGCGGCGTGATCGCGATCGAGGTCGCGGCCCGCGCCCCGGAGCGGGTCACCCGGCTGGTGCTGTCGTCCACGCCGATGGTCGACGCCGCGTCCAGGGAGCGGCGGCGGCGCGGCGGCCGGCCGGTCGACAACGCCACCGAGCGGGAGGACGGCGCGCACCTGACCGAGCTGTGGGCGAGCCGGGCCGCCTTCTACCCGCCCGGCCGTCCCGACCTGCTGGCCCGTTACGTGCGCGACGCGCTCACCGTCTGGCCGGGCGTCGGGCTCGGCCACCAGGCGGTCGGCGCCTACCTGATGGAGGAGCGCCTCGGCCTGATCCGCTGCCCGGTGCTCTGCGTCGGCGCCACGGGCGACCCGTTCGGCTTCCCCGAGCTGCACCGGCTGGCCGTCCCGCTGAACGCGGCCACCGCCGTCATCGAGGGCGGCATGATCCCGCTGGAGCTGCGGGCCGACGAGTTCGCCCGGGTGGTGGCGGCGTTCCTGGACCGGCCGGGCCGCCCGGATCACCGTGCTCAGCAAGCGGATCACAAGTTTTGATCTCCGTCGCCAAGGAAGTGGTAGTGCCTGGGTGACGATGGTGGGAGGTGTTGGACGTGGAGCAGGTGCCGGAGTCGGACAGGGAGACGAGCAAGGAACGCGCCGACCGTAACTTCACCGAGCTGCTGCAGGGCGCCAGGGTGGCGGTGACCGGGGTCCAGGTGCTGTTCGCCTTCCTGCTGACCGTGCCCTTCTCCCAGGAGTTCGTGAAGCTGCGCGAGTTCGACCGATGGCTGTTCTACGTGGCCCTGGTGAGCGCCGCGATCGCGTCCATCTGCTACATCGCCCCCGCGAACCAGCACCGGATGCTGTTCAGGCAGGGGCTGAAGGAGAAGCTGGTCCGCCGCTCCAACTACTACGGCATCGCCGGCGCGCTGGCGCTGGGCCTGTCGATGACGGCGGCCACCATGCTCGTGGTCGACTTCCTGTTCCACTCCACGCTGGCGCTGGTCACCGCCGGTGGGCTCGCCCTGCTGGTGGTGTGGGCCTGGTTCGGCCAGCCGGCGATCAACCGCCTCAGCCGCTCCGACGACGTGCCCACGCGGGAGCAGGAGGAAGGCCGGCGAGGAGACCCCCACAGGACGGAGTGAGCGCGTGTCACTCGGACCCGTCGTCACGCCGGTAGGCGGCGCGGGCCACCACGTAGGCGGCCACCGAGATGGTGATGATCTGGGCCACGCCCGCGATGATCAGCGGCCCGGCGGTGGCCCAGGTGGGGCGGTGCAGCCACATCGCCAGCAGGACCAGCAGCACGCTCAGCACCTGCGGTTTGGTCGCCACGTGCATGCGGTCCAGCAGGGTGCGGAAGCGGATCAGCCCCACCCCGGCGGACAGCGCGAGCCCGGCGCCCGCGAGCAGGCAACCGGCGGCGGCCATGTCCAGCACGCTCACCGGGCGCCGCCGGAGAAGTAGCGGGCGATCGTCACCGAGCCGACGAACCCGAGCAGCGACAGCACCAGCAGGATCGGCAGGTCCGCGTAGTCGTCGGTGACCACCGCGTACGCGCCCACGGCGCACATGGACAGCGACGTCAGCACGTCCAGGGCGACCGCCAGGTCCAGCATCGAGGGCCCGCGCCCCGCCCGGTACAGCGTGGCGGCGGCGCCGCAGGCCAGCAGCCCGAGCGTCACCAGGCCGACGACCGTCATCGCAGCTCCTCCCGATCGGCGCGGGTGCCGAAGGCCGACACGATGCGCGACTCCAGCCCGCTCACGTCCCGCTGGGCGAGCGTCGTCAGGTCCCCGGTACGGCCGAGGACGTGCAGCACCAGCTCCCGGCGGTCCGGGTGCACCTCCAGGACGAGGCTGCCGGGCACGGTGGACACCGCCACCATGATCATCATGACCATGGACTCCGACGACGTCCGCAGCCGCACCCGGACGATCCCCGACGGGGGCGAGCCGGTGCGCAGCACCCAGAACACCACCCGCGCGGTGGAGCTCACCAGGTCGGCGGTGAACCACAGCAGGAACGACGCGGCCTTGAGCGGCCGGATCCTGATGCCGGGATCGAGCACGGGCAGCGGCAGCAGCCACGTGGTGATCGCCCCGGTCAGCAGCCCGCCCAGCACGGTCCCCACCGACACCTCGCCCCACAGCATCACCCAGATCAGGGCCAGCCACCCGACCAGCGCCGGCGGCACCGGCCTGCCGAACGGCCGCGGCACGAACCCCTTCACCCGCCACCCCCCAGGACGGCCGAGATGTACGGCCCCCGGGCCATGAGCTCCGCGGCGGCCCGCGCCGCGAGCGCCGACAGCGGCCCGGCCAGCACCGTGAACGTCAGGCCGAGCACCACCAGCGCCGCCGTGGCCCCGAGCAGGGGAGCGGGCATCGCCGTCGTGGTGACGGTCGCATCCGCCCCGGTGGCCTCGTCGCTCTCCACCACGGTGCCCGCCCGGCTCACCTGCGGCGCCCGCCAGAAGGCCTTGTTCCAGACCTTCGCGACGGCGTACAGGGTGAGCAGGCTGGTGACGAGGCCGGCCGCGACCAGGGTCAGCGCGAGCGGGCTGCCCTCGGCGAGCCCCGCCTGGACGAGCGTCAGCTTGCCCAGGAAGCCCGACATGGGCGGGATGCCGGACAGGTTCATGGCCGGGACGAAGAACAGCACCGCGATCAGCGGCGTGGCCCGCATCAGCCCGCCGAGCCGGTTCACCGATGTGGTGCCGGTGCGCCGCTCGATCAGTCCGGTCACCAGGAACAGGCCCGTCTGCACGGTGATGTGGTGCACCACGTAGAAGACCGCGCCGGCCAGGCCCTGCACGGTGGACAGCGCGACCCCGAAGACCATGAAGCCGATGTGGCTGACCAGGGTGAAGGAGAGCATCCGCTTGATGTCGGTCTGCGCGACCGCG
Source organism: Nonomuraea sp. NPDC049714 (assembly GCF_044465295.1). Lineage (NCBI taxonomy): Bacteria > Bacillati > Actinomycetota > Actinomycetes > Streptosporangiales > Streptosporangiaceae > Nonomuraea > Nonomuraea sp. NPDC049714. The sequence continues at coordinate 594,120 of NZ_JBITLM010000001.1, read as the reverse complement.
CCGAGCACCCCCACCAGCATCGTGGCCAGCGCCGCCCACATGAGCAGCGTCGCGACCGGCCCGCCGGGGAACAGCAGCGCCTCCAGCCGGATGATGGAGTAGACGCCCACCTTGGTCAGCAGGCCGGCGAAGACCGCAGTGGCCGGGGCGGGCGCCGTCGGGTAGGAGTCCGGCAGCCACGCCGACAGCGGGAAGATCGCCGCCTTGATCGCGAAGGTCAGCAGCAACGTCAGCTCGATCAGCAGCCTGACGTGCACGTCCAGCAGAGCGAACCGGACGGCGAGCTGCGCGATCGACAGGGTGCCCGTGGCGGCGTACACGATGGCCAGGGTGAACAGGAACAGCATCGAGGAGGCCAGCGCCATCACCGTGTAGGTGGCCCCCGCCCGGATCCTGGACAGCGTGCCGCCGAACGTGAGCAGCACGTACGACCCGCTCAGCAGCATCTCGAACGCCACGAACAGGTTGAACAGGTCGCCCGACAGGAACGCGTCCGCCACCCCCGCGATCATGATCAGGAACGCCGGATGGAAGATCGCCATCGGCGCGTCGTGCTCCTGGTCGGCGTAGGCGTTGACCACCGAGTACGCCATGACGCAGAGCGTCACGGCCGACGACACGACGAGCATCAGCGCCGACAGCCGGTCGGCCACCAGGCAGATGCCGACCGGGGCCGCCCACCCGCCGAGATCGGTGACCATCGGCCCGTGCGCGTCGGCCTCGACCAGCAGCGCGAACGACACCAGGACGGTGACGGCCAGCGTCGCGATGCTGATGAGCGCCTGCAGGCGGCGCAACCGGCCGCCGATCGCCAGCTTCACCCCCGCCGCCAGCAGCGGCAGCAGCACCGGCACGGAGATCAGGCTCTCCACTAGTCGTCGCCCTCCGTCTCGGCGTCGAGGGCCAGCGCCTGGCGCTCCCGCTCGGCTCGGATGGCGTGCCGCATCTGCCTGCGCGCCTCCCGCTGGCGGATGCGCAGTTTCCGCCGCTGCGCCTTCTCCTGCGCGTCCTGAACCCCCTGGGCGCGCTCTGCGTGCTCGGCGCTCCCGGCGGACAGCCGGTCCAGCTCGGCGCGCTGCTCGGCCACCAGCCGCCGATACTCCTCCCGCCTGGCCCGCACCGCGTCGATCAGCTCGCCGCGCCGGGCGCGCAGCCGCACCCGGCGGTCCTCGGTGTCGTCCTGGACCTCGTCGCTGCCGGTGAGCTGCCACAGGCGGTGCACCATGGCCAGCAGGAACGCCGAGACCCCCAGCGTGAGGACGATCGCGGTGAGCACCATGGCCTGCGGCAGCGGATCGGCCATCAGCGCCGGGTCGGACCGGCCGAGCAGCGGCGGGGCGCCCGCGTCGCCGCCCGCGGTGACGATCAGCAGGTTGATCCCGTTCCCCAGCACGATGACGCCCGCCAGGACGCGGGCCAGGCTCCGCTCCAGCAGCAGCGTCACCCCGGTGGCGATCAGCGTCCCGGAGGCGGCCAGCGGCGCCAGCGCGATCGTCGTCACCGCTCCTCCATCTGCCGGTCCAGCTCGGCCCCCAGGGCGCGCAGCACGTCCTGCACCATCCCCACCACCGACACGTACACGCCGAGGTCGAACAGCAGGCTCGTGCTCAGGTGCAGCGTCCCCACCAGCGGGATCGTCACGTCGGCGGCCAGCATGCGCAGCGCCGCCCCGCCGAACAGCAGGCCGGCCAGGCCCGTGCACGTGGTCAGCGTCAGCCCGGCCCCGAGCAGCACCCCCGCGTGCACCGGCAGCGCCCTGGCCAGCTCGTAACGGCCGCCCGCCAGATAGCGGACGGTGATGGCCAGGCCCGCCACGATGCCGCCCGCGAACCCGCCGCCCACGCCGCTGTGCCCGACGAACAGCAGATACACCGACAGCACCAGCACCGTGTGGAAGGTGAGCCGGGCGGCGACCTCGAACGCCAGCGCCCGCTCCGCCCGCGGCAGCACCGAGGCCAGCCACGGCGTGCGCGCCGGCTCCACGTCGTCGTCCCGCTCGATCGCGTACGACCTGCGCCGCAGGAAGACCAGACTGGTGACGCCCAGCGTGAGCACCACGATCACCGTGCTCTCGCCCAAGGTGTCCCAGGCCCGGATGTCCAGCAGCAGCGCGCTCACGATGTTGCCGCCGCCCGCCGCGCCGGCCATGAGCCCGCCGACGGGCGCCTGGGTCCGGGCGTTCATCGCCAGCATGCCCGCACCCATCGCGACCACCCCCACCACGACCCCGAGCGTCAGCCGGAACCAGAACGGCAGCCTGCCCGTCACCGGCCGCATCGGCAGCCGGCGCAGCACCAGCACGAACACCACCAGGCTCAGCGTCTCGGCGAGGAACTGGGTGAGCGCCAGGTCGGGGGAGCCGTGGGCGAGGTACAGCAGCGCGGTGCCGTACCCGGTGAGACCGGCGAAGACGGCCAGCACCACGTACGCGCGCGCCCGCAGCGCCAGCACGACCCCGGCCGCGATCAGCACGGCGAGCACCGCCTGCTCCGGCCGCTCCCAGGCGACGACGGGCGCCACCAGGCCCGTCAGCGGGTCGTACAGGAGGGAGAAGACGCCGACGGCGGCCAGGGAGGCGAGCGTGATCAGCACGTAGTCCGGCACCGAGCCGCGCTGGGTGATGCCGGTGACCTGCAGTGCGACCAGGTCCAGCCGCCTCAACGCGGTCCAGAACACCACCCCGGAGTCGGTCACGTACAGCGTCGAGCCGAGCCTGGCCACCGGCTCCCGCGCCAGGAACAGCAGCCCGCCCGCCACGAAGATCAGCAGTGACAGCAGGAGCGGCACCGGCGCGCCGCTCCACAACGCCAGGTGGGTGACGTGCCCCGGGTCGCGGAAGCCGCCCGTGTACGCCGCCATGGCCGCGCCGTACACGCCGGCCAGCGGCGCCAGGACCAGCCCGAGCGCCGACAGCAGCGCCGGGGGAGCGAACATGGCGGCTCCGACGCGGTGCGCCGGGGTGGGGTCCAGGCCCGGCTTGGCGGCGAACGCCCCCCACAGGAAACGCAGCGTGTACGCGACGGTCAACGCCGACCCCAGCACCACCGCCGCCAGGGCGAACAGGCCGGCCGGGTCCCCGGTCAGCAGCGACTCCAGCGCCGCCTCCTTGGCGACGAACCCCGCCAGCGGCGGCAGGCCCGCCATCGAGGCCCCGGCCAGCACCGCCACCGCGCACACCCACGGCATCGCCCGCCCCACGGCGCTGAGCGAGCGCAGATCCCGCCCGCCCGCCGCGTGGTCCACGACTCCGACCACCAGGAACAGCGCCGCCTTGAACAGCGCGTGCGCCAGCAGCATGGCCACCCCCGCCAGCGCCGCGGCCTCGGTGCCCGCCCCGAACAGGATGGTCAGGAAGCCGAGCTGACTGACCGTGCCATAGGCCAGCAGCCGCTTGAGGTCCGTCTCACGCAGCGCCCGCCAGCCGCCCAGCGCCATCGTCACCGCGCCGAGCAGCACGGCCGGCGCCCGCCACGCCACCAGGTCCCCGAACGCGGGCCCGAGCCTGGCCAGCAGGTACACGCCCGCCTTCACCATCGCCGCCGCGTGCAGGTAGGCCGAGACGGGCGTCGGCGCCGCCATCGCGGCCGGCAGCCACGAGCTGAACGGGAAGATCGCCGACTTGGCCAGCGCCCCCGCCAGCACCAGGGCCAGCGGGACGGCCAGACCGCCCGCGGGCGGCCGGGCGACGATCTCGGAGATCCGGTACGTTCCCGCCGCCTCGCCGATCGCGACGAACCCCGCCAGCATCGCCAGCCCGCCGAGCGTGGTGACGATCAGCGCCTGCATGCCGCCGCGCCTGCTCGCCCGGCTCAGCGGGTCTTGACCGATCAGCAGGTACGACGCGACCGTGGTCAGCTCCCAGAACACGTACAGCAGGAGCAGGTCGTCGGCCGTGACCAGGCCCAGCATCGCCCCCGCGAACGCCGACATGACCGCGCCGAAACGGCCCAGACCGGGGTCGTCACGGTCCAGATAGCGCGAGCTGTAGACCAGGACGAGCGCGCCGACGCCGGTGACCAGCGCCATCATCAGCACCCCGAGCTCGTCCGCGCGGAACGACAGCGACATGCCGAGCGCCGGTGCCCAGGCGTGCGCCGACACCCGTGGCAGGCCCGCCGCCACCGCCCACACCGTGTAGCCGAACCCGGCGGCGGGCGCCAGCGCCAGCACCAGGAGGGCGTCCCGGCCCAGGCGCCTGGTGAGCCAGGGAGCGCAGATGGCGGCGGCCGCGTGCAGGATGAGCAGCGACTCCATGGTCTCCCCGGGGCGGACTGGCGCGTCCCCCCAACCTGCCGCGCCGGGCCCCCGCCGCTACGCAGGCGCGGCGCGCATTGACCCGAACCTCACCGATCCCTCACCGATCCGTCACCAGGGCATCATCAAGGGCGTATGGGGGTACGGACGAGACGACTCCGAGGGAGTGGTCCCATGTCCCAGCCCACCGTGCGCATCCTCACCACCACCGACCACGAGGTCATCCGCAGGTGGGCGGAGGAGCGCGGCGCCCTGCCCGCCACCGTGCCGGGGACCGAGTGCGACGACCGGCGCTGCGTGCTCAGGTTCGACTTCCCCGGCTGCGGCGGGGAGGACCTCAAGGAGATCTCCTGGGATGACTGGTTCGCCCTGTTCGACCGGCGTGGCCTCCGCTTCGTCTACCACGAGGGCAGCAGGGACGACCAGCACGGCAACTACTTCAGGCTGCGCGAGCCGGGCTGAGCCTCAGCCCGATGACCGCGCGCCGACCTCGTCCGACAGGCGGCGCAGCGAGTCCTCCAGCATCCCCTGCACCTCGTCCGCCCGGCTGCGCGAGGTCTTCTCCACGGGCTCGTCGAGCAGCGAGATGTGCACCGTCACCTCGCTCGTGCCGCTCTCGGAGTCGGACACCTGCAGCCAGCCGGCGTAGCCGGGATGGTCGCGCCCGCCCCACTCCACCCGGAGCTGATCCGCCGAGACGTCGAACAGGCCCTCGTGCCTGCCGTCGCCCGGCACCACGTCGCCGCCCGCCTCCAGCGTGTTCGGGCCGCTGTCGCGCACCCACAGCCCGTGCGGCAGCCACCGGTTGAGCCGCTCGATGTCGGACGCGACGCCGAACACCACCTCGCTCCCGGCCGGCATGCCCTTGGTCGCCTCGTACTCGGCCATCAGACCACCCCCTCGGCTGGCCTGCCCGGACGCCCCGACCGCAAACCGCCGTCCTGTGGGACAGTGAGCCCCATGCCCGACAAGCTTCCCCGAACGGTTCCCGAGGCGGTGGCCGCGGAGCAGGCCGGCCGGTCGCTGCGTTACCTGCACTTCTGGGGGCACCGCCCGGCCCGCGACGGCGGCCCCGGCCGCGGCTGCCTCAGCCAGTGGTGGCCGGCCGACTTCACCGAGGACGGCCGCGTCTACCACTCCGCCGAGCACTACATGATGGCGCACAAGGCCCTGCTGTTCGGCGACGAGGCGACCGCCGCCGAGATCGTCGCGACAGCCCACCCCAATGCGGTCAAGAAGCTGGGCCGCCGGGTGGCGGGCTTCGACGAGGACACCTGGGTCGCGCACCGCTACGAGATCGTGGTGCGCGCGAACCTCGCCAAGTTCGGGCAGCACCCGGAGTTCAAGGAGTTCCTGCTCGGCACCGCCGCGTGCGTCCTGGTCGAGGCCAGCCCGGTCGACCGGATCTGGGGCATCGGCCTGGCGGCGGACGATCCCGCCGCCGCCTCCCCGGCGACCTGGCGAGGGCTGAACCTGCTCGGGTTCGCCCTCATGGACGCCCGCGACCGCCTGCTCTGATCCCGTGGCATCGGACAAGACCGCACCGCGCGGCAAACACGCACGCGAGCTGCTGAGACGGGCCGGACGGCTGCTCGCCGACGCGCAGGCCCTGCGGCAGGAGCACGACGGGGCGCTGCACGCGGTGCACACCGCCCTGAACGCGATCCGCGAGCGGCAGGCCAGGGCCGAGCTCGCCGGCATCCCCCTGTCCAGGCTCAGGGACGTCACCGGAGGGCGGCTGCGGCTCGGGACGCTGGAGAAGGCGGGATACGCCACGGTGCTCGACGTGCTGAACGCGACGCCGTACGAGCTGCAGCGCCTGCCCGGCGTCGGCCCGCACACGCAGCGGCAGGCGCACGCGGCCGCCCGGCAGATCGCCGGCGCGGCGCAGGAGGTCGCCACCGTCCACATCGACGTCGAGCGGCAGGACGATTCCGGCACCACCGCGCTGCTCGTCGCCCTGCACCGGCTGGTGGACGCCGGACCCGAGCTGACCCGCGCCCGCCGCACGGCCGCGACGGCCGAGGAGCGGCTCGGCGGGCTGATCCCGCGAGCCCGCCCGGCGGGCAGCTGGTGGCGCGGGCTCCTGTCCGGCCGCGCCCGCCGCGACGAGGCGGCCTCGGCCGCCGCAGAGCTCGCCACCCTGCTCGACGGCGACGGTGGCGGCGACGGCGACGGTGGCGGCGACGGCGACGGTGGCGGCGACGGCGACGGTGGCGGTGGCGGTGGCGGCGACGGCGGCCATGGCGATGGCGGCGGCGAAGCAGGGATGCGGCTGCTCATCGCGCAGGCCACCACCGACCTGCTGCGGCCTCCCGCCGACGAGGTCGCCGCCTGGATCGACTTCGAACTGCGCGCGGCCGACTACTACAACCTGCTGGCCGAGCTCGCGGCCGTGGAGCCGCACGACCGCGTCGCCGCCGAAGGGTTCCTGCCCGACGAACTGGCCGACCGCGTCCGGGCGCAGACGCTCGACGACACCTGCCGACGCGTGTCGCTGCGCGGCTACCAGGCCTTCGGCGCCCGCTTCGCGCTCGCCCAGCGAAGGGTGATCCTCGGTGACGAGATGGGGCTCGGCAAGACCATCCAGGCCATCGCCGCACTGGCCCACCTCGCGGCGGACGGCGCCACCCACTTCCTGGTCGTCTGCCCGGCCAGCGTGCTGGTCAACTGGGTACGCGAGGTGGAGGCCCGCAGCACGCTGCGGGCCTATCGGCTGCACGGCGCGGAGCGCGCCATGGCGCGGGCGGAGTGGGCCGAGCGCGGCGGCGTCGCGGTGATCACCTTCGACGGGCTCCGCGGGCTGGACGGCGCGCCGCCGCTCGGGATGCTCGTCGTGGACGAGGCGCACTACGTCAAGAACAGCGAGACCCGCCGGTCCCGGGCCGTCGCCGGCTGGTGCGACCGCGCCGAACGGGTGCTGTTCATGACCGGCACGCCGATGGAGAACCGCGTCGAGGAGTTCCGCACCCTCGTCGGCTACCTGCAGCCCGACCGGCTCGCCGACGTCGATGGCAGTGACGCCGCCGCAGGCGCCCAGGCGTTCCGGCGCGCGGTGGCCCCCGTCTACCTGCGGCGCAACCAGGAGGACGTGCTCACCGAGCTGCCCGATCTGGTGCGCGTGGACGAATGGGAGACGTTCAGCGCGGCCGACGAGGGCGCCTATCGGGAGGCGGTGGCGGCGGGCCGGTTCATGGACATGCGGCGGGCCGCCTACGCGGTGCCGGAGAAGTCCGCCAAGCTGGAACGCCTGCGCGAACTCGTCGAGGAGGCCGCCGACAACGGGCTCAAGGTGGTCGTCTTCTCCTACTTCCGCGCCGTGCTGGACGTCGTCGGGCAAGCGCTCGGTCCCCGCGTTCTCGGCCAGATCTCCGGCAGCGTGCCGCCCGAGCGCCGCCAGCAGGTGGTGGACGCGTTCACGGCGGCGTCCGGGCACGCGGTGCTGCTGGCCCAGATCCAGGCGGGCGGGATCGGGCTCAACCTTCAGGCGGCCTCCGTGGTGATCATCTGCGAGCCGCAGGTCAAGCCGACCACCGAGAGCCAGGCCGTGGCCCGCGCCCACCGCATGGGGCAGGTACGGCGCGTGCAGGTGCATCGGCTGCTGTCGCCGGACAGCGTGGACGAGCGGATGCTGCGCATCCTGCAGGCCAAGAGCACGCTGTTCGACGCCTACGCCAGGCGCAGCGCCCTAGCCGAGTCGACGCCCGACGCGGTGGACGTGTCGGAGCGGGACCTGGCCCGCCAGATCGTCGAGGAGGAGCAGCGACGCCTCGCCGTCGGCCCCGCGAGCCCCGGACGCGCGGCGAGCCCCGAAGACGGCTCACCGCCCGGCTGAAGCTCGGGGCTCAGCTCACGGCCCGGCTACAGCTGGTGGCTCCACGGTGGGTTGGCGCCGGCCACGGTGCAGGTGAGCGCCGCGACGCGGGCCGCGAACACCGCCGCCCGCGCGGCCGTCTCCAGGTCGAGCCCGTCGAGCCGCCCGCCGAGCAGGCCGAGCCCGTCCAGCCGGTGCAGGAACCCGGCGGTGAACGCGTCACCCGCGCCCACCGTGTCCACCACGGTGACCCGGGGCGCGTCCACCTCCATCCGGTCGCCGTCCAGCGAGACCAGCGCCCCGGCCGCGCCCCTGGTGACCACGATCAGCCGTGCCCCGGCCGCGTGCCAGGTGTCGCAGACCCGCTCCACCGGCTCGCCGGGCCGCAGCACGCGCAGGTCGTCGTCGCTCAGCTTGAGGATGTCGGCCAGGCCGCACCACCGGGTGACCGCGTACGCCTCACGGGCGGCCAGGCTGGGTCGTACGTTCGGGTCGATCGAGATCGTCGCGTGCGCGCGCGCCGCGGCCGCGAACGCCTCCACCGCGCCCCGCCCAGGCTCCCGCACCAGCGCCAGCGAGCCCGTGTGCAGGCAGGACACGCCGGTGAGATCGAGTGCGGCGAGCTCCGCCGGGGTCCACTGCCAGTCGGCGGTCCCTTCGGCGTGGAAGCCGTAGGTGGCCTGCCCGCTCGCGTCCAGCGAGGCGACCGCGAGGGTGCTCGGCTCGGCGGCGTCCACGCACGTGCTCAGGTCCACCTTCGAGGCCGTCAGATGGTCGCGGAAGAGCGAGCCGAACACGTCGCCGGACAGCCGGCCGAGGAACCGTGTCGCGGTGCCGAGCCGGGCCAGGGCGACCGCCGTGTTCGCCGGCCCCCCGCCCGGCAGCACCCGCAACGCCAGCTCCACCGGCCCGCCCGGCACCGGAGGCCGCTCCCTGGGTGCGGTCGCGGGGTGTTCGCCACGCGCGTGTTCTCCCGGCGCGTGGTCCGCGAAAGCGTCCGCCACGCACTCACCCAAGACCGCGATCATCAGTCTGCCTTTCCGGCGTGTTGCCGATTCGTTACGCCACCAGGGCATTGACGTTTCCCGGCTCGGAGTCCATCATCGCAACACAGCGAATGTCAACGTTGACATATGTCAACGATGACATTGGATCCCCCCTGATAGGAAGCCACCATGAACTCTAGGCTCTCAGCCGGTCTGCTGGCCGCAGCGCTCCTGGTAACGGGATGTGGCGGCGGCGGACAGGACACCTCCTCCACCACGACCGCCGCCGCCAAGGTCGGCCTGATCACCAAGACCGAGACGAACCCGTTCTTCGTCAAGATGAAGGAAGGCGCGCAGAAGGCGGCCCAGGCGGAGGGCATGGAGCTGATGAGCGCCGCCGGCAAGTTCGACGGAGACAACGCCTCCCAGATCACCGCCATCGAGAACATGGTCGCCGCCGGGGTGAAGGGCATCCTCATCACCCCGAGCGACACCAAGGCCATCGTCCCGGCCATCAAGAAGGCCAGGGACGCCGGAGTCCTGGTGATCGCCCTGGACACCCCGACCGACCCGCAGGACGCCACCGACGCGCTGTTCGCCACCGACAACCTCAAGGCCGGCGAGCTCATCGGCCAGTACGCCAAGGCCGCGATGGCGGGCAAGCCGGCGAAGATCGCCACCCTCGACCTGGCGCCGGGCGTCACCGTCGGGCAGCTCAGGCACGACGGCTTCCTCAAGGGCTTCGGCATCAGCGAGGGCGACCCGTCCATCGTCTGCTCCCAGGACACCCAGGGCGACCAGTCCAAGGGCCAGACCGCGATGGAGAACTGCCTGCAGAAGGACCCCGACATCAACGTCGTCTACACCATCAACGAGCCCGCCGCCCTCGGCGCCCACACCGCGCTCAAGGCCAAGGGCCGTGACAAGGACGTGCTCGTCGTCTCCGTCGACGGCGGCTGCACCGGTGTCAAGGCGGTGCAGAGCGGGCAGATCGCCGCCACGTCGCAGCAGTACCCGCTGAAGATGGCCGAGAGCGGCGTCAAGGCCGTCTCCTCCTTCGCCAAGACCGGCCAGAAGTCCTCCGGCTACACCGACACCGGCGTCACCCTCATCACCGACAAGGACGCCGCCGGTATCGAGGCCGAGGACACCGCGTTCGGCCTGGCGAACTGCTGGGGCTGACATGTCGGCCATCGAAGCGACGCTGCCTCGCCGCCTGCTGTCCACCCCCATCGTCGGACCGCTGGCCGCCCTCCTGGTGGCCTGCGTGTTCTTCTCGCTCAACACCGAGCAGTTCCTCAGCGGCGGCAACTTCTCCCTCATCATCCAGCAGGTCATGGTCGTCGGCACGCTCGCCATCGGCCAGACCCTGATCATCCTGACCGCCGGCATCGACCTGTCCAACGGCGCCATCATGGCCTTCGGCGGGATCGTGATGACCAAGCTGGCCGTGGACGGCGTGCTGCCGCCGCTGCTCGCCATCGCCGCCGGGCTGGCCGCCTGCGCCGTCTTCGGGCTGGCGAACGGCCTGCTGGTGACCCGGATCTCGCTGCCGCCGTTCATCGTCACGCTCGGCATGCTCAACGTGGTCTTCGCGCTCACCCACATCTACTCCCAGGACCAGACGGTCACCGAACTGCCCGCCGTGATGACGTTCCTGGGGGAGACCTTCCAGCTGGGCGGCACCAACGTCACCTACGGCTCGCTCCTGGCGATCCTGCTGTTCCTGCTGTTCGCCTACCTGCTCGGGCAGACGGCGTGGGGCCGCCACGTGTACGCGCTCGGCAACAGCCCCGACGTGGCGCGCCTCACCGGCATCCGCACCCAGCGGCTGACGATCAGCGTCTACACGATCGCCGGGCTCGTGTACGGCATCGCCGCGCTGCTGCTGGTGTCCAGGACCGGCGTTGGCGACCCGCAGGCCGGGCAGACCGACAACCTGGACAGCATCACCGCGGTCGTGCTCGGCGGGACGAGCCTGTTCGGCGGGCGCGGCCTGGTTCTCGGCACGCTGGTCGGCGCGCTCATCGTCGGGGTCTTCCGCAACGGCCTCCAGCTCATGGGCGTACCGTCGATCTACCAGACGCTCATCACCGGCATCCTGGTGATCCTCGCCGTGACCGTGGACCAGCTCTCCCGCAGGAGGACCCGATGACGACCCCCGTCCTCCAGGCCCGTGGCCTGGTCAAGCGCTACGGCCACGTGACGGCGCTCGACGGCGCCGACTTCGACCTGATGCCCGGCGAGGTCCTGGCCGTCATCGGCGACAACGGCGCCGGCAAGACCAGCCTGATCAAGGCGCTGACCGGCGCCGTGCAGCCGGACGAGGGCGAGATCCTGCTCGACGGCCGTCCCGTCCGCTTCCGCGGCCCGCTCGACGCCCGCAAGCACGGCATCGAGACGGTCTACCAGGACCTGGCCGTGGCCGCCTCGCTGGACATCGCCACCAACATGTTCCTCGGCAGGGAGCTGCGCAAGCCCGGCCCGCTCGGCACGATCTTCCGCCTGCTCGACAAGAAACGCATGCGGGAGGAGTCCGCCAAGCACATGGCGGACCTCAAAATCGGGCTGCGCTCGCTGACCCAGGCGGTCGAGACCCTGTCCGGCGGCCAGCGCCAGGGCGTCGCCGTGGCCAGGGCCGTCGCCTGGGCCTCGCACGTCATCGTGATGGACGAGCCCACGGCCGCGCTCGGTGTCAAGGAGTCCGGCCAGGTCCTCGACATGATCAGGCGGGTCCGTGACCGTGGCCTGCCCGTGGTGCTGATCAGCCACAACATGCCGCACGTGTTCGAGCTCGCCGACCGCATCCACGTCCAGCGGCTCGGCCGCCGGGTCGCCCAGCTCAAACCGGCCGACTACGACATGGCCGAGGTGGTCGCCATCATGACCGGTGCCCTGCAGGCGAAACAGGGCGAATCGGTGCTGGCGGACAAGGACGTCGGCCACTCGTGAGCCACTAGCATGGTCGAAATGCGGCGCCCCACCATGACAGACGTCGCCCGCGAGGTCGGGGTGACGGCCAAGACCGTCTCGCGGGTGCTCAACGACGACGGCCCGGTCGCCGTGGAAACCCGCGAACGCGTCATGGCGGCCGTGCGCAAGCTCGGCTACCAGCCCAACCTGATGGCGCGCAACATGCGCGTCGGCGCCAGGGACGCGGCGATCGGCCTGGTCATCCCGGAGATGGGCAACCCGTTCTTCGGCACCGTCGCGGGCGGCATCGAAAGCGCCGTCCGCGCCCGCGGCCTCACCCTCATCGTCGGCTCCAGCAGCGAGACCCCCGAGCTGGAGCAGTCCCTCATCGCCACCTTCCTGGCGCGCCGGGTCAGCGCCCTCATGATCGTCCCCTCGGCCGCCGGCGACCACCGCCACCTGCGCTCCGAACGCGTCGCCGGCCTCCCCATCGTCTTCCTCGACCGCCCCGCCGTCGGCCTCACGGCCGACAGCGTGGTCAGCGCCAACCGCGAGGGCGCCCGCTCCGGCGTCGCCCACCTCATCTCGTACGGCCACCGCCGGATCGGCTTCGTCGGCGACGTCCCGCCCGCCCTCTACACCCGCCGCGAACGCTTCCAGGGTTACCGGGACGCGCTGGAGGCGGCGGGCCTGCCCTTCGACCGCGCCCTCGTCGACACCGGCCACGACGCCGACGCCGCCGCCCAGGCCACCCTGCGCCTGCTCGCTCTCGCCGACCCTCCGACCGCCCTGTTCGCGGGCAACAACCTCGCCGCCATGGGCGCCGTGGTGGCGCTGGCCAGGTCGGGCCGCAAGGAGGTGGCGCTGGTCGGCTTCGACGACCTGCCGCTGGCGGAGGTGCTGGACCCGCCCCTGACGGTCGTCGCCCAGGACCCGGAGGCGATCGGCGTGGCGGCGGCCGAGCGCGTCCTGTCGCGCCTGGACGGCGACCGATCGCGAGCCCACCGGTTGCTGGTCCCCACCCGGCTGGTCGTCAGAGGCTCGGGCGAACAGCCCCCACGGGGGTGAGCGTCGCAGCGACGCCGGCGGGCCGACCACCCGGCGGTGGACCATCACGTCGAACCACCGCGACCGGGCTCGCCCGGCAGGTGATGCGGCTCCCGCCGCCTGCGCGGCGGGAGCCATACCGTACGGCGCAGCCGCGACCGAGCTCGGCCGGCTAGGGGCGCAGGCCCTCGAACAGGTCCACCTCGTGGTCCGGCGTCTTGACCCGGCTCAGGACGCGGGTGAAGGCCTCATGGGAGAACGCCGCCCGCTGGGCCTCCGGCGGCATCTGGAGCAGGGAGATGCTGTCGCCCTGGCTCGCGTGCGACTGCAGCGCCTTGAACTTGTGCTCGATGAAGGGCGTCACGTCCACCACAGTGGTCACCAGCTCGTCGGGGGTGCCGAAGTCGTCGCCAGGCTCGAAGTCGATGCCCGTGCCGCTTTCCCGCATGAGCTCGACCATGCGCTTGATCGCCGACTTGGGGATCGCGGTGTAGTAGAACTTGGCCGGGATGCCGGTGGCCTCGACGGCCGCGACCGTGATGCGGTGCGCTTGAACGTGGTCGGGATGGTTGTAGCCGCTGCCGCCGGTCTCGTCGTAGGTGACCACGACGTCCGGGCGGTAGCGCTCCATCAGCTCCGCCAGGCGGCCGGCGGAGACGTCGAGGGGGACGTTGGTGAACGCGTCGGGGTGCTTGTTGGCGTCCCAGCCGTCCATGCCGGAGTCGCGGTAGCCGAGCAGCTCCAGGTGGTCGATGCCGAGGTGCTGCACCGACTGGCGCAGCTCACTGAGCCTGAGCTCGGCGACTTTGGCGTCGTCGTGGCCTGGGTCGCCGGGCTTGACGCCGCCCGGCCCGTCGCCCTGCTCGCCGTTGGTGCAGGTGACCAGCACCGTGCGAATCCCCTCGCCGGCATAGCGGGCGAGGACTCCGCCGGTGCTGAGGCACTCGTCGTCGGGGTGGGCGTGCACGGCCATCAAGGTGAGTTGCCGATCCATGCTCGGAGACACTACTCGCCGCCTGTGACAAACGCGGACGAGACCTGGCGCATGAGGTCGCCCGCCCGGAGCCGGGCCGCCGTGGCGGCGGCGCTGTCGCCGATGGCCTCGGCCAGCGTCCCCTGCTTGAGCCAGTTGAACGGGCTGCAGGGCCGTACGTTGATCCGCTCGCTGACGAGGACCCGCGCCAGGTCGTGCCGGCCGCCCCTGATCGCCGACTCCAGCAGGGTCTTCTGCACGGCGTCCCGCTGCGCGTGGCTGCCGCCGAACTCGTTGACCCGGTGCCTGATCGGGTAGAGCAGGTCCACCACCTGCCGGTGGTCGCCCCGGCCGAACGCCACCAGCGCCTTGCACACCGGCAGGCCGACCCGGGCGGTCATGGCGTGGTTGCTGACACCCGGCAGGGCATGACCGAGGTACGCCTCCCGGCCGGCGATGAGCTTGTCGGCGTCGCCGATGCGGTCCGCGCCCACGTACGACATGACGGCGTGCGCGTCGTTGAAGGCGTAGAACGGCTCGTGCACCCGGGCGGGCCAGGCGTCGGCGAGCGCCTGCCACCGCTCGTGCCGGATGTCACCCTCCAGGTAGAGCCGCCACAGCAGGGCGGCGGCGTCCAGCAGCTCCATCGACGACCGGCCGGCGGCCAGCACCGCGTCGTAGATCGCCAGGGCCCGCGCGTGGTCGCCGGCCTCCAGCGCGTACAGGGCGTAGTGCCACCAGTTGTGCACGTTGAAGAACGTGCCGGTGGACCAGTCGCCGACCCGGGCGTCCAGGTAGCGGATGCCCTCGGCGAACCTGCCCTGCATCTCGTAGGTGTGCACGACCGCGTGGATGCCCCACACGTCGCGCGCGTTCAGCTCGACGGCCCGCAATCCGACCTCTTCCGAGCGGTCGTAGTGCCCGGCCTCCTCCAGCCCGAACGCGTACATGCCGAGCACGTGCCCGTAGTGCCTGTCGTCCTCGTGCCAGGCGCTGAGCGCGCCGCCGATCCGGTCGCGCAGCGAGCGCGCGTCACCGACGAAGAAGTCGATCTGGTGCCCGGCGGCCAGCGCGAGCGCGTCGCGCGGGTGCTGCTCGGTGATCCGCGCGAGCTGCGAGCCGCAGCTCGCGAAGTCGCCGTCGAGCAGCGCCTGCACCGCTTCCACATGCGCCCGCTCGCGGGGGAGCAGCGCGGCGTGGTCGACCCTGGCCCGGAAGGCGGCGAAGCTCCGCCTGGCCTGGCGCGCGTCCTCGGCCTCGGTGGTGAGGAGTCCGAGATAGGCGCTCAGGACGTTGCCCATCGGCGAATCCGGCGCCTCGGCCAGCACCGCGCCCGCCTCGTCCTCGACCTCCATCCGGAAGTGCAACAGATGGTCGATCGCCTGATCGTAGTGGCCGGCGGCGCTCCCGCCCGTGCCGCTCAGTGTCAGTCCATGCTGGTCGGTGGTCATCTTCCCAGCTTAGGAAGGGTGCGCGGAGCTGTCTGTGTAAAAGGGCGCTACCGAGCCCAGTGGCTCACCACGGCCCGGCCCATGGCGGGATCGTCGCAGAAGGCCCCGTCGACGCCGAGCTCCAGCAGCCGCGACAGCCACCCCGGCACGTCACCGGTGGCGCGGTCGTAGTGCGGACTGCCGGGGTCGCCGAGCCGGAAGTCGGCGGGCAGCTGGGAGTTCTCGTTGCGCACGGTCCAGACGTGCACGGCCAGCCCCTCGCGGTGCGCGTCCGCCACCAGCGTGGTCGCCTTCCCCAGTCTGCCGTCCGGGCCGGCGGGCAGCACGCGCCGGGTGTCGACGCCGATCCCCTGCGCGTACCCGGCCACCTCGCGCAGCCCCTCCGGGGTGACGAGGTCGTCATAGGCGCGGGTGCCGCCCGCGGCGATCCAGTCGTACGGCGCGCCGCCGGCCGCGACGAGCTGGATCAGCGGCAGGTCGGTCCGGCCGCTGAGCGCGCGCAGGTTCGCCGTCTCGAAGGACTGGATGTACGCCTTCCGCACGCGATGCCGGTCGAGCACGTCGAGCAGCGGCTCCTCCAGGGGCAGGCCGAGGGCGGCGAAGTGCGTCGGATGCTTGGTCTCGGGGTAGACGCCCACGTCGTGCTCCTGCGCGAGCCGTACGACCTCCTCGAACGTGGGGATCAGGGCCAGTCCGTCGAAGGCCGTGTTACCGGGCCGCAGGCCGGGCACCCGCTCCCTGGCCCGCAGCGTCCTGAGCTCGGCGAGCGTGAAGTCCTCGGTGAACCAGCCGGTGACGACCCGGCCGTCGATCGTCCTGGTGGCGTGCCGGTCGGCGAACTCGGGCCGGTCGGCCACGTCGGTGGTGCCGGAGATCTCGTTCTCGTGCCTGGCCACCAGCACGTGGTCCCTGGTGGAGACGAGGTCGGGCTCGATGTAGTCGGCGCCCATGGCGATGGCCGCCTCGTACGACAGCAGCGTGTGCTCGGGCCGGTGCGCGCTGGCCCCCCGGTGCGCGATGACGACAGGGGAGGCGGGAGACGGGATCACCACGAAGAAGACCGTACAGCTTCACCGAAGTTACTCAAATGAGGTAGCTTTTACTCATGCAAGTAAGAACATTCACCGGGAACGCCCGGCGGGCCCAGATCATCGCGGCCACCGTACGGATCCTCGGCGAGCACGGCTACGGCCAGACGTCGTTCGCCCGGATCGCGAAGGAGGCAGGGCTGAGCAGCACGCGGCTGATCTCCTACCACTTCGCGGGCAAGGACGAGCTGATGAGTGCCGTCGTCGGCCACGTCTACGGCATGCTCGGTGACTTCATGACGGAGCGGGTCGGCCCGCAGCCGGACGCCAGGAGCCGGCTGCGGGCCTACATCACCGGCCTGGTGGAGTTCGTCGCCGCGCACCGCTCCGAGATGCAGGCCCTCATGACCATCTTCCTGAGCTGGCGGGAGAAGACCGGCGAGAGCCGTTCGTACGGCCCCGAGGAGGAGCGCTCGTCCCTCGGGCACCTGGAGGCGATCCTGCGCGACGGGCAGAGCAGCGGGGAGTTCAGGGCGTTCGACACCTTCATCATGGCGGCCACCGTCCAGCGCTCGCTCGACGGGCTGCCGTTCCTCCTGCAGGCCAGGCCCGAGCTGGACCTGGAGGCGTTCGCGCGGGAGCTGGCGACGACCTTCGACCTGGCCACCCGGAGCGCCTCATGAGACGCCGCGCCCTGTCCTTCGCCGTCAACCTCGTCATCCCCGTCGCCGTCTACTACGGGCTGCGGGCCGCCGGGGTCAGCGTCTACCTCGCCCTGCTGGCCGACGCCCTGGTGCCGGCCGCGTTCACCGCCTACCAGTTCGTCAGGGGGCGCACGCTGGACGGGCTCGGCCTGTTCATGACCGGCATGCTCGGGATCGGCGTCGCCGTCGCGCTGATCGGCGGCGACGAGCGGTTCCTGTTAGCCAAGGAGGGCCTGGTCACAGGGGCGGCCGGGCTGTGGTTCCTGGCCACGCTCAGGGCCGGCCGGCCGATGGCGTACGTGTTCACCCGCCCGCTGGTGGAGCGCAAGCTGCCGCACGGGCCCCGGCGCGAGTCGTGGGAGCTCTACTGGGAGCGGCTGCCGCGCTTTCGCGCGATCTGGCGGGTCTCCACCGCCATCTGGGGCGTCGCGCTGCTCCTCGACGCCGCGGCCCGGGTCCTCATCGCCTACGTCCTGCCCGTCGACCTCGTCCGGGTGACCGGGGCCGGCCTGTACGTGGCCGTGACGCTCCTCACCATGGTCATCACCAACGTCCACTACTTCGCCACCGGCCTGTTCAACGGCTGGAGCCGGCTCTACGCGCCCCTGCGCGAACAGGAGCCGCCGCACCCTGCGGTGACTCAGAACGCGTAACGGACGCGGCAGAAAGGCAGGCGGTCGGCGATCAGGCCGGTGAGGGCGGCGACGTAGCGGCCCTTGTGGCCGGTGCGGTAGCGCACGTTCCAGCCGCCCGTCTGCGAGCGCTTCGGCTGCTGCAGGTCGGGCCGCCAGAGCACCTCCTCGGCCCGGGGATGCCAGCCGAGGTTCACCTCGTGCAGCCGGTCGTTGTGGGTCAGGAAGATGACCTCTGCGGCGAGCTGCTCGCGGGCGGCCGGCGACAGCGCGTCGCCGAGCCGGTCCAGCAGGTGCGCCCAGTCCTCCAGCCAGCCGTCACGCACCACGACAGGGCTGAAGTTCACGTGCACCTCGTAACCGGCCTTCACGAAGTCGTCGATCGCGGCGATCCGCTCGTCGATCGGCGAGGTGCGGATGTCGAGCAGCTTGGCGTCGGCGGCGGGCATCAGGCTGAAACGGATCCTGGTGTGGCCCCGCGGATCCCAGTCGAGCAGGTCCCGGTTGACGTACTTGGTGGCGAAGCTGGCCTTGGCGTTCGGCAGGCCGCGGAACAGCTCGACCAGGTCGCGGACGTTGCGCGAGATGGTGGCGTCCACCGAGCAGTCGGAGTTCTCGCCGATGTCGTAGACCCAGGCGTGCGGGTCGACCTGGTTCGGCTCCGGCTTGACGCCCTGGCGGCCCGCGTGCCGGCCCAGATAGCCGGTGATCTGGTCGATGTTGGCGAACACCGTGATCGGGTTGCTGTACCCCTTGCGGCGCGGGACGTAACAGTAGGCGCAGGCCATCGCGCAGCCGTTGGCGGTGGAGGGCGCGATGAAGTCGCTGGAGCGGCCGTTGGGGCGCGCGGTCAGCGACTTCTTGACGCCGAGCACCAGCGCCTCCGTCTTGATGCGCACCCAGCGCGCGACGTTCGCCTCGTCGCCGTACAGCTCGGGGATCCGCTGGTGGCTGTCCACCTCCACCCGCTCGGCGGCCGGATAACGGTCGAGGATCTCCCGGCCACGGGCCAGTTCGGCTGCCGCGGGCTCCAGGTAGATCCGCCGGACGTCCAGAAGCTCTCGAGTGTTCCGCACACTGGTCCAACACCGGTCGTCACGCGAGTCTTCCCAGGTCAGCGGGCTGATCAAGGGGGCAGGCGTAGGCCGTCCTGGCGGCCAGCGTCCACGTCCGCACGGCGGTCCCGCAGCGGCGGCACGTCTCCCGCTTGTACACCCACCGCTCGTCCGGCGCCTGCGGATCGCTGACCACCTGGCCCGCGTCCCGCCCCAGGGCGAGATGGCGCACCGCCACGTCCCACAGCCGCGCCGCGGTCTCCGTCCCGACGTCCCGCGCGCCGGGGTCGAGCCCCGCGAGGAACAGCAGCTCCGCCCGCCACGCGTTGCCGATCCCCGCCCACACGCGCTGATCCAGCACGGCCGCCCCCACCGGCCCCGGGAAGCCGGCCAGCCGCAGCGCCGCCTCCTCACGATCGGCCTCCGCGCGCAGCGGGTCGGGCCCCAGCGACACCCTCAGCGCGGCGACGTCCTGCCGGCCCAGCGCCTCACAGCGGGAGGGCGCGATGAGATCGAACGCCACCTCGTCCGTCGCCAGCCGCAGCCGGGCGCCGCGCCGCGGCTCCGCCCCAGGATCGTCATGGCGCAGGAACAGCCCGCGCATGCCCAGATGCACGTGGATCGTCGCCGCGCCGTCGAAGTGGTAGAGCAGATGCTTCCCGACGGCCTCCACGCGCGCGACGACCCGCCCGTCGTACGGTCCGGCGTCGAACCTGCCCTGCGGACTCCCGGCCCGCACCGGCCGGCCCGCGAGCGCCTCGTGCTGCTCGCGCGCGTAACGATGGGTGAGATGCCCTTCCGGCATACACCGGCACGTACCCCCTCCCGCCCCCCGCCACCCCGCCTCATGAGGCCACCCCGCCGACACCCACCCGTCACGCGCACGAGCCCGTCACGCACCGGGCACCGGGTCCCGGGCCGGATCAGAACGCCTCGCGGAGCTCTCGCTTGAGCACCTTGCCGCTGGCGTTCTTGGGCAGCGCCGCCACGAACTCCACCCGCTTCGGCGTCTTGAACGGCGCCAGGCGCTCGCGCAGGAACGCGGTGAGCTCCCCGGCGGTGAGGGTCGCGTCCGCGCGCAGCACGACGGCGGCCGTCACCGCCTCGATCCATCGCTCGTCCGGCATCCCGAACACCGCCGCCTCCGCGACCGCCGGATGCTGGTAGATGGCCTCCTCCACCTCCCGGCTCGCCACGTTCTCGCCACCGGACTTGATCATGTCCTTCTTCCTGTCGACCACCGACAGGTAACCGTCGGCGTCCATCACGCCCAGGTCGCCGCTGTGGAACCAGCCGCCCCTGAACGCCTCCGCCGTCCTGTCCGGGTCGTTCCAGTAGCCGAGCATGGCGTGCGGACTGCGGTGCACGATCTCGCCCACCACCCCCGGCGGCACCGGCTCGCCGAGGTCGTCGACGATCCTCGTCTCGACGTTCAGCGCCGGCCGACCGGCAGAGCCGAGCCTGGTCAGCTGCTCGTCCGGCCCCAGGATCGTGGCCACCGGCGCCATCTCCGTCTGGCCGTAGAAGTTGAACAGCCGCACCTCCGGCAACCTGGCCGCGATCTCCTTCAGCACCTCCACCGGCATGATGGAGGCGCCGTAGTAGCCCTTGCGCAGCGACGACAGGTCCCGCCGGTCGAAGTCGGTGTGGCGCAGCAGGCCGATCCAGACCGTCGGCGGGCAGAACAGCTTCGTCGCGCCCTCCGCCTCGATCGCCGCCAGGATCGCGGCCGGGTCCGCGCCGGGCAGCACGATGTTGGTGGCGCCCAGATAGATCCCCGGGGTCAGGAAGCAGTGCAGCTGCGCGCAGTGGTAGAGCGGCAGCGCGTGCACCTCTACGTCCGCGCCGCTCATCTCACCGTCGACGACGCAGGTCACGTACTGGGAGACGAGGCTCCTGCTGGACAGCGTGGCGCCCTTGGGGCGGGACTCGGTGCCGCTGGTGTACATGAGCTGGATCGGGTCGTCGTCGCCGATCTCCACCTGCGGCTCGGCGTCGTCGTCGTGCGCCATCCAGTCCGCGACCGGCTCCCAGCCCTCGGCCCGCCCGATCACCCCGCGCACCGTCACGCGGTCGCTCACCGCCCGCGCCGCGACCGGCGCCAGGGCCTCCTCCACCAGCATCCCGGTCGCGCCGGAATGCTCCAGGATGTACGCCACCTCGTCGGCACCCAGCATGAAGTTGATCGGCACGGAGATAGCGCCCAGCCGGGCCAGGGCGAAGTAGGTCACCACGAAGGCGTGGTGGTTGTGCGACAGGACGGCGAACCGGTCGCCCTTGCCCACCCCGCGCTCGGCCAGGGCGTTGGCGGTGCGGTTCACCACCTGGTCCAGGTCGGCGTAGCTCTGGCGCAGATCGCCGTACACGATCGCGGTCTTGGCGGGGAACCGGGCGGCGGTACGCCGCAAGAGGTCACCGATGGCATGCTGGCGAGTGGTCATCCAGGCACATCCTCACTAGGCCGAACTATGTTCGGTGATCCTAGTCTCCTCGCCGCGCGCTTCCCAGAGCTCGTTTGCGGGTACGCAGATGCACGTTCGTGGCCGGATGGCCGGGGCGCGCGAGCAGGCGCAGCGCCTGGCGGACGGATCCGGCGCGGGGGAGACACTCCACGAAGTCCCGCCACACCTTGAGATCGGATCGCCACGCGTCGACATAGCGGGAGCACAGGTCGGGCCGGATGAGCATGAGCCGCCCCAGCGAGGCCCGCAGCGCCTCCTCCACGCGCCGCCGCTCACCGTGGCCGAGGTTCGCCCCGGGGAGGCGGTCGAGGATGCCGAGGATGAACCGGCGCCGTCTGGCCAGGAACTCCGTCCAGTGCGGGTCGTGCGCCTCGTCGATGGTCCGGCCCTCGTCCAGCAGCCAGAAGATGCCCTCGGCGAGCACGTCGCCGAACTCCTCCTTCCTCGCCCGGTCGGGGGTGCGGAAAGGATCGTAGGGTGCCTGCCTCACCTGACCGGTCACGGCCAACGGCCGCAGCCCATCCGATTCGAGCATATAAAACCAGTCTTCATTATAAATATCGGGGAAAAAGGAGATATTTCGGCTTATCTCCACGGCGAGTGCGCCGCCCCCGATGAAACTCTCCTGTTCTCCGCCAACGGCACGATAGGCGTGGCATACGACGGAATTATCGGGAAATCCGCCAATTGACAGCCCGACCGCGTCGAAGTCGTCGAGCAGCCCGGCCGCCTGCCGGAGATCGTCGGGCGCGCCGACCTCGATGTCGTCGTCCAGGAAGACGATCCGCTCCCAGCCCAGCACTCTCGCCAGGGCGAGCGCCAGGTTGCGCTTGGCCGCCGTGTCGGTGCCCCGGCGGAAGACGGCCGGCAGGACCGACGACGTCTCGAAGCGAGGCAGGATCAGCGACTCCACGCTCGTGAGGTCGATGGCGATGATCTCCGCCTCGGGGTCCGCCAGGGCGCGCACCCGCGCCGCGTCGGTCCACTTCCCGCTGCAGAGCGCCACCAGGGGGCACCCCAGCTCCACCGACAGCCGGACGGCGTGCTGGAGATACAGGCTGGGGCGGGCGGTCGGCACCACGATCGCGTCGATCCTGGCGTGGCTCGCGGGCGCGCCGGCGGACGGCAGCAGGTGCCTGTGGGAGGCGTGATGATCGCTCGACATCAGGGAAACACTTCTTGAGCTCCAGGGCGGCGGCCGGGACGGTGACGGGACTGCGCTATTCAGGCCATTCGACGAGTCTCGACGCCTCGGCCGACCAGTCGGGCGTGATGACGAGACCGCTGAGCACGGAGACCCGGCTGAGGATCGCGTAGGACCGCTGATCGCCGAAACGCCGAATGAGGAATTCGGCGTTCCGGTCCCTGAACCGGCTGTCGGTAAGAGCTCGTACCACACCCAGGGTGCCGCGCCCGTACATGCCATTGCAAATGGTGAGGGTGCGTTTCCTGTTGAACGGATTGGGGCCCCGATAGAACAGCGCCACGTCCTCGTGCAGTTGCCCGTCCGACAGCTTGGGCCCGTAGCGCTCGGTCCCGGCCGAGAAGTACGCGCCCGCTTCGCCGTTCCAGTCGTTGACCTGCTTCACCGGCAGGCCGAGCTGGTAGAAGACGTCCGTGGTGACGTCGTTCCAGTCGACCCCGCCGAGGAGCACCAGATGCGTGGTGAGATCGTCCGGCTCCAGCTCCTTCGCCGTGTGCCGTCTCACCTCGCTCGCCGGGTTGCACGCGCGGATGTGGCCGTGCAGCTCGAACAGGGCGTCGAGGTCGGCGTAGGTGTAGAGCTCGATGTAGTCGGGGTCGTCCGGGTCGACGTACGGCATCCGCGCTAACAGCTCCGGCGGGAGCCGCCCGCAGACGATGGTGACGGGCTTGCCGTCGCCGAACTGCCAGGGGTCCGCGGCCGGCTGGACCGGCTCCGCGCCGGCCTGGCCGAGCGCGGTGGCGCGCAGGCTGAGCAGTTCCAGCAGAAGCCCGTCGCGGAGCTGGAGCTCCTCGTCGGTCAGGTCGCCCTCGTCCAGCGGGGTGAGCTCGCCGTCCCGGATCGAGCGGGGTGTGCAGAAGAGGGTGGCGTAGGCGTGCAGGCGCGAGGCCGGCGGCACCTTCGGCGCGGTCGACGACTCCCACGACGAGATGAGCGGCACGCTGACGTCCAGCGCACGGGCCAGCTGCGGCTGGGTGATCCGCATGTCAGGCCACCGGCTGATACGCAGCGAGCGGAGCCGCTGCCCTAGGGCTTGACCGGAACTCGCCATGAGGACACCCCCATCTGACTTCAGTGCCTTCAGTTAATCTCTACTGATGCTGCGAAGCGCAGCCTATATCCCCAGGCCAGCCCTGGAACAGTGGATTCGCGCTACAACAAAGTCATCATTGTAGGCCAGATGCGTCCGCATTGCCCGGGATTAACCGAACCTCAGTCCGGGCATGAAAACTTTAGGAGCTGCTGTAGCTCTGCTAAAGGTTAACTAAATCTTCATCGCGGCGCGTCAACCACTGGGACTCGACATGCTCGTAACCACACTCTTGTCCGCCGACATGACGACGGGCATCGCCAGCCCCGAAGGCGTCGCCGCCGCGCGCGGCTTCCTCTACCTCTGCGCCCTGCTCGCCATCTGGGCGCTCGTCCTCGCCGTCCGCCAGGTGGCCAGGGCCGTCACCACCCTGCTCCGCATCCTGCTCGTGGTCACCGCCATCGCCGCGCTCGGCGCGGCGGCCGTCGCGATCATCGGGCAGGTCGCGCTCAGCATCGGGCTCTCCTGAGCGGCCACCGGTCAGGCGAGCCCGGCCAGGCGGCGGTAGGAGTCGAGCCGTTCGTCCAGGTCGTAGGTGTTCATCGTCACCAGCACCTCGTCGGCCCCCGTCACCTCCACCAGATCACGCAGCCGCATGCCCACCTCGTGCTCGGTGCCGCTGATCTGACCCTTGCGCGACTCCTCGAACAGCGCCCGCTCCCGCTCGGTCATCTCCATCCGGACGACCTCCTGCGCGGGCAGCAGCGGGGGGAAGACGCCATGGGTCCGCGAGTGCGCCGTCGACCACGCCTCCGGCACCTGCAGCAGCGCCGCGCGCTCCGCCGTCTCGCCGACCGCGATGTTCGCCGCCACCATCACGTACGGCGCGGCCGCCCACGCCGAAGGCCGGAAGGCGGTCCGGTAGCGGCCGATCGCCTCGCGGAGCCGATCGCCGCCTCCGCCGATCACCAGCGGCAGGCCGTGCTCGGCGGCCACGTCCGCGCCCGCCCCCATGGCCAGCACGAACACCTCGGGGCGCAGGCCCTCGGCGGGCACCGCGTGCACGCCCTCCCGCCCGCCGGTGAAGAAGCCGAGCAGCTCCGCCAGCTGGTCGCCGAAGCGGTCGGCGGCGTCCTTGTCGTGGCCGAGGGCCCTGCGGATGCCGCCGGTGAAGCCCACCGAGCGGCCCAGTCCCATGTCGACGCGGCCGGGGTGCAGCGACTCCAGGACGCCGAACTGCTCGGCGACCACCAGCGGGCGGTGGTTGGGCAGCATCACGCCGCCGGTGCCGACCCGGATGCGAACGGTGGCCCCCGCGACGGCGGCGGCCAGCACGGTCGGGGCCGAGCCCGCCACGCCCGGCACGCTGTGGTGCTCGGCGACCCAGAACCGGTGGTAGCCGAGCTCCTCGGCCTGCCGCGCGAACCGCACGGTCTCGCGCAGCGCGGCCGCCGGGTGGTGCCCCTGCCGGACGAGGGAGCGGTCGAGGATCGAGAGCCTGGTCACGTATCTGTGCAACACGGATCAGACGGAAATGTTCCTACTTGCTGTAGAGGCCGAAGGACCAGCGGACGGGGCGGTTGGTGCTCTCCCCGATCATGCTGATCCTGACGGTGACGACCATGCGCTCACCCTTGGGCACGGCGGGGAACTCGGTCATCGCCATCGGGAACGGGCCCTTCTTCCATTCGGCGCAGGTGGTGCTCTGCGGTGCGCCGCCCAGGCCCGTGGACGTGTGCACGAGCAGCCGTGAGGCCAGGTCACCGCCGCAGATCTGCTCGAAGGCGAGCTTGCGCCCGGTGCCCGCGATCTCGAAGCGCGCCGTGGTGTCCCGCGGCCAGACGCCGGTCTTCGAGGTCGTCAGCTCCCAGCCGTCCAGCCGCCGGGGCAGGTCCTTGACCGGGCCCGGCTCGACCGGCTGGGCGGGGGGCGTCCACTCGTACACGGCCAGGGACCAGTCTCCGCGCTCCGCCTTCACCGGCTCGCAGGGCCCGCCCGAGCGGGCCCGCACGCAGGCCGTGCCTCGTGTCGTCGTGTCGAAGGTGACCGTCACCTCCCCGGCGGTCGCGGGCACGGGCAGCGGGTGGAGCTGCATGGCCTTCGTGCACCCTCTGAAGCCGATCGGCGTGGTTCGCGCGCCGGCCGACACCCGTAGCGGGCCGGCGTCCGCCCCTTCGCAGACGCCCGCCACGTCCAGCGGCCTGCCGGAGAACGGGACCGTGACGACGGCCTTGCCGTCACCGGCCGCCTCGATGGCCGTCGTCGCGACGCGCCGGTACTCGGTGCCGTCCGGGGCGGTGAAGCGCTCGGGCAGCTTCGCGACGGCACCGGTGGCGATGGTGGCCTTCTGCGGCTGCTCGGCCGCGCCGGGCACCAGCCAGGCGCCGAACAGCACCGCCGCCGCCGTCACGCTCGCCGCCGCGCCACCCGCCACCCGCCTGCGCCGGCGGATCCTGCGGATGTGCGCGCCGACCTGCTCGGGGCGCGCCGGGTTCGCCGGCGACGGGCCCTCGGCCCGCTCACGCAGGACGTCCCGCAGATCTTGTACGGTCATCGCCGCAGCTCCTTCACGATCGTCTCGTCCACCCGCAGTTTGGCCAGCGCCTTGGCCGTCTGGCTCTTGACCGTGCCGGTGCCGCAGCCCACCAGCCGGGCCACCTCCGCCACCGGCAGGTCCTCGTAGAAGCGCAGCACGATCACCGCCCGCTGCTTGGCGGGCAGCCTCCCCACGGCGTCCCAGAGCTCGTCATCGGGCAGCGCGTCGACGCTGGGCGTGTCGGGCAGGCTGTCACTCGGCAGCTCACGGCGCCACCTGCGGCGCCACCAGGACGTGTACGTGGTCACCAGCACCCGGCGGACGTAGGACTCGGGCTCGTCCACGCCCGGCCAGGCGAACCACGCCTTGGCCAGCGACTCCTGCAGCAGGTCCTCGGCGATCGCCCAGTCGTGGGTGAGGAGATAGGCCGTGCGTAACAGCCGGTCGGACCTCGCGATCACGAAGTCCTGAAATATCGCCCTGTCTGCCAATGGATCGCCTTTCCCGTCAGAGCTCGCGACGGTACAGACGCATCCAGGCCGGTTCCGGGTTGCCCGAGCGCGGGAAAGGGCGGGAAGCGCGCCGCCCCCGCGCACCGGTCAGCCGGCCCCGCGCACCGGTCAGCCGGCCCCCGGGCGGTCCACGGCCCTGGTCACGGTGAACGGGGCGAGTTCGCCGAGTCCCCGGACCGACAGGCGGTCGACGCAGCGCAGCATGAACGCCCGGTCGCCGTCGAGCTCCTTGGCCAGCTCCGGGTCGGCGAGGATCGTGTCGGGCCGGGCGAGCGCGGTGAGCCTGCTGGCGAGGTTGACCGTGGTGCCGAACACGTCGCCCATCCGCCAGATGACCGGCCCGGCCGCCAGGCCCACCCGCAGCTCGGGCATGCCCTTGTCCCTGGCGTGCGCCTCCAGGAGCAGCAGCCCGATCTCCGCCGCCGTGTGCGACGTGTCGGCCACGAACAGCACCGAGTCGCCGAGCGTCTTGATCACCCGGCCGCCGTTGGAGGTCACCACGTCGGCGGAGCGCGCCTCGAACGTGTCGACCAGGGTGGCCAGCTCGGTCTCGGTGATCTGCCTGCTCAGCCGGGTGAACCCGACCAGGTCGGCGAAGCCGACGGCCAGCCGTACCGTGCTCATGTCCTGCACGGCCAGCCGCCCGGCGGCGGCGGCGAGCTGGCGCTGCCAGGAGTAGACCAGCAGCCGCGCGAGGTCCGGCACCACCAGCTCGGCCCGCCTGCGCCAGGCCCTGGGCCGCTCGGCCAGCGGCACGCCGGCCTGGTCCAGCGCCTCAAGGCCGATCTCGGCCTGCGACTCGGCCAGCCGCGTCGCGGCCCTGCCGAGGGAGCGGGCGATCTGCAGCACGTGCTCCTCGTCGTAGACGCCGGAGCTGACCATGCCGAGCAGCGTCTTGAGCGCCACCACGTCGGACTCGGTGAACTCCACGGCTTCGTCGGCCACGTTGGCGAACCCGAGCGCCCGCCAGAACCGCCTGGCCCGGTAGACGGGCACGCCCGCCATCTCGGCGACCTGGTGGCTGGTGTAGCGGCGAGGCTCGCGTAGGAACGCCTCCGCCACGTCGCTGGTCTCCTCCTCGGCCACGGGTGCAAGATAACACTCCCACCAGGCGTTCAGCACAGACACGACTCTTGTGACGTAAGGGATTTCTCTGGCGGAGGGCGGAGGGCGGAGGGCGCGCGTCGGCCGGGCGGCTACTCCAGCAGGGTCCGCAGCGCGGGCCGCTCCTCCTCGGGCACGTAGCCGACGTAGTAGTCGTACATCGCCTGCCGGGACAGCCGCGCCGCCAGCTGGCCCGCGCCGGCGCGGATCGCCGCCAGCACGTCCTCGTGGTGGCGGATCGTCTGCCGCATGAGAGCCTCCCGGTCGGCCGCCGCCGCGAGCTTCTCGGCGATCAGGTCGAGGACGATCGACCTGACCACATCCGTACAGATCTGGATGAGCTTGTTGCGGCTGGCCCGCGCCACCGCGTCGTGGAAGGCCACGTCGGCGGCGCTGAACTCGTCGTAGCCGGCGGAGGCGGACGCGGTGACCGCCGCGCGCATGCGCTCGATCGCGCTCTCCATCTCCGTCAGCTCCTCGCCGGTGCGCAGCCGCGCGGCCAGCAGGTTGGCCGAGGCGTCCAGCACCATCCGGAACTGCACCAGCTCGCCCAGCGACAGCTCGTCCACCCGGGCCAGCGTGGTCATCGACTTGTGTAATGCGGCGGGGGAGAAGGGCAGCACCTCGGCGCCGTGCGGATCGCCGGGGCGGGACCTGACCAGCCCGCGGGCCTGCAGCACGCGCAGCGCCTCGCGGACGGTGGAGCGGCTCACGGCGAACTGCGCCATCAGCTCACGCTCGCTGGGCAGCCGCTCCCCGGGCTGCAGCGAGCCGGACTCGACGGCCTCCTCGATCTGCTCCACGATCCGCTCGTACGCGCGAACGGTTCGCACCGGCTCGAACCGTGGACCACCCATGAAAGCCCCCTTGACCTCAGCCCTCGGGGGCTGGCAAGGTGCAGCCTACTGGTCAGACCAGTGCACTAGCCAGGAGGCTGAAAGACATGAGGCGAGTCGGGACATGGATCGCCGTGGGCGGTCTCCTGCTGAGCATGAGCGCCTGCGGCGGGGGCGGCGGAAGCTCGGAGAGCACCGGTGAGCAGCCCGCCAAGGCGGAGGCGCTCTCCGTCGGATTCGTGGCCGAGCCCGCCAACCTGGACTTCACGGCGACCGAGGGCGCGGCCATCCCGCAGGCGCTGCTGGTCAACGTCTACGAGGGCCTGGTCAAGCTGGACCAGGACGGCAAGATCCAGCCGCTGCTCGCCGAGAAGTGGGAGGTGTCGGAGGACCGCAAGACCTACACCTTCACCCTGCGCGAAGGCGTCACCTTCACCAACGGCGCCCCCTTCACCGCCGACGACGTGGTCTTCTCGCTCGACCGGGTCCAGTCCGACTGGAAGCTGAAGATCAAGTCGCAGCTCGACATGGTCGAGGACGTCGAGAAGAAGGACGACACCACCGCCGTCGTCACCCTCGACCGGCCCAGCAACGGCTTCCTCTACACCATGGCCACCCGGCTCGGCGCGATGTTCAGCCGCACCGGCGTCGCGGACCTGGCCAACCAGCCCGTCGGCACCGGCCCCTACAAGCTGGGCGAATGGCGGCGCGGCGACTCCATCCGGCTGGACGCCAACACCTCCTACTGGGGCACGAAACCGGCGATCCCCGGCGTGACGCTCAAGTACTTCAAGGACGCCACGGCGATGAACAACGCGCTGCTGACCGGCGGCATCGACGTCATCTCCAGCGTCCAGGCGCCCGAGTCGCTGCAGCAGTTCGCCGACCCCGGCCGCTTCGAGACGATCGAGGGCAGCACCAACGGCGAGGTGGTGCTGTCGATGAACAACGCCCGCCCGCCGTTCGACGACGAGAAGGTACGCCAGGCCGTCCGGCACGCCATCGACCACCAGGCGCTGCTCGACACCGCCTGGGCCGGTCGCGGGCAGCTCATCGGCTCGATGGTCCCGCCCACCGACCCCTGGTACGAGGACCGCACCGGCGACTACCCCTACGACGTGGCCAAGGCCAAGGAGTTGCTCGGCGGCAAGACGTACACCGTCAAGATGCGCATCCCCAACCTCCCCTACGCCGTGGCCGCCGCGCAGGTGGTCAAGTCGCAGCTCGCCCAGGTGGGCATCACCGCCGACATCGAGCCGCTGGAGTTCCCCGCGCGCTGGCTCGACCTGGTCTTCACCAAGGGTGACTACGACCTGTCGATCATCAACCACGTCGAGCCGCGCGACATGAGCATCTTCGCCAACAAGACCTACTACTTCGGTTACGACAACCCGGAGTACGGCAAGCTGCTCGCCTCCGCCGACCAGGGCAGCGAGCAGCAGCAGATCGAGGACCTCAAGCAGGCCGCCAAGCTGCTGTCCGAGGACGCCGCCGCCGACTGGCTGTTCGGCTTCCCGAACCTGATCGTGGCCAAGAAGGGCATCACCGGGCTGCCGAAGAACGCCATCTCCGAGTCCTTCGACTTCACCGGGCTCGCCAAGCAGTGATCCTCTACCTCCTGAGACGGCTGGTGGTGTTCGTCGCGAGCACCGCCGTCGCCGGGGTGCTGGTGTTCGCCTTCATGGCCGTGCTCCCCGGCGATCCCGCCGAGGTCGCGCTGGGCGTCAACGCGACGCCCGACGCCGTGGCGGCGCTGCGTGAGCAGTTCGGCACCGACCGGCCTGCCGTCACGCAGTTCTTCGACTGGTTCGGCGGGCTCGTCACCGGCGACTTCGGCACCTCCTACGTGACCAGTTCGCCGATCGGGCCGCAGATCGCCGACCGCCTCGGCGTCACCGCGGTGCTGGTGCTCGGCGGCATGGTCATCGCGCTGGTCATCGCCGTGCCGGCGGGGACGTTCGCGGCGGTGCACCACCGCAACCCGCTCGGCGCCGCCATCAGCGCCTTCAGCCAGGTCGGCATCGCCGTCCCGGCCTTCCTGGCGGGCATCCTGCTGGTGTTCGTCTTCGCCGTGCAGGCACAGGCGCTGCCGTCCGGCGGCTACGTGCCCATCGCCGACGACCCCGTCGAGTGGCTGCGCAGCCTGCTGCTGCCCTGGCTGTCGCTCGGCCTCGTCCAGGGAGCCGTGCTGACCCGATACGTCCGCTCGGCGGTGCTGGACGTGATGCGCGAGGACTACCTGCGCACCGCCCGCGCCAAGGGCAGGGGCCGGATGGGCGCCCTGTGGCGGCACGGCCTGCGCAACGCCTCCATCCCCGTGATCACGGTGCTCGGCCTGCAACTGGCCACGCTGCTCATCGGCGCGGTCGTGGTCGAGCGCGTCTTCGTCATCCCCGGCCTGGGCGACCTGCTGCTGAACGGCGTCGCGGGGCGCGACCTGCTGCTCGTCCAGGGCGTCGTCATGGTGCTGGTGGCAGCCGTCCTGCTGATCAACTTCCTGGTGGACGTGGCCTACGCCGCGCTCGACCCGCGGCTGCGGGGGGCACGATGAGGGGCCGGATCAACGCGGGCCTGATCACCGGGGGCGTCCTGGTCGGCCTCGTGGTGCTGCTGGCGCTGCTGTCGTTCGTGTGGACGCCGCACGACCCCGTGCTCGTCGACGCGGCCGGCAAGCTGCGCGACCCCGGCGGCGGCTACCTGCTCGGCGCCGACAAGTTCGGCCGCGACACCTTCAGCCAGCTCATGGTGGGCGCCCGCACCACCCTCTACGTCGGCGTGGTGGCCGTCGGCATCGCCGCCGTCATCGGCACGCCGCTCGGCGTCATCGCCGGGATGACGTCGGGCTCCGGCAGGCTCGGCTGGCTGTCCGAGCTGATCATGCGGGTCAACGACCTCGTCTTCGCCTTCCCCGCGCTGCTGCTGGCCATCATGCTCGGCGCCGTCTACGGGGCCGGCACGCTCACCGCCATGATCGCCATCGGCGTGGCCACGGTGCCCGCCTTCGCCCGCGTGTCCAGGGCCGCCACGATGCAGGTCATGGTGACCGACTACATCCTCGCCGCGCGGGCGGCCGGGCGGCGGCGCACCGCCGTGGCGCTGCGTCACGTGCTGCCGAACATCTCCTCCGTGCTGATCGTCCAGGCGTCGGTGTCGTTCGCCATCGCGATCCTGGCCGAGGCGGCGCTGTCGTTCCTCGGCTTCGGCACCCGCCCGCCGATCCCGTCGTGGGGCCGGATGCTCCAGGAGTCGCAGGAACTGCTGTTCTCCACGCCCCGCCTGGCGCTCTGGCCCGGGATGGCGATCGCGCTGGCGGTGCTCGGCTTCAACCTGCTCGGCGACGGCCTGCGTGACTATCTGGACCCCAAGCTCAGGAAGATCGGGGAGCGGTGAGCGACCGAGTGAGCACGTTGAGCGTTGAGGGGCTCACCGTCCGGGCCGGCTCGATCGAGCTGGTCCGGGACGTGTCGTTCGAGATCGGCCCCGGCGAGCGGGTCGGGCTGATCGGCGAGTCCGGCTCCGGCAAGTCGCTGACCGCGCTGTCGCTCATGGGCCTGCTGCCCGAGGGCGTGCACGCCGCCGGCCGCGCCCGCGTACGCGACCGCGACCTGGTGGGCGTCCCCGAGCGGCGGCTGAAGGACCTGCGCGGCCAGGACGTGTCCATGGTGTTCCAGGAGCCGATGACCGCGCTCAACCCGCTCATGCGGGTCGGCGCGCAGGTCGCCGAGGTCATGACCCTGCACGGCAGGCCCGCCGGCCAGGCCCGCGCCCGCGCCGTCGAGCTGCTCGGCCGGGTACGCCTGCCGCAGCCGGAACAGGTGGCCCGCGCCTACCCCCACCAGCTCTCCGGCGGCCAGCGCCAGCGCGTCATGCTCGCCATCGCCCTGGCCAACGAGCCCGGCCTGCTCATCTGCGACGAGCCGACCACCGCGCTCGACGTGACCGTGCAGAAGCAGATGCTCGACCTGATCGCCGAGGTGGCGCCGGCCCTGCTGTTCATCACCCACGACCTGGCCGTGGTCGCCTCGGTGTGCGAGCGGGTCCTGGTCATGTACGGCGGGCGGGTGGTGGAGAGCGGCCCGATCCGCGAGGTCTTCGGCAACCCCCGGCACCGCTACACCGAAGGCCTGCTGGCCGCCTCCAAGCTGACACCGCGCGGCACCAGGCTGCCCACCATCGCCGGCAACGTCCCCCCGGCGGGACACTTCCCCGGCGGCTGCGTCTTCAGAAACCGCTGCCCGCACGCCACCGCGACCTGCGAGCGGGAGCCCGCGCTGACAGGAGAGGGCCATGCCCACGCATGCTGGCACCCCGCTGATCGAGGCTGAGAACCTCAGCCGCGTCTACCATCGGCCGCGCACCTCGCTCACCAAGCCGGCCCAGGCGGTGTACGCCCTGCGCCGGGTGTCGCTGACCGTGCGCCGAGGCGAGCGGTTCGGCATCGTCGGCGAGTCCGGCTCCGGCAAGTCCACCCTGCTGCGCCTGCTGTGCGCGCTCGACCAGCCCACCAGCGGCTCCATCCGCTTCGACGGCCAGGAGATCACCGGCAGGCCGGAGCGGCGGCTGCGCTTCCTGCGGCAGAGCCTGCAGATCGTCTTCCAGGACCCGATGAGCTCGCTCGACCCCCGCATGCGGGTGCGTGACCTCGTCGCCGAGCCGCTCGTCGCCCTCGGCGAGCCTGTCGGCGGGCGGGTCGCCGAGCTGCTCGACCAGGTCGGGCTGCCCGCCTCCGCCGCCGACCGCTACCCCCACCAGTTCTCCGGCGGGCAGCGCCAGCGCATCGCCATCGCCCGCGCGCTCGCCCCCCGCCCCAAGGTGCTGGTCGCCGACGAGCCGGTCAGCGCATTGGACGTGTCCGTACGCGGGCAGATACTCAACCTGCTGGCCGACCTGGTCGACGAGCTGGGCCTCACCCTCGTCTTCGTCTCGCACGACCTGTCCGTCGTACGGCATGTCTGCGAGACGGTGGCGGTGATGCACAGCGGCGAGATCGTGGAGACCGGAGCCGTCGACGACATCTGGGCCGAGCCACGCCACGCCTACACGCGCACGCTGCTGCGGGCCGTACCCACGCTGGAGGGATTTCTGTGATCGAGGTGGACGCCCGCGGGGTGGTCGAGTTCACTCAGGCGCTGGTCCGCGTGCCGAGCACCAACGACCCGGCGCGCGGGCGCAGCGAGCAGGCCGCCGCCGACCTGGTCGCCGCCAAGATGCGCGAGTGGGGCTGGCAGCCGAGCGTGTACGAGGCCGCCCCCGGCCGGCCGAACGTGGTCGCCGTCGTCGAAGGCGGCGGCGGGGACGGGCCGACGCTGATGTTCGAGGGCCACACCGACGTCGTCACCGAAGGCGACCTGTCCACCTGGACGGTGGACCCGTTCGGCGGCGAGATCCGCGACGGCAGGCTGTGGGGGCGGGGCAGCGCCGACATGAAGTCCGGCCTGGCCGCCACCCTCTACGCCACCCGGGCGCTGCAACTGGCTGGACCGTTCCCGGGGCGGATCAAGGTGTGCGCGCTGGCCGACGAGGAAGGTCTCATGCTGGGGGCCCACCACTTCGTCGCCGAAGGGCTCGGCGCCGACGTGGACGGCGCGATCGTGGCCGAGCCCGAGGCCGGTGAGATCTGCGCCGTCGCCAAGGGGGCGCTGCGGCTGCGGGTCGACCTCACCGGCAAGATGGCGCACGGCGCGATGCCGCAGCACGGCCGCAACCCCATCCAGGCGGTGGGCGCCCTGCTGACCGGGCTGCGTGCGCTGGAGCGGGATCTGCAGGAGCGCCACCCCGCCCACGAGCACCTCGGCGAGGTGTACGTGACCCCCACCGTGGTCCGCGCCGGCACCGAGGAGCAGGTCAACGTCATCCCCGCGACCGCCTCCGTCTTCGTCGACGTTCGCACCATCCCCGGCCTGGCGCACCAGGCGGTCGCCGACCGCGTCGCCGACCTGGCCGCCTGGGACGGGATCACCGCCGAGGTGTCCGTCCTGGTCGACCGGCCGCCCGTGGACGTCCCCGTCGACGACCCGGTGGTCGCCGCGCTCGCCGCCGCCCACCGCGACGTCACCGGCGCCGAGCCCGTCTACGGCGGCGTCCCCGGCTCCACCGACGGCACCGTACTCACCCACTGGGGCGGCATCCCGTCCGTCGTCTACGGGCCCGGCGGCAAGTGGATCGCCCACCAGTCGGACGAGTACGTCGAGGTGGCCGAGATCGTCCAGTGCACCCGCGTCTTCGCCGAAGCGGCCCGCCGTTTCCTCACCCGGAGCCGGTGATGAGCGGCCCGGACGGCCCTTCGCTCCCCGGCCCCGCCAACTCGCTGCAGGACGTCGCGGGTCTCCGCGTCGGCCACGCCCAGCGGACCGGTGACGGCTACCTCACCGGCACCACCGTCGTCCTGGCCCCGCCCGGCGGCATGGTCGCCGGAGTGGACGTGCGCGGCGCGGCCCCCGGCACCCGCGAGACCGAGCTCCTGGACCCGCGCAACCTGGTCGAGCGCGCGCACGCCATCGTCCTGTCGGGCGGCAGCGCCTACGGGCTGAGCGCGGCCTGCGGCGTCATGGACCGGCTCGCGGACGGCGGCGTCGGCTTCCCGGTGGAGGGCGGCGTCGTCCCCATCGTCCCGGCCGCCGTCATCTACGACCTCGGCAGAGGCACCCGCTTCCGCGCCACCCCGGACGCCGCCTTCGGCCACGCCGCCTACGACGCGGCCACGTCCTCTCCAGACCCCCTCGGCCAGGCCTTTCCAGGGGCCGGCCGTGGGAAGGAGGGCGGTGGCGCTCCGGGCGAATCCAGCGGAGTGGCGGCCCGGGCGAATGAGGGCGGTAGCGCTCTAGGGGGATCCATCGGGGCCGGCACCGGCGCCATGGCGGGCGGGCTCGCCGGGGGGATCGGGGGCGCGAGCGTCGTGCTGCCCTCGGGGGTGACCGTGGCCGCGCTCGCGGTGGTCAACGCCGCCGGGTCCGTCCTCGATCCGGGGACCGGGGTCCTGTCCGGCGCCCGTTACGGGCTTCCCGGCGAGTTCGACCACCTGGGGGAGCCGTCGGCGGAGGAGGTCGCCGCCTGGCGGCCCGCCGGGGTGACCTCGCTCAACACCACCATCGGCGTCGTCGCCACCGACCTGACCCTTACCAAGGCCCAGTGCGGCAAGCTCGCCGGGGTCGCGCACGACGGGCTCGCCCGAGCCATCCGCCCCGCGCACACGATGGTCGACGGCGACACCGTCTTCGCCGTCTCCACCTGCGCCCTGCCCCCGCCACAACCCGGCCGGACCCCGTACGGATCCCGCCCCGCCGCCGTGAACGGGCCTGGACCTGGTGGGAAGTTCCAGGACGGCGCCGTACGTCGAGCGCCCTGGGACGGTACGGCGCCCGAGGGGGTGCACCTGCACGACCTGCTCGCCGCCGGGGCCGATGTGTTCAGCCGGGCCGTGGCGCACGCGGTGCTGGCCGCGACCGGGCGGGCGGGCGCGCCCGCGTATCTCGACGTGTTCCCGAGCGCCCT
This sequence comes from Nonomuraea sp. NPDC049714, assembly GCF_044465295.1. Classification (NCBI taxonomy): domain Bacteria; kingdom Bacillati; phylum Actinomycetota; class Actinomycetes; order Streptosporangiales; family Streptosporangiaceae; genus Nonomuraea; species Nonomuraea sp. NPDC049714. Next base: position 558,088 of record NZ_JBITLM010000001.1, on the reverse strand, counting down.
TCGGCGAACGCCATGACCCGATCGCCATGACCCGATCGCCATGACCCGATCGCCATGACCCGATCGCCATGACCCGATCGCCATGACCCGCATGCCATGACTCGATCGCCAGGACAAAGGGGGAAACAGTGACTTACGCAGGCTCGTGGCCGTCCGGCCTTCCGGTGGGGGAGGGGTGGGCCGAAGCCCCGGCGTACGCTGACGTGATCTTCCCGTACGACGGCTCCGTCGTGATGAGCGCGCCCGTGGGGGACGCGGCGCTGGCGGCGCGGGCCGTGGAGGAGGCGCTCGCGGTCGCGCCCGCGATGGCCGCGCTGCCGTCGCACGCGCGCCGCGCCGCGCTGACGAGCGCGCACGACGCGGTCGCCGAGCGGCGCGAGGAGTTCGAGCGGCTGCTCGTGCTGGAGACCGGCAAGCCGCTGGTGGACTGCCGGGTCGAGGTGGCGCGCACGCTCGTCACCCTGGCCACCGCCGCCGAAGAGGTGGCGAGGCTGCACGGTGAGACGGTGCCGCTGGACCTGATGCCGTCGGGAGAGGGGCTGATCGGGTTCTGGACGCGGCGACCCATCGGCGTGGTGGCCGGAATCACCGGCTTCAACTATCCGCTGCTGCTGGCCGCGCACAAGATCGCTCCGGCGCTGGCGGCCGGCTGCCCGGTCATCGTCAAGCCGGCTCCCGCCACGCCGCTGGCCACGCTCTGGCTGGTGCATCTGCTGCGCTCGGCGGGCGTGCTGCCCGCCGCCGCGGTGCAGCTCGTCACCGGGGACGTGGAGGTCGGCCGCACGCTGGTGGAGGACCGGCGGATCGGCGCCGTGTCGTTCACCGGCTCGGCCGCCGCGGGGCACGCCATCGCCCGCGCCGCCGCCCCCACCAAGGTGCTGCTGGAGCTGGGCTCGAACGCCGCCCTCGTGGTCGCCGCAGACGCCGACCTGGAGGCCGCCGCCGACGCCGTGGTGCGCGGCGGCTACTACGCCTCGGGGCAGGCGTGCATCTCGGTGCAGCGGGTGCTGGTCGAGGAGGCGGTGCACGAGAAGTTCCTCGGGCTGCTCGCCGCGCGCATGAAGGACGTCGCCGTGGGCGATCCGCGCTCGCCCGGGACGCGGGTGGCGCCGCTCATCGACCCGGCGGCGACGGACCGGGTGCTGGACTGGATCGGATCCTCCGGCGCCAGGCTCGTCACCGGCGGCGTGCGTGACGGCCGGGCCATCGCGCCGACCGTGCTGGCCGACGTGCCCGGCGGGGCCGCCGCCTGGGACGAGGAGATCTTCGGTCCTGTGGTGTGCGTACGGCCGGTGCCCGACCTGGACGCCGCCTTCGCCACGGTCAACGCCTCCCGGTACGGCCTGCACGCCTCGGTCTTCACCCGCTCCCTGGCCACGGCGTTCGCGGCGATCGAGCGCATCGAGGCCGGGGGAGTGGTGGTGAACGAGGTGCCGGGCTTCCGCGCCGACAACATGCCCTACGGCGGCGTCAAGGACTCCGGCATCGGCCGGGAGGGCCCTCGGTTCGCCATCGAGGAGTTCACCGTCACCCGAATGGCGATCATCCGGCCCTGAATGGGCGCTTTTCTGTCCTCGTCAAACCCGGAGAAAGGTAAAGAATGGAGGGCTGAATCCCTTGCGTGACAGGGGATTCCGTGAGGGAGTCAAGCCCTGCACTTGCATCGTTCTATGCCGTTCACTTACCTTTGAGTCATCCGCGGTACACGCCAGGGTCTTTCACATGCCCGCGTGGCCGTTGCAATCGCCGAGACCGTGGCTGACCTGTGCCTCTGTTCGATCACAGGTCTGCCGCGGCCGCCGAATCCGCGAAACTCGCGAAACCGGGGACCCACGTATTTCTGGGGTGAATCGGTTGCTCTCTCCTGAGGCATCCGTAGGGCACTTCCACGCCCGAACCCGTCAGCTAACCCGGTAGGCGGCATGGAAGTAAGGAGCACCCCCAGAATGGCAAAGAACATCCTCAAGCGCGCTTATAGCCGGTCCAACATCGTCACCTTCGCTCTTGGACTGAGCGTCGCCGCCGGCGCCACCCTGGGCGGCACCGCCGCCATGGCGGCCGAGCACCCGTCGCAGCAGAAGGCGGTCCCCGTCGCCGAGACCGGCAAGGTCAGCACGCAGACCCTGCTGCGGGTCGCCGAGTCCCAGATCGGTGTGAAGGAGAACGCGGCAGGCGGCGGCACGCCGTACCACAGCTGGTACATGTCCTCCCCGCGCGCCACCGAGACCCTGGCCCGCGACGGCGGCGGCCGGCCGCAGCTGTACGCCAACGCCCCGTGGTGCGCGATGTTCGTCTCCTGGGTCGGTGAGAAGGCCGGCGCCCGGACCTCGGTCGGCTGGGACGCCTACACCGTCACCTACGCCGACTGGTTCAAGGCCAACCAGCGCTGGGGCACCGTCGCCAAGCCCGGCTCCGTGGTCTTCTACGACTGGAACGGCGCCAAGACCACCAGCGCCATCGACCACGTCGGCCTGGTCAAGAAGGACAACGGCGACGGCACGATCACCACGATCGAGGGCAACACCGGCAACGGCAAGGTCGAGGAGCGGGTCCGTCCCACGTCGCAGGTCGTCGGGTACGGCTACCCCGAGTTCGCGGCCTGACGCGGGCACAGCACCGGAAAAGCGCTTGAGTAGGCTGCCGGACATGGCGAGCCCGGCGCGGGCACGCCGTGACCTGGACGGGCCCCGGCCGGGGCCCTGACCGGGAGCACTGTTCGCTTGACAGGAAGGCGCTCATGCACCTCGTTCGTTGCTCTCGTTCCTCCCGCTGGGCGGTGCGCGCCGCGGGCGGCGACCGCGCGCTGCCCGCCGGCTTCTCGCTCGGCGACGCGCTCTCCGCCGACCTCGATCACTTCCGTACGCTGCTCGAAGCGGCTTCCGAGCCGATCGACGAGGTGACGCCCGCCGCGCCCGTCGATCCCGACACCGAGGTGTGGGCGGCCGGCGTCACCTACCGGCAGTCCCGCGAGGCCAGGGTCGAGGAGAGCACCGAGCCCGACATCTACCAGCGGGTCTACGACGCCGAGCGCCCCGAGCTGTTCTTCAAGTCGATCGGCCGGCGGGTGCGTGCGCATGACGAGGCCATCGGCGTGCGGCCCGACTCCACCTGGGACGTCCCCGAGCCGGAGCTGGCCGTGGTCGTCACGGCCAGCGGCGAGATCGCCGGCTACACCGTCTGCGACGACGTCAGCTCCCGTTCCATCGAGGGGGAGAACCCGCTCTACCTCCCGCAGGCCAAGATGTTCGCCGGCGCCACCGCGCTCGGCCCCGGCATCCGCCCCGCCTGGGAGGTCCCCGACCCGTACGCCCTGGAGATCGAGATGACGATCTTCCGTGGCGGCGAGGTCACCTGGGAGGGCACGGCCGCCACCTCGCAGCTCCACCGCCGCCTCGACGACCTGGTCGGCTACCTGTTCCGGGCCGACCGGCACCCTCGGGGCGTGATCCTGTCCACCGGCACCGGCCTGGTGCCCGGCCAGGACTTCACCCTGACGCCGGGCGACCGGGTGCGGATCCGGGTCGACGAGGTCGGGACGCTCGCCAACGACGTGCTGCCCGCCATGGAGATCCGCTGACGGCTCACCGGGGCGGGTCGAAGCGGCCGTCCACGGCGGTCCAGCCGCCGTCCACGTAGAGCACCGAGCCGGTGACGAAGCCGGCGGCGTCGCCGGCCAGGTAGACCACCGCGCCGGCCATCTCCTCGGCGGTGGCCCAGCGGCCCAGCGCGCTCTTGGCCGCGTACGCGTCGTACCAGGCGGGGTCGTCCTTGATCTGCTGGGTCAGGGGCGTCTCCACCACGCCCGGCGCGATCGCGTTGACCCGCACCCCGTGCGGGCCGAACTCGGCCGCCGCGGTGCGCAGCAGTTGCACGAGCCCGGCCTTCGTCGCCGAATAGACGCTCTGGCCGGGCTCGGTCACGCTGGCGCGGATGGACGCGAAGCCGATGATCGAGCCCCCGCCCCGCGCCACCATGCCCGCGCCGAAGGCCCGCAGCACCTCGAACGAGGCGCGCAGGTTGAGGTGCACGACCCGGTCGAACTCCTCGCTGGAGTAGTCCAGCAGCCGCTTGCGCACGTTGGTGGCGGCGGTGAACACCAGGACGTCGGCGGGGATCTCGTCGGCGCATGCCCGGACCGCCTCGGTGTCCAGCACGTCGAGCAGCCGCGCCGTGCCGCCGCACTGCCCGGCGGTGTCCTGCGCGGCCGCCAGGTCCTTGTCCGCGCACACCACCGAGGCGCCGTGCGCGGCCAGGGCGAGCGCCGCCTCCCTGCCGATGCCGCTCCCGGCGCCGATGACCACCGCACGCCGCCCGTCCAGGCGGAACAACCGCTCGTATGCCGTCATGGGAAGCACCTTAACGACTGGTCTGACCAGTGCACCAGGTGCCCTGGCATGCGTCTTCCCGTAGGTGGCGGTCAGAGGGCCGCGAGGCGGGCCAGGATCTCCCGCAGCAGGGACGGGCTGGTGGCGAAGTTGAGCCGGGCGAACGCGGCGCAGTCGACATCGGTGCCCTGGGCGAACTCCGCCCCCTCGCTGAGCTTGACCCGCGCCCTGTTGAGCACGTGCTCGGCCGGTGCGCCGGCGCCGATCGGCGTGCCGGTGAAGTCGAACCAGCTCAGATAGGTCGCCTCCGGCGAGTGGTAGCGCAGGTCCCACGGCAGCGCCGCCGCCCACTCGGCGACGAGGCCCCGGTTGTGCTCCAGGGTGCGCATCAGCTCCGCGGACCAGGCGTCACCCTCGCGCCAGGCCGCCACGGTGGCGACCCGGCTCAGCGTGCTCGGCGTGCCGAAGTAGTCCAGCGGGGCCTCGGCCAGCGACCGATGCACCCGTTCAGCCCCGACGTGCGCGACGGCGCAGCGAAGCCCGGCGATGTTGAACGCCTTGGTGGCCGAGGTGGTGGTGATCGTGCGCGCCGCGGTCTCGTCGCCCAGCGAGGCGAACGGGATGTGCCGGGCGGGCCGGAACGTCAGGTCGGCGTGGATCTCGTCAGCCAGGACCACCAGGTCCAGCTCCGCGGCCACCTCGGCGAGCAGCGCCAGCTCGGCGCCGGTGAACACCCTGCCGGTGGGGTTGTGCGGGTTGACCAGCACCAGCATCCGGCAGCCCTGGGCGCGCAGCCGGTCGGCCAGGCCGTCGCCGTCGAAGTCCCAGCCCGCCTCCCGCCACCGCATCGGCAGCGGCACGACGCGCCGCCCCGACCTGACGATGCTCGCCAGGAACGGCGGATAGGCGGGCACGTGGATCGCGACGGCGTCGCCGGGCCGGGTCGCGTGCTCGATCATCACCTGCAGGACCTGGATGAGATCGGTGAACACGCGAGTTCGTCCCGGCTCCGGCCGCCAGCCGTGCCGGGTGGCCATCCGGTCCTCGAACGCCTCGATCACCGGATCCCCGTCCGGCCAGAACGGGTACCCGAAGTCCTGCCGTTCGGTGACCCGCAGGATGCTCTCCCGCACCGCGGGCGGGACCCCGAAATCCATGTCGGCGACCCAGGAACCGAGGGTGCCGGGCGGCAGCGAGCCCCATTTGACGCCATGGCCCGCGCGCAGCCGATCGACGTCCACGCGTTGGAAGGCGGTCATGCCCTGGCCCCCGCCCCGGCCAGGATGGCGTCCCGGATGATCTCCATCTGGCCGTGGTGCTGGGCGAGTTCCTCGTACACGTGCAGCAGCGCCGCGCCCTGGGTCAGTTCGCGGTCGGGGCCCAGGAAGCCGGGCGGCGGAGTGCCGCGCAGCGGGCCGGAGGGGACGGCGGCGTGCGCGTCCTCGGCCAGCGCGGCGCGCACCGCCGCCGCCCGGTCCAGCAGCGGGCGCACCGGGCCGGAGGCGGTGAACTCGGCGTCGCGGTCGCGCGCCACCTCACGCCCCGCCACCAGGGCGCCGGCCCAGTACGAGACCACGCCGAGGCAGTGGGTGAGCAGCGCGTACGGGCTGTTCGCGCCGGGGAGCGGCGGCCGGACGTTGGCGAGCTCGTCGCCGAGCCCTGCCACGATGCCGATCATGCCGTCCAGGGCCCGGCGGGTGAAATAGAGGTAGTCGTCGTCAGTGATCAATGCGAGCTCCGGGGACGGGCGACGACCTCCCGCGAGAGCGTCACCGGCTTGACAGGTGACGCCACCATTGCGCCCGCCCGCGTCACCTGTCAAGGTGGTGACATGGGTTTCGTGTTCGTCAGCGGCGACCTCGCCCTCGACCTGGTCGGGACGCTCAAGTGGCGGCGGAGCGATCCCGAGGAGCTGCTGGCCACGCCCGCCGATCTGGCCCGGTGGTCGGTCGAGGCCGGGGTTCTCAGCGAGGAGCCGCCGGTGGACGCCGCCGGGCTGCGGCGGACGGTGGCGCTGCGCGAGGTCGTCTACCGGCTGGCGCGCCACGCGATGGACGGCCGGCCCTGGCCGGAGGACGACCTGCACGAGCTCAACCGGGCGGCGGAAGGCCCGGCGCCCCGGACGACGCTCACCCCCTCGGGCATGATCCGCGTCGGCGACGTCACGGCGGTCGCCGCCGAGGTGGCCAGGACGGCCATCGCGCTCCTGGCCGGCCTCGATCGGTCGCGCATCCGCGAGTGCGGCCACCCCGACTGCACCCGGATCTTCATCGACCGGTCCCGGGCCGGCAACCGGCAGTGGTGCGGCATGGAGGAATGCGGCAATCGCGTCAAGGCGGCCAATTACCGCTCCCGGAAGAGCAGGGCCGTGACCGCCGACCGATAGGCATGCGCGTGCGTGCTACGCCGTGGCGGTGTCCCGGCTCGCCCGCCAGTCGTCGCGAAGCAGCTCGTACTCCACGTCGCCCTGCTCGGAGCCCTCGATGGTCTCCGGCCAGTCCTCGAAGAAGGTACGGACATGGCGCAGGCCGCACTTGGTCATGACGCGGCGGGAGCGGGTGTTGACGGTCATCGTGCGGGCGAAGACGCGGCGGGCGCCGAGCTCGGTGAAGGCCCTGTCGATGAGGGCGAGGGACCCCTCGGTGGCGTAGCCCCGGCCCCAGACCCGCTGGTGCAGCCGGTAGCCCAGCTCCAGCTCGTCGGCCGGGACGCCTTCGGGGGCCCGCAGGTGGAACCAGCCGGCGAACTCGCCGGTCGGGCGGACGATCGCGGCGAAGAAACCCGACGCGACGAACCTGGGCAGCGTCTCGCCGACGATCACCGCGCGGGGGATCGGCCGGCCGCCGTTGATCAGGCGGGTCACGGCGGGGTCGTTGTGCAGGTCGTACAGGGCGTCGGCGTCGGCGTCGGTGAAGCGACGCAGGATCAGGCGGTCGGTCTCGAGAACGGGGCGCACCGGTCGAACGGTAGCCAGTGGCCCCGCCCCGGCTCGACCTGTTTTCGCGCGAACGGCAGATGGCAGGAGCGCCGGTGAGGTGCGCTCCTGCCAAGTCCTGCCGATCCGTCAGCGCTTGACCTGGAACTCCCCGTTGAGCGGGCCCAGCGTGATCAGGTACGTGCCCTGCTCGCCGCGCCGCACGGTGAAGCTGATCCGCGTGTCCCGGTCCGGGCCCAGCTCGACGCTCCGCCGCTGGTCCACCTCCCCGTTCACGCGCAGCACCGCGTCGTAGGAGCCCGCCCGCTCGCCGACGTTCTTGACCCTGGCCTCGATCCGCACCGATCGGCCGGGCCGGACGGCGGACGGCCTGATCTCAAGCTCGCTCACCGCGAACCTCGGCTCGGGGCCGGGGACCCGGTCGTGGAGGAAGACGTCCGAGCGCCGGTTGGTGTCGCCCTCCACCAGGTTGGCCGCGCTGCTGGAGTACGCGACATACCGGCCGTCGCCGCTGATCGACGGCGAGTCGGACCAGCCGTCGGCCTCCACCCCCTTCGGGCCGAGGGTGATCCGCTCGGTGGTGCGGGAGTCGAGATCACGGACGAACACGTCGTACCCGGTGCCCGTGTCGCCCTCGACGAGGTCGGACGCCTCGCTGTAGAAGGCGACCGTGCGCCCGTCGGCGCTGAGGGAGGGGGCGAAGAACATGCCGTGGGCCTCGTCGCCGGCCGGAGTCGCCGACACCAGCTCGTTCACGCCGGTCTCCAGGGTGTGCGCGTACAGGTGGCCGAGTCCGACGCCGTTGCTGAAGACGACCACGCGCCCGTCCGCGCTGATCTGCGGGCCGACGGTCTGGGTCGCCGGGTGCGGCGCGGTGACCAGCTTGGTGGTCCCCGTCCGCAGGTCGCGGACGAAGACGTCGGCCACGCCGTTGGTGTCGCCCGGCACCAGGTTGGTGGCGTCGCTCTGGAAGGCGACGAAGCGGCCGTCGGCGCTGATCGTCTCCTCGCGGGAGTTGGCGTCGGCCTGCGCGCCGTCCTGCCCGACGGAGATCCGCTCGTTCTTCCCCGTCTGCCGGTCGTAGAGGAAGACGTCCGTCATGCCGTTGGTGTCCCCCGGCACCAGGTTCGTGGCGTCGCTGTTGTAGATCGCGAAGCGGCCGTCGGCGGTGAAGGCGGGCGGGTAGGAGGAGGCGTCGGCCTGGGCGCCGTCGTGCCCGACGGAGATCCGCTCGGTCCTGCCGGTCTGCCGGTCGTGCACGAAGCTGTCGGTCTGGCCGTTGGTGTCGCCGGGCACCAGGTTCGTGGAGTTGCTGTTGAAGCCGACGTACCGGCCGTCGGCGCTGACCGTCGGCGACAGGTGGAAACCGTCGCCCTGCCCGCCTTCCGACGACACCGAGACCCGCGTGGTCGTCAGGGTGCGCACGTCGGTCGCGAAGATGTCGAGCTGGCCGTTGGTGTCGCCGTCGGCGAGGTTGCCCGCCGGGCTGGCGAAGACCACCACGCCGCCGTCGTCGCTCAGCTCCGGCCACCACGCCTCGTCGTTGCCCTGCCGTCCGTCGGAGCCCAGGGAGGCCCGCCCGGTGGCCGGCGGCCTCGGGAGGGACAGGTCCGCCGTCCCGCGCGCCCGCCGGCCGTCCACACTGACGTCCACCGGGTCGGACCTGGACACGCCGGCGGCGAAGGCGCTGACCCGGTAGTCGCCCTCGGGCACGTTCTCGATCCGGTAGCGGCCGTGGCGGTCGGTCCGCGCGGTCAGCGGATCGGGCACGTCGAGAACCCTGACCGTGGCGCCGGGCACCGACGAGCCGGTCGGGCCGTAGACCACCTGGCCCGAGACCGTGCCCCAGCGGGTGCGCGCCAGCCCCGGCCGCACCTCGGCGAACCGGTCCGCCTGGACCCGCACGTCCATCGTCCGCGCGTGGTAGCCGAACCGGGACAGCTTCAGGTCGTGCTCGCCCGCGGGCAGGCGCATCTCGAACCGGCCGTCCTCGTCGCTCGTGACGCTCCTGCCGTCCGCGCGGGTGACCGTCACCCCGGCGAGCGGCTCACGGTCGCGCTCGTCGATCACGGTTCCCCGGACGCCGCTCGTCAGCGCCGCCTCGGTGACCGCGGCGTAGGCGTCGATCCGGCCGTGGCCGTGCCGTGGGTTCGGCAGCTCGCCGTAGCGCTCGTCGTGGAAGGAGGTGCCGATGAGGGTCTCCAGGGCCTCCTCCACGGTGAGCCCGGGGCGGGCCTGGAGCATCAGCGCGACCGTGCCGGACACGTGCGGCGTCGCCATCGAGGTGCCGTCGTAGTAGGCGTACCCGCCGTCGGGCACGGTGGAGAGCACGCCGACGCCCGGCGCGGAGACGTCCGGCACGACGTAGGTCTCCGGCCAGTCGGCCGGCGCGCCGGCCCAGTCGGTGCGGTTGACCGTGCCGCCGCAGGAGAAGTCGGCCACGTCGTCGTTGACGTCGGTCGCACCGACGGCCACGGCCTCGTACACGTTGGCCGGGCTCGACGAGGCGCCAGGGGGGCAGTTGTTGCCGATGGCGAAGGAGGGGAAGGCGCCGGCGCGGACGATGTTCCTGGCCGGTTCGATGAACTCCGAGCCGTAGCCCATCCCGCCCAGCGACATGCTGATGACGTCCGCGGGCTCGCCCGCCGCGGTGCCGTCGGCGGTGTACGGCGCGAGCGCCCACTGCATGCCGGCGATCACCTGGGCCAGCGTTCCGCTGCCGCCCGGGGTGACCAGGCCGACCATCATCCTGGCGCCGGGGGCGACGCCGATCTGGGTGCCGGAGGCGTTCCCGCCGACGATCGTGCCCGCCACATGGGTGCCGTGGGTGGCGCTGTCATGCGGGCCGGACGGCACCGGCTTGCCGTCAGGGCCGAACTCGAGCCAGCCGCCCGGATGGCGGGGGTCCGACGCGTCGTCGGTGACGAGCTTGCCCGCGAGGTCGGGGTGGGTGATGTCGATGCCGCTGTCGAGCATCGCCACCAGCACGCCCGCACCGGTGAGCCCGGTCTCGGTCTGCAGCCGGTCGGCGCCGATCTTCGTCAGGCCCCAGGTGAACGGCTCGGCGGCGGCCTTCGCGCCGGCCGGCGACTTCGGCGTCTCCGGGACGGTCAGCCGGAAGTTGGGGATGATCCGCTCGACCAGGTCGAGCGCCGCCAGGTCCTCCAGCGTCGCGGGCGTGGCCCGTACCAGCACCATGTTCTTGATCCAGAAGGTGTTGACCACCTGGTCGCCGCGGGACTCGACCAGGTCGGTCACGGGGCTCTGCGCGGACTCGGCCGTGCGGGTCAGCGCTGTGCGCATCTCGGCCGGCGCGGCCTTCGTCGTGGGCGGGACCTGGTGGGGGCGCAGGATGACGGCGGCCTCGATCCGCGCGCCGGCGGCCCGCATCTGGCCGGTGAGCGCGCTGTCGATCTTCGGGTTCGCGGGCGGGTCCACGGCGGCAGCCACCGGGGTCGCGGGCGTCAGCGCGGCCAGCAGTCCGAGTGCCAGCAGCGCGGCTGGTAACAGGCGTCGCCCGAATGGCCGGCGGGGGGACAGCGGCATGACACTCCTTCGTTCAGGTGACCACGGGGGTCGATGATGCAGATGAACGCTGACATCTCCGGATATTTCCTGACAAGGTGTGTCGGGGGCGAGTTCCTGCCAGGTGGCGGATGTACGACAGGAGGCCGGGATGCTGGAAGCGATCGGGTTGAGCCGTCAGGACGAGGCCGTGTACGACGCGCTCGTCCGCCGGACGCAGGCGACCGTGTCGGAGATCGTCCACGACTGCCACCTGCCGGAGTCGGCCGCCAGGAAGACGCTGCAGTCACTCGTCACGCTCGGCCTGGCCACCCGCTCGACCGCCCGCCCCACCCGCTACGTGGCCGTTTCGCCGGACAGCAGCCTGGAGGCGATCGTCCGCGAGCGCGAGCGCGCCCTGCACGACGTGCGCTCACACGTCCGCTCCCTGATGGACATCTACCGGGCCAACACCCGTTTCGCCCACCCCGGCGAGCTGATCGAGGTGATCTCCGGGCGCGACGAGGTCAACCACCGCTGGGTGCAGATGCAGCAGAACACCCGTGCGCAGATGCGCGGCTTCGACCGGCCGCCGTACGCCGCCCCACAGGAGCACACCGAGCCCAACCGGACCGAGCTCAGCCTGCTCCGGCGGGGCGTGAAGTACCGGGTCATCTACGACACCAGCGTGCTGGAACTGCCCGGCTGGCTGGACGACGTCACGACCGGGATGCGGCAGGGCGAGCAGGCCAGGATCGCCGCGAACCTGCCGATGAAGCTCGCCATCTCCGACGACCGTCTCGCCATCATCCCGCTGCTGCGGGCCGGGGACGACGCGGTCGCCGCGTCGTACCTGATCCACCCGTCACCGCTGCTGGACGCGCTGCTCGCACTCTTCGAGGCGCTGTGGGAGCGCAGCGTCCCGGTCCGGCTGACCGAGCACGGCGCCGGCGGCCCGGACACGGCGGAGCCGTCGGAGGACGAGGCGAGGCTGCTGACGCTGCTGGCCTCGGGGGCGACGGACAAGGCCGCGAGCCGGGCGCTGGGGTGGAGCGAGCGGACCGTCCAGCGGCACATCACCCGGCTGATGAGGCGGCTCGGGGCGCAGACGAGGTTCCAGATCGCGATGGAGGCCACCCGGCGCGGCTGGCTGTGACGCCGGGATCCCGGCCTGATGGGCTCTGCCGAAACGGTGGTCGCCCCGGACGTCAGCGCCAGCCGACCGCGTCGAGCACCGCGGCGGCCACCGCCGTCGCGGGGCGATCCGCCGCCTCGACCACGACGTCCTCGACCGAGGCGGCGTCCAGGATCCGGTCGAGCTCGCCCGAGCGCTCGACGTGCCAGCGCAGGCCGGCCTCGTCGCCCTCGTGACGGCGGGTGAGCCGGCGGTGCACGGCGGGCAGGGCGACCCGGAGCCGGCAGACGGTGAGCTCGGCGGCGAGCGTCTCCTCGTAGCGCCGGCGCTCCGCGCGGCTCTCCACGACCCCCGCCAGGACCAGCCGGGAGACCCCGGCCGCCAGGTAGTTGCGGGCGACGTCGCGCAGGTTGCGCAGGGTCATCGCGGCGTTGAACGGGTCGCCCGGCGGGGACGGCCACGAGCGGCGGAGCCAGTCGAGGTCGACCACCGCGTTGGGGATCCCCGCGTCGGCGAGCAGGCCGCCGAGGGCGTCGGCCGTCGCCGTCTTGCCCGACCCCACCGTGCCGGTGATCAGCAGGGCGCGCGGCTCAGAGGTGATCACACGATCATTCTGGCCCAGCGGCGCAACGGGTTTTACCTCCGGCCGGGCACCACGATGGACTTGCCACGGACGTATACGGGCTCGCCGATGCCGACCAGGTGGTAGAGCCGGTCGGCCGCCTTCATCGGCAGGCGGACGCAGCCGTGCGACGCCGGCCACAGCGGCACCTTGGTCGAGCCGTGCATCGCCACCCCGCCGACGAAGTACAGCGAGTTGTACATCGAGCCGAGCGGCCCGGTCGTCCAGCCGGGAGCCCGCGTGGTGACGCGGAAGTCGCCCACCGGGGTCGTCGCCGTCCGGCAGTAGCCGCCGTTGCAGAAGCGCACGCCGGCGCCGCTGGACATGTGGGTGATCAGCACCGGGCGGCGGCTCCGGTAGACGATGAGCATCTGCCGGCGCAGGTCGATCTCGACCCGGTCGCCGGCTCCCCTCGGCACCAGGGGCCGTGGTCTGCGCGGACGCTCCAGCGCCCGCCACACGGCGTGGTCGACCTTCGCGCGCGGGCGGATGCCGTGGAGCTTCTGGAACCCCCAGACGGCGGCCGTGGTCTGGTCGTCGTACACGCCACTCACCCGGCCCCAGAGATAGCCCTCCTCGCGCAGCAGCCGCTGAAGCCGCTTGACGCTGTCACCACGGTCGCCGGGACGCAGGACGATCTCCAGCGGCGTGGTGTCGGCGACGGCGATGCCTGGAACGACCGGGAGCCCCAGGCAGAGGGCGAGAATCAAAGGTCGGTGAACGTTGATCACAAGCGGTTCGTTACCCGAATCACCAAATGGCCACCCCATGAAAACTGATTTTTCCGCCAAGGCCCGTGTGGCGACTTTGTCGGGTGAAATTGGGTCATAGGGCATATGTGCAATCGGTGGCCGCCGGAAATGGCGAGACTTTGAGTGCACATTACATTTATGCAAGATAAAGCGGATGATCGACAGGGGTATGTCTGGCGGAGTGGCGAGGCGTTCGAGTCGGCGCCCGCTTCCAGGTCGATAAACCCATGAACGGAACGATCGCCCATGAAGAATGAAAGTCGAGTGCATCGCGCGCTCTTCTCCAAGCGAGCCGTCACTCTCGCACTCGCGACGGCGGCGGCGAGCGTCATGCTCCTCCCGGCCGCGCAGTCGGCCAGCGCCGGCGAGCTGCGGGTGGCCGGCGCGGCTGTCCAGATGACCACGCTCGGCGAGAAGCCGACCGTGGGCTGCAAGCACCGCGGTTGCGGCCACCGCTGGTGGGGGTGCCGCCACCACCACTGCCACCACCACGGTCATCACCACGGCCGCCACCATGGCCACAAGCACGACGACCACCACAACAGGGGGCCCCAGGGGCCGGTGGGTCCGCCCGGACCGCAGGGTCCTGAAGGTCCGCCCGTGGAAGTCCCCGATGACGATAAGGACCATGGGGACGACAAGGATCACGAGGACGACAGGGATCACAAAGACCACAGCGACCACGGCGTCCACAGGGGTCACAAGGACCACAAGGACGACGACAAGAATCGGTGGTGGGCGGGCGACCGCGAGCACGACACGTGGTGGGCCGACGAAGATGGCGGTCGTGGCTGGCCTGAGCGCCGCGGTGACGACGAGTACTGAGCCAGGTCGAGAGGCCGGCTGGCGATAAATCTCAAGGCAAATGCCGCATCCGTCCGTGGGTGCGGCATTTAGCCGTTTGTAGAGGGATATATCCGAAAAATGTTGACGGCTGCTTTTCGCTGTGCCTAAACTCATCATGGAATGAATTCCATGGAGGTGGGTCATGCGCAGGACTCCGGCCGCCGTCGGCAGCGCGTTGTTCTTCGCCGCCGCTCCCGGGACCGTCGCGGTCCTGATCCCCTGGTGGATCACCGGCTGGCAGCCTCGCGCCCCGCTTCCCGTGGCGCTGATGCTCCCGATCCGGCTGGTGGGAGCGCTGCTGATCCTCGCCGGGGCCGTGGTCCTGGTGCACGCGTTCGTCCGGTTCGTGGTCGAGGGCTTCGGCACCCCGGTTCCGGTGGCTCCGCCGGAGCGGCTGGTCGTCGGTGGTTTCTACCGGTACGTACGCAATCCCATGTACGTGGCGATCTTTTCGGTGATCATCGGTCAGGCCATGCTGCTCGGCCGGTCCGAACTCCTCGGATACGCCGCGGTGGTCGCCGTCGTGGTGACGGCCTTCGTCCGCCGGCGCGAGGAGCCGCTGCTGCGCCGCAGGTTCGGCGCCGAGTACGACGCCTACCGAGCGGCCGTGCCTGGCTGGCTCCCACGCCTGCGCCCCCACGACCCCTGACCCCGCGCCTGCGCCCATTGAGCCTGTGCCCATCGAGCCTTCGCTCCGAAGAAACTGGAGCCCCATGTCCTCAGGGGTTTGACGACAAGTCACTATATGTGGTCAGCTCGTAACTTCTGTTGCTGATGGGTTGATTTACACCGCTTCGGGGGAACTTCTTCATGCCTTTCAGGCACGCCCTCGTACGCGTGCTCGCGTCCGCGTCGCTGGCAGCCGTCGTCCTGGCACCGCTGCCCTCCGCCGCCGCCCGTACGACCGCTGATGCCCGTACGGCAGGCGAAGCGCGTACGGCCGGCGAGGCACAGACGACCGGCGAAGCGCGTACGGTCAGGGACGCGCGTGCGACCGCCGTCGACGTCAAGCCGGTGCCTCCGGTGTCCCAGCCGGGCCCCGCGCAGGTCGACGTCCCGATGGAGCCGTCGTCGGCCACCGTCGCGGCCGGGGACGACGACCGCCGGGTCGGACCCGAGGCGCCCGAGGTGACCACGCCCGCGGGCCCCGCGCTGGTCCAGCGGATCGAGGCCGAGGCGAGCGAGCGGGCAGGCGGGCCGGGCCCGGACCCACGAGCCGTACTGCCGGACACCTCCCAGGCCTCCCCTCTCAAGCTGAGCACCCCGCTGGCGGGGCTGTTCAACCAGGTCCGGCTGCCGGCCGGCCCGCTGACCTACCGCCTGTGCGTGGAGAGCGCCGAGGTGCCCGTCTCCTGCTCGGGAGGTCAGCCGCTGATCAAGCCGGTCGCCGCCGACGTCACCGGCGACGGCGTCGCCGACCTCGCGGCCAGGCTGCTGCCCGCGACCGACCGGCAGAAGATCGCCGGGCTCGACTTCGCGGTCAAGCGCCTCCCCGGCCGTCCCGAACTCCGGGCGCGCGTATGGGCGGAGTACGACGAGCGTTTCTCGGTCGGCTTCGACGGCATGCGCGAGGGCTCGGCGCTGTCCGCCTCGGACCGGGGCACGTTCACCCTCGATCCGGCGGGCAAGCGGGTCAAGGCCGACGTCGAGCGCACCGATCCCGGCGCGTCCGCCGCCGTCGTGGCGGGGCTGACCGGGCGCACCCTGGTGAGCCTGCGGCAGACGCCCGCCACCGAGACCCTCACGATCGACGCCACCCTCGACGCGACCAGGCTGGATCTCACCGCCTCGGCGCCCGCGCGGCTGGACACGCTGGTGGTGACCGGCGACCGGCTGACCAGGGCGGTGCTGGACCGCATGCCCACACGCGCGCGGGTGACGATGAAACGCGGGGACGGCGACACCGAGATCCGCCTGACCGCTGCCGCCGCCATCGGCCAGGCCGAGGTGCACGACCAGTCCTACGCCGACGGGCGGCTGTCCAAGCTGGCGAGCGTGACGTTGGAGGACGTGCCGCCCGCCTTCACCGCCAGGTACGGCTCCTCCGGCGCGAAGCAGACGCTGGCCCTCGACACCCGGCTGCACCGAGCGGGCACGGTCCGGGCCCTCTACTTCGACCGGGCGGCGGCCAGGACCGTGCTGCGGGCCGAGCTGAGCGGTCTGCCCGCCCGGCTGCGCCTGACGAGCGACCCGGCGCAGCACCGGGTGCGGCACTCGACCAGCTCGCCTGTCGGCCGGTTCGCGATGGTGGCGCAGCGCGGCGAGGGCGCGATCTCCACCCCGCGCGGCGGCCACGTCACCATGATCAAGAACGGGTCCGCCGTCGGCGTCTCGGTGCTGCTGTCCGGACTGTCCGGCTTCGACGTCACGTACGGCGCCGAACCGCACGCCCGCCTCACCGCCGCCGCGAGCGGCCGGTCCTTCGTCGGCGCCGCCAGCATCGACGGCACCCACCTGGCCAGGCTGGAGATCTCCAACACGCCCGCCTGGGTCGACGTGACGCTCGACCCCGCCGCCAGGAAGGCCGTCTACCGGGCCAGCGGCGACATCGGCAAGCTGCGGGCCGCCTACGCCAACACCCGCCAGGGCCCCACGATCGAGGCCACCGTCCGCGGCGTGCGGGGCGACGTCAGCGCCTCGTGGGCGCTGGGGGAGCGGTCGACGGTCGCGTTCACCAGCTCCTCCCCGTTGCCGAAGGTCCAGATCTACGCGAACAGGAAGTACGTCACCGCGCCCGGCGGCGAGGACGTCCAGGCCACTATGGACGGCGTCGGCAAGCGCGCCGAGCTGGTGGCGGACACCGCGGCCAGGACGCTGACCTGGACCGCGGACGCCCCCGTGCGGTCGGTGACCGCGCTCGCCCGCGTCAAGCTGCAGGGCCGCGAGGTCAGGGCCGCCGCCCGGGTCACCGGCGTGCCCGCCAGGTTCGACGCCTCCTGGAACCCGGGCGACTACCACTTCCGCGGCCTGTCGGGCCCGGTCGGCACGGCGGCGCTGGCCTTCACCAACCACGACGGCGCCAAGGCGCCGGTGGGCCCCCACCTCGCGGCCCACTACGACGAGGCCACCGGGGACCTGGACGCCAGCGTGCGGATCAAGGGCCTGTCGACGGTCCGGCTCAGCCCCGCGGGCGAAGGGTTCACCGCCGACTTCCGCGCGGCCGGGCAGCGCGTCGCGATCGACGCCGACGTCACCCGGGGCGATCTGCGCTTCGGCATGCTCGGCACACTCGGGCCGATCCTGGAGAAGGGCAGCCGCCTCACCGTCACGGCCGCCGGCTCGACTCTCAGCTACGCGGGCACCCGCCTCGACGTACGGGCCCGCGCCTGGCTCGGCAAGGCGGGCGCGCTGCGGCGGATGCCCGCGGCCCCCGTGGTGGAGGGCGGGCTCTCGATGGTGGACGGCGGCTGCGCGGCGGGATCGCAGGGATGCGCGCCCGGTCCGTTCTGTACGGCCAGAGGCTGCTACGGCATCCAGGGATACCTCGACGTGACCGGGTTGCCGGAGCGGGTCACGGTCGACCTGGCGGCCAGGACGTTCACCTTCGACGGCTACCGGCCGGGCAGCCGGGGCCTCGGCGTCTACCTGGCCAGCACCGTCCTGGCCCCGGTGCCGATCAAGGCCACCGCCAGGCTCACCGGCCTGCCCTCGAAGATCACCCGGATGTCGCTCGGTCCCTTCGAGGTGACCGGGCGCGACACCGTGCGGGCCTTCTACCGCATCGAACCGGCGGCCACACTCGGCTCCCTGTCCGTGCACGCCCAGGCGGGCGACCTGCGCGGGCGGCTCACGGTCGAGCCGGTGCCCGCCGTGGTCGCCGTACACGGAAGCTACGGTGCGAAGACCCGCGTCCGCGTGCAGAACTCCGCGGCCGTCGACCGGCTCACCGCGAAGGTCACCCTGCCCGGGGCGGGCACCGGCGAACTGCGGCTGAAGGACGTGCCGGCCACCTTCGGCGTGGACGCCGACGCGGCCGGCGGCGGGGTGCGCGTGCCCGCGCTCACCTACAAGGCCGTGGGAGGCGTGAGCACCCTGGACGGCTACCTGGGCGTGGAAGGCGGCCTCGTGGACCGGTCGGGCAGGCTCGGGGCCGTGTCGGTCGCCGTGACCGACCTGGCCGCGGACACCACCGTCAGGCTGAAGCCCGACCTGTCGCTCGACCTGGTGTCGAAACCGGTGCCCACCGGGCGCATCGAGCTGCACGCCGGGCTGACCGTCGACCCGGTCGCGCGCCAGCCGATCACGCTGGCCAAGGAGGTGCCCAACACCAAGGGATTCCTCTCCTATCACGTGGGCGGCGCCTTCGCGCTCGGCAAGAGCACGATCGAAGATCTGTCACTGTCGGTGCGGCGGGTGTCCTGGCTCAAGATCCGGCCGGGCAGGATCCCGTTCGGTCTGAAGGGGCCGCGCGTGGCCGGCTACCTGACGCCCGGCTTCGAGGGGGACTACGCCCGGCTCGACATCGGCGCGGAGGGCGTGAAGCTGCGCCCCGACGTCACTCTTGGCCTCAAGCTGACCAAGGACGTCGGTGGCGACGTGTTCCGTGAGTCGGTGCGGATCGGCCCCACCACCTCGCTCGCCCTGCGCCGCTACGACCAGCGGATGCGGCGCATCGGCGCCAAGCACGAGGTCAGCGCGGGCGGGGTGCGGCTGGCCTGCCTGGCGGTCAACGCCAAGCCGGGCTTCGCCGGGAAGGGCAAGACGAACTCGATCACCCTGCGCGGCTCCGGCGGCCCGCAGATGGTCTCGCTGCTCGACGCGGGCGGCCGGGTGCCGGACTACGCCGTCGACCTGCTGACGCACTTCATGTCGCCGTTCCCCGGGGCGGACTGGAAGGTCGCGGGGGCGCGGGCGGGCGGGTGCGCCGCCCCGGCCTGACCTTCACCGGAAGGGCTCGCCCAGCCGGACCAGGCGCCGCCCGTCCTGTTCGAGCACCTCCCGAACCGTCCACAGCCGCTCGGCGACGACGGTGCCGTCCATGGTCATGTAACCGCCGACCCGGACCAGGGGACGCCCGCCGTCGTCGCGGATCAGCTGCGCCCGCGTCTCGGTGTCGTCGCCGAAGTCCAGGAGGAAGTCGTCGTCATAGGCGGGGGCGTCCAGGACCATGCCGGGGGAGAGGTGGGTGCTGGTCGTCTGCACCAGATACGCGTCCATACCGCCCACTACCCGGAATCCGCGCGATCCTGCCTTAAGGCCCTCCGCTCCCGAACATGTCCTCAGCCGCCAGGTAGCGGAGTGAGACATCACGATTGCGATTCGTGATCCTCTCGGAGCGGTGAATGTGGCTGGTTCGGTGGGATTGCTACTTGATCGTGTTCGTGTCGGAGACGGTCGCGTGGAGAGCGGGTTCGGGTGCGGCGGGAGTGAGTGCCGGAAGAGCTGATCGCAGCGTGGACGCTGCTGGACGGCGACTGGGAGCTGGTAGGGAACGAGACGGGGGCGACCCGCCTGGGGTTCGGCCTGATGCTGAAGTTCTTCGAGCAGGAGGGCCGGTTCCCGCGGCACGTGGGTGAGCTGCCCAAGGCCGCGGTGGACTACGGTTTCCCGATGACCGCTAACGCACGGCAACCCCGACCAGACGATGGTGGCGGACGGTCGGCCTTCAACTCCGCGGGAACATTTGTCCAAGACTGATAGTCGACCGCCCGTGCACAGTCTCCGCATGAGTGAATACGACATTGAACGTTCGCATGGGATGCACGTGGTCCATGACGGCCCGCGGCAGGCGCCACCGTTGCTGCTCATCCACGGGTCGGGGGCCTCGGGCGGTTTCTGGGGTCCGGTGGTCCCGGCGCTGGCCGGTCACCATCACGTCATCCGGGTCGACCTCCCGGGTTGCGGCCAGTCCCCGCCCGCGCCGTCGTATGACGTGCCCGCGCAGGCGGGTCAGGTGGCGGCGCTGCTGGACGACCTCCGGCTTCGTCACGTCGCCGTGGCCGGGCACTCCAGCGGTGGCTACGTTGCCACCGCGCTGGCCGAGCAACGTCCAGACCTCGTGCGTTCGCTTACGTTGATCAGTAGTGGCCCGAGTCCGGATGCGCTCCTCCGGCAGCCGTTCATCCTTCGGGTGCTGCTGGCCCCGCCGCTGGGCCCGCTCATGTGGCCGAGGCGTTCGGATGCGATGATCCGCAAGGGGATCAGCGCGACGGCCGTTCGCCCCGTGGACCTCCCGGACGACGTGGTCGCCGATGTACAGGGCATCACCTACCGCGTGATGAGGACGGTGCTGCGCCAGAGCACCGCGTACATCGCCGAACGGAGCGTGCCCGAGCGGCTCGCCGCCCTCAGAGCCCCCGTGCAGGTGATCTTCGGTGCTGCCGATCCCCGTTGGGAGCCGTCGTCGGCGCACCGATACGACGCGGTGCCGGGCGCGCGGGTCGAGCTGCTACCCGGTGTCGGGCACCTTCCCATGCTGGAAGCACCCGAGACGATCGGCAAACTGCTGCTGGACTTCACGGCGGCGGGGCCGACGACGACCCGTAATCCCTGATGCCTAGACTGGCCACGTGTCGCCTGCCGGAATGCCATCTGACCAGGCGTGGGTGGACATCGCAGTCCCACGCCCGTCGGTTCGGCTGCCGGGGGTCAGCATGGCCGGGTTCTGCCATCGTGCCCCGGCCTCGGTGGACATCTCCATGATCGCCTACCCGTCCGTCACCCTGCTCGTCGATCTGGGTGAGGGAGAAGGTGCCGTCTACGAAGCCTCTGGCCGGCACGAGCGCGGCAGCGTCGTCGTCGGGCTAGTCCCCGGCGATCTCCAGGCAACTGGCCGGGGAGCCGGACAGTTGCTCCAGATCCGGCTGGATCCGGTCGCGGCGGCTGCGTTGCTGGGCGGCGCATCGGCCGAGCTCAGCGGGACGGTGGCAGCTCTTGAGGACGTCTGGGGCCGCGACGCCGGGCAAGCCGAGGACAGGCTGCGCACCGCCACGTCGTGGGACGAACGCTTCACGATAGCGGTGGACATCGTAGGTCGGCGGCTGAGTGACCACCCGCCGGTCGACCCCCAGGTCGCCCACGCCTGGCGGCGGACGCTGTCCAGCCGGGGCCGGGTGCGGGTCGACGGCCTGGCGGACGAGGTCGGCTGGAGCCGCAAGCGCCTGTGGTCCCGCTTCCGGTCCCAGCTCGGCATCACGCCCAAATGCGCCGCCCGGCTGGTGCGCTTCGACCACGCCGCCCACCTTCTCGCGGCGGGTCACGCCGCCGCCCGCGTAGCCGCCGAGAACGGCTACGTCGACCAGTCCCACCTTCACCGCGAGGTCGCGACGTTCGCCGGGCTCACGCCCACGGCCCTGGCGGTCGCGCCGTGGCTCGCGGTCGATGACGTCGCGTGGCCGGCTTCATCGCCCGCCGGCGCAAGCACGCCTTCCTGCGATGGGCCACACGCGCAAAGCTCCCGCCTCGGAATGACCCTCCCACACCGGCCATCATCCACCCCATGCCCACCAACCAGAACTCCCGGCTCTTCCGCTCGATCTCCGCGGTTCACCCTGACAGCAGCGTCGCTTCGTGGTCCTTGATCGCTGCTGTGACCAGGCTGCGTGCGTCCCCAGATGATGGCCTCCCGTTCGGCCTGGGGCTCCAGGCCGCGGACGTCACGCAGGACGATCTGCGCCTCCCAGTCGACCACGACGGTCAGGGCCGAGATCAGGCGCTGAAACGACTCCTCGCTCAGGGTGCCGCGGAGCGGTTCGCAGGGCTCGCTCCAGCCATTCCACCCGGCGGGGTTGCGTCGCTGGCCGGTCAGCTCTTCACCGTCGCCGACCCTTTCAAGATGATCCCAATGTGGGTTTTGGGCTTATCGAGGCTGTTGCCTGACAGGCCAATCCGGCTACGACAAACGCCCGCACAGGGCCCTGCCCCCCTCAAGCGAGCGATCACTGCGCTACCTGACGGCTGGGGACACGTTCGGGAGCGGAAGGCCTTCAAGGGGGTGGGATGGCACCGACGCCAGCCAATACGGTGAAATATCACCATCCTCTACTGGCTGGAGTTATCAGTGCCTCTGTTCGACCTGCCGCTTGAGCAGCTTCGCGACTACCGCCCCGAGCGCGACGAGCCCGCCGACTTCGACGACTTCTGGTCCCGTACGCTCACCGAAGCGCGAGAGTTCCCCCTGGACGCGACCTTCACCCCGTACGAGGCTCCGTACACCAACGTCGAGGTGTACGACGTCTCCTTCGCCGGGTGGGGCGGGCATCGGATCAACGGCTGGTTCCTGACGCCGAGCGGCGCCGAGGGGCCGCTGCCCTGCGTCATGCACTACATCGGCTACAGCGGCGGGCGCGGGTTCCCGCACGACCACCTCATCTGGCCGGCGGCCGGTCACGCCGTGTTCGTCATGGAGACGCGCGGCCATGGCGGCGCCAACACGCAGAGCCCCGGCGCGACCGGCGACCCCCACGGCAACGACTCCCCGCAGGCGCCGGGCATGATGACCCGCGGCATCCTGGACCCCGACGACTACTACTACCGGCGGGTCTTCACCGACGCCGTGCGGGCCGTCGAGGCCGCCGCCGGGCATCCCGCCGTGGACGCGGAGCGCATCATCGTCTCCGGCGGCAGCCAGGGCGGTGGCATCGCGCAGGCGACGGCCGTGCTGCACCCCGGCGTGCGGGCCGCGCTCATCGACGTGCCGTTCCTGACGCACTTCCGGCGGGCCCTGGAGATCACCGACAAGGACCCGTACCAGGAGCTCGTCCGGTTCCTGGCGACCCGCAGGGACGCCGCCGACCAGGTCTTCACCACGTTGTCGTATTTCGACGGCGTCAACTTCGCCGCCCGGGGCCGGGTGCCCGCGCTGTACTCGGTGGCGCTGATGGACTTCATCTGCCCGCCCTCCACGGTCTTCGCCGCCTACAACCACTGGCAGGGAGCCAAGGAGATCACGATCTGGCCGTGGAACGGCCACGAGGGCGGGAGCGGCTACCAGCGTGAGGAGCAGCTGCGTTACCTGCACAAGCTGCTCGCGGCCGGCTGACCGCAGCCTGGCCGGCCGCCGGTCCGGTGCGGAGCCGGGCACCGGACCGGCGCTGGCGGGTCAGGCCGGGCGTTCGGTGACCAGGAAGGAGACGGCGCCCTGGTCGTCGGCGCCCGCGTCGAGGGACTTGTCGTCCAGCACCGTCGCGGCCACCGGGTCGAGGTAGACGCGGGCGCCTTCCGCCTCCACGACCTCGTCGGCCGGCTCGGGAGCCGTGGCCAGCGAGAGAGTCAGCGAGTTGGCGCCCTCCCCCTGGGACGAGATGCGGATGCCACTCTGCGTCGGCTCGGGCGCCGCCGCGGTCAGGTCTCGGATGGCCTGTGCTGCGTTGGCTGTCAGGGTGAGCACTAGGGCTCCTCCTCGCGTTCGACGTACATGAATTGCCTGCCATTCCCCTGTCTGCCGAGCCCAACCGTCCGTCGCGAAATTCTTTGCCGATCCGTCGGCGGTCACCGGCGTGGCACGGCGGGCGGAGGCGTACCGGTTGTGATTACTGTACGTGACTGACCTGCCGCTGACGGTAGGCAAGCTTATTCGGGGGACAGTCATGACAATTCAGCGTTCGTATCTCCTTCCGCTCGCGCTCGCCGTGGCCACGGCGACGGCGGGCTGCGGCCAGGCCACCACCGGGGCCGGGATGGCGCCGGCCGCGTCACCGCAGGGCTCGGCGGCCGGTCAGGTCGCGCCGTCCGACCAGGACAGGATCTGGATGAAGAAGATCCACCGGGACTACCTGGCCGAGAAGCTGGCGGGCGGCCTGGCCGAGCGCAAGGGCGCCGCCGCCGCCGTCAGGGAGCTGGGCGCGAAGCTGGTCACCGCGCACGCCGAGCTCGACGCCGAGCTCACCCAGGCGGCGGCCCGGCTGGGGGTCGAGCTGCCGGCCGCGCCGTCGGAGGAGCAGGAGAAGGCCGGCAAGGCGCTGGAGGAGGCCTCGGGGAAGGACTTCGACAAGGCGTTCCTCACCGCGATGCGCAAGCGGCACGCGACCGCGATGGGTCAGACGCGGACGGAGATCAAGAAGGGGAGTTCGCCCGAGGTGAAGGCGATGGCCAAGAGCGCGCTTCAGGTCATGCGACACCATTCACTCCTGACCAAGAAGGCGCTGGAGGAGAGCTAACGTCGCTTTTGTAGGAATTGTCGTGAAATGCCGATAAAGGGCAAAGTCTGAACAATGGGTGTGCGCTTGTAGGTGTCTGGGGTATTTGTCCGTCTTGAACCACCCGCCGGCGTGTGAATCGGCCGGCGGGGACAACGATTCGGGGGATCGTCGTGTCTACGCAAACAGAGATCCGCAGCCTGCTCGACTGTCGTGTCGTGGGCTCGGACGGCCAGCAGATCGGCAAGGTCGGACAGGTATACCTCAGCGACCGCACGGGCGAACCCGAGTGGGTGACGGTGAAGACCGGGTTCTTCGGCACGAAGGAGAGCTTCGTGCCGCTGACCGGCGCACACCGCAGCTCGGGCATGCTCCGCGTGCCCTTCGACAAGGAGAAGATCAAGGGCGCGCCCGCCATCGACGACTCGGACGACCGCCTGACCCTGGAGGAGGAGGCCGGCCTCTACCGCTACTACGGCATGCAGCCATCGAGCGTCCCGCCCCAGCGCCAGGAGGGCCAGGGGAGAGGCCCGGCCACCGGGACGGCGAGACCGGAGACAGGGCGACCGGAGACAGGGCGACCGGAGACAGGGCGGCAGGACGCTGGGCGGCAGGAGATGGGACGGCCGGGGATGGGGCGGTCGGAGGCGCCGCGGCCCGAGGCGCCCCGGCCGGGTCCGGGAACCGGAGCCGGCACGGGCGCCGCCGCAGGGATGACCGGTGCCACCGGCCGGAAGCCCGGAACGGCACGCGACCGCGACGACGACGTCGACATGATCCGCTCGGAAGAGCACATGCGCGTCGGGAAGGAGAGAAGGGAGTCCGGGCACGTACGGCTGCGTAAGTACGTCGAGAGCGAGAACGTCGAGGAGACCATCCCGCTCGAGCGCGACGAGGTGGTGATCGAGCGCGAGCCCATCGTCGGTGGCCAGCCGATTCACGGACGCGAGTTCGGCGAAGAGGAAGAGGAGACGTTCACCCTCTACGAGGAGCGCCCTGTCGTCGGCACCGAGAGCACGCCCGTCGAGCGGGTGCGGATGCGCAAGGAGAAGGTCAGCAGGGACGAGACGGTGCACGGGAAGGTCCGCAAGGAGCGGTTCGAGGTCGACCAGGACGGCGAGACCCTGGACCAGGGCGACCAGCCGCAGCGCGACCAGCCGCAGCGCGACCGGCCTCTGCGCGACCAGCCTCGCCGCGACCGCTGACGGCCGGCGCGAACCGCGCGGCGCGCGCGGCGGGAGCGCGGCACCCGCCCCACCGGGGTGTCAAGGATGTGCATCCGCGCTCCCGCTGCCCGGTGCGCCGGGATATTTCCTGTGGAAAATTTGACTATCACCAATTGTCCCATCAATAAGGATGTCTCTCCATTGTCAAGAAAAGTCAATTTCTCTGTCAAGGGCATGATTCTTATGCGACATGTGGCATTTTACTGAGGTTATGCGCGCTTGGGCCTCGCATATAGTTCCACCTCGTTCAGCATCGCGCAGGTGCGGCCGATTTCCGGGTCGCAGTTCCCGGTGGCATCCAGTTCGATCTTGACGTGGCGGCCTTTGACGGGCGTGGTCAGAGCCTGGTGGCGCAGCGCGTAGTCGGTGCGGCCGGTCACCCGCACGACCGGGGAGCCCCAGGAGCGGCCGTCCCGCGAGACGAACACGCGGGCGCTCGCGGCGTGCCCCCGGCGCAGGCTGAGCCCGATCCGGGTGAAGGCGCGCACCCGGTTCAGGTGCAGGACGTACCGGCCGGGCCCGGCGGCGACGGCGCTGGACCAGTAGCCGGTGCTGCCGTCGAAGGCGCCGCCGGGACGGGCGCGCGGACGGCGCGGGCTGGTCCACGTCATCGTGGTGTTCACTGTGAGTTTCCCGGACCGGTGCAGCGCCGCCAGATCCAGCCTGCCGGCGCCGGGGGGTGGGATGTCCAGATGGCGGCGTTTGATGGCGTACCAGCTGCCGTGCTCGAACAGGCCGCTCGCCGGGCAGGCCGTCTCGTTGAGCGAGCCGTCCCGGCGGGCGCCCGGCAACTTGCAGTTGTCGAAGACCTGCAGCAGCCGGTACGGCCCGACGGCCGCGATGCCGGTGTAGCCGGACGTGCCGTGCGCGTCGTAGACCCCGTCCCGGTTGTGGTAAGTCACCCGCTGCCGGTCCCACCGCCCGCCCAGCCCGTCGAAGGACAGGGCGACCCAGACGTCGGGGCGGCCCGCGCTCAGCACCAGGACGCCGCCCGGCATCAGCAGCAGCCGCGGGGCCACGCCGCGCACCAGGCAGTCCTGGCCGGGCAGCCGCAGGTCCTGCGGGGGAGACCAGGTCACGCCCGCGTCGGTGGAGCGGCTGTAGGCCAGGGTGGCGTAGGCGCCGCCGCCCTCGCGGCGCAGCACCGCCAGCAGGCTGCCGTCGGCCACCTGCTCGATCGCGGCCTCGTTGTAGGCGTACCGGCCGTCCGGCCGGCCGATCACGCCGCGCCGGGTGAAACTCCTGCCGCCGTCCGCGCTGCCGTACACCTCGGACTGGTCCAGGCCGGTGTCGGCGTAGCGGCCGTACACCGTCACCAGGATCGTGCCGTCGGCCAGCTGGATCGGCCGGCCGTGCGCGACGCCGCCGCCCGCGAGCTCCTCCGGGGTGCCGAAGACGGCCTCGGCGCGGGCCCAGCTCTCGCCGCCGTCGGCCGAGGTGAGGATGCCCAGGCTCGCCGTGTGCGCGCTCACGCCGGTCAGGTAGTACTCCGTGGCGAACAGGCGGCCGTCGTGCAGCTGGACGGGCGCCTCACGGAGCGGCGTCCGGGCCGGCGGGCCGAAGGTGCGGCCGTCGTCGCCGGAGGTGGCCGCGGCGCTGACGTACGGCATGACCACGTCGATGTTCTTGGAGTAGGTGACGATGGTGTGGCGTCGAGGTGAGCCGTCCGGGCCGACCGTGTCGATGGCCGCCGCGTTCGGGAATCCCGCGTAGTCCCGCCGCTGCTCGGCGGTGGGTTCGGGCTCCCGCGGCGGCGGGCTGGGATAGATCCAGGACACCGCGCCGGCGCCGGTCGGCTCGTCCTCCGGCAGCGGGCAGTACGCGACGCCCGCCGCCGCGGGGGACGCGGGCAGCGGCCACAGCAGGCACGCGACCGCCATGGCGGTCATCGACACAGTGCGAGCGGGCTTCGTGGCTGTAGCCGGAAGGTCGGCTTTAGCGAACCCCAGGGAACGTCCACCTATCCTTTGCGCCATATCGCGGACTGTAGATCATGGATGGTCCGCCGAGCCGCATTCACCTTCCGAGTCCTGCCGAAACGGCGGACTGACGCGGCGGGAGCGGCGGGCGTGCCGCCTCGTGACGGACGGGGGCGCACAGGTCGGGCGAGGGGCCCCGGCGCGTCCCATACGTAAAGTGGCAGTTGACAGAAAGGGGGCACCTGGCAGGATCGGGGTGCACGCAATTAGTCAGGGTTTACACATAGCACCCCGGCGAGGGCCTTGGTGGGAGGTGGCATCCAGATGAACGTTCATCCGCATCACCACCCCGTGGATGCCGCCACGACGTCAAGGCCGACCGCACTGAGATCACCGTTTGGTAGGAGCCCCGTCATGCACCTCCAGTCCGACCTCGCCCGGCGAGCGTCCCAAGAACCCGCTGCCACTCCGCATCACGCACCGGCCGAAGAGGCCTACCGCCACCCTTACGGCGGCGACCGGCGCCAGACGCCCCGCAGGGCGCGCCTCGCCGTGCTCGACGTCCAGGACGAGACCATGCCTCCGCCGCAGGAGCCGGAGCCCCACGTCAACCAGCGCCTGCAGCAGATCCGTGAGATGTCCAACCGGGCCATCGGCTCGATAGACGACCTGCTCCAGCGCACCGCCTGATCGAGGGACCAGCGGGGGGACCCGCGGCGGAGGCGAATCTCCGCCAGGGAACCGCACAAGAGACTTCAGCCAAGAGGAGTGTCATGCAGGGTCAATCGCGACTGGCGCCGGCAGTGCGCGACGTCGGAGCACACCGCCCCCGGGCGATCGCAGGCGAAGTACGGCCGCAGAGCGTCGCCGAGGTGAGCGCCCTCGTACGGTGCGCCGCCGCGGACGGCCGCCGTCTCTTCCCGTACAGCACGGGCCGCAACTGGGGCATGGGATCAGGTGTCCCCGCCACCGATGAGAACATCGTCGTCGACCTCGGCGGCATGAACCGCATCCGCAGCCTGGACCTCGAGAACGGCTTCGCCGTCGTCGAGCCGGGCGTGACCCAGGCCCAGCTGGCCGAGGAACTGCGCGAGACGCCGTGGCTGCTGAACGTCACCGCCTCCTGCGCCGACACCTCCGTGCTCGGCAACGCCCTGGAACGTGGCGACGGCTCGGTCCGCTCCCGCGTGCACGACGTGGTCGGCCTCGAGGCCGTCATGCCCGACGGCAGCGTGATCACCACCGGCGGCCTGGACACCTGGGGCCGCTACCGCGGCCGCGTCGCGGGTCCCGACCTGACCGGCGCGTTCGTCCAGCACAACCTCGGCATCGTCACCGCGATGGCCATCGCGCTGGTGCCCCGGCCGCAGGCCTTCGGACTGGTCTGGGCCCGCATCCCGCGCGACCAGGCCGAGCGGGCCGTCAGCGCCATGGGAGCGTTCCTACGGCGTGGCAACCCGGCAGAAGGCCTGATCCGGGTGCGCGAACTCGCCCTGGTGCCCAGCCGCGGCGAATGGACGCTGCCGGCCGGGGTGGACCCCGAGCTGTTCACCATCGTCGGACCGCTGATCGGCAGCGGGGAGACGGTGCGCCTGGCCGAGGAACTGCTCCGCAAGGCGCTCCTGGAAGTGGAGGGCGCCGAGAACCTGCAGGTCCTGGACGCCACCGCCGTCAGGCCCGACGACCCGCTGTACAACCGGGCCCTCATGGCCCAGGGCATCCCCACCTGCACCGGCGTGCACAAGGCGCTCGGCCTCAGCTCCTGCGACCAGGTCGACAGCGGGCGGATGGGCTTCCTCGCCCTGCTGCCGCAGCTGCCGATGGACGCCCGCTCGACCGAGAACATCCTGCAGGTGCTGCGGGCCGCCGTGGAGGTCAACGGCACCGCCGGCCTGCTGGAGTGGAACCTGGTCAGCAGGAACCTCGCCAACGGCGTCCTCCAGATCTTCTTCGACCGTGACGTGCCGGACGCCCCGGCGCGCGCCCACCGGCTCCGCCAGGAGGCGGGCGGCCTGCTGCGCGGCTACGGCTGCGTCATCTACCGCTCCGACATCGACAACTCCGCCGCGGACGTCTACGCGCAGAGCAGCCCCGGCACGATCAGCATGCTCCACCGGCTCAAGGGCGCCTTCGACCCGGGCGGCGTGATCTCGCCCGGACGCTACAGCATCAGCGCCTGAAACGACTCCTCTCTCCCCCGGCCTGCTGGCGCCGGTACTCGACCGCGCCAGCAGGCGGACCACATAGAGCTCTCATGGAGGTGGCCACGTGCGTTCGTCCCCAGCGGCCGTGCAGCCAGGTTCGGTCCCTGGTCCCGACGCCCCCCGGCGCGCGACATTGCTACGGCTGGTCGCTGCCGGCGTCATGTTCACGGTCATGGCCGACACCACGGCCACCACTCTCGCCGTCGGCCTGATGCGCAACAGCGCCGCCGGCAACGGCATGCCGCTCAACGACCTGGTCTGGCTGACGAGCGCGGCCTTCGTGCCGATCGCCTCGCTGCTGGCCACGGCAGGCCGGTGGGCCGACCTGTTCGGGCGCAGGCGGGTGCTGGTCATCGGACTGCTGGTGTTCATCATCGGCGGGATCGCGACCCTCACCGTACCCTCCTGGCCGGGCGTGCTGGTGGCCCGGGCGATCCAGGGCGCGGGCGCCGCGGCGATGATCCCCGCGAGCCTCGCCGTCCTGCTCGGCGAACTACCGGAACAGCAGCGGCGCGGCGCCATCGCACTGTGGAGCTCCGCCTCCGGCGTCGGCTGCCTGCTCATGCAGGCGGCTGGCGGCTGGCTGGCGGCCGGATTCGGCTGGCGTGCCCTGTTCGCGCCGGTCGTCGTGACCGGCGTGCTCCTGCTCGTGGCCTGCGCCTGGCTGCCCCGAAGCACCGACCGCCCCGCCGTGCGCGCCAGCCGGCCCGACATGCTCGGCGGCTGGCTGCTCGCCGCCTCGATCGCGACCATCGTGCTCGCCATCTCCAAGATGACGACATGGGGGATGGACGCGGCCTGGCTGGCCTGCGCCAGCCTCGTCCTGCTCCTCGCCGCACTGGCGCAGGCCCGCCGCCACCGCGTGCCCGCCATCGACCTGACCCTGTGGCGCCGGCCCGGGTTCGCCTGGGGCTGGGTGGCCACCTGGGGATTCGGCGTCCTGTCGTACGGCCTGCTGACCCTCCAGCCGCTCTACCTGCTCCAGCTCGGCTTCCCCATGGTGGAGGTGGCCCTGTGGCTGACCCCGACCTCGGTGGCCGTGGCCGTCACCGCCTGGCTCGGGGGCAAGGTCGTACGCAAGATCGGCCCGTACGGACTGATCTATCTCGGCGCGGCGGTGTGCGGCGGCTCCTGCGTGGTGGCGCTGGCGCAGACCTCGCCCACCCTGTGGGGCCTGGCGGCCAGCGTCGGCGTCGGTATCGGCGTGGGCGCGCTGGCCCCCGGCACCTCGATGGCCACCACCTTGACGGCGCAGCCGCATCAGTACGCCTCCGCGGTCGGCGCGGCGGTCATGTCCCGGATGGTCGGCGGAGCCGTCGGCGTCGCAGCCGTGTCGGTCCTCATCGACCACCCGTTCATGACCGGGCCACTGGGCGGGCTCGCCAGCGCGCTCGCCATCTGCGTGGCCGTCTCCGTACTCGTCGGCGCCCTGGCCCTGATCAAGATGCTCCGGATGCCGCACGCCACCGGCGAGGTCATGGTCCTGGTGCCGCGCCGGATGCTGCTGGAGCTTCGCACCACCCTCGCCACCGTCGCGGCCGAGGCGGACGCGCTGCTGCCCGCGCAGCAGACCGGAGAGAGCCCCGTAACCAGTCCCACCACCGCCATTCCACAGCAGCGGCGAGCCACCGCCCCCGCCCCCGCCATGAGGGCCACCGCCGGCTCGCCCACCCGTCCCCTCGGGGGCACGCTTGTTCGATCACCAGAAGGGCTCTCATCATGGCAGTGACATCCTGCGACGTAGCGATCGTCGGCGCCGGCCTCGGCGGCTGCTTCCTGGCACTCCTGCTGGGCCGCAGCGGCAGACACGTCGTCGTCGTCGAGCAGGGACCGTCCGTCCCGACCGCAGGCGCCGACTTCGTCAAACGCCCCGGCATGCAGGTGCTGGCCCGGCACGGGCTCGTGAGCCTGGTCGAACGGCACGCGCTCAAACGCGACATCGTCCGCTACTACCACGACGGCGAGTCGATCCAGGAATGCCGTTACCCCGACGGCTTCCTCATCCGCCCCTACCGCGAGCTGGTCGAGGTCATCTACTCCTCCTGCGCCATGCAGGGCGTGGAGTTCTGGTTCGACTCCCAGATCGACCACCTGGCCCGCGACGGCGACCGCGTCGAGCACCTGTCGCTCGCCGACGGCCGCGAGCTCCAGGCGAACGTCGTCATCGGCGCCGACGGCACCCGCTCGGCCGTGCGCCAGGCGCTCGGCATCGAGAAGGAGAGCACGTCGTACCCGCACCTGCTGCGGGTCGCCACCGTGCCGCTGACCGCCAGCGTCGCCCAGCTCAACCGGCTCTACTTCAACTCCGACGGCTGGTTCAGCTACCTGTACCCGGTCAACCACGACCAGGCCCGGGTCTTCGTCGGCCTGCCCGCCGACGCCGACCGCGAGGTGTTCGGAGCCGGCGCGCCGGCGCTGCTCGACGCGCTCGGCGGGCTCGTCACCGACAACGCCGACGCCTACACCGTGCTGGGCTCCGCCTCCTGGCAGTCGATCCCCATCGCCGCCCTGCGCGTGGCCGCTTACCACAAGGGCAACGCCGCCCTGCTGGGCTCCGCCGCGTTCGCCACCCACCCGATGACCGGCATGGGCATGAGCTACACCCTGCACGACGCGGAGATCCTCGCCGAGATCATCTGCGCCGCCGAGGGCGACCAGGACCTGTTGGACAAGATGCTCGAGACGGGGTACGAGCCCCGCAGGCACCGGCACGGCGAGCTCATCGACTACGGCGACGCGCTGTCCGGCACCTTCCACGACAGGACGTCCTACCTGCGGGCCTTCCGCCAGGACCTGCACGTCTTCGGCGACACCGAGCCGATCGGGGAGGAGTTCGTCAAGGTGATGCGCTGAACCGATGACCTGTCCAGGGTGAGTCCTTGGGGCTCCTCGGCTCGCACTGGACGGTCCGC
Source organism: Nonomuraea sp. NPDC049714 (assembly GCF_044465295.1). Lineage (NCBI taxonomy): Bacteria > Bacillati > Actinomycetota > Actinomycetes > Streptosporangiales > Streptosporangiaceae > Nonomuraea > Nonomuraea sp. NPDC049714. The sequence continues at coordinate 525,632 of NZ_JBITLM010000001.1, read as the reverse complement.
GGCAGGTCGCGGCGGGACCGCGGCCTGCCGCGGTCTTTTCTGCCCGGCCGCTCCGCCGGATGGTAGGGCGGGCACTACCACGAATATGGGTGATAGCGGCAGTTCGCCCACGCCGACGGCTCAACGATGCTTGGCTTGGACCCCGTCGAGCATCGGAGCGATTTTGGCAGACAGCACGATCGAACGCGCGCCCGTGAGCCCGGAGAGGAGAGGCAGTGACTTCTCCCAGCTCTCCCGCCGCATCGTCCAGGAGGGGCTGCTCGATCGCCGGCCCGTCTACTACACGGTCAGGATCGCCACGGTCGTGACCTGCTTCGTCGGCGGCTGGGTGGCCTTCGCCCTCGTCGGCGACTCCTGGTGGCAGATCCTCGTCGCGGCCTTCCTCGCCGTCGTGTTCGCCCAGATGGGGCTGCTGGCCCACGACCTGGCGCACGGGCAGGTGTTCCGCTCCCGCCGCCCCAGCCGGATCGCCGGCCACCTGGTGGGCAACCTCGGCATCGGCCTCGGCTACGGCTGGTGGACCGACAAGCACACCCGCCACCACGCCAACCCCAACCACGAGGACCACGACCCCGACGTGGCGCCCGACGTGCTCATCTGGTCCGCCAAGCAGGCCGAGGTCAGCACCGGCCTGCCGCGCCTCATCGGCCGCTGGCAGGCGTTCCTGTTCTTCCCGCTGCTCACGCTGGAAGGCCTCAACCTGCACGTCTCCAGCCTGCGCTCGCTGCGCAAGCCCACCCTCAAGCACCGGCGCACCGAGGCGGTGACGCTCATCGTCCACGACCTCGCCTACCTCGGCGCCGTCTTCGCCGTGCTGCCGATCGGCAAGGCGCTGGTCTTCCTAGCCGTCCACCAGGCCCTGTTCGGCGTCTACCTCGGCTGCACCTTCGCCCCCAACCACAAGGGCATGCCGGTGCTCACCGGCGAGGACCGGCTGGACTTCCTGCGCCGCCAGGTCCTCACCTCCCGCAACGTCCGCGGCGGCCACCTGATCAACACGGCGCTGGGCGGGCTCAACTACCAGATCGAGCACCACCTGTTCCCCAGCATGCCGACGCCCAACCTGCGCAAGGCGCAGCCCATCGTGCGCGAACACTGCGCGGCGCTCGGCGTCGAGTACGTCGAGACCGGGCTCATCGCCTCCTGGGCACAGGCCATGCGCTCCCTGCACGAGGCCGGCCGCTCGCTGCGCGGCGGCGGCTCACCCGCCCCCGTCGGCTGACCGTACGGACACCACCGTCAGCTGCGGACGCTCGCATTCCTCCTCCACGACGAAACCCGCGTCGGTGAGGATCGTCCGTAACGCCAGCCGTACGGCGGTGAGCAGGGTGTCGTGCCTGCCCCGGTGCTCGGCGGGCGGCTCGTCGGGCGCGCCCCAGCGGACCAGGACGCCGCGGCCGGGCTCGTGCCAGACGCCGAGCCCGCCGTCGGCCGGTATGAGGGACGGCTCGACGGTGAAACCCGCGCCGGCGAGCTTCTGGCGGACGAGGTGCTCCAGCTCAGGCCCCTCGATCGCGGCGGTGTCCATCCCTTTCCGCTGCCCGATCAAGGCCGCCACGAACCTCCCCTCCGGCGCGAACCCGCCTGCCCGGGGTAGGGTTCGTTGCTGTGCTGGGAGGCCGTTGATGCTGATCGAGCGAGCCAGGCGGATAGCCCGGCAGTGGGTGCTCGACGAGGGCGCCCGCCTGCCGGGCTTCGCCGGCGCCCTCCTCACCGGCTCCGCCCTGTGGGCCCACCCGGACACGACCCTCCCCGACAGCTCCGACGTGGACGTCCTGGTCGTCCTGAACACCCCCTCGCCCCCACCCGCCGCCGGCGGCAAGTTCCTGTACGACGGCGTCCTGCTGGAGGTGTCCTTCCTCTCCTGGCAGGACCTCGCCCCAACGGCGAACCCCGAAGGACGCGACCCCGGTCCGACGACGAACTCCGTAGGGCGGGAGCTCGATCGGACGGCTGAGGCCCTAGGGCGGGAGCTTGGTCCGGCGGCGGATCTGGGCGAGCAGGCCGAGGCGGTGCTGGGGCATTATCACCTCGCCGGTGCCTTCCATCGGCCCGGGGTGCTCGCCGACCCGACAGGGCGGCTCACCGCGATTCAGCGGGTCGTGGCGCGGCACTTCGCCGACCGGCGCTGGGTGCTGGAACGCTGCACGCACGCGGAGAACAGGGTGCGCGGCTGGATCACCGGCATGGACGATCGGGCGTCGCTGCCCGAACAGGTCGCCGCGTGGCTGTTCGGCACCGGGGTGACGACGCACGTCCTGCTGGTGGCGGGCCTGCGCAACCCGACCGTCCGCCGCCGGTACGAGGCCGTGCGCGAGCTGCTCGTCGAACGCGGTCTGGCCGGCCACCATGAGCACCTGCTCGACCTGCTGGGCTGTGCCGAGCTGAGCCCGGAGCGGGTGCGGCATCACCTGCACGTCCTGGAGCGGGTCTTCGACCTGGCCAAGCGGGTGCGGGCCCCGTCCTACCGCTTCGCCTCCGACATCACCGAACAGGCCGAGCCCATCGCCATCGGCGGCGGCCACGACCTCGTCGACAAGGGACTGCACCGGGAGGCCGTCTTCTGGCTGGTCGCGACCCATGCTCGCTGCCTGGCCAAACTGTCCGCCGCCGGTCACCCCGCTCCGGCGGACGGCCTCACCGAACTGCTCGCCGACCTCGGCGCCGAGACTTCCGCGGACCGCCGCCGCCGTGGTGACCGGGTCATGGCCGCCCTGCCCGGCCTCCGCCACCTCGCCGAGTCCCTCGCCCCGCCCTGATCCCTCACCCTGGTCCCTCACCCTGATCCCCAGGCGCCGCCCACCCGCCGACCGCCTCAGACCGCGCTCTGGTCGCGGACCTCCAGACCCAGGGCGGTGGCTACGATCGTCGCCTGGTAGGGGTCGATGATGGCCTTGTTGAGCTTGACCGTGTGCGGGTCGAGGCCTCCCAGGTCGCTGCCGCGCAGGTCGCAGCCCGTGAGGTCGGCGCTGTGCAGCCACGCCCCCGACAGGTCGCACCGCCGGACCTCGGCGCCCTCCAGCCTGGCCCCCGTCAGGTCGGCCTCGCGCAGTCGCACCCCGTGCAGGGCGCTGCCGCGCAGGTCGGCACCGGGCAGCCCGACGAAGGACCAGTCGCCGCCGTCGACCTTGAACAGCCCGTAGGAGCAGCCGTCGAACATGCTCCCGGTCAGCTTGCACCCCTTGAACGTCGCGTCGAAGAACGAGCAGCGGGAGAAGGTGCAGTTGAGGAAGAGGGCGTCCTCGTGCTCGGACACGTTGAAGCGCACATTGCGGAACGTGCACTCCTCGAAGGCCGAGCCGCGGTCGATCAGCTCGGTCATGTCCACGTCGACGAACAGCACCCGCCGGTAGGTCTCCCCGGTCAGGTCGCGCCCGTCCCAGTCGGCGGACCTGACCGTGGTCTCGGTCGGGGGTGCCGGGATGCCGTGCTTGCGATCGGCCATGTGCCCTCCATGTGATGCCTCGTCGACGCCATGAAAGGACGTCTGGGGGAGCCTGCCACCCGCCACCGACAGAACGGCCGCCGCGCTCCGGCCTGCCCCTGCCCGCCGGGTGCGAGCCGAAGCGCTGGGAAAGGGGTCAGGCCCGCTTCGCGATGGCCTCGATCATGGGCTGCACGGCCTTGGCCGCCAAGGGCCCGAACGCCGCCAGGATGAGCACGTACGCCGCCGCCAGCGGACCGAGGTCCGGGTGGACTCCGGCCGCCACCGCCAGACCGGCGATGACGATGTTGAACTCGCCTCGGGGGATCAGCGCGATGCCGGCCCGGGCCTGACCGGCCTTCGCGATCCCGGCCCGCCTGGCCGCGTAGACGCCGGTCAGCAGCTTGGTGATCATGCTGATCAGGGCCAGCAGGGCGGCCAGCCCGGCGACCGGGAGGATCTTCGCGGGGTCGGTCTGCAGACCGAAGAAGACGAAGAACACGGCCGCGAACAGGTCCCGCAGCGGCGACAGCAGCGCCTGCGCGTCGTGCGCGAGCTGGCCCGACAGCGCGATCCCGACCAGGAAGGCGCCGACGGCGGCCGACACCTGCAGCTGCTGCGCGATCCCGGCGACCAGCAGGGCCAGCCCGACTATCTTCAGCAGCAGCACTTCGTTGTTGGGGCTGGACACGAACGCCTCGATGAAGCGCCCGAACTTGAGCGCGACGACCAGCACCACGCTCACCGTGCCCAGCGCGATCGCCACGGTCACCGCGCCGCTCACCAGGCTGAGCCCGGCGAGCATGGCGGTCAGGACCGGCAGGTAGACCGCCATCGTGAGGTCTTCGAACACCAGCAGAGACAGGACGGTGGGGGTCTCGCGGTTACCGATCCACCCCAGGTCGGACAGCACCTTGGCGGTGATGCCGGAGGAGGTGGCGTAGGTGACGCCCGCCATGGCGACGGCCGCGACCGGCCCCCACCCGAGGAGTAAGGCGCAGATGGCGCCGGGCGCCGCGTTGATCACCAGGTCGACGATGCCCGCACGGGCGTTGCTCTTGAGGCTGGTCACTAACTCGTCGGCGTTGTACTCCAGGCCGAGCGTGAGCAGCAGCAGGACGACGCCCATCTCCGCGCCCACGGAGATGAACTCCTCGCTGGTGGCCAGCGGAAGCACGCCGCCGGTGCCGAACGCGAGGCCGGCGATCAGATAGAGAGGGATGGGCGAGATGCCGGCGCGCAGGGCCAGCGCGCCCAGAATCCCCAAACCGAGAAGTACCGCTCCGACCTCAAGGAAAAGTATTGCCGTGTGATGCACCCGCGGCCCTAACCTTCAGCCAGGATGTCTGCGACTTCGGACGTGCTGTCGGCGCTGCCCACGACGACCACGATGTCGCCCGCGGCGAACACGAACTCCGGCCCCGGGCTGGCGAACACCCGCCCGGCGCGGACGATCGCGACGATCGAGGCGTTCGTCCGGGTCCGTACACGCGCGTCACCCATGGGCCGGTCGGCGTACGGGGAGGTGGCCGGAATCGGCAGCTGGAGGCTGACCAGCCCTTCGACCTGCTGGTGCGCCTGGTTGAGCCGCTGCACGATGCGCGGGGCGCCGAGCAGCTCGACCAGTGCGTCGGCCTCTTCGTCGTTGAGCTTGACGACCTCGCACGCCCGATCGGGGTCCTCGCGGTCGTAGATCACCAGGTCCCGGCGGCCGGTCCGATGCGACACGACGCCGATCCTCTTACCCGACTGGGTGGTGAAATCGTGGCGCAGGCCTATCCCTGGCAGCGCCGTCTGTTCGACCTCCACCGCTGAATCCCCACCCATCTCATTTGCGAACAAGCGCGCTAACCCTACCAATCCTCCCTGATGACCGCGTTGTGGAGAAGGAGCAGGCAGCGTCAAGAGGGAATCTACCTTCGGCCTGCCAACACCCCACGGGAGGAAAGGAGTACGGAAAGCGGGACAATGGTGTGACCAGCAACCCGCATCGGGGGGAGTCCTTCACCATGTCGCCCTTATCTGACCCCCTGGCGGTCGTCCCCATCCGCCTGGTGCTGGTCGAGGACCACGACATGGTGGCCGAGGCCATCGGCATGGCGCTCGGTCACGCCCCCGGCATCGAGGTCGTGGCCAGGTCCGGCTCGATCGCCGGGGCGGTGACCGACGCCCGCCGCTGGCGGCCCGATGTGGTGGTGCTGGATCGCCGCCTGCCGGACGGCGACGGGATCTCGGCGATCGGCACCATCTCGGCGGCGGCTCCGGAGGCCCGGGTGCTGGTGCTGACGGGGGAGGCGTCCGCCTCGGTGGCCGTGCGCGTGGTGGAGGCCGGGGGCGCCGGTCTGGTGGAGAAGTCGTCGGGGCTGCAGGAGCTGGAGTCGGCGGTGCGCGAAGTGGCGGCCGGCGGGGTGGTGTTCGCGCCGGGCCTGCTGCCAGGGGTGCTGGACCGGCTGACCGGTCGCGCGTGGACCGCGGGCGCGGGGCTGACCGGACGGGAACGGGAGACGTTGCTGCTGCTGGCGGAAGGCGTGAGCACCGAGCAGATCAGTGCGCGGCTCGGGGTGGCGCGTAACACGGCGCGCAATCATGTCCAGCGGGTGCTGGAGAAGCTCGGCGCCCGGTCGAAGCTGGAGGCGGTGGCGATCGCCAGGCGCGAGGGCCTGCTCGACTAGTGCACATGCACCAGGCGCTCTGGCACGCCTGCGTCTCGTGACCCGCTCTCGGTTGTCCGAGAGTGAAAAGATGGGCAGCCATACTGAGTCGTTCACGGTGGAGCGCCACCTGACCGAGGAGATGGGCAGCATCACCGTGGCACGCCAGATCGTGCGCGACGCCCTGGCTGCCTGGGACTACGCCGGGCAGCACGAGGACGTGTTGCTGGTGGTCTCGGAGCTGGTGACCAACGCGCTCATGCACGGGGCGGGGGCTCCCGTGCTGCGGATGACCAAGGAAGCGACGCACATCCGGATCGAGGTCGGCGACTCCAGCGAGGAGGCGCCGAAGGCACGCGAGCCCGGCCCCGCCGACGGTTGGGGCATGCACGTCATCGGACGACTCTCCTCCCGCTGGGGGATATCACACCGCGAAGGCGGAAAGGTGGTCTGGTGTGAGCTCGCGACACCGTTCGCTGCCTTCGCTCCTGATCCGGGCGGCCTCAGAGCCTGACTCCAGGGCGTTGGCGCATCGCGGCGCCGGCGTGCGAAGCTGCCGTATGCCCGAGTACGAGCACGTCGACCTGGACCTGCTGCTTCAGGGTGTGGTCGACTACGCCATCTTCATGCTGGACCCGGCCGGTCACGTGGTGAGCTGGAACACCGGCGCGCAGCGGATCAAGGGGTACGACGCCGAGGAGATCATCGGGAGTCACTTCTCGGTGTTCTACCCTCCCCGGGAGGTGGCGGCGGGCTCGCCCGAACGTGACCTGGCCACCGCGGTCGCGGAGGGGCGGCTGGAGGACGAGGGCTGGCGGGTGCGCAAGGACGGCACCCGGTTCTGGGCCAACGTGGTCATCACCGCGCTGCGCGACGCCGAGGGGCGGTTGCGCGGCTTCGGCGAGGTCGTCCGGGACATGACCGAGCGGCGCGTGCGGGAGTGGTCCATCCGCGACAGCGAGGATCGCTTCCGGCTGCTCGTCCAGAACGTCCTCGACTACGCCATCTTCATGCTGGACCCGGCCGGTCACGTGGTGAGCTGGAACACCGGCGCGCAGCGGATCAAGGGGTACGACGCCGAGGAGATCATCGGGAGTCACTTCTCGGTGTTCTACCCTCCCCGGGAGGTGGCGGCGGGCAAGCCGGATCGCGAGCTGGCCACGGCGGTCGCGGAGGGGCGGCTGGAGGACGAGGGCTGGCGGGTGCGCAAGGACGGCACCCGGTTCTGGGCCAACGTGGTCATCACCGCGCTGCACGACGCCGAGGGGCGGTTGCGCGGCTTCGGCAAGGTGACCCGCGACATGACCGAGCGGCGCACCGTCGAACGCGCGCTGGACGAGCGCGGCCAGCTGCTGGCGCATCTGGTGCGGGCCCAGGAGATGGAGCGGCGGCGCATCGCCTGGGACGTGCACGACGACACCATCCAGTCCATGGTCGCCGTCGGCATGCGCCTGCAACTGCTCGCCACCAAGGCGCCCGGCGAGCACGCCGCCGCGCTGCTGCGGCTCAACGAGACGGTCAACGCCTCCATCGGCCGCCTGCGCAATCTCACCTTCCGGCTGCACCCGCCGGGCATCGACAGCGACGGCATGGTGCAGGGCCTGGCCAGCTATCTCGACCAGGTGGTGGCCGGGGCGGGGCTGACCTACGAGCTGACCCACGACCTCGACGCCGAGCCGCCGCCCGAGACGGCGATCACCGTCTTCCGCATCTGCCAGGAAGCTCTCACCAACGTCCGCAAGCACGCCAGGGCGAGCGTGGTGAAGGTCTCTCTCACCTCGGCCGACCAGGGGGTACGCGTCCGGGTGGTCGACGACGGCGTCGGCTTCGACCAGCCGGCGGACAGCCAGGTCAAACACGGCCACTTCGGCCTCGTCGAGATGCGCCAGCGCGCCGAGGTCGCCGGCGGCTGGTGGAGCCTGCACAGCGAGCCCGGCGCCGGCGCCACCGTCGAGTTCTGGGTGCCGGCCGTGCCGCTCGAGGCGCCATGAGCGAGCGGCGCGAGCGGCTCACCGTGCTCATCGGCGACGACGAGCCGCTGATCCGCGAGGTGCTGAGCGAGGTGCTGGCGGCCGAGCCCGACCTGGACGTGGTCGCGACCGCGAGCCACGCCGACGAGGCCATCGAGCTCGCGGTCCGGCACACCCCGGCCGTCGCCATCCTCGACGTCCGGATGCCGGGCGGCGGGGCCTGGGCGGCGCGCGAGATCCGCCGCCTGTCCCCGCGCACCCGAGTCATGGCCTTCTCCGCGTACGGCGACTCGGGGTCGGTCGACGAGATGCGGCGCGTCGGCGTACAGGAGTATCTGCTCAAAGGCCTGCCCAACACCGACATCGTGGCGGCGGTACGGCGGGTCGCGGCGGTGTGATCAGCCGATCAACGCCAGCGCCTGCCTGGCGATCTCCCACTCCTCGTCGGTGGGGACGACGAGCACGGCGACCTCCGAGCCGGGCGGCGAGACGGCCCGTTCGTCAGCGCGCGCGGCCTCGTTGCGCTGCCGGTCCACGGTGATGCCGAGCCTGTCGAGCCCGGCCAGTGCGGAGGCCCGGGTGGCGGCGTCGTTCTCACCGACGCCGCCGGCGAACACGACCGCGTCCACCCGGCCGAGCACGGCGTAGTACGCGCCCACGTACTTGCGGATGCGCCGGCAGTAGACGTCCAGGGCGAGCCGCGCGTCGGCGTCGCCGTCCGCGGCGCGGCGGCGCGCCTCCCGCATGTCGCCGGTGCCCGCGAGCCCGAGCAGGCCGCCGCGGTGGCCGAGCGCCTGCTCCATCTCCCGCGCGTCCAGGCCGGCGACCCTGGCCAGATAGCCGCACAGGGCCGGGTCGACGTCCCCCGAGCGGGTGCCCATGACCAGCCCTTCGAGCGGCGTCATGCCCATGGAGGTGTCGACGCTGCGGCCGCCCTCGATCGCGGTGGCGCTGGCGCCGTTGCCGAGGTGCAGCACGATGAGGTTGACCTCCTGCGGGTCGCGGCCCAGGAAGGCTGCCGCTCGGCGGGACACGTACGCGCACGAGGTGCCGTGGAAGCCGAAGCGCCGCACGCCGAGCCGCTCGCGCCACTCGCGCGGCACCGCGTAGGTGTACGCCTCCGGCGGCAGCGACAGCTGGAAGGACGTGTCGAACACGGCCACCTGCGGCACGCCGGGGAAGGCCTCCTGCGCCACCCGGATGCCGGTGACGTTCACCCGGTTGTGCAGCGGGGCCAGCGGCGCCAGCTCCTCGACGGCGGCGATCACCTGCTCGTCCACCAGCACCGCCTCGCGGAACCGGGTTCCGCCGTGCACCACCCGGTGCCCCACCGCGACCGGGTCGAGCGCGGGTCCCGCCGTCCGGAACGCCTCCAGCACCGCGCGCAGCCCCTCCGCGTGGTCCGCGAACCGCCCCTTCCTCTCGTACGGCGCGCCGTCGGCGAGGTGGTGGGCCAGCAGGCCCTCGTCCTCGCCGATGCGCTCGACCAGCCCCCTGGCCGGCCGGGCCCGTGAGGCGGCGTCGATGAGCTCGTACTTGATGGAGGAGGAGCCGGTGTTCAGGACGAGTATGTGCTGGGCCATGTCCACCCACTGATCTCGGGGGCGTCCTCGCCGTGGATGCGGGTGTAGGCGCGGGCCTGCAACCGGGCGTCGGACATGCGCTGGCGCAGGTGGGCGGCCTTGCTGCCGAGGCCGCTGACCCGGTCGATCACGTCCATGACCAGATGGAAGCGGTCGATGTCGTTCAGCATGGCCATGTCGAAGGGCGTCGTGGTGGTGCCCTCCTCCTTGTAACCGCGTACATGCAGGTTGGCGTGGCCGTGCCGGCGGTAGGTGAGCTGGTGGATGAGCGTGGGATAGCCGTGGAAGTTGAAGATGATCGGCCGGTCCGTCGTGAACAGCGTGTCGAACTCGTTGTCGGGCATGCCGTGCGGGTGCTCCGAGGAGGGCTGCAGGCGCATCAGGTCGACCACGTTGATCACGCGGACCTTCAGCTCGGGCATTTCCTCGCGCAGGATGGCGGCGGCGGCCAGGGTCTCCAGCGTCGGCACGTCCCCGGCGCTGGCCAGCACGACGTCGGGCTCGACGCCGTCGTCGGTGGAGGCCCAGGGCAGGATGCCCAGGCCGCGGGTGCAGTGCGCGATCGCCTCGTCCATGGTGAACAGGTCGAGGACGGGCTGCTTGCCCGCCACGATGACGTTGACGTAGTCGCGTGAGCGAAGGCAGTGGTCGGAGACCGACAGCAGGGTGTTGGCGTCCGGCGGCAGGTAGACGCGCACCACCGAGGCCTTCTTGTTCACCACCACGTCCAGGAAGCCCGGGTCCTGGTGGCTGAAGCCGTTGTGGTCCTGCCGCCACACGTGCGACGACAGGAGATAGGTGAGCGAGGCCACCGGCCGCCGCCAGGAGATCTTCTGCGATGACTCCAGCCACTTGGCGTGCTGGTTGAACATCGAGTCGATGATGTGGATGAAGGCCTCGTAACAGTTGAACAGGCCGTGCCGGCCGGTCAGCAGATAGCCCTCCAGCCAGCCCTGGCACAGGTGCTCGCTGAGCACCTCCATCACCCGGCCGCCGGGGGCCAGATGCTCGTCGGTGGGCAGCCGCTCGGCGTTCCAGGCGCGGTCGGTGGTCTCGAAGACCGGGCTGAGCCGGTTCGAGGCCGTCTCGTCGGGGCCCATCAGCCGGAAGGTGCGCGGATTCGCGGCGATCACGTCGCGCAGCAGCGTGCCCAGCACCTTGGTCGGCTCACTGGACTGACCGGCGGGCGACTTGACCTCGACGGCGTGCGTACGGAAGTCCGGCAGGCGCAGCGGCGACAGCAGCTCGCCGCCGTTGGCGTGGGGGTTCGCGCTCATCCTGCGGGCGCCCTCCGGCACCGTCTCCAGGATCGCGGGAACCGGGCGGCCCCGCTCGTCGAACAGCTCCTCCGGCCGGTAGGAGCGCATCCACTCCTCCAGCAGCGCCAGGTGCTCGGGGTTGTCGCGAACCTTGGCCAGAGGCACCTGGTGGGAGCGCCAGGTGCCCTCCACCGGCAGGCCGTCGACCTCGCGAGGGCCGGTCCAGCCCTTCGGCGTACGCAGGATGATCATGGGCAGGCGGGCGTCGTCACCGGCTCGGTAGGCGGCTATCTCGCCGAACACCTCGTCCAGGGTGCCCGCCATCTCCGCGTGGTCGGGCCCCACCAGGTGCGGCCGGTAACCGTACCCCTCCAGGAGCTTGAACAGGTCCGCCTCGGGGATGCGCGCCAGGACGGTCGGATTGGCGATCTTGTAGCCGTTCAGCGCCAGGATCGGCAGCACCACCCCGTCACGTTCGCGATCGAGCAGCTTGTTGGAGTGCCAGCTCGCCGCCAGCGGGCCCGTCTCCGCCTCGCCGTCGCCGATCACGCACGACACCACCAGGTCGGGGTTGTCGAAGGCGGCGCCGTAGGCGTGGGCCAGGGCGTAACCGAGCTCGCCGCCCTCATGGATGGAGCCGGGCGTCTCGGGTGCGACATGGCTGGGGATGCCGCCGGGAAAGGAGAACTGCCGGAACAGCCGCCGCATGCCCGGCTCGTCCTGGCTGACGTCGGGGTAGCGCTCGCTGTAGGAGCCCTCCAGCCAGGAGTGCGCCACCGCCGCCGGGCCGCCGTGCCCCGGACCGGCGATGTAGATCATGTCCTGGTCGCGCTCACGGATGACCCGGTTGAGGTGGGCGAAGCAGAAGTTCAGGCCAGGGGTGGTGCCCCAGTGCCCCAGCAGGCGCGGCTTGATGTGCTCCGGCCGCAGCGGCTCGGTCAGCAGCGGGTTGTCCAGCAGGTAGATCTGGCCTACGGACAGATAATTGGCCGCACGCCAGTAGGCGTCGATATGTTCCATGATGTGCACCTCCCCGCTCGACGCCCGGATAGACCTGGTGGGTTCCGCGGCGTCGGTCCGCAGACCGGGGGCGGCTACCGCCCGGCCCGCCCGGCTGGTTAAGGTGCGGCTATGGCCCTGCGCAGCTCGATTTGGTATTCCGGCGACGACAGAAACTCCTACATGCACCGTGCCTGGATGCGGCGCGGCCTGCCTCGCGAGGCGTTCGACGGTGAGCGGCCGCACATCGCGATCGCCAACACCGCCTCCGACCTGACCCCCTGCAACTCCCACCTGAACGAGGTGGGAAAGAGCGTCGAGCAGGGCATCTGGGCCGCCGGCGGCATCCCGCTCAATCTGCCGGTGGTGTCCCTCGGCGAGACGAACGTCAGGCCGACCGCCATGCTCTGGCGCAACCTCGCCGCCATGGCCACCGAAGAGATGCTGCGCGCCAACCCGATCGACGGCGTGGTGCTGCTCGGCGGCTGCGACAAGACCATCCCGTCGCTGCTCATGGCCGCCGCCTCCGTGGACCTGCCCGCCGTGGTGATGCCCGGCGGCCCGATGCTGACCGGCACCTTCCGCGGCACCCCGCTCGGCTGCGGCACCGACGTGTGGCGGCTCAGCGAGGAGGTACGCGCCGGCACGCTCTCCCGCGAGGCGTTCCTCGACTCCGAGTCCGCGATGATCCGCAGCCGCGGCCACTGCAACACGATGGGCACCGCCTCCACCATGGCCTGCATGGCCGAGGCCCTCGGCATGACCCTGCCCGGCACGTCCGGCACCCCGGCCCCCGACAGCAGGCTGCTCGAACGCTCCCACGAGACCGGCCGCCTCGCCGTCGAGATGGTGCGCGAGGGACGCCGCCCGAGCCAGGTGATGACCCGCGGCTCCTTCCTCAACGCCATCGTCACCCTGGCCGCGACCGGCGGCTCCACCAACGCCGTCATCCACCTGCTGGCCATCGCCGGCCGCCTCGGCGTCGAGCTCGACCTGGACGACTTCGACCGCACCGGATCCGGCGTGCCGCTCCTGGTCGACCTCCTGCCGGCCGGACGGCACCTGATGGACGACATGTTCCGGGCGGGCGGGCTGCTCGCCGTGTTCAAGGAGATCGCCGACCTGCTCGACCCGACGGCGGTGACCGTCACCGGCCGCCCCCTCGTCGACTACCTCGCCGAGGCGGACATCTGGGACGAGAGCGTCATCAGGCGCCGCGCCGACCCGCTGCTGCCCGACGCGGGCATCGCCGTACTGCGCGGCAACCTCGCCCCCAACGGCGCGGTCATCAAGCCCGCCGCCGCCTCGCCCGAGCTGCTGCGCCACCGTGGCAGGGCCGTCGTCTTCGACAGCGTCGAGGACGTCTACGCCCGGCTCGACTCCCCGGACCTCGACGTCGACGAGACCTCGGTGCTCGTCCTGCGCGGCTGCGGCCCCAAGGGCTATCCCGGCATGCCGGAGGTCGGCAACCTGCCGCTGCCCGCCAAGCTGCTGGCCAAGGGCGTGCGCGACATGGTACGGATCAGCGACGCGCGGATGAGCGGCACCGCCTACGGCACGGTCGTGCTGCACACCTCGCCCGAGGCCGCGGCGGGCGGGCCGCTCGCCAGGGTGCGCACCGGCGACCAGATCGTGCTCGACGTGGCGGCCAGACGGCTCGACGTCGACGTGCCGGAGGCCGAGTTCGCCGCCAGGAAGCCCGCGATGGAGGGCCACGCCGAGCCCGTCCGCGGCTGGCAGCGCCTCTACATCGACCATGTCACACAGGCCGACCGGGGTGCCGACCTCGACTTCCTCATCGGGTCCAGCGGAGACGCGCCCGGCCGCGAGTCCCACTGACCGCGCGCCCCGGCGGACACGCCGCTCCGCCATGCGCGGAATCAGGCATGCCGGGTACGAGGTTACGGGACCATGGATCGCAGTTTGACGGCGCGAGGAGGAAACGTGAGCAGCGACATCACCCAGAGCCAGGAGTGGGCGGCGCTCGGCAAGCACCACGGTGAGCTGGCGGGCAGACACCTGCGGGAGCTGTTCGCGGAGGACCCGGAGCGGGCCGCCCGGATGACGGTCACCGCCGGCGACCTCTACCTCGACTACGCCAAACACCGCGCCACCGGCGAGACCATCGGCCTGCTCGTGGCCCTCGCCGAGCGCGCCGGGCTGCGCGACCGCATCGAGGCGATGTACACCGGGGAGCACATCAACGTCAGCGAGGACCGCGCGGTGCTGCACACCGCGCTGCGCGCCCCCGCCGACGCCGGCCTCGTCGTCGACGGGCAGGACGTGAGCCGCGACGTGCACGCCGTCCTCGACAAGATGAGCGCCTTCGCCGACCGGGTCCGCTCGAAGGAGTGGCAGGGCGCCACCGGACAGCCGATCTCCACCGTCGTCAACATCGGCATCGGCGGCTCCGACCTCGGCCCCGCCATGGCCTACGAGGCGCTGCGCGACTACGCCGACGCCGGGATCCAGGCCAGATTCGTCTCCAACATCGACCCCGCCGACATCACCGGCAGCCTCGCCGACCTCGACCCGGCGACCACGCTGATCGTGGTCAGCTCCAAGACCTTCACCACTCTGGAGACCCTCACCAACGCCAAGGTCGCCCGCCAGTGGCTGACCGGCGCGCTCGGCGAGGACGCCGTCGCCAAGCACTTCGTGGCCGTGTCCACCAACGCCGCCAAGGTCGCCGAGTTCGGCATCGACACCGACAACATGTTCGGCTTCTGGGACTGGGTCGGCGGCCGCTACTCCTACGACGGCGCGATCGGGCTCTCCCTGATGATCGCCATCGGGCCGGTTCGGTTCCGCGAGATGCTGGCCGGCTTCCACACCATGGACCAGCACTTCCGCACCGCGCCCTTCGAGGCCAACATGCCGGTGCTGCTCGGCCTGCTCGGCATCTGGTACACCGACTTCTTCGACGCCCAGACCCGCGCCGTCCTGCCCTACAGCCAGCGCCTGCACCGCTTCCCCGCCTACCTCCAGCAGCTCACCATGGAGTCCAACGGCAAGTCCGTGCGCGCCGACGGCACCCCCGTCACCGTCGACACCGGCGCCATCTACTGGGGCGAGCCGGGCACCAACGGCCAGCACGCCTTCTACCAGCTCCTGCACCAGGGCACCCGCCTGGTGCCGGCCGACTTCATCGGCTTCGCCGAGCCGTACGAGGACCGCGAGGGCATGCACGACCTGCTGATGGCCAACATGCTCGCGCAGACCTCGGCGCTGGCGTTCGGCAAGACGGCCGAGGAGATCGCCGCCGAGGGCACGCCCGCCGACGTGGTGCCGCACAAGGTGATGCCCGGAAACCGGCCCACCTCCACCATCCTCGCCCCCAAGCTGACCCCCTCCACCCTCGGCCAGCTGGTGGCGCTGTACGAGCACATCGTGTTCGTCGAGGGGACGATCTGGGGCGTCGACTCCTTCGACCAGTGGGGGGTCGAGCTCGGCAAGAAGATGGCGATGGACCTGGCACCCGCGCTCACCTCCCAGGAGTCGCCGACGACCTTCCCCGACCCGTCCACCGAGCACCTCGTCCGCCACTACCGCGAGCTACGCGGCAGGCGCCCCTGACCCCGGGGGCCGACGGACCGTGAGCGGACACCGCGCCGTTCATGTTCGTTCGTCGCCGATGGAGCCGGGTCCGTGGTCCAGTAGGCACGCGGGCCCGCGGCGACCGCCGACGTCACGCTCGGCGACCCGTCCGGAGTGGCTGCTCCACTACGTCGAAGACTGATCATGGACATGGACTCGCAGGACATCAGGCCGTCAGGCCGTCAGGGAGATGACCGTGCGCACCTTGCTCGTCGGAATCCGCGTCACCGACCTGGATCGCTCTCGGGCCTTCTACCAGGCACTCGGCTACACCGTCGTCGGAACCGTGCCCGACACCCCGTTCGGCAGCCTGACCATGCTCCGGCTGCCGGACGACCCGTTCGTCACCATCGAGCTCGTGCACGACCCCGCCCGGCCCGTCACCGAGACCGGTGGCCTCAACCACCTCGCCATCAGGGCGGACGACCTGTACGCCACCATCGCCACCCTGGCAGCCCACGGCATCCAGGCCGATCCGGCGCGGCCGACCGCCGATCCCGATGATCCGCTGGTCACCATGGTGCGCGACCCCGACGGCTATCTGATCGAGCTCGTCCAATGGCCGGAAGGACACGCCGACGGGCTCACCGCCGACGACTTCGACAGCGGGTGACCGGCCGCTCTGGTCGGTCGGCTGGTTCGGGATCCCTTACCTCCCACAGTGCTTGAGCCGGGCGGCTAGGGGAGGGCGCAGGGCCTGAGCAGCCATGGTCAGGGTGAGCAGTTCGGTGTCGGTCAGCTCGGGGGTGCCCATGCGCGGTTCATGGCCGAGCCGGTCGTCGACGCTGACGTACAGCTGGTTCGCGTCCGCCGGTCATCAGGCCCGGTGCCGGCGGCTCTGACCCGAGGAACCGGTCCTGTGTGGCGTCACCCGGACTCGCCGGATGGCCGCCGCCGGGTGACCATGGGGGAATGGACATCAAGGAACTGGTCGAGCAGGCCAAGGATTCCGCCACGGTCAAGCGCGTCTTCGGCGATCCCGTACAGCATGGGGACATCCTGGTGATCCCTGTCGCCAGGGTCGCCCACGGCGGCGGCGGGGGCAGCGGCGAGGGGCGCAAGCCTGCGGGGGAGACGGGCAGCGGCGGAGGAGGCGGCTACGGTGTCGGCGCGACGCCCGCCGGGGTGTTCGTCGTCAAGGACGGCGACGTCCGCTGGCACCCTGCCGTCGACGTCAACCGCATCGTCCTCGGCGGCCAGATCGTCGGCATAGTCCTGCTCCTAACCCTGCGCTCCATCTTCAAGCGCAGCCGCCACAAGCGCTGACCCACCCCAGCTTGGGTGGGGCCTAGGGTTGAGGGATGAGTTCTTTGGCACAGGTTGTGGCCTTCGGGGGCGTTGTGTTGCTTGGGGCGATGTCGCCTGGGCCTGACTTCGCCGTGGTCGTGCGGCGGTCCGCCACTTCTGGGCGGGCGCACGGGATGGTGGCGGCGGTGGGGATCTCGGTCGGGGTGTTCGCCTGGGTGGTGGCGGCGGCGACCGGGGTCGCGGCGTTGCTGGCCGCCTCGGCGGTGGCGTTCACCGTGGTGAAGATCGTGGGTGCTGTCTATCTGCTCTACTTGGGGGGTAAGGCGTTGCGCTCGGCCTTGCGCGGTGACGGGGGGCTGCGGTTGGACGTGGCGGACCCCGGGGGGAGGAGTCCGTGGGCGGCGTTCGCCGAGGGGCTTCTGACCAACGTGCTCAACCCCAAGGCCGCGCTGTTCTTCGTGGCGCTGGTGCCGCAGTTCGTGACGCCGGAGGCGGCGTTGGCGGACACGCTGGTGCTCTCGCTGATCGCGCTGGCGGGGACCGTGGTGTGGTTCCTGACCGTGGCCAACGTGGTGGGCGCGTTGCGCGCGGTGTTCGCCAAGCGTGCCGTCCGCCGCGTCGTCGACGGGCTCACCGGCGTCGCCCTGGTGGCGCTGGGCGTGAACCTGGCCGCCTCCGGCCGCCCCTGAGTCTGCCTCGGGTTCGCGCCCGCAGGAGCGGAGAGGCGCTGAGCCCGAGGCAGGGGTCAGGACAACAACCGGGGTCAGGACAGCAGGGGTCAGGACAGCCGAGGTCAGGACAACAGCCGGGGTCAGGACACTGTGACGCCCAGGAGGTGGCCGAGGCCGAAGGTCACCGTGGCCGCGCCCACGCCGAGCGCGAGCTGCCGCAGCCCGCCCAGCCACCAGGGGCGGGCGGTCATGCCGGCCACCATCGCCCCGAAGACGAACAGGCCCACCACGCTCAGCACCACCGCCGCCACCAGCCCGGACGCCCCGAACAGGAACGGCACCAGCGGCACCAGCGCCCCCGCCGCGAACGCGCAGAACGACGCCGCGGCGGCCTGCAGCGGGGACGGCAGGTCGTCCAGGTCCACGCCGAGCTCTTCGCGTACGTGCACCCGCAGCGCCTGCTCGGGGTCGGCCGACAGGCCCGCCGCGACCTTCTCCGCCAGGTCGGCTTCGAGGCCGCGGGCGCGGTAGAGAGCGGCGAGCTCGGCCTGCTCGCCCTCGGGGTTGCGGGCCAGCTCGCCGCGTTCGACGGCGATCTCGGCGCGCATCAGCTCGGTCTGCGACTTCACCGAGGTGTACTCGCCCGCCGCCATCGAGCAGGCCCCCGCCGCCAAGCCGGCGAATCCGGCCAGGACGGCTCCCCGCCCGGCCCCCGCGGCCCCCACCACTCCAGCGATCAGCGCGAAGTTGGAGACGAGTCCGTCCATCGCCCCGAACACCGCCGGCCGCAGCCAGCCGCCGGTCACGTCCCGATGGCTGTGATGCTTCTCCGGCGAGTGTGTCCGCTCAAGCTCGATGGTCATGAAAACCCCTCCTCACAACAGCTATTCGTCCGACATTTAGACATAAATGCCAATGATCCGCAACGAAGGAGAGGCTTGCCTGACGTGCGGATCCACCGCCCGGCCAGGCATGATCTCGAATGTGGTGTCGAAAAAACGCTAGTCTGAAGGCAGTCCCCAGAAGGGGCCGCGCAGACCCGCGGCGGCGAAGTGGGCGGCCGCCGACGAGGGATCGCGGCGGACATGGCCCCGCTCCAGACGCCCGTCGTACCAACCGCGCGCCAGCCGCCACAGCGTGGGCAGGTCCATCACGTAACCGCGCTCGCGCCCGGTGCGCTTCAGCCAGGCGTCGACGCAGCCGGTGGAGCAGAACAGGCGCTGGTGCCCGCAGGTGCGCACGACGTCGTCCCACATGTGCGTGACGGGGACGAGAAAGTGGGCGACCTGATCGCCCGGGGGAGGGGTATCGCGGCGGGCGACCCAGGCGTGCGGCGCGTCACAGGCCGGGCAGCGGGTGGCCACCAGCACGTCCGGCTCGTCCCGGAGCAGGTGCGGGATCGCGAAGGAGTCCCACGCGCAGCCGCCCCACCACAGGGTCCGCGAGCCCATGACGGAGAACCCGAGCGGCACCGAGGAGAAGGGGTGCGCCATGACGATGTCACCGGTGGCGGTGTCGATCACCAGGGCGCGGGTCCGGTGCAGGAGCTCCAGCGCCTGCCGTACCTCCCGGTTGTCGAACCCGGTGCGGGCCGCGAGCTCGGCCGCGCCCGGTGCGCGGCCGATGCGGGCGAATCCGCCGTAGACGGCCAGGCGGACCTCTTCGGCCCGCTCTGTCTCGGACATGTCGGCTTCCTCTCGCGGGGGCGGCGTACGGGAGCTGCGGGTGTCCGCGTCCGCCGAACCCGGCGCACGACTCCCGCAGACGGATCCTGACAGATCCTGTACGTGAACCGCGCGTCGAGGAAGGTCAGCCCCCTGGCTTCGCGAACGCCGGGGCGGGCGCGACCGTGGCGGCCGGGCCGCGGATCAGCTGCCGGCAGTCGGCGATCGCGGCGGTCAGCAGCTCGCGCAGCAGCGTGTCCGGATCGGGGATGCACGCCTGGACGATGCCCACCACCGACAGCTGCACCGCGTTGGGCGCGGCGTAGCGGCGGAAGCCCTTCTCGGTGATCCGCGCCGCCCGGCTGAACCTGCGTGCCTGGGCCGCCGCCTGCGGGACCTGGTCCATCGCCTCCTGGCTCCGCGCGCTCAGCTGCCCTGGCGGCAGGCCGTCGAGCCGGGCCAGCATCTCCTCGGCCGCCAGGATGGACACCGCCAGGGCGAGCTGACGCTCGGCGGCGGCCACCGGCAGCGCCGTGGTCGAGCAGCGCAACGCGAGCCGGGCGTCGACCCGCAGGTCGTCGCTGGACAGGCCGATGATGGACGGGACGAGCCCGATGAGCCGGCTCCGGTTCTCGTCCGCGGTGTTGTCGTTGACCAGGCGGGCGAGAGCGGCCAGCAACGGGTGGGTGCAGGCCGGGTGGTCGCTCCACCGCTCTCCGGCCAGGTAGGACGCGAGCTCCATGAAGCAGGCGCCACGTTTCGGGTTGCGGTGCTTGCCACGAGAGAGAACCGGCATGTGATCAAGGTGGTTGTCCACGGGTGCTCCACTGGTTCGCGGGATCGCCGTCTTTCCAGTCTGCGCTGTCGTGCGCGTCAATACCAGTGATCGGATGTCTTTTCCGCCAGTTGTGCATAACCCCTTAGGGGTTATAGTGGGGGTACTCAATGGTGGAGGTGTGCGATGCCGAAGATCAACGTGTATCTGCCGGACGAGCTGGCGGAGGCGGTCAAGGAGGCGGGCGTGCCGGTGTCGGCCGTCTGCCAGCGGGCTCTGGAGCAGGCGGTGCGCAGGGTGACCGCCATCAGGGAGACCGTGCTGACCGATCTCGACCTCGAGGTGCCCACCGGGGCGCTGGTCCACCTGACGGACAGGACGCGTACGGTGCTCAAACTCGCCGCCGACCGGGCCGGCGCGGACGGCGCCGCGGCCGTCGGCACCGGGCACCTGCTGGCCGGCATGCTCGACGAGGGCGGCAACCTCGCCCTGCACGTGCTGCGCGCCATGGACATCGAGCTCGACCAGGTACGACGCGACCTCGCGCAGCGGACGCCCGCGGCCCCCGGCGAGGCCGGGCAGGCGCGGCGCTTCAGCGGGACGGCGGCCAACGCGCTGGAGTTCGCCGTCACGGAGTCGACCTCGCTCGGTCACAACTACGTCGGCTGCGAGCACCTCCTGCTCGGCCTCGTCGCCGAGCCCGACGGGACCGCCGGACAGGTCCTGCGCGGGCTGGGCGCCGACCCCCGGCTGGCGAGACGCGCCGTCGTCGCGGCCCTGGCGGGGTACGTCCACCTGCGCGGGCAGGCGCAGCAGGCGGCGCAACCGGCGGACGTGGCCCAGTTGCTGGCCACCACGGTGCGCGACCAGCTCCAGCCTCTCCTCCAGCGCATCGCCCTCCTGGAAGAACGCGCCGGCCTCGGCCCCGAGGCCTGAGGGGCCACCCTCATGAGGAGCTCTCGGACACGGATGGCGGTGTTCCGCTACGCCGTGGTGGCGATGCTCGTGGCCGGCGTGGTGATCGGAGCCCTGTGGTGACGGCCGGCCCGCAGCCGGGACCATGCGGGTCGCCTCCGGCCAGGTGATCGGGCATCGGCCCCCTAATCCATCCGGTTCGGGCATCTGCGCGGGGAAGTCAACAGGGGCCGGCTCGTGCTAGGTTGCCCACGTTTCCTGACATGAGCGCCGCGGTCGGGCGGGGTCATCTCCGACACGCGGGCTCCTTCTCCGTATGGGGGCCAACGGTGAGGTGGGCGCTGTTCCTGCTGGTCGCGTCGGCGTTGTGGTGGGCGGTGCCCGCGGGCGCCGCGGCGGCGGCGACGCTCGCCGACAGCCCCCCGGCCGCCGGCACGTCGGAGGTCTCCGAGAGCGCCGCCCCCGGCCGGGTGGCGTTCGTGGGGGTGCCCGGCCTGCACTGGGACGACGTCGACCCGAGGCTCACCCCCAACCTGTGGCGGCTGGCCGGGCAGAGCGACCTCGGCTCGGTCTCGGTGAAGACCCTCGGCACCGTGGCCTGCCCGTTCGACGGCTGGATGACCGTCTCGGCGGGCATCCGCTCCGCCTACGGCCAGACCTGCGGCCTGCCGCCCGTCCCCGAGAAGCTGGGCGAGGGCGCGACGGTGCCCGGCTTCGCCGACCTGCTCGCCAAGCGTGACGGCGGCTACGTGGGCACGCTCGGCTCCGCCGTGCACGCCGCGGGCCAGTGCACCACGGCCGTCGGCAGAGGCGCCGCGCTCGCCCTGGCCGACCGCGACGGCAAGGTGGACGTTTACGCCGAGGAGCCGGCCGCGCTGACCGACTGGACGCGCTGCCAGGTGCTGGCCGTGGACGTCGACGAGCTGATCACTCCGTACCTCGTGGACGGCAAGCTGGCCAAGGAGCCGGAGGTGCTGCCGGCCGACGCGCGCCGGGAGGCGGTGCGCGCCGCCGACGCCGAGGTGGGCGCGGTGCTGGCCAAGCTGCCCGCCGACACCCAGGTGGTGCTGGCCGGGACCGGCGACCACGGGTCGGTGCCGCACCTGCGGGTGGCGATGTGGAAGCGCGCGGAGGCGACGGGCGCCTACCTCGGCACCCGATCCACCCGGCGTGACGACATCGTCATCCTCACCGACATCACGCCCACCGTGCTGTCCGCGGCGGGCATCGCGATCCCGTCCACGATCATCGGCCTGCCGTGGGAGGCGGGGGAGCGAGCCACCCTGGAGGAGGCGGTGGCCGAGCTGCGCGACGCGGACCTGATGGGCACCAGCGTGCGCAGCACGACCGGCCTGTTCTTCACCGGGTTCGCGATCACGCAGGTGGCCTTCTACTCGATCGCCTACTACGTGCTGTCCCGGCGCAGGAAGGCCACCGCGGTCGGGGTGGCGGCGCTCGGCATCGCCTCGATCCCGGTGTCGACCTACCTGGTCAACCTGCTGCCGTGGGTGCGCGGTGACCAGCCGGTGGCGCTGCTGGTCGGCGGGGTGATCGCCATCGCCGTGGTGATCATGGGCGTGGCCGTGGCGGGTCCGTGGCGGCGCAGCGCGCTCGGGCCGCCCGCGGTGGTGGCGGCGATCACCGGGGCGGTGCTCGTCGCCGACCTGCTGACGGGGACGACGCTGCAGTTCAACAGCCTCATGGGCTACACCGCCGTGGTGGGCGGGCGCTACTACGGGCTGGCCAACATCCCGTTCGCGCTGCTGGCCACCGCGGTGCTGATGACGACCGCCGTGGCCGCCGACCATCTGGTCCGCGTCGGGCGCCGGCGGGTGGCGGTCGGCCTGGTGGCCGGGCTCGGCGTGGCCGCGATGCTGCTGGCGGGCTGGCCGGGGATCGGCAGCGACTTCGGCGGGGTGATCGCGTTCGTGCCGGGCATCGCGGTGACGGCGCTGCTGGTGGCCGGTCAGCGGGTGTCGGTGGTGAAGTTCGTCGGGTTCTGCGCGCTGGGCGGGCTGGCCGTGTCGGTGATCGCGGTGCTCGACTTCCAGCGGCCGCTGGCCCAGCAGACGCATCTGGGCCGGTTCGTCGGTCAGGTGATCGACGGGACCTTCCTGCCGATGATCTTCCGCAAGCTGGGCGCGATGCTCAGCACGATGCTCTCGCCGAACCTCATGCCGATCGTGATCGCCGGCCTGGCGTTCCTGATCTTCGCGATCATGCGGCCCGGCAAGATCAGCGCCGGGGTGGTGCCGCTGGCGTTCGCCCGGGCCCCCATGCTGCGGGCCGGGTTGATCGGCGCGCTGGTCAGCGGTGTGGTCGGCATGCTGGTCAACGACTCGGGCACCGCCGTGCTGTCCATGGTGGTGGCGCTGGCGGTGCCGCTGGTCCTCTACGCCGGGATCAACTCCGCGCCGGAGGAGGCGCCGGTGGCCGGAGACGTGGCGGACGACGCCGCGAACGAGAGCGACGGGCACGCCGGAGTGGTGGCGGGCAAGGCATAGGCGGGGAGTAGGGCGGGGCGGCTCGCGTACGGGGGCTGAAATTATCTTTTAGTTCACGCTCAAGCCTTGAAACTTATATCCATGGGCGATTGAGTTCGGTCGTGCAGACCCTCCGTTTACTGGCCGCCGCTGCGCTCGTGTTAGGGCCCATGTCCCTGACCGCAGCCCCCGCGCAGGCCGATCCCCCACCCCCCGCCGAGGACGCGCCCAAGGCGTCGTCCTACCCGCCCCCCTCGGTGATGCTCACCGCGGCCGAGCCCGGCGACGGCCTGGACACGGTCAAGAAGACCAGGCCGGTCGCCCCGGGCATCTCCCTGACCTCGTTCGACCGGTTCGACGCGCTCGGCTGGCTGAGGGCCGACGCCCTCACCGCCGACCTCGGCGGCGGCGCCCGCGCCGACTACGTCTTCTCCGGTGAGGTGTCCAAGACCGAGCCCCTGTCCGGGCCCGCCAGACGCTCGCGTGCCGTCGCGGCCGTCAACGGCGACTTCTTCGACATCAACAACTCCGGCGCCGCCCAGGGCGTCGGCGTCCAGAACGGCAGCCTCGTCCAGTCACCCGTCGCCGGCCACGAGAACGCGGTCGCGATCACCGGTGACGGCGTCGGCCGGGTGCTGAAGATGTACTTCGAGGGCACCGCCACCCCGGACGGCGGCTCGCCCGTCAAGCTGACCCAGTTCAACCAGATCGTGCAGAAGGACGGCGTCGGGCTGTTCACCCCGCTGTGGGGCTCCTACACCAGGGCCCGCGCCGTCGAGGGCGCGACCGCCGTCACCGAGGTCGAGCTCGTCGACGGGAAGGTCGCCGCCGTGCGGCAGGCGGCCGGCGGCGGACCGATCCCGGCCGGGACCACGATCCTGCTCGGCCGCGACGCCGGGGCGACCGCCCTGGCCGCGCTCCGGCCGGGCGACGCGGTCGAGGTCGCGTACCAGCCGAAGGCCTCCGACGGCAGCCAGGTCAAGGCCGCGGTCGGCGGCAACTACGTGCTGGTCAAGGACGGCCAAGCGCAGCACTCCACCGACCAGGCCGCGCACCCGCGCACCGCCGTCGGCTTCTCCGCCGACGGCACGAAGATGTACCTGCTCACCGTGGACGGCCGTCAGGCCGACAGCCGCGGCGTCACCCTCGACCAGCTCGCCGCCATGATGATCGAGCTGGGCGCCGCCAACGCCCTCAACCTCGACGGCGGCGGCTCCTCCACCATGCTCGCCCGCGAGCCCGGCCAGGCCGACGCCCAGGTGGAGAACAGCCCGTCCGACGGCGGCGAGCGGCATGTCCCCAACGGCCTCGCGCTCTACGCGCCCGAGGGCAGCGGCACGCTCAAGGGCTTCTGGCTGGAGACCGCCAGCGACCCGGCCAAGGCGCCCGGCGCCGCCCCGGTCGGTGGCGGGCGTCCCGACCGCGTCTTCCCCGGGCTCACCCGCCGGCTCACCGCCGCCGGATACGACGAAACGTACGGACCGGCGAGCGGGACACCCCGCTGGCGCTCGACCCCGGCCGTGCACGGCGTCATCCGCGACGGGAAGTTCCACGCCCTGGTGCCCGGCACGGCGGAGGTCACCGCCTCCAAGGGCAGGGCCAAGGGCAGCATGGAGCTGACCGTGCTGCAGCCGCTGCAGCGGCTCGGCGCCACCGCCGACCGCGTCGGCCTGCCCGGCGCCGACGGCACGGCCGCCTTCGGCGTCGTGGGTTACGACCGCAACGGCAACTCCGCGCCCATCGAGCCGGACGATCTCACCCTCGACTACGACCGCGACCTGTTCGAGGTGGCCCCGGCCGAGCAGGGCCACTTCACCGTCAAGGCCAAGCGGGACACCGGGTCCGGGCTCATCACCGCCAAGGTCGGCAAGCTGAGCACGGCCGTGCCCGTCACGGTCGGCTTCGAGGACCGGCCCGTCGCCGGCTTCGACGACGCCGCCTCGTGGACCTTCGCCGCCGCGCGCGCCATCGGCTCGCTGTCGGCCGCGCCGGGACGGGACGGCGGCGGGCTCAAGCTCGCCTACGACTTCACCCGGTCCACGGCCACCCGCGCCGCCTACGCGAGCCCGCCGCAGCAGATCGTGGTGGAGGGGCAGCCGCAGGCGTTCGGGATGTGGATCCACTCCACCGGCAAGGGGGAGTGGCCCAGCCTGGAGTTCTACGACGCCACCGGGCAGTCGCAGGTCCTGCGCGGGCCGTACCTGACGTGGACCGGCTGGAAGTACGTCGAGTTCACGGTGCCGGCGGGTGTCAGTTACCCGCTCAAGCTGCGGCGCTTCTACGTGGCGGAGACCAAGGCCGACGCGAGCTACACCAACGAGATCCTGATCGACGGGCTGGTCGCCAAGGTGTCCCCGTCGGTCGAGACGCCGCAGCCGGTCAAGGTGGCCGACCCGGTGGTCAGGCCCCAGGTGGCGGACATGCCGTGGCGGTTCGCGGTGATGTCCGACGCCCAGTTCGTGGCCCGCGACCCCGACAGCGACATCGTGCGCAACGCCCGCCGCACCCTGCGGGAGATCAAGGCGGCAGAGCCGGACTTCCTGCTGATCAACGGTGACCTGGTGGACGAGGCGTCGCCGGAGGACTTCGCGCTGGCGAAGAAGATCCTCGACGAGGAACTCGGCGGTGAGCTGAAATATCACTACATCCCGGGTAACCATGAGGTGATGGGCGGCAAGATCGACAACTTCAAGGCCGCCTTCGGCGACACGTACCGGAGCTTCGACCACAAGGGCACCCGGTTCATCACGCTCGACACCTCCAGGCTCAACCTGCGAGGCGGCGGGTTCGAGCAGATCGCGCTGCTGCGCGCGCAGCTGGACAAGGCGGCCGAGGACCGCTCGGTCGGCTCGGTCGCGGTGCTGTTCCACGTGCCGCCGCGCGACCCGACGCCCGGCAAGGCCAGCCAGCTAGGCGACCGTAAGGAGGCCGCGCTGGTCGAGGGCTGGCTGGCGGACTTCCAGCGGGAGACCGGCAAGGGCGCCGCCTACATCGGCGCGCACGTCGGCACGTTCGACGCCGCCCGCGTGGACGCGGTGCCGTACTTCATCAACGGCAACTCCGGCAAGAACCCCGCCACCGCGCCCGACGACGGCGGCTTCACCGGCTGGTCCCTGTGGGGCGTGGACCCCGTGACGGACCAGGAGGCCGCGCACGTGCGGCGGAACTGGTTCGTCGACGCGCCCACCTGGATCGGCGCCCAGGTCCGCCCGCACGTGGACGACCTCACACTGACCGCGCCCGCCACGGTCGCGATCGGCGCCCCGGCGCGGGTGAGCGCCACCGTCCGGCAGGGCACGCGGGTGGTCCCCGTGGCCCATCCGGTGTCGGCGCGCTGGTCGGGCTCGCCCAACCTGCACGTCGGTCCCCGGTCCACGGCCAAGCCGTGGCACATCGCCGTGCTCGACCCCGCCGGCGGCACGCTGACGGCCCTGCGCAGCGGGAACGTCACCGTGGCGGTGACGGTCAGCGGCGAGACCAGGCAGGCCGGCGTCGCCCTCACGGCCAGAGCGGCGGCCTGACAGCGGAGGGACGGGCGCGGCTTTCGTGCCCGTCCCTCACGTTCGTCCGCCTCGGTGGCGGGCACGGTCTGGTTTTCGCCACCGAGGGTAGGACGTTGCTGTATGACCGACGAGATCAAGGACCGGGCGGGCGCACATGGCCGCTGACCTCACCGTCCCTCCCGGCCTGCACCGGATCATCGAAGACCTGCCGTTGGTCGATCACCACGCGCACGGCGTCAGCGGCCACGACCTGTCGCGGGTCGAGTTCGAGCAGCTGATCACCGAGTCGGACCGGCCGGTGCCGGAGTGGATGACGCAGTTCGACTCCCAGCTGGGCTACGCCATCCTCCGCCACTGCGCGCCCGTGCTCGGCCTCGAACCGCACACCTCGCCCGAGGCCTATCTGGCCCGCCGTGCCAGGCTCGGCGCCGACGAGGTGAACCGGCGGCTGCTCACCGCCTCGGGCGTCGGCCACTATCTGATCGAGACCGGCCACCGGGCCGAGGAGATCCTCGGCCCGTCCGCGATGGCCGACGTCACCGGTGTCCCGGTGGAGGAGGTCGTGCGCCTGGAGGCCGTCGCCGAGCAGGTCGCCGCCACGGGCGTGACGGCCGCCGGGTTCGCCACGCGCTTCGCCGAGGTGCTGTGGGAGCGCACCCGGTCGGCGCGCGGGCTCAAGACCATCGTCGCCTACCGGCACGGCCTCGACTTCGACCCCGCGCCGCCCGAGCCCGCCGAGGTGACCGAGGCGGCCGGACGCTGGCTGGCCGCCGGGGGCACCCGCCTGAACGACCCGGTGCTGCTGCGCCACCTCATCTGGGCCGGGCTGGAGCGGGGGCTGCCGCTGCAGTTCCACATCGGCTACGGCGACCCCGACCTGGACCTGCGCCGCTCCGACCCGCTGCTGCTGCGCGGCCTGATCGAGCTGGCCGAGCCGGCGGGCGTGCCCCTGATGCTGCTGCACTGCTACCCGTTCCACCGGCACGCCGGCTACCTCGCGCAGGCGTACCCGCACGTCTATTTCGACGTCGGCCTGGCCCTGCACCACACCGGCGCCAGGAGTGACGCGCTGGTGGCCGAGTGCCTGGAGGTCGCGCCGTTCGCCAAGCTGCTGTTCTCCTCCGACGCGTGGGGGCCGGCCGAGCTGCACCACCTCGGGGCGGTGCTGTGGCGGCATGCGATGGCCCGCGTGCTCGGCGGCTTCGTCGCCGACGGCGAGTGGTCGTCGGAGCAGGCGGTGCGGGTGGTCACCATGGTCGGCGGCGGCAACGCGCGGCGCGTCTACGGTCTGGGGGTGCCCGCGTGACGGGCGCACATCACCGCGACGTCCTGCTGCGCGAGGTGCTGCGCGCCGAGCTGCACGCCGCCCAGGAGCTCAGGCGGGAGCTGCACGCCCAGCCGAGACTGTCGGGCAAGGAGGGGCCGACGCTCAAACGCGTGCTCGAAGCGCTCCCGGACGGGCACGTCGAGTACGTCGCCGGCACCGGCGCCATGCTCCGGGTGGGCGGCGGCGGCCCGGCCGTGGGCGTGCGCGGCGAGCTGGACGCGCTGCCCCTGGTCGAGCGCACCGGCGTATCGTGGGCGGCCGCCAACGGCGCCATGCACGCCTGCGGCCACGACGTCCACCTGGCCGCCGTGGTGGCGCTCGCCCGCACGGTCGACAGGGTCGCGTGCATCCTGGAGGCGCACAGGACGCGGCACGGCGACCTGGAAGCGGTGGCGGACGGCGCTGACCGGGTCGCGCCGCTGGTCGTGGTGCTGCAGCCGCGCGAGGAGAGCTTCCCGTCCGGGGCCAGGGACATCGTCGAGGCGGGCGCGCTCCAACGCCTTCAGGTGAACGCCATGGTCGGCGCGCACGTGCAGCCCGTGCTGGACGCCGGGGTGATCGCCTGCACGCCCGGCGCGGTCAACGCCTCCGCCGACGAGTTCCGGGTGACGATCAGGGGAAGGGACGGGCACGCCGCCTACCCGCACCTGGCCCGCGATCCGGTGGTCGCCATGGCGCAGGTCATCGTCGCCGCGCAGCAGCTCGTCAGCCGGGTGACCGACCCGATGGTGCCGACCGTGGTGACGTTCGGCACGGTGCACGCGGGCACCGCGCCCAACGCCATCCCGGGCGAGGCGGTGGCCAGGGGGACCCTGCGGACGCTGTCGCGGAGCTGGCGGGAGGCGCTGCACGCGCGCTTCGCCGAGCAGGTGCGGGAGGTGGCCGGCGCACACGGCTGCGAGGCCGAGGTGCGGGTCTTCCCGGGCGAGCCGGTGCTCGTCAACGACACGGCGCTCGCCGTACGGACCGGGGAGCTGCTGCGGGAGCAGGGGCACACGGTCAGCGAGGAGCTGCGCTCCTGCGGCGGGGACGACTTCGCGCAGTACGGCGCGGTGGTGCCGTCGCTGATGATGTTCGTCGGCGTCGACACCGAGGCGGGGCTGCACAGCCCCGACTTCCTGCCCGACGACTCCAGCGTGGCCGCCGTCGCCGAGAGCCTGCTCGCGGGCTATCTCGCCGCGTCCGAGGAACGGCCCTGAGCAAGCGGACCGGCCAGAAGTACGCACGGAACTCATTGCTGACGAAACCCTGCCGAACCTCTAGGCTCTTGCGGCGATGGAATGCGAAGACTTCACCCCTGGTTCCGGCCGCCTCGCCCCTCGGGTGGCCCTGCGCTCCGACGCCCCCAGCCTCGACCTGAACGGCACCTGGCGCTTCCGCCTGTCGCCCACGGCCGGCGCCGCTGAGGACTTCGCCGAGCCCGGCTACGACGACTCCACCTGGGCCGAGCTGCCCGTGCCGGCGCACTGGCCGCTGCACGGGCACGGCGCGCCCGCCTACACCAACGTCGCCTACCCCTTCCCGATCGACCCGCCGCACGTCCCCACGGAGAACCCGACCGGAGACCACCGCCGCGTCTTCGACCTGCCGGACGACTGGACCGGCGGCCGGCTGCGTTTCGAAGGCGTCGAGTCGTACGCCAAGGTCTGGCTGAACGGGCACCTCCTGGGGTTCACCACCGGCAGCCGGCTGCCCGCCGAGTTCGACGCGGGACCGTGGCTGAAGCCGGGGCGCAACGTGTTGGCCGTTCGGGTGCACCAGTGGTCGGCCGCCAGTTACCTGGAGGACCAGGACATGTGGTGGCTGCCCGGCATCTTCCGGGAGGTGACGCTCACCCGGTCGAGCGCCGACGTGTTCGTGCACGCGGGCTTCGCCGGCGGGCGTGGCACGCTCAGCTTCGACGGCGACGGCCTGCTCAGCGTTCCCGAGCTCGGGATCAGCGGCCTGGAGCCCGGCGTCGAGGTCACCGCCGACGTGGAGCCGTGGACCGCCGAGACGCCCCGGCTGTACGAGGGCGTGTTCGTCACGCCCGAGGAGAGCGTGCGGGTGCGGATCGGGTTCCGGACGATCAGCATCGAGGACGGGGTGCTGCTCGCCAACGGGCGGCCGCTGCTGTTCAAGGGGGTCAACCGGCACGAGTTCCACCCCGCGTACGGGCGCGCGGTGCCGTACGCGACGATGCGCGAGGACGTGCTGCTGATGAAGCGGCACAACGTCAACGCCGTCCGGACCAGCCACTACCCGCCGCACCCCGACTTCCTGCACCTGTGCGACGAGCTCGGGCTGTGGGTGATCGACGAGTGCGACCTGGAGACGCACGGCTTCACCCAGGTCGGCTGGCGGCACAACCCCAGCGACGACCCCCGCTGGGAGGAGGCGTACCTCGACCGGATGCGCCGCACGGTCGAACGCGACAAGAACCACCCGAGCGTCGTCATGTGGTCCCTCGGCAACGAGGCGGGCGTGGGCCGCAACCTCGCCGCCATGGCCGCCTGGACCCGCGAGCGCGATCCGTCGCGGCCCATCCACTACGAGGGCGACTGGTCGTGCCCGGACGTGGACGTGTACTCGCGGATGTACGCCTCGCACGCCGAGGTGGAGGCCATCGGGAAGGGCGTCGAGGACCCGCTGGACGATCCGGCGCTGGACGCGCGGCGGCGGGGGATGCCGTTCCTGCAGTGCGAGTACGCCCACGCGATGGGGAACGGGCCCGGCGGGCTCGCGGAGTATCAGGAGCTGTTCGAGCGGTATCCGCGGCTGGCGGGCGGCTTCATCTGGGAGTGGATCGACCACGGGCTGGCCCACCCGTCCCTCGGGTACACCTACGGCGGGGACTACGGGGAGCCGGTCCACGACGGGAACTTCGTCATCGACGGGCTGGTGTTCCCCGACCGGACGCCGTCGCCCGGGCTGCTGGACCTCAAGAAGGTGTACGAGCCGGTCCGCTTCGGGTTCCCGGACGGGGCGGTGGTGGTGTCCAGTTTGTACGGATTCCGCGATCTGTCCCACCTGGCCTTTTCCGCTGTCGTTGAGGTGGACGGGGTGGAGGTCGGCGGGTTTCCGTTGGAGGTGGCTTCTGGTGGGGGTGAGGTGAGGCTCCCCGACCTGCCGGAGGGCGACGGCGAGCGGTGGCTGACCGTGCGGGCGGTGCTGGCTCGTGATGAGGCGTGGGCCTCGGCGGGACATGAGGTGGCCTGGGGGCAGGTGCGGCTGTCCTCGGGTGGGGCGCCGACTTCGGGTGGGGTGCTGTCCTCGGGTGGGGCGCCGTACGAGCGCGCCGAGGATGCCCGTACAACGTCCCGCCGCGTCGGCGCGGGGTCTGGGGTGGTGCGGGACCGGGACGGCGCTGTCGGGGAGGTCGCGGTCGGGGGTGGGGTTTTCGACGCGGCCAGTGGGCGGCTGGTGCGGTTGTTCGGGGTCGAGGTCGACGGGCCTGCCCTGGAGCTCTGGCGGGCGCCGATCGACAACGACCGGTACAGCGGCGCGGAGGCCCGCTGGCGGCTGCTCGGCCTGGATCGGCTCACCCATCGGGTGGACACGGTCGAGGCGGGGGACGGGGTGGACGGGATGGTCGTGCGCACCCGGGTGGCACCGGCGGCGACCGACCTCGGGATGCGGGTCACGTACCGGTGGATCGCCGTGGGCGAAGGGCTGGAGCTCGTCGTGGACGTCGAGCCCGACGGCGAGTGGAGCGAGCCGATCCCCCGGCTCGGTGTCGCCATGTCCCTGCCGGGCCGGTTCGACCGGGTCACCTGGTTCGGGCGAGGACCGGGGGAGGCGTACCCGGACACCGGGATGGCCGCCAGGGTCGGCCGCTGGAGCGCGAGCGTCGACGAGCTGCAGACGCCGTACGTGTACCCGCAGGAGAACGGACAGCGCGCCGACGTCCGCTGGGCGGAGCTCACCGGGGGCGACGGCCCCGGTGTCAGGGTGACGGGCGGCCCGGTGTTCGGGCTGACCGCCCGCCGCTGGAGCACCGCCGACCTCGACCGCGCCACCCACCTGCCGGACCTGGTGCCGGGGGATCGGGTGCACGTCAACCTGGACCTCGCCCAGCACGGCGTGGGCACCGCCGCGTGCGGCCCCGGCACGCTGCCGCAGTACGAGCTGGCGGCTCGGGCGGTGACGCTCCGGCTCCGCTTCGACCCGGTGTAGGCCTCGGCTGAGAAGGCCGCCGGGTTCCCTCCAAGGGCCCGGCGGCCGGTCGGCGCCTGCCCAGGGGCTCAGTCAGAGGCCGTGGCGTCCTTCGCCGCCGAGTTCGCCGCGCGAGATCCGTACACCCAGCTTGGGGGCGGTGAAGTCGGCGATCGTGAGGACCGAGGCCGTCGCGCCGGTCAGTGCGATGAGCTCGGGCAGCGAGCCGGCGCCGGCGACGTCCAGCGCGAGATCGGCCCGCACGCCGAGAGCGCGGACGCGCTCGGCCAGCCCCGGCCCGTAGGCGGTGGGGATCGCGCCCAAGCCGGCGAGGAACGCCTGGCTCTCCGGACGTGCCGTGCCGATGACACGGGCGCCGCGGGCGACCGCCAGTTGGACGGCGACGCTTCCGACACCGCCTGCGGCGCCGTCGATCAGGAGCGTCGTTCCCGCGCGCACGTCGAGCACGTCGAGCGCCCGGGTGGCCGTCTCGACACTCGTGCCGGCGGCGCCGGCTTCCGCCCAGGACATCGACGGCGGCTTCGAGCTCCAGAAGGTCAGGACGGCGAACTCCGCGCTCGCGCCGCCGAGCCGGGAGACGTCGACCGTGCCGAAGACCTCGTCGCCGGCCCCGGACCCGGTCACTCCCGTACCGACCTCGTCGATCACTCCGGCCGCGTACTTGGCCAGGACCTGTGTGCGGCTCGGGGAACGGCCCGAAGGTGAGCACTTCGGGAGAACCGAACCGGTCGAACTGAACGGCGAACATGATGGCGTTCTGCACCTGGCTGACACGAGCGCTACTACGCCAGACAGCGGCCGGACCTCATCGGCGCCGTGCTCACCGAGCAGGTGACCGACTGCGGCGCGGCGATGCGGGCCGCCACTGGCCGACCCCCGAAATCGGGAGGATCAGGCAAGCTCTTAGGAACATCGTTCTAACGTTCAGGCAGCTCAAGCTGGTCAAATGAAAGAGAAGTGATTCCCACAGAGTATGAGTTTCCTCCATGAATGGACAGGTGTACGTACGATGAAAATCGCCATTGTCGCCGGTGCCAGCTCCGGCATCGGGCAGAGCGCTGCCATCCAGATCGCCCAGCGCGGGGACGGGGTGATCCTGACCTACAACGGCAACCAGGCCGGCGCGCGTGACACGGTCGCGATGATCGAGAAGGCGGGTGGGCAGGCCGTCGCGCTGCCTCTGGACGTCGGCAGGAGCGAGACCTTCCCGGCCTTCCGCGAGAGCGTCGTCGCGGCGCTGCGCGACGTGTGGCGAAGGGACACGTTCGACTATCTGGTCAACAACGCCGGATTCGGCCGGATGGCGCTGTTCGAGGACACCACCGAGGAACTCTTCGACGAGTTCGTGCGGGTCCTGCTCAAAGGGCCGTACTTCCTGACCCAGACCCTGCTGCCGCTGCTGGCCGACGGTGGCGCCATCGTCAACACCACCAGTAACGCGGCGCTGCCCTCCGGCCTGGAGGAGGGCTATTCGGCCTACGGGACCATGAAGGGCGGCGTGACCGTGCTCACCCGTTATATGGCCAAGGAGTTCAGCAAGCGCGGCATCCGCGTCAACTCCGTCGCCCCCGGCGCCACCCGGACGCGGATCGGGGACAACGCCTTCGAGCGCTACCCGGAGGTGATCCCGGCCATCGCCGCGAAGACCGCCCTCGGCCGCCTGGGCGAGCCGGACGACGTCGGCATGGTGATCGCGATGCTCCTCTCGGAGGAAGGCCGCTGGATCACCGCCCAGAATCTCGAAGCCTCCGGCGGCTACGGCCTCTGATTCCGTTTTAATAAGTCGAAGAAGCGTAAATGGGGCTGGCGATGGAATGGCACGCCGCCGAGGCGGCAATGCGTTGAAGTGTGTACGGATGACTCCGAACGCGTCGCAAGCCTACCGTGGATAGTGCATGATGCTCACAAGGAAAGGTGGCTTAGTTTCATATCATAAGTGGAGGTTTGGGCTATGTTGCGCACATATGCCAAAGGCGTCGGGCTGGTCAGAATTATGCCTGCGCTGCTGGGCATGCTGTTGCTTCCGGGGTGCGCGGACTGGGCTCCCAGAGTCGTGGAGGCCGACCAGGTCGCACTCGACGAGGTGCTCAGTATCGGCACGGTGGTGGCGCGGACCACGGACGACCAGATGTCCGACGAGGACATTCAACGGATAGATGTCCTGATCACGGACGTCGGAGCCGCCTCTTTCGCCGAGGCGCTCGACAGGGCGGAGGCGCGCCTCGCGAAGCATGGCTGGAAGACCACCTTCAAGAACGCCGACTCCATGAAGATGAGCTCGGGCAAGTGGGAGCACACTGAGCTGGTGGCCCGGCGATTCGCGGGTGCCGATTCCTTCTTCCTCGAAGTGCAGCAGCAGTTGGAGAAAGGCCTCAAGGCCGATCCGTCGAAGTGGGAGAAGTATCTCCTCGTGCACGTGTCGAAAGCGGACGGGTGAATATCGAGGTGAAGAGGAACAACGGATATGCGCAGCAGTGCTCTCGCCCCCGCAGAATGCTCGGGAGGCTCTGGAGTGCATATCCGTTGAGAATTCCGTCCATATGGCCGAGATCCCGGCACGGGCTCTCAATCGATCATGATGACGCCGGCTTCGGGAGCCGGCCGAGGATCCAGGTGCAGAGCTCTTCGGTGATCAGCGTGTGCCCTTCGTTCTGGGAGGCACACAGGAACTCGTCCAGCTCGCTCGCCGACGCGGGCAGGCTGCTGATGTCCGCGTACACATCGTCCTGTCCGAGATCGCGGATCGCCACGGCGCTGACCGCGGGGACGAAGCAGACAGAGCGGTAGTACACCTCGGCCTGGCCATGCTTGTTCAGGGCATCGGCCAGAATGCCGAAGGACTCCAGAGTGCCGCCCGGTGCGCCGTCCAGCTCGGCGAGCCCGTTGGTCTGGACGTTCTTGGCGCCGAGGATGCTCTTGAGCACGGCCACCTGCTGCTCGTCCCCGGTGGACTGGGTGTAGAGCACGGTGCCGTTGAAGAGCAGGCCGGTGCACTTGAGCGCTTCGACGCCGGCGGAAACCCCGTTGCCGGTGCCGTTCCCCGCACCATTGGCGACGCCGATCTTCTTCGGGATCATCGGCCACGAGCCGACCTCGCTCAGCCGGGCGAGGAAGTCGTCACGCAGCGCGTCCTGCCGCGCGTCGCCGGTGACCTCGGAGATGTGGCTGCACAGCAGCTGGCGTGCGGCTGGGCTGTTGATCTGGCGGGAGAAGGTGGGGTTGCCCTTCCTGATGAAGTGCGCGAACGCCTGCAGGGAGATCGGGATCCACGCGCCCCGATGCGGACTGTCGTAGGAGACGTAGAGGGCCGTCTGGTGGTCGAGTCCCTCGTGCTCCATCTTGGCCAGGGCGTAGCGGGTGACCAGGCCGCCCATGCTGAAGCCGCCGACGGTGAGCGGCGTGTTCCCGTGCCGTTCGGTGATGGTCTGGGTGATGGCGGCGATCGCGGCCTGCGCGTTGTCCAGGATCGAGGCGCTGCGCTCGGCGAAGCCGAGGAGGACGACGTCGTGACCCCGGCCGCGCAGCTCGCCGATCAGGGGGTACGCCTGCCGCTCCAGATAGTGCCAGGACTCGTCCAGGTCGGACGGGCCCA
This sequence comes from Nonomuraea sp. NPDC049714, assembly GCF_044465295.1. Classification (NCBI taxonomy): domain Bacteria; kingdom Bacillati; phylum Actinomycetota; class Actinomycetes; order Streptosporangiales; family Streptosporangiaceae; genus Nonomuraea; species Nonomuraea sp. NPDC049714. The sequence goes on along the minus strand of NZ_JBITLM010000001.1, from coordinate 489,816 downwards.
TGTTGAAGCCGTCGGCCAGGATGACCGGATTGACCAGATTCTGGTGGCCTTCACCGTAGTACACCCAGGCGGTGCCGCCGGGAAGCTCCCACACCCTGTCCGGCGTGGGCGCCGGTGCGGGGGCCTCCAGCGGTGCGATCAGACTGATCGGTCCGATGGCCTGCTCCGCCTGTGTTACTTGCTCTACGCTCATCCGTTTCCCTCTCCGGTGCGTCCAGGTGACCGGGCGGTCGTGCCTGGTCACTGCGATGATGACGCTCCGTGAGAGGGTGAACGCCGATCGACATGGCGGAGAAGGGTAGGGATTCCCTATGCGTCGTAAATTGATCGTTTAGCCTCGCAGGTCGGACAGGTCCTCATCGGTGAGACTGAGATCGTTCGCCGCGCAATTCTCCTCCAGGTGATCGAGACGGCCGGTGCCCGGAATCGCCAGCACCGACGGCGAGGTCGCCAGCAGTGAGGCGAGCGCGACCTGCGCGGTGGTCGCGCCCAGGCGTGCCGCGACCTTGCCGAGCCGTGCGGTGTCGAGCGGCTCGACACCACCGCCGAGCGGGAAGTACGGCACGTACGCGATGCCCGCCTTCTCGCATGGGGCCAGCAGCCCCGGACCGTCGGTGTGCCGGTTCTGCACCGCCGTGACGGGTGCGATCGCCTGGGCCTCGGCGAGCTGGGCGGCGTCGACGTTGCTCACGCCCAGATGCCGGATCAGCCCCTGCGCGCGGAGTTCGGCCAGCACCGCGAACCGCTCGGCGATCGACTCGCCGCCCGGCCCGGTCATTCCGCCGACCCGCAGATAGACCAGATCGAGCCGATCCAGGCCGAGGGCGCGCAGATCCGCCTCGACCAGGCCGCGCAACTGATCAGGCGCCGCCTGCCCGGTAGGCACCCCGTCCGGCCCGGGCAACGGCCCGACCTTCGTCGCGATCACCAGGCCGTCACGGTAGGGGGCCAGCGCCGTACGGATCAGCTCGTTGGCCCGAACATCGCCCCTGCTGTAGAAGCCGGCCGTGTCGATGTGGTTCACGCCCAGCTCCACGGCGCGCCGCAGCACCGCGATGCCGCTCCGCGGCGCACGAGGCGGGCCGCCGAAGGTGGCCGTCGCCAGCCGCATCGCGCCGAAACCGAGCCGGTTGATGGTCAGGTCTCCGCCGAGGGAGAAGGTTCTGTTCGTCATGACGCTCATGGTGTCCGCCGCCACGACCCCCGGCGAGCTCGTGGCAGCATGCTGCCAGACTGGAAGGATGCGGAACGAGCAGGTGTTCTCGGTGCGAGGGGACGCGGAACTGATCGCGCGTGCCGGTCATCTCTTCGCGTCCGCGCGGACCGAGTTCCTGTGCGCCGCCCGGGATCTCCAGACCTGGTCGCAACCCCAGGCCAGGGCCGCGATCAGGAGCCGGATGCACGCTCCGGACTTCACCTCCCGCAAGCTGCTGAGCCCGGTCGCGCTCGCCGACGAGGAGGCCCGCGCGCACCTGCGGCAGGTGCGCGACAGGGGAGGACTCGTCCGGATCAGCGGCTCACGGTTGCCGTACGAGACCATCCTCATCGACCGGCGGGTGATGATCCTGGCCGGCCAGGAGAGCCCCACCGGCCGCGAGTACACCGTGACCACGTCCCAGAACCTGGTCAACGGCGTTCACTCCCTGTTCCAGGCCATCTGGGACACCGCCGCCGACCTCGACGCCTATCTGCGGAGCGACGTCCCGGACCTCGATGCCGACGGCCGCCTGATCCTCGAAGCCCTCGCCTCGGGACGCACCGACGCATCGGCGGCCAAACGGCTCGGCATCTCGCTCCGCACCTACCGGCGGCGCGTGGCCGAGCTCATGGCCAGGCTCGATGCCGACTCCCGCTTCCAGGCGGGGTTGCGGGCGGGCGAGCTGGGACTACCCCGCTGAGACCGCGGTCTGCCTGTCGAGCGCAGCACCCGGGGGTCTGACCAGCGGAGTCGGACCAGGCAAGGGCGAATGGTTGATCTCGCCGACCAACATCAAATATCGTTGAAGCGTCAATACTTGAAGAAATCAATATCTGAAGGTCCGTCGCTCGACGAGCCCGGCCACGCCGGCCGGCTCCGCGACCGGTGGACGATCGACCGCAACGACGCCGTCGACCGCCGCACATCAAACGGAAGGAAGCCGAACATGCAGCTCAAGAAGCGAGTCGTCGTAGTCGCGACCCTCGTCGCCTCCGGCGTCGGCCTGTTCGCCGCCCCGGCGCAGGCGGCCACGCTGGTCAGCACCTTTGCCAACAGCGAGGCCGGTGGACTCTTCTGCCACGCCGTGGAGGGCGTCTTCGAGGAACGGCAGGCCGAAGCCGCGGGCCACCCCGGGGACTGGTACTACTGTGAGCAGTCGCCCGCCAAATGGTCCCTGTACAAGCGCTGAGTCACCCCTGATCTGCTGACCGGCAAAGGCTATGATCCCGCTCTTCCGTCACCCCTTGCCGGTCGGTGCGCAACCCACCATGTTGTGGGCGGCGCGGTCACCTGACCTGGGGGACCGCGCCGCCAACCTCGGTTTCATGGGGCCGACTACCCACGATCCCCCGAACCGGCAGCCGCGTTGCATCTCCACCACGTGCCCAGCCATGGCAGCCGGTCCACGCTTGCCGATCTCCTCCAGCAGCCGCATTTCCCGATGTCCTTGCCCCAGGGAGGCGTCGTACGGCTCGGCATGGTTTCTGTCGAGGAATCGGATGCGTTCCTCTTCGACGATCAGCTCGTCGCCGGCCGCGGGGAAGAGCGTCGCCTCGTACTCGTCGGGTGCGACATCGCCGCCACGATCGAAGCGGCCTGCGCCGGGGCATTCACTCTGCGCTGGTCGGCGATCGCCACGTGCACGCCGACCAGCGCGCCCAGGCCACAGCGGCCGGCGAGCCGCGTCACCGGCGCCAGCCCGGCGTACGCGATCACATGTTCCACATCGAAGATCGCATGGGTCTTGGAAGCGTCAGAACTCCCACCATCCCAAATCAAAGAGAACCCTATTCCTCGTTCAAGGCTTTTGAGTCAGAGATAGCTCGGTGGATCGAGGCGGCTGAGCTACCACGAGCTCGGCCGAATCGGGATGCCCTCGAATGGGTTTCCATGACGACGACCCCGAAGCGACGGTGTGACCTATCCTGTTTATGTGGGTGCTCCGATCTGGCTGGATTACGGAGATAAGTTCGCCTCGATCGTAGGTGCAGCCTCGGGAGTTATCGGATTGGCGGTCGCCGTATTCGGCGGGCGCGAAGCACTGTTCGCTGGGGGCGAAACAGGGATCACCCAACCGGGCCGGCGATGGTTGCGAGTGGCCGCGGTGTTGGGGGCGGTCGCCCTGCTGATGGTTACGCTGCGCGGGCTCGGCCTGCTGCCGCGGCCGTGGCAGTGGCCGGCATCATCAGCCGCGCTGGCGGTGAGCGGCCTGGCATGTGTGGCCGCGTTCGTCTCCTATGTGGCCTTCCGGCGGGAGAACATTCCTCTTCCTACGGCCATTCGGTCCTTGCTGACCGAGCAGTGGCAGGACGCCCGTCGGCATCAGTACGAGTATTTCGTCGGGGACGCTCCGCCGCTTCCGGAGATCTATGTCGAACAGAAGGCCGAGAGCGTGCAGCCTGTGGCCGGCGCTGTGTCGAGCGTTGCCCGGCTGTACACGATCCGGCAGATGATCTACGGCTTTCGCAACACCCTTGTCGTCGCCGAGCCGGGGATCGGCAAGTCCACAGCCGTGGCCCTGGTGTTGCGGGAGCAGTGCCGATGGTGGCTCGACGCCCGCCGTTCGGACCACTTGAGCGGGGCGCCGTATGGGAGCGTCGTTCCGATCCTGGTCCCGGCGGAGTTGCTGGCGGACATGACCGTCCCGGAGGCGATGGCTGCGCATTGCCGGCAGGTGACCGGTTGCTCGATGACCGCCCAGCTGTTTGACCGGCGTCCCGATCACGCCGACGCGTGGCTGGTGGTGGTGGATGGGATCGACCAGGTGCTCAGCACGAAGCGGCGATCCCGGGTGCTGTCCCGGCTCGGTGACAGCGTCTCGAACAACCTGCCTCATCACCGCTTCATGATCACGACACGGCCGTTGATGCTGGGCGACCTCGGCAATCTCGGGGGTGAGCACCTCACCCGCTTCACGTTGCGCAGATTTGACCACCACGATCTTCGGGCGTTCGCCGAGCGCTGGGTCGACCACAGAAGCCGGATCTACTCGCCGCAGATGGAAGCCGAGCCGATCACCATTGAGAGATTCTTGGCCAGCGTGTCGTCCTCCCGGCTGTCGGCGATCGCCCGGGTCCCGCTCATCGCCACCATCACTGCGCTGATCCTGGAGGCCGACCAGGACAGCGCGCTCCCGACCAGTCGCGCGGGACTGTACGAGCGGTTCATCCAGCATCTGCTGAACTCCCGGCAGGTGAGCGGCGAGGAGCGGGACCGGCTTGTCGCGGAGTTCACCCGACACGGCGAACAAGGTACGCAGGCCTGGATCTGGCTCAGAGACAACCTACGGAACCTGCTCGAGGGCACCGCGGACATCTTCCTGTCCGGATCGGGAGGCCGGGTCACGACCGCAGCTGTGCTGTGGGTGAAGGGCCACGCGCCACCGGGATTGTTCGAGGGGCTTGCGGGCTGGGAAACCTCGCTGCGCGGCGTCCTGACCGCCACCAGCCTGGTCGTGCCCAGAACAGGCGGGCTGCAGTTCGTGCATCCGAGCTTCGCCGAATATTTCGCCGCAGGACCCCGGTCACGCGACTTCGACCAGAGCACCTGGCTGGCCGACGCGCGCAGCCCCGACAGCCGCAACCTCGCGCTGTTCACCCTCGCCCGCAGCACCTATTCAGTCGACCCTCTGGTGAGGATACTGCTGGAGCGCGGCGGCACCGACGCCTGTATCGCAGGTGAAATCGTCGCAGACGGGATTACCGTGGGCACGGCCCTGCGTCGCGAAGTGATCAACACCATGTTCGAGCAGCTGGCCCGGGATGATCGAAGCGCTCCCGAGGCCCTTGCCGTGCTCATCAATTTGACCTCGGACCGGTACGTCAACGATCGGCTGGCCGGACTCGCCGAAGATCCGCGCCATCCGATATGGGTACGAGCGTTCACCGCCGACGCCCTGTGCAGTGTTAGCGCCGAAGGCGCACGCCTGCTGCGAGCCGTACTCGACAGCGCATCCGTGCCCGGCAGCACGTCCGGGGACGACGTGCGACGCTGGCTGCTCGAACGGCTCGCCGCCCGAGGATGGACGACCGAGCAAGACCGGACCCAACTGGCCGCACTGGCCCCCGCCAACGTCGGAGGCACCAGCGCGAGCGCGATGGCCGCACAGTGGTACCGGCAGATCGCACAAGACTCAGACGCCGACCCCGGCCACCGTCTGCGCGCGCTGCTCGCCCTGGCCGAGGGCGGCTACACCGAGGCACTCGGCCCGCTCGAAAGTGTCCTCGTCCACCCTGCGCTGACCCCGCAGGCCCGGCTGGACGGAACACGCGTGATCCTGCAACTCGACCTCGACGAGCAGGCCGAGGTCCTGCGCCACATCTCCCGCCACTCCAGTCACGAGCTGGAGATCCGGGTCCCGGTCCTGGCCGCCATGGCCGGAGCACGCGACACCGAGGCACGGCGACTCCTCGATTCGCTCGCCGTCCAGGGAGGAGAGGCGTTCACGGCACGGTTCCCGGCCCTCGACGCGTGGTCACAGGAGACTGGGATCCGTAGCTCCGAAAAGGACGCCGACAGCGGCCCCAGGGGCTGGGAAGGCGTTCCGCCTCGCAACATCTACTTCACCGGCCGCAGTGACGAACTGGAGGGGTTGAGGCAGGCCTTCGCAACCTCGCCGACCCAGGTGGTGTACGGGTTGGGAGGAGCCGGCAAGACCCAGCTGGCGATCGAATACGCTTATCGCCACCGCGCCGACTATGACGTGATCTGGTGGATCCCCGCCGACCAGCTCCCACCGCTGCACGCCGCCCTGGCCGCCCTGGCCCCGCATCTCCGATTGCCCCCTGCCTTCGACGTGGGAACGCCAGCGGGCATCTCCGCCGTACTCGCCGCACTCCACCGAGGGGAACCCTACTCCCGATGGTTATTGATCTTCGACAACGCCGATGATCCCGATCAGCTCCACCCCTACCTTCCCCAAGGTCCAGGACATGTGCTCATCACATCCCGGAATTCACGATGGGAACTGCTTCCGGCCCAGCCGCTGGATGTCTTCGTCAGAGACGAAAGCCTGAAGTTCTTACACAGACGGCTGCCCGGGATCACCGACGGAATCGCTGATGAGATCGCCAGCGAACTGAGCGACTTTCCGATGTCGCTGGAGAATGCCGCAGCGCTCATGGCGGAGACCGGATCATCTCCAGAAGGCTATCTGAAGCAACTCCATGGCGAAATCGCTGGCGCCCTCGAGCGGGGTAGGCCGCTGGAATATCCGGCGTCGCTCATTGCTAGCCATAAGGCGTCAGTGGACCGACTGCTACAGGAGGACCCGGAGGCGGTGGTGGTGTTGAACCACTGCGCTCTTTTCGGTCCCGACCCCATCCCCTACGATGCCCTGAGCATGCCGGACGAATCATCTGCACCAGCACTGAGCAGGGTCAGTAAAAATCCCGTTCGCCTGCTCTCGGTTTTTGACCGGCTATCGCGATATGGTCTCATCGCCATTAATCACAGGCTGCGTACGGTCCAGCTCCCCCGGCTCGTCGGCGCGCTGATCCGGACCGAACTGCCGTCCGAAGAACTGAAGCGCATACGGCATGGCGTGCACCTCATGCTCGCCAACGCCGCCCCGGATGATCCCGAGGATCCCGCCAGTTGGCCGTGCTACGCCGAACTGGTCCCCCACATCGCTCCGACCGGCCCCGAGCAGTGCGCGGACCCGAGAACACGGGATCTCATGACGAAGATCGCCCGATACCTTGCCAACACCGGCGATCACGCCTCATGCCTGAGCATCATCACCACCACCATCGACACGTGGGAGCACGATCTCGACCCCACCCATTCACATCTGAGGCAGGCGCGCAGCCTCCAGGCGATCGCCCTTCGAGCCGGTCGCGACTACACCGGGGCCCGCAAGGTCAGCCGCGCTGCCTTCGAGGCAGCCGAGGATCAGGAGATCCATTACAGGCTGGCCGCCGCCCAAGACTTCGCCATTGACCTGAGGCTCACCGGGCTTTTCTCGGCTGCGCTCGAACTGGACCAGGACGCAGCCGCACACCTCCGCGAACTACGGGGCGAGACACACGACGCAACCCTCCACGCGCAGTACCGCCTGGCCCTCGACCACGAACTCACCGGCGCCTACAGACGCGCGCATGATCTGTACATGGGCATCCGTCGCAAGGCCTTCACCGCACCCGCATCACGGTACAGTCGCCTGTCGCTCCTGGCCCTGAACGGCGCCGCGCGCACCCTGCGATTCGCTGGCGGCTACGCTGCGGCTGTCGGGCTTGCCGCCGACGCCCACGCGCTGGCCGAGTCGTTCGCTCCCGCCAGCAATCTTGACAAGCTCCTCATCCACAAAGACCTCGTTGTCGGCGTGCGCATGGCCGGCATCCGTCACGTGCTGCAACCCGGTGACCCCCTCAAGACGCTCGCCAAGCTGACCGCCGACTTGCGCGACGCCGTCACATCCGGGCATCCCCATGAACTGGCCGGATCGATAAGCCTTGCCAACGCCCTGCGTAGGAGCGGACACCTGGACCAAGCGGCCGAGCACGTCGAACGAGCCCTCGACGGATACCAAGCCAGCTTGGGGGGCAACCACCCCTTCACCCATTGCTGCGCGAGCAACCTGGCCATCATCCACCGCCTGCGTGGAAACGCCACTGCAGCGCGCAAGCGCGGCCTGTCCGCGCTTCAGGGACTGCAAGAGACACTCGGCCCTCGTCACCCATACACTTTGATCTGCGCGGTGAACCTCGCGAGCGACCACTCCAGCCTGGGAGATAACGAACGAGCGGTTGACCTCGGCCGGGCGACCCTTCCCTCTCTCCGCACGACCCTGGGGGAGGATCATCCACTAACGCTGGCCTGCGCGCTCAACCTCTCCCTCGATCTCGGCCGGGCAATTGACTGCCAAGCCTCCGACGACCTGTACGCCCAGACGCTGGACCTGTACCGGCGCTCCCTACCTGCTGATCACCCCGACACACAGGCCGCGAACCAGCGCCGGCGGCTGAATCCCGACATCGAACTCTCCCCACTCATAGATCTTTGAGAGGGTCTTTGACCTGAGTGGATGCGCACCTCCACCTGGGAGGTCCTGACAAGATGATCCAGGACCGCGTCAGCCAGTGGAGGTGAGTGCGGGGGAGTTCGCTGCGATCATCGGCATATGACGATCGCTGCGATCTACGCCGAGTTCGCCGCGCGCGAGGCGCGCGGCATATCGCCCGCGTACGAGCGCCTGGCCTCCGCGGTGACCCGGGATCACAAGCTCCTGGCCCTAATCGCCGCGCTTCCGCCGGCCAAGCGGCAGCCGAACCTGCTGTTCGGAGTGGTCCGGTTGCTCGGCGGGCCGGTCGAGGACCCGGCCGCGTTCCATGACTACACGGTCGCCAACTGGCCGGTGATCGAGGCGGAGGTGCGCAGCCGGATCACGCAGACGAACGAGGCCGGACGGTGTGCCGTCCTGCTGCCGGTGCTCGCCGCGCTTCCGCAGCCGCTCGCGCTGCTGGAGGTCGGCGCGTCCGCCGGGCTGTGCCTCTACCCCGACCGGTACGCCTACCGCTACGGCGATCATCAGGTCGGCTCCGGTGACCCGGTCCTGGCCTGCACGGCCACCCATACGGTGCCGCCGACCGGCCTGCCCCAGGTGGTGTGGCGGGCCGGCCTGGACCTGAACCCCCTCGATGTGACCGACCCCGCGGATCTCGCCTGGCTCGACGCCCTCATCTGGCCGGAACACACGCATCGCCGCGCCCGGCTGCGGGCGGCGGCGGCCGTCGTCGCAGCCGACCCGCCGCTGCTCGTACGGGGCGACCTGGTGGACGACCTGCCGGCACTGGCCGCGCAGGCCCCGCCCGACGCGACGCTGGTGGTGTTCCACAGCTCGGTGCTGCACCACGTGCCGGCATCGCGACGGGTAAGGTTCGCCGAGGTGGTAAGCGGACTATCCGGACATTGGATCGCGAACGAGGGGCTGGACGTGCTGGCCTACGACACGCTTCCGATGCCGCCGGGCGAGGCGCTGTACAACGTGCTCGCACTGGACGGGATCCCGCTCGCCTGGACCCGATCGCACGGGCAGGCGATCACCTGGTTCGCGTGACGTGCTTGGACGACCGTAACCCATGTTAAGGAAGAGTATGGATGCACGATCCGAGGCGGGCAGCCGTCTCACCGCCATGGGCACACAGTTACTCGAAGTGCATATCTGGCTCCGCGAGATGCTGGAAGACCTCCAGGACAGCGTCGACGATTACTTCGACGGCAACGGGCTGCCGCCCCGCGACCTGCGTGCGCACTGCCTTTCCTTCTGCACGGCGTTGACGCGTCACCACACCGGCGAGGACAGGGGCGCGTTCCCGGCGATCGCCGAGGAGTTCCCCGAGCTGCGCAAGGTGCTCTCCGACCTGCGCGCCGACCATAACCAGCTGGACTGGCTGCTGGGGAATCTACAGAAGCTGCTCGAGTCCCTCCCGGAGGAACCGGATCCGGCCACGGCCGCCAAGGTACGCGAGGAGGTGGTGGCGTTGTCGGCGGTCATGCAGACGCACTTCATTTACGAGGAGAAGAAGCTGTTCTCCGTGCTCAACTCGATGGACGTGCCCGAATGGCGCGAGAACCGGCCCGACTTCCTGCTGATCGACGACGAGGACGGATCTCGGACGTCTTCTCGGTGAGGTTCCGGACCGCCACCTTAATATGGGGAAGAGGCCGGATGGCCGTGTCAATGCTTCAGAAGATGGGGTCCTGAACAGAGCCTTGGAGACGATGACTCCTGCCTCAGCTCGCATCCGAGCTGAGGCAGGAGTCAAGTCGAGCCCCTGAGGGCAGCGGGCGTTACCTCAGTCCGTGACGGTGAGCACAGTGCCGGCGCCCACCGTCAGTCCGCCCTCGCGGATGGCGAAGCCGAGCCCCGGCTCCAGCGCCACGGCCTTGCCCAACTGGATCGGCACCTCGATGGTGTCGCCCGGCTCGGCGGGCTCGGTCAGCAGCAGCTCGCCCGGCACGTCCGTCGTGCGCAGGTAGAACTGCGGCCGGTAGCCGGAGGCGACCGGCTTGCGCCGCCCGCCCTCGTCCGCCGTGAGCAGGTAGACCCGGGCGGTGAACGACCGGTGACCGCGCTGACTGCCCGGAGCCGCCAGCACCATCCCGCGCCGCACCTCCCGGCGCTGCACGCCGCGCAGCAGGACGGCGGCGTTGTCGCCGGCCTCGCCGCGCTCCATCGTGCGGCCGAACGTCTCCACGCCGGTCACGACCGCGGTGACGCCGGTGCCGAAGCCGACGGCCTCCACCGTGTCGCCGACCTTGACCGCGCCGCGCTCGATGGCCCCGGTGACGACCGTGCCACGGCCGGTGATCGTGAGCACGTTCTCCACCGGCATCAGGAACGGCGCGTCCACGTACCGCACCGGCACCGGGATGTGGTCGTCCACCGCCTGGAGCAGCGCCTCGATCGACGCCGTCCAGACCGGGTCGCCCTCCAGGGCGCGCAGCCCGGAGACGCGGACCATCGGGGTGCCGGAGTAGCCGTGCTCGTCGAGCAGGTCCTGCAGCTCCAGCTCGACCAGGTCGGTGAGCTCCGGGTCCGCGCCGTCGGCCTTGTTGACGGCGACGACCAGGTGCTCGACGCCGACCCGCCTGGCGAGCAGCACGTGCTCCCTGGTCTGCGGCATGATGCCGTCCCGCGCGGACACGACGAGGATGGCCCCGTCGAGCTGCGCCGCCCCCGTGATCATGTTCTTCACGTAGTCGGCGTGGCCCGGCATGTCCACGTGCGCGTAGTGCCTGCCGGCGGTCTCGTACTCGACGTGCGAGATGTTGATCGTGATGCCCCTGGAGGCCTCCTCCGGGGTGCGGTCGATCCGCTCGAACGGCGTGTACGTCGCCTGCCCGCGCTCGGCGAGCACCTTCGTGATCGCCGCGGTCAGCGTGGTCTTGCCGTGGTCGACGTGGCCCATCGTGCCGATGTTGAGGTGCGGCTTGCTGCGCACATAGGCCTGCTTGGCCATGATCCCTTCCTTACGACTCCTGGATGCGTGGTGACCCGTGACAGGGCCGCTACCTCCCCCCGCCGGGTCACTCTCAGGACTTACGGGAAGAGGTCAGCGCTCCAGGCCGTCGCAGGCATGCCCGAACGCGCCCGCGATGGCGGGCGTCGTCAGCTGAGCGTGCCGGATCATGAAGACCATAGTGACGATGTGAGCAATCGCCGACAACGGATTATTCCGTTTGGCCGGGCGGACAACTCGGGCGGGCGCGTTCGTCCTGCAGACCGAAGCAGGCGGGGCGGTGCTCGCCTAGCGTTCGCCTATGCCCCGCCTCTCGCTGGACGACCTCTTCCGGATCACCGTGCCGTCCGACCCCCAGCTGCGGCCCGACGGGGGTGCCGTCGCCTACACGCTGACCGGTTCCCGGAAGGATCCGGACGAGAACCGTACGGAGATCTGGCTCGCGGGCCCCGGCACGGAGCCGCGGCGGCTCGCGGAGGGATTCTGCCCGCGCTGGTCGCCGGACGGCCGGGCGCTGGCGTACCTGAAGCCCGTGGACGGCGTCCCGCAGATCCACCTGCTGCCCATGGACGGCGGCGAGCCCGCCGCGCTCACCGCCGCGCCGCTCGGCGCGGGCGCGCCGGTGTGGTCGCCTGACGGCACTCTCATCGCGTACGCCGGCGCGCACGGCGAGGTCGAGCCGCACGCGCCCGTGGTGACGGACCGCCTGGACTACAAGGCGGACGGCGCCGGACTGCTGCGCGGCGTCCGCACCCATCTGTTCGTGATCCCGGCGACCCCACGCGAGAGCGCGCCCGGGAAAGAAGCCGGCTCCGAAGGCCGGGCAGGGGTTGAACGAGCGGGCGGCGCGGGTGAGGGTGGGGCGGTGCGGCTCACCGAGGGGGACTTCCACGTCGGCCCGCCCTCATGGTCGCCCGACGGCCGGCAGCTCGCCTTCACGGCCGGGATGGAGCCCGACGGCGACGTGAACCTGTCCAGCTCCGTCTACACCGTCGAGCTGACCGGAGGCGAGCCCAAGCGCCTGTCCGCCGACGGGGTGGTCTGCACCGGCGTGTGGTGGCTGGGCGAGCGGCTGGTGGTCGCCGGGCTGCTCAGCCTGGTCGGGCACACCAGGCTGTTCACCCTCGAACCGGACGGGCTGGTGGAGCTGGAGACCGGGCTCGACCGCAACGTCATGACCGGCGGCCCCGGCTACCCGGGCGCCCCGCCGCAGCTCCGCGGCGAAGACCTGCTGTTCACCGCGAGGGACGCGGGCTGCACGCACCTCTACTCGATGCCCGTGACGCGTCCGGGTGAGGCGGCCAAGCTGATAGGCGGGGACGTCTCGATCTCCGGCATGAGCGCCGCCGCCGGACAGATCGCCTATGTCGCCACAACCCCGCACACCGCCGGAGACGTCCACCTGACAGACGTGGAGGGGCCGATCGCCGCGTACGGCCTCGACGGGGTCGAGCTGTACGTGCCGCGCCGCCGTACGTTCACCGCGCCCGACGGCACCCCCGTCGAAGGGTTCGTGCTGCGCGACGAGACGCTGGAAGGGCCGTCCCCGCTGCTGCTGGACGTGCACGGCGGCCCGCACAACGCGTGGGCGCCCGTCTTCGACGGCGCCCACCTCTACCACCAGGTGCTCGCCGCCCGCGGCTGGACCGTCCTGACCGTCAACCCGAGGGCCAGCGACGGGTACGGCGAGGCCTTCTACACGGCGGCCGTGGGCGCCTGGGGACTGGCCGACGCCGACGACTTCCTGGCGCCGCTGGACGACCTGGTCGCCGAGGGAGTCGCCGACCCCGACCGGCTGGCCGTCACCGGCTACAGCTACGGCGGCTACATGACCTGCTGGCTCACCACCAGGACCGGCAGGTTCAGGGCCGCGGTCCCGGGCGGGGCCGTGACCGACCTGACCAGCATGGGCGGCACCTCGGACATGGGGTATCCGCTGCAGAAGTTCGAATGCGGGGGTGACGTCGTCGCGCAGTCCCCGTTCACCCACGTGGCGGACGTGACCACCCCCACCCTCATCCTGCACGGCGAGAACGACGACCGGTGCCCGGTGGGCCAGGCCGAGCAGTGGTTCGCGGCGCTGCGCGTGCACGGCGTGCCCGTGCGGCTCGTGCGCTATCCCGGTGCGTCCCATCTGTTCCTGCTCAACGGACGCCCCTCACACCGACTGGACTACAACGAGAGGATCATCGCGTGGCTGGAACAATGGGTCACCGGCTCGCCGAGCTGATCGCCGAGTACGAGGTGCCGGGAGCGGCCCTCGCCTACCTGCACGACGGTCAGGTCCACGAGTTCGCCGCCGGCGTGCTCAACACGGACACCGGCGTGGAGACCACCACCGACTCGCTCTTCCAGATCGGGTCGGTCACCAAGGTGTGGACCGCCACCATGCTGATGCAGTCGGTCGAGCGGGGCGAGCTGACCCTGGACACGACGGTGGCCGAGGTGCTGCCCGAGTTCAAGGTCGCCGACCCCGAGGTCACCAAGACCGTCACCATCAGGCACCTGCTGTCGCACACCAGCGGCATCGACGGCGACCTGTTCCTGGAGACCGGCCGCGGCGACGACTGCGTGGAGAAGTACGTCGCCGCCTGCGCCGACCTGGCGCAGAACCACCCCCTCGGCGTCACCCAGTCCTACTGCAACTCCGGCTTCACCGTCGCCGGGCGCATCCTGGAGAAGCTGACCGGCAAGACCTGGGACGAGGTGCTGCGCGAGCGGATCATCGAGCCGCTCGGCCTCACCCACACCGCCACCCTGCCGGAGGACGTGCTGCGCTTCCGCGCGGCCATGGGCCACGTCGAAGGCGGTAAGACCGCCCCGGTCTGGGGCCTCATGCGCTCGGCCGGGCCCGCCGGGCTCATCTGCGCCCGCCCCGCCGACGTGGTCGCCTTCGCCCGTGCCCACCTCGAAGGCGGCCTGCTGGACGACCCTCAGGCCATGTGGGAGCCGCAGGCCGACGTCCCCAACCCGCACACGCTCGGCAAGCAGTGGGGCGTCGGCTGGATCCTCGACGAGTGGGACGGCCGGCGGGTCGTCTCGCACGGCGGCAACACCATCGGCCAGCACGCGATGCTGTGGCTGGTGCCCGACACGGGCACGATCGTCTGCGTGACGGCCAACGGCGGCCACAGCGGCGCCTTCACCAAGGCGGTCGCCACCGAGCTGTTCGCCGAGCTCGACGGCCTGACCGTGCCGCCCACGCTCGGCCCGCCGCAGACGCCGGTCCAGGTCGACGTGGCCCGCTACGCGGGTGTCTACGAGCGGGCCGGATCGCGCATGACGTTCACCGAGCGCACAGGTGAGGAGGGCGGGCTGCGGCTGCTCATGGAGCCGACCGGCCCGCTCGCGGCCCTGCAGGGGCCGGAGGAGATCGACTTCGTGCCCGTCGACGAGGTCACCTTCGTCGGGCGCAGGAAGGGCGACCCCGACTGGCTGTCCGCCGTGTTCTACCAGCTTGAGGACGGCGCCCCGTACGTGCATCTGGGCGCGCGCGCCACTCCCAAGAGGGGATGACGTGCGGCAGATCTTCGACGACGCGGGCGCGCGCGGCTTCGTGCACGCCCGCGAGGTCGACGGCGACGCCGAGGTCGGGCTCGACCCCGACGAGCCGGTGGTGCTCGCCTCGGTGTTCAAGATCCCGGTGGTGCTGGAGTACGCCAGGCAGGCCGCGGCCGGGGAGCTGGAGCGCACCGAGCGGCTGACGGTGACGGCGGCGGACAAGGACGGCGGCATCGGCACCTCGGGCTGCGCCGACGACGTCTCGCTCACGCTCCGGGACCTCGCCCACTTCACGCTGACGATGAGCGACAACGCCGCCACCGACGTGCTGCTGCGCCGGGTCGGCCTGGACCGGGTGCACGCCACCCTCACCGAGCTCGGGCTGCGGCGCACCAGGCTGATCGGCGGCTGCGCCGAGTTGTTCGCGCAGGTGGAGGCCGAGCTGGGCACCGTGGAGGTGGACGGGATGGCGCGCGAGCTGATCGAGCCGCTGGCCGTGCGCGACCCCGGGCGCACCACCTCCAGCACCCCCCGCGAGACCACCACGCTGCTCGCCCGCATCTGGCGGGACGAGGCGGGGCCCGCCGAGGCGTGCGAAGAGGTGCGCAAGATCATGGGCGAGCAGGTCTGGCCGCACCGGCTCTCCTCCGGATTCCCTTCGGAGGTGCGGGTCTCCGGCAAGACCGGCACGCTCTGGGGGATCCGCAACGAGGCCGGCGTGGTGGAGTATCCGGACGGCGGGCGGTACGCCGTCGCGGTGTTCCTGCGCACCCATGACCTCGGCGGACGCAATCCGGCGGCCGACGCGGCGATCGGGCGGGCCGCCCGCCTGGCGGTGGACCGGCTGCGGGCCGGATGACGCTGTACGACGCCTATGGTGAGTGGATGAGCAGCCGTCCACGCGCCAGCCTGGGAAGGATCCTGCACGACCTGGGCAGCACGGTCCTCGACGTGGCCGCCTCACCCGGCGACCTGGACGCCGAGGTCACCGGGGTGCACATCTACGACCCGCTCGACGAGCTGCTGGTGCCGCCGGGCGGGATCGTGCTGGCCGTCGGCATCCACCGTGCCGAGGACATCGGCGCCCTGCTGCGGTCCGCCGGCCAGGCCGCCGGCATCGTGGTGAAGGTGCCCGTCGACGTCGACGAGCTCGTCCGGGCGGCGGTCGCGGAGACCGGGGTGGCGGTGCTCGGCCTGACCAGGGCCGCCTCCTGGGCGCAGGTCGCCGCCCTGCTGCGCTCGCTGCTGGCCGAGGGCGAGCTGGCCGAGCCGGGGGAGGAGCCGCACGGCGACCTGTTCTCGCTGGCCAACGCTCTCTGCGCGCTGCTCGACGCGCCGGTCACCATCGAGGACAGGTCCTCGCGGGTGCTGGCCTACTCCGGGCGTCAGGACGAGGCCGACGCCGGCCGGATCGAGACCGTGCTGGGCCGCCAGGTGCCCGAGCGCTACCAGCGCATGCTGGACGAGCGCGGCCTGCTCAAGGAGCTCTACCAGAGCCGCGAGCCGGTCTACATGGAGCTGCCCGGCGACCTCACCAACAGGACCGCCATCGTCGTGCGGTCGGGCGACGAGATCCTCGGCTCCATCTGGGCCGCCGTCCACGAGCCGCTGACCGAGCAGCGGCACCGCGCGCTCGCCGACGCCGCGAAGGTCGTCGCGCTGCGGCTGCTGCGCGAGCGGGCCGGGGCGGACACCCAGCGGCGGCTGCGCGCCGACCTGCTGTCCACCGTGCTCGCGGGCGGCTCGGGCGCGGCCGAGGCGGCGGGCCGGCTCGGCGTCGCCACCCAGCGGCTGTGCGTGCTGGCCGCCCAGCTGACCGACACGCCCGAGGCCGACCCGGCGCGCGGCGAGAGCGACCGGCAGCGCTTCTGCGACGCGCTCGCCCTGCACGTGGCCACCATCCACCCCAAGGCGGCCGCCGCGCTCGTCGGCTCCGTCGCCTACGCGGTGCTGCCGATCACCTCCGGCGACGGTGACGGCGGCGCGGACGAGGAGGCGCGGGCCGTGCGCATCGCCCAGGACTTCCTGGCCAGGGTCGGCCCCCGCCACCCGGCCAACATCGGCGTCGGACGGCTGGCCGCCAGCCTCGGGCAGGTGGCCAGGTCGCGCGCCGACGCCGACCGGGCGCTGCGCGTGCTGCGCGCCCGGGGCACCTCGGGCGAGGCGGCCGGCTACACCACCGTCCACTTCGAGTCGCTGCTGCTGCAGGTCGCCGACGTCGCCAGCGCCGAGGAGCAGACGCCCACCGGCCCCTACCAGCGGCTGCTCGCCCACGACCAGGAGCACGGCAGCGAGCTGGTCGCCACGCTGCGGGCCTACCTCGACGCGTTCGGCGACGTCAACCTCGCCTCCGCCCGCGTCCACGTCCACGCCAACACCTTCCGCTACCGGCTCAAGCGGCTCGTCGAGATCAGCGGGCTCGACCTGGCCGACCCCGACGCGAGACTCACCGTGACCCTGCAGATGCGGATCTTCGGGCCCTAGCACCAGATCGGTCGGACATTTCGTCACCGGGCACGAAGAACGCGGCGCAACCAGCGGACAAGGTGGGGCATCACCTCCCAGTTCCCGGAGTTCCCATGAAAAAAGCAGCAGCGGCCCTCTCCCTGGCCCTGTTCGCCACGGCCTGCGGCGGTGCGGACGCCCCCGCGGACGCCCCCGCGGCCGGGCCGGTCTCCACCAGTGGCACCTTCACCTACGCGATCGCCGCGGACCCCGGCGCGCTCGACCCCGCCACGGGCGTGCTGTCGGTCACCAACACGGTGCTCTCGCTCGCTTACGACAGCCTGCTCAACACCGCCGCCGACGGATCGCCGGCTCCCGGGATCGCCGAGAAGTGGGAGGTGAAGCCGGACGCCGTCACGTTCACCATGCGCAAGGACGTCACCTGCTCCGACGGTTCCAAGCTCACCGCCTCCAACGTGGCCGACACCGTCAACCACATCGCCGACCCGGACACCAAATCGCCCATTTACGGCGTGTTCGTGCCCACCGGCATGAAGGCCGAGGCCGACGACGCCGCCGGGACCGTCACCCTCGCCACGCCCGAGCCGTTCTCGTTCATCCTGCAGACCGCCCAGTCGCTCTTCATCGTCTGCGGCGAGGGACTCAAGGACCGCTCCAAGCTGACCCGCGGCACCTCGGGCTCAGGCCCGTTCGTGCTGACCGAGGCCGCGCCGGGCAACCAGTACACCTTCAAGGCGCGCAGGGACTACGCCTGGGGCCGTGACGGCGCCACCGGCAAGGACCTGCCTGAGCAGGTCGTGGTCAAGGTCGTGCCGAACGAGCAGACGGCCGCCAACCTGCTCATCGCCGGCAGCATCAACGCCGCCCAGTTCTACGGCCCCGACCGTACCCGGCTGGAGGCCACGCCCGGCATCAAGAAGGTCCTGCCGCCCTCCGGCAACGGCCAGTTCTTCTACCACCAGGGCGACGACCGGCCCGCCAAGGACCCCGCCGTCCGTAAGGCGCTCACCCAGGCCATCAATCTCCAGGAGCTGTCCGGCATCGCCTCCAGCGGCACCGGACGGCCTCCGACCGGTCTGGTCCTCGACCCCCGCCCCTGCAAGGGCGACACCGTGACCGGCCACGTCCCCGCGTTCGACGCCGCGGCGGCCACCGCCGCACTCGACGCCGCCGGGTGGAAGGTCGGCGCCGACGGGATCAGGGCCAAGGACGGCAAGAAGCTGAGCCTGCGCCTGCTCTACGCGACCACGAGAGGGCCGGGCGTGCAGGCCGCGACCGAGTACATGGCGGCCGCCTGGAAGAAGATCGGCGTCGAGGTGAAGCTGGTCGGCCTGCTCGACACCAAGCTCGCCGAGTCGCTCAACGTCACCCAGGACTGGGACGTGTTCTGGCTGCCGATCGCGGTCACGCTGCCCACCCAGCTCGTCGGCTTCCTGTCCGGACCGGCCGCCCCCAAGGGCGCCAACTTCGCGCACCTGAAGAACGACCGCTACGAGAAGCTGGTGACCGAGGCGCAGAAGACGCCCGGTGAGGCGGGCTGCAAGCTGTGGCTGGAGTCGGAGTCGGCGCTGTTCGAGAACGCCGACCTGGTCCCCGTCGTGGAGAACACCCTGCTGCTGGCCTCCAAGAACGCGACCTTCGAGATGATGGGCGGCCTGTTCGCCGCCTCCACCATCCGGCTCACCCAGGGAAGCTGAGTGGCCGCGACCATCCTTACGGGCCCCACGAGCCGTCCGGTCCTCCGGCGGCTCGTGCGGTTCGCGGTCTCGCTCGTGGTGCTGGTGCTCGCCTCGTTCGCGATGATCCACCTGATCCCCGGCGACCCCGTGCGGGCCTCGCTGGGCCCGGCCGCGCCGATCGAGCTGGTCGAGGCCCGCCAGGCGGCGCTCGGCCTGGACCAGCCGATCCTCACCCAGCTCACCACCTACGTCTCCGGGCTGCTCACCGGCGACATGGGCACCTCGTTCCTCACCGGGGAGCCGGTCGTCGAGGTGATCGCCGTCAGGCTGCCCAACACGCTGGCGCTCGCCCTGCTCGCCACCGTCATCGCGCTGCTGGCCGCGATCCCGCTCGGCATGTGGGCCGCCGTACGGACCGAGAACGGCCGCAACCGCGGCACCGAGGCCGGCTTCGGCACGGCCACCAGCGCCGTCGTGGCCGTGCCCGAGTTCCTGTACGCCATCGCGCTGGTCACCGTGTTCGCCATCAGCCTCAAGCTCTTCCCGCCGGCCGGGAAGGACGGGCCGGAGTCGTACGTGCTGCCCGTGCTGGCGCTGGCCGTCGGGCCGATCGGGATGATCGCCCGCATCGCGCGGGTCGAGACGCTGCGCGTGCTCGGCACCGACTACGTGCGGCTGGCCAGGGCCAAACGGCTGCCCGCCGGCCGGCTGCACCTGCGGCACGTCCTGCCCAACACGCTCACCGCCACCCTTACCCTGGGCGGCCTGCTGCTGAGCTCGCTGATCGCCGGCAGCGTGCTGGTGGAGTACGTCTTCGCCTGGCCCGGCCTGGGCATGAAGATCGTCGAGGCGATCACGCAGAAGGACTACCCGGTGGCCCAGGGCGTCATCCTCGTCTACGGAGCGATCGTGCTGCTCGTGAACCTGCTGGTCGACGTCGTCCTCGGGATGAGCGACCCGACCTCCGCCATCAAGGAGTCGTGATGTTCCGCACTCCCTCGGCGATCGCGGGCACCGTTCTGGTCGGCCTGATGGTGGTGCTGGCCGTGATCGGGCCACCCATCTGGGGCGAGCAGGCGGCCCTCATCGACGCGGGCTCCATCCTGCAGGGCTCCTCGGCCGCGCACCCGCTCGGCACCGACAACCTGGGCCGCGACCTGCTCGCCCGGGTGCTGGTCGCGGGCCGGTTCTCGCTGCTGCTGGCGCTGGCGGCCGCTGCCATCGGCGCCGTCGTGGGCATCGTGCTCGGCGCGCTGCCGTCGGTGCTGCCCACCAGGCTCGGCCGGTTCGTCACCGGCACGGTCAACGCACTGGTGGCCTTCCCCGGGCTGCTGCTGGCCATGTTCACGGCGGTCGTCGCCGGGCTCGGCGCCCGTGGCGCGGTGCTCGGCATCGGCGTGGCCATCGCGCCCGGCTTCGCCCGGCTCACCCAGACGCTCGCCGCCTCCGTGGCCGGCGCCGACTACGTCTCCGCCGCCCGCATGCTGGGCGTGCCCCGCCGCCGCATCCTCCTGCGGCACGTGCTGCCCAACATCGCCGAGCCGCTCATCCTCCATCTCACCCAGGCGCTCGGCGGCGCGCTGCTCGGCCTGGCCGGCATGTCGTTCCTCGGGCTCGGCGTGCAGCCCCCGTCGTACGACTGGGGGCGGCTGCTGTTCGACGGGTTCGGCAGGATCTACGTCACCCCCGAGGTGGCGATCGGGCCCGCCGTCGCCGTCGCGCTCGCGGGCATCGGGTTCAACCTCCTCGGCGACACCCTGGCCAGGAGGGCCGCCCGCACGACCGTACCCGGAAAAACGTCCACCACCCCCGTGGCGGCGGACCCGGGGGAGCCCGACGAGGACGCCGTCCTGGAGGTGAAGGACCTGACCGTCACCTTCCCCGGCGGCGTCACCCCGGTCCGGCAACTCTCGCTGAGCGTACGGCCCGGCGAGATCGTCGGGGTGGTCGGCGAGTCCGGCAGCGGCAAGTCGCTGACCGCGGCCGCCGTCGGCGGGCTCGTCCCCTACCCGGGAACCGTCGCCTACGGCCGCCTGCGGCTGTGCGGCAAGGACGTCACCGAGCTCAGCCGCAAGGAGCTCGGCACCTCGCTCGCCATGGTGTTCCAGGACCCGATGGCCTCACTCAACCCGGCGCTCAAGGTCGGCGGCCAGCTCGCCGAGGTGGCCGTCGTGCACCAGGGAGCCGGCCGCGAAGAGGCGCGCAAGCGCGCCGTCGACCGGCTCGGCCACGTGCACCTGCCCGAGCCGGGAGAGCAGGCCAAGAAGCATCCGCACGAGCTGTCCGGCGGCATGCGCCAGCGCGCGGTGATCGCGATGGGCCTCATGGGCACCCCCAGGCTGATCATCGCGGACGAGCCGACGACCGCGCTCGACGTCACGGTGCAGCGGCAGATCCTGCGGCTGCTGCGCGAGGTGACCGAGGAGACCGGCGCGGCGGGCCTGTTCATCTCCCACGACATCGCCGTCGTCGGCGAGCTGTGCGACCGGGTCGTGGTCATGTACGCGGGCCGGGTGGTCGAGGAACTGCCCGTGAACCGGCTCGCCACCGGCGCCGCCCACCCGTACACGCGGGCGCTCATCACCTCGCTGCCGGACATGGACACCGACCGGACCCTCCCGCTCGCCAGCATCCCCGGCCGCCAGCCCGGCCCGGCCGAGGT
Organism: Nonomuraea sp. NPDC049714; assembly: GCF_044465295.1. Lineage (NCBI taxonomy): Bacteria > Bacillati > Actinomycetota > Actinomycetes > Streptosporangiales > Streptosporangiaceae > Nonomuraea > Nonomuraea sp. NPDC049714. Next base: position 468,348 of record NZ_JBITLM010000001.1, on the reverse strand, counting down.
CGGCGACGGCTGCGCCTTCGCCCCCCGCTGCCCGCTGGCGACCGCCCGCTGCTCGGCCGACCGTCCCCTTCTGTCCGTGTACGGCGACGCGCACCAGGTCGCCTGCTGGGAGGCCAAGTGAAGATCGAGGACCTGTCCGTGCGCTTCGGCGCGTTCACCGCGGTCGACTCCGTCACGCTGGAGGTCCCGCCCGGCCGGATCGTCGGGCTGGTGGGCGAGTCGGGCAGCGGCAAGTCGTCGCTGGCCAAGGCGGTGAGCGGCCTGGTGCCGTATTCCGGGACCATCACCGGGGTGTCCAGGGTGCAGATGGTCTTCCAGGACCCGTACGCCTCACTCGACCCGCGGATGAAGGTCGGCGAGTCGGTGGCGGAGGGGCTGCTGCGGCTGCCGGCGCGGGCCCGCGTCACCGAGGTGGCGCGGCTGCTCGACCTGGTGTCGCTGCCGGGCGAGGTGGCGGGCCGCTATCCGCGCGAGCTGTCCGGCGGGCAGCGGCAGCGGGTCGCCATCGCGCGCGCCCTCGGCGCCGAGCCCGACCTGCTGGTCGCTGACGAGATCACCAGCGCGCTGGACGTGTCGGTGCAGGGGGCGGTGCTCAACCTGGTGCGGTCGCTGCGGGAGCGGCTGGGGCTGCCGATCCTGTTCATCTCGCACAACCTGGCCGTGGTGCGCTATGTGTGCGACGAGGTCGCGGTGATGCACCGCGGCCGCATCGTCGAACACGGGCCCACCCTGGACGTGGTCTCCGCGCCGGCCGATCCCTACACCCGCATGCTGCTGGAGGCGGTGCCCCGGCTGCACCGCTGACGGGCGGCGCATCCCGCGTGGCGGTCGACGACCATGCCCCCTGCGGCCGGAAGCCGCAGGGGGCATGTCCTTTCAGAGGGCTATCCACTCCTTGGACGTGGTGACCTCGTCCAGGATGTCCGGGATCGGGTCCACGCCGATGCCCGGTCCCGTGGGCACCGCCAGGTGGCCGTCCGACAGCTCGAACGGCTCGGTGATGTCCGTGGCGTAGTAGCGACGCGAGCTGGACGTGTCGCCCGGCAGGGTGAAGCCGGGCAGGGCCGCCAGCGCCACGTTCGCCGCCCGGCCGAGGCCCGTCTCCAGCATGCCGCCGCACCACACCGCGATCCCGTTGGCCCGGCACAGGTCGTGGATGCGCCTGGCCTCCAGGTAGCCGCCGATCCGGCCCGGTTTGATGTTGACGATCGAGCACGAACCGAGCGCGATCGCGGCCGCCGCGTGCTCGGCCGACTCGATGGACTCGTCCAGGCAGATCGGGGTGCGCAGCAGCTTGGCGAGCTTGGCATGCTGGACGAAGTCGTCGTTGGCCAGCGGCTGCTCGATGAGCAGCAGGTCGAAGTCGTCCAGCCTGGCCAGCTGGCGGGCGTCGACGAGCGTGTACGCGGCGTTGGCGTCCACCTGCAGCAGGACGTCGTCGCCGAACCGCTCGCGCACCGCCCTGACCGGCGCCACGTCCCAGCCGGGCTGGATCTTCAGCTTGATCCGGACATAGCCCTCGTCCAGGTAGCCCGCGACCGCGTCGAGGAGCTGCGGGACGGAGTCCATGATGCCGACCGAGACGCCGCACGGCACCCGGTCCCTGGTCGCGCCCAGGAACCGGCCGAACGACTCGCCGGCCGTCTTGAGCTGGGCGTCGAGCACGGCCGTCTCCACCGCCGCCTTGGCCATCCGGTGGCCCTTGACGTGCTCCATCGCGCGGCCCGCGGACTGGGCGTCCACGGTGTCCGGCAGCGCGGGGAGCAGGAAGCGGCGGATCACCTCCGCCGCGCCGTCCACGTACTCGGAGGAGTAGAGCGGCTCCGACATCGCCACGCACTCGCCCCAGCCCTCGGCGTCCGCCGTCACGACCCGGACCAGCAGCACGTCGCGGACCGTCTCGGTGCCGAACGAGGTGCGGAACGGCGCGACGAGCGGCATCGCGATCCGGCGCAGCTCAACTCCTGTGATCTTCACGCACTCTCCACTACATAGAACGATTTGTCGTGAAATCCGGTGATTTTTCGTCCAGCTGCCAGCATGCCGCCCAAGACATCCCGTACGGCATGCCGCCACGCCTTCGCCGTTCCCGGGTCCGCGCGTCGCAACCCCTCGACGTCCACCGGCACGGCCACCAGTACGGTCGCGGCGCCCTCGTGCGGCCGGTACACCGGGCGACCCTTCTCATCGGCCAGCGCCACCACCGCCCCCTCGGGCAAGGCGACCGGCACGGCGCCGCGCCGTACCAGAGACTCGACGTGCGGCGCGGTGAGCGGCCAGACGGCGAGCACCCGGTCGGACTCGTCACCCTGGTTGATCGCGTCGTCCATGACCCCGTAGAAGGCCGGCAGGTACTCCTCCGGCCTGGCGCCGAGCTTGGCCAGGTTGAAGTGCGCGTTGCGGCGCACCAGCGGATCGAACGTCCAGGTGATCCGCTCCAGCCCGCGATCGAGCGCCCAGCGCCGCTGGTGCAGCTTCAACGCCAGCCCCGCACCGGGGACCCCTGACACGCCCGTGATGTGCGAGTGCAGCGCCGAACCCGCCGCGAAGAACGCCACGGACGCCCCCACCAGGCGGTCGCCGACGAAGGCGCCCGACACGTAGTTGCCCGCGTGCGCCAGAGCCAGCATCAGCTCCACGGTGATCGGCTGCCCGCCCGGATCGAACTGCCAGATGTCCTCGAACAGCGCCATGACCTGCTCGAACTCCCCGATCTCGTGGAGCTCCCTGATGGCGATCAATGCCGTCGTCCCTCTCGGTGCATCGGATGTCATCGCGACGGTACGCGACGGCGCGCGCGAGGGATTCGTGCCAGACCACCAAGAGGGCGACGGTCTTCGTCGGGGCGTCCTACGCGCCCAGCCTCCCAGCGGCCGAGTCTCAGCGGCCTGATCTCAGTGGTCGAGGACGCGCAGTGTGTGCGGGCTCGTCGTCAGCACCGTGGCCGCCTCCCCGGTGCAGGCCGCCACGTCCGCGAGCCGCGCCCCGAACAGATCGGGTACGTAGATCGCCGGCTCGACGCAGAGCGTCATCCCGGCCGCCAGCACGGTGCCGTCGCCGGGACGCAGACGCGGGCCCTCGTCATGGCCGAGGCCGACGCCCCGGCCGGCGCACGGGGCCGCGAACCGGCCGTAGCCGCTGCCGTCGATCACGTCCGCGACCGCCGCGGCCACCTCGTCGGCCGGGACGCCGGGCCGTACCGAGCGCAGGGCCGCGTGATGAGCGGCGAGCACCACCGAGTACATGGCCTCGAAGTCCTCCGGCGGCTCGGCGACGGCGAAGACGCGCGCCACCTCCGCGCAGTAGCCGTCCCACCGGCCGCACAGCGACACCAGCAGCGCGTCACCCGGATTGATCACCCGCCCACCCGGCAGGTGGCCGGGCCGGGCGGTGTGCTCGCCCGCGGCCACCCGCACCGACAGGACCTCCTCGCACCCGGTCTCCAGCAGCAGCGCCCGCAGCCTGGCCGCCATGGCCCGCTCGGTGGCGCCGAACCAGGCCAGCTCGCCCGCCCCGTCCAGCACCGCCTCCGCCGCCCGCGCCGCCCGGCTCACCGCGTCGACCTCTCCCGGCAGTTTGCGCAGCCTGAGCGGCTCCAGCACGGTGGCGGCCGGCACCAGCTCCGCCTCGATCGCCAGCCCGAACAGCTCCCGGACCCGCATCTCCGGATCGACGCCCACCCGCCGCGCGTCATCGGGCACGTACGGCGCGGGGTCGCCCGTCTCGGCCACCTCGTCCATGGTCACCACCAGGAAGCCCGCCCCCCGCCCGCCCAGGAACCGGAAGTCGGGCGAGGGCCGCAGCACCAGCGCGTCCACCCCGTCCCGCGCCATGGCCGCCCGGACGGCGACCAGCCGGTCCCGCACGGCCCGCGCGCCCGGATCCGGATACGTGGCGTCTACGGTCATGGCAGGCCGTTCACGCGGTCCCGGCAGGGGACGGCTCGTGCAGCCAGCAGGCGACCGGGCCGAACTCCGGCTCCTTGACCCGGCACACGTCCATGACCTGCGGGCAGCGCGGGTTGAACCGGCAGCCCTGCGGCGGATCCGCCGGATCCGGCACGTCGCCCGGCAACTCGGCGGGCAGCACGCCCATCCCGTCGGGCTTCGGGATGGCTCCCAGCAGCGCCCGCGTGTAGGGGTGGCGAGGGTCGGCCCACACCTCGGCGGTGTCGCCCACCTCGACGATCCGGCCCAGGTACATGACCGCGATCCGGTCGGCGATCAGCCGCACCACCGACAGGTCGTGGCTGATGAACAGCAACCCCGCGCCGGAGTCCACGGCCAGGTCCCGCATCAGGGTGGCGACCTGCGCCTGGGCGGAGGCGTCCAGCGCGGAGATCGGCTCGTCCCCGATCAGCAGCCGCGGCCTGGCCGCCAGCGCCCTGGCGATGGCGATGCGCTGCCGCTGGCCGCCGGAGAACTCGTGCGGGTGCCGCCCGGCGAAGTCGCGCGGCAGGCCGACGCGCTCCAGCAGGTCGGCCGGTTCGGTGGCGGTGTCGCCCGCGGTGCGCAGGCCGTCGGCGATCTGGTCGCCCACCCGGCGGCGCGGGTTCAGGGACGCGTACGGGTCCTGGAAGACCATCTGGATGCCGGTCAGCTTCCTGCGCCGCAACCCGAGCGGCGTCACCGGCTCACCGTCGAAGGCGATCCGGCCCTCGGTGACGGGGTTGAGGCCGCAGACGGCGCGGGCCAGCGTGGACTTGCCGCAGCCGGACTCGCCGACGAGGCCGACGACCTCGCCCGCGTTCACCTCCAGGCTCACGCCCGCCACCGCCCTGACGACGGGACGGCCGGGGGAGCGGTGCTCGACGACCAGGTCATCGATGGTCAGCAGGCTCATCGAACCCCCTCATCAGTGGCGGTATCGGGCAGGGAGGCGAGCAGGGAGCGGGTGTACGGATGCGAAGGCTCGCGCAGCACCCGGCCACGCGGGCCGCTCTCCACGACCAGGCCGTCCTTCATCACGCTCACCTCGTCCGCGACGGCGGACATCACCCCGAGGTCGTGCGTGACGAGCAGCACGGCCAGGCCGAGCTCGTCGCACAGCCCGCGCAGCAGCCGCAGCACGCCCGCCTGCACGGTCACGTCCAGCGCGGTCGTCGGCTCGTCGGCGATCAGCACCTTCGGCGAGCAGGCCAGTGCGATCGCGATGGCGATGCGCTGTCGCATGCCGCCGGAGAACTGGTGCGGGAAGCGCCCGTACGCCTCCTCCGCACCGGGGATGCGCACCTTGGCGAGCAGCTCCACCGCCCTGGCCCGAGCCTCCTTCTTGCCGAGGCCCAGGTGGTGGCGCATGTGCTCGGTGAGCTGCCGGCCGATGGTGAGCATCGGGTGCAGGCTCGTCGCGGGATCCTGGAACACCATGGCGACCTCGCCGCCGCGTACCTGGTTGAGCTCCTTGTTCGCGAGCGTGAGCAGCTCGCGCCCGCCGAGCGCGATGCTGCCGGTGGCGCGCGCGCCGTGCGGCAGCAGCCCGAGCACGGCCAGGCCGGTCATGGTCTTGCCCGATCCGCTCTCGCCGGCCAGGCCGTGCACCCTGCCCTCCTGGAGTGACAGGTCGACGCCGCGCAGGATGTCCTTGCCGCCGATGGTCACCTTCAGGTCGGTGATGGCCAGTGTCACAGCGCACGCTCCTTGATCGCCCGGGCGGTACGCGGGTCGAGCGCGTCGCGCAGCGTGTCGCCGAGGAAGTTGAACGCCAGCACCACGGTCAGGATCGCCAGGCCGGGGAACGTCGCCACCCACCAGCTGTCGAAGACCTCGACGCCCGACGACACCATCGCGCCCCACTCCGGGGACGGCGGCTTGGCGCCCAGCCCCAGGAACGACAGGCCCGACAGCAGCAGCAGCGCGGTGCCGATGTCCAGGGTGGCGAGCACGAGGATCGGGCCGGTCACGTTCGGCAGCACGTCGACGCGGAGCGACCGCCAGGCGGAGAAGCCGAGCAGCCGCCCGCTGAGCACGAACTCGCGCTCCCGCACCCCCAGCACCAGCCCCCGGGTGACGCGGGCGTACGCGGGCCAGGCCACGACGAGCACGGCCAGCACGGCGTTGGTCAGGCTGGGCCCGAGCGCCGCGGCCACCACCATGGCCAGGATGACCGTCGGGAAGGCGAACACGAGGTCCGCCAGCCGCATGATCGACTCATCCACCCATCGGCCGAAATATCCGGCACAGGCGCCGAGCAGGCCGCCGATCACCAGCGACAGCGCCACCAGCACCACGGTCAGCGGAATCGACACCCGCGCGCCGTACATGACCCTGCTCAGGATGTCGCGCCCGAGCTGGTCGGTCCCGAACCAGTGCCCGGGACCGGGCGCGGCGAGCCGCGGCAGGTCCTGGGCGAGCGGGTCGTGCGGAGCCAGGACCGGCGCGGCCAGCGCGATCACCAGCCAGCCGAGCGCGATCACCACGCCGGCCACCGCCAGCGGCTGCCGCCACGCCTCGGGCAGTCGCCTCAGCAGGCCCTTGCGGGCCAGAGGATCCCGTTTCACTGCAGCCTCACTCGGGGATCGATCACGCCGTACAGCACGTCCACGATCAGGTTGATGGCGAGATAGACCACGCCCACCACCAGGCCGACGCCCATCACCGCGGGCAGGTCCAGGCTGGTGGCGCTCTTGTAGGCGTACTGGCCGATGCCGGGCCAGGCGAAGATCGCCTCCACCAGTACGGTGCCGGACAGCAGGCTGCCGAACGCCAGGCCCGCCACCGTGATGATCGGCACCAGCGCCGAGCGCAGCACATAACGGAACAGGATCACCCTGCCGGGCAGCCCCTTGGCCCTGGCCGCGCGCACGTAGTCCTGGCCCAGCACCTCCAGCACCGCCGACCGGGTGAAGCGGGTGAGCAGCCCGATCGTGTAGAGCGCCAGCACCAGGGCGGGCGTGATCAGGTGGCCGACGGCGGAGGTGAAGATGTCCCACCGGCCCGCCAGCAGCGCGTCCACCGTCTGCAGCCCGGTCACGCCCGGCGGCGCGCCCAGCGCCGGATCGACCCGGCCGCTGCCTGGCGTGATCTGCAGCCGGTAGAAGAACACGTAGAAGGCCACCAGCGCCAGCCAGAACGTCGGCACCGAGATGCCGACCAGGCTCAGCACGCGCAGCACGTGGTCCGAGAGCCGGTCCCGGCGCAGCGCGGCCACCACGCCGAACGCCACGCCGAGGATCAGTGAGATGACGATGGCCACGCCCGCCAGCTCCAGCGTCGCGGGCACGTACTCGGCCAGGTCCTCGCTGACCGGGCGGTGGCTCTGCTGGCTCATCCCGAGGTCACCCTGCAGGACGCCGCCGAGGTGCAGCACGTACTGCTCCCACAGGGGCTTGTCCAGGCCGTGCTCGGCGCGCCACTGCGCGACGATGGCCGGATCGCCGAGCGCCCGCTGGCCCAGGTTCGCCGCCACCGGGTCGCCCGGGACCAGGTTCGTCAGCACGAACGTCACCAGCGTGATCCCCCACGCCAGCAGGACGGCCATGAGGATCCGCCGGATCAGGAACCTGGCCAGCGGCGGCACCTCACGCCGCCGCCTGACCGGGCGCGGCGCCGCCGCGACCGCCACGCCTTTATCGGGTACGCCCCTATCGGGTACGTCCTTCTCAGGTGCGTCCTTCTTGGGCGCCTGCTTGTCGGGCACGTGCTTGTCGGGCACTGTGCGCTACTTCGCGCCCAGGTCGGCCACGTCGACCGTCCAGACGGGGTGGTACTCCAGGCCCGTCACCGAGGCGGCCGTCACGATGTTCTGGCCCGGCTGGATGAGCGGGATGAACGGCCCGGCGGCGTTGAGCTTGGTCTGCACGTCGAAGTAGGCCTCCTTGCGGGCCTCGTCGCCGATCGCGGCGCCCGCCTTCTCGCCCGCCGCCTCGATGTCCTTGGCCGCGCCGCTCTGCCAGCCGGCCCGCTTGCCGACCGTCTGGCCGGGCAGGAACGCGAGGTAGTCGTTCGGGTCCGGGTAGTCAGGGCCCCAGTACCACAGGCCCATCTCCTCCTTGCCGTTGCGGTAGTTGTCCAGCGCCGTGGTCACCGGGGCCGGCTGCAGGTCCACCGTGATGCCGACCTCCTTGAGGTTGGCCTGGATCCGCTCGGCCAGCGGCTGGAAGGACAGGCCGTTGACGGTCAGCTCCGTGGGGTACTCCAGCTTGACCGTCGGGTTCGCCAGCCCGCTCGCCGCCAGCGCCGCCTTGGCGCCCTCGACGTCGCGCTTGACCGCCTGGTCCGCGGGCAGCGCGCCGAGCAGCTGCGACGGGATCACGCCCGGCGCCTGCGTCGAGCCCTCACCGGCCAGCTCCAGCAGGCCCGTGTAGTCGACGCCCTTGCGCACGGCCTCCACGAACTTCGGGTTCGGCGTGGTCTTGCTGACCGCGGAGTCCTGGTTGGCCAGCAGGAAGATGACGTTCGCCGAGGCGGTCTTGTTCACCTGCAGGGTCGCGGGCATGTTCGTGACCTGGTCGCCGGAGAGGTTCAGCGCCACCTGGCTGTCGCCGCGCTGCACGTTCAGCTTCTGCGTGGCCGCCTCGACGTTGCGGATCACGACCTTCTCGTAGGCCGGCTTGGTCCCGTGGTACTTCGGGTTCGCCTTGAGCACGACCTGGCTGCTCACGTTGAAGGACTCGATCAGGTACGGCCCGGACCCGGCGGAGTTCGCGTTGAGGTACTGCTCGGCCTTGTCCTGCGGGTCGGTCGTCGCGCCGTTCTGCTTGGCGACATCGCTGTTGAGGATGCCGAGTGCGGGGTTCGGCAGGATGTACGGCAGCGCCGCGTTGGCCTTCCCGGACGTCAGGGTGATCGTCGAGTCGTCGGTCTTGGCGATCTCGACCCCGTCCAGCAGGAACGACGGGGTGCCCTTCATGTCGCGCACCCGGGTCAGCGAGAAGACCACGTCGTCCGCGGTGACGGCGGAGCCGTCGGCGAAGGTCGAGCCCTGCTTGAGCTTGAGGGTCAGGACCTTGCCGTCCTCGGACAGCTCGTAGGACTCCGCGAGCGCGGGCACCGGCTTCGTCACGTCGCCGCCGTCGAAGGTGAGCAAGGTCTCATACGTCGCCTTGCCCACGATCAGACCGGTCGGCTCGTACGTGCGTCCGGGGTCGGCCGTCTTGAGGTCGAAGGACGTGTCGATGACGAGGGTCTTGCCGCCGCTCTGCGCGGCGGGGGCCTGTGCGCCGCCGCTTCCGCAGGCGGCGAGGGCGAGTGCACCGGCGAGCAGCACAGCCGCCGTCTGCGAGCGGGTCGCCATGGTGAGTCCTCCAGATGGACGGTTGGAACGAAGACGTCCAGGATTGTCCGGCAGAATGTCCAGGCTCCGTGCGGTCCCCAAGACGGATATAAAGGGCCAGGAGGTAACTGTGAGTGAAATTTCCAGAAATGGTGGCAGCGGTGGCGGTCAGTCTGGACGGATCGGCATCGGTCTCGAACTGGACGCCACCCATTTGAAGATCCTCGAGGTCCTGCGCGAGAACGGCAGGATCTCGGTCGCGGCACTGGCCGAGCGGGTGGGCATCTCACGGGCGAACGCCTACACTCGCTTCGAGGCGCTGCGCGCGGACGGGGCGATCAAGCGGTTCACCGCCGAGATCGACCCCGTCAGGACGGGGCTCGGCATCACCGCACTGATCTTCGTGACGGTACGGCAGCAGATGTGGAAGCAGTTCAGGGCCGAGCTGGCGCGGATGCCGGAGGTCGAGTACTGCGCGATCACCACGGGGCAGCACGACGCGATGATCCTGGTCAGGATGGGCGACGTCGCCGAGGTGCACGCCATGGTGACCGACCGGCTCGCCAACATCCCGGCGGTGAAGGCCACCGAGACCGTGTTCATCCTGGACGAGGTGCTCAAACGGCCGTACGTGCTGCCGAGCGACGGTGAGAAGGCCAGACCCGCCCGGCGCCCCGCCCAGGAGACGCCGGGCGGCGAGGTGCCACTCGGCAAGATGCGCTTCGTCGGCGCGGCCGAAGGCAGGGCGGCCCTGCAGAAGGACACCTGACACGAGGGTCCAGGCGGTGCTGCAGACAGTGCTTCAGGCGGTGCTTCAAGAAGTTTCGGACAGTTTCAGGCGGTGCTCAGGTTTTCAGGCGGTGGGTTCTGAAGTGGTGACCACCTCGGTGCACACGCTCACGTGCCGGGTGTCGTCGCCCTCGAACCGGAACTCCTCCACCAGGCGCAGTCTGCCGTCGTCCTCCGTCTCGACGCGGCTGTCGCTCTGGCCGCCCGCCTGGCCGCCCGCCTTCAGCGCGTGCACGTACGAGATCGTGACCTGGTCGCCGTCCCGGGTGCCGACGAAGCGGCCGTGGATCACGGTGTCGCCGGTGTAGCTGCCCCACACGACGCCGTCGGCCTCCCAGTAGAGGAACTCGGTGGGCCGCTCCGGGTCCACCACGCTCGCCGTCGAGCTCACCATCACGAATCTGCGGCCGTTGAGAAGGTTCACGGTCCCTATGCTCGCGAGGTCTCGCGGGGGCGCGGTGCGCCGCTGGACGGATCGTCGCGCACCCCCTGACCCGGCCGGCGATCCGTCCAGCAGGCCCCGCCGGGCCGCCCGCACGCGAGCACGACGGTCCATCGGCACTCCAGCCCCGTCGCGTAACGCCGACCACCCACACCCGCCTCCTCAGGCCGGCGCGCTCGTCCATCGGCGCTCCTGGCCTCGGCGCGTAACGCCACCCGTCCAATCGCCTCCGTGGGCTCGCCCGCAGCACGTCCACCAGCACTTCGGCTCCGGGGCGTAACGCCAAGACTTCGTAGTGTGATAGTCATGTGACTCTACGTGGTTCATCAGGTTGGGGGAGATCTTCATGCTGACGTACCTGTTCTCGATCGTCGCGGCGGTGGGCGTGGTGGCGGTCGCCGCCCTGTCCTTCAGGCTCGCGGGCAAGGGCAGCGACGACGGCGCCGCGGACGGGCCCTCGGCCGGCCACGCGGGCGCCATGCTGTCGGCGCTGTTCCTGGTGGTCTTCGCCATCGCCATCATCGTGCCGTGGACCACGGCCGACGCGGCCCGGCAGAACACGCACGCCGAGAGCCGGGCCGTGATCGACGCCTACTGGGCGGCCGCCGACCTCCCCGCCGACGGCGTCGCCCCGATCCGCACCGGACTGCGCGACTACGCGTCGTTCGTGGTCAGAGACGAGTGGCCCGTCATGGCGGAAGGGAAGATGGAGGAGGCCGGAGCCGAGCGGCTCGACAAGCTGCGCGCTGACGTGCTCCAGCTCAAGGCCGACACCGACGGTGAGCTGGAGGCCAGGGGGGTCGTGCTCGACCATCTCGGTGTCGTCGCGGCGACCCGCGCCCAGCGTGCCGCCGACGCCGCCGCGACGCCTCCGGAGGGCCTGCTGTGGCTGACCATCCTCACCGGCCTGGCGGTCATCGTCTTCCCGTTCCTCGCCGGCGCCCGGCCGCGCGGGGCGGCGCTGCTCCCGCTCGTCGCGATGGCGGCCATGCTGGGCTTCGGCGTCCACCTCACCTGGGAGATCGCCCACGCCTTCGCCGGGCCGCTGGCCGTGGGTCCCGAGGCGTTCAGCGGCGCGCTGCAGGAGCTCACCCGGATCGCCGGGGGAGTGTGACCGTGGCTGCCAGGCACAAGCCGCTGCCGGCCGCTGCCGGACCCACCATCGTCGGGTCGGCTGATGTCGCGCCGGCCGCTGTCGGGTCCACCGTCGTCGGGCCGGCCGCTGTCAGGCGTACCGTTGTCGGGCCTGCTGTCGTCGCGCTTGTCGCTGTCGCGCTCGCCGCGGCCTGCGCGAGCGCGCCGGCGGCGGCCGAACCGCGCCCGCCCCAGGTCCCGAACATCCCCGACGTACACGTCTCCGCGCCGGGGGTGTCGAAGCACGGGGTGAAACTGCCCGGGGTGTCGATCGAGCGCAAGGCGGAGCCGCGGGTGTCGGTGCCCGGCGTGTCCATCCTGGACGACCCTCGGCCCAGAAGGATGCGCCCGAAGCCGGAGGTGTCGACGCGCGGCATCAAGGTCTACGACGACGCGGTCTGCGTGGACGGGCCCACGGGCAGCGTCCTGGTCGGACGGTGCGGTCCGATGAGGGAGCCCGTCAAGACTCCGCGTGCGCCGGTCCCCACGCGAGGGCCGGTCCTGATGGTGCCTGACCTGGTCCGGCCGACCCCCTCGCCGACGCCCACCCCGTCGGTGAAGGACGTCCGCGCGTACGCGCCGCACCCGATCGCGCCGCTCAAGCGCCCCAACCCGCTGGCCACCGTGCTGATCATGGTCGTGCTGACGACGGTGATCGCCTCGACCACCGCCGTCGCCTTCGGCGCCGTCCGCTGATGCGGCTACCGGGTGGGCCGGAGATCGTCTGATCCGGCTACCCGGTGGCACTTTGATGCGGCTTCCGGCTGGGGCCGGGGATCCTCTGATGCGCTTGCCGCGTGGAGTTGGGGACGGCCTAATTTGATTGCCGGGCGGGCCGGAGGTTGTCAGGCTGGCCGGCATGAACCCGCCCTACCGGCAGATCCGTGCCGCCTATGACGAGGAGTCCATCACTGTTTACCAGGCCTATGACCCGGCCCTCGCCGACCCGGCCGTCGCCGCGCAGCGGTTCGTCGCGCCGTTCAAGCGGGAGCGGATGACCTGGATCAAACCGTCGTTCCTGTGGATGATGTACCGCTGTGGCTGGGCCACCAAGCCCGGCCAGACCCGCGTCCTGGCGATCGCCCTCACCCACGAGGGCTTCGCCTGGGCACTGGCGCACTCGTGCCTCAGCCACCCTGACACAAGCTCCAGTCCAAGCCCAGGCACTAACCCCGACCCCAGTCCCAGCTTTAGTCCAGGCCCCGGAGCCGCCGTGACGCGCGCCGATGATCGTGCCGGTCGGGTGGGCCAGGAGATCGGCCGCAGGGAGTGGGCCGAGCGGCTGCGGCGCAGTCCCGTGCGCATCCAGTGGGATCCGGAGCGGGACCCGCACCACAACGCGCTGCCGTACCGGTCGATCCAGATCGGCCTGTCCGGCGAGGCGGTCACCCACTACATCGAGGAGTGGACCCTGTCCATCACCGATGTCACCGAACGCGTCCATGACCTCCACACCGCCCTGCGCGCCGGGCAGGACATCGCTCCCCGGCTTCCGGTGGAGCGGGCCTACTCGCTGTCCGACGATCTGGCGCGGACGATCGGCGCCACCCGCCCCTGAGCTCTCAGCCGCTCGTCGGCGAACCGGGCCGAGGCCAGGGGGTCTGCGCCATATCCGGCCGAGGTCAGCGGGTCGGCGCCGTGTCCGGCCGAGGCTCAGAAGGCGCCGCACGCAGAAGATCAAGCTCGTGGCGGAGGCTTTCCCGGAAGTCCTCCGCCGACAACTCGTTCGGGTACGTCGCGGCGTGCAACGTCAGCCCGTCCACGAGCACGTGCGACCGACGGGCGTGCCCCTCCAGTCCGGAGCCCGCGATCTCCTCGCCGATGACCTCCGGCAGGCGCATGTCACGGCGGGAGGCGACGGAGAGGCGGCAGATGTGGCGTTCGCCCGTCCACGCCGCCGCGCGCAGCTCCGCCGGGGACTCGTCGACGTGCGCGCGCACCAGGCAAAGAAGGGCGTTCACCAGGAAGACCACGACGACGGTGCCGACCAGCGTGACGAGGCCGACCGTTCGGGCGTAGTCGCTGGGGCCTGTTTCTCGTCTGCCTGGACGCTCAGTCCGCGAACGCGGCCACGTACGACGCCACACACGGCTCCGGCGTGGCGAGTGACGTCACGACGTGGCCGTCGACGGGCACCGGCGGGTCGAGCGGCACCTGCAGCACCCGCTCGGAGCGGGACCCGGCGAGTTGCTCGGCGGGTAGCAGCGTCCAGCCCTCGGGGTCCCGGCCCACCTCGAACAGCACGTTGAGCAGGTCCCCGGCGGGCGGCCGCAGCGGCGCCCGGGGCAGGGCGGCGAGGATCGCGTCGTGCATCGGCGGGTCACTGTCGCGGGCGGGGAGCCGCAGGCCGTACGGGTCGAGGTCGTGCAGGCTGACCGCGGGCTTGCCGGCGGCGGGGTGTCCACCGGACAGCACCGCGTGCAGCGGCTCGGACCAGGCGCGCACCACCGTCATCGACGTTGACGTGAGCGCGCCGCGGACCAGGGCCAGATCCAGTTCGCCATCGCGTACGGCGTCGAGGCGCGCGGTCACCGGCAGGTCGATGAGTCTCGGCTCGGCGGGGCGTTCGCTGTCTCGCAGGCGAGTCAGCGCGCGGTCGAGCCGTTGGGTGACGCAGGACGCCACCCCGATCCGCAGGGCGGCTGCCGGTTCCCCGGCGACCACCCGTACGCGGGCCGCCGCGGCCAGGGTCTCCCGGGCCGCGGCGAGCACTCGTTCGCCTGCCGGAGTGAGCCGTACCCTGCGTGACGTGCGGTGGAGCAGGCGCACGCCGAGGTCGCGTTCGAGCCGGGTGATCTGCTGGCTCACCGCCGGCTGCACGATCTGCAGCCGTTGCGCCGCGCGGCCGAAGTGCAACTCCTCGGCGACGGTCACGAAGTACTGCAGCGCCCTTAGTTCCATGTGTCCTGATCTATCACATTATGTGATCGCTGCCGATGGGTTCTGATCATTGTTCGCGCTGGTCAATCCGGCTGTGATGGATACGAGCCCATCGGAACGGAGAACAGAAGTGAACACATCGACCCTCGGCATCATCGGCACCGGAATGGTCGGCGCAGGGGTCGCCCGCCGGGCCGTGGACGCCGGCCTCGACGTCGTGCTGAGCAACTCGCGCGGCCCCGAGACACTGGCCGGTCTCGTCGCCGAGCTCGGCCCGCGGGCCCGCGCGGCCACCCCGGCCGAGGCGGCGCGCGCCGCCGACCTGGTCCTCGCGTCCCTGCCGTTGGCCGCCCACGAGCGGCTGCCCCGCTCGGAGCTCGCCGGCAAGACCGTGATCGATCCGATGAACTACGCGCCGAAGCCCGGATGGCGAATCCCGGAACTCGACAGCGACGACCTGACCTCCAGCGAGCTGGTGCAGCGCTACGTCGCCGGCGCCCGCGTGGTCAAGGCGCTGCACAACATCGGCCCCAGGCAACTGCTGGACCTGTGCCGGCCGGCCGGCGCCCCCGACCGCAGCGCGCTGCCGCTGTCCGGCGACGACCCGGCCGCCAATGAGGAGGTGACCGACCTTCTGGACGTCCTCGGCTTCGACGCGGTGGACCTCGGCACGCTGGCGGAGAGCTGGCGCAGCGAGCCCAACACCCCGCTGTACGCCTTTCCGTACGTGGGACAGCCGCCGTCCGGCCTGACCGTGCCGGAATTGGTGGCCTGGGTCCAGGGAGCACCCGGCGTGCCGGTACCCGCCGCCCAGGTCAAGGACCTGGCCGCCGCTGCGGTGCGCGGGCCTGCCGGTTTCCAGATGTAGCGGGCAGATCGCGATCCCCGGCAGGCCGGCTTGGCGGCCGTCAGCGCGGCGTCCGCCGCCGGGTCGGCGAAGTCGGCGTCCCGGGCGCCCATGACGACCAGGGCCGGCTGGGTGACCTCGGCGTAACGGTTCTGGACGCCGGACAAGGAGATCTCGATCTGTGCCCACAGCGGGGCCAGGCGGTCCGGGGCTTCGGCTGCTGTGCGACGGTCAGGTGTGGTGCGGTGTCTGGCGGCCGGTCAGGTCGTGGCTCTGGCCGCGTTCCAGATAGACCACCCGGTCACCGACCCCCGCCTGCTCGGCGTACTGGCGGAAGTCGTGCAGAGGTGAGGCG
Organism: Nonomuraea sp. NPDC049714; assembly: GCF_044465295.1. NCBI lineage: Bacteria > Bacillati > Actinomycetota > Actinomycetes > Streptosporangiales > Streptosporangiaceae > Nonomuraea > Nonomuraea sp. NPDC049714. Next base: position 452,691 of record NZ_JBITLM010000001.1, on the reverse strand, counting down.
AACACGCCGTAGTCGTCGTAGTGGATCGGCACCACCGTGCCGGGGTTCATCAGGTCCACCCAGCGGGCGCCCTGCTCGCCGTCCATGGTGACCGTCATCAGGCCGAGCAGTTTGGTACCGCCCAGGTGCACGAGCGCCACGTCGATGTCCGGGAAGTGGCGCGGGATCGCCTCCAGCCAGGGGTCCATCAGCGTGTCGCCGCTGACGAGCAGCCGCAGGTCCACCTGCCCGGCCGGGTCGCGGAACTCCAGCATGGTCCCCATGACCGGCGGCAGCAGCGTCTCGACGATGCCGGGCGCGTGGCGGGCCGGCAGGGATGTGATCTTCAGTGTGCCGCCGGGTCCGCGCAGCTCGTGCGCGCGCCAGGTGCCCAGCCCCAGCGCCTGCCCGAACCCCTGGTGGCCGAGCCGGCGCGCGGCGTGCGGGGTGGTCAGGATCGGCGTGTCCCGATCCAGGCCCCTGCGGGTGACGCGGTCCCAGTGGTCGCCGTGCATGTGCGACAGCACCACGGCGTCCAGCGCAGGGAGCTCGTCGATCCGCATCGCGGGGTCGGTCAGGCGGCGCGAGCTGAGCCCGTAGCCGAGATAGGCGCGCTGCCCTCGGTGCAGGAAGTTCGGGTCGGTGAGCAGGGTGAACCCGTTGTACCGGATCAGCACGGTCGCGTTGCCGATGAACGTCAGGCTTCCATGGCCGGCCATGGTGGCCTCCCTTGGTTCGGCCTTTTTCCCGCCCCTGCCACGAGGGCCCCGCGTCAAACTCCTCCCGTTCCGGCCTGCTTCGGGGCGATGCCTCGCAGGCAGGTGGCGACCAGGTGGTCGGCGAAGCCGGGGGGAAACTCGATCTCCGCCGCCGGGGTGCCGTGGAACAGGTGGGGGAGGATGAGCTCGTGGCAGGCGCCCACGATCATGGTGGCCGCGGCGTCCGGGTCGGCATCCGGGGCAAGCCGGCCGAGGGCCTGCTCGGCATGGAGGTAGGCGGTCAGCGCGGCGCGCAGGTGCGGCCCCTGGGCGACCGGCATGCTCAGCTCGGCGAAGCGGTGCAGGATCCGGGGGTGCGCGACCAGCCCGGCGAAGGCGGGCAGGATCGCCAGGTGCAGCGCCAGCCCGTAGGTGACGTACGCCCGCAGATTGTCCTCCAGCGTCCCCGAGCCCGCCGCGGTGGGCAGCGGCGGGAGGCCCTCCTCGACCGAGCGGACGTGCGCCTGCAACGCCAGCGCGATCAGCTCCTCCTTGTCGGCGAAGTGGTTGTAGAGCACCCCGTCGGCGACCTGGGCCTCCTTGGCGATCGCCCGTACGGTGAGGCCGGCCGCGCCGTGCCGGGAGAGCAGCCGCCCCGCCGCCGCCACCAGGTGGGCGGACAGCGTCTCGCCGTCGCGGGCGGTCGCGGGCTTGCGTGGGGTCACGGCCGTCCGGCCGTGATCAGGTAGGCGCCGCCGCGCAGCCGTACGGCGCCGTCTCGCTCGTACGGTGCCAGGGCGGGAACGAGCGCGGCCGTCGCGCGAGCGGCGGCGGCGGGCTCCGCGTGGCTGAGATGGAAGCGGGTGGGGCCCCAGGCGGCGAGGAAGTCGGCGGCGTCCTGAGCGTCCCGGCCCCAGATCTGCTCCGCCTCGACGGGGGTGGCCGCGACGTCGGTGTATCCCGCGGCGGTGAAGATCTCATGGATCCGCGCGGGGTCGGACAGCGAGGCAGGGGAGGTGCCGTCGGGGGAGGCGGGGGGCGGGGGCAGATGCTCGGCCATGGCGGCGAACACGCGGCCGAGGTCGTTGCCGGCCAGGGCGCGCATGCACAGGAACGCCACCCGCCCGCCGGGGCGCAGCGCGCGGCCGATGTTGGCGAAGGCGGCCACCGGATCGGCGAAGAACATGATCCCGAAGCGGCTGATCGCCAGGTCGTACGACTCCGCGGGGAAGGGGTGGACCTGCGCGTCGCCCTGCTGGAAGTCGACGTTGGCGACGCCTTCCGCCGCCGCGAGGGCGCGGGCCCTGCTCAGCATGGGGGAGGACAGGTCGACGCCGGTGGCGCCGCCGGCCCTGCGGGCGGCCAGCCTGGTCACCTGGCCGTTGCCGCACCCGATGTCGAGGACCCGGTCCCCGTCGCCGGCGAACCGGAGCAGGTGGTCGTTGAAGCCGGCGTTGAGCGCGTCGTAGCGGTCGTGGTGATCCGCCCAGTGGGTGCCTTCATAACCGTTCCACGCCTCGGACTGGTGGGTGTTGACGATCGTCACGCTGGTCTCCCTAAGGTATGAACGTACGTTCATGAACGTACGTTCATGACGCGCTCGGGTCAAGAGCGTGGCCGGAGGGTGAAGTGATCAATATCCTGTTACGGCACTGCCTCCGGGGCAGGGAGCACCAAGGAGGCAGTCATGGCCATCGCCGCGTACACCGTGACCGGACCGCATGCCGAGCACGGCGAGGGGCCGGTGTGGTGTGCGCGCTGGGGCGGGTTGCGGTGGATGGACATGCTGGCCGGCGACGTGCTGGCCCTCGACCCCGACGGCACCGTGCGGCGCCGGCGCGTGGGCGTGCTCGCGGCCCTCATCCGGCCGCGCGTCACCGGCGGGTTCGTGGTCGCGACCGAGCGGGAGCTCCTGCTGTCCGACCACGACGACCTCGACGCGCCGCTGCGGTCGCTCGGGGAGGCGTGGCGCGACGAGTCCATCCGGATGAACGAGGGCGGCTGCGACCCCGACGGCCGCCTCTACGTCGGCTCGATGGCCTACGACCAGAGCCCCGACAAGGGGACGCTGTACGTGGCCGCGCCGGACGGGACGCTGGACGTGGTGCTGCCCGCCGTCGGCGTCTCCAACGGGCTGGACTTCAGCCCGGGAGGGGAGCTCGCCTACTACGCCGACACCGTGACCGGGCGGGTCGACGTGCTCGACTACGACCGGGAGCGGGGGCTGACCGGTCGCAGGCCGTTCGTGCGGGTGGATCCGGACCAGGGCGCGCCCGACGGGCTGACCGTCGACGCCGAGGGCGGGGTCTGGGTGGCGCTCTGGGAGGGCTCGGCGGTGCACCGCTACACCCCGGAGGGCAAGCTCGACGCGATCGTCCCGGTGCCGGTGCGCAAGGTCACCGCGGTCGCCTTCGGTGGCGATGACCTGGACCGGCTGTTCATCACGACCTCCGCGATCGGCGCCGACCGGACCCGGGAGCCCGACGCGGGAGCCGTCTTCGCCGCCGACCCCGGAGTCCACGGCCGCCCGGTCCTCCCCACCACCCTCTGACCGCCGCCGCCCGTTACGTCAGCTTCTCCAGGCGGGCGAGTTGGGTGGTGCGAGAGCGTTCGACGTCGGTGGCGAGGGCCAGGGCGCGCGGGTCGGCGCCGGAGCCGCGCTCGCCGCGGGTCACCAGGACGGACTGGTCCAGGTGGTCGCGCAGGCAGCGCAGGAACAGCCCGTCGAACGCCTTCCCGTCGGCCGAGCGCATGGCGTCCAGCTCCGACGCGGTCACCATGCCCGGCATGTCATGACCTTCATGGACATTGACGTCGGATAACCCCGCCGCCCGCCGCAGCTCGGTCAGGCGGGCCAGCTCGGCGCGGTGCGCGGTGGCGAGGGACGACGCCAGCCGGCCCACCGCCGGGTCGGCGGCCTGCCGCGCGCCCAGGTCCAGCATGGGCAGGGTGCGCTCGATCATCGGGATCATGAGCTGCACCCACGCGGCGTCGGTCCCGTTGAAGCCCCCGGCGGGGGAGGAGACGGTGGAGGCCGGGGTGGGGTGGCCTCCGGGGACGGGGACCTCGCCTTGGCCGCATCCGGCGACAGCGAGCAGGAGGACGAGCAGCAGGCCGGTTCGCTTCATCTCAGGTCGTTGTCCTCGTCGGGGGGGGTGTCCGCGGGGGCGGCTGGTACTGGTCGTAGCCGCGCGGGCCGCACGGCAAACCGTCGCCGGCGCAGCGGGGAAGACAGCGAGGCCCGCCGCTGTTCGCAGGGAGGTGGACGAGATCGACGTGGTGGTGATCGGGGCAGGGCAGGCGGGCCTGTCCAGCGCCTACTATCTGCGCAGGTTCGGTTACGAGCCGCTGGTGCTGGACGCCGCCGACGGGCCCGGCGGGGCGTGGCGGCACCGGTCGCCGACGCTGACCATGGACAAGGTGCACGGCATCTTCGACCTGCCCGGCGTCAGGCGCGACCCGGACGACGGGCGGTCCGGCGGCCGGCCCGCCGCCGAGGTCGTGCCCGCCTACTACGGCGACTACGAACGGCGGCTCGACCTGCCCGTCCTGCGCCCCGTCAAGGTCACGGCCGTCGCGGGCGAGCGGCTCGCCGGTCCCGAGGACGGGAGCCGGCTGATCGTGACGGTGGACGCGGGGGAGTGGGCCGCCCGCGCCGTCGTCAACGCCACCGGCACCTGGACCCGCCCCTACTGGCCGTACTATCCGGGTGCGCGCGACTTCCGGGGCAGGCAGCTGCACTACGCGTCCTACCGGGGCCCGGCGGAGTTCGCCGGGCGCCGCGTGATCGTGGTGGGCGGCGGGCACTCGGCCGCGCACGTGCTGTCGGAGCTCGCCGGCGTGGCCGCGAGCACGCTCTGGGTGACCCGTGGCCTGCCGGCCTTCCGCGGCGACGACTTCGACGAGGAAGCCAGGCGCGCGGCCGTCGCCCTGGTCGAGGAGCGCGTCCGTGCCGGGCTCGTGCCGCACAGTGTCGTCAGCGTCACCGGGCTCGGCCACACCCCCGTGGTGCTGGACGCCCTGGCCAAGGGGGCGATGGAGCGGCTGCCGATGTTCGAGCGGATCACCGGGCACGGCGTGCGCTGGGCGGACGGGCGGAGCCACGAGGCCGACACGATCGTGTGGGCCACCGGCTTCCGCTCCGCCCTGGACCACCTGGCTCCGCTGCGCCTGCGCGAGCCCGGCGGAGGGATCATGGTCGACGGCACCCAGGCCGTCAAGGAGCCGCGGCTGCAGCTCGTCGGCTACGGTCCATCGGCCAGCACCATCGGCGCCAACCGGGCGGGCCGCACGGCCGCGGAGAACGTCCGCCGCTTCGTGACCGGCGGCCTGGTCCGTCCCTGAAAGGCGGGCCGGGCCGCACGAACCATACTGACCATGGTGACAGGGTGAAATATCTCGACACGTCCTGTGACGGTGGTCTAGCGTCCTCTGCGAAGGATCTTTCCGGAGCCGGAGGTGTCACGCATGGAGGTTCCCGGCTACACCGAGGTCCGGGAGCTCGGACGCGGTGCCACCGGTCACGTGATGCTGGCCGTACGCGACTCCGACGGTGAGCCCGTCGCGATCAAGCACCTGTCCGCCGCGTTACGCGCGGACGGCGACTTCCTGGAGCGCTTCCGCGCCGAAGCGGCGGTGATCGGCGAGCTCGACAGCCCGCACACGGCCCGCCTGCTGGACTACGTCGAGGACCCCGGCGACGCCGCCATCGTGATGGAGCTCGTCGACGGCATCCCGCTGCGCCGCCTGCTGCGCCAGGAGGGCGGCACCGGACCCCAGGCCGCCTTGAGCGTGCTCAAGGGCGCGCTGCTCGGGCTGGCCGAGGCGCACCGGCGCGGCATCGTGCACCGTGACTTCAAGCCGGAGAACGTGATCATCACCGAGGAGGGCGGCAGCAAGCTGGTCGACTTCGGTGTCGCCGCCCACGCGGGCGAGCAGGCGCCCCTGATCGGCACCCCCTCCTACATGGCGCCCGAGCAGTGGGACGGCGCACCGGCGGGGCCGTCCGCCGACATCTACGCTGCGGCCGTGGTGTTCTACGAATGCCTCACCGGGCGGCGCCCGTTCGCCGCCGGCGAGGTCGCGGCCCTGGCCTACCAGCACCAGCACGCCGCGCCCGACCTGGACGGGATCGACGAGGAGATCCGCGGGCTGGTCCGGCAGGGCCTGGCCAAGGACCCCGCCGACCGGCCCGAGTCGGCCGAGGCGTTCCTGGCCGAGCTGGAGGAGACCGCCGCGGAGGCGTACGGCCGGCGCTGGGACGTGCGCGGGCGCGCCAGGCTCGCCGCGCTGACCGTGCCGTTCCTCATGACCCGGCCGCTCGCGGAGCCCGTGCCCGAGGTCGGCACGACCCTGTTCCAGTCCACGTTCGCGCCCGCCACCAAGATCGCACTGACCGGTGGGCTGGTGCTGGCGACGGCGGTGGCCGTGGTCTCGGTGTTCCTGATCTGGAACGAGAGTCCGCAGCAGGAGAGCGGCGCGTCACCGCCGGCCGCGCTCACGACCTCGCGCCCGCCGACCCCGAGCCTGACCGCGCCGCCTCCGACCGGATCCGGTACGGCCACCCCGCCTGCGACCCCGACCAGCGGCTTCCCGACCAGCGGAGACCCGGCCCTGACCACGGGGCCCACGCGGGCACCCGACACCGGCCGCACCCCGGCGCGTGAACCCGGCCGGACGAGGGCGCCCGCCACGTCGGACCCGCCACGCGAGCCCACGAGCCGCCCGACCACGAGCCGCCCGACGACAAGCGCCACGAGCCGGCCCACGAGCCGGCCCACCAGCCGCCCCACCAGGACGCCCGCCGAGCCGACGCCAGACCGGCCCACGCGGACGCCCGAGGAGCCGGAACCCACCGGCCCGTCCGACCCCGGCACGGATCCGCCGCCCGCCAGGGCCCACGAGCCGCTCATCTCGGTGTCGGTCAAGGTGTCGCTCGACGTGCCCGTGCTCGGCGGCAGGGGAGACGGCCTGCTGGACGCCGACGTCGGCCTCGGCGTGGGCACCGGCCCGCTGGGCGTCGACGTCGGGCTCGGCGTGGGCACCGGCCTGCTGGGACTCGTGGTCGTGCCGGGGTCCGTGCTGCTCGGACGCCACCTGGTGTTCCGCAGGACCCGCCGCCCCCGCGACCCGGAGCCGGGCGACGAGTGAACGGCCGGTCACACACGATAGAGCGATAAATCATACATTCACATGCCGACACGCAAGATCCCCTACTATCTTGCAGAGGGCGTTCCCGGTCTGGGTTACTGGCTGACCGAATCTCGCCCTGCGGCTATGGGCAAAGGAGAAGTGTGGCGGTTGCGTCTTCCGCCGACCGGCGGCGCGGCCCGCTCCGAGCTCGCACCACAGCTGCCTTCACGGGGCTGACGGCCGGGTTCGTCGTGGCGTTATCGCTGCTCATGCCGGCGACGGCGGGACATGCGGACCCCAAGCCCTCGGTCAAGCAGCTGGAGAAGGAGCTGGCCGAGCTCGGCAAGGAGTCGGACAAGCTGATCGAGGACTACTACCACGGCCGCCGCGAGCAGCAGAAGGCGGAGAAGGCCGAAAAGGCCGCCCGCGAGAAGCTGGAGGCGGCCCAGCAGGTGTACGACAGGGAGTCGACGCAGTTGAGAGCCATGGCCGTCTCCGAGTACATCGGCGGCCGGCCCAGCCACCTCACCCTGATCGCGGACTCCGGGCAGTACACCTCCACGATGAGCAGGATGGCGCTCAGCGAGTTCCTCGTCTCGCAGCAGGAGGCGAGGCTGAGCGGCTTCGCCCGGGTCAGGGACGAGCACGAGCGGGCCCAGCGGGAGGCGGCCGACCGTGCCAAGGAGCTCGACGCCACCGCCGACGACATCGACGAGCGCCGGAAGAAGGCCGAGAAGCTCATCGAGAAGATCAAGGACAAGATCGACCAGCTGCACAAGGCGCCGGGACGCCGCTCCGACGGCACCTTCCTGCCCCAGCTGCCCGGCGGCTCCGACAACATCACGCCCAGGATGCGCCTGGTCAAGACGCTCATCGAGAAACGCTTCGACGTCCCGTTCGGGATCGGCTGCTACCGGGCCATCCAGGACGGCGGGCAGCACCCGCTCGGCAGAGCCTGCGACTTCATGCTCAGCCGCGGCGGCATGATGCCCACGGCGGCGGAGATCGAGCGCGGCCACGAGATCTCCGAGTGGGCGATCAAGAACGCCCGCAGGCTGGGCATCATGTACGTCATCTACCGGCAGCGGATCTGGCACGTCAGCACCGGCGGCTGGCGCGTGATGACCGACCGCGGCGGCACCACCGCCAACCACTACGACCACCCGCACATCTCGGTCTACTGAACGCCGCGTGCGGAACGCGGTCCCGAAGATGGGCCTGCCGGTGTTCAAGTCGCGCTGTGATCACCGTCAGTCGGCTCGGTTCACCAGCAACGCGTTCAGGCTCCGCTCCGGCGGTACTCAAGGCGCGGAAGGCGTCCTGTATCTGGCGAAGATCGGTGAGATCGAGGTGCGGTGGTCGCGGGAGCTGCCCGCCGCGCCGTCCAGCGTGACGGTTGTCAAGGACGCGGCGGGCCGGTATTTCGCATCGTTTGTCGTTGACGTGCCGGACGACGGCCGGACCCTTCCGCGCTGTGATGCGGAGATGGGGATCGATCTCGGTCTGGCCCATTACGCGGTCACCTCCGACGGCGAGAAGATCGCCAACCCGAAGTGGCTGCGCCGCAGAGAGCGCAAGTTGAAGAAACTCCAGCGTGCCCTGTCACGTAAGCAGCAGGGCAGTGTCAACCGCACCGAGGCCCGCATCAGAGTAGCCCGTCAGCATGCCAAGGTCGGCGACGCGCGCCGGGATTTCCTGCACCAGACCAGCACCGTGATCGTCCGTGAGAATCAAGCGGTGGCGGTCGAGGGGCTGGCCGTGCGGGGCTTGGCGCGGGGCCGGCTGGCCAAGAGCGTCAACGATGCCTCCTGGGGCACGTTCCTGCGCCTGCTGGAAGGCAAAGCGGCACGCTACGGCCGCGGGTTCATCGCCATCGGCCGCTGGTTTCCCTCCTCCCAGCTGTGTCCCTGCTGCGGCCACCGGATCGGGAAACTGGGCTTGGACGTCCGTGCCTGGGACTGCCCCTCCTGCGGCGAGCACCACGACCGTGATGTCGCCGCCGCACTCAACATCCTGGCCGAAGGCATCCGCCTGAAGGCCCAGAACGACCTGATCGATGTGAGGTCGGTGCTCAACGTGGCCGCCGGGCTGGCGGACACCCGAAACGACTGTGAAGGGCAGGTAAGACCAGGAGAGGCGATCCCAATCCTGGCACCGCCCGAAACCTCCACCGCGCAAGCGGCGTAGAAGCAGCACCGGCCTGCCCGAGTAGGCCGGTGAGCAGGGCGCGCCCGCTTGTCGTGGGGGGGGGGGGGGGGGGGGGGGGCCCGCCCCCCCGCGGGGGGGGGGGAGAAAAAAGAGGGATAAAA
>NZ_JBITLM010000001.1:0-443563 GCF_044465295.1 Nonomuraea sp. NPDC049714 | reverse complement strand
GCCCCCCGCGCCCGGCCGGGCGGCCGCCCCCCCCCCCCCCCCCCCCCCCCCCCCCCCCCCCCCCCCCCCCCCCCCCCCCCACGACAAGCTCAAGGGTGACAGGAGAAAAGGGTCCTCAAATCATCGGGCGGCGTCCCAGCTGGTCTTGAATCGTTTTAACAAGCCGCGACGTTCGCTAACGTATGCATAGGGACGGTGCCGCCGAGCATCGAGGATGACGTTGTCCGGAGGGGGAGGCCATGGGCTCGGGTGCTCGACGGCGGCGGGTGACGATCGTCGACGTGGCCAGCCATGCCGAGGTCTCCACCACCGCGGTGTCGAAGGTCCTCCGCAACGCCTACGGCGTCAGCCCCGCGATGCGCGAGCGCGTCAGGGCGGCGATCGACGAGCTCGGCTACCGTCCCCAGGCCGCGGCCCGCGCCATGCGCGGCAGGACGTTCACCATCGGCGTCCTGCTGCCCCACATCCGGAACCCCTTCTTCGCCGACATCCTCGACGGGTTCCAGGAGCAGGTCCGCAAGGCCGACTACCAGGCGATCCTGATTCAGGGCGGCGAGAACACGCAGGCCGAAGGCCGGGCGATCAACGCGCTGGTCGACAGGCAGGTGGACGGCATTCTCATGGTCGTGCCGCTCTCCTCCAGGACGGGCCTGGAGGAGATCGCCAAGGACGTGCCGACCGTCGTCCTCGGCCGGCACGAGCGGTCTTCGGTCTTCGACTCGGTCTTCGACGACGACGAACTCGGCGCCGAGCTCGCGGTGGAGCACCTGATCGCCCTCGGGCACCGCCGGATCGCGCACATCGGCCAGAAGGACAACAGCCGCGGTCGTCCGGTGGATCTGCTCCATGCGATCCGGGCGGAGACGTACCGGCGCGTCATGCGCGACCACGGGCTCGGCGAGGAGATCGACGTCGTCGCCACCTCCTACACCGAGGAGGGCGGCTACATGGGCGCGCGCGAACTGCTGAGCCGTCCCGTCCGCCCTACGGCGATCTTCGCCGGGGCGGACCTCGCCGCGCTGGGGGCGATGGCGGCGGCGCACGAGGCCGGGCTGTCGGTGCCCGGCGACCTCTCGATAGCCGGCTACGACAACACCAGGATGGCGGCCCTGCCCAACATCGCCCTGACCACCGTCGAGCAGGACGGCGTGCTCATGGGCCGCACCTCCGGACGCCTCCTTCTGGAGCGGGTCGAGGGTCGTACGTCGTCGGTGCGTTTCTCCGTGACCCCGTCGCTGGTCACGCGGAGGTCCACCGCCGCCTGGGGCGGAGCCTGAGCCGTAGGGCTCGCACACGGTGAAGACAGGTCCTGTGAACTGCGCAAACGATGGGTAACGTTACCCATAATGACGCTGTTCGGCGGATGTGGTTGAGGTGATCTCCCACTACCACGGGCGATAACGGTTGAGGATCGTTACCCGTTATCAGCCTTGACGGGCTGTCGTGTGACGCCTACGTTAACTCGCAATCGGGCCTTAAAACGATTCGATCGGACCTTGGAGAGCGTTATGAACACCTCTCACCGCGCGCTGGGAATGGGCCTCGCCGTTCTCACCATGGCGGCCCTGACCTCCTGCGGCTCTGACAGCGAACCGGCGACCGGCGGCTCCGTGACCCTGACGTTCCTCGTGGACAACAGCCAGGCCACCATGGACACCGCCAAGGCGCTCGCGGACGCGTTCATGCAGGCCAATCCCACCATCAAGATCGAAACGGAGAGTCGTCCGGGCGGGACCGAGGGCGACAACATCGTCAAGACCCGCCTGGCTACCGGTGAGATGGCCGACGTGTTCTGGTACAACTCCGGCTCGCTGCTCCAGGCGCTCAACCCGGCACAGACCATGGTCGACCTCACCGGCGACCCGGTGCTCGCCAACGTGCAGAAGGACTACCTGCCCGTCGTCACCCAGGGCGGCAAGGTCTACGGCGTCCCGGCCGGCACGGCCATGGGCGGAGGCATCCTCTACAACCGCAAGGTCTACGACGAACTCGCCCTGAAAGTGCCCATGACCTGGGCCGAGTTCATGGCCAACAACGAGAGGATCAAGGCCGCCGGGCGCACCCCGGTGATCTCCACCTTCAAGGACACCTGGACCTCCCAACTGCTCGTGCTGGGCGACTACTTCAACGTCCAGGCCGCGGTGCCGGCCTTCGCGTCGGACTACACCGCCAACAAGGCCAAGTTCGCCACCACTCCGGCCGCGCTGGCGGGCTTCCAGCACCTGGCCGACATCCACGCCAAGGGGTACGTCAACAAGGGCTTCGGCTCGGCCACCAACGAGCAGGGCATGAAGATGCTGGTAGCGGGCGAAGGGGTGCACTACCCCATGCTGAGCGCCCAGCTCCCGCCGCTGGTGGCCACCACCCCGGCGGCGGCCACCGACATCGGCTTCTTCGCCATCCCGGGCGACGACCCGGCCACCAACGGCGCCACCATCTGGGAACCGCCGGGCATCTACCTCGCCAGGACCGGCGAGCACCAGGAGGAGGCCAAGAAGTTCCTGGCCTTCATCGCCTCCCCGCCGGCCGCCGACGCCGTCAACAAGGTCGTCCAGCCGGCCGGCCCGTACCGCATCGACGGCGCCAAGCTCCCCGACGACGCCATCCAGGTGGCCAAGGATCTCCAGGCCTACATCGACAAGAACGCCACCGCCCCCGCCCTGGAGTTCGTCTCCCCGATCAAGGGGCCGGCCCTGGAGCAGATCACCTCCGCGGTCGGCTCGGGCCTGACCACCCCGGCCGAAGGGGCCGCCCAGTACGACAAGGACGTGGAGAAGCAGGCCAAGCAGTTGGGCCTGCCCGGATGGTGACCACTCCCCACCGGACCACGAAGAGCCCTTACCCCTACGCCCTCTACCTTCCGGCGGCCGTGGTCTATGTCGTGATCTTCCTGGTCCCGACGGTGATGGCCTTCTACTTCTCGCTGACCCGGTGGACGCTCTTCGACAGTACGTTCGTCGGGTTCGAGAACTTCGTCGACTTCTTCGCCGAGCAGAACCTGCGCATCGGATTCCAGAACACCATCATCTACGCGGTGCTGACCAGCGGCCTCAAGGTCGTGCTGGGCATGGCGCTGGGGGTCCTGCTGACCTCGAAGCTGCGGCTGCGCGGATTCCTGCGCTCGGTGGTCTTCTTCCCGGTCCTGGTCAGCACCGTCGCGGTCGGCATCACCTTCAGCGTGCTCCTGCGCCCGGACACCGGCCTGGTCAACAAGGCGCTGGCGCTCGTGGGCGTCTCCGGCCCCGACTGGCTGGGTGACGCGAACACCGCCCTGCTGTCCGTGGTGGTGGTCGACGTCTGGAAGGGCGTGGGCCTGGCCGTCGTCATCTACATCGCGGGCATCCTGTCCATCCCCCAGGACTACTACCAGGCCGTCGCCGCCGACGGGGGGACGGCCTGGCACCGGTTCCGCCATGTCACGCTGCCGCTCAGCTGGCCCGCGACGTACTCGGTGATCATCCTGTCGTTCATCGGCGGGCTGCGCTCGTTCGACCTGATCTGGACGATGACGCGCGGCGGGCCCGGCTTCACCAGCGACGTCATCGCCTCGATCATCTACAAGCAGTACCAGGCCGGCTTCTTCGGCCTGTCCACGGCGGGCAACGTCATCCTGTTCGTGGTCGTCACGGCCATCGTCGTGCCGCTGGCGTACTTCCTGGGCAGACGGGAGGTCTACTCGTGAGGGCGCTCCGCAGGTCAGCCGGCGAGATCGCCGTCCTGCTCATCGCGACCGTCGTCTTCCTCGTCCCGTTCTCCTTCATGCTGCTGACCGCGCTCAAGGACGAGGCCGAGGCGGCCGATCTGAGCTTCGCGCTGCCGACGAACTGGCCCGTCGTCGAGAACCTGATCGCCGTCATCTCCGCCCGGGACTACGTGCTGCTGCGGGCCTACCTGAACAGCACGATCCTCACCGTCACCTCGGTGGCGCTGGTCGTCGTCTTCGGCGCGATGGCCGCCTTCGTCCTGCAGCGTCGCGGCGGCCGCGTCGGCGCCGTGGCGAACATCCTCGTGCTGTCCGGTCTGATCATCCCGCCGGCGATCGTGCCGACGATCTGGCTGCTGCAGTCCATCGGCCTGTTCAAGACCCTGCCGGGCCTCATCCTGGTCGAGGTCGCCTTCCAGGTGTCGTACGCGATGCTGCTGTTCCGGGCGTTCATCGCCGCCATCCCGCGCGAGCTCGACGAGGCCGCGCAGATCGACGGGTGCACCGGTTACCGGCTGTTCTTCAAGGTGATCTTCCCGCTGCTGCGGCCGGTGACCATCACGGTCATCCTCACCAGCTCGGTGACGATCTTCAACGACTTCGTCAACCCGCTGTACTTCCTGCCGGGCGACGACAACGTGACCGTCCAGGTCACGCTCTACAACTTCCAGAGCCAGTACAGCACCCAGTGGAACCTGCTGTTCATGGACATCGTGCTCATCACGATCCCGCCGCTGCTGGCCTTCGTCTTCTTCAACCGCAAGATCGTCGCCGGCATGACCGCCGGCGCCATCAAGGGTTGACCTCAGAGGAGCATCACACCCCGTGACCCCCGCACCTGACCTCCGCGTCGAACCGCCCCGCTTCGAGCACCACCGGGAGCCGATCGGCATCGGAGAGAGAACTCCCAGGCTGTCCTGGACGACCGTCACCGATCTGCCGGACTGGCTGCAGCGAGCGTACGAGATCGAGCTCTGCGACGCCGACGGCGCGATCACGTACGCCACCGGGATCGTCGAGACCGGCTCCTCCGTGCTGGTGCCCTGGCCCGGCGTGCCTTTGGAGTCGCGCCGGCGAGGAGGGGCGCGGGTGCGGGTGCACGGCCGTGACGGGTCGAGCTCCGGCTGGAGCCCGTGGGCCTGGGTCGAAGCCGGGCTGCTGGAGCCCGGCGAGTGGCGGGCCGGCGCGGCGGCTCCGCCTCTGGAACTGCTCGGCGCCCCCGACGGGCCGGCCGTTCACCTGCGCCGGGAGTTCGCCGTGCGCGCGTCCATCGCCCGGGCGCGGTTGCACGTCACGGCCCACGGGCTCTATGAGGTCGAGATCAACGGGTCCGTGGTCGGCGACGACGTCCTCGCTCCCGGATGGACCAGCTACGGGCACCGGCTCCGCTATCGCACGCATGACGTGACCGCCCTGCTGCGGGAGGGGGACAACGCCATCGGCGCCACCCTGGCGGACGGCTGGTTCCGTGGACGTGTGGGGTTCGAGGGCGGGCGCACCGGCGTCTACGGCGACCGGACCGCTCTCGTGGCCCAGCTGGAGGTCACCTATGACGACGGCACGGTGCTCCGGGTGGTCACCGACGAGCGGTGGCGATGCGCCCGAGGCGCCGTCACGGCCGCCTCGCTCTACGACGGGGAGCGCTTCGACGCCCGCCTGACCCCCGCGGGCTGGTCGCGACCGGGCTTCGACGACGCCGGCTGGATGCCCGCCGACGTCGTGGCGTTCGATCCCGCCCTGCTCGTCGCACCGGTGGGCCCCGCCGTACGCCGCGTCGAGACGCTCGGCCCGGTGGCGGTCCTCACCGGGCCCGCCGGTGAGACCATCCTGGACTTCGGCCAGAACATCTCCGGCCGCCTGCGTATCCGCGTCCACGGCCCCGCCGGCCATACCGTCACCTTGCGGCACGCCGAGGTGCTGGAGAACGGGGCCCTCGCCCTGCGCCCCCTCCGGGACGCCGCCGCGCGTGACGCGTACACGCTGCGCGGTGCGGAGGGCGTCGAGGAGTGGGAGCCCACCTTCACCGTGCACGGTTTCAGGTACGCCCAGGTCGACGACTGGCCCGGTGACCTCGGCCCCGACTCGGTGCGGGCCGTGGTCTGCCACACCGACATGCGCAGGACCGGCCGCTTCACCTGCTCCGACGCCGAGCTGACCAGGCTGCACGAGAACGCGGTGTGGAGCATGCGAGGCAACTTCGTCGACCTGCCCACCGACTGCCCGCAGCGCGACGAACGGCTCGGGTGGACGGGCGACATCCAGGTGTTCGCGCCCACGGCGTCCTTCCTGTACGACTGCGCGGGCCCGCTGACGTCCTGGCTGGAGGACCTGGCGGCCGAGCAGGAGGAGTACGGCACGGTTCCGCACTACGTGCCGTGGGTCCCCCTGGTCTTCCCGGTCGGCCCGGCGGCGGCCTGGGGCGACGCCGCGGTGATCGTGCCGTGGACGTTGTACCAGCGGTTCGGCGACCTCGGCCTGCTGGCCGCCCGGTATCCCAGCATGACCGCCTGGGTCGACCAGGTCGCCGGGCTGGCGGGCGAGCGCCACCTGTGGGACACGGGCTTCCAGTTCGGCGACTGGCTCGATCCGGCCGCGCCTCCCGACCGCCCGGCGAAGGCCAGGACGGACAGCGCCCTGGTGGCCACGGCCTACCACGCGTGGACCGCGCACCTGGTGGCCGAGACCGCCGCCCTGCTCGGGCGGGACGAGGACGCGGTCCGGTACGCGGCGCTCGCCGCGGCCGTCCGCGAGGCGTTCCGGGACGAGTACGTCACCCCGGCGGGCCGGTTGACCAGCGACAGCCAGACGGCGTACGCCCTCGCGCTGAGCATGAACCTGCTGGCCAAGCCCGAGCAGCGTGACCGGGCGGGGCGCAGGCTGGCCGAGCTGGCCGCCTTCGACGACTTCCGGATCGCGACGGGCTTCGTCGGCACCCCGCTGGTCTGCGACGCCCTGGCCGACGCCGGGCAGCTGGAGACGGCCTATCGGCTGCTGCTCCAGCGTGACTGCCCGTCCTGGCTGTACCCGGTGACCATGGGAGCCACCACCATCTGGGAGCGGTGGGACAGCCTGCTACCCGACGGGACGGTCAACCCCGGCGACATGACCTCGTTCAACCACTACGCCCTGGGCGCGGTGGCGGACTTCCTGCATCGGGTGGTCGCCGGCCTGGCTCCCGCCGAGCCCGGCTACCGGCGGCTGCGGATCGCGCCGCGCCCCGGCGGGGACCTGACGTCGGCCGCGGCCGAACTCGACACCCCCTACGGCCGCGCGGCGGTCTCCTGGCGGCTGGACGACGGCGTTCTCACCGTGACGGCCACGGTTCCGGCCAACGTGGTGGCGGAGGTGGACCTGCCCGGACTGGCTCCGGTGGAGGTCGGCTCGGGTACGCACACCTTCGCCACCGCGCGCTGACCCGCGGCCGGCCGGCCCGTTCGCCGGCGTCTCAGTCCTTCGCGAGGGCGGCGAGGAGGCGCTCCTCGGTCACCTCGGGGCCGGCGAGCTGGTCGGTGATCGCGCCGTCCCGCAGCACCACCACGCTGTCGCAGTTCTCCACCAGCTCGGCCACGTCGGAGGAGATCAGCAGGATGGCCAGGCCGTCCACGGCCAGCTCGTCCAGCAGGCTCTGCATCTCCACCTTGGTCGCCACGTCGACGCCCCTGGTCGGCTCGTCCAGCAGCAGCACCTTGGGGTGCATGGCCAGCCAGCGGGCCAGCAGCACCTTCTGCTGGTTGCCGCCCGACAGCTCGCCCGCGGCCTGGTGGGGGGAGACCGCCTTGATGCCGAGCCGCTTCATGAACGTGGCCACGATGCTGTCGACCCGCGCGTCCGACACGATCCCGGCCCTGGACAGGCGGGGGAGCGCCGCCAGCGCGATGTTGTCGCGCACCGACAGGGTCGGCACGATGCCCTCGGTCTTCCTGTTCTCCGGGACCAGGCCGATGCCGGCGCGGATGGCGTTCCTGATCGACCAGGTGCGGGGCCCGGCCCCCGACACCGCCCCCGACACCGTCACCTGGCCGGCGTCGACCGGCATCGCGCCGGCGATGGCCCGGGCCGTCTCGCTGCGACCGGCGCCCAGCAGCCCGCCGAGACCGACGACCTCACCCGCGCGCATCACCAGCGACACCCCGTCGAGCACGTGGTGGCGGGTCAGGCCCGTGGCCTCCAGCACCGGCAGGTCGCCGGGCTCGTCCGGCTGCCCGGTGACGGCGGAGGGCGGCGCCCGATGGAAGGCCGGGTGGAAGGGCCGGCCCAGCATGAGCGAGACCAGCCGCAGCCGGTCGAGGCCCGCCAGGGGGCCGGTGTGGACGACCCGGCCGTCGCGGAGCACGGTGACGCGATCGCAGATCTCGTAGAGCTCCTCCAGCCGGTGGGTCACGTAGACGACCGAGCGGCCCTGCTCGCGGAGTCTGGCCACGGCGCCGAACAGCGTCTCCAGCTCGGCGTGGTCCAGGGCGGCGGTGGGCTCGTCCATGATCACCAGCTGGGCGTCCGCCGAGGCGGCCCTGGCCAGCGCGACGAGCTGGCGGGCTCCCTCGCCCAGCGACGCGAGGGGCCTGCGGACGTCCGTGCGCAGGCCGTACGTGGCGAGGACCTGCGTGGCGCGGTCGTTGACGGCCGCGAAGTCGATCAGCCCGAACCTGCCGCGCGGCTCCCTGCCCAGCAGCAGGTTTCTGGCGATGCTCATGGTGGGCACCAGGTTGGTCTCCTGGTGGACGGTGGCGATGCCCGCGCGCCGGGCGTCGGCCGGGTCGGTGAACCTGACCGGCTCGCCTCGGTAGCGGAGCTCGCCCGCGTCGGGCTGGTGAACCCCGGACAGCACCTTGACCAGAGTGGACTTGCCCGCGCCGTTGCCGCCGACCAGCGCGTGCACCTCGCCGGGGCGCACGGACAGGGTGACGTGGTCGAGCGCGATGACGCCCTGGAAGGTCTTGAGAACTCCTGCCACCTGTAACACGGTTGCCTCCGGACTCGATCGTGATCGTAGCAGGAAACAATCCAGTAACAGAGAAGTCACATTCGATCAGAGTCGGGCGATGTGCAGCCGGACGCCACGGCCGGACAGCTCGTCCAGCACCTCGGTGGGCGCGCCCTCGTCGGTGACGAGGTGGTCGATCTCCTCCGGCGGGACGGTCTGCACCATCGTGTCGATGCCCACCTTGGTGTGGTCGGCCAGCACGACCACCTCCTCCGCCGCCGCGGCCAGCGCCCGGTCGACGCCCGCGACCACCATGGTGGGGGTCGACAGGCCGCGCTCGGCGCTCAGCCCGTTGCCCGAGATGAACGCCCGGCGCACCCGCAGCCCGGCCACCGAACGCTCGGCGGCGCTGCCGACCAGGGCCAGGATGGAGCCGCGCAGCGTGCCGCCGGTCAGCATCACCTCGACCCGGGGCGAGCTCGCCAGCGCCTGCGCGACCAGCAGCGAGTTGGTCACCACGGCGAGCTCGGAATGCCTGGTCAGGCGGCGGGCGAACTCCTGGGTGGTGGTGCCGGGGCCGATCACGATGGCGTCGCCGTCCTCGACCAGCGCGGCCGCCAGCTCGGCGATGGCGGCCTTCTCGGCCGACTCCAGCGACACCTTGTGCGTGTAACCCGCCTCGCGGGTCAGCTCGCCGGGCAGCGTCGCGCCGCCGTGGTGGCGGTTGAGCAGGCCCTCCGACTCCAGCGCGCGCAGGTCGCGGCGCACGGTCACCTCGGAGGAGTGCACGGCCTGGGCGAGCTCGCGCAGCGACACGGCGCCGTTGGCGCGCACCAGCTCCAGGATGCGCTGCCTGCGCTCAGCGGCGAACACGGGCCGGCGTCCGTCGCTCTGCGTGTCGCTCACGCTCCCGATCATAGACGCACGGTCAAATCCGCTTCGCCTCTGACCGATTAAGTACGAATCTGATCGGAAATCTTGACCGGCTGGGTCCATTAGTGCTTATTTGGAGCCCAGGCAGGGGTCACTTCCTGTCCGATCCTGATCGAAGGGCCGCATCATGCGCACCCCCCACCTTCGTCCGTCCGGTCGCCCCCGCGCTGTCGGGACCTGTTCCTCGCATCCCCCCGCGTGAACGTGCGTGAACGTGAACGTGCTCTCCGTGTGAAAGGACCATCCGTGCGAAAGACGATCGCGGTACTGACCTCCGTACTGCTGGCGGTGTTAGGCGCGGTGGTCGCCGCGCCGCCCGCCGTCTCCGAGACGAGCGCCGCCGCCGGCGAACGGCACGGCCTGCGCGGCGACTACCACCTGTCCACCGGGGCGGGAACGCTCGACTTCGGTGAGCTGAAGGCCAGCGTCGTGGAGCCCAACCTGGAGCTGTCCGACCTCAACCCGGCGCTGCAACTGCTGACCGGCCGGGCCGACGACGTCTCCGTGCGGTGGACCGGGCAGATCCAGCCCGAGCACTCCGAGACGTACACCTTCTCGATGATCGGCGACAACGGCTTCCGGCTCTGGATCGACGGCCGGGTCGTCATCGATCACTGGGTCGACGACTGGGACGTCGAGCAGGTCGGCACGCCGATCGCGTTGGAGGCGGGCCGGAAGTACGACGTCAAGGTCGAGTACTTCGAGCACTTCGGCGGCGCCCACCTGCGGCTGCGCTGGCAGAGCCCGAGCCAGCCGAAGGAGATCGTGCCCGTCGAGGCGCTCACGTTGCCCGAGGGGTTCGACCCGCCGGGACCGGTGGCCGCCACGGTGAACGAGGCCGGTGACGTCGCCACGCTGACGTTCGGCAAGCCCCTGAACGCGCTGCCCGCCGACGCGGCCGACAAGCTCGTCATCACCGTCGCCGGCACCAGATGGCCGGTGAAGTCCGCCGCCCTGACGGGGCAGGACACGGTGGCGCTCACCCTGGAGCACCCGGTTCCCGCGAAGGCGGGCAGCAGCCTGCGCGCCTCCTACGACGGCAGCGGCGGGATCACGCACACCGACGGCACCCCCCTGGCCGCCTTCCCCTACGCCTTCGTGATCAACGCCTCCACGCACATCCTGTCCACCCGCTGGTCCAAGGACGTGAACCCGGCCCGCCCGCTGCCCGAGTACCCCCGCCCGCAACTGGTCAGGGACGACTGGCGCAGCCTCAACGGCACCTGGCAGTTCGCCCCCGCCCAGGAGGGCGAGGCCGCCCCGATCGGCCGCGACCTGTCCGAGCGGATCGTCGTGCCGTACCCGGTGGAGTCGCAGCTGTCCGGCATCGGCCGGCACGAGGAGCGCATGTGGTATCGCAGGACGTTCGAGGTGCCCCGCTCCTGGAAGGGTGAGCGCGTCCTGCTGCACCTCGACGCCGTCGACTGGGACTCCACCGTGTACGTCAACGGCGAGCGGGTCGGCAACCACAAGGGTGGCTACGACCGCCACACCGTGGACGTGACGGACGCGCTGAAGCGCCACGGCCGGCAGGAACTCGTCGTCGGCGTCGTCGACCTCACCGACCAGGGCGGCCAGGCCGTCGGCAAGCAGCGGCTCGCCCAGGGCGGCATCTGGTACACCCCGGCCTCCGGCATCTGGCAGTCGGTCTGGATGGAGCCGGTGCCCGAGAACCACATCGAGCGCGTCGACACCGTCCCCGACGTGCCCGGCCAGGCGCTGAAGGTCACCGTCAAGGGCTCGTCCGGCACCGCGATCGTCACCGCCCGCGACGGTGGGCGCGTCGTCGGCCGCGTCGTCGGCAAGGTCGGCACCGAGCTGACGCTGCCCGTGCGGAACCCGAAGCTGTGGTCGCCGGAGGACCCGCACCTGTACGACCTCACCGTCAAGGTCAAGCACGACGAGGTGAAGTCGTACTTCGGCATGCGGACGATCTCCGTCGAGAACAACCGGATGATGCTCAACGGCAAGCCCGTCTTCCAGATCGGCCCGCTCGACCAGGGCTTCTGGCCTGACGGCATCTACACCGCCCCCACGGACAAGGCGCTGCGCCATGACCTGGTGGAGACCAAGAGGCTCGGCTTCAACGCCGTCCGCAAGCACGTCAAGATCGAGTCCGACCGCTGGTACCACCACGCCGACAAGCTCGGTCTGCTGGTCTGGCAGGACATGCCGTCGGCGCACCGGAGCACCGACAGGCCGCAGTTCGAGGTCGAGCTGAAGGCGATGGTCGACCAGCACCGCAGCAGCCCGTCGATCATCATGTGGGTGCCCTTCAACGAGGGCTGGGGCCAGTACGACATGGCCCGCATCGCCGACCAGGTCAAGAGCTGGGACCCCTCCCGGCTGGTCAACAACCAGAGTGGCGTCAACTGCTGCGGCGCCGTCGACGGCGGCAACGGCGACGTCAAGGACCTGCACATCTACCCCGGCCCCGGGAACACCGGCAAGCCCAGCGGCACCCGCGCGACCGTGCTCGGCGAGTACGGCGGGCTGGCCCTGCCGGTCATCGGCCACACCTGGACGGGCGGCGGCTGGGGCTATGCCACCGAGCCCGACAACAAGGCGCTCACCGACCGCTACATCGCGATGACCGAGGAACTGCGCCGGCTGCACGCCTGCGACGACCTCAGCGCCGCCATCTACACCCAGACCACCGACGTCGAGACCGAGATCAACGGCCTCATGACCTACGACCGCGCGATCACCAAGCCCGACGTTCAGCGCGTGCACGACGCGAACAAGGCGCTCACCGGCGAACTCAGCCCGGCCTGTGCCTGATAGGAAGGAATCCCTATGAAGCCCCCCATCCGGACGGCGTCACTGGCGCTGGCCGTCCTCCTCACCGCCGCAGGGTGCGCCAAGGCGGAGGCGCCGCAGAGCGCGCCCGCCGCCACCAGCACGGCCGGGCAGCAGGTCGTGCAGACCCCCACCGGCAGCGCCGGCGCGACCTGCACGCTGCAGCAGTTCGGCGGCGAGAAGTTCGACCTCAAGACGGCCACCGTCGGCTTCTCCCAGTCGGAGAAGGAGGCCAACCCGTTCCGCATCGCCGAGACCAAGTCGATCAAGGACGAGGCGGCCAAGCTCGGCATCGCCGACCTGAAGGTCACCAACGCGCAGTCGCAGTTCTCCAAGCAGATCACCGACGTGCAGCAGCTCATCGCCCAGGGCGTCAAGCTGCTGGTCATCGCGCCGCTGAACTCCGACGGCTGGGAGCCGGTGCTCCAGCAGGCGGCGGCCAAGAAGATCCCCATCATCACGGTCGACCGCAAGATCAACGCCAAGCCGTGCAGCGACTATCTCACCTTCATCGGCTCCGACTTCTACGAGCAGGGCAAGCGGGCGGCCGACCAGATGATCGAGGCGCTCTCCAGCAAGGGCAAGGTCGCGATCCTGCTCGGGGCGCCCGGCAACAACGTCACCACCGAGCGGACCAACGGCTTCAAGGACCGCGTCAAGGAGGCCGCACCGGAGATCGAGATCTCCTTCGAGCAGACCGGCGAGTTCGCCCGCGAGAAGGGGCAGCAGGTCACCGAGCAGCTCATCCAGTCCAACCCCGACATCAACGGCATCTACGCCGAGAACGACGAGATGGCCCTGGGCGCCGTCACCGCCCTCAAGGGCGCGGGCAAGGAAGCCGGTGACATCAAGATCGTCTCGGTGGACGGCACCCGCAGCGCGGTCCAGGCCATCGCCGACGGCTGGCTGCACGCCGTCATCGAGTCCAACCCCCGCTTCGGCCCGCTGGCCTTCTCCACCGCCCAGAAGTTCCTGGACGGCGAGGCCATCCCCGAGAAAGTGATCATCTCCGACCGCGACTACGACACGAGCAACGCCAAGACCTCCCTCGGTGAGGCGTACTGAGTTGGAAGCGGTACTCGAGGCCAAGGGGATCAGCAAGCGCTTCCCCGGCGTGCTCGCTCTCGACGGCGTGTCCCTCGCCCTTCACCCGGGCGAGGTGCACGCCCTCGTGGGGGAGAACGGCGCCGGCAAATCCACGCTGATCAAGGTCTTCACCGGCGTGTACCACCCGGACGGCGGCGAGCTGCTCCACCAGGGGCGGCCCGCCGTGTTCGGCACACCCATGGACGCGCAGCACGCCGGGATCTCCACCATCTACCAAGAGGTCAACCTCGTCCCCATGATGAGCGTGGCCCGCAACCTGCTGCTCGGCCGCGAGCCACGCAGCCGCTTCGGCGTCATCGACGCCAACGCGATGTACGGCGAGGCCGGTCGCGTCCTGGCCGGCTACGGCGTCGAGACCGACGTCCGCCGGCCGCTGCGCGACCTCGGCATCGGCGCCCAGCAGATGGTCGCCCTGGCCAGGGCCGTCTCGGTGGACGCGCGGGTGGTCATCATGGACGAGCCCACCTCGTCCCTGGAGCCGCGCGAGGTCGAGACGCTGTTCGGGGTGATCAGGCGGCTGCGCGACAGCGGCATCGCCGTCATGTACGTCAGCCACCGGCTCGACGAGCTCTACCAGGTGTGCGACCGGGTCACCGTGCTCCGCGACGGGCGGCTGGCGCACACCGGCGCGCTGGCCGGGCTGGAGCGGCTGGAGCTCATCTCGCTCATGCTCGGCCGCGACCTGGGTGAGGTGCGCGGCTCGGGCGTGACGAAGTTCTCCCGCGACCGGCACCTCGCCGCCGGGACGTCCGTGGACCAGAAGGCCGAGCCGGCCGTCGAAGCCCGCGGGCTCACCCGGCGGCACGTGCTCGACGGCGTGGACGTATCGGTCAGGCCAGGCGAGGTCGTCGGCCTCGGCGGCCTGCTCGGCGCGGGCCGTACCGAGACCGCGAAGGCCATCGTCGGCGCGATGCCCCTCGACGGCGGGCAGGTGATCGTCGCGGGGCTGCCGCTGCGCGGCGGCTCCACCAAGGCGGCCATCAGGGCGGGCATCAGCCTGCTGCCCGAGGACCGCAAGGCCGAGGGCATCATCCCGACGCTGTCGGTGCGGGAGAACATCGCGCTGGCCGCGCTGCCCTCGCTCGGCACGGCCGGCGTGGTCTCCGACACCAAGATCGACCGGGTGGTGGAGATCTTCATGCGCCGGCTGCGGATCAAGGCCGCCTCGCCGAACCAGCTCGTGTCCGAGCTGTCCGGCGGCAACCAGCAGAAGGTCCTGCTCGCCCGCTGGCTCGCCGTGCGGCCCAAGGTGCTGCTGCTCGACGAGCCCACCCGCGGCATCGACGTGGGCGCCAAGGCCGAGGTGCAGGCGCTGATCGACGAGCTGGCGGCCGAAGGGCTGGGCGTGCTGCTGATCTCCTCCGACCTGGAGGAGCTCGTCGAGGGCGCCGACCGCATCCTGGTGCTGCGCGAGGGCGCGGTCGTCGGAGAGCTGTCCGGCGACGACGTCACCGAGGAGAGAATCATGGCTACGATCGCGGAGCAGTCGGATGGCTGAGCTCACCTCGCCGCGAAGCGAGCGGATGGCGGTGCTCAAGCCGCGCGTCTACGCCTGGGTGCAGGACTACGGCGTGTACGCGGCGGTGCTGGCGCTGCTGCTGTTCAACGTGCTGTTCACGCCGTACTTCCTGGACGCCTCCAATTTCCGCACCCAGCTCGTCCAGGTCACGCCCATCGTCATCGTCTCGCTCGGCATGGCGCTGGTGATCGGCACCCAGGGCATCGACCTGTCGGTCGGCTCCGTCATGTCGCTGGCCGCCGCCGTGGTCGTGCTCTACCTCGGCTACGGATGGCTGCCGGCGCTGATCGCCGCCCTGGTCGGCGGGGCCGTCGCCGGGGCGGCGGGCGGGGCGCTGATCGCCTACGTCGGCGTCCAGCCGATCGTCGCCACCCTCGCTCTGCTCGTCGGGGTGCGCGGCCTGGCCAACGTGTTCGTGCCGCAGCTCGTCGAGTTCCGCAGCCCCGGCCTGATCGCGCTCGGCAGCAGCTCCGTGGCGGGCATCCCGATCATCGTGCTCATCGCGGGCGCGCTCACGCTGGTGATGATGTTCGTGGTCCGGCGCACCACCTTCGGCCGCCAGGTGGTCGCCATCGGCGGCAACCGGACGGCCAGCGAGCTGTCCGGCCTGCCGGTCAAGCG
This sequence comes from Nonomuraea sp. NPDC049714, assembly GCF_044465295.1. Taxonomy (NCBI): domain Bacteria; kingdom Bacillati; phylum Actinomycetota; class Actinomycetes; order Streptosporangiales; family Streptosporangiaceae; genus Nonomuraea; species Nonomuraea sp. NPDC049714. The sequence goes on along the minus strand of NZ_JBITLM010000001.1, from coordinate 427,960 downwards.
CGTGCTGCTGATCGTGTACGTCATCTCCGGGCTGCTCGCGGCGCTGGCCGGCGTGCTGGCCACCGCCAGGCTGCAGGCGGCCGACCCGACCTCGCTCGGCCTGTTCATCGAGCTGTCCGCGATCACCGCGGTCGTGGTCGGCGGCACCCCGCTGACCGGCGGGCGGATCAGGGTGCTCAGCACCGTCATGGGCGCCCTGCTCATGCAGCTGCTCGCGGCGACCCTGATCAAGCACAACCTGCCGCAGTCGTGGACGCAGATCGTCCAGGCCGGGATCATCCTGGCCGCCGTCTACGCCACCAGGGAGCGTGGGACCCGATGACCTCTCGCGAACAGGTGAGCCGCACCCTCCAGCAGCACGGCGCCCTCATGGTGCTGGCCCTGCTGGTCATCGTGGGCAGCCTGGCCTTCGACTCGTTCGCCACGGCGGGGAACGCGGCCAGCGTCGTGGTCTCCTCGTCCTTCCTGGCGATCATCGCCATCGGCATGACGTTCGTGATCATCAGTGGCGGGATCGACCTGTCCGTGGGCTCGCTGTTCGTCCTCGGCGGGGTGCTCGCGGCGTACGGCTCGCAGTACGGGATCGTCGTCGCCCTGGTCCTGCCCCTGGCCGCCTGCGGGCTCGTCGGCCTGCTGCAGGGCGTGATCATCGCCAGGACCGGGATGGAGCCGTTCATCGTCACCCTGGCCGGGCTGCTCGGCGTCCGCGGCCTCATGCTGGCCCTGTCCGACGAGGGCGCCACCACCTACCTGGTGAAGGACCCCGCCTTCGCGGCGCTGGGCCAGGGGCAGATCCTCGGCCTGTCCTACCCCGTGTACATCACGATCGGGCTCGCCCTGGCCGCCATGGTGCTGCTGCAACGGACCGGCTTCGGCCAGAACGTCTACGCCATCGGCGGCAACCAGCAGGCGGCCGCCCTCATGGGCGTGCCGGTGGCCGCCACCAAGATCCGCGTGTACGTCATGTCCGCGCTGCTCGCCGGGCTGGCCGGAGCGCTGAACGCGGCCCGGCTGTCCTCCGGCGTCACCATCCTCGGCATCGGCCTCGAACTCGACGTCATCGCCGCCGTGGTGATCGGCGGCACCCTGCTGACCGGGGGAGCGGGCGGCATCACCGGGACGGTGGCGGGGGTGCTGCTGCTGGGGGTCATCCAGAGCCTGATCAACCAGGTGGGCAACCTGACCTCGGCCTTCCAGCAGGTGGTCAGCGGGTTGTTCCTGGCGCTGGTCGTGGTGGCGCAGCGGCTGCTGAGCAAGGCGCAACGCCTGTCCTGAGGTCGGGCTCCGCATTACCGCCATAATCGGGACATGTCGCCCGCTATGGAGTGCCGAGCCGAGGATCCCGCCGAGCTCGGCGGGTACGCCATCCGGGGCCGGCTGGGCGAAGGCGAGCAGGGAGTCGTCCACCTGGGCGCGGACGCCGACGGCGGCCAGGTGGCGATCAAGTGGCTGCGCCCGCACCTGGCCGGCGACCCGGCGGCCGCCCAGCGCTTCGCCCGCGAGGCGGCGCTGGCGCGGCGGGTCGCGCCGTTCTGCACGGCGCGGGTGCTGGCCACCGGCGTGCACGAGGGCCGGCCGTACATCGTCAGCGAGTACGTCGACGGGCCGTCGCTGGGGCAGGCGGTGGCGCGGGAGGGGCCCCGGGCGGGCTCCGGGCTGCACCGGCTGGCCATCGGCACGGTGACCGCGCTGGCCGCCATCCACCAGGCCGGGATCGTGCACCGCGACCTCAACCCGAACAACGTGCTGCTCGGCGGCGAAGGGCCGCGCGTCATCGACTTCGGCATCGCCAAGGCGTTCGACGCCAACGCGACGATCGGCTCCGTACCCGTGGGCGCCCCCGCCTTCATGGCCCCCGAGCAGATCCTGGGGCGGCCGGCGGGGCCGGCGGGGGACATGTTCGCCTGGGCGAGCACCCTGGTCTTCGCGGCCGACGGCGTCGGCCCGTTCGCCGCGGCGTCGGCGCCCGAGGTCGTCCAGCGGGTGTTGCACGACGAACCTGACCTCACCCGGCTGACCGGGCCGTTACGCGACGTGGTGGCCGCCTGCCTGTCGAAGGACCCGGCCCGCCGGCCGGCCGCCGAGGAGGTGATCCTCCGCCTGATGGAGCACCCGGCATTCTCGGGTAGCGCTCCCTTCCAGCCCTCCTCCGGGAAGTCCTTCGTAGGTGAGCCGTTCTCCCCGGCGTACCCCCCGTCGTTCTCCTCGTCGTCCGAGCCCATTCGGCAGAAGGGCCGGAGGGGGTGGGTGGTCGCGGCGATCGCGGTCGGGGCGGCGCTGGTCACGACGGGCGCCGTGGTCGTCGTCGCGGTGAGCGACCTGGGAGGCGGGCGCGAGGTGCGGCCCATCGCCCTGACGAGCGGCCCGGCCGGCACCCCGTCTTCCACGCCGGTGCGGACGGCGGACCTGGTCGGCTTGTCGCTGCCCGGCACGGACGCCACCCTCTTCGAGCACCCGTCCGACCCTGTCAGGCTGACCACGTACTCGGTCTACAGCACGAAGGCCAAGCAGTGGGTGTACTACCCCCGTAACTCCCTCACCGGAGAGTTCCGGAAATATCCGGATGTGTGGGAGAGCGTCCTGTCGCCCGACGGCCGGTACCTGGCCCAGCGCGGCAAGCGGTACGTCGACGGCTACGACAGCGTCAGGATCACCGACAGGGAGACGGGCCGGACCTCCCGCGTCAACGTGGTACGCCGGCCGCTCAGCGCCTACATCCAGGCCTGGTCCCGCGATAGCCGCCGCCTGCTGCTCAACGTCGGCAACCCGGTCAAGGCCTCGTGGCAGTCGACCGGTTTCGCCATCGTGGACGTGCCCACGCGTACCGCCGGCGTCGCCGCACTCCGGGAGAGCCGCCTGCGCGGCATCCGCTACGGCTTCGCCCCCTCGGGCGGCGGCGTGGTGGCCCTGGCCGAGCAGAGCAGCCGGCAGGACCTGCGCTTCTTCGACGACAGCGGCCGCCGCCTGCGCAGCGTCCCCGGCGTGGGCGCGGGCCTCGCCGACCACCTGTTCTCACCGTCGGGGAAGAGGTTCGTCACCACCTGCCCCGGCCTCGCCGCGGGCACCACCTGCGTGTACGACTCCCTTTCGGGGCAGGAGCTGAAGCGTGTCGAGTCCCACTGCACCAACCTGGCCACCTGGTACGACGACGACCACCTGATCTGCTGGCTCCGGCCCGACCCCGGCGGCCGACGACACCAGGCGCAGGTTGTGGACCTCACCGGCACCCCGATCCGCGTACTGGTCGACGCCCCGACCGGGGCGGCGGACCTCAGCCTGACCTACACCTACACCTACACCTACAGCCACACCGACTAGCCGCCACCGCCCGAAGTCGCGCTGTTCGCGCTCTGATCAGCAGGAACTCCGGTGAGACGGCGGCACGGCGCTGTGGGATGCTGGTCGGGTGACGACGTTGGAGGACCTCGTCCGGCTGCGCCGGGCCCGCGACCGGATGGACCGTGACTACGCCGAGCCGCTCGACGTGCCGGCGCTGGCGCGGGTCGCCCTCATGTCACCGGGCCACTTCTCCCGCAGCTTCCGCGCCGCCTTCGGGGAGACGCCGTACAGCTACCTGATGACGCGCCGGATCGAGCGGGCCAAGGCGCTGCTGCGCCGGGGTGACCTGACGGTGACGGAGGTCTGCTTCGCGGTCGGCTGTACGTCCCTGGGGTCGTTCAGCACGCGGTTCACCGAGCTGGTCGGCGAGAGCCCCAGCGCCTACCGGGCCCGCAGCCATGACGAGGGCGCCACCATCCCGGCCTGCGTCGCCAAGATCTACACGCGACCCGTCAGGAATGGAGAAGCGAAGGCCGCCCGCCGTTCATAGGGTGAAACCCATGGACATCCAGCTCTCACAGTGCTTCATCGCCGTCGAGGACCACGACAAGGCGCTCGCCTTCTACCGCGACGCCCTCGGCCTGGAGGTGCGCGACGACGTCGAGTTCGAGGGGATGCGCTGGGTGACCGTCGGCTCGCCGTCGCAACCCGAGGTGGACATCGTCCTCGAACCGCCCCTCGCGGACCCGAACGCCTCGCCCGCCGACCGGAAGGCCATGGCGGAGCTGCTGGCCAAGGGCATGCTGCGCGGGATCATCTTCAGGACCGACGACTGCGACGCCACCTTCGAGCGGGTCCGCGCCGCGGGTGGCGAGGTGCTGCAGGAGCCGATCGACCAGCCGTACGGCGTCCGCGACTGCGCCTTCCGCGACCCCTCCGGCAATATGCTGCGCTTCAACCAGCCCCGCGCCCGGTGAGCTCGGCGTCGCCGGCCTTCCCCGTCCGCCGACGCAGCCGTCCCCGTGGGACTAACGCACCCGCCCGCGCGGCCGCAACCGGGTCCCCGGCAGGGCGGGGGCCGGCAACGGCTCGCCGTCGAATCCCTCGACGGCGCCGAAGCCCGTGCCCTCCATCCACTCCTTGCGGAAGGCGGCGATCTCGTCATGACCGCGACCGACGAAGTTCCACCACATCACGATCTCCTCGCCGAACGGCTCGCCGCCGATGAGCAGCATCCGGCCCTGACCGCTGACGCGCACGCTCTCACGGCCGGGCGGCAGGTAGCGCAGCGGGCCGGGCCGTAGCGGCTCGATGGCCCCGTCGAGCAGCAGCAGCCCGTGCTCGAACGCCGGATCGAGCGGCACCTCGGCGCTCCCGTCGACCGCCACCTCCGCGCCCACGAGCGGGCTGTGCACGGTGGCGGGCGACGTCTCCCCGCCGAGCGAGCCCATGATCACGGTGGCGGCGAAGCCGGATCCGGCCCGGACGGGCAGCACCGCGTGATGCTCGAAGCGGGGCGCGACCTCCCGCTGCTCGCCGGGCAGCGCCACCCACAGCTGCACCCCGTGCAGCACCTCGTGCCGCGACTCCTCGGAGTGGGAGATGCCCCGCCCGGCCGTCATCAGGTTGAGGCCGCCCGGTCGTATCTCCTGCATGCTGCCGAGGCTGTCGCGATGCAGCACCCGGCCGGCGAGCAGCCAGCTCACCGTCTGCAGGCCGGTGTGCGGGTGCGGCGGCACCCGCATCGCCGTCTCCTCGGGACCGTAGGCGTCGACGAAACACCAGGCGCCGATCATGCGCCGGCGCACGTTGGGCAGCGTCCTGCTGACGGCCATCGCGCGCGGGCCGCCGAGCGGCACCGCACGCCCCTCCAGCAGCTCGCTCTCCTCGCCGACGCCGCCGCGACCATCACTGCCGCAACGCACCTCACGCGGCTCCCGCTCCAGATTGCTCACCCCACGACTGTACGGCGAAGCTGGGCGGCCGGTTCGGCTTCGATCACGGCTCCCGGGCCTCCTGCTCCGCGTCGGGGTCGTCCAAGGCGGCCGACAGTCGCAGCGCGTGCGCGCGGTTGACCTCGGCGAGCCGGCCGAGGAGCACGAGGAAGCCGCGCAACCGGTCGGCGGGGACGTCGTCCAGCACGGCGACGGCGTCCGCGTGGACCCGCTCCCAGGTCGTCGCGCGCAGCTCCGCGTGGCCGTCCGACACGCGGATGACCTGGGCGCGGCGATCGGCGCTGCTCTGCCGCCTGACCGCGTAACCGGCGGCGACGAGCCGGTCGGTGACCTTGGTGATGGCCGCCGGGCTGAGGTTGCTCAGCGCGGCGAGGCGCTGGGCGCGCATCTCGCCTTCGCGATGCAGGATCTCCAGGCAGCGCAGGTCGTTGTGGTTGAGCCCGTAGCGTCCGGCGACCGACTCCAGCAGGGCGTCATGGGTGGCGTGGAGCTCGCGGATCGCGTTCAGCGCGCGGGCCGCCTCATCCGAGGCTGCGGGGTCGGCCATGTCCACCTATATTTTCCATCGTGTATCTTTCACGTCGTGAACTACTTTACCGCACAGGGAAGATGGCCCGCCGCCGCGACCGCGCTGTACGTCCTGTGGGGGCTCCTGCACGTGGGACTGGGCGCGAGCATGATCCTGGCAGGGCTGTCCAGCGGGCCGCCGGCGGACGAGCAGGCGGCCGAGAGCCTCATGTTCTTCGTGTGCGCCGTCGTCTTCGGGGCCCAGGCCATCGCCGTCGCCCTCACGATGAACCGCCTCAACAGCCGCGGCGGGCACTGGCTCAACCTCGTCGTGCTCGGCGTCGTCGACGCGGCGTTCCTGGCTCTGATGGTCCGCCCCGGTCACGTGGACGTGGTGGGCGGGCTGTCCGGGCCGGTGGTCTGGCTGCTCGCCGCCATCGCCTCCACGCTCGCGCAGCGCCGCGGCCCGTACGGCGACGCCGCGGCGAGCGATCGCCGGCCGCGGCGTTCGTCCGCGTGATCAGCCGAGGGTGTTCGGCGTCCGCTCCCGTGATCAGCCGAGGGTCTTCCACCAGCCGTCGACCGGCGGGGCGGCGGCGGTGTCGACGGCCTCGCCCGGGCGCGGCACCACGATCTTGACGTCGCGGGCCTTGGCCTCCCGCCACAGCCGGTCGACCGGCTCCGCCCACGGGTGCACCGCCAGGGTGAACGTCGCCCAGTGCACCGGCAGCATGAGCTTGCCGCCCAGGTCGAGGTTGGCGTTGACGGCCTCCTCCGGGTCCATGTGGATGTCCGGCCAGGAGGCGTTGTAGGCGCCGATCGGCATCAGGGTCAGGTCGAACGGCCCGTGCGCGGCCCCGATCCCCTTGTAGCCCTCGAAGTAGCCGGAGTCGCCCGCGTAGAAGACCCGCTTGGCGGCGCCGGCCACCACCCAGGAGCCCCACAGCGTGTCGTTGCGGGTGAGGGTGCGGCCGGAGAAGTGGCGGGCGGCCGTGGCGACGAACCGCAGTCCCGCCACGTGCGCCTCCTCGTCCCAGTCCAGCTCGATGATCCGGTAGGCCGGGACGCCCCACCGCTCCAGGTGGGCGCCGATGCCGAGCGGCACCAGGAACGGCGCCTTCTGCGTCCTGGTCAGCCCGCGCACGGTGTTCAGGTCCAGGTGGTCGTAGTGGTCGTGGGAGATCACGACGGCGTCGACCTGCGGGAGCCGGTTGAGCGCCACGGGCAGCGGATGGTGACGCCTGGGGCCGACGAGCTGAGAGGGCGAAGGACGATCGCTCCACACCGGGTCGAACAGCACCCGCCGCCCTTCGATCTCGACCAGCGTGGAGGCGTGGCCGTACCAGATGGCTCGCAGTCCGGTCGGCGAGGGGTCGCCGGTCGGCGGCACGCGCACCGGGATGGGGCCGGGCGGGCGGCGCAGCTCCCTGTCCTTGACCATCTCGCCCAGCAGGCTCACCGGCGGCGCCGTCATCATGGTGGTCGTCTCGGGCATCGGGTTGACGAACGTGCCATCCCTGAACTGGCGTGAGCGCCGTATCCTGTCAGCCCGGTCGGGCCCCGACGTCAGCGGTCGCACGCCCAGCTCGGCGGGCACGTCCCGCAGCACCCATCCTGCGGCGGCCAGGGCCGCGCCCCCCGCCAGGATGCGCCGAACCGTCCGAAAACCTGCCATCGCCACACTCCTCAAGAATCAGTTACACCCAGCTCAACTGATCTCGACGTCCCCCGTGTTCCCATCGGCCACGATATGTCGCGTCGCGCTTGTCCTGGCCTATCGCTCCGGTTCGCCGTTCCCGGTGCGGCCGGGGTGCGGCCAGGGGTTGGGACTGCAGCGGCCCAGCGACTTCGACTGCTGCATCATCACCGGAGCCGGACGTCCGGGGCCGGGGCAGCCGGTGTGGTGGTGGCCGAGGGCGTGACCGACCTCGTGGCTGATCACGTACTGACGGTATGCCCGCAGGTCGCCGAGGTACTGCGGGACGCCCGTGGCCCAGCGGACGGCGTTGATGATCGAGCGGGTGCCGTTCCAGCAGGACAGGTCGCCGCCGGTGCGCAGCGGCCGGCACCCCCGGTCGGTCAGGCGCGGACTGGCCAGGGCCACGCGGACCCGCACCGGCGGACGGTCCACGCGCCGGAACCGGGCCCAGCCACGCGGGTCGTTCAGCGTGCGGTGCACCTCGGCGGCGAAGGCGCGGCCGTCGAACGGCAGCCCCCGCTCCACCTCCACCAGGTAACGCACCACCGCGCCGCGGCCACGCCTGGGGGCCGCCCCGCCGCGCACCACCGCGTAATGACCGGACGCGGCCCTCGGCACCTTCGGTGTCTGCGGTGTCGCCTCCGCCGGGACCTCCCGGGGTGCCGTGCGCGGCGGCTTCCCGGCGTCGGCCTTGCCCGGTGGCGCGGTGGCCTCACGGGCTCTCGGCGTCGTCGCGCCGCACGCCGTGACCGGCAGCAGCATGAGGACCAGCAGTACGAACCGGCGCATGGCCGCCTTCCCCTCCGAGCGCGGTGGGGAGGCTTCGATGATAGAAGAGCCGTTTCGTCCCTCAGCCAGGGGGGCCGTACGGAGCCAGGTCGATGGGCGCGTCCTCGCCGAGCGCCAGCCCGGCGGCGAGCTCGCCGGTGAACGGACCCGCCGTCAGGCCGTACGCGCTCAGGCCCGTCGCCACCACCACCCGATCGGTGACGCGGCCGATGAGCGGCGGACCCGGCGCGTACACCGGGCGCAGCCCGACCCTCGTCTCCGTCACCGTCGCGCCGTACAGGCCGGGCGCCACCCGCAGCCCCGCCTGCAGCACCTCCTCCAGCCCGCCCATCGTGATCCGCGGCGCGAACCCGACGTCCTCCACCGTCGCGCCCACCACCACACGCGAGCCGGGGAACCCCAGCAGGTACGGCCCGCTTCTGGGCAGCACGATGGGCCACCAGGCCGTGTCGACGCCGTCCAGGGTGGCGTGCACGATCTGACCGCGCCTCGGGAAGACGGGCAACTCCACGCCGAGCGGGCGGCACACCTCGCCGGTCCAGGCCCCGGCGGCCACGATCACCACATCGGCCTCGATCGGCGTCCAGCCTTCCTCATCGCCCCCGGCCTCGCTCCCGGCCACCGGCCCTTCGCCCCCGGCCTCCCTCTCAACGACCGCCGCGCTCTCCGGGCGTGCGTCCTCCAGGTCGGCCGGGCGCTCTTCAGCGGCCGTTTCGCCCGGGATGTGGAGGCTGCCGGGTGGTGCCGGTTCGGGGGCGCCCTGGCGCCAGGACGCCTGGGCGCCGGTGGTGCCGCGTGTCCCGGGCGGAGGCTGCCGGGACAGCAGCCGGCCGCGCGAGTCGGCCTCGTGCGCCTCCCGTACCAGCACCCGGCCGTCCGGCGTGACCATCGCCGTCCCCGTACGCGACTCCGCGCCCTGGCGGAAGGCCGCGTCCAGGAGCGCGTCCCGCACCGCGCGCCCGTCGACCCGGGCGGCGCCGGGGACGAGCAGCGCGCTCAGGTCCTCGGCGATCGGCGGGAACAGCTCCGACGGCGCGGTCACGTCCGTGACCGCGCCCATCTCCGGCGCTTCCGCGTAGCGGCGGGCCAGCAGGGAGCGCACCGGTTCCAGCTCGGCGGGGTCCTCCGCCACCAGGAGCGCCCCCACCTGGGCGTAGCCGATGTCCTCGCCGAGGACGCCGACGAGCTCGGGATAGCGGCGGGCGCCCTCCCTGGTCAGTCGGTACCAGTCCTCGTCGTCCGGATGGTCCACCCACGGGCACACGATGCCCGCCCCCGCCTGCGTCGCCTGGCCCTGGTAGGCCCCGTCGATCACGGTGACGGACACGCCGCGGCCGCTCAGGTGGTAAGCGGCGGCGGCGCCGACGATGCCGCTCCCGATGACTGCAACACGCATACGGCAATGATCGCAGCCGGGTCGACGTCGGAGGATGACGGGTGTAGTCATCGGCACGCTGGTCGTCATGGGCCGGGAATACGGATGGCTGTGTGACAGGCTGATCGGGCTCGGCCGGGACGTTCTGGTGATCGATGGGGGCACGGGTGAGCCGGGCGTGTCGTACCCGGTGAACGCGCCCGACGACCGGCCCGCGGCGACCCGATCGTGACCTCCGCCGTCGTGCCGGCGGATCAGCGTCCGGCGGACCAGTCGTAGAGCTTCATGAGGCGGGCCGCGACCCGCGCGAACTGGTCGGCGTCCATGACAGCTCCCTCGCGCCGGATGTCGTCCTCGTTCAGCACGAACACTCGATCCAGCCGCAGGTAGGACACCTTCCCGTCGCGCCCCCACGCGCCGACGCTCATCCAGTCGGGCGCGTCGTCGCCCCGGCTGGACAGCATCATGCCCAAGAGTCCGCGCCCGCTACGGCCCACGACGAGCAGCGGCCGGTCCTTGCCGCGCGCCGGATCCTCCTCGTACGGCACCCACGCCCACACGATCTCACCGGGATCGGCGAGACCGTCGAGGTCGGGGGAGTAGGACAGCGTCGCCACCCGAGCCGACGACACCTCACGCACGGCGCCCCTGAGAGGCCGGGGGTCTTCACCTGAATCTCGCACCGTCGGATCCTACGGAACCCACCGGATCCCCGCCAGTCGGGGCATCCGGACCCCCTGTCGACGCCGCACCGGCCGCTGGGCAGGCTGTGGGCCAAGCGGGCCTCCAGCTCGAAGAACTTCAGCATCAGGCTGACGTCTGTTCCTACCCCGCTGAGGACGCTGCGGCCCCGGCGTGGTGGCGGGTGCGTCCCTATACTCCGATCCCGCCTCCGCCGCCGACGATGATGTTCTCGCCGGTGATGTAACCGGCCGCGGACGAGGCGAGGAACGCCACCACTTCGGCGATCTCCTCGCTGGTCCCCAATCTGCCGAGGGGGACCCGGGAGGCCGTGGCGTTGGCGGCCGCTTCGATCGCTTCGGGCGGGAGCCCGCCTTTGGCCCAGATTCCGGTGTCGACGGCGCCGGGGCTGACGGCGTTGACCCGGATGCGCCGGGGCGCCAGCTCGACCGCGAGCGAGGGTACGAGAGACAACAGGGCGCCTCTGGTGGCGGCGGTGACCGACCCGCCGGATATCCCGCGAATGGCGCCGATCCCGACGGTGAAGATGACCGAACCTCCGTCGCTGAGCAAGGGGAGGGTCTTCTGGAGGGTGAAGAACTGGCCTTTGAAGTTGACGTTGACCAGGTCGTCGAAGGTGGCTTCGTCAAACGCCGCGACCGGTCGTCCCCGGACGATCCCCGCGTTGAGGAACAGCACGTCCAGAGCGCCGAAGCACTCCCGGATCTCCTCGGTGACGCGGTCGGTGTCGGTCAGTGACCTGGCGTCGGCGCGGAGCACGACGATCTCTTCCGGGAGTGCCTTCTCGGCTGCGGCGATGGTGTCGGGATTCTGCCCGGTGACGATCACCCGGTATCCGCGGGCATGCAGCAGCTCGGCGGTGGCCTTGCCGATTCCGCTGGTTCCGCCGGTGATCAGGGCTGTCGGTGCGGACATGGTGCACTCCATCTGTGATGAGCGGCCCGGCTGCGGCACCACGATGGTGTCCGGCCGCTGGCCCAGTCTGTGGCGGCGGGGCACTCAAGATCCAATGAATGTTTCGTATCGCGTCATACGATTTGCGTATCACCGCACGTCATGGTGGCTATCGCGCGAGCTACGCTGCGGGGTATGCCCGACTCGCCACCGCCTTCGGTGAACCTCGACCTGCGCCTGGTGCACTGCTTCACCGTCGTCGCCGAGCACCGGCACTTCGGCCGTGCCGCCGCCGCCCTCCACACCACCCAGCCGTCCCTGAGCCGGCAGATCCACCGCCTCGAACAGCAACTGGGCGTCCGCCTGCTCGACCGCACCCCCCAGGGCACCGAGCTCGCCGAAGCCGGTGAGGTCTTCCTGCCGCTCGCCAGGACACTGCTGCAGTCGGCCACCCAGGCCGTGGCGCGCACGAGGGCCGCCGCCCGGCCCACCCGGATCACCATCGGCTACACCACGAACCTCATCATCACCCCGGCCGTGCGCGAGTTGCGCCACCGGCACCCGGACGCCGACGTTCGCACCGCGTACCTGGCATGGGACGAGGCGCGAGCGGCGCTGCTCGATCACCGGGTGGACGCGTTGGTGGCCCGGCTGCCGTTCCCGACCGACCGACTGCACGTGACGGTCCTGTACGACGAACCCCGCGTACTCGTGGTGCCCCTCGATCACCGCCTGGCCGGCAAGGAATCCGTCACCCTTGACGACATCGCGGACGAACCCCTGCCCCGGGTGACGGACCCGGACTGGAACGCCTTCTGGCGCATCGACCCCCGGCCCGACGGAAGCCGCGCACCCGACGGCCCCCTCATCGAAGCCGTCGAGGACAAGGCGGAGCTCATCGCCACAGGGCAGGCCGCCGCGATCATCCCGGCCGGCGAGCACACCAGCCGGCTGCGCCCCGATCTCACCACGATCCCCCTGGAGGGCGTCGAGCCCAGCCAGGTCGTGCTGGCCACCCGCGCCGGCGACCGCGACCGTCTCGTGACGGCCTTCCGCAAACTCGCGGGAGCCCATCTCACGGGCACCTCGGCACGCCAGTGACCCGGCCCGCAGCCTTGGCCGGGTGACGTACGCGTTCAACGGGCGGGGGTTCGACGCGCCGGACCCGAAATGGAGCGGGGGACGCCGGAGTACCGCTATTTCTTCGATCGTGTTCGACTGCGCCGCGCCCGGCGCGCTGGCTGAGTTCTACGCCAAGGCCACGGGCTGGGCGGTGTCGCACGCCGACGCCGACTCGGCCGGTGTCGACGGTGGCGCCGTTCAGCTGTCCTTCCAGCGGATCGACGGCTATCAGGGGCCGGGGTGGGCGAATGACGCCAAGCACCTCCACCTCGACCTGCTCGTCGCCGACGTCGAAGCCGCCACCCGGGAGCTGGCCGGGCTGGGCGCGACGGTGCCGGACTTCCAGCCGGGCGGCGACGGGTGGACCGTGCTCGTCGACCCCGAGGGCCACCCGTTCTGCATCTCGGCGGCCTAGAAACTCCGGGACCGCCTCGTACGACATCGTGCGGGCGGGTCACGGCGCCGACGGGACGCCGATCGCGTCGGCCCACGCGTGGATCGACCCGTCGTAGCCGGTGAAGTGCCCGCGCTGGATGACGCCGGCCGGGTCGATGTGGCGGGACCCGGAGAGCCCGAACCGGCCCAGCAGATCGACGACGAGCGGTCGCGCCGTCGCCGCAAGGCCAGGCGACAGGCACGTGGCCAGGTCGGCGGTGCAGCGAGCGGAGGCGATCTCGGTGACCTGGCGGTCTCCCGCCGGACCGTACAGGCCATGGGCGTGGTTCCAGATCTCCATCGGCACCCCGTCGCCGGGGGAGATGACGGCCGCTTCGACGACGGCTCCGCCCAGCACCCCGGTGTGAATGCCGTAAGCCGCCGTGAGCCGCAGCAGCGCGATGGTGATCCAGGCCAGGGCGCCCTCGCCGACAGCCCAGACCTGTCCGCCGTCCGGCGGACTGTCGCGCAGCGACCCCACCTGAAGCGCACCGAGTGCGGACCCGTCCGCATGGAGCTCGCAGTGGTACGTGCTGGGAGGTCGTGACGGCGTGAAGGTCAGCTTGTCCGCGTGTGTCTCCGGGCGCTCCGATCCGATGGGCACCGGGGCCGGCCAGCCGGCGACCTGGCGGCTGACCCACTGCCCGAGTTCGCCGCCGCTCGCCGCGCTGAATCCGGCCGGCGCCGGGTGGACCGGCACCGCGCTCACCGCGAGCCACGGCGAACGAGTGCCCGGCGGGGCGGTCGGGAGCCGGCCGAGATCGATCATCATGCGTACCTCGTCTGTCGGTGAAAGCGGGCGGGCCGGCCGGGCCGGCCCGCCCAGGGGAGGTCAGAACAGCTTGTGCGCCTCGGAGTCGGCGAGCAGCGCCGGGTCGGGCACCACGGACTTGCCGGCGACGTTGGCGAGCATCTGATGCGCCATGTGGAAGCCGAAGTCCTCGGCCACCGCCTTCTTCCAGTGCCGCGACAGGATGTTGTGAGTGGCCCAGCGCGTGTAACGCGGCCGCTTCATGATGAAGCGGGCGAGCTCCCAGGCGCGTTCGAGGAGCTGCTCGCGGGGAAGCACATCGCTGATGACGCCCCATTCGAGAGCCTTGTCGGCCGGGATCGATTGGGCCGCGTACATGTAGTACGCGGCGCGCTTGGGGCCCATCAGCGCCTGGAGCGCCATGCCCTGGCCGTCCCCGGGAGGTGAGCCCAGCCAGAAGTGCGGGTCCATGAAGTCGGCGTCCGGCGCGGCGAGCGTGACGTCGCTCATCATCGCGAACTCGGTGTGCACGCCGGGGCCGTTGACGGCCGCGATCGTCGGGATGTCGATGTTGTTGACGAAGCTCTCGATGAGCTTCCAGCCGTCGATCATCCGCTGGTAGATGTGGTCGGGGTCCAGGTCGGAGGCGGGTTTGGGGTTGAGCCCCTTCGGGTTGCCCGTCATCCACCTGTCGCCGGTGCCCGTGATGATCAGGACGTGGTTCTCCGGGTCGTTGCCGATCTCCTGCCATACGCGTGTCCACACGTTGTGCGCGGCGTGGGTGTGGGCGTACGGGCCGTCGCCGGTGTGCAGGCGGACTTCGATGATGCCGCCCTCGCGTCGCATCCGGAAGAAGTCCGCGTACCTGGCCGAGTACTCCTCGAACGCGGGCGGGGGCAGGTAACCCGCCCAGTGTTCGGCCGGATCGAATGCCATGTGACTACCTCCGTGTAGTGGTCTGCCGCAGCACGCCCATAAAAGCACACTATTCAGTGTGGTTTTAAGGATCCAGCGTATGCTGAGCGCATGTCGAGGGCTATCGCGGAGGTGCAGACCCCCGGCCGCCGCCGTCGGTCCGAGGGCAAGCGGGCGGCGATCCTGGACGCGGCGGAGGCGCTGTTCATCGCCGAGGGCTACGAGCGGGCGAGTGTCGACGCCATCGCGGCCCGCGCGCAGGTCTCCAAACGCACCGTCTACGACCACTTCGGCGAGAAGGGGACGATCTTCCTGCGGGTGCTCGAACGGGTGAACGACACGCTGGTGAGCACCGTACGCGCCGCGATCGACGAGGAGCTGCCACCGGGGCGTGACCTGCGGGAGGCGTTGACGGCGTTCGGGCGGCGACTCGTCACGCGGACGTTCCCGTCATCCGACTACGTGACCTTCCGGCGGCTGACCGCGCAGCACTGGTCGACTCCGCGGTTGGCCGGGGCCGCGCGTGACCGGCCCGAGCGGATGCTCGCCGAGCGCTTCGCCGCGCTGGCGGCTGTCGGCGAGATCCGAGCCGCCGATCCCGGCCTCGCGGCGCGGCACTTCACCGCCCTCACGCTGGGCCTCGCGCTGGACGCGATCGACGAACGGCACGACGCCGGGGCGGGGGAGCCGGAGGTCCTGGCGATCATCGACGACGGCGTCGAGGCGTTCCTGCGCGCCTACCGTTGACCGTCCGCGTCGGAGACGAGCGGGACGGCACGGACGGATCGCCCCTCCCTGTCCAGGATGCGCCCCAGCAGCTTGATCATGTTCAGCACCACCGAGCGGTCCTGAACGCGCAGGGCCGGCAGCTCCTGGCCCATCCGCCACTCCAGGTCGTGCACCTCGGCGGTCGACCGCAGCGAGGCGTCGACGATCACGTTGAACGGCCCCGCGACGAACGTGGAGGCACGGACACCTGGCAGTGAGCGGATGCGCGCCTCGGCGGCTGCCAGGTCCTGGGCGGCCAAGGAGCCGAAGTACACGGCGGACACGGACC
This sequence comes from Nonomuraea sp. NPDC049714, assembly GCF_044465295.1. Taxonomy (NCBI): domain Bacteria; kingdom Bacillati; phylum Actinomycetota; class Actinomycetes; order Streptosporangiales; family Streptosporangiaceae; genus Nonomuraea; species Nonomuraea sp. NPDC049714. The sequence goes on along the minus strand of NZ_JBITLM010000001.1, from coordinate 412,480 downwards.
GGGCGGACAGCAGACGCGAGATGTCGCAGCGGAAGGTGATGAGCCCCGCCTCCTGCATACGCGAAAGCCGGCGGCGCACGGACACCGGGCCGATGCCCGCACGCCGGGCGAGCCGTTCGAAGGACATCCGCCCGTCCATGTGCAGCGCGCGGAGGATCCGGCTGTCGGAGCCGTCGAGGATGTCGGCGTCCTCGGACCGGAGCCTCGCGTGGGAGCCGAGGCGGCGCCGCTGCTCGGGGTTGAGCGCGCCCTCCCGCCAGCGGCTGGCCTCCAAGGTCGACCGGGTGACCACATGGCTGCGGATCCTCGCGATGCCCGGGAAGCGTCCGACGAGGTTGAGGAGATAGTCCGACAGCGAGTCGAGGTCGGGCGCCTGGGCCAGCACGAGCACGTCCCGGGCGCCGCTGGTCACCTTGACGGTGGCCGCCTGGGTGTCCTCCGCGAGTGCGTGCGCGACGTCGGCCGACCGCCCCGCCACGCAGTCGACCTCCACCAGCGCGCACGCGGGGGTCGCGCTGCCCGAGGGGTGGGCGGTCACCCAGGCGGCGCCCTCGGACTCCATACGCGCCCAGCGGCGGCTCACGGTCGCCGGGTCGACCCCGAGCACCTCGCCGAGGTTTCGCCAGCTCGCGCGCGGAGCCGATCGCACGGCGTCGACGATCGCGACGTCGAGCTCGTCGAAGGACGCAGTGAGCATCTCGCGGTGCACCTTTCCTGCAGGGGACCGGTGTTCGATGGAGATTTCATGCGATTTCGAGGCCCAATCGCAGGAGGACCTTACCGTCGGTGCGCACAAGAGCCAACGAGAACAGGTCGACGAGTGAGACTGAACGACGGAAGCGCGCTGCGGGTTGACCGTGTGCGGCTCATCGACGGTGTCAGCGCGGACGTCGTGGACGATGCCGTGCTGGAGGCCGACGCCGATGGCCGGATCACCTACGCGGGTCCGGCGGCGCGGGCGCCCGAGGCGCGCGTGGGGGTCAGGACGATCGACGGTCAGGGCGGGACGCTCCTTCCCGGGCTTTTCGACTGCCATACCCACCTGGGTGTGGCCGCTGACCGATCGCTCGTGGAGAGCGCTCTGCTGACCGACCCTGTCCTGGGTGTCCTCCGGACGGCCGAACGGCTGAGCCGGACGCTCGAGTCGGGGATCACGTCGGCCCGCGATCTGGGCGGGCTGCCCGCCGGATTCCGCGACGCCGTCGCGGCGGGACTCGTCGCGGGCCCCCGCCTGCAGACGTCGGTCGGCGTGATCAGCCACACCGGCGGGCACGCTGACGACACCCTGCCCAGCGGCAAGAGCCTGGACCTCGACTACTGCGAGATCGCCGACGACGTGGCGGGCGTGCGGAGGGCGGCGCGGCGGATGCTGCGTGCCGGCGCCGACCTCATCAAGATCTGCACGAGCGGCGGGATCAGCAGCGCGCACGACGATCCCGACGATGAGGACCTGCTCGACGAGGAGATCGCGGCGGTCGTGGACGAAGCGCGCCGCCACCGCGGACGCCCGGTAGCCGCGCACGCGCAGGGGCGGGCCGGCATCCTCGCCGCGATCCGGGGCGGCGTCCGCTCGGTCGAGCACGGCTTCGGCATCGACGACGAAGGCTGTGACCTGCTCGGCGAGAAGGGGGCCTTCCTCGTACCGACCCTGTCGGCCGTCTTCCAGCCGCTGGACCCGCAGAAGACCACGCCATGGCGCTACCAGAAGAAGCTGCGCTGGAACGAGCGAGCCAAAGAGAACCTGGCCGAGGCCATCGCGCGCAAGGTGAACGTCGCGGTGGGCACGGACGCCGGCGTCACCCCACACGGTCAGAACCTGTTCGAGCTGTCGTGCCTGGTCGAGCTGGGCATGTCGCCGATGGACGCCATCCGCGCGGCGACGTCCGGCAGCGCCCGGCTGCTCGGCGTGGCGGACACCCTCGGGACGCTGCGACCTGGATACGCGGCGGACCTCGTCCTCTGCACGGAAGATCCGCTGCGGGACGTCGCCGTCCTGTCGGACTCCCGGAACATCGCGATGGTCGCGCAGCAGGGCGTCGTCCGCAAGCTCACCCTTCCCGGCACCGGCTCGCGCGTCGCGGCGCGGCCCTGATCCCCGTATCCAGAGCAGAAAGAAGACCCCATGCAGGACAGCACCCTCGCGGAGAAGCCGGCGCCTGATCCGCACACCGGCTGGACGGGCCGGGTCATCGGCTATGTCGCCATCCTCATCCTGGTGAACGTCATGGTCGACACCGTGATCGCCGCGCCGACCTTCGTCCTCCCGCAGCTGAGCGCCGCCTTCGACACCACGCAGTTCGCCTGGATCGACTCCAGCGCGATGCTGGCGGGAGCCATGTGGGCGCCGCTGCTCGGCAGGAGCGCCGACATCTACGGCAAGCGCAGGGTGCTCGTCAGCACGCTGCTCGTCGCCGGTCTCGGCGGGGTCGTGTGTCTTCTCGCGCCCCACATCGGCGTCTTCGTCCTCGGGCGGGCCCTTCAGGGCGCGGCGGTGGCGGCACTGTTCCTCACCGTCGCGATCATCCGCGACATCTGCGCGCCCAGGTTCGCCATGATCGTGACCGGGATCGTCACCTCCGGCTCCGCCGTCTTCGGCATCGCCACCGCCTTCATCCTGGAGCCGGCCACCGAGGTGTTCGGCTGGCGGTTCGTGTTCGTGGTCTCGGTGACGTTCGCGGGCCTGGCCGCGCTGCTCGTGCGCCTGGTGATCCCGCTCTCCCGGTACCGCACGCCGGGCAAGGTCGACGTCGCGGGGGCGCTCCTGCTCGGTGGCGGCCTCGCGGGCGTGCTCACCTACATCAGCCTCGGGCAGGAGTTCGGCTGGCTGGGCATCGCTCCGGTCGCCATCCTCGCCGGTGGCGTGGCCGCGCTGCTGGTCTGGTTCTTCGTCCTGAGCCGCGTTCCGGAGCCCGTGATCGACATCCGCGGCGTCTCCCTGGCGCTCGGCCTCGGCCTGCTCGTCGTCGTGATGGGCACCGGCGCCTACCGGAGCATGCTCGCGCTGTTCAGCCTGCTGATCGCCGTCTCTCCCGAGGACGGCCTGGGCTACGGGATCGCCGGTCCGGGGGCGCTCGGCCTGATGTTCGGCATCCCGTCGATCGGGATCATGCTCGGGGGCGTCATCGCGGGCGCGATCGCGACCAGGGTGGGCCCGGCCTGGCCGCTGGCCGCCGGTGTCGTGCTGGGGACGACCGCGTCCCTCGTGATGTTCCTCGTCGGCGCCGGCAGCCTCCCGATCGCCGTGATCTGCTCGTTCGCGTTCAGCCTCACGGCGGGCTCGCTCGTCACCTCCGGGTTCAACCTCGCATCCGTCCTCGCGCCTCCCGAGCGGCAGGGCACCGTCTCCAGCATGGTCATGGTGATGGTGGCGGTCGGCTCGGTGACAATGAGCTTCATCGGCTCGGCCATCCTCGGGGCCACCGACATCGTGGTCGACGGACAGACGGTGAACTCCTCGCTCGGCGTGCACTCCTACATCGCCGTCGCGGCCGGCGTGTTCGTGCTCGCCGCCGTCCCCACGGTCTTCCTGGTACGCAGGATGCGCGGACATGTCGTCGCGGGCATCCCCATGAGCCATCTCTAGGAGGGAGGCGCAATGACGAACCTCGCACCGGTGAGTCCCTCGCAGGCGCGGCACCCGTACAGTCCCGTGCGTGCGGCCGAGGGCCGGATCGTGTACGTCTCCGGGCAGCTCGGCATCGCCGACGGCAAGATCGTCGAGGGCGGCGTCGTCCATGAGACGCGGCGGGCCCTCGCCAACCTGCGGGACAAGCTGGCGTCGGCGGGGCTGGAGCTCCGCCACGTCGTGAAGATCACGGTCTACCTGGCGTCGATGGACGACCGCAACGCCATGGACGTGATCTACCAGGAGACGCTGCCCGAGCCGCTGCCGGCCCGCACCTGCGTCGCCGTGGCGGCGCTGCCGTACGGCGCCCGGGTCGAGCTCGACGCCGTCGCCGCCGGAGAGGGAGCCTGAATGGGCGCCCCAGCGGTGATCGTCGGCGATGTCGTCGCGGCACGCGCCCGGATCGCCGGGGACGTCGTGCGAACGCCGCTGCTGCCCGCCTCCTGGGCGCCGGGAGAGCTCTGGCTGAAGGCCGAGAACCTCCAGCCGATCGGGGCCTTCAAGCTCCGCGGCGCCCTGAACGCGATCGGCCGGCTCCACCCGGACGTCCGGGCACGCGGCGTGGTCACGCACTCCAGCGGCAATCACGGCCAGGCGGTCGCGTGGGCCGCACGCGCGGCGGGCGTCGCCGCCGTGGTCGTCATGCCGGACACGGCGACGCCGGTCAAGATGGAGGCGACCAGGCGGCTGGGCGCCGAGATCGTCATGGTTCCCGGCGCCCGGAGAGAGGCCAGGGCCGAGGCCGTGCGGGCGGAGCGGGGGATGACACTGATCCCGCCCTTCGACCATACGGACGTCATCGCCGGGCAGGGGACGCTCGCTCTGGAGGTGCTCGACGATCTGGACGACATCGACACGGTGATCGTGCCGATCGGGGGCGGCGGGTTGATCTCGGGGGTGGGAGTCGCGGTCACGGCGCTGTCCCGGCGAACCCGCGTGGTCGGCGTGGAGCCGGAGCTGGCCGCGGACGCGCGTGACTCGCTCGCGCGCGGGCGCCGGGTGGAGTGGGACGCGCGGTCGGCCTCCCGCACGATCGCCGACGGAACGCGGGCGCCGGTCGTCGGCGAGATCACGTTCCCGCTGATCCAGGCCACAGTCGATGAGATCGTCACGGTGAGCGAGGACGAGATCCTCGCCGCGGTGGCGGTCCTGGCCCGTCGCGCCCATCTCGTCGCCGAACCCAGCGGAGCCCTCAGCGTCGCCGCTCATCTCGCCGACCCGGGCAGATACGGGCGGGCGGTCGCCGTCCTGTCGGGCGGCAACATCGACCCGCCCGTCCTCGCCCGCGCGCTCGCCCTTCCCTCCCGAGAGGAACCACACACATGAGATACGCGGAAGCCGTCGCCGACGGCATCTGGGCGGCGGACGTCGTACGCGTCGGGTACATCCCCTCGGTGACCGTCGCGCCGATCGTCAACGCGCTGGTGGCCGCCGACGGCGGGGCGAACGGCGTCTCCCCGCGCGTCACGCCGCTCTCGCGGGAGGAAGAGGCCGTCGGCGTGATGGGAGCCGTCGCGTTCACCGGCAGGCTCGGCGCCGTCGTCATGCAGGACAACGGCTTCGGCAACGCGCTCACCGCGCTGACGACGTTCACGCTCTCCTACCACCTGCCGTTGCTCATCTTCGCGAACACCCGCGGCGGCCTCGGCGAGTACAACTCGATGATTCACTCCATCAGCCAGCCGGTGCCGGCCCTCCTGCGCGCGGTCGGGCTGCCCGTCATCGAGCTGGACCGCAGGAGCGGCGCCGAGGACTGGCGCGACACCGTCCTGGAGGCCGGTGCGCACGCCGTCATGACGTACCGGCCCGTGGTGGTCCTCGGGTCCTTCTGGAACACCGACGGGAAGGTCGCCTGATGAAGCGGATCGAAGCGCTCGGCGTGCTCGCGGACCTGACGAGCCGGCATCCCGTCGTGGTGACCTGCGCGGCGACGAGCCGTGAGCTGGCCTCCGTGCGGGACGGCGACAACCACCTCTACCTCCTCGACGCGATGGGCCTCGCGGGGTCGGTCGCGACCGGCCTGGCGCTCAGCGTGGACCCCGCCGCGCCGAAGGTCGTCGGCATCGAGGGGGACGGCTCGCTGTTCATGAACCCGAACGTCCTGCCCACGGGCGGCTACCTCGCGCCCGGCAACCTGCTCCTCGTCCTGCTCGACAACGGGGTGTACGGATCGACCGGGGCGCTGCCCACCTACTCCTCGAAGATCGATCTCGAGCGACTCGCCGCCGCCGCCGGCTGGACCACCCGCTCCACGGACACCACCGACGGGCTGCGGGCCGCCTTCGGTGAGCTCCTCACGGAGACGGGACCGGCGTTCCTGTACGCCCGCATCGAGGCAGGCAACGCCGAGGGCGTCGAGAAGCTGCTGATCGACCCGGTCGCGCTCACGGGCCGGTTCACCCGCTGGCTTCGCGAGGCGCATACCGTCGCGGACGTCACGGCATGACGCGCGCGGACGCCGGCATCGTCACCATCGACCCCACGTCGGGCGACGAGCTGGACTTCTACCCGTACACGACTCCGCAGGGCGTCGACCGGGTGCTCGACCTCGCCGCCGCTTCACGCTGGGGGCGGTCGAGCGTCGAGGACCGCGTCGCCGCCATCGGCCGGCTCGGCGACGTCCTGGCGGCCCGGCGAGAACCGCTCGCCGCGCTCGTCACCCGCGAAATGGGCAAGCCGATCACGCAGGCGCGCGCCGAGATCGACAAGTGTGTCACCGCTTGCCGCTACTACGCCGGGGAACTCCCCGGCATCCTGCGGCCGGAGACCTTCGACCTCGACGGCGACGCCGCGGTCGTCCGGGTCGTGCCGATCGGGGTGGTGTTCGCGATCCTGCCGTGGAACTACCCGTGGTGGCAGGTGATCCGGGCGATGCTGCCCGCGATCGCGGCCGGCGACACCGTCGTACTCAAGCACGCGGAGTCCGTCACCGGCAGCGCCATGGCGGTCGAGGAGGTGTTCCAGGACGCGTTCGGCGCGGGCGTCCTGCAAGCCGTCGTCGTCGACGGGGCGACGGCGTCGGACATCATCGAGGACAGGCGCGTCGCCGCCGTCACCTTCACCGGCAGCGACCGCGTGGGCGCGCTCGTCGCCGCGCGCGCCGGCGCCGCGCTCAAGAAGTGCGTGCTGGAGCTCGGCGGATCCGACCCGTTCATCGTCCTGGCCGACGCCGACATCCCCGCCGCGGCCGCCGCCGCGGTGCGATCCCGATTCCTCAACAACGGGCAGAGCTGTATCGCGGCCAAACGGATCCTCGTCCACCGCGACGTGCGTGACGCGTTCGTGGACGCTCTGGCGCCGCGGGTCCGCGCGTTGAGAGTCGGCCACCCGGCGGACGAGACGATCGACGTCGGGCCGCTCGCCCGCCACGACCTGCGGGACACGCTGCGCGAGCAGCGCGCCCAGGCGCTGGCGGCCGGCGGCCGGGTGATCGCCCAGGCCGGGGCGCCCGAGTCCGCCCGCGGGGCGTGGTTCGCGCCGTCGATCGTCGAAGTGGACGCGTCCGGCTCGGTCCTCCTCTCCGACGAGACGTTCGGGCCGCTCGGCGCGCTCACCACCGGCGCGGACGACGACGAGCTCATCGCCATCGCCAACTCCTCGCGCTACGGGCTCAGCGGCAGCCTGTGGAGCATGGATCACGAGCACGCCGCGGCCGTGAGCGCCCGGATCCAGGCCGGAGCGGTCTTCGTCAACATGATCTCCGCGACCGATCCGCGCCTGCCCACGGGCGGCATCAAGGCGAGCGGCCACGGACGCGAGCTCGGCAGGTGGGGCGTGTACGAACTGGCCAACCTCCAGGCACTCCGCGTCCACACGACGTGAGGGCCGCCGGCCGGCTCTGCTCTAGAATCCGATTCTGTGACGTCAGCGTTCTTCACGCGCGGCCCGGCGGGGTTCGTCCCCGCCCCGCACGCCCGCAGCCCCTGGTCCCCCGGCATGCTCCACGGCCGCCTCATCGGCGGGCTCGCCGCCCGCGCCATCGAGGAGGAGTACGGCGACCCGGAGATGCACTTCGCCCGGCTCACCGTCGACCTGTTCCGCAACAGCCCGATGCTGCCGATCACCGTCGAGGTGGACCTGGTCAGGGACGGGCGCCGGATCCGGGTGGCCGACGCCGTGCTCCGCACCGAGCAGGGCGTCATCGGCCGGGCGGGCGCCGTACTGCTCAGGAAGGGCGAGCAGCCCGCCGGCGACCGGCCGGTCACCCCGGCGTGGGGGGAGAGCCCGCCCGACGGGCCGCCACCGGAGCACGCCGGCGGCTGGACGCCGCCGTTCGACCTGTGGCCGCTGTCGGCGTGGAACGGGCCGGGACGCCGGCGGATCTGGACACGGGAGAACCGCCCGCTCGTCGAGGAAGAGGAGCTCTCCCCGTTCGTGCGGGCGGCACTGGCCGCCGACTTCGCCAGCCCGCTCAGCGGCATGGACAGCGGCGGGCTGCAGTTCATCAACGCCGACTACACGCTCAACCTGGCCCGCCTGCCGGAGGGCGAGGTGATCGGCATGGACGCCACCGGTCACCTCAGCGTCGAGGGGGTCGCGGCCGGGCAGTGCACCGTGCACGACGCGGCCGGACCGATCGGCTACTGCCTCGTCACCGCCGTCGCCAACCCGCGCTAGGCCGGCCGCTCGGCGCGGTCGCCCGACCAGTCGGTGTGGAAGACGCCCTCCTTGTCCACCCGGTGGTAGGTGTGCGCGCCGAAGTAGTCGCGCAGCCCCTGCACCAGCGAGGCGGGCAGCCGGTCACGCCGCAGCCCGTCGTAGTAGGCCAGCGCCGAGGAGAAGCCGGGCGTCGGCACCCCGATCCGCACCGCCGTGGTCACCACCCGGCGCCAGGACTCCTGCGCCAGGTTGAGCGCGCCCGCGAACGTCGGGTCCGCCAGCAGCGTCGGCAGGTTCGGGTCGGCGTCGTAGGCGGCGCGGATCCGGTCGAGGAACTTGGCCCGGATGATGCAGCCGCCCCGCCAGATGGTGGCCATCGCGCCCAGGTCCACGTCCCAGCCGTACTCCTTGGACGCGGCCGCCATCTGGTCGAAGCCCTGCGCGTAGGCGACGATCTTGGACGCGTACAGCGCCTGCCGCACGTCCTCGACCAGCTCCTTGGCGCCGTCCCCGGACAGCTCGGGGCCCTCCAGCGACCTGGCGGCCCGCCGCTGCTCCGGGTGGCCGGACAGCGCCCTGGCGAACACCGCCTCGGCGATCCCTGTCACCGGCACGCCCAGCTCCAGCGCGCTCTGCACGGTCCAGCGGCCGGTGCCCTTCTGCTCGGCCTGGTCCACCACGACGTCCACGAACGGCTTGCCGGTCTCGGCGTCGACCTGCTCCAGCACCTCGGCGGTGATCTCGATCAGGTAGGAGCCGAGCTCGCCCTCGTTCCACTGCCTGAACACCTCCGCCAGGTCGGCGGGCGTGACGCCGAGCGCCTGGCGCAGCAGGTCGTACGACTCCGCGATGAGCTGCATGTCGGAGTATTCGATCCCGTTGTGCACCATCTTCACGAAGTGCCCGGCGCCGTCGGGACCCACGTGCACCGCACAGGGCACGCCGTCCACCTGGGCCGAGATCTTCTGCAGGATCGGGCCGAGCGCCTCCCAGGACTCCTTCGACCCGCCCGGCATGATGCTCGGGCCGTTGAGCGCGCCCTCCTCGCCGCCGGAGATGCCGCTGCCGACGAAGTGGATGCCCCGCTCGCGCAGCGCTGCCTCGCGCCGCCGGGTGTCGGCGAAGTGCGCGTTGCCGCCGTCGACGATCATGTCGCCCGGCTCCATCAGGTCCGCGAGCTGGTCGATCACCGCGTCGGTGCCGCCGCCCGCCTTCACCATGATGATCGCCCGCCGTGGCCGCTTCAGCGAGGCGACGAAGTCCGCCAGCTCGCTCGCGGGCACGAACGTCCCCTCGTCGCCGAACTCCCGCACCAGCTCCTGGGTACGGGTCTCCGAGCGGTTGTGCACGGCCACCGCGTAGCCGTTCCTGGCCAGGTTGCGGGCCAGGTTGCGGCCCATCACGGCCAGGCCGGTGACGCCTATGTCTGCCAAGTCCATGTCAGCTCCTCCATGAGGGATACGGATGCTCCAGCCTGATGGTTCGGCCGGATATTCCCATCAGTCGCTCTGCCGGACGCCCAGCTCGTCGAGCCGGTCCAGCATGTCGGCCGGATCGGCGTAGACCCGGAACGCGCCCGCTCGTTCGAGCTCGTCCCGGCCGTAGCCGCCCGACAGCAGCCCGATCCCGAGCGCGCCCGCCCTGCGTGCGGCGAGCAGGTCCCAGATGCTGTCACCCACCACCATGGCATGCGCGGGATCCACCCGCAGGAGGGCGGCGCCGGCGAGGAACAGATCGGGGTCGGGCTTGGCCCGGCGCACCAGGTCGCGGGTCACCATCGGTGCGTCGTCGGGCAGCCCCAGCAGGCCCAGCGCCAGCTTGGCCGTACGCGCGTAACCACTGGTCGCGATCGCCCAGGGCACGCCGCGCGAGGTCAGCTCGCTCAGCAACTCGACCGAGCCGGGCAGCGGCCTGACCGAGTCGGCCTGCTGCTCGTACGCCGTGGCGTGGGCCGACTGCAACTCGTCGATCTGCTGCTGCGTCAGCTTCAGCCCGGTCTCACGCAGCAGCGCGTTGACGAACAGGCCGCCGCTCATGCCGATGCGCCGGTGGATCCGCCACACCGACAGGTCGATGCCCAACCCCGACAGCGCCTGCCGCCAGGCGATCACATGCTGGTAGACGCTGTCGATCAAGGTGCCGTCGAGGTCGAAGAGAAACGCCGGAGTGGGTGCTTCAGGGAAGTCGTACATGGCTCCATGACACCATGGCGACCATGAGGATCATCATCGCGGGCGGGCACGGCAAAATAGGGTTGCGCCTGGCGAAGCTGCTCGGAGCGGGCGCGGTGGGCCTGGTGCGCAACCCCGCGCACCTCGCCGACGTCGAGGCCACCGGGGCCGAGGCCGTGCTCTGCGACCTGGAGAAGGCGAGCCTGGAGGAGGTCACCGAGATCCTGCGCGGCGCCGACGCGGTCGTCTTCGCCGCCGGAGCCGGTCCGGGCAGCGGCGTCGCCCGCAAGGACACCGTCGACCGGGCGGCCTCCGTCCTGCTGGCCGACGCGGCCGAGCGGGCGGGCGTGCGGACCTTCGTGCAGATCTCCGCCATGGGCACGGGCAAGGCGCCGAGCCCCGGGACCGACGCGGTGTGGGCCGCCTACCTCAGGGCCAAGACCGAGGCCGAGGAAGACCTGCGCAGCCGCGACCTGGACTGGACGATCCTGCGGCCTGGCCGGCTCACCGACGAGCCGGGGATCGGGCTGGTGCGGCTGGCGCCCGAGGTGCCGCCGGGCTCGGTGCCGCGCGACGACGTCGCCGCCGTCATCGCCGCGCTGCTCCGGGCCCCGGACACCGGCCGCCGCACCCTGGAGCTCGTCACCGGCGACACCCCCATCAGCGAGCTCGTCGCGACCCAGTGACCCGCCGGTCCCCAGCCTTTACCGTCAGGTGGCCATAGGTTGCGGCATGCCCGGCAACAGGTCCCTGAGGTGGGCGAAAGGGGACGTAGTGTCGAACATGCCATTCGGGTCGTTCTTCGGCAGGGACCCGTTCAAAGGATTCGAAGAGCTGACCGGCCGGGTGTTCGGCGACATGGACGCCTGGCCGCCGGCCAGGCCCAGCGTGCAGCGGGTCGACGTCGGCAAGCTGCTGAGCGCCACGGCCAGGGACGTGCTGTCCGGCGCGCTGGAGCACGCCGGCCGGCGCGGGGCCGAGGACCTGGACGTGCTCGACATCCTCGGCGCGCTGACCGAGGCGGAGCCCACGCGCGAACTGCTGCGCAAGGCGGGCGCGGACGCCGGCCGGCTGCGTGACCGGATCGCCGCGCTCGCCGGGGCGGGCCGGCCCGCCGAGCCGCCGAGCACGCTGTCCCCGGCCGCCAAACGGGCCGTCCTGGACGCCCAGCGCGTCGCCAGAGCCCTGGGGTCCTCCTACATCGGCCCCGAGCACCTGCTGCTCGCCGTCGCCGCCAATCCCGAGTCCCATGCCGGGCGCCTCCTGCAGGAGCAGGGCGTGTCCGCCAACGAGGTGCAGCAGGCCATGCTCGCCGAGCCGTCCGGCCCTGGGCAACCGGCGCCGGACGGCCGGCGATCCGGCGGTGACACACCCTCGCTCGACCAGTACGGCCGGGATCTGACCGAGGAGGCCAGGCAGGGCCGGCTCGATCCGGTCGTCGGCCGCGAGGAGGAGATCGAGCAGTCCATCGAGGTGCTGTCGCGCCGTACCAAGAACAACCCCGTGCTCATCGGCGAGCCCGGCGTCGGCAAGACCGCCATCGTCGAGGGCATCGCCCAGCGCATCGTCAACGGCAGCGTCCCCGACACGCTCAAGGACCGGCGGGTGATCGCCCTCGACCTGACCGGGATGGTGGCGGGCACGAAGTACCGGGGCGAGTTCGAGGAGCGCATCAAGCAGGTCATCGACGAGGTGCGGGCGCACGCCGACGAGACCATCGTGTTCATCGACGAGGTGCACACCCTGGTCGGCGCCGGCTCCGCCGAAGGCGGCATGGACGCCGCCAACATCCTCAAACCCGCCCTGGCCCGGGGCGAGCTGCACGTCATCGCCGCCACCACCATCGACGAATACCGCAAGCACATCGAGAAGGACGCCGCCCTGGAGCGCCGCCTCCAGCCGATCCTGATCGCCGAGCCGACCGTCGAGGAGACGATCGAGATCCTCGCCGGACTGCGGGACGCGTACGAGGCCCACCACCAGGTGCGCATCACCGACGAGGCGCTCGACGCCGCCGCCACCCTGTCCGCCCGCTACATCGCCGACCGGTTCCTGCCGGACAAGGCCATCGACCTGATCGACCAGGCCTCCGCCCGCGTCCGGCTGCGCTCCCGGACACCCGCCGGTGACGTGCGGGAGCTGGAGGAGCGGCTCGACGCGTTGCGCAGGGACAAGGACCAGGCGATCTCCTCCGACGACTTCGACCGGGCCAAGGAGGTCACCGCGATGATCGACAAGGTCAGGCCGGAGCTCGACCGGGCGAAACAGGGCCACCACGAGGTGCCGCAGGTGATGGTGGAGGACATCGCCCACGTCGTCTCCCGCCGCACCGGCATCCCGGTCACCCAGCTCACCCAGCGGGAGCGCGAGCGGCTGATGCGGCTGGAGCAGCTCCTGCACGAGCGGGTCATCGGCCAGGACGACGCGGTCATCGCCATCGCCGAGGCGGTGCGCAGGGCCCGCGCCGGCTTGGGGGACCCGAACCGGCCGATCGGCAGCTTCCTGTTCCTCGGCCCCACGGGCGTCGGCAAGACAGAGCTCGCCAGGGCGCTGGCCGCCGCGCTGTTCGGCGGCGAGGACCACATGGTCCGGATCGACATGAGCGAGTTCCAGGAGCGGCACACCGTCTCCCGGCTCATCGGCGCGCCTCCCGGCTACGTCGGGTACGAGGAGGCAGGGCAGCTCACCGAGGCCGTCCGCCGCCGCCCGCACGGCGTCATCCTGCTCGACGAGGTCGAGAAGGCGCACCCGGACGTGACCAACATCCTGCTGCAGATGCTCGACGCCGGCCGCCTCACCGACGGCCAGGGCCGCACCGTCGACTTCAGCAACGCGATCGTGATCATGACCAGCAACATCGGCGCCCAGCTGATCCTGGACGCGCCCGGCGACGTGCCGCGCGAGCAGCTCATGGACCTGCTGCGCCACTCACTGCGCCCCGAACTGCTCAACCGCATCGACGAGACCATCGTGTTCGAGCGCCTGGGGCGCGAGCAGCTCCGGCAGATCGTGGACCTGCTGCTGGAGAAGACCAGGCAGCGGCTGCGTGGCCAGAACGTGACGCTGGAGGTGACCGACGCGGCCAAGGACCTGCTGGTGGCGCGCGGCCACCAGCCGGAGTTCGGCGCCCGCCCGCTGCGCCGCACCATCCAGCGCGAGCTGGACAACCGGCTCTCCACGATGCTGCTGACCGGAGAGGTCCCCGAGGGCGGCCGGGTGACGGTGGACGTCGAAGGCGATGAGCTCAGCCTGCGCGCCCACCATCCCCAGCCGGTCGGCTGACGATCAGGCGGTGGCCGTACGGGCGCGTTCCCGGCATTCCTCCAGCGTGTGCCGGGCCAGGGCGTCGCGGACGGCGGGGACGCAGACCGGCGCCATGGACAGGCTGGTGACACCGAGCCCGGCCAGCACCGGGGCGAGCACCGGGTCGCCGGCCGCCTCCCCGCACACGCCGACCGGTTTGCCCGCCGCGCGTCCCGCCTCGGCGCAGGCGCCGACGAGCCGCAGCAGGGCGGGCTGCGACGGGTCGAGCAGGTCGGCCAGACCGGGATGCTGGCGGTCCGCCGCGAAGGTGTACTGGCTGAGGTCGTTGGTGCCGATGCTGAGGAAGTCGACCTCCTCCAGCAGCCGGTCCGCCTGCAGCGCGGCGGCGGGGACCTCCACCATCACGCCCACCCGGCCGATGCCCCGGGCGCGGGCGCGCCGGGCGAAGTCGGCGGCCTCGGCCGGGGTGGTGACCATGGGCGCCATCACCCACGCGTCCGCGCCGGTCGCGCGGGCCGCCTCGGCGATCGCGTCGAGCTGGGTGTCCAGCACCTCCGGCAGCACGCGGTCCACGCGCAGGCCCCGGATGCCGAGCGCCGGATTGTGCTCCGGCGGCAGGCCGAGGAACGGCAGCGGCTTGTCCGTGCCCGCGTCCAGGGTGCGCACGACGACCTGCTCGGCCTGCCTGAACACCTCGGTGTAGGCGGCCACCTGCTCCTCGAACGACGGCGCCTGTTTCCGGTCAAGGAAGAGGAACTCCGTCCTGAACAGGCCGACTCCCTCCGCGCCCGGCCGCAGGTCGGCGGCCGAGCCGATGTTGAGCAGCAGCTTGACCGGGTGGCCGTCGGCGGTCCTGCCCGGCCCGCTGGTGGCGGCCAGTCTCGCCCGCTCCCTGCTCTCCTCGTCCAGGATGCGCGCGGCCTCCGCCTCGGTGACGCCGACCGCGATCTCGCCGCTGACGCCGTTCACGGAGATGTACGTACCGTCCGCCAGCTCGGTGATGCCCGCGCACGCGACCACCGCGGGCAGCCCGCGGCCGCGCGCCAGGATCGCGGTGTGGCTGGTCGGGCCGCCCTTCTCCGTCACCAGCGCCAGCACGTCGGCGCCCAGCCCCGCCGTGTCGGCGGGGGAGAGGTCCTCGGCGACCAGCACGTACGGGTGCCCCGGCGCGGGCAGGCCGGGCATCGGCACGCCCAGCGCGCCGGCCACCGCCCGGTGCTTGAGGTCGTCCAGGTCGGCGGCCCGCTCGCCCAGATAACCGCCGAGCGCCGCCAGCGCCTCCCGATGCCGGTTGAACGCCGCGTCCAGCGCGTGCGCGGCGTCGAGCCCGTCCCGCACGCCCTGCTCGGCCTCCTCCCGCAGCATCGGGTCGTCGGCCATCATGGCCAGCGCGTCCAGGATCTCGGCCGCGTCGTCGCCACCGGAGCCGGACGTACGGTCATGCGCGGCGGCGGAGCGGCGCCGCAGGTCGGCGGCCACCGCCTCCAGGGCCTTGCCCACCACCGCGAGCTCCGCCCCGGCGTCGGCCACGGGCCGCGCCGGGGGCAGCACCGGCGGCCCGGCCATCCGCATCAGCGGCCCGGCGGCCCGGCCGGGGCTGACCCCCAGCCCGGTGAAGCCCCCCGGTGCCGCGGGGGCGTCGGCGGGAGTCCCGGGGGCCGGGACCGCCTCGTCAGGCATCGAGGGCCTCTTCCGCGTCCAGGTCGCGGGAGAGCAGCCCGGCCAGCGCCTCCAGCGCCTCCTCGGCGCCCGGCGCGTCCGACTCCAGGGTCACCTCCG
Source organism: Nonomuraea sp. NPDC049714 (assembly GCF_044465295.1). Classification (NCBI taxonomy): domain Bacteria; kingdom Bacillati; phylum Actinomycetota; class Actinomycetes; order Streptosporangiales; family Streptosporangiaceae; genus Nonomuraea; species Nonomuraea sp. NPDC049714. The sequence continues at coordinate 397,042 of NZ_JBITLM010000001.1, read as the reverse complement.
TGCCGTGCACCGCGCCCAGCGACAGCACGCCGAGCATGCTGTTGGCCGGAACCGCCTTGCCGTCACCCACCCGGATCCGCACCGGCACCCCCAGCCGCGCGGCCTCCTGAACGAAGAGCTTGGCAGGGCGGGCGTGCAGCCCGCTGGCCGATGCGACGGCCACCGTCCTTGCTGGCATCGGAACCTCCTCAGGGTTCGATCGTGACCTTGATGGCCGCGCCCCGGCTGACGAGATCGATCCCGTCGAGCACCTGGGACAGCGGGAGCCGGTGCGTGATCAGGTCGGCGACCGGCACGGCGCCCTCCGCGATCAGGCGGAGCGCCTCGGCGTTGTGCGCGGGGCTGGAGCCGTTCGCGCCGACGATGGTCAGCTCCCGGTAGTGCACCAGGTTGGAGTCCAGCCTGATGAACGGGTCGTCCTTGGGCAGGCCGCCGAAGAAGCTGATGCGGCCCTGCCTGGCGGCCATCAGCACCGCCTGCTCCTGCGCCGCGCCGGCCGCCGCCGCGGTGATGACCACGTCGGCGCCGCGCCCGCCGGTCAGCTTGAGCACCTGGTCGACCGGGTCGGTGTCGATGGCGGCGTCCGGGCGTACCAGCTCGGCCGCCATCGCCAGTCGTTCGGCGTTGACGTCCACCAGGAACACGCGGGCCGCGCCGCGCGCCCGCGCCAGCCGGACGTGCAGGCAGCCGATCGGGCCGGCGCCCATCACCACCACGTCGTCACCCTGACCCACCCGGGCCAGCGCCTGCCCGTTGAGCACGCAGGCGAGCGGCTCGGCCACCGACGCCTCGGCGAAGCTCACCCCTGCCGGGATCGTGTTGACCCCGTTCACGGCGAGCACCTTGGCCGGGACGATCATGTACTCGGCGAAGCCGCCGTCGTAGTGATAGCCCATCGACTCCTGGTTGGGGCAGACGGTCAGCCGTCCCCTGGCGCACTCGGCGCACGTCCCGCACGGGATCGCGGCGATCACCTGCACCCGTTCGCCGGTGCCGACCACCTCGCCGGCGATCTCGTGCCCCATCACCCGGGGCGGCCGGATGTGGTGGTGCCCGAACTTGAAGATCTTCGCGTCGGTCCCGCAGGTCGAGCAGTTGCGCACCCGGATCTTCAGCTCACCCGGACCCGCCTCGGGCTCCGGGGCGTCCTCCACCCGGATGTCGCCCGGCGCGTGGAATCTGGCGACCTTCACGACGTCAACTCCTTCGTCACCTGATGAACCTCGGTGGCCTCGCGCAGCGTCCGCGCCCTGTCGGGGTCGAGCAGGATCTCCGCCAGCGCGGCCAGCAGCGGCACGTGCCCGTCGTCCTTGGCCGCGATGCCCACGCAGACCGTGACCCGCTCGCCGTCCCAGTCGACCCCGTCGGGAAAGCGCACGACACAGATCGCGTCGCGCCTGACGTCCTCCTTGGAGGCGGCGGTGCCGTGCGGGATGGCCACCCCCTCACCGACATACGTGGAGATGGAACGCTCGCGTTCGAGCATGGCCTCGATGTACGGCTCCGCGACGGCCCCCACGTCGACCAGGGCGCGCCCGCACCGGCGGATGGCCTCCTCCCGGCTGCCCGCGCTCTCGTGCAGCAGCACGCCACGCGGGTCGAGCAGGTCGTCACGCATCTACGGTGCCACCGTTCTTGATCGTGGCGATCAGCTTGGTCACCGCCGGGTCGCCCAGGAAGATCTGGAACGGCACCAGCACCTTGCCGGGAGCGGAGACCCTGGCCCTGGCGGCGAGCCCGGTGTGGCAGAGCACCACGTCGGCGTCGGCGGGGATGTCGTTGACCGGGGTGTGCTCCACGGTGACGCCGGTGGACTTGAGCTGCTTGCGGAGCTGGGTGGCGAGCATCACGCTGCTGCCCATCCCCGCGTCGCAGGCCACGATGATCTTGTGGATGTCCTTGCTGTCGATGCTGGGCATGACTCACGCCTCCTTGGCGATGGTTCGGGGCTGCGACTGCGGCGTTTGCTCCGGCTCCTGAGCCTCGGCGCGGGCGGGCTCGGCCTGCCCGGCCTGCTCAGCGCGCTCGGTGCGCTCGGCGTCCTCGGCCGGCTCCGGCGTGGCGTCGGTCGTCGGGTCGTCGGCCGGGACCTCCTTCTCGCCCCTGCCGAAGCCCATGAGGACCGCGGCGACGATGAAGGTCACGGCCGTGGCGATGAGAATTCCGGCGATCATGCCCAGCCAGCCGCCTCGCGGCGTCACCGCGACGTAGGCGAAGATGCTGCCCGGCGACGGCGTCGCCACCAGGCCCGAGCCGGTGACCATGAAGGTGGCCACGCCGGCCGCGCCGCCCGCGATCATGGCGAGGATGAGACGCGGCTTCATCAGCACGTACGGGAAGTACATCTCGTGGATGCCGCCGAAGAAGTGGATGATCATCGCGGCGGGGGTGCTGGGACGCAGCGCTCGCGGGCCGAAGAACAGGAAGGCCAGCAGCAGACCGAGGCCGGGGCCGGGGTTCGACTCCAGCATGAACATGATCGACTTGCCGCTCTCCGCCGCCTCGGCGACGCCGATCGGGCCGAACACGCCGTGGTTGATGGCGTTGTTCAGGAACAGCACCTTGGCCGGCTCGATCAGCACGGAGACGAACGGGAGCAGGCCGTTGTCGATCAGCCACCCGACCGCGCCGCTGGCCGCCGTGGTGATGCCCTGGACGATCGGGCCGATGGCGAACATGCCCGCGATGGCCATGACGCCGCCGACGATGCCGGCGGTGAAGTTGTCCACCAGCATCTCGAACCCGGACTTGGTCCGCTCCTCAGTGAACTTGTCCACATATTTCATGACCAGGGCCGCGAGGGGGCCGATGATCATGGCGCCGAGGAACATCGGGATGTCGGCGCCCACCACGACGCCCATGACGGCGACGGCGCCGACCACGGCGCCACGCTGCCCGTGCACCATCCGGCCGCCGGTGTAGGCGATGAGGATGGGCAGCAGCATCTTGATGATCGGGTCCACCATCGCGCCCAGCGTGGCGTTCGGCAGCCAGCCGGTGGGGATGAACAGCGCGGTGATCAGGCCCCAGGCGATGAACGCGCCGATGTTCGGCATGATCATGCCGGCCAGATGGCCGCCGATCCGCTGGATCGTGGCCTTGATGCCGGTCCCTTGGACCGGGGGAGTGTAGGTGTCGGCCATTGGACGTGCTCCTTCGGGGGGTGAGCAGACGCTCCTGAAAAGGTCAGCGGGACGCCGGTGGGGGATGGTGATCCGGCTCGCCCAGGCCCGCCCCCGGCGGGCCGAGGGGATTCGGGCCGCTGGGACGCGGGTCGGGCGCCTCCGACCAGACGGCGGAGGTGAGCAGCCGGGCCGGGTCGGGCCTGCCGGTGCGGACCCCGTCACGCCTGATGTCGCCCGGCCCCGGCATCCGGCTGCCCGGCAGGCGGACCGCCGCGGCGCCCCAGGCGAGGGCCTCCACCAGGGCCGCCTCGCCGCGCGCGCCCCCGGCGAGGAACCCGGCCAGCATGGCGTCCCCCGCGCCGACCGAGCTGCGGGGCCCGGTCACCGTGGCCTCGCCGTACCAGATGCCCTGGTCCTCGACCAGGACGGCGCCGTCGGCGCCGAGGCTGGCCAGCACGGTGCGCGCGCCGGTGGCGCGGAGCTTGGCCGCGGCCTCCACCACGTCGCCGACGCACAGGATCGGCCTGCCGGTGACGCCGGCGAGCTCCTCCAGGTTGGGCTTGACCAGGGCGGGGCCCGCGCCGAGCGCGCTGGCCAGCGCCGGGCCGCTGGTGTCGACCGCGACGTGGATGCCCGCGCCGGCGAACCTGCGGCAGAGCCCGGCGTAGACGTCTGCGGGCACCTCGGGCGGCAGGCTGCCCGAGGCCACCACCCAGTCGGCCTCGTGCGCCTCGGCCAGCACGGCGTCGGCGATGGTGTCGAGCTCGCCGGTGGACAGCGCGGTGCCGGGCTCGTTGATCTTGGTGACGGTGCCGTCCGGCTCGGCCAGGGTGACGTTGGACCGGGTCCGGCCCGCCACCGGGACGGTGACCATGTCCAGGCCCTGCTGCCGGAGCAGGTGCACGAGCTGCCGGCCCTCGTCGCCGCCGAACGGCACCACCGCCCGCGAGGCGACCGAGTTGGCCAGCAGGGCACGCGAGACGTTGACGCCCTTGCCGCCGGGGTCCAGCCGGGCGGTGGCGGCGCGGATGACGGCGCCCCTGGTCAGCGAGGCGATCTCGATCGTGCGGTCCAGGCTCGGGTTGAGCGTCAGGGTGAGGATCACGGCCGCCGCCCTCCGGTCCTGGCTCCGTACGAGATCGTCGAAGGAGGGGTCGTCGAAGGGATCATGTCCGCACCACCTCCGGGCCGGCCGCCGACAGGTCGGCGGCCAGGGAGAGGTCCAGCCCGGTGTCGGTGATCACGAGGTCGATCTCGCTCAGCGCCGCGAACTGGGCCAGGTAGGTGTTGGTGAACTTGGTGTGATCGGCGAGCAGCACGCTGCGCTGGGCGGCGCGCACCATCGCCCGCTTGATCGCCGCCTCGGCCGGGTCGGGCGTGGTCAGCCCCTTCTCCGCCGAGCAGCCGTTGGTCGCCATGAACGCCACGTCGACGTGGAGCTGCGCCAGCGGCAGCAACGCCCAGTCGTCCACCGTCGCCAGCGTCCTGCCGCGGACCCTGCCGCCCAGCATGATGACGGTGAGGTTGGCGCGCGCCGCCAGGACGGTGGCCAGCGGCGGCGAGTTCACCACCACGGTGAGCTCGCGGTCGGCGGGCAGCACGCCCACCAGGCGGCCCGTGGTGGTGCCCGCGTCGATGATCACCGACCCGTCCTCGGGCAGCTCCGCGAGCGCCGCCTTGGCGATGCGCTCCTTCTCGGCGGTCAGCACTTCGTCGCGGGTGGCCACAGCGGGCTCGAAGCCGAGCCGCTCCACGGGGATGGCGCCGCCGTGCACCCTGCGCAGCACTCCCGCCCGCTCCAGCGCGGTGAGATCACGGCGGATGGTCTCGGTGGTCACGTCGAGCTCGGCCGCCAGTGACACCACGTCCACGCGGCCCGCTGCACGCGCTCTGCGGAGGATCTCCTGCTGCCGCTCCTCGGCGTACATGATGTTGATTCACCGCCGTTTCCGTTTGGTTTCCTCTGTGTTTAGTACTGTTTCTGTGGTGCGTCAAGACTCTGATAGGTATGTCGGATGCGAATGAAGCCGTGGGCCGCCGTGGCGGCAGCCGTACCCCTCGCAGCAGGCTGCGTCGCGGGCCCCTCAGCGGGCCCAGCGTCCGCGACGACCAGCGCGTCCCCGTTGAGCGCGCCTTCCGCCGACGCCTCTCGTACGGCCGAGCCGCCCCGGGTGCCCGCCGGCACCACTGCTTCGTGGCTCGTCTATGACCGCAAGGCCCGCAAGCTCGTGGCGACCAAGCACGCGCACCGCAGGTTCCGCTCCGCCTCGGTGATCAAGATCTTGATCGCGATCGACTTCCTGGACAAGCGTGCCGCGCTCTCGGCCGCCGACGCCCGGCTGCTCAGGGTCATGCTGCGGGAGAGCGACGACGCCGCCGCGACGGCGTTCTGGAACCGGGGCGGCAAGGGCGCGATCGTCACCAGGACGGCCCGCAAGCTGCGCCTGTCCGACACCGCGCCGCCGCCCGCCACCCACCCGGGGTTCTGGGGCTACGCGTCACTGAGCGCCCACGACATCGTCCGCACCTACCGCTACCTGCTGGACACCGCCGAGCCGCGCGTCCGCGACACCATCCTCGGCCACCTGCGCAAGGCCACCCCGTGCGGCAGCGACGGCTTCGACCAGACCTTCGGCATCCCCCAGGCGGTGCCCGCGCCGCGCGCCGTCAAGCAGGGCTGGTCCGGGTTCGGCACCGTGCCGCCGGTCAAGTGCGACGCCCGCGCCTCGGGCGCGTCGATCTCCACGATCGCGCTGCGATCCGCCGGTTCGGGGATCCCCGACCTCGGACGGCCCGTCCTCTACACGACCGGGCTGGTGGGCAAGGACGAGCGGTACGTCATGGCGCTGCTGACCACCCACCCCGCGGGCAGCACCTGGAGCAGCTCGGTGCGCCGGATCACCACCCTGGCCAAGGGGCTTTACCGCAGCGTCTCCTGAACGCGAAGCCGGCGGCGTGCCTCACCACTCCAGGCGCGGGGAGCGCGGGCTCAGCAGCGCGGTCTCCGGGGCGGCGCCCCAGAGGGCCTTCAGATCGTCGGTGAGAGTGGCCAGCAGGGCGCGGACGTCGTCGGCGGCCGTGGCGTGCAGCGCCTCGGCGACGATCAGGACCGAGCTCGTCGTGTCGCGCACGGCCGACAGGCCGCTCTGCCGGTTGGACCAGCGCCGGGCGTGCGCTCGCCCGGCGGCGTCGGCGAAGATCACCTCGCGGGGCTCCGGATGCTCGATCTGCCCGGCGAAGGTGAGATGCTCCTCCTCGCCCGAGGCGCGCCGGACCTCCAGGAAACCGGTGACCTCCGACAGGTCGAACACGGCCACCGGGATCGCGAACGCCAGCGAGATCGCGTTGCAGACGTCGATCAGCGGATGGATCCGGGGCAGCGTCCCGTCCTTCTTGAAGCGCCGGAGCAGCGATTCGGAGGCGCAGCGGTACTGCGTGGGCTTGAGGCCCATCGCGGCGAAGGTCCGCCGCCAGGCCCGGATCTCCGGCAGCTCCGACTCCGGCCCGCCGGCCAGCCGGGACCTCGCGGTCGCGTGATGGCCGGCGATCCGGGAGCCGGCGGGCGCGTCGCCGGTGATGCCGTCGGCGAGCAGCGCGCCGGCCGCCAGGCCGGGGAAGTCCCGCCAGATGTCGCTGGAATGCTGGAAGTGCATGTGGTCGCTCCGGGCTCGGATGCCTGATCACCCTACCGGGATGCGGCCAGGTAGGCGGCGTAGACCTTCTTCGGCACCACCATCCGCCAGGCCTCCACGACCAGCTCGCGCATCTCCTCCGGGTCCAGGGCGGCCAGCCGCGCCTGCACCCAGTTGAAGCGCAGGTCTGACTCCGGCGGCAGCAGGAACGTGTCCGGCTCGGCGGCGACCAGCGCGGCCCGCTCCTCCTTCGGGAAGGCGAAGCCCATCAGCGTCTCGTCGCGGGAGAACGCGAGGTAGACGATGGCGCCCACGCGGAACTTGACCCGGTCCCGGATCAGGTGCTCCGACGAGCGGGGAAAGGTCGCCGCGAGCCGTCGTACATCGTCGACCGTGACCATGCGGCCAGCCTAACGGTTGCCCTCCGCGGCGGAGATGTCGGCGAGCGCCGAGTTCGGGTCGCGCTCCATGGCCAGGTCGCCCAGGCTGAGGATGCCCACCGGGCGGCCGTCCTCCACGACGGGGAGACGGCGCACGTGGTGGGTGCGCATCAGCTTGACGGCCTGGTCGATGCTGGTGTCGGGGCCGACGGCCTCGACGCTGGCCGAGCACGCCTCCCGTACCGGCGTGTCGGGGCCCTTGTCGTCGGCGACGCACCGCACCGCGATGTCGCGGTCGGTCACGATGCCCTGCAGGCGGCCGTTGTCGTTGACGAGGATCGCGCCGGTGTCGTTGTCGCGCATGAGCGCGGCGGCCACCTTCACCGGCTGGTCGCCCTCGATGGTCGCGGGGTGGGCGGTCATCACATCTGCCACGGTCCTGGCCATGATGTGCCTCCATTCGTCGCTGTCGCTGGAGCCCTCCTGCTACCCGATATTCCGGCCTCTCACATGTCTCTCATGGTGAGACGATATTTCTTGAATGGCGAGACGGTGTTAGCGTGCCGGTACCCGTACGACATGAGGGAGTCTCGATGGACGCCGTCTACACCCATGGCCACCATGAGTCGGTGCTGCGCTCGCACCGGTGGCGCACCGCCGCCAACTCGGCCGCCTACCTGCTGCCGCACCTCCAGCCGGGGATGAGCCTGCTCGACGTGGGCAGCGGGCCGGGCACCATCACCGCCGACCTGGCGCGGCGGGTGGCGCGGGTCACGGCGTCAGAGGTGAGCGAGCAGGCGCTGGCGCTCGCCAGGGCCGAGGTGGAGTCCGCCGGCGTGGGCAACGTCGACTTCGCCGTCGCGGACGTGCACCACCTGGACTTTCCCGACGATTCCTTCGACGTCGTGCACGCCCACCAGGTGCTGCAGCACGTCGGCGACCCCGTACGGGCTCTGCGCGAGATGCGGCGGGTGACCAGGCCGGGCGGGCTGGTCGCGGTGCGTGACAGCGACTACGCCGCGTTCGCCTGGCACCCGGCGCTGCCCGAGCTGGAGGAGTGGATGACGCTCTACCAGCGGCTGGCGCGAGGCAACGGCGGCGAGCCGGACGCCGGGCGGCGGCTGCTGTCGTGGGCCTGCGCCGCCGGTTTCGACGAGGTCACCGCCACCTCGTCCACCTGGTGCTTCGCCACCCCCGAAGACCGGGCCTGGTGGGGCGGCATGTGGGCGGAGCGCATCCTCGCCTCCGCCATGGCGGACCAGGCTCTGGCCACCGGCGCCGCCACCGAGGAGGACCTGCGGCGCATCTCACGGGGATGGCTGGAGTGGGCCGGGGCGGGCGACGGCTGGCTGTCGATCCTGCACGGCGAGATCCTCTGCCGCGCCTGACCGGTCAGAGCCCCAGGGTGGTGGTGCGCTGCCACTGCGGGTCGCGGTAGAGCACCACGTTCGCGGTGGTGTCGAGCAGCTCGTCCGGCGCCGACAGCATCGTGATCTCGCCGTTCTCCTGCATCCGCAGCAGCAGGTCGCGCACTCGGGGGCCGACCGGCAGCCGCCCGCCGGGCAGGCCGAGGCCGTCCCGGACCGTGTCGGCGATCTCCGACAGGTGGAACGGCCCGTCGAAGTCCGCCACCACGCCGCGCACGACGGCCATCGTGATCACCTGCTCGGCCTCGGCGTGCGCGAGCTGCCAGATCATCTGCTCACGGCGGCGGCCGGTGCCGGCGCAGGCCGTGCACTCGCGCGTCACCCCGGGGACCACCTCCTCCTCGACCGTGCCGAGGCAGGCCGAGCACAACTGCTGCTCGGCCGCGTGCAGCTCGGCGGCCATGCGATGCACCAGCCGCGTGCCGCAGGCGCAGGCGTAGCCGTCGCCGAGGATGGTGCTGGTCTGCCGGGTGATCGTGTGCTTCGTCATCGCGCCAGACTCTACCGGCGCGCGTCGGCCAGGCCGTGCAGGCGGCGCAGCGCCTTACGGGCGGCGGCCGAGACGCGGCTGTCGGGATGGTGGTCGATGAACACCCTGAGCACCAGCTCGGTGCCGGGATGGTCGCCCAGCGCGAGCAGCGCGATGGTGCGCGCCTGCTCCTCCGGGTCCTTGCCGTCGGCGAGCGACTCGATGACCTCGCTCGTCTCGCCGCCGAACTCCAGCAGCGCCGCCGCCATGTCCACCAGCACCCAGGCGATGTCCTCCGGCGCCGGGTCGTGGCCCTCGCGGCCCAGCCGGGCGGCGATCACGGCCCCCACCCTGGGCTCGTCCAGCAGCCCGTCGAGCGCCTTGGCGCCGTCCTCGCCGAACCGCGAGGCCAGCAGCTCGACCCCGACCGCCCGGCCCAGCGGGCTCGCCTTGCCCAGCGCCGCCGCGATCTCGGCCGCCGCCTGCGCGGGCTCCCGGCCCTCCAGCCAGCCCGCCAGCTCCTCCTCACGCTCGGCCTGCGGGTAGGAGCGCAGGCCGTGCAGCAGCGCGGCGGCGTCCTGCCCCGCCAGCGAGCCCATGACGGGCACCTCCTGCCCCGCCGCCTCCGCGAGCACCTGCCTGCCGATCCACCGGCCGAGCGGCGTCAGCTCGTACGGGCCCTTGGCCTCCACCAGGCCGAGGCTGGCGAGCACGTCGGGGGAGTCGTCCTCGGTGGGTTCGCTGCCGAGGAACAGGCGGACCACCTCCAGCAGCAGCGCCTCCTCCGGGGCGAGCAGCGCGCGGCAGACCTCCGACCAGGTCCGCAGGGTCAGCTCGGCCGGTCCGTCGCGCAGCGCGGCGGCCATCTCGGCGTTCGCCCGAGGGTCGCCCGCCTCCTCGCGGCGCAGGATCTCGGCCGCCAGAGGGGTGGCGCGGACGGCGTCGGCCAGCTCGTCGTCCGGCGGCAGCCGGAGCGGCGGCTGGAGGGGAAGCATGTCGTTGTAGGTGCCCACGTTCTTATCCTGTCGGAACTCCCGTCACTTTGGGTTAAAGTCGGCGGGGCCCTGAAAAGTCGAGGGAAAGGAGGCGCTGCGATGTCCCGTGGTCTACGGACGCTTCCCGCGTCCTTCTGGAGGAATCGTGCTGTTCCGCTCCACGGTCGAGGCTGACCTCGACCGCCTGCTCCGCTGCACCGTCGACGAGCCCGTCAGCTGGGCGAACCCCGACCGGTTGTGTTCCTTCCTGGCCGACGGCCACTACCGCCACGAGCGCGTCTGGATCGCCGAGCAGGACGGCGAGATCCTGGCCCGCGCCGTCTGGTGGGGCTTCCCCGACGGCGACCGGCCGCTCGCCCTGGACTGCCTGTACGTTCACCCCTCGGTCGAGGACCGCGTGACGCTGGCCGCCGAGCTGCTGCGGCACGGCCACGCCGCCTTCGGCGACGCCCCCGCCTACCACGTGTTCGTGCCGACCGGCTGGCGCGACAACCCCGCCGTCGCCGACGCCGTCGCGTGGCGGTGGGAAGCGGGCCGCCGCGCCGGGCTGACCGACGAGCTCGAACGCCTGCGGTACGCGTGGACGCCGGCCGCGCCGGTGCCCGAGCCGTCAGGCAGGCTGACGTTCACGGCGGAGCCCGACGACGAGGCGTTCGTCGAGGTGTTCCGCCGGGTCGCCGAAGGCAGCCTCGACCATCACACCCGCCTGGCCCTGCTCACCAAGGACGCCGAGACGCAGGCCCGCGAGGACCTCGCCGACTACCTGAGCATGCCGGGAGACAGGTCCTGGTGGCGGCTGGCCCACACCCCGGCCGGCGACCTGGCGGGCTTCGCCCTGCCGTCCGCCAACAACGCCGGGCCCGTCGTCGGCTATCTGGGCGTGCTGCCCGAGCAGCGCGGCCACGGCTACGTCGACGACCTGCTCGGCGAGATCACCCGCTGCCACGCCGAGCGGGGCGCGCAGCGGATCGCCGCCGACACCGACGCCACCAACCTGCCGATGGCCAGGGCGTTCGAACGCGCCGGCTACCGGTTGTTCGCGGTGCGGCTGGTGCTGTCGGCCGATCCCGCGGCCGGCTGAGTCACGGCGTCACGCGCGGACGCAGGACCATGAGCGAGCCTTCCGAGCTCGCCACCATGGCGAAGGGGAACCGGTCGACCTCGAGACAGAGTGCGACGTCATCAGGATGGACTCCTTGGCGCACCCCCTCCGCCAGCTCGGCGGCGGCGCGTGACTCGGCGGCGCGGCGGAGGAACTCGGCGGCATCCGTCCCAGCCTCGGCGACCCGGCGAGCGATGTACTGAGCACACGCCAGATCCTCATCGGCCTGCCCGTCTTCGCCGGTGACCACGAACGTGACACCGTCACCCTCGCGCGTCCGCAAGAGCCGAGCCGTCGCCTCCGCCACCACGAAGCCGGCGCACAGCACCAGCGACGCCTCCTTGACCGCAAGGGCGCCGACCGTCCCTGCCGTGGTCTTCTGCACAACGGTCCGTCCGCCGAGGTCGATGGACCGCAGCAGGCCCGGCGAGTTGACGGCGTCGAACCCGGGCGCGGGCGGACCGTCCTTGACCGCCACCCAATCCGGGTGGCGGGCCTTGAGCGCCAGGGCTTCGTCCAGCGACTCAGCGAGAACGATCTTCTCCGCACCCTGGGCGAAGGCCCAGGCGGCCACGGTGAAAGCACGCATGACGTCGACCACGACCGCCACGGACGGGGTTTCGACCAGCTCAGCGATACCGAGGAAACGAGTGTCCATTCCGGTCATGATGGGGCATACCAGGGCGCGCTGGGTGCCGCACACGTGCTGAGCCGGGGCGACGACGTCGCCATGTCAGCGACCGTCGCCACTGCCGCCGATCACTCCTCGTCGCTGCCGGTCGGCGAGCTTGGCAATATTGAGTTGGGCGACTTCCTCAAGTTCGACATCAAAGTAATCGGCGATCACGGCGATATACCAAAGCGAGTCGCCAAGTTCTTTCTTGAGGTCTTCTACGTCCCACTGAGAGAAGTCGCTATCGTGATCGCGAACGACCTTCTTGGCCTTTTCGGCAATCTCCCCTGTCTCGCCGACGAGTCCGAGGAGCAGATGAAACAGCTCGTTGTGCTTGCTCTTGGGGGCTGCGGTCAGAAGTGCCGCCTGCTGATAATCATTCAAATTCATACGCTCACCCTATCGTGCCGATGCCAGGTGAACCGGTCGCGTCCGTGGGGCGGTAATGGACGGGATCGGACATTTTCGGGATCGCCGACTCGGCGAATCCCCTGAGGTTTTCTCAACGGTGCTCACTTCCGGATCCGGTTGAGGACCAGGAGCGCGAGGCAGCTGATCGCGGCCCCCAGTGCGCACACGGCACTCCAGCCGCCCACGGCATAGAGGGCGGTCGAGGCGATGGCTCCGAAGGCGCTGCCGAGCGAGTAGAAGACCATGTAGCCGCCGATCAGCCGGCTGCCCGCGTCCGGGCGAAGCGCGTAGATCAGGCTCTGGTTGGTGACGTGGACCGCCTGCACGGCGAGGTCGAGGACGATCACGCCGAGCGCCAGTGCCCAGAGCGACTGCCGGGCGAAGGCCAGGGGCAGCCACGAGGCGACGAGCAGGGCCAGGCCGATGCCGGTGGTCCACTGGGAGAGCCCGCGGTCGTTCAGGCGCCCGGCTGCGGTCGCGGCCAGGGCGCCCGCGGCTCCCAGCAGGCCGAAGGCGCCGATCGCCGTGTGGGACAGAGACAGCGGAGGCGCGCTCAGCGGCAGCGCGATGCAGCTCCACAGGGTGCTGAAGGCGGCGAAGATGAGCAGGGCGAGCAGGGCGCGGAGCCGAAGGAGGCGCTCCTGTGCGAACAGGGTGAGCGTGGAGCGCAGGAGCTGTCCGTAGTGCATGGACGGTGCGGCGGTGTCGCGGGGCGGCAGGGCATGGTGCAGGGCCAGGGCGAGCGCGCAGGTGAGGGCCGCCGAGGTGAGGTAGACGGAGCGCCAGCCGGCGACGTCGGCCAGGATGCCGGATACGGTGCGGGCGAGCAGGATGCCGGTGACCACGCCGCTGGTCGCGAGGCCCACGACGCGTCCGCGTCGCGCCGGTGGGGCGAGCGAAGCGGCGAAGGCCACCAGCGTCTGGGTCACCACCGCGAGGAGTCCTACGGCGGCCATGCCCGCGAGCAGGAGTGCCGCGACGGTGGCGGTGCCGACCACCATCAGCGCCGCTGCCAGCAAGAGCAGCTGCACCACGATCAGCCGCCTGCGGTCGAGCAGGTCGCCCAGCGGCACGAGGAAGAAGAGTCCCAGCCCGTAACCCAGTTGGGTGAGGGTGACGACGGCACCGAGTGCCGCCGGGCTGATCGCGAAGTCACGGCCCAGCGTCACCAGGAGGGGCTGCGCGAAGTAGACGTTGGCCACCGCGGTCCCACAGGCGATGGCGAAGAGCAGGGTGACGCCTCTGGGCAGCGCGCGGCTGGGAATCCTCTCCTGCGTGCCCGCGGTCCGCGGTTTCGTGGTCTCGTCGTTGCCGGCCACCAGGCGTCCTCCCAGAGAATGGTTTCATCTTGCTACCAGTTGGACGGTAAGCCATTCTGGTAGCATGTTGCAACCGATGTAAGGGTGGAGGGTGACATGGTGAAGCGGACGCGTCTCAATGACAGTGACTGTCCCGTCGCGCGATCAGTCGACGCGATCGGCGACTGGTGGTCCTTGTTGATCGTGCGGGACGCGTTCGACGGCAGCCGCCGCTTCGGAGAGTTCCAACGCAGCCTCGGCGTCGCCAAGAACATCCTCACCACGCGTCTGCGCGCCTTGGTCGCCGGCGGCATCCTCGACGTCGTCCCGGCTGCCGACGGCAGTTCTTACCACGAGTACGTGCTGACGCCGAAGGGCAACGACCTCTTCCCCGTCATCGTGGCGCTGCGACAATGGGGCGAAGGCCACTTCTTCGCGCCCGGTGAGCCGCATTCGGAGCTGATCGACCGCCAGTGCGGGCGGCCCCTGCGCGTGCTGGAGGTCCGCTCCGCAGATGGGCGACGGCTCGACCCCGATGACACCATCGTCAACAAGGTCGATCAGCCTCGAACGGCTGATCTCGGTCAACGGAGCTGATTCCCTCGATCGAACCCACGGCCGATCCTGCGGCCGGCTGAGTCATGGTGCCGCCCGCCAGGCGGGTCCGCACGACCAGGTCGTGTACGGCCTGGTGGGCGCTGCCCGTCTCGGGAAGAGGCGAGGCGTCCCTCGCCGCCTCCAGCTCCGCCGTCAGCCGCGCCACGTCCCCGGCCGCGTCGGGGACCGGTGGGGCGGCCCCGTGCTCGGCCTCCCGCTTGGCGGCCACCAGCTCCGGCAGATACCCGGGACCGTACGCGTACAGCCTGGTCAGGTCGGCTTCGAGCGCGCCGGTTCGCATCAGGTGGAGGCCGGTGGCCAGCACCCGGAAGGTGTAGAGCAGCGGCTTGAGCTCGCCCGTCCTGCCGTACAGCCGCCACTGCGTGCGCGCGAACCCCAGGTAGTGGTGGGCGTGGTGACGGGTCAGGCAGCCGGGGGCCAGCGCCACCAGCTCCTCGTGCACCGGCGACGACGCCACGACCAGCGGTGACAGCAGCTGCTCCAGGACGTAACCGTTGCGGCCCAGCAGCAGCCGGCAGAACTTGGCCAGGTCGTGCGTGACCAGGTCCACCTCCACCCCGTCACGGGTCCACGTCCTGTCGAGCGTCTGCGGCCCGACGGTCAGGCCGACGACCTGCTCGACCGGCAGCACGTGCACGCCGCGCAGGTCCACGTCGGAGTCCGCGGACGGGAAGCCGTACAGGTGGGCGCCGCTCACCGTCGCGAACGCGAGCGGATGCGGCTGCTCGCCGGGGATCTCCGGCAGCCAGTCGGGCAGTCTCACAGATGCTCCCTGCGCACGTCGATCAGGAACTCCTCCACCGCGCGGACGTCCGGCCGCTCAGGCAGTACGGACTCCGCGCCGGCCAGCTCGGCGGTCAGTTCGGCCCGCCAGGCGGTCACCCGCTCCCACGGCACCTCGCCCCGCCGGACGGCCAGCAGGCGCTCGCGGTACGGGCCCACCTGGAGCAGCAGGTCGCCGTGGCGTACCAGGTGCAGGCCGCTGAGCAGCAGCCTGATCAGGTGCATGGCCTGCTTCCACTTCGGCGCGGCCGGGTCCAGCCGCCGGAACTGCGCGTCGGCGTATCCGGTGAACGTCCGGTGGGCGCGCGCTGACAGGAACGCGCCCCGCAGGTCACGCAGCCGCTGCCCTTCCGGGGTGCACACCTCCACGATCGGCGACCACAGGCACTCCAGCACCGTCGGGTTCGCGTCCAGGGCCAGCCGGCACAGCCGTTCGACCTCCCAGGAGAACTGCTCGGGCAGCGGTCCGTCGCGGTGCGTGGCCGGCTTGTCCAGGCGCCAGAAGGCCTCGGTCGGCGCCACGAACACGCCCCGCCGGTCGGTGTCGGATGAGGCGGTGTCGAGCCCGTAGGCGCGCGACCCCACCACCACCGAGAGGATCAGGTCCTCGCCCGCGGAGGCGTGCGTCATGATCGTCCACCTCCCCGTGCCTGACTCGAAGCCATACCTTAACGGAACGGCTGATCACCCGTACTAGCCGAGAACGCTCCAAAAGCGGTGGGAACGGCGTCATGATGGACCCACCCGTACCTCCTGGAGACGCCTATGACGGACATCCTGAGCTACGCCGACGCCCTGGAGATCCTCGGCTGTGAGCAGAGCAGGCTGGTCGAGCTCACCGAGTTCGCCTCGACCGTGGCGCGGACCGGCTGGGCCACGGCCGGCGTCGCGCGGCCGGCGACGGGCCTGCTCGACCTGCGGAGCGACATCGTCGGCTACACCGAGGACGTGGTACGTCGCCTCGGCCGGCGTCGGAGGGGCGGCAACAGGTTCACCCGCACCCGGCGGCTGGCCGCCACGCACGCCGTGCTCGTCGTGTCGGCGTACTTCGAGGCGCTCGGCGACGCCAGGCTGCCCGTCGAACTGGACCGGCTCGACCACGTCCGCCATCCCGGCAGCGGCCCGGCGGAGAAGTTCGCGGCCCTGGTGGAGAGCCTGCTGCTGGAGCCGCTGCCGATGCCCGAGCCGCACCGCCCCTACGCCGAGACCCGGCAGGCCGTGCGGCGGTTCTACGAGCGGATGTCGCAGGCCCTGACCACGTATGCCCGGGAGCTGCCGGTGTGGGGGGAGATGTCCGTCGGCGACCGCACCCGCCTGCCCATCCTGCTGGACGACGGGCCGGCCACCCAGGCGTTGCGGATCTACGACGAGGACTACCGGCTGCTCGGTGCGGACAGCCCCGAGTTCGGCATGTGGAGCCTCGTCACCGAGCCGCAACCGCTGGGCACCGGCCTGTCCAGGGTGGCGCGGCTGCTGGCCGAGCTGGCCCCGCCCAGGGTCGGCGACCGGCCGATGATCCACCTGGTGCGGCTCGCCGCCACCGCCCTGGACCTGCCGCTGATGGCCGGCGGGACGGCGCCCGAGGACGTCACGCTGCCGCTGCTCGGCGAGGGCTACATCAGCCCCCGCTGCCGGGTCGCGGAGATGACGCGCGAGGCGTCGGTGCGGCTGCCCGCCGCCAAGAGCTGGTGGGCCGACCAGCGCGAACTGCCCGATGCCGAGGCGTTCCTGATCGGGCACCTCACCTCGCTCCGCGCCACCCAGGCGCCCCTCGTCGTGCTCGGCGAGCCCGGCTCGGGCAAGACCAAGCTGACCGAGGTGCTGGCCGCGCGGCTGGCCGGATCGGAGTTCCTGCCGATCAGGGTCGAACTGGGCGACGTGGCGGCGGACTCCGCCGTCTCATCACAGATCGACCAGGGTTTACGCCACCTGCTGGGCGAGGAGGCGCGCTTCGAGGACCTGGTGGGCACGGGAGAAGGGGCGCTGCCCGTGGTCATGCTCGACGGTTTCGACGAGCTGATCCAGGCCGCGCACGCCAGCAGGTACGACTATCTGGAGCAGATCCAGCGGTTCCAGCTCACGCAGTACCGCGCGGGACGGCCCGTCGCCGTGATCGTCACCGGCCGGACCGTCGTGGCCGACCAGGTCGGGTTCCCCGAAGGCGTGCTCGCCCTGCAACTGCGGCCGTTCGACGAGGACCAGGTGCGGCGCTGGCTGGACATCTGGGACCAGACCAACCGCGCCGTACTGGCCAGGCACGACCGGACCCCGCTGACCGCCGACGTGGCGCTCGCCCAGGGCGAGCTCGCCACCCAGCCGTTGCTCCTGCTCCTGCTCGCCCTCTACGACGCCACCGGCAACACGGTACGGCGAGACGGGCCGCACATCGGCCGGGCCCAGCTCTACGAGTCGCTGATCAGGGACTTCGCCCAGCGCGAGGTGGCCAAGGACGCCGACGCGGCCGGCCTGCCGCCCGCCCGCCTGCGCGCGCTGGTGGACCGGGAGCTGGTGCAGCTCGGGGCGGTGGCGTTGTCGATGTTCGCGCGCGGCCGGGCGGTCGCCACCGAGGCCGTGCTCGACCGGGACCTGGCCGCGTTGTGCGGGCAGGCGCGCGGCGGCGCGGACGTCGCCGTCAACGACGGCACCGACCACGGCACCGTCGACCACGGCACCGTCAACTGGGCGCGGCGGGCCACCCGGCGCTTCTTCTTCGTGCACCGGACGGAGACCGGGCCGCCCACCGGCCGGGTGCGCTGCTACGAGTTCCTGCACGTCACCTTCGGCGAGTTCCTCGTCGGCTGGCTGGCCGTCCACGCGGTGCGGGAACTCGTCCGCAGGCACGAGCTGGTCGACAGCGAGCTGACCGCCGCCCCCGCCCAGGACATCGACGACGACCTGCTGCACGCCGTGATCTCGTTCTCCTGCCTGGCCGAGCGCGGGCCGATGGTCGGCTTCGCCGTCGAGCTCATGGCCGCCCTGCCCGCCGAACTGCGCGATCGGGCCGGCGACCTGCTCGGCACGCTGCTGCGCGAGTCGCTGCACGAGCGGCGGCGGCGCTCCTTCACCGGCTTCGAGCCGGTCCGCCACCCGGTGACGCGCCGGCTGGCCGCCTACTCGGCGAACCTCACCCTGCTCCGCGTGGCCGCGTCCACCGAGCCGGTGCGCGTCTCGGAGCTGCTGCGCGACCGCGACCCCCTGGCCCGCTGGACCTCCTACGCGCACCTGTGGCGCAGCCAGCTCGGCGACGACGGCTGGGCCGGCCTGCTCGCCGCCCTGCCGGCGCACCGGGTGTCAGAGGGCGGCGAACGGGACATCCTGCTGGGCCGAGCCGGACAGGCGCCCGAACCGGCGGGCCTGAGCTGGTGGTTCGACCACCGGCCGCGCCGCCAGGCCACGCTGTTGCGCCACCGCACCAGGGCCCTGGCCGAACGCCCCTACCTGCTCGACGTCGACACCGACCTGCTCGCCGACCTGCTCGGGGACGAGGCGGAGCTTCCCCTCGTGCTGCGCCCTTCGGGCGAGGTGGCCAGCGGCGCCCGCCTCGTGCACGACCTGCTCACCCGCGAGCCCGGCGCCGCCGGTGAGCGCGTCGCGCTCTACCTGGACACGATCGCCGCCGTCACCGCGCCGAACACGCCGCGCAACGGCCGGCTGCTGGGCCTCATCGCGCACGCCGTCACGCTGGACGGCGCCGCACTGCCCTTCGCCGACCGCGGCCGCATCCTCAGCGAGCTCCTGCACGGCGGCACCGACCACGCGCTGCTGCGCCCCCTCGTGGAGTCGATGATCGCCGAACGGTTCGAGAGCTGGGAGAGCCTGGTCAAGGCGGGCATCCCGGAGGACGTGCTACGGAAGATCCACAGCCCCTAGGACGACCGGCGGCTCGGCCGTGCCGCGCTCGCCGTACCCGATGTACCGCCACGGCGGTATCGCGCGGCGGCAGGGGCGCGCACTACTGTGCGGGTGTGAAGTGGGCCGGTGCGCGGGCGG
This sequence comes from Nonomuraea sp. NPDC049714, assembly GCF_044465295.1. Classification (NCBI taxonomy): domain Bacteria; kingdom Bacillati; phylum Actinomycetota; class Actinomycetes; order Streptosporangiales; family Streptosporangiaceae; genus Nonomuraea; species Nonomuraea sp. NPDC049714. The sequence goes on along the minus strand of NZ_JBITLM010000001.1, from coordinate 378,139 downwards.
GTGCGGGGCGGGCCGGCGCGCGGAGAATGTGGTGGGCCGGTGTGCGGAAAAGCGTGCGGCGGGTCGGCCTGCGGGCGGCCGGCGCGCGGTGGCTCGGCTTGGGGTCAGGGGGTTCGAAGGCGGCCGGGGTGCGGACGGTCGCGCTGGTGGGTGGCTTGGCCGTGGTGGTGCTGTCCTCGACGGTCATGGCCTACGGCAACCAGCCGGACAGCAGGCCGCTCGACGTGCTCGGCTACGCGCTGCTGGTCGCGACCGCCGCCGGGCTGGCGTGGCTGCCCGGCAGGCCGGTGGTGGCGCTGGTCGTCACGATGGCGGCGGCCGGCGCCTGCTTCGCCCTCGGCTACGCCTACGCCTTCTGGCCCGTCCCAGCGCTGGTCGCGATGTTCGCCGCCATCGCCGCGGGCCGCCGGTCGGCGGGCTGGACGGGCGCCGCGCTCCTGGTCGCGGTGCCGGCGATCGCGACGGCGGCGCATCCCGGCCTGGACCGGGTCGTCGGCGTGGTCATCTGGGCGCTGCTCGTCCTGGTCGTCGCCCAGCCCGCCGAGGTGTCCCGGGCCCGCCGCGCCTACGTCGCCGAGGTGGAGCGGCGCGCCGCCGAGGCCGAGCGCACCCGCGAGGAGGAGGCCCTGCGCCGGGCGCAGGAGGAACGGCTGCGGGTGGCCAGGGAGTTGCACGACGTCACCTCGCACACCGTGTCGGTGATCGCCTTGCACGCCGCCGTCGCCGCCGAGGCGGTGGAACGGGCCGGCGGGCCGCCCGAGGCGAGCGCCGCCCTCCAGGTGATCCGCGCCTCCAGCCGCCAGGCGCTGGCCGAGATGAAGGGCGTCCTCGGCGTCCTGCGCCCCGGCTCCCGCCGGCCGCCGCCCGGCACCGCCCAGCTCCCGGCCCTGGCCGAGACCGCCGGGCTGCCGGTGGACCTGGCGGTCTCGGGCTCGCCACGCCCCCTCCCACCCGCCGTCGACCTGGCCGTCTACCGGGTCGTACAGGAGGCGTTGACCAACACCATGAGGCACGCCGCCGCCACCCACGCCACGGTGACGCTCACCTACGACGAAGCGGCTGTGACGGTCCGGGTGGACGACGACGGCGCCGGCAGCCGGGCCCCGAGGGGTCACGGACTCACCGGCATGGCCGAACGCGTCGCCGCCGCCGGCGGCCGCCTCACCACGGGCGACGGCCCCACCGGCGGCTTCCGCGTCGACGCCTGGCTGCCCGCGTGATGCCGAACCCGCTCACCGCTGGGGAGCCCGCGTGATCACTGTTCTGCTCGCCGACGACCAGCCGCTGGTCAGGGCCGGGCTGCGGGCCCTGCTGGACACCGAGGACGACCTCACCGTCATCGGCGAGGCCGCCGACGGGCGGGAGGCGGTACGGGAGGTCGCCCGGCTGCGGCCCGCGGTGGTGCTGATGGACATCCGGATGCCGGGGCTCGACGGCCTGGAGGCCACCCGCGAGATCGTCCCCACCGGTGCCCGGGTCGTCGTGGTCACCACCTTCGACCTGGACGAGTACGTCTACGAGGCGCTCCGATCCGGGGCCAGCGGTTTCCTGGTCAAGGACGCCGAGCCCGCCGAGATCCGGCACGCCGTGCGGGTGGCGGCCAGAGGCGACGCGCTGCTGTCGCCCGGCGTCACCCGGCGGCTCATCGAGGAGTTCGCCGCCCGCCCGGCGAGCGGGAGCGCCCATCTGCTGGCGCCGCTGACCGCCCGCGAGCGTGAGGTCCTGGCCAGGGTCGCGCACGGCCTGACGAACACCCAGATCGCCGAGGAGCTCTTCATGAGCCCCGCCACCGTCAAGACGCACGTCAACCGCATGATGGCCAAGCTCGCCGCACACGACAGAGCCCAGCTCGTCGTCCTCGCCTACGAGAGCGGCCTGGTCCGGCCCGGCCACAGCGCCTGACCGGGCGGCAGGCGTACCTGCCGCGCCCGGCCCCTGCCCGGCGACCTCGCGGATGCCGCGTCCGGCCTCTGCCCGGCGACCCTGGCGGATGCCGCGTCCGGTGTAGCGCGGTGTCCGTGGTGGGTGGACGACCGGGGGTGGTGGCGGTTCCTAGCGTTCGCCGCATGATCCTTTTCTGTGTTCGTCACCGGCGCCTCGTCCTGATGCTCTGGCTGGTGCTCGCCGCCGCTCTCGTGGCGGGAGCCGTCGCCCGGCCCGGCCCCTCCTCCGATGACTTCTCGCTGCCCGGCTCGGAGAGCCAGCGGGCCGCCGACCTGCTCGGCGACGCCCGGCCGGAGCCGTCGGGCAGGCTCGTGGTGTCCGCCTCCTCCGGCGTGCGCGACCCCGCCGTCCGCGCGAGGGTGAGCGAGCTGGTCGCCCGCATGAACGCCGTCGCCGGCGTACAGGCCGGCCAGGCAGGTGAACGGGCTTCCACCGGCGCTCCCTACGGGCAGGTTTCACCGGACGGCACGATCGGCACCATCCCGATCAGCTACCTGGACGCCGGCACCGCGCTGGAGCTGAAGAGCCTGCGGGACGGATTCGCCGCTCCCGGCGTGGCCGTCGAGCTGGCGGGCGAGGACTTCGCGGACTTCACGCCCGGGGGAGTGACGGAGGGCGTCGGGCTGCTGGCGGCGGCGGTGATCCTGCTGCTGGCCTTCCGGTCGCTGCTGGCCGCCGCGCTCCCCATCGCCATCGGCGTCATCGGGGTGACCTGCGGCGTCGCCCTCCTCACCCTGCTGAGCAACGTCGTCGACACGCCCGGCTTCGCCGTCTTCCTGACCATCATGCTCGGCCTGGGCGTCGGCATCGACTACGCGCTGCTCATCGTCACCCGCTTCCGCACCGGGCTGGAAGAAGGGCTCGGCGTGGACGCGGCGATCGGCCAGGCGATGCGGACGGCCGGCCGGTCCGTGCTGTTCGCCGGCGTCACGGTGATCGTCACCGGCGCGGGCATCCTGTTCCTCGGGCCGTCGCTCGGCGGCGGCATCGCGCTGGCCGCCGGATGCGGCGTGCTCATGGTGATGCTCGCCGCGCTCACCCTGCTGCCCGCCCTCCTGCGGATGGCCGGCACCCGTATCGACAGGCTGTCGCTGCCGCGCCGTACCGGACGGGAGCCGCTGTCGGCGCGGTGGAGCGGGATCGTGCGGCGCCGGCCGTGGACGGCGGGACTGCTGGCGGCGGGGCTGCTCGTCGTGCTCGCGCTGCCCGCGCTGGACCTGCGCGCGGGCTGGTCCGACGCGAGCAACCGGCCGGTCAGCGACACCACGCGGCGCGCCGGAGACCTCCTGGCCCGCGGCTTCGGGCCCGGCGCGGAGGCGCCGCTGGTGTTGGCGGCGGGCCGGGAGCACGCGGAGGCGATCGGCGAGGCGGTCGAGCGGGCGCGCCGGACGCCGGGTGTGGCCGATGCCGTGGCGCTGGGGGAGGGGGCCGCGCTCGTGGTGCCCGCCACCGGGCCGCAGGACGAGGCCACCACCGCGCTGATCCACCGCCTGCGTGCCGAGTTGCCCGCGCCGGTGCTGGTCACCGGCTCCACCGCGGCCGCCGCGGACTTCGCCGGCTTCGCCGCCGGGCGGTTGCCGTGGATGGTCGGGGCGGTGTTGCTGGCCTCGTACGTGCTGCTGCTGGGCGTGTTCAGGAGCGTGGTGCTGCCGTTGAAGGCGATCGTGGTCAACCTGCTGTCCATCGGGGCGGCGTACGGGGTGATCGTCGCGGTCTTCCAGTGGGACCTGCTGGGGCGCGGCACCGGCGGCCCGGTCGACGCCTGGGTGCCGATGATGCTGTTCGTCATCACGTTCGGGCTGTCGATGGACTACGAGGTGTTCCTGCTCTCCCGCATCCGGGAGGAGTATCTGGGCGGGCTGGGCAACAGCGCCGCCGTCGCGGCGGGGGTCGCGGGGACGGCGCGGGTCATCACCGCCGCCGCCGCGATCATGTTCTGTGTGTTCGCCGCCTTCGGCACGTTCGACGACCGCGCGCTGCAGATCATGGGCATCGGATTGGCCGCCGGGGTGCTGGTCGACGCCACCGTGGTGCGGCTGATCCTGGTGCCGGCCGCGATGGAGGTGCTCGGCGAACGCAACTGGTGGTTCCCTCACCTGTCCTTCACGAGGCTGCCACTTAGGAGAAATGTCTCGTAGTATCCCCGTCATCACGAGCGTTGGGGGCGCCAGGGTGCCAGGACAGAGCGTGGGTGTGGTGGTCGATCCCGGAGTGCCACCGGAGATCGCCGGGTCACTGCGTGCCAACGCCCCGCTGCTGTCCAGGTTCAGATCCGGCTGGGTGCCCCCCGCCGGGGTGCCGGTCGGGCCGCGGCGCAGGAGCCCGTCCAGCGCCGTCCTGCTCGCCGCCACGCCGGTGATCATCGCGTTGATGGCGGTGCTGCTGGAGACCGCCATGGCGCCGGTCGGCTTCGTCCTGCTGGGCACGTTCGTCTTCGTCGTGCTCATCAAGATGGCCGGCTATGACGAGGTTCCGGAGGGCCACCGCCCGCACGAGCGGGACGTCTACGAGCACGCCCGGCGCCACGAAGGCCGCTACTTCCTGCCCGAGGACTTCGACGAGCGGGCCGGGCAGGTGCTCGGCAGGGCGCAGCGGGCCATCGGCACCGTGCTGCGCTCCCATGTCAACGCCGAAGGGCTGCTCGACGACGCGCGCAACGCGGTGATGCTGCCGGAGCAGGAATGGGAGATCGCCCGGCTGCTGGCCAAGCTCTCGGTGCTGCGCGCCGAGCACCACGACCTCGTCGCCCGGGGGATCGCGCCGGAGGTCGCGGCCGTGGTCCGGCCGCTGCAGAACGCGCTCGACGTCAGCGAGGCCGCCGTGGTCGCGCGGGTCGAGGCCCTGGAACGTTACGCCGGCCACGTCGCCGAGGCCGAGCGCGCCTACCACGCCCGCGGCCAGATCGAGACGTTGCGCGCCCGGCTGCCCCGCTACGAGGAGCTCCTGGCCGAGTCGGGCGCCGACGCGCTGGCCGTGCCCGAGATCGAACGGCTCGCCCAGGACGCCGACGACGTCGAACGCGCGCTGCGGCGCAGCGTGAGCTCCGCGCACGAGGCGTTCCGCTACTTGGAGGGCTGACGTTCGGACAGATCGCCACATAGGATCTGTTATGTGCCCGGTCGCCATGCGAAGGTGGTAGTGGAGCCGACGGTGCCTGGCGAGGCCGCCGACCTGTTCCGTGACAACCGCAACCTGCTGGTACGCATCCGCGCCGGGTGGATCCCCACCCACCGGCCCCGGCCGCCCGCGTTCGGCCTGGTCACCAACATGCTGATCGGCGCGGTGGCGCTGGTGGCCATCGGAGCGGGGCTCGACTTCTTCCTGGCCGGCCTCTACACGCCGTTCGTCGTCATCATGACCCTCGCCGCCCTGCTGATCGTCGGCGCGCTGGCCAGGCCCCGGCCGGACGCCGAAGCAGAGCGACGGCACGCGGTCGAGCACCACGTCTTCGAGAGCGCACGCCGGTACGAGGGCAGGTTCGTGCTGCACGAGGACCTCGACGAGGGCGCCCGCGCGCTCATGACCCGCGCCCAGACGGCCATCGACGCCATCATGGGCTCCCATGTCAACGCCCAGGGGTTGCTCGACGACGTGCGCAACGCGGTGATGCTGCCGGAGCAGGAGTGGGAGATCGCCCGGCTGCTGGCCAAGCTGTCGCGGCTGCGGGCCGAGCACGACGAGGTGGTCGCCGAGGGCGTCACTCCCGAGGTCGCGGCCGTCACCGAACCGTTGGCCCAGGTGCTCGACAGCAGCGAGCGGGCCGTGCGCACGCGGGTCGAGGCGCTGGAACGCTACGCGGGCCACGTGGCCGAGGCCGAGCGCGCCTACCGCGCCAGGCACCAGATCGACCGGCTCAGCGCCAACCTGTCCCGCTATGAGGAACTGCTGACCGAATCCGGCGCCGACGACTCGGCCCTGCCCGAGCTGAGCCGTCTCACCGAGGACGCCGACCGTCTTGAGGAGGCCCTGCGCGTCAGCGTCACCTCCGCCCAAGAGGTATTTCGCCATTTACGTGGGGGAGACGATTGATAACCCCCGAAGGCCGATTTCCCATAGGATTCGAGTTTGTGGTGGACGTGGTAGTAGATCCGGGGGTGCCGCCGGAGGACGCGCGACTGATCAGGGAGAGCAAGCACGTCCTGATCAAGATGCGTCGCGGCTGGGTGCCCGAGCCACCACCCAGGGCGGGCGTGGGCCGCTCCATGACCATCACGGTGCTGGCCGTCGCCGCCCTCCTGATCACCCTCGCCGTGATGACCAGAGGCCTCGGCATGCTGCTGCTCGCCATCGTGGCCGCGCCCATCCTCATGGTCACCCTGGTCCGTAACGATCCCGGCGAGGAGGAGCAGGCCGTCGCCGACCGCGAGATCTACGAGCAGCTCCGCTGGTACGAAGGCCGCTACGTGCTCGCCGACGACCTCGACGAATCCTCTCGCAGGCTGCTGGCCAGGGCGCACCGGGCCGTCACCGCCGTGACCGAGTCGACGGTCAACGCCGAGGGGCTGCTCGACGACGTGCGCAACTCGGTGATGCTGCCCGCGCAGGAATGGGAGATCGCCCGGTTGCTGGCCAAGCTGTCCGCGCTGCGCACCAAGCACAGGGAGACCGTCACCGACGGCCTCAGCCCCGAGGTGGCCATGGTCGCCGAGCCGCTCGCCAGGGCCCTCGACAGCAGCGAGGACGCCGTCGTGGCCCGGGTGGAGGCGCTGGAGCGCTACGCCGCCAACGTGGCCGAGGCCGAGCGCGCCTACCGCGCCCACCACCAGATCGAGGAGCTGCGCGGCCGGATCCACCAGTATGAGGAGCTGGTCGCCGAGTCCGGCGCCGACGGCTTCGCCGTGCCGGAGATCGAACGGCTCTCCCGCGACGCCGACCAGCTCGACCAGGCCCTGCGGCGGAGCCTCCACTCCGCCCACGAGGCCTTCCGCCATCTGGATCCCTGAGCCGTAGGGCCCCGCTAGCCGCCGGGCCGCGTCGTACTCTCCACGGACCGCACCAGCAGGTCGCAGAGCGCGTCGGCCGCGTCCAGGCGGCCCAGCTTCTGCGCCGCCTCGCCCATCGAGGCGAGCCGGCCCGGGTCGGCGAGCAGCGGCATCAGCTCCGCCAGGAGCATGTCTGCGGTGGGGCGCGGCTCCAGCAGCGCCCGTGCGGCGCCCGCCGACACCAGGTAGGAGGCGTTCTTGCGCTGCTCGTCACCGCCCGTCGGGATCAGCGGGATCAGCACGGACGGCTTGCCGATCGCGGTCAGCTCCGACACCGTGCCGGCGCCGCTGCGGGCGATCACCACGTCGGCGGCGGCGTACAGGTCGGGCAGCTCGCCGCCCACGTAGGGGACCGGATGGTAGCGGTCGGCCAGCTCGGCGGGCAGCTCGACCGAGCGCATCTGCTCGATCCACGCGGGCCCGCACTGGTGCACGATCTGGGCGTGCGGCAGCAGCCGGGGGAGGATCTCCTGGATCAGCGTGTTGATCTGCTTGCTGCCCTGCGCGCCGCCCGTCACGTAGATCAGCGGCACCTCGAACGTCAGCCCGAACAGGTCGTAGGCCGCAGCCCTGTTGCCCTGCAGCAGCTCCGGCCTGATCGGGTTGCCCGTCACCACCGCCTTGCTCCTGGTCGAGGCAGGAAGGTAGTCCAGCGACGACTCGTGGGACAGCGCGATCCGGGTCGCCAGCCTGGACAGGATGCGGTTGGCCAGCCCCACCACCGTGGTCTGCTCGTGCATGACCAGCGGGCGCCGGATCAGCTTGGCAGCGACGCCGATCGGCACCGCCACGTAGCCGCCCGTCGACAGCACCACGTCGGGCAGGTAGCGGGCGGCGTGCCCGATCGCCTGGAGCACCCCCACCGGGATCCGGAACACGTCGGCGATGTTGGTGCCGAGCTCGCGGAGGTTGGGCCGGCGGCGCAGCTTGCCCGTGGTGATCGCCTTGAACGGGATGCCGTGCTCGGCGGTGATCTTGGCTTCCAGGCCGCCGGACGTGCCCACCCAGAGCACGTCGTGCGGCACCTGACGGCGCTGCATCGCCGACAGAGTCGTCAGAGCCGGATAGGTGTGACCGCCGGTGCCGCCGCCGGTGATCAACAGTCGCAGGGTTCGTGACATGCGCTCAGACTATGGCCGCACAGCGGAAACCCGTGTGCCCGGTGGCGGAGTCGGGAGTATTGGCGGTGCGCGCGGCCACCCGGTAGCGGTTGCAGTAGGAGTCGTGGCACAGGTAGGAGCCGCCGCGCATCACCTTGGCGTCGCCGTCGGCGGGCCCGGTCGGGTCCTCGGCGAACGGCTCCCAGACCGTGCCCCACCAGTCGGCGGTCCACTCCCACACGTTGCCCGCCACGTTGTAGAGGCCGTGGCCGTTGGGCTGGAACGACTTGACCGGCATCGTGCCCTTGCTGGGCGCGCTCGGGAAGTGGCCCTGCCAGATGTTGCACCGCGTGCGGCCCTTCGGCGCCAGCTCGTCGCCCCAGGGGTAGCGGGCGCGCTCCAGCCCGCCGCGCGCGGCCATCTCCCACTCCGCCTCCGTGGGCAGCCGCTTGCCCGCCCAGGCCGCGTACGTGGCCGCGTCGTTCCATGAGACGTGCACGACCGGATGGTTCTGCCGGCCGCCCACCGAGGAACCGGGCCCTTCCGGCGAACGCCACGTCGCCCCCTCGACCCCGGCCCACCAGGGCGCCTGCGGCACGCTCGCGTCCATGACGCCCGGCCCGGCGAACTGCCTGAAGACGAACGACCAGCCGATCCGCTCGGCCTCCGTCACATAACCGGTGTCCTTCACGAACGTGGCGAACTGCGCGTTGGTCACGCAGGCCGGGTCGATCAGGAACGGCGTCAGCCGCACCTGCCGCACCGGCCCCTCGCCGTCCTCCTGGTTTCCGTCCGGGTCGTCCCCGCCCATCCAGAAGGTCCCGCCGGGAATGCGCGCCATCCCGCGCGGCGGCTCTCGCCGCACCGTCTCCACCACCACGGGCGGGCCGGCCGCCGGCCGCTCCGCCCCGGAGGCCGCGTCCCTGCTCGGACCGCAGCACGCTGCCATCAGCACTCCTCATCTGTCACCAGGAAGCGTAGTGGCCCCCGCTCACCAGGAAGCGCAGTGGGCTCCGCTCACCAGGTAGCGCAGCGGCCTCGGCTTCACCGGGTGATGCGCGGAGCTGTAGCGTCAAGCCATGCGACTCGGCGTGCTGGACATCGGCTCGAACACCGTCCACCTACTCGTCGTCGACGCCCACCGCGGCGCCCGGCCCATTCCCGCCTATTCACACAAGGAGGAGCTGCGGCTGAGCGAGCACCTCGACGAGGGCGACAACCTGTCGGCCGAGGGTATCGAGCGGCTCGGCGCGTTCGTCGAGGAAGCGGTGCGCATCGCCGAGGACAAGGGGGTGGAGGACCTGCTGGCCTTCGCCACCTCCGCCGTGCGCGAGGCCGCCAACGGGGAGCGGGTGCTGGCGGGGATCGACGACCGCTGCGGGGTGCACATCGACGTGCTGTCCGGGCGTGACGAGGCGAGGCTGACGTTCCTGGCGGTGCGGCGCTGGTTCGGCTGGTCGTCCGGCCGGCTGCTCGTCTTCGACATCGGCGGCGGCTCGCTGGAGATCGCCTCCGGTGTCGACGAGGAGCCCGACGTGGCCGTGTCGCTGCCGCTCGGCGCGGGCCGGCTGACCCGCGACCGGCTCACCGCGGACCCGCCCACCGTCGAGGAGGTACGGAGCCTGCGCAAGCACATCCGGACCGAGATCGCCCGCACGGTCGGCGGCGTCGTCAGGTACGGCCGCCCCGACCGGGCCGTGGCGACCTCCAAGACGTTCAAGCAGCTCGCCAGGATCGCCGGGGCGGCGCCCTCGGGCGACGGCCTCTACGTCTCGCGCTCACTGACGAGGCAGGACAGCGCCCACTGGGCGGCGGAGCTCACCGCCATGAGCTCCGCCGAGCGGGCCGAGCTGCCGGGCGTGTCCGAAGGGCGGGCGGCGCAGCTGGGGGCGGGGGCGGTCGTGGCCGACGCCGTCATGGACCTGTTCGAGGTGGACCGGCTGGAGGTGTGCCCGTGGGCGCTGCGCGAAGGGGTGATACTGCGCCGGCTGGACATGCTCCCGAGCAGCCTCGACCCGCACAACAACACCGCCAAGTAAGGATGAAATATCCCCACATAACGCCCAGTTAGCGGTGTCGAAACAGCATGAATGGGGGGTATTGCGGGCATTTTTGGCGGATGTGGACACTGCTCGGCGCGTTCGCGTCCTTGGTGATCGCCCTCATCCTGTCGTTCCTGGCCGTGGTCCTCATCTCGGTGGTCGTGCTCGTCTGGCTCGCCTTCATGGCGAGCATGACGGCTAGGTCGTCATGAAGTGCGGTCCGGCCGCCCCGGGGACGAAGCGGAGTTTCTTCTCCAGACACACCATGGCGCCGTTCTCCCGCTTGTTGGTGAAGCGGACGTCATCGGCGAGCGCACGCATGATCTGCAGGCCGCGGCCGTGCTCCGAGCTGGGTGAGGGCTCACGCACGGCGCCGGCGTCGAAGCCGCCGCCCGTGTCGATCACCTTGATCACGCAGAGGTCGTCGTAGACGGAGACGCTGACGGTGTAGTCGTCGCTGGGCTGGGCGTGCTTGACCACGTTGGAGCAGGCCTCGCTGAGCATGAGCTCGATGTCGTCGCGGATCTGCGCGTCGACGCCCAGCGATCGCAGTGTGCCGTCCAGCATCTGCCTGATCAACGGCACACTGGCCGCATCCCTGGGCAGACGGAGTGCGATCATCGTCTCCACTGCGTTCCTCCCCATTCGCCGTGGGAACCCCCTGCCCAAGATCCGGGCCGGCAATCGTCACCGGCGCCACTCCCGCCTCGGCGTCCTACGGCTCCAGGAGACCGAGAGCCACCTCCAGCGAGGCCTCGGTGACCTCCTCCTCGGTGAGCGAGCCGTCGCCCGCCACCCACTTACTGGCGTGCAGGGTGTAAAGGGCCATGAACCGGCTGACCCGGGTGGCCGGGGGCATGTCGTGCTCGCTCATCTCGCCGACCAGCCCCACCAGCACCTCGCGCATCCGGAAGATCCTCGGATGGTGGCGCAGCGATGTCTGGTTGCGCTCCAGGAACCGGGCGATCCCGACGTAGCGGGGCTCGCGCAGCTTGGCGGCGTAACGCAGGATCAGCTCGCGCCGCATCTGCGGAGTCTTCGGCTGCGACCTGACCCAGGCCAGCAGGCCGTCCATCTCGGCCGCCCAGAGCTCGGCCAGGCTGGCCACGATCTCGTCCTTGGTCTTGAAGTGGTAGTAGAGAGCCGCCTTCGTCACGCCGAGCCGCTCGGCGATCTCCCGCAGCGAGGTCGCCTCGTATCCCTGCTCGGTGAAGAGCTCGAGGGCGACCTCCTGGATCCGGGACCGGGTGTCTTCCCGCACAACGCACCTGTCTCGACGGCCGGAGATGAGATCCCCCAGCCTAGGGCACCTGCCGGGAGGCAAGATCAGGCGGGCGGGATGCCGAACAGCCGGTCCAGCGCCGTCATCCGCATCAGGCTGCGCACATAGGGGGTCAGCGCCACGATGCGCAGCACCGCGCCTGTCCCGGCCACGGCCTGCTGCAGGCGGACCAGCGAGGCCAGCCCCGAGGAGTCGATGAAGGCCAGGCCGGACAGATCGACGTCCACCCGGTCGTAACCGTCCACGGGGAGTGACGAGAGCTCCGCCGCCGTGTCGAAGTCGAGGTCGCCGCTGAGCGTGATCCGGATCGTCCCCGCGGTGGGCGAGTCGATCTCGATGCGTAGCGGCGTCTTGTCGAGCACGTCCCACAGCCTATCCGCGGACGGAAAATGAGAGGCAGGCGGTAGGGGTTTTGTGGAGAATCACCGCATGCACATCATCAGGCGGCCACGGGCCGAGGACGCCGCCGCCATCCACGAACTCAGCGTGGCCTGCGACGTGGCGGTGCTCGGCGTGCCCGACACGACGCTCGGCGACGTCGAGGACGTGCTGGCCGAGCCGACGCTCGATCTCGGCAGGGACGCCTGGCTGGCGCACGACGCCGACGGCGGGCTCCTCGCCTGGGCGTGGGCCTGCGGACCGGGTGACAGCGACCTGGTGGAGATCGAGGTCATCGTCCGGCCGGGCACGTCCGGCCTGGCCGAGCGGCTCTGGCCGGTCGTCGTCGAACGGGCCCGCGAGATCGCCGGCGAGCGCGGCTACGACACCGCCACGGTCGACGCGGTCGTCTACCGCGCCGACGAGACCAAGCGGGCGCTGGCCGAGCAGCACGGCTTCGAGCACAGCACCAGCTACTTCCGGATGCGCGTCGACTTCGACGGGCCCGTCGAGCCGCCCGCCGAGCCGCCGGGGCTCACCGTGCACACCGGCGAGAGCGACGAGATCCGCCGCGAGGCGCACCAGGTGCTGGAGGATGCCTTCGCCCACCACCACGGCTTCGTCAGAAGCGGCTACGACCTGTGGTTCGAGCGCAGGCAGCAGCAGAGCGTCAACGACTGGAGTCAGCTCACCCTGGCCAGGATCGACGGCCGGCCGGCGGCGGCGCTGCACGCGAACGACCAGTTCGTCATCGACGAGAGCTGCGGCTACGTCGCCTCGCTCGCGGTGCTGCCCGAGTTCAGAGGCCGGGGGCTCGGCAGGTTCCTGCTCCGGCGCGCCTTCGCCGCCGACGCCGCCCGTGGCCGCAAGGGCACGATCCTGCACGTGGACTCCAACAACGTCACCCCCGCGCTCGGCCTCTACGAGTCGGCGGGCATGCGGTCCGTGCTGATCATGGACGCGTGGCGGCGCCGGATCTAGACCCGATGGGCGGCCAGGTGGTCCAGCACCGACTGGTTGGCCTCCCAGCCGTCGGGGAACTTCACCGGCGCCCCGAGCTGCACCGGCTCCGCCGAGGGATGGGCGTCCAGCAGCTCGGCGATGCCCGCCCTGGCCACCACCACGCAGGCGTGCCGGTGCCGCGAGGTCAGCACGCACAGCCGCCCCGACTCCAGGTGGAACGCGGTGGCGTCCCGGCGCCCCGACAGCGGGTGCAGCACGATGGTGACGTCGTACTCACGGCCCTGCAGCCGGTTGGCGGTGTCGACCGTGATCTCCGGCGGCAGGCCCGCGCTCCTGATCGCCGCCACCTGGTCGCGGTGGGCGGCGCCGACCGCGATCCGGTCGGCGGTCACGGGCCGCTCGCCCTGCTCCGAGCTCGCCACGGCGCCGCGCTGCAGCAGCCGCTCGGCCAGCAGCGCCACCGCCTCGACCGCCTCGCCGTCGGTGCGCACGGTGTGCCGGTTCGGCAGCTCCAGCAGCGCCCACCCGGACCTGGCCGCCTCCTCCAGCGCCCGGTCGTGCACCGTGCCCATGCCGCCGGTGGTCAGCTCCAGCCGCCGGTCCTGCGGCCCGGTGCCCGAGGTGAACCCGGTGAACGGGTAGAACGCCCCCGACACCACCGGCGCGGCCGAGGCCGGCAGCCGCCACGACACCGGCAGCCGGTGCACCGGCAGGTCCGGGTTGTGCCGCAGCAGCACCGAGACCGCGCTCTGCAGCGGGTCCCACGACAGCCCGGACCACCGGTCGCCGTCCACGATGGAGAACGGGTCGAGCTGGCCCGGATCGCCGACGAACAGCGCCCGCTCGAACAGCCCGGCGATGCGTAGCAGCTTGTCCGAGCGCATCTGGTACGCCTCGTCCACGATCGCCCACGGCCAGACCCGGCCGGAGATCCACGCCCACTTGTCCGCGGTGGCGATGACGATGTCGGGATCGCCCAGGTCCTGGACGCGGGTGCCGACGGTGACGCCGGGCAGCTCCAGCATCCGGGCCGGCGGCACGTAGCCACTCGCCGACAGCCGCCCCACGGTCAGCCGCGGGTGCTTGTCGCTGATGCGCGCCACCAGGTCGTCGACCTGCTCGTTGGTCTGGGCCACGATCATCAGCGGCTCGCCGGTCTCGGCGAGGTGCGCGGCGGCCCGTACGACCAGCGTGGACTTGCCCGCGCCCGGCGGCGAGTCGACCACCACGCCCCGGTTGCGCGGCAGGTCGGCGAGCACGGCCTGGATGACCTGCTCCGGGGTGGGGCCGGTCGGTTGCGCGGCCGGCTGTGCGGCCGGTTGGGCGGTCGGCTGTGCGGTCACGACCACTCCTCCTGGGCGTCCTCGTCGGTGGGGACGTACGGCTGGGGCGGGCCGCCGTGGGTCCACGGGGTCGCCTCCGGGTCCGGCAGGGCCGGTGAGCCCTGGAAGTCGCCGGTGAGCGAGGTGTAGCAGACCCGTTCGCCCACCTCCGGCACCGAGCCGGGAGCGGGCGTCCTGGCCCGGCCCATCCCCTTGGTGATCTTGATGGTGACGAGGCCGTCGCGGGCCGACACCAGCTGCGCGCCCTGGCCGCGACGCTCCGGCGTGCCCAGGGCGGTCCCCGGCGCGAGCCGTACGGGATCGTCGGTCTTGACCACGACCAGCGGGCGCAGCTTGCGCGAGCGGCCTTCGCCCTCGGTGTTGTCAGGATCGTTGTCGACCACCTCGCCCGCGAACGCCTCGCCCGTCAGCCGGTACTCGGCCATGATCAGCGGGTCGTCGTAGGCGCGCTGCACGTCGTAGGTGGCCTGGGCGCGCTCCATCCGGGCCAGCCGGGCGGCCGCCGCGATCGCGCCGTCCCGCCTGGCCTGCGGCGGCCCGCCCTCCGTGACCTGGGCGGCCATGCCGCTGAAGGAGGCGCGGTCCTGCTCCCACCGCTGCGCGACGCTGGCCCCCTCCGCCAGGCCGCGCAGCAGGTCGAGCGCGCGCCACATGAGCCGCCAGGTGGGTTCGAGCTGGGTGCGCAGCGCCTCGGTGACGCGTTCGGCCGACTTGCTGTCGATCGCCGGCGCGAGCACCTCGGCGTCGAACCCCGGATCGGTCGCCGGTCCCGCGGGCGGCCAGATCAGCGGGTCCTCGGCGTCGTCGTTCGGCCCCTCGGTGATCCAGGAGACCAGCGCGGCCAGGTTGGCGTCCTCCAGCGAGCTCTGCCCGCTCGCCCAGTGCCTGCCGAGCTCGTCGGTCGCGCACAGCGTCAGCGACGAGCCCGGGTAGGCGGCGCGCTCGCCGAAGTACGTCAGCCAGCGCCCCAGCAGCGGCACCCCCGTCGGCACCGGGTACGGGCCGTCGAGGCGGCGGAAGCGGGTCGAGCGCCCGAGCAGCCGGGTGAACGCCACCCCCGCCCGGTTCGGCACCACGAGCTGCGGCGCGTCCAGCGCCCGCTCGTACGGGTCGGCGTTCTTGCGCTCGACCGTCTCGGTGCTCGACAGGAACGTCTCGACGTACGGCACCAGCACCCCGGCCAGTTCGGCGGCCCAGGCGAACCGCAGGTCGCGGTTGCGCGGCTGGGGCACGACCAGCAGCCGGGGCTCGTCGCGGTCGGTGCCGAGCATGGCGGCCAGCGGCGCGGCGGCCTCGCCCGACAGCTTGAGCGGGATGAACACCATGGGCCGGGCCGACACGTGACAGTGGCGGACGGTCGCGATCGGCTGCGCGATGCCCTCGTCCAGCGCCCGCAGCCGGGCCAGCGAGGTGAGCAGGCTCATGCCGCGAACCTCCGGCACACGGCCCGAAGGGTGATGCGGCGGCGCCCGATCCGGTGGCGCGGGGTCACGTGAGGCACTCCCGGCGCAGGCGTTCGGCGTTGCGGAGCAGCCGGGCGATCTCCTCCTGGCCGGCCGCGGCGTCACGGGTGCCGTCGGCCAGGCCGAGCACCTCGCCGACGGAGGCCACCCCGCCCAGCTCGTCGCGGACGTTCCGGCCGAGCAGGTCGGAGGCGCCCTCCTGCCTGGCCTCGTCCCGGCAGAAGAAGCACAGGTCACAGGTGGACAGGCAGTCGGGCGCGTAGCGGGCGGCCGCCCCGCGCACCGCGTCGGCCAGCTCGGCGACCGGCCTGGTGGGCAGCCCGTCCTCGCCCGGCAGCAGGTCGAACGTCAGGTCGTCCGGCAGCCCGTCCAGCAGCCGGTCCAGGTTCGTCATCCGGGTGAGCTGGCGGCGCAGCACCGCGAGCTGCCTGCGCACGTCCACCAGCGTCGCCACGGGCCGGTTGGCGAAGTTCTCCGGGCAGACCAGCACCACCTCGTGCGACACCCGCAGCGGGTCGTGCCCCAGCTCGGCCAGCAGCCCGCGCAGCGCGAGCACGTACACGGCCGCCTGCCGCGCCGCCGCCGCCACCGCGGCCGGGTCCGCCTGCCCGTCGATCACCGCGAACGACTTGATCTCCACGATGTGGAACCGCCCGCCGACCTGGAAGGCGACCACGTCGGGCTCCAGGTAGGCGGTGTGCCCGGCGATGTCCAGGGTGAACAGGGGATGGTCGTAGACGGTGCCCGCGTCCTCCTGGCGGACGGCGCGGTCGATCAGCGTCCGGGTGTGGGCGTGGCGCAGGTGCGCGCCGACGTTCTCGACGTCGTGGTAGGCCACCTCCGCGATCGGCAGGCCGAGCAGCTCGCGCAGCATCCGCAGCAGCTCCGCGCAGCCGTCGGCCTTGACCAGCGCCTCGAAGGCGTTGCCACGCGTGATCGCGAACGGCGACTGCCCGAACGGCGCGGGGAATCCCAGGTGCCGCGCGGCGGCGTCCTTGTCGATCCCGGCCCCGTCCATCAGCGCGCGGCGGGTGCAGCCGGGGTTGGCCGCGAGCGCCGCGATCGCCCGCGCGTCGTGCGGCTTCTGCGGCGTCGTGCCGCGCAGCGCGTCCAGCCGGTTCATCGGCCGCCTCTCATAACCCTCGTGGATCTTCCCTTGGCGACGGTGCTCAGCGTAGCGGCGCCGAACAGCCCGGCCGCCTCATCCAGCTGGGATGTCGCGCGTTTCGCCAGCTCCGCCCTGTCCCGCGTGTCGCGGCCGGTGTGCACGCGCAGCTCCCTGCTGGCCGCCTCGATCACCCGGCCGGGATCCGGGGGCCCGAACGCGTCGTCGCCCGCGCCGGGGATGTTGCGGGCCATCCTGGCCAGCAGCCGGTTCCCGTCGGGTAAGGAGCCCGGCAGCCCGCCGAGGTGCCGCGCCACCCGTAAGGCGCAGGTGAGGAAGTCGACGCGGGGGCTGAGCGGGCCCACGACCCTGCGCTCGGCGGGCCACGTACTGACCGTGAGCAGGCCACGGGCGGGGGAGAGGCGGTCGGTGAGCGCCGCGCACAGGTAGTACGGCCTGCCGTACGGCGAGGCCCGGAACGAGCGCTCCTCGTCGCGGCGCAGGCTGGTGAGCTGAGGGCTGCGGATGGAGCCGGCGAAGAACGCCTGGCTGACGGCGACGATGAGCCGGGCCTGCGCGGGCGCGTCCAGCAGGGCCAGCGCCTGGTGCACCTGCTCGCGCACCGTCACCAGCCGCGGCCCGTCACCGCGCCCTGCCCCCTTGGCGCGAGTCCGCGCCCCCGCGCCCCGTCCGGTCTCATCCGGTACGGTCTCAGCCGGCGAGCCGTCCGCCGGGGCGGGGTCGTCCTGGCCGCTGACCAGCGTGTCCCAGGCGCGCTCGGCGGTGCGCAGCTCCGCGCGCAGGGTCCTGGCCGTGGCGGCGTCCCTGGCCCGCATCGCCGTGCGCACGCCGGCCCGGAGCTCGTCGATCCGCCTTTCGAGATCGTCCAGCCGGTCACTCATGGCGCGAGCGTACCAATAGTTCCAGTAATTACCAGTAATATCGCCGCATCGCGCCGCGTGTGCTTCCGGAGACCACGGCGGGCGGGCGGTCCCCGGAAGCGGGCAGGCGTCAGGCGGGCGCGGAGGCGTTCGGCCGGGGCTCGGACGGGTCCAGACCGAGGTGCTCGGTCGGAGTCCGGTACGTCTCCCGCGCGGTCGCCACCGCGATGGCGCTGATCGCGCACAGGACGCCGGTGAAGACGGCGACCCCGCCCCAGCCCTGGAGCCCGAGCCATCCGGACGGGGAGACGATCCCGGCGGCCGAGGCGACCGCGAAGCCCGCGACGGCGAACCCGATCTGGGTGCCGATCGCCATGCCCGACAGCCGGACCTTGGTGGTGAACATCTCGCCGTACAGCGCGGGCCAGATGCCGTTGGACGCGCTGTAGACGACACCGAGCGTGAGGATGCCGACGAGGAAGATGAGCGGATAGCTCTTCGAGTTGATCGCCGCCAGGTAAGCGAAGATCATCAGCGGGCTGCCGACGGCGCCGATGAGGAAGACGGGCTTGCGGCCGACACGGTCGGAGAGCATGGCCCACAGCGGGATGGCGAGCAGGGCGGTGGCGTTGGCGGCGGTGCTGATCCAGAGCATGGTGGCCCGGTCCAGGCCGACGGCGTCGCTGGTGGCGTAGCTGAGCGCCCAGACGGTGAAGATGGTGCTGACGGTGGCGATCAGCGCCGCGCACACCACCCGCAGCACGCTCGCCCAGTGGTCGCGGAACAGCAGCGACAGCGGCATCCTGGGCACGGTCCCCTCGGCGACCTCGCGTTCGAAGGCCGGCGTCTCCTCCAGTTTCCGGCGGATGATCCACCCGGCCACGGCGACGGCCAGGCTCAGCCAGAACGGCACCCGCCATCCCCAGGTCAGCAGGTGTTCCTCCGGCAGCGCGGCCACCGGGATGAAGACGACGGTCGCCAGGATCTGCCCGAACTGCGTGCCGTTGAGCGTGAAGCTCGTGTAGTAGCCACGGCGATGGGCGGGGGCGTGCTCCAGGCTCATGGAGTTGGCGCTGGCCTGCTCACCGGCCGCCGACAGGCCCTGCAGCACCCGCAGGACGACCAGCAGCACCGGGGCGAGGCCGCCGATCTGGTCGCGGGTGGGCAGGCAGCCGATGAGGAAGGTCGACACGCCCATCAGGACGAGCGTGAACACCATGATCTTCTTGCGGCCGAACCTGTCGCCCACGTGCCCGAGGAAGAACGCGCCGACCGGGCGGGCCGCGTACGCGACGCCGAAGCTGGCCAGCGACTGGAGCGTCGCGGTGGCGGGGTCGGATTCGTCGAAGAAGACCCGAGAGAAGATCAGGGCCGCGGCGCTGCCGTAGATGAAGAAGTCGTAGTACTCCAGCGCGCTGCCGATCCAGGCCGCGGTGGCCGCCTTGCGAGGGGTGCCTTGCGGGAGGCTGGGGGGTTGATCGGTCACGAGTGCTCCTTGCGGCTCTGAATCTGGTTCTGGGTGGGTTTCGTGCGGTTTGGAGGTCCCCCCGTCACGCACCGCTGATCGTGTACGCGAGCCTGCCGGATGTAGTTACGAACTAGATAGTTAATTGTGTGCCGTCATGCTCCTGTGGCGGCCAACGGGTGTCAAGAGGATCCGGCTTGCCTCTTCACCGTCCGCCGCCGGGGTGCTATGACTAACTCACTAGTTCGTACATTTACGGAGTGAGGATGAGCCACGTCAGATGACCTCCTACCTGGTCGGCCTGATCGGATCCGGCATCGGCCCTTCCCTCAGCCCCGCCCTGCACGAGCGCGAGGCGCGCCGCCAGGGGCTCCCGTACGTCTACCGGCTCATCGACCTCGGCGACCTCGGCCTGGCCGCCCAGGACGCGGGAGAGCTCGTCCGCACGGCCAGAAGGCTCGGCTACGACGGACTCAACATCACCCACCCCTGCAAGCAGACCGTGATCCCGCACCTGGACGGCCTGTCCGGCGACGCCGCCACCCTGGGCGCCGTCAACACCGTCGTCTTCGAGGGCGAGCGCGCCATCGGCCACAACACCGACTGGACGGGCTTCGCCGAGTCGTTCGCCCGCGGCCTGCCCGACGCCCCCACCGGCCGCGTCGTCCAGCTGGGCGCGGGCGGGGCGGGGGCGGCCGTCGCCCACGCGCTGCTCACGCTCGGCGCCGACGAGGTCGCCGTGGTGGACGCCGTCCCGGCCCGCGCGCGGGATCTCGCGGAGAAGCTCGCCGCACGCTTCGGCACGGACCGCGCCCGCCCCGCCGCGCAGGCGGACCTGGCCGCGCTGCTGCCCCGGGCCGACGGCCTGGTCCACGCCACCCCGACGGGCATGGCCCACCATCCCGGGACCCCGCTGCCGGCCGAGCTCCTGCACCCCGGCCTCTGGGTCGCCGACATCGTCTACCGCCCACTGGAGACGGACCTGCTGCGGCACGCCCGCGCGCGGGGCTGCCGCACCCTGGACGGCGGCGGCATGGTCGTCTTCCAGGCGGCGCACGCCTTCCAGCTCTTCACCGGCCAGGAACCGGACGCCGAGCGCATGCTCGCCCACCTGGCCGACCTCATCACCACCTGACCCCGGAAAGCCGGCGGCGGACGCCCCGGACCGGCGCGACATGACAGGAGGACGGCATGCGCAAGTGCATCGCCACCGTCTCGGTCAGCGGCACGCTGACCGAGAAACTCGCCGCGATCGCCGCCGCCGGCTTCGACGGCGTGGAGATCTTCGAGAACGACCTGATCTCCTGCCCGCTCTCCCCGGAACGGATCCGCGACCGCGCGGCGGACCTCGGCCTCGGCATCGACCTCTACCAGCCGTTACGCGACTTCGAAGCGGCCGGGCCGGCGACGCTGAAGCACAACCTGCGCCGGGCCGAGCGCAAGCTCCGGCTCATGGAGCGCCTCGGCGCCGGGACGCTGCTGGTGTGCTCCAGCGTGTCACCCGAGGCGGCTGACGACGACGAGCTGGCCGCCGCGCACCTCCACGCCCTCGCCGAGCTCGCGGCCCGCCACGGCGTCCGGGTCGCGTACGAGGCGCTGGCCTGGGGCCGGCACGTGAACGACTACCTGCACGCCTGGCGCATCGTCCAGCTGGCCGATCACCCGAACCTCGGCACCTGCCTGGACAGCTTCCACATCCTGTCGCGCGGCTCCGACCCGATCGGCATCGAGGCGATCCCGGGGGACAAGGTGTTCTTCCTCCAGCTGGCTGACGCGCCCCTGCCGGCCATGGACGTGCTCCAGTGGAGCCGCCACTACCGTTGCTTTCCCGGCCAGGGCGGCTTCGACGTGCCGGGGCTGGTGCGCCACGTCCTCAACACCGGGTATCGGGGGCCGCTGTCGCTGGAGGTCTTCAACGACGTCTTCCGCCAGTCCGACGCCCGCCGTACGGCCCTGGACGCGATGCGCTCGCTGATCGCCCTGGAGGAGGCGCTCGACCGCCGGGCACCGGGACCGGTGATCCCGACGGGATTCGCCTTCGCCGAGCTCACCACCGGGACGGCGAACACCGGGACGGCGACGGCCGCGCGGACCGGTGGGCCGTCCGCCGGTGACACCGTCCCCCCGGCCTCCGGTGCGGCCGCCACGCTGGTCGGCCTGCTGGCGGCACTCGGCTTCACCCGCACCGGGGCGCACCCCACCAAACCAGTCGAGATGTGGGAGCAGGGCGCGGCCAGGATCCTCCTCAACGCCACCGGCACGGAAGCCGCGCTCGCCGCCATCGGCCTGGAGACCCCGGATCCCGCCGCGTCGGTCAGGCGGGCCGAGGACCTGCTGGCCCCCGTGCTGCCGCGCGAGCGAGCCCCGGAAGAGGTCCCGCTGGAGGCGATCGCGGCGCCGGACGGCACCCAGATCTTCTTCTGCCGCAGCGGCCGGCCCGACCACCCGGACTGGACCGGCGACTTCACCCGCGGCCCGGCCCCGTCGTCAGGGTGTGTCACCCGGGTGGACCATGTGGCGCTCACCCAGCCGTGGCATCACTTCGACGAGGCGTCGCTGTTCTACCGCAGCGTCCTGGGCCTGCGCCCGTTGGAGAGCGTGGAGGTCCCGGAGCCGTCCGGGCTGCTGCGCAGCAGGGCGATGGCCGGCCCGGACGAGGGGGTGCGGATGGTGCTGAACCAGGCGCGGGTCGGCGCCGGGCAGACGCCCTGGCAGCACGTCGCGCTGGCCTGCGACGACCTCCGGGGCCTCGCCCGCCGCCTGTGCGCCGAGCACCCCGGCCTGCTGCTGCCGATCCCGGGCAACTACTACGACGACCTGGAGGCCCGCCACGACGTCGGCCCGGAGATCCGGGAGCTCGGGCTGCTGTACGACAAGGACGAGCACGGCGAGTTCCTGCACCTGTACACGATCACGGTGGGCCGGGTCTTCTTCGAGATCGTCGAGCGGTCGGGCGGCTACCGGGGCTACGGCGCCGCCAACGCGGCCGTCCGCCTGGCCGTACAGCACGCTCGCGGCCCAGGCGCGCCGTGAGCGGGCCGGTCATAGGATGAGGCGGATCGGTCCCGCCTTTCCGTGGAGCCCCATGACCTCGCAGCCCACCACCCGCCCGGCCGGTGAGCGCCGGCGTGACGCCGACCGCACCAAGGCGGAGATCCTCCAGGTCGCCCAGGGGGAGTTCGCGCGGCGCGGCTACGCGGGGGCCAGGGTCGACGAGATCGCCGAGCTCATGCGCACCACCAAGCGCATGATCTACTACTACTTCGGCAGCAAGGAGAAGCTCTACGTCGCCGTGCTGGAGAAGGCCTACTTCGAGGTCCGCGCCGCCGAGCGCGCCGTGGACGTCGAGCACCTGGCGCCGGTGGAGGCGATCCGCACGCTGGCCGAGCTGACGTTCGACCACCACGATCGCCACCGCGACTTCATCAAGCTGGTCGCGATCGAGAACATCCACGAGGGCCGGCACATCCGCAAGTCCGAGGCCCTGGCCAACCTCGGCACCCCGGTGCTGGACGTCATCTCGCGCATCCTCGACGCCGGCCGGGCGAGCGGTGCGTTCGTCACCGAGGCCGACGCCGTGGACGTGCACATGATGATCAGCGCGTTCTGCTTCTTCCGTGTCGCCAACCAGCACACCTTCGGCGCCCTGTTCGGCCGTGACATGACGGCGCCGGAGCACCGCGACCGGCTGCGCAAGATGGTCGGCGAGATGGTGGTGTCCTACCTGCGCGGAGGTCAGAGGCCGTAGGTCTCCAGCAGGCGCAGCCAGATCTCGCTCACGGTGGGGAAGGACGGCACCGCGTGCCAGAGGCGCTCGAGCGGCACCTCGGCGGTGACCGCGATGGTCGCCGCGTGCAGGAGCTCGGCGGTGCCCTGCCCGGCGAGGGTGACGCCGAGCAGCACCCGGCGGTCCTCGTCGACGACCGCCTTGGCCCGGCCCTGATAGTCGTCGCCGAGCAGGTAGGCGCCGGAGACGGAAGCGAGGTCGTACTCCACCACCCGCACCCGGAAGCCGTCGTGGCGGGCCGCCTCCTCGGTCCGGCCGACGGCGCAGATCTGCGGGTCGGTGAAGACGACCTGCGGCGCGCCGTAGCCGTCGGCGGTGGCGCGCTGGGCGGGCAGGTCGTCGGGCTCGCCCTTGGCGCGCGCGACGATCACGTCACCACACGCCCTCGCCTGATATTTCCCCATGTGGGTGAGCAGGTTACGGCCGTTGACGTCGCCCACCGCGTACAGCCAGCCCTCACCCACGCCGGTCGCCCGCAGGCTGTCGTCCACCTGGACGGGCTTGTCGACGGCCAACCCCACGCTCTCCAGCCCCAGCCCTTGGGTTGCGGCCTTCCGCCCGGTCGCGACGAGGATCTCGTCGGCCTCGACGGGCGGCCCGTCCGGCAGGTGCACGGTCACCTTGCCGCCCGGCTCGGGCCGCTCCACCCGTACGGCTTCGGTACGGGTACGCAGGTCGATGCCGGAGGCGGCGAAGGAGGCGGCCAGCAGTTCGCCCGCGAACGGCTCCATCCTGGGCAGCAGCGAATCGCCGCGCACCAGCACGGTCGTCTGCCGGGCGCCGAGGCCGTGCATGGCCTGCGCCATCTCGCAGGCCACCACGCCGCCGCCGACCACGACCAGGCGGCCGGGCACGGACGTGACGGCGGTGACCTCGTGACTGGTCCAGGGCGAGGCCTCGCGCAGGCCGGGCGTCGGCGGGATCGCCGCGGTGCTGCCGGTGGCCAGCACGACCGCGTGCCGGGCGGTGAGCAGCCGCTGCGACCCGTCCGGCTCGGTGACCAGCACCCGCTTGGGGCCGTCCAGCCTCCCGCGCCCGCGTACGAACGTGGCGGGCACCCCTTCGAGCCAGCGGACCTGTCCCGAGTCGTCGTAGTGGGACACCGCCTCGTCGCGCCGGGCGAGCACCGCGTCGACGTCGATCGGGTCGAGCGACATGCCGGGCATCCGCGCGACCTCGGCCGCCAGCTCCACCGGGCGCAGCAGTGCCTTGCTCGGGATGCACGCCCAGTAGGAGCATTCGCCGCCGGCCAGCCGCTCTTCCACGACGGCCGCGGTCAGCCCGCCGCGCACCGCCCGGTCCACCACGTTCTCGCCGGCCGGCCCGGCTCCGATCACGATGACGTCGAACTCGTCGGACACGCGTACCTCCGGAAATTCAGGACACCTGTGGGCAGTCTGCCATCCTGTGCCCCGGCAGCACGCACTGCAACGCGCACACAGGCGAGCCGAGGCGCGGATCAGTCACCGAAGCGGGACAGCCGCCCACGCCGCCGGGCGTCGCTGAGCGCCCACGCGAACAGGCCGAGCGTGGCGGCCAGGTAGATGACGTTGAGCCCGGCCGCCCACGCCAGCCGGTCCCATGGCACCGCCCCGCCGCCCATGACGGTGCGCATGCCCTCGAACACGTGGGAGGCCGGCATCAGCCAGGCGACCGTCTGCAGCGGCGCGGGCAGCACCGAGACCGGGTAGAAGATCCCCGCCAGCGGCTGCGCCACGAACACCAGCGACCAGGCGATCACCTGGGCGTTCTCGCCGAACCTGAGCACCGCCGCGATGCCCACCAGCCCGAGCGACCAGCCGAACACCAGCAGCACGCCCATGAACGGCACCAGCCCCACGCCCAGGCTCGTCACCCCGAACCCGTAGAACGCCAGCGCCAGTCCCGCCATCACGGTGACGGCGAGCACCACCTTGCCCAGCGCGAACAGCATCAGCCCGGTCAGGTACTCGCCACTGGACAGCGGGCTGACCTGCACGTTCAGCAGGTTGCGCGACCAGATGTCCTCCAGGAACGCGATCGAGATCTCGTTGCTGGCCTTCTGCAGCACCTGCCACAGCAGCACGGCCCCGATGAGGAACGACGCTACGAACGGCACCCGCTGCGTCTGCAGGAACGCCGTGACGAACCCCCACAGCACCAGCTCCACGGTGGGCCAGAACAGGATCTCGAACATCCTGATCGAGCTGCGCCGCAGCGCCGCGAAGTCACGCCGGACGACGCCGAAGACCCGCCTGCGCCGCGCGGCCAGGCTGAGCGGGGGAAGGGTGAGAGCGGTCATCCGCGAGCCACCTTGAGGAACACCTCTTCCAGGTCCTCGGCCCCGTAGCGGCCGGCCAGCTCCGCGGCGCTGCCGGAGGCCACGATCCGCCCGTCGGCCATGAAGTGGATCCGGTCGCACATCCGCTCGACCTCGCGCATGTTGTGCGAGGTGATCAGCATCGCGCTGCCGTTCTCCCGGGCGGCCCGGGACAGCAGGCCCCGGATGCGGTCACCGGCGTCGGGGTCGAGGTTGGCGGTCGGCTCGTCGAGCACCAGCAGCCGGGGCGCGTTCAGCAGCGCCTTGGCGAGCTGCACGCGGGTGCGTTGCCCCGACGACAGATCCATCATCCTGCGCCCGCTGAGCGGCCCCAGCTCGAACAGCTCGATCAGCTCCGCGACCCGCGCCTTCGGCCGGCGCAGCGCGTAGAGCATGGCGAAGGAGTCGAGCACCTCGCGCACCAGCAGCACGCCGGGCAGGTCCACGTAGCTCGCGGCGAAGTTCACCTGGCTGAGCACTTCGGTCCGGCGCCGGGCCAGGTCCAGGCCGAACATCCTGACCTGCCCGGCGTCGGGGGTGATGAGCCCGAGCAGCATGTGCAGGGTGGTCGACTTGCCCGCGCCGTTGAGCCCCAGCAGCCCGACGACCTCGCCCTCGGCGACGCTCAGACTCAGCCCGTCGACGGCGGTGACCGTCCCGAACCGCTTCACCAACCGGACCGCGTCGAGTAGGGGCACCGGTACAGCCTGCGGCTCCCGCGCGACCGGGCGCAACGGATTTTCCAGCAGGCCGTACCGGGGCCGGTCCGTCAGTGCGTGCCGGTCAGGTCCATGGGCTTGACCTTGGGGTCGCCCTCGTCGGCGAAGTAGTCGCCGCGGGTCGTCGCGTCCCCGCCGTCGGCCACCTTCATCGCCCGGAACGCCAGCGTCGCCAGCACCGCCACCACCAGGTTGACGGCCAGCGCCAGGAACCCGGCATAGATCGTCATCGTCGTGTCGAAGCCGAGGTTCGACAGCCCGAAGGCCGATCCGCCGAAGTGCGCCTTACCGCTGACGGGGTTCGGGATCAGGTAGAGCATCCACAGCCCCGCCCCGAGCCCGAGCGCCCATCCGGTGATCAGCCCGCCCCGGTGGAACCAGCGCGTGTAGAGCCCCAGCGCCACGGACGGCAGCGTCTGCAGGATGATCACACCGCCGATGAGCTGCAGGTCGATGGAGAACTGCGGATCCAGGATGAGGATGCACAGCACCGCTCCGACCTTCACCACCAGTGAGGTGATCTTGGAGACCTTGGCCTCCTGAGCGTCGGTGGCGTTCTTGTTGAGATACTCGCGGTAGATGTTGCGGGTGAACAGGTTCGCCGCCGCGATGGACATGATCGCCGCCGGGACCAGCGCCCCGATCGCGATGGCCGCGTAGGCGACCCCGGCGAACCAGTCCGGGAACATCTGGTCGAACAGCACCGGCACGATGGTGTTGCCGTCCGGCCTTCCGTTCGCCCCCACGACGGGCTTCGTCCCGGCCGCGATGGCCATGAAGCCCAGCAGCGCGATCAGCCCGAGCAGGAAACTGTAGGCGGGCAGCGCCGACATGTTCCTCTTGATCACTTTCCGGTTCCTGGACGCCAGCACGCCGGTGAGGCTGTGCGGATACAGGAAGAGCGCCAGGGCCGAGCCGAACGCCAGCGTGATGTACTGCAGCTGGTTGCTCGCGTTCAACGTGAGCCCGTCGGCCTGCGAGGGCGAGGCGTCGAACTTCTCCTTCGCGGCGCCGAAGATCCCCTCCCAGCCGCCCAGCTGGGTCGGGATGTAGATCACGGCCGCCAGGATCACGATGTAGATCAGCGTGTCCTTGACGAACGCGATCAGCGCGGGCGCCCGCAGCCCCGACTGATAGGTGTACGCCGCCAGGATGGCGAAGGCGATGACGATCGGCAGGTGCCCGGTGATCCCCATCGTCTTGAGCACCGCCTCGATGCCGACGAGCTGCAGCGCGATGTACGGCATCGTCGCCACCAGCCCGGTGATGGCCACGAGCAGCGCCAGCGTCGGCGAGCCGAAGCGCGCCCGGACGAAGTCGGCGGGGGTGACGAACCCGTGCACGTGCGACACCGACCACATCCGCGTCAGCACCAGGAACACCATCGGATAGATCACCACGGTGTACGGCAGCGCGTAGAAGCCGAGCGCTCCGGCGCCGAACACCAGCGCGGGCACGGCCACGAAGGTGTAGGCGGTGTAGAGGTCACCGCCCACCAGGAACCAGGTGATCCAGGTGCCGAAGTTGCGGCCGCCGAGGCCCCACTCGTTGAGGCTCTCGATGTTGTCGGGCCGGCGCCACCGGGCGGCGACGAATCCCATGCCGCTGACCAGCAGGAACAGCAGGGTGAAGACGACCAGCTCGGTCGTGTGCGCGCTCACCTGGTCATCCGGTAGACGAGCGTGGTGCAGCTGACGCCCACGATGATGAAGGCGAGCTGCAGCCAGTAGAACAGCGGGAAGCCGAACAGTCGCGGCTCTTCGGAGTTGAAGAGGAACGTTAACAGGGGCAGCACGATCGGCACGAACAGCAGCCAGTTCCAGGGGCTGCGATCGCTGCGTGTCTTCTGCCCGGATTCCGGGGTCGTCATTGTTTGTCTCCCAGACACACTCAGGCCAGGGGCCGAAACGACTCGGTTCCTGACTGATAGTCAGTGAATGGAGACTAACTGCGTCGAGATATATACCCCAGTGTCCCTAATGTCACAGTTTGGCGTAAATTTCGTGATGCGTGACAGGGTGCAATGAGGCGAATTCGTACGTCACATTAGCCCTGACCGGAAAGGCCGTCAGGTCGTCAAGCGGCGAGTGGTCGCCTCCTCGCGCCGAACGGTCGATCGCCCGGCAGCGGCCCCGGAACCCGCCGGAAAACATGACAGAGGATGTCCCCTTTACCGGACAGGCTGGCCGCATGATCACTTTGGTGGCGGGCGCGACCCGCGGCACGGGACGAGGAATAGCGGTGGCGCTGGGCGCCGCCGGCGCGACGGTCTACTGCACCGGCAGGACGACCCGCGACCAGCGCTCGGAGATGAACCGGCCGGAGACGATCGAGGAGACGGCCGAGCTGGTGACCGCGGCCGGCGGCACCGGCATCGCGGTGCGGGTGGACCACCTGGACCCGGCGCAGGTCAAGGCCCTGGTCGAGCGCATCGACCAGGAGCAGGGCCGGCTCGACGTCCTGGTCAACGACGTCTGGGGCGCTGACGCGCTCTGGGAGTGGACGACGCCGGTCTGGAAGCACGATCTGGACAACGGCCTGAAACTGCTCAGGCTGGCCGTCGACACGCACCTCATCACCAGCCACCACGCGCTGCCGCTGCTCATCCGGAACAAGGGCGGCCTGGTGGTGGAGGTGACCGACGGCACCTGGGAGTTCAACGCCACCCGCTACCGCGAGTCCATCTTCTACGACCTGGCCAAGATGGCCGTCAACCGGCTGGCCTACGCGCAGGCGCAGGAGCTGCGCGAGTACGACGGCGCGGCGGTGGCGCTCACGCCGGGCTTCCTGCGCTCGGAGAGCATGCTGGAGCACTTCGGCGTCACCGAGGCCACCTGGCGCGACGCCGTCGCCCACCAGCCGACGTTCGCCGTCTCCGAGACGCCCGCCTTCGCGGGCCGCGCGGTCGCCGCCCTGGCCACCGACCCCGACCGGATGCGCTGGTCCGGCAAGTCCGTCGACAGCGGGACGCTGGCCAAGGAGTACGGCTTCACCGACGTGGACGGCAGCAGGCCGGACGTGTGGCGCTACATCGTGGAGGTGGAGGAGACGGGCGCGCGGGCGGACCCGCTGGACTACCGCTGAGGCGGCCCGTACAGGGCGGACAGGCGGGCGGCGGCCTCGGCGGCCATCGCCCGCAGCTCCGGCGGCCCCAGCACCTCGGCCTCCGGCCCGAACCGCAGCACCTGCGAGTAGGCCACCTCCAGCGACTCGACGCCGAGCCGTACGGTCCCGTCGGGCTGGAGGGAGGCGAGCGCGTCCGGCAGCGCGGCCGGGTCGGCGATGTGCCGCAGCTGCCGCACCCCGCGCGCGGTGAGCCGCAGCGTGATCTCGGCGCGCAGCAGCGTGCGGGTGAACGCCGCCGACTGCTCCGCCCAGAAGCCCGCCAGGTCGAAGCCCGGATCGCGGGCGAAGACGTCGTCACGCACGTCCAGGTCGCCGAACCGGTCCACCCGGAAGATCAGGAACCGGGTGCGGGTGCGGGCCGCGAGATACCAGGCGCCCGCCTTCAGGATCAGCCCGTACGGCTCCAGCGTCCGGGGCCGGTCCTTGTAGACGGCGGTGACGACGCGGTCGTTCCACACGGCCCTGGCCAGCCGGGTCAGCGCGGCAGGAGGCGGGTCGTCGCCGGCGAACCAGCCGGGCGCGTCCAGGTGGAAGCGCTGGGCGGCGGTCGCGGGCGCGTCACGCAGGCCGGGGGAGAGCGCGGCGGCCGCCTTGAGCCGGGCCGTCGCCGCCACCTCCTGCAACCCCATCTCGCGCAGCGCGCCGGGCACGCCGGACAGGAACAGCGCCTCGGCCTCGGCCCGGTCGAGGCCGGTCAGCCGGGTGCGGTAGCCCTCCAGCAGCCGGTAGCCGCCGCCGCGTCCCCGATCGGAGTAGACCGGGACGCCGGCCCCCGACAGCGCGAGCACGTCGCGGTGCACGGTCCGCTCCGACACCTCCAGCTCGGCCGCGAGCTCGGCCGCCGTCATGCCGCCCCGGCCCTGCAACAGCAGGACCAGCGACATCAGCCGCGCGGCGCGCACAGCGGCAGCACCACCGCGGACGGGCGGGCGGGGGAGTGGAACACCTCCACGTCGGCCGGCACCATTGGCCCGCCGTCGCCGATCGGCAGGCCGGTGCCGGGGTTGCGGGCGATCGTCGGGTACGCGCCCGCAGCCACGTGCAGCCGGATCCGGTGGCCACGCTTGAACCGGTGTCCCACCGGCCACAGCTCCACCGACACCCTGCGCACGTCCTCCAGCGTATTGCCGGGGCCGAGCCGGCGCACGCCCTCGCACACGTTCATGGATCTGCCGTCCGGGTGCACGTCGCACAGGCGCACCACCACGTCCACGTGCGGGGTGCTGGAGCGTACGAACAACTCGGCGCTGACCGGCCCGATCGCCTCCACGTCCGACCCCAGCTCGGGCGAGGTGTAGACGAGCACGTCGCGGCGGGCCTCCAGCCGCCGCTGGTCGCGCGGCCGGGAGTCGGCCAGCAGCACCGGCCCGCCGATCACCGGCGTGGGATGGTCCGGGTGGTAGCGGAACCGGTCGGGCTCGCCCTCCGGCGGTCCCTCCGGCCCCAGCCCGAAGCCGGGCTGCAGGTGCCAGCGCCGCGGTCGCATGCCGGGCACCGGCCAGTCGGGGAGGTCGCGCCACTCCCCGGCCCCCGTCACGTACAGCCGCACCGGCTGCTCGCGCAGCCCCGAGGCGTCACCCAGCAGATGCGCCCGGAACCAGGACAGCGACTCGGCCATCGACACCCGGCCGTGCCGGGTGTCGACGTGCCACCACGGCCCGATCGTCAGATGCGGCCGCCGCCCGGCCGCGCGCAGCGCGAGGTAGTCCTTGAGCTGCCACGGCAGGAACACGTCGTACCAGCCGCCGATCATGGTGACCGCGGCCTCGACCTCACCGACCCTGGAGGAGAAGTCGCGCTTGGTCCAGTACGGCTCGGGGTCGGCGTGATGGGCGAGCAGATCCCGGTAGAAGCGCAGCGGCCGCCCGGCCGTGACCAGGTCGAGCTCGGCCATCGGCCGCCCGGACAGCACGGCCCGCCGGGTCACCCTGGGCGCGGTCAGCGCCGCCGTGCCGCCGAACCGGCGCGACATGGAGTCCGTCAGGGTGGTCCAGCTCAGCGCCGACTCCAATGCGAACGCCCCGCCCACGTAGGCGGCGTCCCTGAACTGCGAGGCGGTGATCTGCGTGGACATCGCCTTGAGGTCGGGCCCGGCGTCGGGAGCCACGGCCCACTGGGTGTAGCCGAGGTAGGAGGGGCCGAACATCGCCAGTGAGCCGCCGTACCAGGGCTGATCGCGCAGCCAGGCGAGGGTGGCCAGGCCGTCGTCGCGCTCGTCGCCGAGCGGGTCGAGCTGCCCGCCCGACCCGAAGCCGCCCCGGCAGCTCTGGATCACCACCTGGAAGCCGTGGCGGGCGAACCCGCGCCCGTACACGAACCCGAACAGGCCGCGCCTGCCGTAGGGGGAGCGGACGAGGATGACCGGCGCCCGCTCGGCCCCCACCGGCACGTAGCGGTCGGCCAGCAACAGCACGCCGTCCGGCATCGGGACGGGAAGGTCGCGCTGAATTCGGACGCGTCGCATTACCTACCAGTAACATACTCCGCCGGCGGAACGGTAGCCGGGGTGCCGGAGCCCGCCCCACCGGCGGTGGGGCGGGCTCGGTGGACGACGGACCTACGGGGCGGTCCTGTCGGGCCGCTCGGAGATCCTGATGCCGTTGACGAGCGTCGAGCCCTCGCGGGTGGCGAAGCGCACGTTCAGCTGCCCGTCACTCACACGCACCGTGTACTGCCTGCTCACGGCCGTGTACGTGCCCGCCTCCAGGGCCAGGTCGAGGGCCGGGATGGCCAGCTCTCCCTCGACCAGCACGTCGAACACGCGCCGGCCCGGACGGGTGTTCTCGATGTCGGCGAAGTCCAGCTCCACCGTGTAGACCCCGTTGGGGACGCCGTCGAAGCGGTACTCCAGCATCCCTTCGCGAGCCGTCCTGAACAGCGACTGGTCCTCGGTGCCCTGGATCGTCCTGCGCGTGCTGCCGGTGCTGCTGTGGTTGGCCACGTAGCCGTGACCGCCCGCCCGGTACCTGCTGTCGGCGACCCAGCTGTCGCCGGCCGCGTCCGTGGTCCCGCGGGTGCCGCCGACGTCCACGGCCACCTGGTGCTTGGGCACCACGACCGTCACCGCGACCTCGATGACGGGCTGGCGGCCGCTGGCCGACCTGATGAGCAGCTTGGCGGCGCGCGCCGTGCCGGCCGCCACGCCGTCGCTGGAGACGGTGATCTTCAGCGTCGTCTTCTGGTCCTTGGCCAGAGTGCCGGAGCCCGGTGTGACCGTGAGCCAGTCCGCCGATTCGGCGGTGACGGTGTACGGCGTGGCCGAGCCGAGGTTGGTCAGCTCCATCGTCCGCGTCCTGCTGGCGTCCGCGGGCATCACCACGGCGAGCTCGGCCACCGAGGCGGCCACCCGGCCGGTGACCAGGGCCGTGTCGACCGGGGTCAGCGTCCCGGGCACGACCGTGACGGACCGGGTGAAGGTGCCGTAGTGCTCCTTGGAGACCTCCACCTCGTAGTCTCCGGCCAGCACCTGGCCGGAGAACCTGCCGTCGGCGCCGGTGGTGAAGGTCCCCACCTCGCCGATCTTGACCGTCGCGCCCGGCAGCGGGTCACCGTCGTTGGCGTCGGTCACCGCACCTGTCACCAGGCCGTGCTGGCTCGCCGTGAAGGTGAGGCTCTGCCCGTCGGATATCGCCGCCTCGTTCGCGGAGTGGAGCAGCGCGTCGTCGCCCGCGCTGTTCTCGATGCCGATCGTGGCGGACGAGCCCTGGTCGCGCTCGCTCTCGATGTCCTTGTAGCGGTAGGCGACCGACCCGTCCTCACCCAGCAGAGCCGAGAACGAGACCCGCTGCGTGTCGTCGTTGTAGAACCTGACGTTGCGCCACTCGATGACGAACCGGCGGTGCGGAGCCGTGCCGACGACCCCGGTGTACACACCGCTCTGATCGTCCA
The DNA here is from genome assembly GCF_044465295.1 of Nonomuraea sp. NPDC049714. NCBI lineage: Bacteria > Bacillati > Actinomycetota > Actinomycetes > Streptosporangiales > Streptosporangiaceae > Nonomuraea > Nonomuraea sp. NPDC049714. Next base: position 345,372 of record NZ_JBITLM010000001.1, on the reverse strand, counting down.
CCACCAGGTCGTCCCAGAACGGGTAGACCGCGTTGTTGGGCGTTCCCGAGCTGGGCAGGGTGCCGTTGCTGCCGCTGACGACCCTGTTGGCGGCGAAGGTGGCGAACCCGTTGGTGGTGATCCACGCACTGGACGCGCCGCCACCGTAGAACGGGATCGAGAACGGCAGCGTCACCTGGGTCGCGTCGTCGTCGCCGGTGAGCGCGAGCTTGTCGGTGCCCGCCGTGTACGGCTCGGCGTCGCTGCCGCAGGTGTAGCCGAAGTTGTCGCCGCGCAGCGGCAGCTCGACGTCCTTGGTCAGGTCGCCGGCCACCGTGACGGACACGGTGGTGCCGCCGGAGCAGCGCGACGCCGGCACGACGGAGAGCTCGTAGTCGCCGTACGGCAGCGTCAGCCGGTAGTGGCCCTCGGCGTCGGTGACGGCGCTGAGCGGCGTGCCGTCGGCCTCGATCCGGGCGCCCGACTCGGCGGTGCCGGCCGTGGTGACCGTGCCGGACACCACGCCGGAGGCCAGCTGGGTCAGCGCCACGTCGGCGGTCGCGCTCTGCTCGGCCACGACGGTCGCGCTCGCGCTCGCCGTCTCATAGCCGAACTTCGCGGCCTTGATCTCGTATGCGCCCGGCACCAGGCGGACGAAGGTGTAGGCGCCGTCCGCGCCGGTGACGACCGTGCGGTTGGTCGGGCCCGAGGCGGTGATCGTGACGCCGGCCACCGGCGCGCCGCCCGCGGTGACGACGCCCTTGAGCTCGCCCACCGCTTCCTGCGGCGCGGCCTGGACCGCGGCGAAGGCGTCGAGCCTGCCCTCGCCCCAGATGTTGTTGTCGGCGGGGGCGCCGCCGCAGGCGGTGTCGGGCACATCGATCGCGGTGACGTCGAGCAGCGGCCGGGTGGCCTCGATGTCACCGTTCAGGCTCGGCGCCGCCGACCAGATGAGCGCCACGGTGGCCGCCACGTGCGGCGAGGCCATCGACGTGCCCGTGAAGGAGTCGTAGCCGCCGGGCACCGAGGAGCGGACGTTCACTCCGGGGGCCGCGATGTTCGGCTTGATCTCGCCGTTCTCGCCCGCGCCCTTGCTGGAGCGCGCGTACAGGGCGTTGTTGACGTCGAAGCCGCCGGCGCTGTAGCTGGTGATGTACTGGCCCGGTGAGCCGCTGGTCGTGCAGGCGGGGCCCGAGTTGCCGTTGGAGAAGGCCGGGAAGATTCCGGCGGCGACCCATGCCTCGACCGTCTCCTTGTACCAGGGGTCGAAGCCGGAGCCGCCCCAGGAGTTGTTGACGATGTCAGGCGCCAGGTCGGGGCGCGGGTTGGCGCCGCCGGCGTCCGTGGGGGCGAGGATCCACTGTCCGGACGCCAGCAGGGAGGCGTCGCTGCAGGAGTTGGCCTCGCAGCCCTTGGCCGCGATCCACGTCGCGCCCGGGGCCACGCCGATGCCGTTGGCGCCCACCATGGTGCCCATGGTGTGGGTGCCGTGGCCGTTGTTGTCGCACGGCGCGGAGGTCGGGCAGATCTGGGCCGGGTCGAACCAGTTGTAGTCGTGGCTCACGGAGCCGTCCGGGTTGCGGCCGCGGTAGGACGCCTGCAGGTCCGGGTGGTCGAACTGCACACCGGTGTCGATGTTGGCGATCACGATGCCCTCACCGCGGTTGCCCAGTTCGTCCCACACCCGCGGGGCGCCGATCCGGTCGACGTTCCACTCGATCGCGTTGATCTTGTTCTCCGCCTTGCCCTGTTCGGGCTTGGGCAGCGTGAGCGTGCGGACGGGCTCGATCCGCTCCACCTCGGGCCGCTCGGCGATCTCGGCCGCCAGCTTGGCGTCCGCTGTCACCTTGATGGCGTTGACGATCCAGTACGGGGTGAAGTCGGCGCCGTGCGACTTCAGCAGCTTGCGCAGGGGCGCCTGTGAGGTCTCGGCCTGATCGGTCTTGGCCGCGTAGACCCGCTCGGCCTTGACCTCCTTGGAGGTGGCCCGGCGGGCGGAGCTGAGGTCGGCCTCGCCCTTCACGTGCACCCAGAAGGTGGCCTTGTCAGCGCTGTCAAGCTGCTTCTGGACAGCTGAGTCGATCTTGCCGGGGTCGGGGGCGGCGTGTGCCACGCCGTAGGGGAGGATGAGACTGAGAGTAGCGACGGCTCCGAGTAAGAGCGCGCGCCATCGGGGGGTGTTCAGCACAACTCTCCTTCGCACTCAGCGGTAGAGCTGATCTTTACGCCTACGTCGAGAAGAGTGAAGAGATCTTGTTCGGAAAGCAAGTGCTTAACCCCAACAAAATCTGACATTTCCTGAAATGTGATCTGGTCAACTGAAATGTCGCCATGTGTGCCAGGTGGTGCTCCATGGCTGGTCAAGGCCCCTGCAGAGGTGGATCCGCAGCCCCTGCTCCTCGTTGTCGATGCCGACGCCATTGTCAACTTCGGCCCTCAGCTCACACGTCGAGAACTGCAGGTCGCGGCGCATCGGGCCGATGTCCAAGACGATCGCGACCGTCCCGGACTCGGGCGGCGGGCCGTATTCGCCCAGCTGGTTGTGGCCCGAGTAGACGCGCGGCAGACCGGCACTTGACAGCGAGCCGTACTCGCCGTAATTGGCGGTGACGATCACAGCCCGTGACCGGTCCTCCGGCGACAGCGAGCGGAGGATCCCGCTGACGGCCTCGTTCAGCCGGGGCCAGCCGATCGACTCCCTGGCCACCTCGTTGATCGCCGGCACCGGCGTCCTGGCGAGCACGCTCACCGGGATCAGCGGCAGCGCGATCAGCGCGCAGCCCAGCGAGTTCATCGCCACCGACACGACGCCCGAGCGGACCCGGTCCGGGCCCGCCGCCTCCACGCTCACGCAGCCCGCGGCGAACAGCAGCAGGATCAGCCCGGCCGTGTAGTCGAACCGGCCGCCGCTGATGAGCGTGACCGCTGCGGTCACCGGGTACGCCACGGCCAGTGCCCGTACGCGCGCGTCCCGCCACAGCCGCACGAACCCGAACGCGCCGATCACCGCCACCACCGGCCCGAAGAGCAGCAGCTGCATCGGGACGAAGAGCGCCCGCATGCCGTCGCCCTTGTTCTCGCTGAGCGCCGCCGCCATCTCCAGTTGCGGCCAGCCGTGGGTGTGCTGGTAGACCAGGTTCGGCGCGGCCAGCGTCAACGCGACCAGCGCCCCGGCCCACACCCACGGCCCGGCCAGCACCCGGCGCGGCCCCACCGCCAGCAGCCCGCCGGCCAGCCCCAGCACCAGCATCGCGATCAGGTGCTTGTTGTAGGTGGCGAGCCCGAGCACCGCGCCGGCCGCGAGCCACCAGCGGGGGTCGCGCAGCAGCGCCCGCAGGATGAACAGGATCGCCGCCGCCCACAGCGGCAGGTCGAAGCTGACCGTCAGCATCGTGTGCCCGGCGATCAGCGTGTACGCCCCGCCGGCCGTGCCCGCCGCCGCCAGCGCCTGCGCCACGCGGCCGCCGCCGAGCTCGCGCGCGATGAGCGCCATCAGGAACACCAGGACCACGACGGACAGCGCCGGGAACACCCGGATCGCGGTGATGCCGTCACCGAACAGCGCGATGGCCGCCTTGGCCAGCATCGGCGTCAGTGGCGGCTGGTCCACGTATCCCCAGGCGGGATGCTCGGCCAGCACCCGGAAGTACAGCTCGTCGCGGTGGAATCCGTAGCCGGGGCTGAGCACCAGCAGGACGCCGAACAGCAGGACCGCGATCACGGTGACGGATCGCCATGCCAAGGGCTGCCTCATTGGGCCCAAACTAGATCCTTTGTGTGCGTTCTGTCAGTACGGGTTTCACCCCCTTGTCGCCCGGCGTGTCCGCGTTGCGTGATCTTGGCCCAGCGGAGTAATCTGTTCTCCATGCGAAATCGCGCCCGGCTTCAGTGGTGGCGCCGCTTCTAGGCGGCGCGAGATTCGCATACCTCAACGGACGGCCGCCCCGGTGAAGGCGGCCTTTGTCGTGTCCGCCCCCGGGGCTCATCATTTTCGGATACCAAAAGGGGCAGCAGTGGAGACGAGTGGATATACCACCGCCGGAGGCGTCGGCGTCGAGCGCGAAGTGCGCCAGGTGTCGGAGGACGCCCTCGAAGAGATCGTGACGTCCCTGGGCGACAGGCGCGGCGGCGCCTTCTCCTCCGGCATGGACTATCCCGGCCGCTACAGCCGCTGGGCGTTCGGCTACGTCGACCCCTGCGTGGAGCTCGTCGCCAGGGGCCGCACCATCTCGGCCAGGGCGCTCAACGAGCGCGGCAGGGTGGTGCTGCCCGCCGTCTCCTCCTGCCTGCTGGCCGCCGGCAAGCCGGTCGAGGAGCCCACCGCCGACTACGTCGAGGTGCGCGTCGACGAGTCCGAGGACCTGCTCCCCGAGGAGCTGCGCAGCCGCCGGCCCACCGTCTTCACCGCGATCCGCGAGGTCATCGCCGCCTTCAAGGGCGACGACCCCCACCTGGGCCTCTACGGCGCGTTCGGCTACGACCTGGCCTTCCAGTTCGAGCCGATCAGGCAGGAGCTCGTCCGCCCCGACGACCAGCGCGACCTCGTCCTGCACCTGCCCGACCGGCTCGTCGTCATCGACAGGCAGCGCGAGACCTGCGTCGACATCCGCTACGAGTTCACCGTCGACGGCGCCACCACCCGCGGCCTGGAGCGCACCGGCGAGTCCACCCCTCTCGTCGCGCCCGCGCAGCTGCCGCCGGACCCGGCCAGGGGCGACTACGCCAAGGTCGTCGCCGCGGCCAAGGAGCGGTTCAAGCGCGGCGACCTGTTCGAGGTCGTGCCCGGCCAGGTCTTCCACGCCACCTGCACCGACCCCGCGGCCTTCTACCGCAGCCTGCGCCAGAGCAATCCGGCGCCGTACGAGTTCATCATCAGCCTCGGCGAGGGCGAGCACCTGGTCGGCGCGTCGCCCGAGATGTTCGTCCGGGTCACCGGCGACCGGGTCGAGACCTGCCCGATCTCCGGCACGATCGCCAGAGGCGCCAACCCGGTCGAGGACGCCGAGGCCATCCGCACCCTCCTGACCAGCGTCAAGGAGGAGTCGGAGCTGACCATGTGCACCGACGTCGACCGCAACGACAAGTCGCGCGTCTGCGTCCCCGGCACGGTCAAGGTCATCGGCCGCCGCCAGATCGAGCTCTACTCACGCCTGATCCACACCGTCGACCACATCGAGGGCCGGTTGCGCCCCGAGTTCGACGCCCTGGACGCCTTCCTGACCCACATGTGGGCCGTCACGGTCACCGGCGCGCCCAAGACCTGGGCCATGCAGTTCATCGAGGATCACGAGGCCACCACCCGCAGGTGGTACGGCGGCGCGATCGGCTTCATCGGCTTCGACGGCTCCATGAACACCGGGCTCACCCTGCGCACCGCCCAGGTCAAGGACGGCATCGCGACCGTGCGGGCCGGCGCCACGCTGCTGTTCGACTCCGACCCGGAGGCCGAGGAGCGCGAGACCGAGCTCAAGGCCAGCGCTCTGCTGGGCGCGCTCGCCGCCGTCAACGAGCCCGAGGCGGTGCCCGTCACCGTGCCCAGGCAGCAGCCGGGCCAGGGCATGAAGGTGCTGCTCGTGGACCACGAGGACTCCTTCGTCAACACCCTGGCCGACTACTTCCGCCAGGAGGGCGCCGACGTGGTGACCCTGCGCCACGGCTTCCCCGCCCGGACCATCGACGAGATCGGCCCCGACCTCGTGGTGCTCTCGCCCGGCCCCGGCTGGCCGTCCGACTTCGGCATGTCGGCGCTGATCGACGAGATCTACGCCCGTGAGCTGCCGGTCTTCGGCGTCTGCCTGGGATTGCAGGCGATGGTCGAGCAGGCGGGCGGCAGCCTGGAACTGCTGGACTACCCCGAGCACGGCAAGCGCGGCCGGGTCGCCCGGCTGGGCGGCAGCGCGCTGCTCGACGGGCTGCCCGAGGAGTTCACCGCGGCCCGCTACCACTCGCTGCACGCCAAGCGGCCCGGGGTCGTCGGCTTCACCCCGACCGCGGTCACGCCCGACGGCAACGTGATGGCGATCGAGGACACCGCCAACCGGCGCTTCGCCGTGCAGTTCCACCCCGAGTCGATCCTCACCGCGGAGGGCGGCGCCGGCGCGAAGGTCATCGCGAACGTCCTGCGGCTTTCCCGCAGGTCCGGCTAACTCGTCGGTAAAACGTCCACGGGGCGTGCGGCCAGCCTTTAGAGTCTGCCGCATGCTCCCCGTAGACCTGCCCGACACGGTGCGTGAGGCCCTGCTCGCCCCGCTCGTCGACCACGCCTGCCACGGGGTGCGCCGGGACGAGCTGTCCAGGGCGCAGTTCGAGCTGCTCATCAACGAGGGGGCGAGCCCCGCCCCGCCCGGCACCACCCACTTCGACACCCCGATCGGCGCCGGCATCCGCCGCTGGTGCGCGCCCGTGCTCGGCCTGGAGCCGCACGCGCCGCCGGCCGTCTACGTGAGCCGCCGTGCCGAGCTCGGCGCGGCGGAGGTCAACCGCCGCCTGCTGCAGGCGGCGGGCGTGGTGGTGTTCCTGGTGGACACCGGCGTGGAGAGCGTCGACCTGCTGTCGGCCGCCGAGATGGGCCGCGGCGGCGAGGCGGCGGCCGACGAGATCGTCAGGGTCGAGCAGATCGAGCAGGACGTGGCCGAGATGGCGCAGGTCGCCGTCGACTACATGGACAGCCTCGGCGAGGAGCTCGCCGCCAGGGCGGTCCGGGCCGTCGGGCTCAAGACGGTCGCCGCCTACCGGCTCGGCCTCGGCTTCGATCCGTCCAGGCCGAGCCGCGGCTCGGTGATCGCGGCGGCCAACCGGCGGCTGTCGGAGCCCAAGCGGCGGCTCAACGAGCCGGTCCTGCTGCGCCACCTGCTCTGGACGGCGGTCGACGTGGCCAGGGAGCGCGGCCTGCCGATCCAGTTCCACACCGGGTTCGGCGAGTGCGAGGCCGACCCGCACCGCGCCGACCCCGCCCGGCTCGCCGGCTTCGTCCGGGCGCTCCAGCCGCTGGGCGTGCCGATGGTCCTGCTCAACGGCTACCCCTACCAGCGCCAGGCCGCCCATCTGGCCCACGCCTTCCCGCACGTCTACCTCGACGCCGGGCCCGCGTTCGCGCAGACGGGGGCGGGCTCCGCGCGGCTGGTGGAGGAGTTGCTGGAGCTGGCGCCGTTCCACAAGCTGCTGTTCGGCTCCGGCTGCCGGGGCGTGTCGGAGACCTGTTTCCTCGGCGCGCTGCACTTCAGGCGGGCGCTCGGCAGGGCGTTCAAGGCGCGGCTCGACGAGGGCGAGTGGAACGCGGCCGACGCCTCCAGAATCGCCCACATGATCGGCTCCGGTAATGCCCGTCGGATATACCGACTTTAAGGCCATATTTCAGGGTTGATCCGCGCGACCTGCCCTTTCGGTGTTTTTTCCTGTTTCGTACGAGCATTAATCGCTATTTCCGTACATTGGTGATCGAATTGTTATTTGTCGGTCAGTCAAATCTGCTGTCATGATCAGGGCGCCAGACCCCCTACGCCACACCAGGAGGTGTCGTGTCCTGGCGCCCCATCACCCTCACGGCCGTCGCCGCGCTGGCCGCCGCGCTGGCCGTACCCGGAACCGCCGTCGCGGACGACCCACCACCACCCCAGGTGGAGTCCCGCGCCGGCACCGAGGCCCCCGCCGAGGTGAGCGGCCTCGCCGAGCCCGCCGGGGCGGGAGACCTCGTCCAGGCGGCCAAGGCGCACCTGGAAGACCCGCGCTACCACCTGGACCCCGACGACCTGGTGCCTCTCCAGACGATCACCGACGGCACGGACCGGACGGTCAGGTTCGCCCAGCGCCACCGGGACCTGCCGGTGTTCGGCGGCCAGTACCTCGTCCACTTCACCGACCGGGACGGGCAGCGGGTGGTCACCGGGGCCGGCGGCCGCTTCCTCACCGAGCTCAGCGTCGACCCGACCCCGACGGTCACCGCCGAGACGGCCGGCAAGCTCGCCCGCAACCTGCTGATCAAGAACCGGGTCGCCCGGGAGAGCGTCGAGGCGGGCGCCGGCGAGCTCGTCGTGGTGCCGCGCGGCACCGGCGTGCTGGCCTGGCGGATCCCGCTCAAGGGCCACGACCGCGCCGCCAAGCGGCCCATCCTGCGTGACGCCTACGTGGACGCCCGCTCCGGCGCCCCGCTGTTCGCCGTCGACAGGCTCCACTTCGAAGGCCCCGTACAGGCGACCGGTCAGAGCGCGCACGGCGAGCAGCGCACGCTCAACGCCTACCAGCGCGCCGACGACGCCTACGAGCTGCGCGACCGGGCCCGCCCGATGTGGAACGGCGGCACCGGCGAGATCCTCACCTACGACGCCGCCGGCGGCGACGTCTTCGACTACCTGGAGCCCGGCATCCCGGCCGGCACCGAACCGGCCCGGTCGCCCACCCAGGCCTTCGGCCCGGCGCACACCGAGAGCGGCGCGGTGGACGCCCACCATGGCGCCGGTGAGGTGTACGAGTACTACCGGCGGCTCGGCCGCGAGGGACTGGACGGCAAGGGCGGCACCATGCACTCCGTCGTCAACGTCACCCTGTCCGGTGAGCCGTTCGCCAACGCGTTCTGGGACGGCACCAAGATGGTCTACGGCGGTGGCGGCCCCGACTACCACTCCTTCGCCGCCGGCCTCGACGTGGTCGGGCACGAGATGACGCACGGAGTGATCACCAACAGCGCCGACCTGGTCTACCTCGGCCAGTCGGGCGCGATGAACGAGGGCCTGGCCGACTACTTCGGCAACGCCATCGAGACCGACGCGCTCGGCATCCCCCTGTCCGACCCGGACGCGAGCCTGCTGGGCCAGGGGATCTGCAGGACCGCCGCACCCGCCGAGTGCGCCATCCGCGACCTCGACGACGACCGGAACGCCGTCGAGGACTACCTCGGCGTCACCGTCAGCCTCGACAGCGGCGGCGTGCACCTCAACTCCACGATCTTCTCCGGCGCCCTGTGGGACATCAGGGAGCGGCTCGGCGGCGCCAAGACCGACAAAATCGTCTACAAGGCGCTGACGGAGTACATGACGCCGCTCGACGACTTCGTCGACGGCCGCCGCGCCGTCGAGTCCGCCGCCCGCGCGGCCCGGCTGCCCGCCCGCGACCGGATCACCGTCGCGCGGGCCTTCGAACGGCACGGCATCACGCCCGGCTGGGACCGGCGGATCGGCACCGACAGCCGCGTCCTGGTCGACGGCCTGACCGACGCCTTCGTCAAGCCTGACGTGGCGGGGGACCGGTACGTGGCGGTGAACTCCGACGCCGACGCCACCGGGCCCACCTCCGTCCTCACCGGGCGGGTGCGCGGCGGCAAGGCGGTGAAGCTGTCGGACAACGACCAGTGGAACACCGCGCCCGCGACGGACGGCCGCCGGGCCGTCTGGGTCTCCTTCGACGACGCGCAGACCAGCTTCCAGATCCTGTCGCGCCCCCTCGACGGCCGTTCCCCGGTCACCACCGTGCACGAGACGACCAGGCTGGTGGCCTCCGTGGTGGTCTCCGGCGACGACCTCGCCTGGGAGGAGGTCGACCTGAACACCGGGGAGTCCCAGGTCTGGCTGAAGCGCGGCACCGGGGAGCCGGTCAACGTCTCCGCCGAGGACGGCGCCCAGGGCCTCCAGCCGTCGCTCGCCGGCGGCAGGCTGGCCTACCTGCGGTGGGCGGTCCAGGACGGCGTCCCGCACACCACCCCGGTCGTCCACGACCTGGCCACCGGCACGCGGACCGTGCTGCCCGAGGTGCCCTCCACCGGCGACACCCCGTCGGCGTCGGCGGTGCCCGTCCTGACCTCGCGGTACCTGGTCTGGCTCGTGGACACCGACGGCGACGGCACGTACGGCGTCATGCGGGCCGCCGCCGACGGCACGGGCGCCACCGCGCTCGTCCCCGACGGGCCGGAGCTGGGCTTCCCCACCTGGCTGGACGCCAGCGACTCGGCCGTGACCGTCGGGCTCTTCACGAGCTTCAGCGTCGAGGACAACGCCGGCCTGCCCAAGCTGTTCCAGGTTCCGCTCAACGGCGGCACGCTCCAGCGTTACTCCTGCAACCGAGGTGATCAGTACCTGTTCGCCGCCGGCGACGGCGCCCGAGCCGTCTGGCTCGACGGCACCGCGGCCGACACCGATCTCGTCACCCGCCCCGGGCCGGCCCGCCGCTGCTGACCGGCCCGCCCGACCGCTCGCCCGGCCCGCCTGCCGTGTCCCGTGACCGGGGTGCGGCAGGCGTACGATGGCGGGCGGCCTGTTCGCAGACGGAGGGATCGACGAGTGCGTTTTCTGGACGACGTGACGGTGGAGCTGGTCAAGCACAGCGCCGCGGACACCGATGTGCTGTGGGCGGCGCGGGTGTCCACGGCGGGCGAGCAGTCACTGGAGGAGCTCGGCAAGGACCCCGAGCGCTCCAAGGGACTGATCAACTTTCTGATGCGCGACCGGCACGGCAGCCCGTTCGAGCACAACTCCATGACCTTCTTCGTCAGCGCGCCGATCTTCGTCTTCCGCGAGTTCCAGCGCCACCGGGTGGGCTGGTCCTACAACGAGGAGAGCGGCCGCTACCGCGAGCTCCAGTCCGCCTTCTACGTGCCCGGCGCGGCGCGCAAGCTGGTGCAGGAGGGCAAGCCGGGTCACTACGTCTTCACCGAGGGCACCCCCGAGCAGCACAAGCTCGTCACCGAGGCGATGGAGGGCGCCTACCGCCAGTCCTACGCCGCCTACCAGGAGATGCTGGAGGCGGGCGTGGCCCGTGAGGTGGCGCGCGCCGTGCTGCCGCTGGGGGTGTTCTCCACGATGTACGCCACCTGCAACGCCCGCTCGCTCATGCACTTCCTGTCCCTGCGCACCCAGCACGAGCAGGCCAGGGTGCCGTCGTTCCCGCAGCGCGAGATCGAGATGGTGGCCGAGCGGATGGAGGCGATCTGGGCCGGGCTGATGCCCCTCACCCACGCCGCCTTCATCGCCAACGGCCGGGTCGCCCCCTGACCCACCCCTGGCCCCCCGCTCTGGTCCACCGCCCTGGCCCAGCCGGTCAGGCGAGCGCGGGCAGCACGTAGACCTCCGCGCCCGGCGGCATCGCACAGTCGAGGCCGCCGAGGCCGCGGGAGTTCTCGCCGCACACGATCATGCTGATGTGCCGGCGGATGCGCCCGTACTCGTCACGGATGCGCTCCTCCAGCAGCGGGTGGGTACGGCGCAGCATGTCCAGGGCCGAGCCCAGGGTGGGCGGGGAGTCGCGGTCGGCGCCGACGGCGAACACCTTGACCTCGGTGCGCCCGCTGACCCACCGGCGCAGCGAGCTGGGCAGCACGAAGACCACCATCATCACGGATTTGGCCATGGCTCACAGCACCGCCGCGCGCACGGTCAGCACGTCGGGCAGGTGCCGGCCCACCAGCGACCAGGTGTCCCCGTCGTCGCGCGAGCCGTAGACCGCGCCGTCGCGGGTGCCGAAGAACACCCCCGCCGCCGAGGCCGTCATCGCGTCGCGCAGCACGCAGGCGTAGACCGGCTCCTCGGGCAGGCCCCGGTCCAGCGGCTGCCAGGTGTCGCCGGCGTCGTCGCTGCGGTAGACGCGGTAGCGGTGGCCGACCGGGGTGCGGTCGATGTCGGCGTGCAGCGGCAGCACGTAGACGGTGTCGGGCCTGGTGGGGTGGACCACGATCGGGAAGCCGAAGTCCGACGGCAGCGGTGAGCCGATGTCCTGCCAGGAGGCGCCGAAGTCGTCGCTGCGGTAGACGCCGAAGTGGTGCTGCAGGAACAGGCGCTCGGGCCGGGACGGGTGCATGACGACCTTGTGCACGCACTGGCCGTACTCGGGATACTGCTGCCCCTCGGGCATGAACGGCGCGCGGATGCCCTGGTTGGCCGCCTCCCAGGTCAGGCCGCCGTCGCCGGTGCGGTAGAAGCCGCCGGTCGACACCGCCACGCCCATGATCAGCGGGTCGGACGGGTGGGGGATGATCGTGTGCAGGCAGAGCCCGCCGCCGCCCGGCTGCCAGTGCGGCCGGTGCGGGTGCTCCCACAGCCCCTCGACGAGGTCGTAGGTGACGCCGCCGTCCTGCGACCGGAACAGCGCACCCGGCTCCACGCCCGCCCAGACCACGTGGGGCTCCGACGGGGAGGGGACGAGCTGCCACACCCGGGTCAGGGTCGCCCCGGTCCGCCCGGGGAAGGCGATGGGCGCCCGCTCGGCCTCCTGCCAGGTCTTGCCGAGATCGTCGGAGTACATCACCGAGGGACCGAAGTGGCCGTACTCGATGGCCGCGAGGAGGCGGGGGGTGGTGCCGCGGGTGTCGATCGCCACCGCGTGCACCGCGACCGTGGAGAACTGGATCGGCTCGAGCTCGAAGGGTCCGCCGCCGGACGAGCGGGCGAGGAACAGGCCCTTGCGGGTGCCGATCGCGAGCATTGCGTCAGTCATGGCATCGCTCCCATGTTCGCTTCCGGCCATCGTGCCACGCGGTTGTCCGCGCCGCCGAGGACTGGGCGTTTCGTCGCATCAAGACAGCCGGCTCCGGCGTGTCGCCGTCCCTTGATGACCTGAGAGGTAATCGTCGCAGTTCCCACTGACAGATAACGTTGCTGGACATGGGAGCGCTGGCCGTACAAGAAGAGACTTTCGGTGATCTGCTGCGATCGTGGCGCCAGCGGCGCCGGGTGAGCCAGCTCGATCTGGCGATCGACGCCGACGTGTCGTCCCGGCACATCAGCTTTCTGGAGACCGGGCGGGCCCGGCCGAGCCGGGAGATGGTGATCAAGCTGGCGGAGGAGCTGGAGGTGCCGCTGCGGCACCGCAACAGGTTGCTGGTCGCCGCCGGGTTCGCGCCGGTGTTCCCCGAGCGCGAGGTGCACGACCCGCGGCTGCGGTCGGTGCGGGAGGCGCTGGACAAGATCCTGGCCGGCTGCGAGCCGTACCCCGCCCTGGTCGTGGACGCCGGGTGGAACCTGGTGGCGGCCAACTCGGCGGCCGCCGTGTTCATGGACGGCGTGCCGGCCGAGCTGCTGAAGGAGCCGGTCAACGTGATGCGCCTGTCGCTGCACCCCGACGCGATGGGCGGCAGGCTGGTCAACCTCGCCGAGGTGCGGGCCCACCTGCTGCACCGGCTGCGCAGGCAGGCCGAGATGTCGGCCGACGGAGGGCTGGCCGAGCTGCACGACGAGCTCGCCGGCTACGTCTATCCGGGCGTGGACCTCAACGTGGCGCACGTCCCCGGCCCCGCCGACATCCTGGTGCCGTTGCGGATCAGGCACGGCGGCACGACCCTGTCGATGTTCACCACCCTCGCCACGTTCGGCTCGCCCGTGGACGTGACGGTCTCCGAGCTGGCCATCGAGATGTTCTGGCCCAACGACGAGGAGACCGCCGCCGCCTTCAGATGAACCCGTTCACCGCTCGGAGTGCACGACGTCGCGGTGCACGCGCGACAGCGGCACGCCGTCCGTCCGCAGGCGGGAGACCGTCTCGTCGACCATGGCGGACGGTCCGCACACGTACACCTCGTGCTCGGCCCAGGAGCGCAGCCGTTGCGTCACCTCCGGCAGGCGGCCGCGCATCCCGTCGTAGGCGGGCTCGTCCGAGACCACCGGCAGCACCTGCAGCCAGGGGAAGGACGACTCCATCCGGATGAGGTCCGGCAGGTCGTACAGCTCGGCCGAGGTGCGCGCGCCGAACAGCAGGTGGATGCCGGGCCGGCGGCCGGAGGCGATGACCTGCTCGACGATCGCCTTCAGCGGCGCCAGCCCGGTGCCGCCCGCCACGAACAGCAGGTCGCGGGGGCTGTCCTCCGGTGGCGCCATCGTGCCCATCGGCGGCCCGAGCATGAGCGTGTCGCCGACGCGGGTGTCCCTGATCAGGGTGCCGGAGACCCACCCGCCGGGGACCGAGCGCACGTGCAGCCGGATCGAGTTGTCCTCGCGCGGCGCGTTCGCGATGGAGAACGTCCGCCACACCCGCGGCCAGCGTGAGACCTGCACGTTGACGTACTGACCGGCGGTGTACGGCAACGGCTGCGTGGGACGCAGGGTGATGACCGCGATCTCGTCGTGCGGGCGCTGGTGCTCGATGACCTCCGCCAGCCACCACGCGGGGGAGACTCCCGCGTCGGCCTCGGCGGACTCGATCATGATGTTGGCCGCCGCGGTGTAGGCCGACACCCACGCGGCCTCGATCTCGTCGTTCCAGATCTCGATGGCGAAGCGCCGCACGGTGGCCAGCATGGCCGTGCCGATGGCGGTGTAGTGCTCGGGGGTCACGCCGTACTTGCGATGGTCCCTGCCCATCTGGCTGAGGAAGGACGTCAGGCTGCCCGGACTGTCCAGGCTCCACACGACGCGGGTCAGCGCGCCGAAGAGCCGGTCCCGCTGTACGTCCAGGGCGGGCGGGAACATCCCGCGCAGATGCGGGTTCTCGGCGAACAGCCGGCCGTAGAAGTAGGCGGCCGCCTTGTCGGCCACCGGCTCGATGAGGGAGAAACTCTCTTTTACCAGACGCGGATTTATCGACATATACCCAACCCGTCCTCTTGACCGGAGACAACTCCGATCGTCGTGGCCCACCTCCCTGGCGGTTCCGGGTGACGAGCGTCCGGCGGACCCCGGCGCTTCCGAGCGCTCGAATCAAGTGTTACACCGCCTTCCTTGCCTCACAACCGATTCGCCCTAATGGCGGGCACGTCTGAACTGTCCGTAACGACGCCACCATTCGCCTGGCCGGGTTCCGGTCCGGCAAAGTGAATAAGAATTGCATTCGCGTTCATCGTGAAAAGCGGTCTTATCTGATGATTCGTGGTGGCTTCATCGCCACCCAGCCCTCCTGGCGACGCCTGCCCGGTTCGGACACCGGGATCGAGAGAGGCAGGGGGGAGGAGATCTGCGGGAGAAGCGACATAACCGAAATGGAGTGCGTCATGATGGGCTGGTGGCTGCCCGACCGGCGCCGGCACGGACACCCGCCCCTGCCGCCTGGAGAACGCTCCCCCTGGAGAACGCATGTCCCGACCGCTGATAGGCATCACCGCCTACTTCGAAGCCGCCCGCTGGGATGTCTGGGTGCGGGAGGCGGTGCTGTCCCCGCCCGCCTACGCCAAGGCCGTCGAGCGGGCCGGTGGCGCCCCCGTGGTGCTGCCACCGCTCAGCCCCCACGCCGTCGACGACTACGTGCGCGGGCTGCGGGGCGTGGTGCTCACCGGCGGGGTCGAGGTCGGCGGCCCGGCCTACGGCGACGAGCAGGACGAGCGCGTGCCCGCGGCGCAGCCACAGCGCGACCGGTTCGAGCTGGCGCTGGCCAGGGCGGCGGTGCGGGCCGAGGTGCCCATCCTCGGCATCGCCCGCGGCATGCACGTGCTCAACGTCGCCCAGGGCGGCAGCCTCATCCCCTGGCTGCCCGAGATGCTGGAGAGCGACCGGCACGCCGAGCCCGCCACCCCGCACCGCATCCAGGTGAGCGTGTCCAGCAAGCTCGGCAAGGCGGTCGGCGACCACGTCGAGGTGGTCGCCCCGCACACCCAGTCGGTGCGGCGGCTCGGCAGCGGCCTGCTGGCGGTGGCCTGGGCCGACGACCAGATCGTGGAGGGCATCGAGCTGCAGGGCCACCGCTTCGCCGTGGGCGTGCAGTGGCACCCCGAGCGCGGCGACGACAACGGGCTGTTCGATGCGCTCGTGGAAGCGGCCCGATAGGCTGCGATCATGCCGCTGCACCCTCAGGCACGGGACTACCTCACCGACTACCCGTCGGACTTGAACACCGACCTGGCCGAGCTGGACCTGGAGCGGATCCAGGAGATACGCGCGCACGACGGCCTGGCCGCCCAGCGCGGCCCGCTGCCGCAACTGCCCCACGTCCGCGACGAGACGGCCGAGGGCGTGCCCGTGCGCATCTACCGCGCCGACCGCGGCGACGCGCCGCTGCCCGTGGTCGTCTACCTCCACGGCGGCGGCTGGGTGTTCGGCAGCGTCAAACGCAACGACGCCCTCGGCCGCGACCTGGCCATCCGCACCGGCGCGGTCGTGGTCTCCGTCGACTACCGCCTGGCCCCCGAGCATCCGTTCCCGGCCGCCGCCGACGACGCCTGGACCGTGCTGCGCGACATCTTCGCCCGGCCCGCCTTCTACCAGAGCAACGGCAGCATCGCCCTGGTCGGCGACAGCGCGGGCGGCAACCTCGCCGCCGTGGCCGCCTGGCAGGCGCGCGACGCCGGGCTGCGCCTGGCCCACCAGGTGCTGGTCTACCCTGTGCTGGACGCCGGCCTGGACACCCCCAGCTACAGCGAGTTCGCCAAGGGCTTCGGCCTGGACGCCGAGGAGATGGCCTGGTTCGTCCGGCAGTACGCCGCCGGCGCCGACCGGGCCGACCCGCGTCTGTCGCCGCTGCGCCTGCCGTCGACGGCCGGCCTGGCGCCGGCCACCGTGCTGACCGCCGGCTGCGACGTGCTGCGCGACGAGGGCGAGCGTTACGGCGAGCGGCTGGCCGAGGCGGGCGTGCCCGTCGAGGTGCGCAGGTTCGACGGGGCGGTGCACGGCTTCTTCGGCCTGCCGAGGCTGTTCGACCAGGCGGGCGAGGCCCGTGAGTACGTCGCGGAGCGGCTCAGGGAGTCCCTGTGAGCTACGCGCGGCTCAAGACCGACGTCCCCGCCGACGGGGTGCTCAGGATCACCATCAGCGAGCCGCGCAAGCGCAACGCGGTCGACATGACCGGCCACCGCGAGCTGGCCGAGATCTGGCGCGACGTCGACCGCGACGACTCCGTCAGGGCCGTCGTCGTCAGGGGCGAGGGCGAGGCGTTCTCGGCGGGCGGCGACCTGTCGATGATCGAGGAGATGACCCGCGACCACGCCACCCGGCTGCGCGTTTTCGCCGAGGCCCGCGACATCGTGTACAACGTCCTCAACTGCGCCAAGCCCGTCGTCTCCGCCATCCAGGGCCCCGCCGTCGGCGCGGGCCTGGCCGTCGCCCTGCTGGCCGACATCTCCGTCGCCGGGCGCACCGCCCGCATCATCGACGGCCACACCCGGCTCGGCGTCGCCGCCGGCGACCACGCGGCCATCATCTGGCCGCTGCTGTGCGGCATGGCCAAGGCCAAATATCACCTGCTGCTCTGCGAGCCGGTCAGCGGCGAGCAGGCCGAGCGGATGGGCCTGGTCAGCCTCTGCGTCGACGACGACCAGGTGCACGACACCGCCATGGAGATCGCCGTGAAGCTCGCCGCCGGCTCCCAGGAGGCGATCAGGCTGACGAAGTACGCGCTCAACAACTGGCTGCGGATGGCGGGGCCCGCCTTCGACGCCTCGCTGGCGATGGAGTTCCTCGGCTTCACCGGCCCCGACGTGGCCGAAGGTGTGCGCGCCCTGCGCGAGAAGCGGCCTCCCACCTTCTCCTGAGCAGTGGTTTCGCCCGTGTGCCCAGGGTAGGCGCAAGCCCATGCAGGACAGAGAAGTGGCTGGTCACCAAGGGCGCCGGCACGCGCACGCAGCGGGCCTGTCAGCCGAGGTCGAGAACGCTGCCCCGGGGGACGAAGCAGCGGCCCGACGGCGCCCGGCCGGCCACCCGAACGCAGAGGAGGTCGTGCATCCCTCCACGCGGAGGTAGGTAGACCAGGCCGAGGCCGAGGAGGCGCGCGAGGGATTCCCCTCCGGCCGAGGCGTGAAGACCGGCGACGACGGGCGGCGGGCGTGCAGGGGTGACGGTCAGAAACTGCGGGGCAGGCCCAGCACCTGGGTCGCGAGGAAGTTGAGCAGCAGCTCCTCCGTCACAGGTGCGACCTTCCCGATCCGGGCGTCGGTGAGCAGTCTGGCAACGGGGTATTCCAGTGAGTACGCCATGCCACCGTGCGTCTGGAACGCCGCGTCGGCCGCCTCCCACGCCGCCTGCGAGGCCGTCAGCTTGGCGATGTTGGCCTCGGTGCCGCACGGCAGGCGCCGGTCGAACGACCACGCCGCCTTGTAGATCATCAGCCGGGCCAGCTCGATCTTGGCCTTCACCTGGGCCAGCGGGAACGCGATGGCCTGGTTCGCGCCGATCGGGCGGCCGAACACCTCGCGCTCCTTGGCGTACGCGACGCCCACCCGCAACGCCACCTCCGCCCCGCCCAGCGCGGAGGCCGCCAGCAGGATCCGCTCCGGGTTGAGGATGTCCCACAGCACCGCCGCGCCCTGGTCGACCTGCCCGACCACGCGGGAGGCGGGCACCCTCAGGTCGTCGATGAAGACCATGTTGGACGGCGTGGTGTTGGCGCCCATCTTCGGGATCGGCTGATAGGACAGCCGCCCGGCCGCCACCGCCTCCGGCACGTTGACCAGGAAGACCGTCAGCCCGCTGGTGCGCGGCTCGGCCTCGGCCGCCGGGATCGTCCTGGTGACCAGGAGCATCCAGGTGGCCCGCTGCACGCCGGTGATCCAGATCTTCTGCCCGTTGATCACATAGTCGCCGCCGTCGCGGCGGGCCGATGTGGTGATCGCCAGCGAGTTGGACCCGGCGTCCGGCTCGGTCAGCGCGAAGCAGGTCTCCACCTCGCCGGTGGCCAGCCGCGGCAGCAGCTCCGCCTGCTGCTCCGGGGTGCCGTGCCTGGCCAGGGTCAGCGCGCCGAATCCGGGCGTGAGCACGTACGTGAAAGCCGAACCGCCCGCCGCGCCCGAGGCCGCGATCGTCTCGGTGGCCACGGCGAGCTCCAGCAGCCCCTGCCCGCCGCCGCCGAACTCCTCCGGCACGGCCAGGCCCAGCCAGCCGCCCTTGCCGAGCTCCGCCCAGACCTCCTCGGGCCAGCGCTTGTCACTCTCGCAGCGCTGCCAGTAGTCCAGGTCGTATCGGGAGCAGATGTCGCCGATGCCGCGCCGCACCGCGAGGGCGCTCTCGGGGAGGGTGAAGTCCATCAGATCATCGTAGAAGCTCTGCCGCCGGTCGAGGGCGGCGCGCGTGGAAGACGAACGCCGGCGGCGCGTTCCGCCACACCGTCCGCCCGGCCACGACCTCCTCGAACCGGTCCGCCAGCAGCGCACGGAAGCGGCGGGCCCGCGCCAGCGGGATCGCGTGCACGTAGGAGAACGTGGTGAAAGCGCCCGACGGGTTCATCGCCGAGGTCACCGCGCCCAGCAGCCCGCGCTGCAACTCACTGGGGAAGGCCGCCCACGGCAGGCCGCTGACCACCACGTCCGCCTGGCGCAGTCCCCGCTCCGCGAGCAGCTTGGTCAGCTCGGCGGCGTCCCCGTGCACCACGTCCACCTTGGGGAACCGCTCGGCCAGGATCTTCGCCATCGGCTCGTTGAGCTCCACCGCCAGGTGATGACCACGGCCGGCCAGCCTGCGCTGGATCTCCTGCGTGAACGGGCCTGTGCCGGGCCCGAGCTCGACCACGGTCGGCTCACCGCGCTCGGGCAACGGCGCGCAGACGGCCGCCGCCAGACGTTGGGAGCTGGGGGCGATGGCGCCGATGCTGGCCGGCGCCCGCAGGAACTGGCCGAGGAACAGTGCGCTGTCGTTCGACATGTCATTGACGGTATGGGTAAAGATCTGATGCTGCGTCCATCTTAGGGGCGGAGATCCGGCCACAAGGAGGAGGCGGCATCCACCGCACGGAGGACTGTCCCGGGTCTTGACCTGGATACCTTTACCCCATGAGTTGGCGTTGGCGCGGCGTGCCTTTCGACCTGCTCCTCGCCGCGGCCGGTGTCAGCCTGGACCTGCTGATGTCCGCTGAGGCGCGGACAGGAGACCTGCCGCCGCATCTCACGGTCCTGCCGCTGGCCCTGCTGGTCGGCGCGCCCATGGGCTTCGTACGGCGCCGGCCGCTGCCGACCGCGCTGTGGCTGTCGGCGGCCCTGGTCCTCACCGACCAGATCGAGGCGTTCAGCTCCAACACGGCGCAGATGCTGCTGCTCGTGGCCGTCGGCGTCACCGCCTACGGCGGGGGCCGGCGCTCGATCGCGGTCGCCATGGGAGCGAGCGGAATCGCCACCGGGATCAACCTGGCCGATCCCGCCTTCGCCACCAACGTGTGGCTGTACGCCGCCGGCATCACCCTGTTCCCCGCGATCGTCGGGGGCTACCTGCGCGGATCGGTGGGCGAGCTGAAGCACCGCGACGTCACCCCGGACGTGCTCCTGGCCGCGGGCGGCGTCGCGCACACCGTGCTCAGCACCTGGACCAGCTGGCACAGCGGAGGCCAGCCCGCCTGGGTCATCGGGCTGCTCGCCGTGGCGGCCGGCCTGTCGCTCGGCGTCGCCAGGCGGCTGCCCGGGCTGGTCTTCCTGTTCCAGGCCATCCTGCTGGTAACCGCCGACGGCTACCTCAACGAGGTGGTCAGCACCTGCCTGGTCCTGACCCTCATCGCGCTCGGCGTCTTCGCCATGCGGATCGCCTCCTGGATCTGGACGTCCATCGCCTACCTCGCCACCTGCCTGCTCGCCGCCCTCGCGGTCGTCGGGCCCGGCACCGAGGTCACCGCGTTCGGCGCCGCCGTGCTGTGCGCCCTGGTGATCACGCCGGTCGCGATCGGCCGCTACCTGGGCGTCAAGCAGACCGCCACCGCGGCCGAACGGCTGCGGGCGAGCGAGTCGACCAGGCTCACCGTGGCGCAGCTCCGCGCCGATCAGCTCGCCGAGCGCGAGCGCATCGCCCGCGACGTGCACGACATCGTCGCCCACCACGTCGGCGCCATGGTGCTGCGGGCCAGCGCCGCCCGCTACACCGCGCCGGACGGCCCGGTCGCCGACGCGCTGACCGACATCCGCGAGACCGGCCACCAGGTGCTGCAGGACCTGCGCGGGCTGATCGACCTGCTGCGCGACCCCGACCGCCAGCCCGGCCTGCTCGCCGACCCCGCCGACGTGGTGCGCGAGTCCGCCGAGCGGATGGCGGCCGCCGGACTCGTGGTGGACTTGACCCTCGATCCTGACACCGACCACGCCTCGCTCATCGCCCGGACCTCCGCGGCCCGCATCGTCCAGGAAGGCCTCACGAACGTGCTCAAACACGCAGGACCAGGGACGAAGGTCCGCGTCTGCGTCTGCTCCGACGGCGACGGCCTGGCCGTCGAGATCCGTAACGGCCGCCCGCCCACCACCATCGAGCGCCTGCCCTCCTCAGGCCGCGGCCTGGCGGGCATGCGCGAGCGGGTCAGAGCGCTCGGCGGCACCCTCACCGCCGGCCCCGACGAGGACGGCGGCTGGCTGCTGGCCGCAACCCTGCCTGCCACCCTGCCGGCCACGCATCCCACCACGCATCCCACCACGCGGGCCACCAGGGGCACCGCGTGATCCGCGTGCTCATCGCCGACGACCAGGTCCTGGTCCGGGCGGGCGTGCGGATGCTGCTGCAGGCCAACAGCGACATGGAGGTGGTCGGCGAGGCCGACGACGGCGCCGAGGCGGTGCGGCTGGCCGAGCGGCACCTGCCCGACGTCATCCTGATGGACCTGCGTATGCCCAGGGTCGACGGCCTGGAGGCGATCCGGCGCGTGCTCGCCGCCCGGCCCGGCACCAGGATCGTGGTGCTGACCACGTTCGCCGAGGACGCCAACGTGTACGCGGCCCTGCGCGCCGGCGCCGTCGGCTTCCTGGTCAAGGATGACGAGCCGGAGCGCATGGTCGACGCCGTGCGCCGGGCCCACGCCGGTGAGCAGCTGCTGGCGCCCTCCGTGCTGCGCCGCGTCGTCGAGCGCTTCCTCGACGCCGAGGAGCGGGCCGCCGTGCCCGGCCCCCGCGGGCTCACCGAGCGCGAGATGGAGGTGCTCGCCCTGGTCGGCACCGGCCTGTCCAACGCGGAGATCGCCGAGCGGCTGCACGTCGGCGTCACCACCGTCAAGACCCACATCGCGGCCGCGATGGAGAAACTCGGCCTGCGCAACCGCATCCAGGCGGCGGTGGTCGCGCACCGCAGCGGCCTGGTCGACGCCTCCTTCCGCCCGGTGCGTCCACCGCGTGGCGGACCGCCGAATAGCCCGCGAGGCTGACGACCCGCGGCGGGCGCGGCGACGATCCTGTTGGTCCTCATCGCGAGATCGGAAGGACCACACGATGTACGACACCGCCCCGCAGGCCGCCCGGCCCGAGACCGCCCCCGCCAAGCCGGTGTCCGCCGGCCTGCTGTACACCCTGCGCGTCGTCATCGTCGCCCAGGCGGTGACCCTCGTGGTGACGGCCTCGCTGGCCGGCCAGTCGGTGGCCACCGACGGCGCGATGGGCGAGGCGCACGTGATGGCCGGGATGCTCGTCCACCTCGTCGCGCTGGTGCAGATCGTCTGCGCCGTGCTCTTCTGGCGGCCCGGCCGCGGCGCCGGCTGGCCCGCCCTGGTCAGTTTCGGCCTGTTCGTCGTCGGGATGGCCCAGCACTTCACCTGGGACCTGCTCAGCGCCCACGTGCCCAACGGCGTCATCCTGTTCGGCCTCATCACCGCGATGCTGCTGTGGGCCTGGTCGCCGGGGGCTTCCCGGCGCCGCTAGGGTCGAGGCTGTGTACGTGAAGATCTGCGGGCTGAGCGAGCCCGAGCACGTGGCCGCCGCCGTCGAGGCGGGCGCCGACGCCATCGGGTTCGTGCTGACGGCGAGCCCCCGCAAGGTGAGCCCGGAGCGCGCGGCCGAGCTGGCGGCCCTGGTCCCCGACCGCGTGCTGACCGTCGGCGTCTTCCGCGGCGAGGAGCCCGCCACCGTGCGGGCCGCCGCCCTCACCGCCGGGGTGCGCGGCATTCAGCTGCACGGCAAGCACCCGCACGGCGACTTCACCGCGCTCAAGGACCTCGGCCGGACCCTCGTCAGAGCCGTCGACGCGAGCGCCGACCTGCGCTGCGGCGCCTTCGACGAGAGCCTGCTGATCGTCGACGCGCCGCGCCCCGGCTCGGGGGAGCCCTGGGACTGGGCGGCGGTGCGCGGCCGCCCCACCGGCCGATGGCTGCTGGCGGGCGGCCTCGACCCGGACAACGTGACCGAGGCCGTCGCCGCGGCCGGTCCGTGGGGGGTCGACGTGTCCAGCGGGGTCGAGACCGCGCCGGGGGTCAAGGACCCCGCCCTCATCGCCCGCTTCCTCAAGGCGGCCCGCGATGCCGCCGCCTGATACGCGCTCATGTCACGGCGGCTCATGGTGTCGCCTGAGCTGACGCGAGCGCTCGCTTTCCAGTGGGGGTTCGCCCGCCGCAGGGCGCCCAGGGCCGTGGACGTGCCCGGAGGCTTCGCCGTGTTCGACGACCGCTACCCGGGCTCCCACGACGACAACAAGCTCATCCTCTGGGACGCCGGCGATCCCGCCACGGTGCTGCGGACGGCCGACGAGGTCCTGGCCGGGTGCGCGCACCGTCTCGTCCACGTGGACGACGACGAGCTCGGCGCGGCCCTGACGCCCGCGTTCACCGCGGCCGGCTACCAGCCCGCCGTCAACCTCGTCATGGCCTTCCGCGGCGACCCGCCCGTGGGCGAGCCCGCGGCCGAGCACCTCGACCTGGAGACGCTGCTGCCCGTACTGCGCCGGCACTGGCGCGAGAGCCTGCCGGACGCCCCGGACCGGACGGTCGAGCAGCTCGCCCGCCGGGTCGAGACCCGGCTGCGCGGCGCCGACCTGGTCGGCTTCCGCGGCGTGCGCGCCCCTGGCGGTGAGCTCGCCGCCAGAGCCGACCTGTACGTGCACGACGGTGTCGCCCAGATCGAGGACGTCTACACCGCTCCCCGCCACCGGGGCCAGGGCCATGCCCGCGCGCTCCTGAGATCGCTGCTGGCGGAGGCGGCGGGTGCGGAGCTGGTCTTCCTGGTCGCCGATGCCGCCGACTGGCCCAGGGAGTTCTACGCCCGGCACGGATTCGCCGACCTCGGCCGCACCCACTCCTTCCTCCGGACCTGAGCCGCCCCCACCTGCTTCTTCCTTCGGACATCAGCTACGTGCTCCCCCCTCCTGGCCTGAATGGTCTGATCGGGAGGGGGACGTGAAAGTTCCGCTCGGGGCGTGGGCGTACCGGAAAGGGGCGGGCCCGGTGGCTCGGGGCGGGCGTGGGTGTACCTGAGAAGGTTCGGTCGGGGAGGGCCGGTGGGTCGGTGGCGGGCGGGCATGAAGGGTCCCTTCGGTGAGGGGGAGGACCTGATGGGCTCCGGTAGGGGGAGGGGTGGGGCCGGCGGGCCGGGGTCGGGGAGGGTGGGGGCGGAAGGCGGGGTCGCGGGGATCGCCTTTCTGGGAGGCCGGGAGTGCTGATCGTGGGGTGGTCGGATCGGGCGGATACAGGGCCGCTGCGCTGGAAGTTCACGCAGTAGGGTCTGCTGCGTGACTGAAACTTCCGCCGAGGACCGAATCTGGACGGTTCCGAACCTGCTGAGCTTCCTGCGACTCCTCGGCGTACCCGTGTTCCTCTGGCTGGTTCTGGGCCCGAGGGCGGACGGGTGGGCCATCGCCGTGCTGGCGGTCGCCGGGTTCACCGACTGGCTCGACG
Organism: Nonomuraea sp. NPDC049714; assembly: GCF_044465295.1. Taxonomy (NCBI): domain Bacteria; kingdom Bacillati; phylum Actinomycetota; class Actinomycetes; order Streptosporangiales; family Streptosporangiaceae; genus Nonomuraea; species Nonomuraea sp. NPDC049714. Next base: position 321,003 of record NZ_JBITLM010000001.1, on the reverse strand, counting down.
GCAAGATCGCCAGGGCGTTCAATCAGGTCAGCAAGCTCGGGCGGATCATCGATCCGGCGGCGGACAAGCTCTACGTGTTCGCCACGATCGCGGCGCTGCTGGTGCGGGAGGTCATCCCGTGGTGGCTGGCGGCGATCATCCTGGGCCGGGAACTCTTCGTCGCGTGTTTCATCCCCGTACTTCGCAAACACGGATATAGGGCGCTTCAGGTGCATTTCCTGGGCAAGGCCGCCATGTTCAACCTCATGTACGCCTTCCCCCTGCTCTTCCTTGCCTCCCACTCGGGGTGGTATGCCGATATAGCGCGCATTGTCGGGTGGGCTTTCGCGCTCTGGGGAACAGGCCTGTACTGGTGGGCGGGTGCGCTGTACGTGATACAGGTGCGCCGGCTCACCGCCGCGACCACGAAGGAGTGACCGGTGAAGGCGGTCGTCATGGCGGGCGGTGAGGGCACTCGGCTGCGTCCGATGACGGCCAACCAGCCCAAACCCCTGCTCCCCGTGGTCAACCGTCCGATCATGGAGCACGTCCTGCGCCTGCTCAAGCGGCACGGGATCACCGAGACCGTGGTGACCGTCCAGTTCCTGGCCGCGCTGGTGCGCAACTACTTCGGCGACGGCGACGAGCTGGGCATGCGCCTGGAGTACGCCACCGAGGACATCCCGCTGGGCACGGCGGGCAGCGTGAAGAACGCCGCCGCCCGCCTGCACGACGCCCCCTTCCTGGTCATCTCAGGCGACGCTCTGACGGATATCGATTTATCGGACATGATCCGGTTCCATCAGGAAAATTCGGCTCTTGTCACCATTGGTCTGAAGCGGGTTCCCAACCCGCTCGAATTCGGCATCATCATCGTCGACGAACTCGGCCGGGTGCAGCGCTTCCTGGAGAAGCCCACCTGGGGCCAGGTCTTCTCCGACACCGTCAACACCGGCATCTACATCATGGAGCCGGAGGTGCTGGACGAGGTGGCCGCCGGAGAGTCCGTCGACTGGGCCTCCGACGTCTTCCCCGCCCTCCTCGAACGCGGGGCCCCCATCTACGGCTACGTCGCCGACGGCTACTGGGAGGACGTCGGCACCCACGAGAGCTACCGCAAGGCCCAGGCCGACGCCCTGTCCGGCCAGGTCAGGCTGGACATCGGCGGCTTCGAGCTGTCACCCGGCGTCTGGGTGGCCGGGTCGGCCTCCGTCGAGCCGGACGCGGTGCTCAAGGGCCCGCTGTTCATCGGCGAGTACGCCAAGGTCGAGGGCGGCGCCGAGCTGCGCGAATACACCGTCCTGGGCAACAACGCCGTGGTCCGCGAGGGCGCCTTCCTGCACCGCGCGATCGTCCACAGCAACGTCTACCTCGGCCCCGGCACCCACCTGCGCGGTTGTGTGATCGGCAAGAGCACCGACGTGATGCGCGGCGCCCGTATCGAGGAGAACGCCGTCATCGGCGACGAATGCGTCATCGAGGCGGAGGCGTACGTCTCCAGCGGCGTGCGGGTCTACCCGTTCAAGACCATCGAGGCGGGCGCCGTCGTCAACACCAGCGTCATCTGGGAGTCGCGCGGCCAGCGCAGCCTGTTCGGCAGGCGGGGCGTCAGCGGACTGGTCAACGTGGAGATCACCCCCGAGCTGTGCGTACGGCTGGCCAGCGCCTACGCCACCACCCTGAAGAAGGGCGAGCGCGTCGTCACCTCCCGTGACGCCTCCCTGGCCGCCAGGGCGCTGAAGCGGGCCGTGATCAGCGCGCTCACCGCCAGCGCCATCAACGTGCTCGACCTGGAGGCCGCGCCGCTGCCGGTGGCCCGCTTCCACTCCTCGCGGGGGACGGCCGCGGGCGGCATCGCGCTGCGCACGACCGCCGGGGACCCGCAGAGCGTCGACATCGTCATCATGGACGACCGGGGCGCTGACCTGTCGCCGGCCGCCCAGCGCAAGCTGGAACGCGTCTTCTCGCGCCAGGAGTTCCGGCGCGCCTTCCCCGGCGAGATCGCCGAGCTCACCTACCCGTCCAGAGCCGTCGAGGACTACACCCACGAGCTGCTGCGCCGGGTGGACATGACCGGCGTCAGGGACATGAAGGTCGTGGTGGACTGCGCGGGCGGCACCTCCTCGCTGGTGCTGCCCAGGCTGCTCGGCCGGGTGGGCATCGAGGTGCTCACCGTCAACGCCGTCCTGGACGACCTGTCGCCCACGGAGACGCTCGCCGAGCGCCGCCGCGACCTGCAGCGGCTGTCGGAGCTGGTCAGCTCCTCACGCGCGGCCTTCGGCGTCCGCTTCGACCCGGTCGGCGAGCGGGTGGCGCTGGTGGACGAGATGGGGCAGTTCATCAGCGAGGAACGCGCCCTGCTCGTGGTGCTCGACCTGGTGGCCGCCGAGCGCCGGGCCGGCCGGGTGGCGCTGCCGATCACCACCACCAGGGTCGCCGAGCAGGTCTGCCGCTTCCACGGCGTGCAGGTGCAGTGGACCTCCACGGCGGTCGACGCCCTCACCTCCGCCGCCGCCGGACCGGGCATGATCTTCGCCGGTGACGGCAGGGGCGGCTTCGTGGTGCCCGAGTTCAGCCCCGCGCTCGACGGTCCCGCCGCGTTCATGCGCCTGCTGGGGCTGGTCGCCCGCACCCGGCTCTCGCTCAGTCAGATCGACGCCAGGATCCCCGAGGCGAAGCTGCTCAAGCGGGCGATCCCGACGCAGTGGAAGGCCAAGGGCGCGGTGATGCGCTCGGTCATCGAGGCGGCCGAGTCCGCCCCCGAGGGCTACCACATCGACACCACCGACGGGGTCCGGGTGGTGGGGGAGGACGGCAGCTGGGTGCTCATCCTGCCCGCCGCGACCGAGCCCGTCACCGACCTGTGGGCCGAGGCCTCCGACGTCGACACCGCCCAGCTCCTGCTGGAGCGGTGGGCCACCGTGGTCGAGCAGGCCGCCATGTGACCGCCCGGGACCGCGCCACGACCTCGGGGCGACGGTGATTTGTCGTATGGGGTGCAAGATCGTAATGTTAGAAGGCGCGGCGGCATGGACCTTCAGGCAGGGGCGGCGGTAACTTTGTCAGCGTCCGAACCTGTCGTCCAGCGCCCCGCCTTGACCTTTGCCGCTGATCAGCGTAAGTTGCGGCATTCGCAAACTTGAGAGCGAAGCGAGGCGCGCCCCGAGCACCGTTGCCGCGTCTTCGCGGTAGGAGGCCGAGCCGATCGATGCCGAGCGTCTACTGCACGCAGTGCGGGCACGCCAACCCCGAGGATGCCCGTTTCTGTTCTCGCTGTGGGTCACCGTTGACCAGACCGGAGGTCTCAGGGGACACCACTTCGACGATCTCCGTCGCGGGAATCGAGGCGTACGAGGCAGAGACCGGTGACATGCTGCTGGCCGAACGGGCGCTGGTCGAACAGCTCCCGCCGGGCGCGGCGTTGCTGACCGTGACCAGGGGGCCCAACCAGGGCAGCCGTTTCCGGCTCGACAAGGACCTCACCACCACCGGGCGCCATCCGGAGAGTGACATCTTCCTCGACGACATCACCGTCTCCCGCCGGCACGTCGAGTTCTACCGCCAGCGCGGCGGCCTGTTCTCCGTGCGTGACGTGGGCAGCCTCAACGGCACCTACGTCAACAGGGAGCGCATCGAGGAGGTCCCGCTGCACTCCGGCGACGAGGTGCAGATCGGAAAGTTCCGGCTGCTGTTCCTGATGCGGACACCCGCCGGCACATGACCTCGCAGGCGGCACGCTCGCACATGAGCATCGGGGAGGTGCTCGCCCTTCTGCAGGGCGAGTTCCCCGATGTCACCGTCTCCAAGATCCGTTTCTTGGAGGGGGAGGGGCTCATCGAGCCGGAGCGCACCCCGTCGGGCTTTCGCAAGTTCACCCACCTGCACGTCCAGCAGCTCCGCTACATCCTCACCGAGCAACGGGACCATTACCTGCCGCTGAGGGTGATCAAGGACAAGATGGCGGAGAGCTTCGCCCGCCCCCGCGCCGTGCAGGACAAGCAGGAGGTGCGCCTCAGCCGTGCCGAGCTGCTGGAGGCGGCCGGGCTCGACGAGGAGACGCTCACCGAGCTGGAGGACTACGGCCTGCTCGCGCCCAAGGCCAGGCGTTATGACGAGGACGCGCTCAAGGTGGCGCGCAGCGTCGGCGCGCTGGCCCGCTTCGGGCTGCACGCCCGCCACCTGCGGGCGGTCAAGGCGGCGGCCGAACGGGAGGCCGGTCTGGTCGAGCAGACCGTGGCGCCGATCCTGAAACGGCGGGCGCCAGGCGCGATCGGCGAGGCCGACGAGACGGCCAGGGAGCTGTCCACGCTCCTGCTCGACCTGCACGAGGCCCTGCTGCGTACGGGCGTGCGGAGCGTTCTCGGGCGATGAGCGGCCCGAGGGACATTCAGGGCCCCCCGGGTGTTACGTTGAATTGCAGAAGCGGACCAGCAATGAGCTGTGCCGGGTCGCCGGCCAGTCGAATATGGAGCAGCCCGTGTTGCAGATGGAGGTCGTGGGTGTTCGCGTAGAAATGCCCACAAATCAGCCGATCGTCTTGCTCAAGGAGGCACACGGGGAACGGTTCCTGCCCATCTGGATCGGCATGACCGAAGCGACGGCCATCGCCCTGGCCCAGGCGGAGGAGCCGCCGCCCAGGCCGCTCACGCACGACCTGTTCCGGGACGTGCTGAGCGCCCTCGGCGTGGGCCTGCGTGCCGTCAACATCGTCGCCCTCCGTGACGGGATCTTCTTCGCCGACCTGGTGTTCTCCAACGGCGTGGAGGTGAGCGCCAGGCCGTCCGACTCCATCGCGCTGGCGCTGCGCACCGGGGCACGCATCTTCGCCAGTGAGGAGGTCGTCCAAGAGGCCGGAGTGATCATCCCCGACGACCAGGAGGACGAGGTGGAGAAGTTCAGGGAGTTCCTTGACACGATCTCTCCCGAAGACTTTGGCAGGGCGGGGTAGGTATTTCAGTGCATTTACGCTTCACGACGCGCCGAGCCGGATCGTTGACTGAGCATGGTCACGGTCCTACGGTGCAAGTGAAACCCGTGGCCGCCTTTTTACGAACCCCCAGATCAGGCCGCGGGATGAGAGAAAGCCGGAGGTCCGCGTGGCGGTCAGCAGCGGCGAGGGAAAGACGGCCGGCCAGGAAGATCCGGTACGGCGTGAGAGCGCGCGGCAGCGTGCCGGAGAGCAGGGCCTGCTCTTCGACGAGCAGCCCGCGACGGTGCCGGACGACATCGGATACCGTGGCCCGACGGCGTGCGCGGCAGCCGGCATCACCTACAGGCAGCTGGACTACTGGGCGCGCACCGGCCTGGTCGAGCCCACGATAAGAGCAGCGCAAGGTTCGGGTTCCCAACGGCTCTACTGTTTCCGCGACATCCTGGTGCTCAAGGTCGTCAAGCGACTGCTCGACACCGGGGTCTCCCTCCAGCAGATCCGCACGGCCGTACAGCATCTGCGTGATCGCGGGGTGGCCGACCTCGCGCAGATCACGCTGATGAGCGACGGTGTGAGCGTTTACGAATGCACCTCGGCGGACGAGGTGATAGACCTTCTCCAGGGTGGTCAGGGCGTGTTCGGCATCGCGCTCGGCCGGGTCTGGCGCGAGGTCGAGGGATCCCTCGCGGAGCTGCCGGGGGAACGGGCGGCGGTCGCGGACACCGTCCCGGCCGACCATCCCGCTGACGAACTGGCCCAACGGCGACGGGCGCGCCGAATTGGGTAGTAATCTAGGACATGTCGACGACCCCGTGCGGGAGAGTCCCCGGCTGGACCGGGGCGCCGAAGGAGCAACCTCCCCGGAATCTCTCAGGCAACCGGTACCGCTCGGGTGAGGCAACTCTGGAAAGCAGGCGCGCTCGCCAGGCGCGCTTCACCGACGGTGCAAGCCCCGCGGGGTGAAGCTCTCAGGTCGCGTAGACAGCGGTGACAGAGGGGGAGACCTGGCATACGCCCGCGCTCTGCGCCGGTCTCCATCGCCTCGGGAGGCATCTCCATGACCGACCTGTCACCACCGCCGTTCTCCGCCCGGCACATCGGGCCGTCGCAGAGCCAGCAGCAGCGCATGCTCGAGGCCGTGGGCTTCGAGTCCGTGGCGGATCTGGTGGCCGTGGCCGTCCCCGAGGCGATCAGGAGCAAGGACCGCCTCAAGCTGCCCGCCGCCGCGACCGAGGCCGAGGCCATCGCCGAGCTGCGGGCCCTGGCTGACCGCAACCAGGTGCTCACCTCCATGATCGGCCTGGGCTACCACGACACCGTCACGCCCGCGGTGATCCGCCGCAACCTGCTGGAGAACCCGGGCTGGTACACCGCCTACACGCCGTACCAGCCGGAGATCTCGCAGGGCCGCCTGGAGGCGCTGCTCAACTTCCAGACCGTGGTGTCCGACCTCACCGCCCTGCCCGTGGCGGGCGCGTCCCTGCTGGACGAGAGCACCGCCGCGGCCGAGGCCATGACGCTGGCCCGGCGGACCGGCAAGAGCAAGAGCGACGTGTTCGTGATCGACGCCGACACGCTGCCCCAGACGAAGGCGGTGCTGGCCACCCGCGCCGAGCCGCTCGGCATCACGCTCGTGGAGAGCGACCTGGCGGGCGGGCTGCCGGCGTGCTTCGGCGTGCTCGTGCAGTATCCGGGCGCCTCCGGCCGGCTGCGTGACTTCCGTGACGTCGCCGAGCGGGCGCACGCCGCCGGCGCGCTCGTCGTGGCCGCCGCCGACCTGCTCGCGCTCACACTGGTCGCCGCCCCCGGCGAGCTCGGCGCCGACATCGCCATCGGCTCCTCGCAGCGGTTCGGCGTGCCGTTCGGCTTCGGCGGCCCGCACGCCGCCTACATGTCCGTACGTGAGGGCCTGCAGCGGCAGATGCCCGGGCGCCTCGTGGGCGTGTCCGTGGACGTCGACGGCGACCCCGCCTACCGGCTGGCCCTGCAGACCCGCGAGCAGCACATCCGCCGCGAGAAGGCCACCAGCAACATCTGCACCGCCCAGGTCCTGCTGGCCGTGATCGCCGGCATGTACGCCGTCTACCACGGGCCCGAAGGGCTGCGCCGGATCGCCGCCCGCGTGCACCGGCACGCCGTGGTCCTGGCCGACGGCCTGCGACAGGGCGGCGTCGAGGTCGTACACCAGGAGTTCTTCGACACCGTGCTGGCCCGTGTGCCCGGCCGCGCGGCCGGGATCGTCGCCGCAGCCGCCGAGCGGGGCGTCAACCTCTGGCAGGCCGACGCCGACCACGTCTCCGTCGCCTGCGACGAGAAGACCGGCGCCGCCGAGGTCGCCAAGGTGTGGGCCGCGTTCGGCGTCGAGCGCGACGGCGTCACCCTCGACGACCCGCGGGTGCACGACGTGGTGCCCGCCTCGCTGGTGCGCGAGTCCGGCTACCTGACCCACCCGGTCTTCCACGACCACCACTCCGAGACCGCGATGCTGCGCTACCTGCGCAGGCTCCAGGACAGGGACATCGCGCTCGACCGTTCCATGATCCCGCTCGGCTCCTGCACGATGAAGCTGAACGCGACCACCGAGATGGAGCCCATCACCTGGCCCGAGTTCGCCGCCATCCACCCCTACGCCCCCGAGGCGCAGGCGGCCGGCTACGTCGACCTCATCGAGACGCTGGAAGGCTGGCTGGCCGAGGTCACCGGCTACGACGCCGTCTCCATCCAGCCGAACGCCGGCTCCCAGGGCGAGTTCGCCGGGCTGCTCGCCATCCGCGCCTACCACCGCGAGCGCGGCGAAGGCGAGCGCGACGTCTGCCTCATCCCCTCCTCGGCGCACGGCACCAACGCGGCCAGCGCCGTCATGGCGGGCATGCGGGTCGTGGTCGTGGCCTGCGACACCGGCGGCAACGTGGACCTGGCCGACCTCGACGCCAAGATCGACAAGCACCGCGACCGGCTCGCCGCCATCATGATCACCTACCCCTCCACGCACGGGGTCTACGAGGAGACCATCACCGAGATCTGCGCCAAGGTGCACGGCGCCGGCGGCCAGGTGTACGTCGACGGGGCCAACCTCAACGCGCTCGTCGGCCTGGCCAAGCCGGGCGAGTTCGGCGCCGACGTGTCCCACCTGAACCTGCACAAGACGTTCTGCATCCCGCACGGCGGCGGCGGCCCCGGCGTCGGGCCCGTCGCGGTCCGCGCGCACCTCGCCGCCTACCTGCCGGGCCACCCGCTGCGGGACGGCACCCCCGTCGGTCCCGTCTCGGCCGCCCCGTACGGCTCCGCCGGGATCCTGCCGATCTCCTGGGCGTACATCAGGATGATGGGCGCCGACGGCCTCACCGCGGCCACCGAGCAGGCCATCCTGTCGGCCAACTACCTCGCGCGCCGCCTGGCTCCGCACTACCCGGTCCTGTACACCGGGCGGGGCGGGCTCGTCGCCCACGAGTGCATCATCGACCTGCGGCAGATCACCAAGGAGACCGGCGTCACCGTCGACGACGTGGCCAAGCGGCTCATCGACTACGGCTTCCACGCGCCGACCATGTCGTTCCCGGTCGCGGGCACGCTCATGATCGAGCCTACGGAGAGCGAGGACCTGGCCGAACTGGACCGGTTCGCCGACGCGATGATCGCCATCCGCGGCGAGATCGCCAAGGTGGGCTCCGGCGACTACGACAAGACGGACAACCCCCTGCGGAACGCCCCGCACACCGCCGAGGCGCTCACCGCCGACGAGTGGCCCCACCCGTACACCCGCACCGAGGCGGCCTACCCGGTGCCCTCGCTGCGCGACGACAAGTACTGGGTGCCGGTGCGCCGCATCGACCAGGCGTACGGGGACCGCAACCTGGTCTGCTCCTGCCCGCCGCTGGAGGCGTACGAGGACTGACCCGGGCCCCCACCCGGGCCGCACCACGGCCCTACCCTGATCCCACCCCGATCCCATCCCGGCCCGCCACCCGGCGGGCCGGGGGCGTCCGACGTCAGCGACCCGAGGGCCGCGCTCGGAGCCCTTCGGGACCGCGACGGCGGCCTTCCACGCAGAACCGGTTGCCCTCGGGATCGGCGAGCACCACGAACGCGGGGACTTCCGGCCGCGGGTTCTCGGGATGGCGAGACCGGTCGACACGTCGCGCACCCAGGGCGGCCGGCCGGTCGGCCTCATCGTCGAGATCGCGATCCTCCGCGCTGAGGTCGAGATGTGTCCGGGGGAAATCCTCGGCGCGAGTCTCGCTCACGTCCATCGCGGGCGCGAGGCCGGCCCTGCCGGGCGGGGGCTCCAGGACGATCCAGTCATCGCCCTCGAACCGTGGCGGCCGCCGCACGTATCCGAGCGCCCGGCGCCAGAACTCCCCGGCCCGGACATCGTCCGTGACGCCCAACGAGATCTGCCCGATCGTGGTCATCCGCCGAAGCCACAAGCCGTCGTCCCGCGACCACGATCATGCCGCGTCATCCCGGACCTGGCCCTTATCCCGCCGCTCGCGCCCTCGGGGTGCCCGCTCCAGCGCCGGCCGGACGGGGGCGCATGTTGGTGTCGAGCCGCCGCGAACTGCCTGAATCAGCTGAAATGTGCACCTGCCATGCCTACGGTCGCAAGTGAGCAGACATGATCGCCAGAAGTCGTTAGGCTCGGTGCGATCGTCGCCGAAGGAGCTCTCTTGACGTCCTCAGAGCTGGAGACCCCGCCGCTGGACATCGCCCGCCGCCTGGCCGAGGACGGTGATCTCGATGGTGCGGCCGCCATACTCGCGGAGCTCGCCTCCACCCCCGGCGGCCCCGACGTGGCCCAGGCCGCCGTCGGCCTCGCCGTGGTCCTCGACCAGCGTGGCGACGTCGACGGAGCCCGTGCCGCCGCCAGGGCCGCGCTCGCGACCGGGCACCCCGAGTTCGCCGCCCAGGCCGCCTGCCACCTGGCCCAGGGGTTCGAACGCGAGGGCCGCTACGGGCAGGCGAGGGGCGCCTGGCAGGCGGTGCTGGGGGTCGGCACCCCGGCCTACGTCCCGCTCGCCCACCTCGCGCTCGCCAGGCTCGCCGTGGAGACCGGAGAGTACGACGAGGCGGAAACCGAGCTCCGCGCCGCCATCGACACCGGCCACGCGCCCCCGACCGGCCAAGGCGCCGCCGACAACGCACCCGCGACCGGCGGTCGCCACGTCCCCGATGACGCGCAGGCGCGTGCGGGCGGGGCGATGGGCACCGCGAACGGCGGGCGAAACGGCGCCCCCGGCCACGCCGACGGCACGGGCGCGGCAGAGGACGCGCGTGGGCCCGGCCACGCGGCGGGAGACACAGGCGCGTACGGCCACGCGGCGGGGGGTGCGGGTGGGCATGGGGGTGCGGATGTGCGGGTGCACGCGAGCCAGCAGCTTGCCGACCTGCTCATGGAGCGTGGCGAGCCGGGGGAGGCGGCGGAGGTGCTGCTCGACGCCCTGGAGGACGCCTCGGGTGACGACGCGGCCCGGCTGCGCGTGCAGCTCGGCATCGCACACCTGGAGCTGGCCTGCGCCGAGTTCGCCGGTGCCGTGGAGGACGGCGGCGAGGGCCAGACCACCGCCCTCGCGATCGAGCTGCTGGCCCGCACGCTCCCCCTGCGGGGACGCGCCGACGATGCCGACCATGTGTGGGCGTACGGCCTAAATCATGACGATGAGACGCTCGCGTCCGAGGTGCGCCTGCGCTACGACCGTGACTGACCGCGCGCGGCGACCTGCCAGCGATCGGAGGGCAGGCTCCAAGGCGCGCGTGACCTGGTCGTGCGCCCCTCGCCGTCTCGTCGTACAACGCTGTACCGGGGGCTGAAGGGGAGATCGGCGGAGCTGGTCGTGGTGGAGTGGCGGGACGGTGGCCGGTGTCCGGGTCGACGCGGACCCGGAGGCCGGGCTGGACAGCCTGCGGCTGGACGAGATCATGCCGCATGAGCATGGCTGCGGCCACGAGTCGGTGTTTCTCACCGGCACGGTGCGGGTGGTCTGCTCCGACCTTGAGGCGATCTGGGAACCGGCCCGTCCCGGAAACGCGGGCTGAGGCACGGCTGCTCCTCCGGCCCGCACCGGCCGCGCGCCTACGCCGTGTGCGCGGCTTGGCCGCCGGGTCAGGGGCGGCGCATGATGACCACCGCGGACGCCACGTTGATCACCACGATGGCCATCCAGGCCGCCAGGAGTCCCACCAGGCCGACGCTGCTGGCAATGGCCGTGAGCGGGATGCCGATCCCCATCGAGCCCAAGGCGATGGGGATCATGGCCGAGCCACTGGCGCGCTGCTTGGGGGACCGCACGCCGCGCAGGTGGAGCTCGGCGTCGACCCGGGCGGCGATGGTGGCGTCCAGGCGCTCGACCAGCGAGTCGACCAGAGCGGGCTCGTACTCGGGACCGAGGTCGCGACGGGCGTCCAGCGTCGCCTGCAGGTCCTCGCGCAAGGGTCTCGTGTCTCGCATAGGGGTAATCCTGCATCCCCGAAGGGCGCGCCGTCATCACACCTGAGAGCGATGTCGAACTCATCCCCAGGTACGGTGCTGCCATGGAGATCATGACCCCTCGGGGCCCTGCGCTGGTCGAGGTCGACGAGGTGGAGCGGGCCCGGATGCTGCTGGTGCTGACGCACGGGTCGGCCGGGGGAGTGGACGCGCCCGATCTCCTGGCGGTGCGCGACGCGGCGCTCGGCGTGGGGGCGAGCGTGGCCAGGGTGACGCAGGCGTTCCGGGTGGCCGGCGCGCGAGCGCCGGGGACGCCGGCCCGGCAGGACGAGGCGTGGCAGGTCGTGCTGGGCGAGCTGCGTACGCGGTGGCCCGAGGTGCCGTTGGTGCAGGGCGGTCGGAGCAACGGCGCGCGGGTGGCCTGCCGGACCGCCAAGGCGGTGGGGGCGGCCTCGGTGGTGGCGCTCGCCTTCCCGCTGCATCCGCCGGGCAGGCCGGAACGGTCCAGGGCCGACGAGCTGCGCGGGGCCGGGGTGGACGTGCTGGTGGTCAGCGGGGACAGGGACCCGTTCGGGCTCCCGGATCCGGCGGACGCGACGCGGATGGTGGTGCTGCCGGGGGAGGGCCATGACCTGAAGAAGAACCCGGCCCGCGTGGGCGAGGTGGTGGCCGAGTGGCTCGAACGCCACTGGAGCTGACGGCCGGCGATCCAGCGGGACGGCGGGCGCCTGTTTCAGGAGACCGCCCGGTGGAGGGGATGCTGGTCCCGCAACCTGCTGGAGGTTGCGGGGTCGCCGCCTGGGCCGGTCGGCTGTGCTGCGGCCCTTCGGTCGCTGGGTCCGTCCTGGCGGTCGAGGCTTCGCCGTCCCGCCGACTTCACGGGCGGGACGTGGGTGACCGGCCCGCGTTCGCTGCGGGCGGCCGGGTGTGGGTCAGGCCGCGCCGACCAAGGGGTCGGGGCGGTGCGGGGCGATGGCGGTGCCGCCGGGCAGAAGCTCCCCGGTGTCCTCGAACAGGACTACGCCGTTGCACAGCAGGCTCCACCCCTGTTCGGGGTGGCAGGCCAGGGTGCGTGCGGCCTCGCGGTCGGGCGCCTCGGCAGACGGACAGACCGGGTCGTGCGGGCACATCGGCGTGCCTCCGATATCTCGTGGGTGCTCCCGGAAGAGGGGTGGGAGCGCTCGGGTTTTCGTTTGCAGCAAGTGTGCGTTGTGTGTCACACGTTCCGACATAGCCCGTTAGGACTGTTAGAGGAGGATGCCCCGATCGTGTGACCTTCGACACAGCGTGCCTTATGCAGGATAACGGGCCAAGCTCGACACGCACACTAGATTTGGAGCCCTCGGAGCAAAGCTTCGAGTCCGCGCTCGAAGTCCGCGTCGGCCCGTTCGTCGCGCCGGGTCCACTCGTCCACCTCAGGGTCGGCCCATCCCGACTGCTGGACCTCGACGGCGACGCTGCCGAAGACGAACGCCCGCAGCGACCGTACGGCGTCGGCCGCGTCCGGCAGGCCACCGTCGGTGAGCTGTTCGACCTGCTCGCCGATGGCCAGGGCGGTGCCGCCCTTCGGCGGCTTGGTGAGGGCGAGCGCGAGCACGCCGGGGTGGTCGCGCAGCACCTCGCGGCTGGCCCGGCACCAGGCCCTGGCGGTCTCCTGCCAGGTGGCCGCCTGCTCCACGCGGACGGCGGTGACGTGCTCGGCCAGCGCGTCCATCAGCGCCTCCTTGCCCCGGGGCAGGTGGTGGTAGATGGCCATGGCCTCCACCTCCAGGGCGTCGCCCAGCCTGCGCATCGTGAGCCTGCGCAGGCCCTGGCTGTCGGCGATGTGCAGCGCGGCCTCGATGATGCGCTCGCGGGACAGGGGGACGGGCGGTCGCTTGGCGGGCATGCAAAAGATCTTACTATGTAAAGGCGTCGGGCGCGTGGATCCGGTTACTGGGCGTGGCGCGTCACCGCGTACCCTGGTCGCTGGTAAGAGCCGACAGTTCGAAGGGCAGAGTCGATGGCGTTTTTCCGTCCGCGGGTGAGCCGCGAGGCCGAGGTCCGCTTCCACGCGGATCAGGAGATCTCCAAGAGCTTCCCCGAGCTGCTGGACAAGGCGAGGATGGCCGAGCGGACGCTGCGCGAGCTGCGCGCCGCCAGCGCCGACGACATCGAGCTGCGGGCCGCGGGAGTGGCGTTCGACAAGGCGCTGACCGAGGCGCTGCGCGCGGCCGAGGCGGGGCAGCGGGCCACGTTCGGCGTCAAGGCCTACGACGACCGCATCGCCCGGCGCAAGGCGAAGGCCACGCCCGCGGGCGTCATGTGGACCGCCGAGGTGGACCGGCTGCGCACGCTGCGCGAGGACAACCGGATGTGGGGCATCCCGCGCACGCCGCGCCCGGTGCCCGCCGCCCGCTGAGGGTGCTGACCGAAGACGCCCTGGTCCGGGAGATCTTCCGGACCAGGGCGTCCGCGCGCTCGGCGGGGGAGAGGCGTGACCTGCCTGCCTCTGAGGCGCGCTCGTACGGGCCTCAGAGCCCCGGAGGGCTCAGCTGGCCCAGTCGAGCAGGGGGCGGGTGTTGCTCGGGTGGCGCAGCTTGGACAGCGACTCCTTCTCGAGCTGGCGGATGCGCTCACGGGTGAGTCCCATGTGCTTGCCGATCTCGTCGAGGGTGTGCGGCTTGCCGTCCACCAGGCCGAACCGCAGCGCCATGATCTTGGCCTCCCTCGGTGAGAGGTTGCGCAGCACGCCCCGCAGCTGGTCGCCCAGCAGCTGACGGTCGACGATCTCCGACGCCTCCGGCGAGTCGACGTCCTCGATTAGGTCGCCGATCGTGGTCTCGCCGTCCTCGCCGATCGTCGCGTTCAGCGAGATGGGCTGCCGGCTGGTGCGCAGCAGCTCCTCGATCTGGTCGGGGGTCTTGTCCAGCTCGACGGCCAGCTCCTCGGGCGTGGGCTCGCGGCCCAGCCGCTGGTGCATGTCGCGCTCGATGCGCGACAGCTTCGACAACATCTCCAGTACGTGGACCGGCAGCCGGATGGTGCGGGCCGAGTCGGCGAAGCCGCGCTGGATGGCCTGGCGGATCCACCACATGGCGTAGGTGGAGAACTTGAAGCCCTTGGTGTAGTCGAACTTCTCCACGGCCCTGATCAGGCCCAGGTTGCCCTCCTGGACGACGTCCAGCAGGGACATGCCGCGGTCGGTGTACTTCTTGGCGACCGACACGACCAGCCGGAGGTTGGCCTCCAGCATGTGGTCCTTGGCCGCCTTGCCGTCCTGCGCCACGAGCATCAGGTCGGCGCGCCGGGCCGCGGTCAGGTCGGGCGTGCTCTCCAGCTTGTACTCCGCGTACAGGCCGGCCTCGATGCGCCTGGCCAGCTCGACCTCCTGCGCCGCGGTGAGCAGCGTGCGGCGGCCGATGGACTTGAGGTAGGTGTGGACGGAGTCGCCCATCACGGACTGGTTGTCGTCCAGGTCGAGCGGCTCGTTCTCGGCGTCGACCTCCTCCGCGACCTCGGCGGAGATCTCCAGCGCCAGGTCGTCGGGGCCGTCCTCGTCGTCAGCCTTCGTGGTCTTGTTTTTTGCTTTCGCGGCCTTCGAGTCGGTAGTCTCGGTACTCGAAGCCTTCCTGGTGGGGCGCTTGGTCTTCTTGGCGGACCTGGCCAGTGCGGGCTCGTCCTCGGCGGCCAGGCTCACGCCGGCGTCGCTGAGTTCGCGCAAGATGGATCGGCCCTGGGCCGGGCTGATGCCGGCCTGGGCGAATGCGTCACGCAGCTCTGCCAGAGAAAGGTGACCTTGGTTTCGCCCTCGGTCAATGAGCTGCTCGAGGTCTGCGGGCGGGGTCGCGGTCGCCACGGCGGTTCGGGGCATGAGGACACCTCCTCCATACGGAGCGGAAACGATCTAGGCGGGTTTCATGGTGGGGCGGCCCGTCCGGCCGCGCGACTCACCAGTATCCATAACGCCGTCGGCCGTTATTTGTTCCCGTGAGGTGGAAAAAAGGGCGGAACCCCCCATGCGGCCCGCCCTGACGGTCCTACTCGGGCAGGACGAGCTCGCCCGGCTTCACCTCGGGCATCGGCATCGGCTGCGCCTCCTGCAGACGGTCGTCCGTCCAGTAGCCGACGACTCCGTCCGGGTCGGACTCGAGCTGCTCGGAGACCACGATGCCGTCCTCGACGCGGTCGGTGGCGTCCGGGGTCGGCGGCGGGCTGAACGTGGGGTCCTCCTGCACCACGGCCCTGGTCTCCCGGGCCTGGTCGAGCCTGCCCGCCGAGGCGGCCGCCGCGACCGAGACGCCGCCGACGAGGATCACGCCGACAACCGCCGCAGAGGCCCACGTCTTGCGGGACTGGTTCATGAGGCTCCCTCCTTCTCCCCACTATGACGCATCCAACAAGTCATCAGGTTCCGGACTTTAGCCGCATGAGATCTGTTTTCCCATTTGCCAGCAAGGGCAAGCGGGGCATCAGGCGCAACTCCCGTGGCGCGGCGAAGGGCGGCAGCCGATCGGCGCAGTAGGCCCGGAGCTGGGACAACGTGGGCGGATTGGCCGGGTCGGCGGGGACCGCGACGGCCACCACGGCCTCGCCCCACTCGGGGTCCGGCCGGCCCACCACCGCCACCTCGGCGATCCCGGGGTGGGCGCCGAGCACGGCCGCCACGGTGGCGGCCACCACCTTCTCGCCGCCGGTGTTGATGACGTCGTCGGCCCTGCCGAGGACGCGGAGCCTGCCGCCGGACAGTTCGCCGAGGTCGGAGGTGACGAACCAGCCGCCGTCCAGGGGCGGCTCGCCGCCGAAGCGGTAGCCGGAGAACAGCACGGGCCCGGCCAGGCGGATCCTGCCGTCGTCGCCGATTTTGCAATCTACATTGTAAAGGGGGCGGCCGTCGTACACGCACCCGCCGCTGGTCTCGCTCATCCCGTACGTCGTGACCACCCGGGCACCGAGCGCCGCGGCCTCCGCCAGCAGCCCCGGCCGGGGCGCCGCGCCGCCGAGCAGGACGGTGCGGAACCGCGACAGGTCCGCCCGGAGCCCGACCAGCCGGTGCAACTGCGTCGGGACCAGCGAGACGTGCGCGGCGCCCGACTCCAGCACCGCCTCGGGATCGAAGCGCTCGTGCATCACCGGCTCGCTCTCGCTGAGCAGCGATCGGACCAGCACCTGCAGGCCGGACACGTGGGAGACGGGCAGGCAGCACAGCCACCGCTCGCCCTTGGCCGCCTCCACCCGGCGCAGCGAAGCGGCCGCGGAGGCGCGCAGGGCGCTCGCCGAGAGCATCACGCCCTTGGGGGTGCCCGTGCTGCCGCTGGTGGCGATGACGACCGCCACGTCACCGGGCACGCCGGCACCGTCCGCCCGTCGTACACCGTCCACGTGGGTGGGGCGCAGCGCCGCGAGCGCGGCGCCCTCCTGACCGGGGGTCAGAGGCAGCACGGCGGGTCCGTCGCCGGACAGCGCGTCGCGGATCGCGGCGAACAACCGGGGGCCCGCCGGCTGCACCACGGCGTGCAGCGGACGGTCCGGATGCGACGGGTTCCTCCACATGCTCGTAAGGTTAATGGCGTCAGATCGGGCAGCGGCGCAGGGAGGGTCGTGACGCGTTCTCCCGTGGTTTTCCGGATTCCGATGCGCACCAGGTTCCGGGGACAGACCTTCAGAGAAGGGGTGCTGCTGCACGGGCCGGCGGGATGGGGCGAGTTCTCGCCGTTCCCCGAGTACGGGCCGCGCGAATGCGCCCGGTGGCTCGCGTGCGCGCGCGAGGCCGCCTTCGAGGGATGGCCCGCGCCGGTCCGCGACGCGGTCCCGGTCAACGCCACCGTGCCCGCCGTCGGGCCCGAGCAGGCCCACGAGATCGTCCGGCGCTCCGGCTGCGGCACGGCCAAGGTCAAGGTGGCCGAGCGCGGGCAGGGTTTCGCCGAGGACCTGGCCAGGGTGGAGGCCGTGCGTGACGCGCTCGGCCCGTCCGGCAGGCTGCGCGTGGACGTCAACGGCGCCTGGGAGGTGGACGAGGCGGTCCGGCGGCTCAAGGAGCTCGACCGGTTCGACCTGGAGTACGTCGAGCAGCCCTGCGCCACGCTGGCGGAGCTGGCGGCGGTGCGGCGGGCCTGCGACGTGCCCGTGGCGGCCGACGAGTCCATCCGGCGGGCCGAGGATCCGCTGCGGGTGCGGGCCGCCGAGGCGGCCGACATCGCGGTGGTCAAGGTGCAGCCGCTGGGCGGCGTGCGGGCGGCGCTGCGGGTGGTGGAGGCGTGCGGGCTGCCGGCCGTGGTGTCGAGCGCCGTGGAGACCTCCGTGGGGCTGGCGGCGGGGCTGGCGCTGGCCGCCGCGCTGCCGGAGCTGCCGTACGCGTGCGGGCTCGCGACGATGGCGCTGTTGTCGGGCGATGTGGTGGAGGATTCGCTGGTGCCCCTGGACGGGATGCTCGCCGTACGTCATCCTGAGGTGAATTTTCAGCATTTGTCGGATATGTCGAGATTTGAGATTGATTCTCCGTCGTGGCTACGCCGGATGCAGGAGGCGTCACTGTGAATCCCGCTACCGCGCTGGCCACGGTCCTGGTCGACGAGCTGGTGCGCTGCGGCCTCACCGACGTCGTGATCGCGCCCGGCTCCCGCTCCGCCCCCCTGGCGCTGGCGCTGCACGCCGAGTCACGGGTGCGGCTGCACGTCCGGATCGACGAGCGCTCGGCGTCCTTCCTGGCGCTCGGGCTGGCCAGGCGGGCGGAGCGGCCCGTCGCGCTGATCTGCTCCTCCGGCACCGCCGCCGCCAACTTCCACCCCGCCGTCATCGAGGCGAGCGAGTCCGGCGTGCCGCTGCTCGTGCTCACCGCCGACCGCCCGCCCGAGCTGCGCGGCACCGGCGCCAACCAGACGATCGACCAGCTCAAGCTGTACGGCTCGACGGTCCGCTGGTTCGCCGAGATCGGCACGCCCGAGGACCGGCCCGGCCAGGTGGCCTACTGGCGATCGCTGGCCTGCCGCGCCTACCAGCGCGCCGTCGGCCCCGACGATCCGGGCCCGGTGCACCTGAACGTGCCCTTCAGGGAGCCGCTGATCCCCGACGGTGACCTCTCGTGGTGCGAGCCGCTGGACGGCCGCGCCGGCGGGCCGTGGGTCCGCTCCCGGGTCGCGCCGCCGCCCATCGCCCTGCACATCCCGGCCACCCGGCGCGGCGTGCTCGTGGTCGGCGACGGCGCGCCGAACGTACGCCGGTACGTCGCCGCGGCCGGCATGGCGGGCTGGCCGGTGCTGTCGGAGCCGAACGGCGGCGCCCGTTACGGCGACCACGCCATCTCCACCTACCACCACCTGCTAGGCGTACCGGACTTCGCCGGCGCCTACCGGCCGGACGTGGTGGTCACCCTGGGCCGTCCCGGCCTGTCCCGGCCGTTGCTGTCCTGGCTGGAGCGTGCCGACGAGCACATCGTGGTCGCTCCCGACCTGGACCGCTGGCCCGACCCGACCCGCTCGGCCAGCCAGGTGGCGCAGGCGGTGGAGATCCCGGTGGCCTCGGGCGACGACAGCTGGCTGCACTCCTGGCGGCAGGCCGACGCGGCCGCCAGGGCGGCGCTGGACGAGGTGCTGGACACCTCGGGGCTGAGCGAGCCCCGGCTGGCCCGCGACCTGGTGGACATGCTGCCCAACAACGCCTTGCTGTTCTGCGGCTCCTCGATGCCGATCAGGGACCTGGACCAGGCGATGCGGCCCCGGCGCGGGCTCAAGCTGCTGGCCAACCGCGGCGCCTCCGGCATCGACGGGCTGGTGTCCACGGCCATGGGCGCGGCGCTGGCGCACAACGGGCCCGCCTACGCGCTCATGGGCGACCTGTCGTTCCTGCACGACCAGAACGGCCTGATCCTCGGCCCCCGGGAGCCCCGGCCGGACCTGTGCCTGGTGGTGGTCAACAACGACGGGGGCGGCATCTTCTCGCTGCTGCCCCAGGCGGCGCTGCGCGACCCGTTCGAGCGCGTCTTCGGCACGCCGCACGGCGTGGACCTCGGTTACGCCACCGCCGCGACCGGCACCCCGTACACGCAGGTGCAGGACCCGTCCGAGCTGTCCAAGGCGCTGCGCGGCGAGGGGCCGAGAGTGGTGGAGGTGCGCACCGACCGCGCGGCGAACGCGGTGGTGCACGCGCGGCTGCGCGACGCCACCGAGGCGGCGATCACGGCCTTCCTTCAGGACTCCCGGGACTCTGCCGCCTCAGGGTGAGGAAGTGGCCGTCCAGGCCGGTGATCCGCAGCAGCCGCGCCATCGGCGCGGGGACGCCGGCCAGGAGCAGTTCCGTGCGGTGCAGCCGGGCCTGCCCGCGCAGGGCGACCAGCGCGCCGAGCCCGGCCGCGTCGATGAACGACAGCCCGCTCAGCTCCAGCACCACCTCGCCGCCGGCCCGTTCGAGGACCTGGAGCAGGTGGGTGCGCAGCACGTCGACGGTGGCGATGTCGAGCTCGCCGGCGACCGAGACGGTCACGGTGCCGACCGCCGTGGCAGCCGCAGTGTCCGCCACGGTGTCAGCGTGGTCCCTGGTCGTCAGGTGAAGTGGTGCCATAGCCCGGATGCCGTCCCCAAAGCCGTAAGAAGCGCCGGTCCCGGGCGCGCCACACCGTGCCCCCACGGGCGTGGCGGATCCGAGCGGTCGGCGCGAGGAATGTGTGACGCGGGGTTCGGGCGGCACGGTGAAGCCATCTGCGACTGCTTGCTTCCAAGCTGGAGTGTAGCCGGACAGACCGTCGGTTCGCCGGAAGATACGGGAGTCTCGTTCCCGGCGGGTCAGCGCTCGATGAGGGTGACCTCCAGGGAGTAGTGGGAGGCCCGGTAGATGTGCGAGCCGTGCTCGACGGCCCGGCCCTGGTCGTCGTAGGTGGTGCGGATCATGGTCAGCAGGGGGGCACCGCGCCGCTCCTCCAGCAGTTTCGCCTCGGTCTGGGTGGCGGCTCGGGCGCCGATGCGCTGATTGGCGACGCGCATCCGCACGCCGGAGCCGCGCAGCAGCTCGTACAGGCCACGGCCTTCGAGGTCGGCGGCGGTGAGCTGGGCCAGCCCCAGCGGCAGCCAGTTGTGCAGCACGGCCAGCGGCTCGCCCGCGGCGAAGCGCAGCCGTTCCAGGTAGAGGACGTCGGTGCCGGGCTCGACGCCGAGGATCGCGGCGATCGCCTCCTCGACCTGGCGCGGCTCCAGCGTGAGCACCTGGGTGGCCGGCTCCTGGCCGGAGCGGCGCAGGTCGTCGTAGAGGCTGGTCAGCTCCACCGAGCGTTTGACCTGCCCGTGCACCACCTGGGTGCCGACGCCGCGCTTGCGGACCAGCAGGCCCTTGTCGACGAGGTATTGGATCGCCTGGCGAATCGTGGGCCTGGACAGCCCCAGTTTGTCGGCGAGCAGGATCTCGTTGTCCAGCCGGGAGCCGGGGGTCAGGTCGCCGCGCCGGATGGCTTCGGCGATCTGCTCGGCCACCTGGAAGTAGAGCGGCACGGGGCTGGATCGGTCCAGGTCGATCGCCAGATTCGCGGTCATGCTGATCAGATTATCCGAGGTCAGAATGTCCTGACAAATAGCACTTGTTAAGCTTCAGGTCGTGTCGCTTGTTCATCCTGAGGTAACTATGTCCTGTCATAGTCATCCCGGATGAAGGGCCGCCGGCGAGCTCACTGGGGGAACGCATGGACATGACCGGACTGCTGGACACCGCCACCGAAGCGGCCAGGGCCGTGGGCCCCCGGCTGCGCGAGGCCTTCAGGTCCCGGCCGCAGATCACCACCAAACGTGACTTCCACGACCCGGTGACCGAGCACGACCGGGCCGCGGAGGAGACCA
This sequence comes from Nonomuraea sp. NPDC049714, assembly GCF_044465295.1. Classification (NCBI taxonomy): domain Bacteria; kingdom Bacillati; phylum Actinomycetota; class Actinomycetes; order Streptosporangiales; family Streptosporangiaceae; genus Nonomuraea; species Nonomuraea sp. NPDC049714. The sequence continues at coordinate 299,873 of NZ_JBITLM010000001.1, read as the reverse complement.
TCCGCGCCGTCATCACCGCGCGGTGGCCCGACAGCGCCATCGTGGGGGAGGAGGGCGGCGAGACCGGCTCGGGCGACCTGTGCTGGTACGTCGACCCGATCGACGGCACCGCCAACTTCGCCGCCGGCCTGCCGTTCTTCTGCGTCTCCATCGCCGCCGCCGTGCGCGGCGAACTGGTCGCGGGCGTGGTGTACGACCCGGTACGCGAGGACGAGTTCACCGCCTCCACCGAGGGGGCCTGGTGCAACGGCAGCCCGATCCGCAGCAAGGGGGCCGCCCGTGACCGTGAGGCCATGCTGCTGTCCAGCTATCCGACGCCGCTCGACCTGGAGGCCGAGGGGGAGGAGGCGCTGCGCCGCTACGGCCGCTTCGTCGACTCCTTCTCCGCCGTGCGCCGGCCCGGCAGTGCCGCGCTGAAGCTCGCCCACGTCGCCGCCGGGTGGTCGGACGCCGCCTACGGCACCCGCTCCCACCCGTGGGACGTGGCGGCCGGGGCCCTGCTGGTGCGGCAGGCCGGCGGCGTCTATCGGGGCGACCCGCTGGTCAAGGGCGATTACCTGGCCCACGTGGGCGGCTTCGACCTGCAGGGATCGGCACTGGCCGAGGTGCTGCCCGGCTGATTCCGGCCGGTGCTCAGGCGCGGCCGACCAGCGGGGGGAGCTCGGCCAGGGTGGTGATCCTCGGGAAGCCCGGTGGAGCGGCCTCGACGCCGAGCCTGTCCAGCCAGACCGAGCGCATCCCGGCGGCGGCCGGACCGGTGACGTCCTTGTCCACGTCGTCGCCCACCAGCAGCACCTCCCCGGGAGTCAGCCCGAGAGCGGCGGCCGCGCCGGTGTAGCAGGCGGGGACCGGTTTGTAGCAGCCGTCCAGCACCTCGCCCGTCAGCACGGGGCCGACCAGCCCGGCCAGCCCGATCGCGCGTACCTTCGCCTCCTGCATCTCCTGGATGCCGTTGGTGAGCACGCCCAGCCGGAACCCGCCGAGGGCGGCCACGGCGTCCGCCGCGTCGGGAAAGGCGGTCCACCCGTCGCGGTAGTGGGCGGCGAACGCGGCGAAGGCGGCGTCCAGGTCGCCGGGCGTCTCCAGCGCCAGCTCCCGGCAGAGCGCCCGCATGCGGCGGCGGCGCTGCTCCTCCCACGAGCACTCGCCCGCGTGCCACGCCTCCAGGTGCGGCCCTTCCAGCGCGGCCCAGAGCCCGGCCGCCTCGCCGAGCCGGGGGTGGCCCGGCGCGCGGGCCGACACCCAGGCGGTGATCCCGGCGTCGGCGGCGGCGCGGTGATCGAGCAGGGTGCCGTCGAGGTCGAACAGGATGCCCTTGATCATGAGGTCATCCTGCCAGCGGGTCCGTGCTGCTTGCGATAGTCGCCGGCCTGCCGGACGTGCTCGATCATCAGCAGCTCGGCCCGCGTGCCGTCGCCTCCGGCCAGGGCGGCCAGGATCCCCGCGTGCGCGTCGAGCTGCCGTCGGACCTGGGCCGGGTCCAGCCACAGCGACGCGGCGGCGGGCACCGGGAAGCTGTTGCGCACCGCCCTGGCGTGCTGGCCGAGGAAGGCGGGCCCGCCGATGTCGGCGATGCGCAGGTGGAAGTGCCTGCTCTGCTCGCCGAGCCGGTCGTTGCCGCCCTCCTCGGCGTCGCGGACCATCGCGGCGTGCAGCTCGTGCAGCCGGGCCAGCTCCTCGCCGGTGATCCGGGCCGCCGCCAGCCGCGCGCCGAGGCCCTCGACCACCGCGCGCAGCCCGTAGAACTCCTCCAGCGCGTCGTCGCCGAGGTCGACCACGGTCGCGCCGTGGTGGGCCTCGTAACTGATCAGCCGGTCCTTCTCCAGCCTGCGCAGCGCCTCGCGCACCGGGGTGACCGAGACGCCCAGCCGCCGGGCGACGGCTCCGGCGCGCAGGGCGGTGCCGCCGGGGATCTGGGCCGTGCGGATCTCGTCCAGCAGGACGCTGTAGACGTACTCGGCCTTGCTCATGGGCGGCCGCGGCTGGCTGGTCATGACTCCTAGTGTCTCCCAAAGTTGACCTATGACATATTTCTTATAAGTTGCATAACTATGACAAGCCTCGCCGACCTCAGGGTCATCGACGCCGCGACGCTGTTCGCCGGACCCTCGGCCGCGATGATGCTCGGCGACTTCGGCGCCGACGTGATCAAGATCGAACACCCCCGGCGCGGCGACCCGTCACGCGGGCACGGCGCCTCGGTGGACGGCGTGGGGCTGTGGTGGAAGTCGCTGTCGCGCAACAAGCGCGCGGCGGCCGTCGACCTGTCGCGCGAGGAGGGGCAGGAGATCCTGCGCCTCTTGGCGGAGCGGTCCGACGTGCTCGTGGAGAACTTCCGCCCCGGCACGCTGGAGCGCTGGGGCCTGGCGCCCGCCGACCTGATGGAGCTCAACCCGCGGCTGATCGTGGCGCGGATGACCGGTTTCGGGCAGTCCGGCCCGATGGCGAGGCAGCCCGGATTCGGCACCCTCGCCGAGGCGATGAGCGGGTTCGCCGCGATGACCGGCCAGCCGGACGGGCCGCCGACGCTGCCGCCGCTGGCCCTGGCCGACGGCATCGCCGGCCTGGCCATGTCCTACGCCGTCATGGTCGCCCTGCACGCCCGTGAGCGGACCGGGCGCGGCCAGGTCATCGACATGGCGATCATCGAGCCCATCGTCGGCCTGCTCGGCCCGCAGATGACCGCGTACAAGGCCCTCGGCGTGGTGCCGGAGCGCACCGGCAACCGCTCCAGCAGCAACGCGCCGCGCAACACCTACCGCACCCGTGACGGCCGCTGGCTGGCCGTCTCCACCAGCGCCCAGCCCATCGCCGAGCGGGTGGTCACCCTGGTGGGCCGCGCCGACCTGGTCGAGCAGCCCTGGTTCAGCAGTGGCAGCGGCCGGGTGCGGCACGCCGACGAGCTGGACGAGGCCGTCGCCGCCTGGATCGCCGAACGGGACGCCGAGGAGGTCATCGCCCGCTTCGTGGAGGTGCAGGCCGCCGTCGCCCCCATCTACGACGTGACCGACATCGCGCGGGATCCGCAGTACGCGGCCCTCGGCACCTTCGTCGAGGTGCCCGACGAGGAGCTCGGCTCGGTCACCATGCAGAACGTGCTGTTCCGCCTGTCGGAGACGCCGGGTGAGGTCCGCTGGTCCGGGCGGGTCCTCGGCCGCGACACCGACGAGGTGCTCGGCGAGCTGACCTACACCCCCGAGCGGATCGCCGCGCTGCGCGACAGCGGGGTGATCGCGTGAACCTCCCCGTCACCTGGCTGTACGTGCCCGGCGACCGGCCCGAGCGGTTCGCCAAGGCGGTCGGCTCCGGCGCCGACGTGGTCATCATCGACCTTGAGGACGCGGTCGCGCCCGCCCGCAAGGAGGAGGCCCGCGAGCACGCCGCCGCCTTCCTGCGCGAACGGCCGGCGGCGGCCCGTGAGCGGACGCCCGTCCACGTGCGGGTCAACGATGTGGCCACCCAGCGCGGGCTGGACGACCTGGACGCGCTCGGCGCGCTGGCCGACGCCGTACGACTGCCCAAGGTCGAGTCGGCCGGCACGCTGGACCTGCTGGAGAGGTTCGGCGTGCGGGCGTACGCGCTGCTGGAGTCGGCCGCCGGGATCATGGACGCGCGGGCCATCGCCGCCCACCCGTGTGTCGACGGGATCGCGCTCGGCGAGCAGGACCTGGCCGCCGAGCTGTCCATCACCGGCGAGAGCGCCGTGACCCACCTCAGGCTGCAGGCCGTGCTCGCCGCCGCGGCGGCGGGACTGCCGCCGGTGCCCATGGCCGTCTACCCTGACCTGCGGGACGAGACCGGGCTGATGGCCTCGTGCGCGGCGGGCCGGGCGCTGGGCATGTTCGGCAGGACCGCCATCCATCCGCGGCAGATCCCGCTGATCAGGGCGGCCTTCCGGCCGACGGAGGAGGAGGCGGTCAAGGCCGCGGAGATCGTCCAGGCGGCGGAGGTCGCGGGAGCGGGCGCCCTCGCCCTGCCGGACGGCAGGTTCGTGGACGCCCCGATCGTGGCCAGGGCACGCCGTACGCTGGCCCTGTTCACGCGACTGGCCGACGGCGCCTAACTCCCGGGGGTCCAGCGGCCCGACAGCTCCACGTCCTCCGGAGCGGGGCCCGGCAGCGGGCGGTGGGCGGGCGGCTGCCGCAGGGAGTCGAGCATCAGCGCCAGGTAACGGTGGCGGAGCTCACCGGTCCGCTGCTCGTCGCCCAGCCGCATCGAGGCGAGCTGCTCGAACATCAGGGCTATGTCGGCGGTCGTGACGTCCGGCCGGAGCACGCCCGCCTCGACCGCCCGCGCGTGGAGCCGGGTCGCCAGCTCGGAGGCCCTGGTGGCGTACTGGTAGAGCTCCTGCGTGGGATGGAAGGTGCCCGCCAGCTTGATCGTGAGCGAGTTGGTGTCGGCGTCGACGATCCCGCGCATGTAGCCGGCGAACTCCTCCCACGGGTCGTCATGGTCCCGCATCGCCTGCTCCGAGACGGCGATGTAGAGCTGGAGCCCGTCGCCGCAGAGCTTCTGCAGCAGGGCCTCCTTACTGGGGTAACGCCGGTAGAGGGCGCTGATCCCGACGCCCGCCCGCTCGGCCACGGCCGCGATGGGGGCGCCCGGGTCGGCGGTGAAGACGGCGCGCGCCGCCGCGAGGATCAACTCGTCGTTCCGCGCGGCCTGGGCCTTGCGGCCGCTCATGGGTGCAGTGGTCATGGTCACAGCATACGGGAACGTATAATTCCGTTCTACTAGGAACAGGCGAGCTCCTGCCGGTAGGCCTTGAGGATCAGGCCATGAAAATGGTGGACCGCATGCTCCGACAGCCCGGACCCGTCCGAGTCGTAAACGATCTTGCCCTGGGTGAACGCGGGGGCGGGCCAGGGGTGGCCCCCCTGGGCCATGTGGCTGGATTGAACTCCTCTCCGGCCGGAAGGCCGGAGATTCTCCCGTCGCGTCGCGGGTTAGGCGGCGCGCGGGGGTTGACGCTTCGCGGACCGGGTAGCCCCGTGGTCTCCACGTCCTGACACCGCAGTTCCTGCGGCGTTGCGTATGTTGATCGCGGCGTTGGTGTCGGCATGGCCGATCCACCCGCACGCCAGGTCGGTGCACGAGAACCGGGTGCCGTCACGGGCGGCCGGATCCCGGTGCCCGCACCGGTGGCAGGTCTGCGAGGTGCCCGCCGGGGAAACCTTCGCCACCTGCCCGCCGCGGTCACGGGTCTTGTACTCCAGCAGGGTGACCGTGCGGCCCCACGCCTGGCCGGTGATGGCACGGTTCAGCCCGGCCTTCTGCCGCACGTTGCGGCCAGGTCGTTCGATCGTGCCCTTGGCGGAGCGGACCATGTTGATGATCTTCAGGTCTTCCACCACGATCATGCTGAAGGTGGCGGCGAGTTCGGTGGTGGTCTGGTGCTGCCAGTCGACGGCTCGGCGCTTGGCTGTCGCGCGGAGCCTGGCCATCTGGTCATAGGTGCGGGCCAGCCGATGAGAGGTCGGCTGTCCGTGGGTGTGGGTGGCGCGCTGGCGGGCGGATTTCTTCTCCAGGCGGCGCAGGTGTTCGCGCTCACCGCCGCTCAGCCAGGGGCCGTGCTCGCGTGTGGTCTGGTCCGACAGCGCCAAGGCGACGGTGATGCCCCGGTCGATCCCCACAGGCGGACCGGGATGGGTACCGGCGATCGGGACGGCCTTGGTGATCTCGGTGCGGAACACGATCTGCCAGCCGAAGGCGTCCTTGACCAGCCGGGCTCCGGTGATCCGCCCGGCCGGGCCGCCCTGGGTGACGCCGGGCAGGTCCCTGGTCCAGCGGAACCGCACCCGCCCGGCCTTGGGCAGGTTGACCGCGCCCCACCGCCGGTTGATGCGCTTGATCTGCAGGTCGCGGGCCTGGGGCACATCGACGGCCGGGCGGGATCGGAGCCGGGCCTTGAACGTCGGACGGCCAGCGGGATGGTCAGGGTTGAAGAAGTTCGCCCACGCCTGCCGGTAGGTCTTCAGCACCGCCTGAGCCGCCTGGGCGGGCAGTTGGCGCATCCAGTCGATCTCACGCCGGGCGGTCCGGATCGCGTCGTCGCATTGCTTCAGGGTCGCGAGGCGGCCCTGCCGGAAGGTGACGTACGCGTGCAGCAGGTTCCACAGCGCGCGGGCGGTGTGCGCCTGGCCCTCCAGCACCGCCGCCTGGGCCGCGCTCAACTCCAGACGGGCCACCTGCGCCCGCGCTTGCTTCACCTTCTGCACACCGTGATCATATCATTTGGTTCATGTCACCGAGATGGGAACCGAACCCCGACGTCCGCGCCGGACGACACGTCGAATGCCACCTTCATGCCCATTTGGTATTCCTCACCAAATACTGGCGGGGAGCCCTCACCGGCCCGATGCTGTCCCGCTGCGAGGAGATCATGCGCGAGGTGTGCGCCGACTTCGAGGTCGTACTCCGCGAGTTCAACGGCGAGGACGACCACGTCCACCTGCTGGTCCACTATCCGCCCAAAGTCGCCCTGTCCAAACTGGTCAACTCACTGAAGGGGGTATCGGCTCGGATGCTCCGCAAAGAGTTCGGCGCCCACGTCCGCGACCACCAGACGGGTGACCGTTTCTGGTCTGGCTCCTACTTCGCCGCCTCGGTCGGCGGCCCCCCGCTGACCGTACTCAAGCAGTACATCGAGCAACAGAAACGACCGTTCTGATCGAGGCGGACACCGGTTCACCTGGCAGCGAATCGGCTGTTCTTTTACGGGACACGATGCCGCGCCGGGCCTCAGAGCCGGACAGAAGTTCGTGCGCCCGGTGCTTGCACACGTTGTAGAACGCCCGCAGAACGCCGGTCTGTCCCGTACAGCGATCCGGCTGAGATGTGGGCGAACGAGTCGGGTGTCACCGTGCCTCCTATGCCCGGCCGACCTGTGAGAGGGGATGGGGCTTTCCATGAGCCTCATCCGCAACCTCCGCCAGGTGCGTGACGTCGTCATTAGTCCGCATGTCTATACATACAGATGATATTGAGGTACAACCGGGGGCAGCCCGTTGCTCTTGGAGGTGTCGGATGAGACGAATTCCGGTGGTGCTGGCCATGATGAGCGTCCTGGCGTTGGGCGGGTGCTCCTCCCCGGGCGAACAGACCCCGCAGAGTGCCCCCGCGGAGGGCTCGGCCCCGGCCGCGACGGGCGCCGGCACCTACGCCGTGATCACCCACGGCGCGCCGGGCGACTCCTTCTGGGACGTCGTCAAGAACGGCGCCGAGGCCGCGGGCACGGAGTACGGCGCGCAGGTCACCTACCAGGGCGACGGCGACCCCGCCAAGCAGTCGCAGCTCATCGACCAGGCGGTCTCCAGCAAGGTCGACGGCATCGTGGTCTCCATGGCCAACCCCGACGCGCTGCGCGAGGCCATCGGCAAGGCCGTCGCCGCGAAGATCCCCGTCGTCACCATCAACTCCGGCGCCGATTCCGCCAAGGAGCTCGGCGCGATCACGCACGTCGGCCAGTCCGAGGACGTGGCCGGACGCGGCGCGGGCGAGCAGCTCAAGGCGGCCGGCGTCACCAAGCTGCTGTGCGTCATCCACGAGGCCGGCAACATCGGCCTCGACCAGCGCTGCAAGGGCGCCGAGGAGACGCTCGGCGGCACCGTCGAGCGGCTGCAGGTGGACGTGAGCAACCTGGCCGACGTGAGCTCCAAAGTCACCGCGAAGCTCCAGACCGACAAGGCCGTCAACGGCGTGCTCGCGCTCAACCCCGCGGTCGCGGTCGCCGCCAGGGACGCCATCGCCGACGCCGGCTCACAGGCCAAGCTGGCCACCTTCGACCTGTCGGCCGACGTGGTCACCGCCATCCAGGGCGACGAGATCCTGTTCGCCGTCGACCAGCAGCAGTATCTGCAGGGCTACCTGCCCATCACCTTCCTCCACCTGTACAAGAACAACCTCAACACCGTCGGCGGCGGCCTGCCCGTCAACACCGGGCCCGGCTTCGTCACCAAGGACAACGCCGAGCAGGTCGCCAAGATGGCCGAGGCGGGCACGCGATGAGCGGGGAGGCGCCGTGATGAGCAGGGAGGCACCGTGACGGCCGCCGCCGCCGACGAGCGGCTCGCGCGGGTGGGGCTGCTGCGCCGCCTGCTGATCCGGCCCGAACTGGGCGCGGTCGTCGGGGCGGTGGTGGTTTTCACCTTCTTCGCGACCCAGTCGGCGGTGTTCAGGTCATCCGAGGGCATCGCGAACTGGCTGGACCCGGCCGCCACCCTCGGCATCATGGCGGTGGCCATCGCCCTGCTGATGATCGGCGGCGAGTTCGACCTGTCGGCGGGTGTGCTGACCGGCACGACCGGGCTCATCCTGGTCACCCTGGCCACCCGCTACGGCCTGAACGTGTGGCTGGCCATGTTCGTCAGCCTCGTCGTGGCGCTCGGCGTCGGGCTGCTCAACGGCCTGATCGTGACCAGGACGCGGCTGCCCAGCTTCATCGTGACGCTCGGCACCTTCCTCATGCTGCAGGGTGTCAACCTCGGTGTCACCAAGGCGCTGACCGGCACCGTACAGGTCAGCGGGCTGCGCAGGTCGGAGGGCTTCGAGGCGGCGCGGACCGTCTTCGCGGGCACGATCCAGATCGGCGGCACCTCCTTCCGGGTGGCGATCCTGTGGTGGCTGCTGGTCACCGCGCTGGCCACCTGGGTGCTGATGCGCTCACGGGTGGGCAACTGGATCTTCGCGGTCGGCGGCAGCGAGCCGGCCGCGCGGGCGGTCGGGGTGCCGGCCGCCCGGACGAAGATCGCGCTGTTCATGACGACGGCGGTCGCGGCCTGGCTGGTCGGCTCGATCATGGCGCTGCGCTACACGTCCGTGCAGGCCAACATCGGCATCGGGCAGGAGTTCATCTACATCATCGCCGCCGTGATCGGCGGCTGCCTGCTCACGGGCGGGTACGGCTCCGCGATCGGCGCGGCCATCGGCGCGGTGATCTTCGGCATGGCCGACAAGGGCATCGTCTTCCTGGGCTGGGACGCCGACTGGTTCAAGTTCTTCCTGGGGGCCATGCTGCTGCTGGCCACGCTGGCCAATCGCCTGGTCAGGCGCTATGCCGAGGAGGTGAAGCATTGATACTCGAGACCCGGGACATCGGCAAGTCGTTCGGCTCGGTGCTGGCGTTGCGCGAGGTGTCGATGGGGGTGGAGGCGGGCCGGGTCACCTGCGTGCTCGGTGACAACGGCGCGGGCAAGTCCACCCTCATCAAGATCCTCGCGGGCGTGCACCAGCATGACACCGGGACCCTGCTCGTGGACGGCGCGGAGGTCCGGCTGAGCAGTCCCAGGGACGCGCTCGACCGCGGCATCGCCACCGTCTACCAGGACCTGGCGATGATCCCGCTGATGTCGGTCTGGCGGAACTTCTTCCTCGGCTCGGAGCCGCGCAAGGGCCTGCTCGCCGCCGCCTTCGACGTGCGCACCGCCAAGCGGGTCGCCGGCGAGGAACTGCGCGCCATGGGCATCGACATCCGGGACGTGGACCAGCCGGTCGGCACCCTGTCGGGCGGTGAGCGGCAGTCGGTGGCGATCGCCAGGGCGGTCTACTTCGGTGCCCGCGTGCTCATCCTGGACGAGCCGACCTCGGCCCTCGGCGTCAAGCAGGCCGGGGTGGTGCTGCGCTACATCGCCCGAGCCCGCGACCGAGGGCTCGGCGTGGTGTTCATCACGCACAACCCGCACCACGCCTACCCCGTGGGCGACCGGTTCCTGCTGCTGAACCGGGGGACGAGCATGGGCGAGTACGCCAAGGCCGACATCACCCGCGAGAAGCTCACCTCCCTGATGGCCGGCGACGCGGAACTGGAGGAACTCGCCCACGAGCTGGAACGAGAGTGAGGACCCGCCCCCCTACGGGGTCGATCGGACGGGGTGGCAGGGTCAGCGGCCGGTGAAGAAGGCGCGGACGTCGGTGACGAACGCCTCCGGCTCCTCCAGCGCCGCGAACGTGCCGCCGCGCTCGTGCTCCACCCAGCCGACGATGTTGTTGTCCCGTTCGGCGAAGCGGCGGATGGGGCGCAGGATGTCCTTGGGGAAGACGGAGATCGAGGTCGGCACGGTGGCCGCCGTGAGCTCCCACTCGACGCTGGTGTCCTGGTCGGTGTCGGGCGTCTCGACGAAGGAGCGGGCGGCCGAGCCGGCGGTGCCGGTCAGCCAGTAGAGCATCGTGGTGGTGAGCAGGCGGTCGGGGTCGATCTCCCTGTCGCTCCATTCGTGATAGACGCTCGCGAACCAGGACAGCAGGGCCACGGGGGAGTCGGTCATGCCGTAGGCGAAGGTCTGCGGCCTGGCCGACTGGATGAGCTTGTAGCCGTACTGCTCGGTCAGATAGGCGTCGCGGAAGGCCAGGCGCTCCTGCTCGGTCTCGGTCAGGCCGTCGAGCTCGCCGGAGGCCCCGATGGGGAAGCAGATGATGCCGTTGCCGTGCATCCCGGCGACCCGCTCGGGGGCGAGCACGCCGACCTCGCGGGAGATCCAGCTGCCCCAGTCGCCGCCCTGCACGCCGAAGCGGTCGTAGCCGAGCCTGGTCATGAGCTCCAGCCACGCCTTGGCGATGCGGGTGGAGCCCCAGCCCGTCTCCGTGGTGGGGCCGGACAGGCCGTAGCCGGGCAGGGACGGGATGACGAGGTGGAAGTCGCGGCTGAGCGGCTCGATCACGTCGAGGTACTCCACCGGGCTGCTCGGCCAGCCGTGCGTGATCAGCAGCGGAAGCGCGTCCTGATTCGCTGAGCGCACGTGCAGGAGATGCACCCGCTGGCCGTCGATCTCGGTCACGAACTGGTCGTGCCGGTTGAGCTCGGCCTCGGCGCGCCGCCAGTCGTAGCCGTCGCGCCAGTGGCCGACGAGCCGTTTCATGTGCGGGAGCGGAACTCCGTACCGCCAGCCGAGGCCGGGGACCTCGTCGGGCCAGCGCACCCGGTCGAGCCGCGTGCGCAGGTCGTCCAGGTCGGCCTGGGCGATTTCGAGCCGGAAGGGCCGGACGTCGTTCAAACTGGTCCTCCATCATGGTCAGTACGCCGTACCGTACGCCATACGGTTGGGCGGGCGCAACTCCGGCAGGCGCTAGCCTGATGCGGTGTCAGCGCCGTACCTCACCCTGAAGACCCCCGTCGAGCACGAGACCGAGGCCCGCCGCTCGCGCTTCGTCAGCGCGCTGGCACCCGTGCAGAGCGCGGAGGAGGCCGCCGCGTTCATCGCCGAGCGCCGCCGCCTGCACGCCTCGGCCAGCCACAACTGCACCGCCTACGTCGTCGCCGGGCTGCAGAAGGGCGACGACGACGGCGAGCCGGGCGGCACCGCGGGCACCCCCATGGTGCAGGCGCTGGTCGGCCGGGGCTTCGACCACGTGGTCGCGGTGGTGACCCGCTACTTCGGCGGCATCCTGCTGGGCGCGGGCGGCCTGGTGCGCGCCTACGGCTCGGCGGTGACCGAGACGCTGGACCGGGTGGAGCCGGTCAGGATGGTGCCCGCCAGGCTGGTGCACGTGGCGGTGGCCCACGACCAGGCCGGACGGGTGGAGAACGACCTCAGAGCCTCCCGCTACGCGGTGCGCGAGGTCGGCTACGGCTCGGCGGTCGACTTCGTGGTGGCGGTGGGCGTGGACGAGGTGGACGCCTTCCGGGACTGGGCGGCCGCGTTGACGGCGGGACGGGCCAGGGTCGAGCTGGGCCGCGACGTACACGTACCGCAATGAGACCGGCTCAGCCACCCGCAGCCGGCCGCGTGGGGGTGAGCCGCCGGTCGGTCACCGTGCGGTCGGCCGCTCGGGGGCGAGCGGCCGTCAGCCCTCCAGCGCGTACTGCATGACGCGGAACTTCGCCTGTGCCTCCGCGAGCTCGGAGGCGGGGTCGGAGTCGCCCATGATGCCGCCCCCGGCGAACAGGCGGGCCCGGCGGCCTTCCACGATGCCGGATCTGAGCGCGATGCCCCATTCGCCGTCGCCGTGGGCGTCGATCCAGCCGACCGGGCCGGCGTAACCCGCGCGGTCCATGCCTTCGAGCTCGCGGATGACGTCGATGGCCTTGTGGGTCGGGGTGCCGCCGACGGCCGCGGTGGGATGCATGGCGGCCACCACGTCGAGGACCGAGGCGCCGTCGGCGAGCCGGCCGCTGACGTGGCTGGCGAGGTGCTGGACGTTGGGCAGGACGAGCAGCTCCGGCTCGTCGGGGGTGTGCAACTGGGCGCAGAGCGGCGCGAGGGTGTGCCGGACGGAGGCGATGGCGCACTCGTGCTCGTGCCGGTCCTTCGCGGAGGCGAGCAGGGCGGCGCCGCGTCTGAGGTCGTCGGCGGGGCCGGTGCCCCGGGGGGTGGTGCCCGCCAGGACGAGGGACTGGATCTCCTGGCCGGTGCGGCGGATGAGGAGCTCGGGGGTGGCTCCGACGAGGCCGGCGACGGAGAAGGTGTAGCACTCGGGATAGCGGCGGGCCAGGCGCAGGAGCAGCAGCCGGATGTCGATGGGGTGCTCGGCGGTGGCGAGCAGGTCACGGGCTAGGACCACCTTCTCCAGCTCGCCGCGGCGGATGCGGCGGGCGGCGCGGGCCACGACGTGCTCCCAGGCGGGGGCGGTCAGGCTGCCGTCGCCGTAGCTGATGTGCCCCGGGTCGACCAGCGGGGTGAAGGTCTCGTGCGGGGCGTCGCCGATGGTGGTGAGCCAGGCGCGGCCGTTCCTGCGGGCGAGGATGGTCTGGGGGACGACGAGGGTGGAGCCGGCGGAGTTCTCGTCGAAGGTGAACGTGCCGAAGGCGACGGGGCCGCTGCCGGGGATCTGGACGGTGTCGTCGTCGTGGGCGTCGGCGAACACCGCGGCGAGCCACTCACGGGCCCAGGCGAAGCGGTCCGGGCCTGGGGGAATGTCCGCACGGGCGGCCTGGCCCCAGCCGACGAGGCCTTCGCCGTGCCTGATCCAGGCGTACGGCGCGGTCCGGGGGAGGGATGCCAGCAGATTACCGGGGTCGCGGATGGGGGTGGTGCGAACCGGTAGCGGGCGGGTTGTTCCGAGCGCGACACTCACCCGAGACACTCTATGCGGGAACTGAACACGTTCGACTGGGACCCCCGTGTCTGACCGGTTGTGGTTCATGCTTCCGGATAAGGACGGATATTGCGCTGCTTTTGGTGCAACCCGATCGGCTGGGGCTCGTCAAGTGGCGATATGAAGTCGGTCCTGAGATGGCAGACGTTGCCCCGAGGTCACGGTGGGGCGGCGACGCGCTCCCTACCTTTGGGCCATGATCGCTCGCCGTCTGGGGCCCCTCATGGCCGCCGTCGTTGTCCTCGCCGGTTCCGGCACTGCTCAGGCCGCCGCTCCGGAGCCGGTGCCGGAGGTCATGGCGGCGCTCGGAGACTCGATCTCGTCGGGATTCAACAGCTGCGGCTGGTACGTGTCCTGCCCGTCACGGTCATGGTCCGCCGGAGATCGCGCGAGCGTGAACAGTCACTACCTGCGGCTGCTGCGGCTGGGGTCGCCGATCGAGGGGCACAACCGTGCCTTCGCGGTGCCGGGCGCGACGAGCGCGGACCTGCTGGACCAGGTGCGGCAGGCGGTCGGGGCCAAGGCGGACTACGTGACGATTCTCATAGGGGCCCAGGACGCCTGCAAGCTCGAGGAGCGGCAGATGACCCCGGTGGAGGTCTACCGGCGGCGGCTGGACCAGGCGCTGTCGGAGCTGCGGGCCGGGTTGCCGCAGGCCCGGGTGTTCGTGTCGAGCATCCCCGACCTGCACCGGCTCTGGCAGGTGGGCAAGGGCAACCCGCTGGCGCGGACATTCTGGACGGTGGGCCGGATCTGCCAGACGATGCTCGCCCGGCCGTCGTCGGTGAAGCCGGCCGACAGGCAGCGGCGGGCCCGGGTGCGGGAACGGGTGATGGCCTACAACCGGGAGGCGGCGCGGGCCTGCGCGGCGCTCGGAACGTCGTGCCGCACCGACGCGGGCGCGGTCTTCGCCTACCCGTTCACGCTGGCACATGTGAGCCGGTGGGACTACTTCCACCCGAACGAGGCCGGGCAGCGGGTGCTCGCGGAGCGGACCTTCCGCAACGGCTTCGAGTGGGTCGATCCGCGCTGAGCCGTCATCGGCACTGGGTGAGCATGGCCTTCCTGTCGGCTCGGGTGACCGGCAGCCCGTACTTCGTGGCGACCTGGGCGAAGCGGGTGACGTAGGCACAGCGGATGCGGCGTTGCGGGGGGAGCCAGCCGGACGGGCCGGAGGCGTCCTTCTGCTCGTTGGCGCGGCCGAGCACGGGCAGCAGGTTGAGCGGGTCGTTGGCGAAGTCGACGCGTTTGGTCATGCTCCAGCGCCGGGTGCCCATGCGCCAGCCGTAGGCGAGCGGGACGACATGGTCGACCTGGACCTCGTCGGCGTCGCTCTTGTGCCAGTCGATGATCTGGCCGGTGTAGGGGTCGTGCAGGTCCATGGCGACGACCTCGCAGGTGGAGCCCTTGCGGTAGCGGATGTTGCGCCCGTCGCGGGCGAGGAGGTCGTCGCGGGTACGGCAGCCGTTGCGCGCGTACGGGACCCCGGTGGCGCTGTCGGCCCAGTTGTCGCCGTAGCGGGTGCGTCTGTAGCCGGCGCTGGAGCCGCGGGCGGCGACGCGCAGGTCCTTGATGAGCGCGCGGGCGGCTTTCCTGTCGGGTCCGGTGGTGACGGGGGCCAGGCCGGGCAGGGTGCCGCTGGCGTTGCCGAGCGGGCTGGCGGCTTCGGCGGCGGTGGTGGGCCTGGTGCCGTTGACCAGGGCGGCGAGGACAGCGGCTGCTGCGAGGATGGCGACGGCGTCCTTTGCGCTCAAGCACGCCTCCCGGGTGCCGTTCGGGGGTTCTCTAGAGAGATTCCCGCAGTGGGCGATGTTGACACGGTAAGGGGTATGAAGCGGTTCCGTGAGAGGTTCATGGCCGGCCGTCCTGTTGATCCGGGTGGCGGGTCATGGCCGTCAGCCGGCGCCGAGGCAGGTGAACGACCACCCGGTGGCGGTGGCGACGGGATCGCCGGCCGTGTCCAGGCGGGCGTCCCGCAGCGCGGTAGCCAGGCCCGCGCCGGTACGGAGCCGCCGGTGAAGCGCGACCATGAGCGGGACCGCGGCGAGGTCGTTGACCAGCACCACACCGGCGACGATGGCGGTGGTGCCGAGCTGGATGAGCGAGCTGGCCAGGCCGAGGAGCTCGTCCGCGCCGGTGGCGGCGGTCAGGCCGGAGTCGCAGCTCGACAGGATGACCTGGTGGGGCGCCCGGGTGAGCCGTTCGAGGTCGTAGACCGTGAGGGGGCCGTCGTCGACGCGCAGGGCGGAGAACAGCGGGCTGTCGGCGCGGAAGGTGCCGTGCGCGGCGACGTGGGTGAGGCGGGCGCCGTCCATGGCGCGCAGGATGCGGCCGACGGTCGCGCTGCCTTCGCCGAGGACGACGGGAGCGGCGTACCCTGCGGTCACCTCCCGCACCTCCGCGCCCTGCGAGGCCAGGCCGGGGCCGCGGACCAGGACGACGCGGCCGTGGGCGGGGGCGCCGGCGCGGCGGGCGCGCAACCAGGATCTGGCCGACGGGGCGACGCTGACGGCACGGTGACGTAGCGAGGGGAGCAGCGCCCAGGGGACGGCGTGCAGGCGGCCCGGCGGGACGATGGCGACGTGCCGGTCGCCGAGATGCTGGGCGGCGTCGCCGAGCAGGACGCGCTGGAGGGTGTGGCCGATGGTCTCCAGCTGGGCGAGGAGTTCGGCGGGTGACAGGGTGGAGCGGCCGTGGGCGAGCCGGGACAGGCTGAAGCGGGCCAGGTCGACGTGGCGGGCCGCCTCCTCGGTGCGTCCCGCGCGATGGCGGCGGACGGTGCCCGAGCCGCAGACCAGGACGTGCAGGTGGCCGTCGACGTCCACGAGTTCGAGCAGCCGGTCGTCCGCGACCTCGTCGAGGAGGGCGTCGATGTCGACGCCGGGGGCGGCCGCGTCCTCGTGAGCGTGGGCGTGGTGATGCCTGTGATCGTGGCCGTGGGCGTGCAGGGCCCTGGCGCGGGCGGCCCGCTCCAGGCGGAGCTGTTCGGCCGACAGGTGCGCGGTGGGCAGGCCCTTGGCGCGGGCCTGGGCCAGGCGGCTGGTCAGGGCGCGGATGGCGGCCAGCTCCGCCTGGAGGCGTTCGTCGTCGGGCGGGCGGACGGCGGGGACCGCCAGGGCGGTGGCGCGCCAGCGTTCGCTCCACGACAGCAGCAGCCGGGGCCGGTCGAGGCGCAGGGCGTGCCGCTGGCCGAGCGCGGCGAGCTCGGCGCCGTGCGCGCTGGCCTGGGCGCGCAGCTCGCTGGAGCCGAGGGTGGCGCGGTGCTGGTCGAGGACACGCAGGCCACGGCGGCAGGCCCGCATGAGCCGGGCGGAGTCGTGGCCGGCCTCGGCGCGCAGGGCTTCGGCGAGCCAGGCGGCGGCACGGGAGAGCGCGGGGCCGCGGCGGCGACCGCGTGCGGCGGTGGCGAGGTGACCGCTGGCGCGTGCGGTGTCGCCGAGGGCGAGGGCGAGCCGGCCGGCGATGAGGTGGCCGAGTGACAGGTCGGGCGAGGAGAGGGCGGCCAGTTCGCGGGCGCACTCCTCGGCTTCCCGCAGCAGGGCGGCGTCGGTGGTGCCGGTGGCGAGCTGGGCGCGTACCTTGACCAGGCGGGCGTGCGCCCGCCACCAGTGGCGGTGCTGGCGGCCGAAGAGGTCGGTGGCGTCGGCGGCGTGGTCGAGCGCGTCGGCCGGCCGGCGGGCGGCCAGGGCGCAGTTGGCGGCGGTGAGCAGCAGCTCGGCCTTCTTGACGGGCTGGCCGTGGATGCGGTCGAGCCGGTCGAGGGCGGCGTGGGCCTCGGTGAGGGCGTCCTGGGGCAGGCCGGCGGCCAGGAGCGCGGCGCAGCGCTCGATGCTGAGACTGGGATCGGGGGTGCCGAGCCGGTCGAAACGTTCGGCGGCCTGGTCGAAGCAGAGCAGCGAGGCGGGCAGGTCGCCGATGCGCAGGGCCAGGACGCCGCGGTGCACGATGGCGTCGGCCGACTCGAGCTCCTGACCGGTGGCGTTGAAGAGTTCCTCGGCGCGGGCCAGGTCGGTGGCCGCCTTGGTGATGGAGCCGAGCGCCAGGTTGCAGGTGGCGCGTTCGCTGCGGGCGCGGGCCTCCCAGATGGCGTCACCGGCGGCGCGCAGGGCGGTGACGGCGTTGTTGAGGTCGGCCAGGGCGTCGTGATGGTGGCCCAGGATGAGCAGCACGCCGCCTCTGCGCAGCAGGATGCGCCCGTTCAGCGGCCCGGTGGACCGCTGGACGGCGGCGTCGAGCGCGGCGCGGCCCGCCGTGGTGCGACCGGCGAAGGCGAGGGCTACCCCGAGCGTCGCCTGGACGTCGGCTTCGCGCTCGGCGCAGCCGGCCTGGTGGGCGAGGCGGCCCGCGGCTTCGAGCTCCGCCACGGCGGCGTCGATGTCGCCGAACTCGCGCAGCACGATGCCGATCGCCTGCCTGGCCATGGACGCGGCCAGCGGCGGCGGGTCGCCGGCGAGCAGGTCACGGGCCCTGTCGAGGGCCTCGTGAGGGCGCGACAGGGCCAAGGGGAGCAACTCCGCCGTGGCGGTCGAGGAGGGTACGGGGTCCGCCGGCATGTACCGAGCGTTGACGATCGGCTGTAGCGCCCGCAACCCCATGTCGATATAGGTGTGAAAAGTGTGATCATTCGCTACGCCAGGGAGAGGAATCCATGGACGCGGTGTTCGACGCTCAGTTCCGGATCGTCAAGAACGCGTTTGCGGCGCGGGGGATCCGGGTGGAGGTGGCCTACACCCCGGCGGGCGAGGTCGACTACCTGTACGAGGCGGGCCGCCTGCTGACCCTGAACCGGGGGGAGAACGTCCAGCGGATCGAGGCCGCGCTGCCGGGCGCACGCCGCCTGGAGACCCGGGGGCGGGGTGATCTGGTGGTGCTGTCGCTGGACGCCGGGGCGGATGCCGGGGTGGACGCCGGGGCGGACGGCGCGCTGACGGTGCCGGAGGCGCTGGAGCTCATCGAGCGGCGGGTGCCACGCCGGCGGGAGGACGACCCGCGGCTGCCGCTGGCCTCGCCCGTGCACGTCCTGCACGTGAGCAGGCTGTGCCCCGGCACGGAGCCGGAGGTGCCCGCCGGGTCGCCGGATCGGCCCTGGCCGCCGCCGTGCCCGGAGGGCGACGTGGTGCGCGAGGCGCGGATCGGCGTCAGCGACACCGGCTGGCTCGGGCTGGACCCGGCCGCCTACCCGTGGCTGGGCGGGGTGGACGGCGACCTGGAGCCCCTGGACCCGCCGTCGCCGGTGAGCGGGCTGCCGCGGATCCCGCCCTTCGCCGGGCACGGCACGTTCGTCGCCGGGATCGCCAAGTGCATGGCGCCGTCGGCCGAGTTGGTGGTCGTCGACCACTTCTCCGCCTCTGGCGCGGAGCTGGAGGACGTGATGATCGCCAAGCTGGAGGAGCTGGTCGGGCGGACGCCCGCGCCGGACGTGGTCAACCTGTCGGCGGGCACCTACACGCGCGGCAACTGGTCCTCGCTCGGCTTCGAGGCGTTCCAGGGGGCGCACCCGGACGTGGTGCTGGTGGCGGCGGCCGGCAACGACGCCACGGACCGGCCGTTCTACCCGGCCGCCTACGACTGGGTGGTGTCGGTCGGGGCGCTCGGTCCCGACCAGGCACACCGGGCGTGGTTCAGCAACCACGGCGACTGGGTGCGGGTGTACGCCCTCGGCGAGGGGCACGTCAACGCCTACGCCACCGGCGAGTACACCTACCGGGAGCCGCCCAAGATGCCCGCGGTGCAGAACTTCTCCGGGATGGCCAGATGGGCCGGCACGTCGTTCGCGGCGCCGCTGGTGGCGGGGCTGATCGCGGCCCGGATGGCGCGCACGGGGGAGTCGGCCCAGGACGCGAAGGAGGCGGTGCTGGCCTCGGCAAGGGAGGTGGACGGCGTGGGCATGGTCCTGTCCCCGTGCGGCGAGAGCTGACGCCTCGCCGGGTGAGGTATCAGGGCGCGATCCGGCCGCTCCGTCCGGGTGACCATCGTCACCGAGCAGTGAAGAGACGACATGGCCCAGCCGCCGCCTGTTCGTACGCTGAAGCGTCCTGCCTGGACGCACCGCGTATCCGCGTTCACTCTTGCTGGGTGGGCCGTGCCGGGAAGGGAGCACACGGACATGCGTGACGATCCATCGGTCGTCGCCTTGGTGGTGCGGGCGAGGGGCGGTGACAGGGACGCCTGGGACGAGATCGTCGAGCGGTACGCGTCGCTGGTCTGGTCGATCTGCAAGGCCTTCCGGCTGAGCCGGGCCGATGCCGACGACGTGGGGCAGTCGGTGTGGCTGTCGCTGGTGGAGCAGTTGCCCCGGCTGCGTGAGCCGGCGGCGCTGCCGGGCTGGCTGGCGACGGCGACCAGGCGCGAGTGTCTCCGGTGTGCCCAGGCGGCCGAGCGTCAGCAGCGCCTCAGACTGCAGGTGGACGCCGACGTGCTGGTGGACGTGCGGGCGCCGGCGCCGGATCAGGGCCTGATCGACGCCGAGCGGAACGCGGCGCTGGCCGCGGGGTTCCGGCAGCTGGACGGGCGCTGCCAGGAGCTGCTGTCGATGCTGATGTGCCAGCCGCCCGTGCCGTACACCGACATCAGCGCGAAGCTGTCCATGCCGGTGGGCGCGATCGGGCCGACGCGGGCGCGGTGCCTGGAGAAGCTGCGCCGCACGCCGGCCGTGGCCGCTCTGATCAGGTCCGAACGGGACGACCAGGGGAGAGGGTGACGGGGTATGGACACGCCGTGGTGGAGTGACGACGACCGGTTCCTGGCCGCTGTACGGCAGGCGCGCGCGGCGGCGCGGGAGGTGCCGGAGGAGTTCGTGGCGGCCGGCAAGGCGCTGTTCGCCTGGCATGACATCGACGCCGAGCTGGCGGCGCTCACCTATGACTCGGCGGTGGACGAGGCGGGGGCGGCGACGCGGGGCGCCGAGCACGCGACGTTGCGGGCGCTGATCTTCGCGACGCCGGAGCTGACGATCGAGCTGGAGGTGGGCCCCGAGGCGCTGCTGGGCCAGGTGGTGCCGGCCCGGCCGGGGACGGCGTACACGCATCTGGTGACGGGGGATGTGGTCACGTCGGTGATCGACGAGTCGGGGTGCTTCGTGTTCAGACCGGCGCCGGCGCAGGCGTTCAGGCTGCAGTGCCGGCCGAGCAGCGGCGGCAACGTGGTGACGGACTGGATCGCGCTGTGACGCGTTATGGAGTAATGATGTAAGCATCCCCTTCGAGGAGGCTCTCACATGGACTCCTACTCGCAGATCGTCTCCTCCGTCGCGGCCGAGCTGCAGCCCAAGGTCGCCGGTGTGCGGGCCGGGCGGGGCAGCGGGTCGGCGGTGGTGTTCACCGCCGACGGCTTCCTGCTGACGAACGCGCACGTCATCGGCTCCGCCAGGTCGGGCACGCTGGCGTTCGCCGACGGCTCCTCCGGCGGGTTCACCGTCGTCGGCCGCGACCCGCTGTCGGACCTGGCGGTGATCAGGTCACAGGTGCCCACCCCCGAGCCCGCCGTGCTCGGCGACAGCGACGACCTCGTGGTGGGCCAGCTCGTGGTGGCCGTCGGCAACCCGCTCGGCCTGGCCGGGTCGGTGACGGCCGGGGTGGTGTCGGGGCTGGGCCGGTCGCTGCCCGCGCGCAGCGGCTCCGCCGTACGGCTGATCGAGGACGTGATCCAGACCGACGCGGCGCTGAATCCCGGCAACTCCGGCGGGGCGCTGGCGGACTCGCGGGCGCGGGTGGTCGGGGTCAACACGGCGGTGGCCGGGGTGGGAGTGGGCCTCGCCGTGCCGGTGAACGGTACGACCAGGGGCATCATCGCGGCGCTGATCAGGGACGGCAGGGTGCGGCGGGCGTTCCTGGGGCTGGTCACCTCGCCCGCGCCGCTGGCCGGGGCGCTGCGGCAGCGCACCGGGCGGACCGGCGCGCTGCGGGTGGTGGAGGTGATCCCCGGCTCGCCCGCGGCACGGGCCGGACTGCGGGCCGGTGATCTGGTGCTGAGCGCCGGCCGCGCCCCGGTGGACGACGCGCAGAGCCTGCAGCGGCTGATGTTCGCCGACGCGATCGGGCGGCCGCTGCCGATCACCGTCTACCGCAACGGCGCGCTGGTCGACGTCATCGCGGAGCCGGTGGAGCTGACGGGGTCGGAGGTGTGAGCGGGACGGCCCGCGCTTCGGCCGCCTGCGGGGTGCGGCGGGCGAGCAGGCCGTCGAGGAGGGTGTCCCAGCGGGCGCCGATGGTGGCGACGTCGTAGGCGCGGACGGTCTGCAGCCCTCCGGCGGCCAGGCGGTGGCGCAGCGGCTCGTCCTCGATCACCCGCAGGATGGCCGCGGCCAGGTTGTCGTTGGTGCGCGGCTTGACGAGCAGCGCGTCGACCTCGTCGGTGAGCATCTCCTTGGGGCCGTGCGGGCTGTTGAAGCTGACGATGGCCAGCCCCTTGGCCATGGCCTCCAGGATGGTCATGGAGAAGCCCTCATGACGGGAGCTGAGGACGTACAAGGAGGCATTCTCCAGCTCCGCGCCCACGTCGGCGGTGGGGCCCGGCAGCACCACCGTGCCGTCGAGACCCGCCTCGCTGATCTGGGCGCGCAGCGCCTCCTCCTGAGGGCCCGCGCCGATGATGCGCAGCGTCCAGTCGGGATGCGCCTCGGCCACCTGCTGCCAGGCGGTGATCAGCCGGTGGAAGCCCTTGATGCGGGTCAGCCTGCCGACGGCGACGGCGACCTTCGCGTCCAGCTTGGCGACCTCGCCGCTCATGGGCGGCACCGCGTTGGGGATCCGCACCAGCTTGCCGGGCTTCTTGGGCAGGGCGTCACGGTAGTCCTGCAGATCGGCCTTGGTGAGGGTGACGAGGGCGTCCAGCCGGCGGTAGCGCCACTTGATCAGCTTCTGGACCGGCTCCGGCTGGGTGCGCAGGGCGACGTGCTCCTGGCCGATGGTGATGACGCTGGGCAGCGCTAACTGGGCCGCGGTGAGAACCAGGCCGGGGCGAGTGGCGATGAGCACCCCGGTGTTCATCGAGCGGATGAACCGGGCCAGCTTCAGGTCGGTCCACAGGTTGAAGCGGTGGTAGGCCGTCTCCTCCTTGGGGATGAGCTTGCTGGGCAGCTTCGACAGCATCGCCCGTATCGGGTCGGCGCCGGGGTTGAGCCGGTCGTCCAGATAGCGGAACCGCACGCGCGGGTCGATCGGGAAGAACGGCTCCTCGGCCTCCTTCAGGATGCTGACGATCTCCACGTCATGCCGGTCGGCCAGGTGACCGGCGAGGTTGAACACGGTTCTGATCGTGCCGCCCATGCCGTTGGCGTGCAGCAGCAGGATCTTCACCTGGTGGGTGGAGGCCGGTGGTGCCTGCCTGGCTTTGCGCCGGTTGTATCCCCGGTACAGCCGGACCACCGCTGACTTGCCCCTACGCGTCAGTGCCCGCACCTGAAAGATCCCCCTGCCGTCTGGATGACCATGACAAGCAGCCGGTGGTGAGAGGACTTTCTCACCACCGGCGTGCCGTGGAGCTTGGAGTGGTGTGCGCCGTCCATCCCCGTGGCGCTATCCACTTCTATGATCTTTAGACGCCTTAGAGGTAACTAAGGTTGCATGCGCGGCCTATGCGAAAGATCGGGAGTATGTACGGGTTTGCTGCCTAGCAGGTCAAGCGCCACCTCGATCGCCTTCTCCAACTGCGCGTCCACGCCGGAGGCGTAGTCCTGCGGGGTGATGTCGACCTCGATGTCGGGATCGGTGCCGTAGTTCTCCACCTGCCAGCCGACATCGTCGAAGGCGAAGGAGAACTCCGGCTGCGTCGTCACCGTGCCGTCGGCCAGCCGGTGGCGCGGCCAGATGCCGATCACGCCGCCCCAGGTGCGCCTGCCCACCAGCGGGCCGAGCTTCAGCACCTTGAAGGTGTGGCTGAAGATGTCACCGTCGGAGCCCGCCCACTCGTTGGTGATCGCCACCAGCGGCCCGCGCGGCGACTCGGGAGGATACGGCTCCGGGGCGCCCCAGCGCGGGTAGTCGTAGCCCAGCCGGCGGCGGGCCAGCTTCTCCAGCAGCAGCGCCGAGACGTTGCCGCCGCCGTTGAAGCGCACGTCCACGATCAGCGCGTGCCGGTCGTACTCGGCCAGGAAACCCCGATGGAACTCCGCGAACCCCTCCGGCCCCATGTCGGGAATGTGCAGATAGCCGATCCGGCCCGCCGAACGCTGGTGGCACAGGGCGCGGTTGAGGTTCACCCAGTCGCGGTAGCGGCCCGGCGCCTCGTCGGCGATCGTCCGCACCGTGACGGCGAACACCCGCCCCTCCCGGCGCAGCGTCAGCTCCACCTCCTCACCCGCCTGGTTCACCAGCCGCTCGTTCGGGGTGGCAGCGGCCCCGATCTGCGCGCCGTTGATCGCCAGCACCGCGTCGCCCGGCCGCACGTCCAGGCCCAGCCGGTTCAGCGGTGAGGTGGCCCGCGGATCCCACGGGTCGCCGTGGACGATCGCGCCGACGTGGTAGACGCCGTCGCGGTACTCCCAGTCGACGCCCAGCTTGCCCTGGGTGTAGTCGGGGCCCGGCCGGTATTCGCCGCCGCTCTCGTACGCGTGGCTCGTGGCGAGCTCGCCGTGCAGCTCCCACAGCAGGTCGGAGAACTCGCCCCGGGTGGTGACCCGCTCCACCAGCGGCCGGTAGCGGTCGTAGACGGCGGGCCAGTCGACGCCCGCCATGTCCTCGGTCCAGAAGTGCTCCCGCTGCAGCCGCCACGCCTCCCGGAACATCTGCCGCCACTCCGTCTCCGGGCACACCGACACCTTGACCCGCGACAGGTCGATCCAGCCGCTGTCACGCCCCGGCGGATCGTCGCCACCGTCCGGCGGCTCGCCGGCCTTCACCACCCGCAGCCGGTCGCCGGCGCGGTAGAGGAGTGTTCGGCCGTCCCGGCCGAGCTCGAAGTCGGTGACCCGCTCGGCGAAGGTGTCGTCGTCGCCCTTGGCGAAGTCGAACAGGCGCAGGGTGCTCTCCCCCTCCAGCGGGCTGGCCAGGATGAGCGCCTTGCCCTTCAGCCCGGCGACCCGCTCGTAGCGGCCCTCCGGCAGGGGGAAGGCGGTGATGCGGCGGATCAGGCCCGCCTCGTCGACCCGCACCGGCTCCGGCTCGCCGTCGTCGTCCTCCTCGTCCTTGTCGTGCACGGGGCGCTGCCGGGGGACGAACGGGTCCGGGACGTCGGCGCGCAGCGCGACGGCGTACGGGCGGGTACCGAGCGGGAAGCACAGGTCGAACTGGAGCTGGTCGTAGGCGGGGGAGAAGACCCGCTGGCCGATGAAGTACAGGTAGCGGCCCTGCGGGTCGAAGGCCGGGCGGGCGTCGCGCAGGAGGGGCTCGGTGGCGGCCACGGTCCGGCTCGTCCCGGGGTGGTGGAGCTTGATGGCGGTGGTCCGGGAGTTGAGCGGGCTCGCGTAGGCGAGCCACTGTCCGTCGTGCGACCAGGCGGGGTCTTCGGGCGAGTCGTACGGGTTCGCCTCGACGAGCACGGCCTGACCGGTGGACAGATCGACGAGGTGCAGCTCGTGGCGGTGGTTGGTGACGGCCACCCGATCATGGGCCGGATCCGGCACCAGCGCCGTGATCCGCCCCAGCCGCGCCACCACCTGCACCTTCCCGACACCCTCCACCCCAGGGCCGTCACCCTCGGTGCTCTCACGCCGGGGGTTGTCAGCCTGGGGGTTATCAGGCTGGGGGTTGTCCGTATTGGGGGTGTCACCCTGGGGGCTGTCAGCTCCGGAGGCGTCGTTCTCCGGGCTGGGTCTCTGGCAGCCGTGCAGGATGACCAAGGACTCCTCGTCGTCGTCGCCCGAGGCTGCGGCGATCAGCCGGCGGCCGTCGTTCAGCCAGGTCAGCAAGCGGTAGCGGACGCCGTCAGGGGCGCCGTACTGGCGGACCGGCCCCTCCCACCCCGCCATGCCGTACGCCTTGCCCCGGGCGGTGATGGCCAGCGCGCTGCCGTCAGGGCTGAGCGTGGCGCTGTCGAGGTAGTCGTCGGCGTCCACGAACCGGCGGTTGCGCTGCGTGCGCGAGCTGGCCAGCCGGACCTCCAGCTTGCGCGGCCGCTCGCCGGGATCCAGCAGGTAGAGGTCCGCGCCGGCGTGGTAGACCAGCCGGTGGCCGTCACCGGACAGGTTGCGCGCGTAGTAGTCGTCGTGGTGGGTGTGCCGGCGCAGGTCGTCGCCGTCCGGCGTGCAGGAGTAGACGTTGCCGACACCCTCGTGGTCGGACAGGAAGCACACCCGCCCGCCGCTCCAGCAGGGCGAGGCCAGATTGCCCGGCAGCCGCAGGAGCCGCCGGAACTCGCCGCCGCCCTCGCGATCGATCCACAGGTCGCCGACCGTGCCGCCCCGATACCGCTTCCACCGCGCCGGGTCGGCGGTGTTGCGCCCCAGCACGATCATGCCCTCGGGCCCGTAGGCGATGGAGTTCGCGGGCCCGTACGGCAGCCGTTCCGGCACTTTTCCCGGCTCCACCCGATGCAGCCACTTGCGTCCCTCGAACGGCTGCGACTCGTCGCTCGCGTACAGGATGCGCCCCGCTGGATCCCACCCGGTGACGGTGCACCGGGCGCCGTGGAACGTGACCCGCCGGGCGGCGCCCCCGTCCGCCGGCATCACGTACACCTCTTCCGGCCCCTCGTCACGCCCGACGAACGCGAGCTGATCGCCGCGCGGCGAGATGCGCGGATAGCCCGCCTCCGCGACTCCCGCCGTCAGCCGGAACGCACGCCCTCCCTGCGCGGACACCATCCATAGATCGTCCTCTGCGGCGAACACCACAACATCCCGGAACACGGCGGGGAAGCGCAGGTAACCCGACATGGGCCCTCCACGATCGACCAGACAGCCGGGGACCTGCCCTCGGCTGTCTGATCATGTCACCCGGCTACGCCTCTTCGGGTTTCGTGGTGGTCTCCTTCTTGCTCTCCTTGGCCTGCCGGTTGGACTTGATGGCCTGCTTCTTCGCCTTGCCGGACTTGCTGCCGGGTTTCTTCTTCGTGTCAGCCATTGGTCTCTCCCCCTGTGCGGACAGATGTGCCAGATTGGCGCACCAAGGCCCTTAATACCCATCTGTCACCAAAACCCGACATAGCGTTATCTGTGCACGTCATGGACGGCCGGACTTCCGGTGCCGCCGGGGTCTCGGGTGGGTGCCGTTCGCGGGAGGGAGCGGTCAGAGCAAGGTCAGCTGCTCGGGGGCCTCCTGTCCCGGAGCGGGTGGCGGCGGGAGGCGGCGGGCCATGGCGGGCGTGGCGCGGCCGACGCCGTGACGGGCGGCCAGCTCCCTGACCTGTGCGGCGATGCGCTGCTGGTAGGGCTTGGGAGCGTAGGCGCCTCTGCCGTACAGCTCCAGATAGCGCGGCACGAGCCGCGGGTGCTCGCGCGACAGCCACGCCAGCCACCACTCCCGCGCCCCGGGCCGCAGGTGCAGGACGATGGGGGTCAGGTGGGTGGCGCCCGCCTGGGCGATCTCCCGCACGGTGCGGTCGAGCTCGGCGGGGGAGTCGGTGAGGTAGGGGAGGATGGGCGCCATCAGCACGCCGCAGGCGATGCCGTTGTCGTTGAGGGTGGCGCAGGTCTCCAGGCGTCTGCGCGGGTCGGGGGTGCCGGGCTCGACCGAGCGCCACACGCCGGAGTCGACGAAGCCCACCGACACGGCCGCGCTCACCTCCGCGCGGTCGGCGGCCTCGGTGAGCAGGTCGAGGTCGCGCAGGATCAAGGTGCCCTTGGTGAGGATCGAGAACGGGTTGGCCGCGTCGCGCAGCGCCGCGAGGATGCCGCGCATGAGCCGATAGCGGCCCTCGGCCCGCTGGTAGCAGTCGACGTTGGTGCCCATGGCCACGTGGTGGCCGCGCCAGCCCGGTGCGGCGAGCTCCTTGCGGGCCAGCTCCGCGGCGTTGACCTTGACCACGATCTTGGAGTCGAAATCCGCGCCGGAGTCCAGGTCAAGGTACTGATGTGTCTTTCGGGCGAAGCAGTAGACGCAGCGGTGGCCGCAGCCCCGATAGGGGTTGATCGTGTATTCGAACGGCACCCGGCTGGCGGCCGGCACCCGGTTGATGATCGATCGGGCCTGGATCTCGTAGAAGGTCATCCCCCGGAACTCGGGGGTGTCGAACGTGCGGGTGACCGCGTCGCGGGCGAACAGCGGCACGGCCGGATCGTCCCGGCCGGCGTCGGCCAGGCGCAGGTTGTCCCAGCGCATGCCTTGATTAGAACAAAGGTTCGACGATGATCGCAAACCGAAAGACGTCGCAATTACATGGTCAGCTGGAGGCTAATGATCTTCATGGTTGGGCAGGAAACCCCGCACAGAGCTTGCGTTCCGGAGGTGCAACCATGGCCTGGTCGCAGGATGAGGAGCGAATGCTGGCCCAGATCGAGCAGCACCTCGTCGACGACGATCCGAGACTCGTCTCCCGGCTTGAGTCGTTCAACGAGCGGGTGCGCCGCAGCGAGGCGAGAGCCGGCGGTGAGTCGGTCGGTGGTCGCAGGTTCCAACGTTCTACGGTCATCATCCTGATCAGCTGGCTGCTCATCGCCACACTGGTCGCCGCCCTTTTGATCATGGTCCTCCAACACGAAACCGCCGCCGCCCTCGCCCTGGCCGCCGCCTTCTGACCCCGGCCCTTTCCCGCTGACTGCCGCCTTCGGCTCGACCGGTCGCGCATCTCAGCCGGTCGACGGCTTCGCCATGCCGGCAACCCGCACGGAGTGCGGCCCGCCGCCGGTTCTCCCCGTGAGGCAGGACACGGGCGGCTCTCGTTGCGGCGGAACGGGCGGCGCGTCCTGGTGGGGCGTACGGGCGGCGCGTGAGGACGGCGTGCGTGTCGCGTCGTGGTGGGGTGGCGTGGCGGGCGTGGCGGGCGTGGCGGGCGTGGCCTCCGGTCGTTCGAGCGCGTTCCTCTCAGCCGTTCGCGTGGGGCGCTGTGACGTGCGGTTCGTGGCGTACGGGGAAGTTGACCGAACTGGCGATGAAGCAGGCCGTGTGGGCGTCGGCGTGCAGGCGGGTGGCGGCCTCCACCATGTCCGGCGACCCCACCGTGACCCGCGGCCGCAGCACCACCTCGGTGAAGTGGCCGCCGCCGGCGGTCTCGGCCATGGTGCCCCCGGCGTGGTCCACGTACTCGGTGACCACGATCCCGGCGACGGCGCACAGATGCAGGTACGACAGCATGTGGCACTCCGAGAGCGAGCCCACCAGCAACAGCTCCGGATTCCACCGCGCGGCGTCCCCGCGGAAGGCGGGGTCCGAACTCGCCAGGATGGCCTCGCGTCCGTCAGCGGTCAGCGTGTGGCCGCGGGCGTAGTCGCGGTATCCGCTCGTGCCGGTGCCCTGGTTGCCGGTCCAGGTCGTGGTCGTGGCGTAGGTGTGCAGGCGTGACATGTCAGGCTTCCTTACTCGTGATCATGGAGCGGCGCTGAGGCGAGGGGTGTGGTCACCGCTGTTCGCCTGGCTGTTGTGCGGTGGTGCGGGTGTCGAGGACGTGGCGGCGGGCGATCCGGCCCGCGTCCTCCGCCCGCCCGTCGGTGATCGCCGTGAGGAGGTCGTCGTGCTGCGCGGAGACGTGCGCGTGGCGGACCACCGGCTTGAGCGAGCGCAGGGTGGACACCTGGATCTGGTCCCAGACCCGGTCCAGCGTCTGCGACGCGATCCGGTTGCCGGCCAGTTCGGCGATCCGCCGGTGGAAGCGGCGGTTGAGCTCGACGGCCTCCATCAGGCGGCCCTCGCTCGTGGCCGCGGCGGTGACGTCGGCCAGGGCCCGCAGGGCCGCCAGGTCCGCGGGCGCGATGCGGCCGTCACGCTGGCGGGTGGCGGCGGTCTCGGCGGTGAGCGCTTCGAGCGCGGCCCGTACCTGGTAGGCGTCCTCCAGGTCGCCCGGATCGAGGGCGACCACGACGACGCCCCGCCCGGTGGCGCGGACCAGCCCGTCGGCGGCCAGCGCGCGTAGCGCCTCGCGCACCGGCGTCCGGCTCATCTCCAGCGCCGCCGCCGCGTCCACCTCGGTGAGCCGCACTCCCGGCGCGTACGTCCCGTCCAGGATCAGCTCCCGCAGCCGCCGATGTGCCACATCGTTCTGCATGACGGCGATCGTATCCATTGCATACATTGCATGCAAGAAGGCGGTGGGCGGACACCCCAGCCCACTCTCGCTCAGCGGGGTGTACGGACCCTCATTCCGCCCGGTAGTCCCCGAGCTCCCGCAGGAAGTCCGCGCCGATCGGGGCCGCCACCTTGCCGCCCCCGCCGCCGCCTTCCACCACCACGGCGAAGGCCACGTCGTCCTTGAACCCGATGAACCAGGCATGCGAGTCCAGCTTCGGCCCCGTGCCGTACTCGGCGGTGCCGGTCTTGCCGCGGGTGCCCGAGGGGAGCCCGGCGGCCTTGGCGGTGCCCTTGGTCACGACGGCCGCCATCATCGCGTGCAGTTCGGACGTGACGCCGCTGGGCAGCTTCTGCTCGGTGGCCTTCTGCTCGTGGTCGGGGACCAGGGTGGGCGGGCGCCAGGTGCCGTCCGCCATGGCGGCGGTGGCGGAGGCCATGGACAACGGGCTGGCGGTGATCCGGCCCTGGCCGAACGATTCGGCGGCGAGTTCGGCGTCGGACTCGGCCTTGGGGAAGCTGGCCTTGGTGGCGGGGACGCCGATGGTGAGCGGCTGGTTGAAGCCGACGCTCTCGGCGGTGCTCAGCAGCTTGTGGGCGCCCAGGTGCTGCTTGGCCAGCGGGGCGAAGGTGGTGTTGCAGGAATGGGCGAAGGAGTCCTGGAAGGACACCGACCCGAAGGACGACTCGTCGGAGTTGCGGATCCGGAGACCGCCCACCGTGACGTACTTGGGGCATGTCACGGTCTGCTTGGGGGAGATCCCCTCGGCCAGCAGGCCGATCGCGGTGACGGCCTTGAACGTCGAGCCGGGCGCGTAGCGGCCGTCGAGGGCGCGGTTGAAGCCGCCCCGGTTGTTGACGACGGACAGGATCTCGCCCGAGCCGGCCTCGATGGCGACCAGCGAGGCGGGCTTCTTGACGTCCTTGACGGCGGCGACGGCGGCGTCCTGGACACGCGGGTCGAGCGTGGTGCGCAGGCTCTCGCCCTCGGTGCCCTCGATCGTCTCCAGGGTCTTGCCGCCCGCCTGGATCTCGGTCGTGGGCGTGCCCGCGAGCCGCTTCTGGAACGTCGCCTGCAGCCCGCTCGCGCCGATGGTCTGCCCGACCTTGTAGGCGCTGCCGAGCCGCTCCACGTCCTTCTTGGTGGCCTTGTCGAGGTAGCCGACGAGCTGCTGCACCGAGCCGCCGACGGCGCCGGTGTCGATGCGCTCGCCGGAGGCGTCGGTGATCTCGGCCCGGTCCGGCCATTCGGTCTTGAGCTCGAAGGCGGCGCCGGCGGTCAGGGACGGGTGCAGCGTCTTGGGGGTCCAGTCGACCTTCCAGTGGCGTTCGGCCACCTTGAGGTCGATGGTGCCCTCGTAGGTCCACTCGCCGAGGTTCTTCAGCCGGTGCGTGGCGGTGTAGGGGACTTTGGCGCGGCCGTCGGTCTCGCTGGGGCGGCCGAGCCGTACCGTGGTCGACTCCACCCCGAGAGCGGTGCGCAACTGACCGTAGGGGTCGAGTTTCGCGGGTGTGGCCAGTTCGGCGCTCATCCGGGCCTGGTCGCCGGTCTGCCAGGCGGCGACGAAGCGCTGCGCGGTCTCGGCGGGGGTGCCGCGGGTGTGCAGCAGGTAGTAGGCGCCCCCGCCGGCGGCTGCCAGCACGAGAACGGTGGCGCCGGAGATGATCGCGATCGTTCGGCCACGCGGCACGGGTCAGCCTCCAGTTCGTCGGTTCTTCGCAGGCGGCTCGGCCACGCCGTTGGACGCCTTGTGGCTGGCGGCGTACGTGGGTACGTACTCCTGCCCGGAGAGCCGCTGGATCGCGGCCATGATGTCGTCGGTGACCTGCCGGCGGTCACGTGCGTTGGCGTGGTCGCCGGCGAACTTCAGCGGCTCGCCGATCGTGATGCCGATCTTGGCGGGACGGGGGAACCGGGAGCCGACGGGGAGCACCTTCTCGGTGCCGCTGAGGGCCACGGGGAGCACGGGCGCGCCGGTCTTGAGGGCGAGCCAGGCGACGCCGATCTTGCCGCGGTAGAGGCGGCCGTCGGGGGAGCGGGTGCCCTCGGGGTGGATGCCGAACAGCTCGCCGCGCTCCAGCAGGTCGGCCGCGGCGTCGAGCATGGCCTGCGCCGCGTGGGCGCTCTCGCGGTCGATGGGCAGGCTGCCCCCGAGGCGCATGAACCAGCCGGAGACCGGGTTGCCGGAGAAGTACTCGTTCTTGGCGGCGAAGGTGACGTGTCGTGGCAGCAGCGCGGGCAGCAGGAACGAGTCGAGGACAGACAGGTGGTTGGCGGCCAGGATCGCCGGGCCCGTCCTCGGCACGTGCGAGGCGCCGGAGACGTGTGGGCGGCACATCGCGTGAGCGACCGGTGCGGCGGCGAACTTGACCACTTGATACAGCAACTGGCTCTCCTGGACGATCGTCGGTTCGGCCACCCACCATAAAGCAGGCGCCCCGTCCTCGGACGGGGCGCCTGATACATGTTTAAGGCCGATGTGGCGGTCGCCTCCTCGGCGAGGTGCACAACACGGCTCCAGCCGAACGGTATTCCGTGAAGGCGGTAATTTGCGGCCCGGGGGACACAGACCACATCGGCCATTCGATGCTAACCGACATCCGGCAGGTCGTATTCCATCGGGCCCCAAGATTCGGTCAGGATCGGGTCCAGCGGGGCTGGGTCACGTTGAAGACCCGCAGCTCACGGCCGCGCAGCGCGACCTCGGCGAACTGCCACAAAATCGCCCCGGTCGGCGCGTGGATCACGATCTCGGGGCCCAGCGGCATCTGCAGCAGCCCGTCGCGCCAGCGCGGCACCCCCGGCGCCATGAACCGCTCCAGCGGCACCGCGTGCACCGAGGCCACCTCCCGGGGGTCGCCCACCGGCTGCTGCCGGCCGCCGAAGGCCACCACCGGCGTGATGACGAACCCCGAGTCGGTGACGAAGTCGTCGAGCAGCCCCGCCACCCGGACGCCGCGCACGGCGACCTCCTCGTCCAGCTCCCGCAGCGCCGCCTCGACGGGCTCCTCGCCGTCGTCCAGCCGCCCGCCGGGCAGCGCCCACTGCCCCGGGTTGCGGCCGTGCGGGGCCCTCCTGATGAGGACGGTGTACGGGGTCCGCTCGGCGTCCTGGAGCACGCACACGGTGACGGCGGCCCTGCGCACCCCCTCGGCGGGAGGAACCTGGCGGCGGTCGAAGGCCGCCAGGTTGGCCGTGATCAGGTCGCGTAGCTCGTCGAACGGGGGCAGCACCCGCTCAGGATGACATGGGTCAGCTCATCGAGGTCAGCACCAGATAGCCGAGGACCATGCCGGCGATCATGGTGACGGCGGAGGCGATGGCCGCCCACTTGCCCAGCGTCTCGCCACGGGTGTGGCCGACGATGCCGAGGACGATCCCGGCGATGCCGAACAGGAGCGGGATGAACAGCAGGGCGACCGCCGCGCAGATGAACCCGATGATCGACAGGACGGGGGTGGACTGCGCCTGCGGCTGGGGGTAGGGGGGCTGCTGCTGCGACCACTGCCCCTGCTGGGTGTAGCGGTCGTCGCCTGGGGGTGGGTCGTGCGGGGAGGTCATCGATCGTGCTCCTCTCGAGAACGCACCTGGCGGCGGCCCGCCCGTCTCGTGACGTGAGAAACATCACACACCGAAGTGGGCGGCCTGTCGAGCGAACCTGCCGGACTCGTCTCAGCGGAGGGGCTCCCGGGAGAGCTGCGGCGGCAGGGGCCGGGCGTGCACCACGTCCAGCCGCGACACCGCCCGGGTCAGCGCCACGTACAGCCGGTTGAGGCCGCGCGCCTCCGCCTCGGCGATGGCGGCGGGCTCGCACACCACCACGTGGTCGTACTCCAGGCCCTTGGCCAGTGAGGCGGGCAGCACGCCGAGCCGCCCGGCCACGTCGAGGCCGCCGTCCCACAGCGCGGCCGTCAGCGCGTCGACCTGGTCGTCGGCGGCGATCACCCCGACGGACCCCTCGAACTCCAGTGCCTGCCGCGCCGCCTCCACGACGCCGTGCCGCAGTTCGGGAACGCTGATCAGGCGGACCCGGCCGTCGGCGCGGTGCGAGCGGGTGACGGGCACATCCACCTCCAGCGCGGGCAGCAGCCGTCCGGCCAGCTCCGCCACCTCGGCCGGCACCCGGAACCCCTCGGTCAGCGCGACCAGCCGGCCGTCCGGCTTGCCGAGCAGCTCCAGGTGCGGCGGCCAGGACCGGGCGGCCCACGGCGTGGTGCCCTGGGCCAGGTCGCCGAGCACGGTGATGGAGCCGTGCTCGCTGCGCCTGGCGACGGCTCTGCACTGCATGGGCGACAGGTCCTGCGCCTCGTCCACGATGACGTGGCCGTAGCCGCGCGGCCGCTCCAGCAGCCCGGCGAGCTCGTCGAGCAGCACCAGGTCCGCGGCGGTCCAGCGGGCGCTCCGGTGGCCGCGCGGCGGCCGGGCCCAGGTGATGGCCCGGCGTTCTGCGGGGGTGAGCGCGTCGGCGGGCGCCCGGCCGCTCAGCACCTCCAGCAGCACCTCCTCCGGCCGTACGGCGGGCCAGACGGCGTCCAGGAACGGCGTGACGGCCCTGCCCACCATGCGGGTCCAGGCCGCGGTCGCCGTCCGCCCGCGCGCCTCGGCCTGCCGCCGCACCAGCTCCACCAGCCGGGCGCGCACCCGCTCGCGGCCTGTCGTGTACGGCAGGGCGTCGCGGCGGGTGTCATCGACCAGGCGGCGCAGCACGTCCTCGCGGACCCGCCAGCGGGCCGAGCCGTCCGCCACCTCGACCGGCTCGGCGGGCTTGCGGATGCGTGCGTACAGCGCCTCGCGCAGCACCACGGCCATCCGCGGGTCGTGCTTGACGGCCGCCGCCGCGGGGCTGTCCTCCGCCCGCACCGGCACCGTGGCCAGGAGCTGCTCCAGGGTGGTCTGCTCGACGTCGACCTCGCCCAGCGTGGGCAGCACGGCCGAGATGTGGCCGAGGAAGGCCCGGTTGGGCCCGAGCACGAGCACGCCGCCGCGCCGCAGCCGCTCCCGGTGCGCGTACAGCAGGTAGGCGGCCCGGTGCAGGCCGACGGCGGTCTTGCCGGTGCCGGGCGCGCCCTGCACGCAGATCGACTCCGCGAGCCCGGCCCGTACGAGATCGTCCTGCTCGGGCTGGATGGTCGCGACGATGTCGCGCATCGGGCCGACGCGGGGCCGCTCGATCTCGGCCGCCAGCAGGCGGCCGGTGCGGTCCTCCTCGCCCGCTTCGAGCCGTTCGTCCTCGAACGAGGTCAGCGTGCGGCCGGACCAGCCGAAGCGGCGGCGCACCGCGACCCCCTGCGGATCCCGGGCGCCCGCGCGGTAGAAGGCGCGGGAGACGGGCGCGCGCCAGTCGATCACCAGGGGCGGGCCGCCGCGCTCGCCGCCGATGTGCCGCCGGCCGATGTGGTAGCTGCGCCCCCGGTGCTCGGCCGAGCTCTGCCCGAAGTCGAGCCGGCCGAAGAACGGCGGCCCGTCCGGCTCCTCGCTCAGCTCCTTGGCCAGGCTCTTGAGGTGGCGGCCGAGCCGCTCGGCGCTGTACCGGTCACCGGCCACGCTCTCGCCGACCACGACGTTCTCGCGCGCGTCGCGCAGCATCCGGCTCAGCCCGGCCACACAGCGCTGGACGTACCGCCTCTCCTCGCTGAGTCTCTCCTCGGTGAGCGCGGACATGGCACCTCCCATTAACTCAGTCAATAATTTAACCAGGTTAACACTTTGCTAGAGTGTGCTCATGACGGGACTTCGACAGCTGCAACGGCAGCGCGTGCGGGAGGCCATCTCCGCGGCGGCCATCAGGCTCTTCCTGGAGCGCGGCTTCGACGAGGTGCCGGTCACCGAGGTCGCCGCCGCCGCGCAGGTCTCCAAGCCCACGCTGTTCAAGTACTTCCCGACCAAGGAGGACCTCGTCCTGCACCGCATCGCCGACCATCAGGGCGAGCAGGCCCGCGTGGTGCGGGCGCGCGAGCCCGGCCAGTCGCCGGTGGAGGCGCTGCGCCGCCACTTCCTCGACGGCCTGGCCCGCCACGACCCGGTCACCGGGCTGAACGACCACCCGGAGGTCCTGGACTTCCACCGGATGGTGTTCGGCACGCCCAGCCTGGCCACCCGGGTGTTCCACTACATGGCCCAGGATGAGAAGGCGCTCGCCGAAGCGCTCGCCGAGACCCTCGACGAGCTGACCGCCGGCCTGCTGGCCGCGCAGGTGCTGGCCGTGCAGCGCGTCCTGGCCCGCCGCAACTGGCAGGCCCTCGCCGACGGCGTCCCCCTCGCCGACCTGCGGCCCGACGCCCTGCGCGCCGCCGACCGCGCCTTCTCCCTCCTGCGGACCTGATCTCGTACGGTCTCCGCGCGGGAATGACGGCTGCGGTCCGGACATCCTCAAATTTCGGCCACCCGACCCTATTCGCCCCCGGTACGGGTAGGGCGGCATCGAGACGACGACGGAGCGGACGTAGAGAGGGAGGAACGAGCATGCCGGTACGCGAGATGATCGAGACCTACCCGGCGGACATCAACCTCGACCGGGAGCGCATCGCCGCCACCGTGGGGGCGCTGATCGACTGCGCCCAGGCCTGTACGGCCTGCGCCGACGCGTGCCTGAGCGAGGGCGACGTCGACGACCTGCGCAAGTGCATCCGTACCAACCTCGACTGCGCGGACATCTGCGACACCACGGCGCGCGTGCTGTCCCGGCACACCGGCTACGATGCCAACATCTCCCGCGCCCAGCTGCAGGCCTGCGTCCAGGCGTGCGCGTCGTGCGCCGAGGAGTGCGGCCGGCACGCGCGCGCGCACGAGCACTGCCGCGTCTGCGCGGACCAGTGCCGCGCCTGCGAGCAGGCCTGCCGCGACCTGCTCGCGGTCATGAGCTGAGGAGGAGCCCATGGTGGCTCATGCGGGGGAGAAGGCCCAGAAGACCGGCGTGTTCCACTGCGCCAAGTGCGGTGAGAAGGTGTCGGCGAAGGAAGGGGAGAAGATCCCCAAATGCCCGAACGGCCACACCGAGTTCGACAGCCGCACCCAGGAGCCGGGCAACAATTGACCTCTCCCCGCCATGAATGACGGGGATTCTCCCGCATCGCTGCGGGAGGTTACTGGTTCTGTCCTATGCCGCTTGCGCGGTGAGGGTTTCGAGGGCTGCCCCACGAGACGGTGCCCGTGCTACCTTCCAGCCGCAGCACGGGCACAGCTGGGAGGACGGAAACCAGCGGTCGATCTTTATGACCGTCCGCCCGGACCGCTGGGCTTTGTATTCCAGCATCGCGAGGAAAGCGCCCCATCCGGCGTCGTTGACGCTCTTGGCCAGCATCCCCTTGGCGAGGGCTCCCACCGGCAGGTCCTCCACGTAGATCGCTTGGTTGTCGCGGATCAACGCGGTGGACAGCTGATGGTGGAAGTCTCGGCGGGCGTCAGCGACCTTGGCGTGCTGGCGGGCGACCTTGAGCCGGGCCTTGGCCCGGTTCGCGGACCCCTTCTCCTTCTCCGCGTGCTCGCGCTGGAGTTTCCCCAGTTTGCGCTCCCGGCGGCGCAACCAGCGCGGATTGTCGATTTTCGTGCCGTCGGGCAGGACCGCATACGCGGTCAACCCCACATCGATGCTGCTCTCGTCCTCGGTCTGTGGAAGCGGGATGTCGATGCTCTCCACGACGAACGACGCGAAATAACGCCCGGCCGCATCCTTGATGATCGTGACCGAGCCTGGATCGGACGGCATGGCGCGCGACCAGCGGACTTCGACCTCTCCGATTTTCGGCAGGACCAGACCCCGGTCGGCGACCTTGAACCGGGCGTTCTTGGTGAACCGGATCGTCTGGCGGTGGTCTTTGCCCGAGCCAGCGCATTGCGCTGCCCAGCGTCCGGATACACCCGGTAGTTGTAACGAAGCCGCATGAGGCAGAATCTCACCTCGGATACATTTGGTTTCTGGCCGAATACGATGACATCCGGACCGGAAGGCACTGGGCTTTCGTCCTGCACGCCTATTTGGTTCTCGTGACAAAATGCCGACACAAGGTCTTCACCGAAACCCACCTACGACGCATGGAAGAAATCATGCGAGACGTGTGCACGGACTTCGAGGTCGAGCTGCACGAGTTCAACGGCGAGGACAAACACGTCCACCTCCTGGTGAAATTCCCGCCCAAGGCTGCCCGGTCCGAACTCGTCAACTCACTCAAGAGCGTCGCCTTACGGCGGATGCGCCAGGAGTTCCCCGGACTGGCCCGCCACTACTACCGGGCGAACAAGCTGTGGTTGGCGCAAAACCGGCCGGTCTGAGCCGGACAGACGTCGATTCGCCTGACGGCGAATCGACTGCTCCTGCCCCGCTACGCGGGACGGTCTCCTTCACCCCCGGCCTGAAGGCCGGAGCACTACGGACAATTCCGGTAGCCGTCTGATTCGGTCGGGGCCGTGGGATACGATGCCCGGCCATGATCGAACCGGACTTCGTGCGTACCACCCGTGACTCCTACGACGCGGTCGCCGCCCAGTATGCCGAGGCGTTCAGCGCGACCCTGGAGACCGCGCCGCTGCAGCGGGCGATGCTCGACGCCTTCGCCGCGCTCGTCCGGGGCGGCGGGCCGGTCGCCGACGTCGGGTGCGGCCCCGGGTATGCGACGGGTCACCTGCACGCCCTCGGCGTGGACGCGTTCGGCGTCGACCTGGCCCCGGAGATGATCGCGCTGGCTCGTCAGGCGTACCCGGGGCTGCGGTTCGAGGTGGGGACGATGGCCGCGCTGGACGTGCCGGACGGCGCTCTCGGTGGGGTCCTCTCGCGGTACTCGATCATCCACACCCCGCCGGAGCGGCTGCCGGAGATCATCGCGGAGTTCTCGCGGGTGCTCGCTCCAGGTGGTCATCTGATGCTCAGTTTCGTCGCACATGACGAGCCTGCCGAGCCGGCGGAGGCGTACGACCACCGGGTGGCGCTCGCCTACCGATGGTCACCCGACCGGGTCGCCGGCCTGCTGGGTGAGCACGGGCTGGACGAGGTGGCCAGACTGGTGTACGCCCCGGGGGAGGACACCGTGCGCGGGTTCCCGGCCGTCGACCTGCTGACCCGCAAACCGGCTCAGGCGATCGCGGCGGCGGGCGAGGCCGGTGAGGCGGGCGGGATGTTGTGCGTGACGCCGAACGCGTTGAAGGGGTCGTAGCGGCGTTTGACGGTGGTCAGCCGTCGGTGGTCGGCCTCGGTGTAGGCCTCCGCGGTCCGGGTGGGGTCGTGCAGGAAGTTCAGGAACGCGCCGCCGCTGGTGTGCGGGCGCAGGGCGTCGGCCAGGGCCGGGGACGCGGTGTCGGCGATCACTGACAGCCGGGTGGCGCGGTGGCCGGCCGGGCCGGCGCCGGGGCCTGGGCGGCCCATGATTCCGCCCCAGTGCCGGATCTCCACGGCCGGTCCGTCGTCCGGCCCGGCGACCCGCATGATCGCCGCGATCGCCTCGTCCGGCAGCTCCTTGAGCAGCTCGACCTGGGCGGGGGCGGTGCCGCCCAGGGACGCCTCGGCGTACGGCATGGTGCGGAATTCCTCGGTGAGAGCCGGGCCCGCGGTCCGCCACAGCGGTCGTAGCAGCCGCCGGGCCTGGCCGGCGTCGCCCGCGTACATCGCCTTGAGCTGCAGGACGCGGCGGCCGCGCACCGGAGCGGGCAGCTGAGGATCGTCGGGCATCGAGGTCAGCACCAGCGCGGTGCTGAGCTCGTCGGGCAGGCCGGCGAGCAGGTCGCGGTAGCGGGTCACGATCTCGCCGGCGCGTTCGGCCGGGAAACAGGCGGTGCCCGCGACGACCCGGGCCACCGGGTGCAGCCGGAACTCCAGCGAGGTCACCACGCCGAAGTTGCCGCCGCCGCCGCGCAGCGCCCAGTGCAGATCGGGGTGGCTGTCAGGAGTGGCGGTCACGAGCCGTCCGTCGGCCGTGACGACCTGGGCGCGCAGCACGCTGTCGGCGGCGAAGCCGAACGCGCGCGACAGCCAGCTCAGTCCCCCGCCAAGGGTGTAGCCGGTCACGCCGACGTCGGCGTGCGACCCCGACAGCGGGGCCAGGCCGAACGGCTGGGCGGCCGTGATGACCTGGCCCCATCGGGCGCCGGGGCCGACGCGGGCGACGCGCCGGCGCGGATCGAGGAACCCCCGGTCCATCCGGGAGGTGCGCAGCAGCAGGCCGCCGTCGCAGGGCGCGTGGGTGCCGTGCCCGGTCGCCTGCACGGCCAGCGGCAGGCCGGCGTCCCTGGCCGCCACCACCGCGGCCTGTACGTCCTGGACGCCGCTCGCCTCGGCCACCAGCGCGGGTCGTGGGTCGACCGGCGTGAACGCCGAGCGCCGGAGCCGGTCGTATCCGGCGTCGCCGGGGAGGTGTAAGGCGCCGTCGAAGCGTGCGCGCAGCCGGCGCTCGGCGGTGGAGGTGCTCCCTGATCCGGTCATGATGGGGCTCCCTGTCGGATGGTCGGGTGTGCCGGGGTGTTGAAACTCACGATATACTCACGATCATTGATAGTCAATGATCGTGACTAAATTTCGGAGGATCCCCATGGGCGTCACCGACGAAGGCCCGGACCTGGGCATGCTCACAGGTCAGCTGATGCGCGCGATCCAAGAGGAGCTCTTCCGCGCCCTCGCCGAACAGGGACACCCCGAGGTGAGCCCGCGGCACGGATCCGTCCTGGCCTTCCTCGACCCGGGCGGCATCCGCGCGACCGACCTGTCGGCCAGGTCCGGCCAGCACAAGCAGATCGTCGGCACCATCACCGACGAGCTCACCCGCCTCGGCTACGTCACCCGGCGGCCCGACCCCGCCGACCGCCGCGCCAAGCTCATCGTTCCGACCGACCGCGCCCTGGACGAGATCGCCAAGGTCCGCGCCATCATCGCCGCCATCGAACAGCGCTACGCGGAGGCTCTCGGCGCCGACCGGTACGCCGCCTTCAAGGCCACCCTCCAGCAGCTCACCCGCCACCAACGCGCCAGGAACAAGGCCGCCACGCCACCTGCGGCGACCTGACCGGCCTACGGCGCGGCAGCGCGCAGGCCGGCACCGGCGATCCACTCGACGACGGAGTGGTGCCGGGGACTCCAGCCGAGAAGATCGCGTGCGCGGGCGCCGCGCACGCGGCTGTTGGAGCCCAGGGCGTGCGCGGCGAATCCCGGGTCCCAGAGGTTGCCGGGGGAGGAGGGGTCCCAGGGCCGCGGGGCGGGCATGCCGAGGGCGCCGGCCAGGGCCGAGGCCATCGCACCGAAGGACTCCTCACCGCTCTCGACGAAGTAGAACGTGCCGGCAGGGGACTTCTCCAGGGCGAGGGCGTACAGGTCGGCCAGGTCGTCGACGTGGACGTTGGACCAGATGTTGCGGCCCGCGCCGACGTGGCGGACGACGCCGTCCGAGTGCGCCTGGCGGATCAGCGCGTCGATCAGCACGCTCTGGCGGCCCGGAACCCTGCCCTGCCCGTAGACGAGGCTGTTGCAGAGCACGACCGAGCGCACGTCCTGCTCGGCGGCGGCCAGCACCAGCCGGTCGATGGCGACGCGTGCCGCGCGGACCGGATGGTCCGGCACCCAGCCGGCGAGGGCGTCCTCGCCGAACACGTCCTCCGATCGTTCGCCGGTCGTGCCGGTGGCGACGAAGCCGGAGCCGCTGGTGTGGAGCAGGGGCTTGCCCGAGCCGGCCAGGGCGGTGACGAGGGTTTCGACGGCGCCGCGATGATCGCTGTCGGCGGCGTTGACGACGGCGTCCGCGCGGCGGGCCAGCCGGGCGAGCGACTCCGCGTCGTCCAGGGTGCCCACCACCGGCTCGATGCCCAGGCCGCTGAGGGCCCCGGCCCTGGACTCGTCGCGGATCAGGCCGGTGACGGCATGGCCGGATTCGATCAGCCGCGCGGCGACGGTGCCGCCGATGAGGCCGCTCGCGCCGGTGACGAAAATGTTCAAGGAAGGTCCTGTTCGCCGGTTCGGGTGTAAGACGAGGAGATCCTCACCCCGGCTTCCCTCAGGGGGCAAACCCTGTTGCCGAACCGGCAAAGGCGGGCTGCTCAGGCGACGTGGGTGGCGAGGTGGTGCAGGGCGCGGGCGGTCGGGGTGTCCGGGTCGGCGGTCATGAACACCACCTGCTGGTCGTCGTCCGGAACCGTGAGGATGTCGCAGTTGATGTGGAGCCGGCCGAGCTCGGGATGCGTCATCGTCTTCGTCCGATGGCCGGGCGCGCGCACCGGGTTGGTGGCCCAGATCTCGTCGAACTCCGCGCTGCCCGTCCGGAGCTCGGCCAGCAGGACGGCGAGGGCCCTGTCGCGGGGATAACGGTCGGCGGCGGCCCGCAGCCGTGCCACCGCGATCTCGCCGAAGTCCTCATGGCCCGTGGTCAGCACCTCATCGCGGTCCAGGAAGCGCCGCCGGGCCAGGTTGGGCCGGCTGCGGAGGTCGCCGAGCAGCGCTTCGGCGAGCGGGTTCCAGGCGATCACGTCGTAGCCGGCCGCGGTGACGACGACCGCGGTGCCCGGGATGCGGTGCAGCAGGCCCGCCACGTACGGCTGGACCTCCCGCGGCGGTCCGGCGGGCGGCTCCGGAGCCACGCCGGCCAGCCGGAACAGGTGCGTCCGCTCGGCGGGCGCCAGCCGGAGCGCGCCCGCCAGAGACTGCAGGATGCGCGGCGACGGGCGCGGCGGCACCCTCGACGGCATGGACAACTCGATCGCATTGGTCACCGGCGCCAACAAGGGCATCGGCAAGGAGATCGCGCGCCAACTCGCCGGCGCGGGCCTCACCGTCTACGTCGGCTCGCGCGACGCCGGGCGCGGCGAGCGCGCCGCCGAGGAGATCGGCGGCGACGTCCGGCCGCTCGTCATCGACGTCACGGACGCGGCCGGCGTCGCCGACGCCGCCCGGCAGGTCGACACGCTGGACATCCTGGTCAACAACGCCGGAATCTCCGGCGCTGACCAGACCCCGGACCACGAGGACCTCGACACCCTCCGCCGCGTCTACGAGACGAACGTCTTCGGGGTCCTCACGGTGACCAACGCCTTCCTGCCCGCGCTGCGCCGGTCCGCGCACCCCCGGATCGTGAACGTCTCCAGCGGCACCGGCTCGCTGACCTGGAGCACCGGGCCGCAGTTCCCGCATCAGGGCGCCTACGCCGCCTACCGGTCGTCCAAGGCGGCGCTGAACGCCCTGACGGTGTACTACGCCCACACCCTGGCGGACGAGGGCGTCAAGGCCAACGTGCTCGCTCCGGGCCTGCGCCGGACCGACCTCAACGCCCGTGCCGCCGCCGGCGGCGGCGACCCGGCCGAGGCCGCGGCGGGCGCGGTCCGGCTCGCGCTGCTGCCTGACGACGGGCCCTCCGGCGAGTTCTTCTCCTGGGACGGCACGCCCGTCCCGTGGTAGGGGACGCCGCGCCCGCTAACGGCGGACCCGGTAGAGCAGGTGCAGCACCCGGTCGCCCTGGATCACCACGTGCGGGTCCTCCAGCAGGTGCTGGGCGTCGACCGACCCGAAGTAGCGCTTGCCCGAGCCGAAGACCACGGGCACGACGTCCATCGCCACCTCGTCCACCAGGCCGAGACCGAAGGCCTGACCGCCGACCTCGCCCGCCGCCACGGCGACGGTGCGCTCTCCCGCGAGCTCCCTGGCCTTGGCGATCGCCTGGGTCACGTCGTCGACGAAGTGGTAGGACGCCT
Organism: Nonomuraea sp. NPDC049714; assembly: GCF_044465295.1. Lineage (NCBI taxonomy): Bacteria > Bacillati > Actinomycetota > Actinomycetes > Streptosporangiales > Streptosporangiaceae > Nonomuraea > Nonomuraea sp. NPDC049714. The sequence goes on along the minus strand of NZ_JBITLM010000001.1, from coordinate 257,096 downwards.
CAGGGTGCCATCCATCGGGCTTGGGCCGGTGGGACACCACGACGACGTGCTCGCCCGTAGGCGGCGACCCGTCCCAGCCGTTGGTCATGTCGAACAGGTGACGCCCGATCACCATCGACCCGATATTCGCCCACAACGGCCGGACGTAGTCGGCCGAGGTCCGTGAGACCTTTATCCCGCCGCCGTCGACGAGGTCGACGTCGCCGTTGAAGTACCAGTCGAACAGCGGGCCGATCTCATCGTTCGCGTCGGCGATGAAGCCGTCCACCGACACGACGTTGTGCATCACTACGGTGCTCATCACATCTCCTCCGTGCTCCTTGCCTGTCCTTTCACCCATGCGTCGATCGCGCGCCGCCGGAATCGACACGGCTCCGGGGAATTTCTTCCTCATGTGCCCGGCCTCATAGCGGGCCGCCGGAATATGTGCCGGAGTCACCTGGTCCATTGGCCCGGATGACACCTAGCGTTCACGGTTACGGCGGCCCGGGCGCGGCTCAGGTCCCGCCTGACGCGCGAGGAGGGCGCATGGGAGTAGATCCGACGGGGAGCGGGCACGGTGTCGCCCCGGGCGGATCCGTCCCCGCTCAGCCCGTCCCCGCTCAGGCCGTTCCCGGTCAGTCCGGACCCATTCTGAAGGTGCGTGGGCTGAGCAGGGAGTTCCGCGGCTTCCTGGCCGTGGACGGCGTGGACCTGGACGTGGCCGAGGGCGGCGTGCACGCGCTGGTGGGTCCCAACGGGGCCGGCAAGACCACCCTGTTCAACCTGCTGACCGGCTTCCTCAAGCCGACCGCGGGCAGCGTGGTCCTGGCGGCGCGCGGAGAGCTGGCCGGGCGGAGCCCCGAGGCGATCACCCGGCTGGGCGTGGCGCGCTCGTTCCAGATCACCAGCCTGTTCGCCGAGCTGACCCCGCGCCAGCACGTGGAGCTGGCGCTGGCCAGCGGCACCGGCCTGGGCTGGCGGTTCTGGCGCTCGGACCGGGCGCTGGCCCGCTTCACCGGACGCGCGGAGGAACTGCTCGACGAGGTCGGGCTGGCCGGCCACGGCGAGGTCCAGGCGGGCTCGCTGCCGTACGGGAGGAAGCGCGCGCTGGAGCTGGCGCTCGCCCTGGCGCTGGAGCCCCGGGTGCTGCTGCTCGACGAGCCGACCGCCGGGATGGGCGTGGAGGACGTGGACCGCACCATCGAGCTCATCCGCAAGATCCGCGCGGGCCGCACCGTGGTCCTGGTCGAGCACAACATGAGCGTGGTCGCCAGCCTCGCCGACCGGGTGACCGTCCTGCAGCACGGCAAGGTGCTGGCCGAGGGTCCGTACGCCGAGATCCGCCACGACCCGCGGGTCATCACCGCCTACCTCGGAGACTCCCATGTTGATCGTTGACCGGCTGTCGGCGTGGTACGGCGAGGCGCAGGCGCTGCGCGAGGTGTCGATGCGGGTCGACGAGGGCGAGATCGTCACGCTGGTCGGCCGCAACGGCGCCGGCAAGACGACGCTGCTGCGCTGCCTGATGGGACTGCACGGCTCGTACGGCAGGACGACGGGCACGATCTCGCTGTCCGGGGAGGACGTCACCGGCCTCGGCCCCCACCGCAGAGCCCGGCGCGGCCTGGGCTTCGTCCCGGACGACCGGGGCATCTACGCCACCTTGTCGGTGGAGGAGAACCTGCTGCTGCCGCCCGTCAACAAGACCGGCTCGGAGCCGTGGCCGCTGAAGCGGGTGTACGAGACGTTCCCGGCGCTGCGCGAGCGGCGGCGCTTCCCCGGGACGAAGCTGTCGGGCGGCGAGCAGCAGATGCTCGCGCTCGCCCGGGTGCTGCGCACGGGCGCCCGGCTGCTGCTGTGCGACGAGCCCACCGAGGGCCTGTCGCCGCTGATCGTCCAGCAGATCGGCGAGATCCTGCGCGAGGTCAAGGCGGCCGGGGTGACCGTCCTGCTCATCGAGCAGAACGTGCACTTCGCCGCGACCGTCGCCGACCGCCACTACCTGCTGGCCGAGGGCCGGATCGTCGAATCGCTGGACAACGAGCAGGTCCGCGAACGCGAGCACGAGCTGCTCGATTACCTCGGAATCTGACGACGGCCATGATCGTGGAAATAGAGGAGATGCCTGAATGAGAGTCACGGGCTGGAGCGGCTGCCTGGCCGCCACGGGGTTGCTGCTGACCGGGTGCGCGGGCGGGCCGGGAGGCGGCGGCGGGAAGATCAGTGACGACAAGGTGGTGCTGGCCGTGCTGAACGACCAGTCGGGCATCTACTCCGCGACCTCCGGCAAGGAGACGATCGAGTCCGTCAAGATGGCGGCGGACGACTATCGGGCCAAGCACGGTGACAAGGCGGTGGCCAAGGAGATCGTGGTGGAGGCCGCCGACCACCAGAACAAGCCGGAGATCGCCAACTCCAAGGCGCAGGAGCTCTACGACCGGCAGCAGGCCGACGTCATCCTGGACGTGCCGACCTCCTCGGCCGCGCTCGCCGTCGCCACCGTCGCCAAGAACAAGAAGAAGGTCTTCATCGACGTCGGCGCCGCCAGCACCGAGCTGGAAGGCAAGTCGTGCAACAAGTACACCTTCCACTACAGCTACAACAGCTACATGCTGGCCCACGGCACCGGCACCGAGGTCACCAAGGACGGCGCGAAGAACTGGTACATCGTCTACCCCGACTACGCGTTCGGGCAGGACATGCAGAAGACCTTCGGCGAGGCGATCAAGGCGGCCGGCGGCAGCGTGGTCGAGTCCGACCCGACGCCGTTCCCCAACGACAACTTCGCCACGTTCCTGCTCAAGGCGTCGAACCTGGACCCCAAGCCCCAGGTGCTCGGCACCATGCAGGCCGGCGGTGACCTGGTCAACCTGGTGAAGCAGTACAACGAGTACAAGCTGCGCGACAAGGGCGTGGGTCTCGCGATCGGGCTGCTGGGCCTCACCGACATCCACTCACTCGGCCCGGACGCGCTGGCGGGCACCCGCTACACCGACTCGTGGTACTGGAACACCGACGACAAGAGCCGCGCCTGGGCCGACAGGTTCCAGGCCAAGACCGGCAAGCGGCCCACCGCCAACCACGCCGCCAACTACTCGGCCGCCCTGCAGTACCTGGAGGCCGTCCAGCGCGCCGGCACCGACAACTCCGACGAGGTGGTCAAGCAGCTCGAGGGCTACAAGGTGGAGGACATGTTCGCCCGCAACGGCACCATCCGCGCCCAGGACCACCTGCTGCTGCACGACGCCTACCTGGCGGAGGTGAAGCCGTCCGCCGAGGTCAAGGAGCCGTGGGACTACGTCAAGATCCTCAAGACCATCCCGGCGGCGGAGGCGTTCCAGCCGCAGCCCGACCCCGCCTGCAAGCTGTAGGCGGCCGGCGTGCTCCAGCAGGCGTTCAACGGGTTGGTGGGCGGGGCGTTCTACGCCCTGCTCGCCCTCGGCCTGGCGGTCATCTTCGGGATGCTCGGCGTGGTCAACCTGGCTCATGGCGCGTTCTACATGCTGGGCGCCTTCGGGGCGTTCATCGCGCTCGACTCCTTCGGCCTGAACTTCTGGGCGGCCCTGCTGCTGGTGCCGCCGCTGCTGGGCCTGGCCGGGGTCGTCCTGGAACGGTTGTTCATCCGCCGGCTGACCCCGCTGGACCCCCTCTACGGCTTCCTGTTCACCTTCGGGCTGGCGCTCATCCTGCAGGACCTGGTGAAGCGGGAGTACGGGGTGAGCTCCCAGCCGTACCCACGGCCGCCGGAGCTGGGCGGCACGATCGACCTGGGGCTGTTCACCTACCCCGCCTACCAGGTGTTCGTACTGGCGGTGTCGGCGCTGGTGTGCGTCGCGGTGTGGGTGGTCCTCACCCGTACCCGCGTCGGGATGATCGTCCGGGCCGCGACCGAGCGGCCCGAGCTGACGCGGGCGCTGGGCATCGACGTGGGCCGGTGGGTGACCCCCGTGTTCGGCTTCGGGGTCGCGCTGGCCGCGTTCGCCGGGGTGCTGGCCGCGCCGATGCGGGCGGTCAACCCGCTGATGGGCGCCGACCTGATCATCACCGTCTTCGCGGTGGTGGTGATCGGCGGTCTGGGCTCGGTGTTCGGCTCGGTCGCCGCCGGGTTCGCCGTCGGGCTGGTGTCGGCCCTGGGGAACCTGTACGTGCCCGCGCTCTCCCAGACCATGGTGTTCATCCTCATGGCCGCGGTGCTGCTGTGGCGCCCGGCCGGGCTGTTCGGACAGCAGGAGGCGTTCCGGTGATCATGTCCAGGCTGGCCCGATCGGGCCGAGGCGGGCTGCTGCTCCTGGTCGCCGGGCTGTTCGCGGCCCTCGTCCTGCCCTGGATGATCTATCCGCCGGTGGCGCTGGACATCGCCTGCTGGGCGCTGTTCGCCGCGGCGGTGGACCTGCTGCTGGGCTTCACCGGGCTGCTGTCGTTCGGGCACGCCGCGTTCTGGGGCGGATCGGCCTACTGCACCGGCCTGATCGCGCTGCACACCGGGCTGCCGTTCCCGGTTGCGATCCTCGGCGGCGCGGCGTTCGCGGCACTGCTGGCGCTGCCGATCGGCTATCTGTCGGTACGGCTCAGCGGCATCTACTTCGCCATGGTCACCCTGGCCTTCGCCCAGATGACGTACTTCATCGCCAACCAGTGGCGGGACGTGACCGGCGGGGAGAACGGCCTGCAGGGCATCCCCCGGGAGCTGTTCGGACTCGACCTGTCCGACTCGTTCTTCTTCTACTACGCGGGCCTGCCGTTCGTGCTGGCCGGGCTGTTCGCCGCCTGGCGCATCGTACGCTCGCCGTTCGGCCGGGTGCTGGTGTCCATCCGCGCCAACCCGGACCGGGCGCGCGCCCTCGGCTACCCCGTCGACCGCTACCGGCTCCTGGCCTTCGTCCTGTCCGCCGCGCTCTCCGGGATGGCCGGGGGAGTCTTCGCCATCGGCCACGGCTTCGCCTCACTCGAGGGCGTCTACTGGACCACCTCCGGGCAGGCCGTGATGATGGTCATCCTCGGCGGGATCGGCACGCTGTGGGGCGGCGCCATCGGCGCGGCCCTGGTCGTTCAGCTCCAGGACTTCCTGGCCACCGCCGGGTTCGCGGAGACCGGGATCATCACGGGCTCGATCTTCATCGTGGTCGTGCTGCTGTTCCGCCGGGGCATCTGGGGAACGGCCCGGCACCTGCTGGCCTCCCGGCGGGCGGCCGCCGAATCCGGAGAGGTGGCCGCCGAACCCAGGAAGTCCGTCGACACCCCTGCCTGACCGTCGAGCCGTCCGCTCGCCGCCGCCTGGATTCGCGCTCCCCAGGGTCTTGACTATTGCTCACTGTGGGTGCGCGAATGCTACAACGATGGACAAAGTCATCGATCACGCGGCGGTCGAACGGCGTCCGCATCATCGGACGAGTCCTGCGGACGAGCCCGCGTGGACGGGAGCAAGGGTTGTGAACAGGCGCAGTTTCCTCCAGCTTCTCGTCGACGAGGCACCGCTGCCCCACTACGACGAGGTCCTGCACGACGCGGTCGCGAACGCCGCCTCACCCGCCGAGGTGGCGGACCTGCACGCCGAGCACACGCTCGCTCTCCAACTCCGCGACACGCTGGAGAAACGGCGCAGCCGGCAGGAACAGCAGCGGGCGCTGGTCGAGTGCGCGAAGGAGCTGGCCGAGGACCGCAGCGACCCCGACACGATCCTGAGCCTGATCGTGAGTCAGGCGCAGCGGCTGCTCGGCTGCGACATGGCGTACCTGAGCCTGAACGACAACGCGGCCCGGGTGACCTGCATGCAGGTGATGGTCGGTGCGACCTCCTCGGCCTGGAGGGACGTGCGGATCCCGTTCGGGATCGGCATCGGCGGCCGGGTCGCCGCCACCGGCACGCCCTTCTCCACGCCCGACTACTTCAGCGACGAACGGCTGACGCACGATCCGGTCGTCGACGCCTCGGTCAGGGCGGAGCGGCAGCTGTCGATCGTCGGCGTACCGTTGCGCACCAGCGCCGTCATCGGGGTCCTGTTCGCCGCCAACCGCACGCCGGGCTGGTTCTCCCACGACGCCATCGCGCTCCTGGGCTCCTTCGCCGCCCTCGCCGCGACCGCCATCGAGCAGGCGCGGTCGAGGTATGACCGGGATCAGACCCTGACGGCCCTGCGGCAGGCGAACGAGGCTCTCCGGCAGCGTACGGTCGACCAGGAGAGGGCGGTCGCGGCGCACGACCAGAGCATGGCCATCGTGCTGCGGGGCGGCGGCGTGCAGGAGGTCGTGACCGCGGCGGGTGATCAACTCGGCGGCGTGCTCGCCATCTTCGACGAGTTCGAGACGCCCGTCGCCTGGACCCCCCGGGCGCCCGAGGAGGTCCTGAAGGCGATGTCCGTCGCGGCGGGCGGCGCGCACGACGGGGCGTACTGGGTCACCGGCCTGGTGGCCGGCACCGAGAATCTCGGCACCCTGGTCTGGGAGCCACCGGTCGCGTCCACCGAGGTCGGCGACCTGGACAGGCGGCTGCTCGCCCGCGCGGCGGTCGTCGCCTCGCTGCTCCAGCTGTTCAGCCGCAACCTCGCCGCCGCGGAGGCCAGGGTGCGCGGCGAGCTGCTCGACGACCTCCTCACGCCCACCCCGCGCACGTACTCCTCGCTGGCCGAGCGCGCCCTGCGGATCGGCTACCAGCCCCAGAAGCGGCATGCCGTCGTCGTCGCGCACATCCGGGCGGAGAACCGGCAGAGCCTCGCCTCCGTGGCGTCCGATCTCGCCGCCGCGAGCGACGGCCTGAGCACGGTACGGGACGGTCAGGCGATCCTGGTCATCCCCTCCGACGATCCGTCGCTGACGGGCCGCCGGACAGCCCGCTCGATGACCATGCGGCTGGGGTCGCCGGTCACGGTCGGCGCGGCGGGACCGGTCGACGATCCGGCCGACCTGCCCGCCGCCTACGCGGAGGCGCTGGCGTGCGCGCAGGCCCTGCTCCGGCTCGAACGGGTGGGCGTCGCCGCCACGGCCGCCGACCTCGGGTACGCCGGACTGCTGCTGGGCGACGGCGCGTCCGCGGTCCGGTTCGTGGCGCGGACGCTGGGACCGGTCATCCGGCACGACGAACAGCGCTCGACCGCGCTGATGGAGACGCTCGAAGCCTACTTCGCCACCGGGCAGAGCCTCGTCGCCAGCGCCAAGCGGCTGCACATCCACCCGAACACCGTCACCCAGCGCCTCGACCGGGTCCGGCGCCTGCTCGGCATGGACTGGAACAGCCCGGATCACACCCTGGAGGTGCAGCTGGCGCTCAGGCTGCACCGGCTCGGCCGCGAACTCGACGACTGACGACTCGACGCCCGGGGCGATGAGTGTCGTGTTCGTTGACGATCGATGACATAAATGTCTATTGTTCTGGGGGTGGCGTGCCCCTGCGCCGCGCCTTGCCGACACGCCGAAAGGGAGTCGTGATGACCGCGCCCCACCAGGACGCCGCCCCGGATCGCGAGCTCACGCACGACTTCGACCCGCGCGCCCCCGAGACCTTCACCAGCGCCCACGCGCTCTACAAGGAGATGCGCACGAGCTGCCCGGTGGCGCACAGCGACACCTACGACGGCGGCTTCTGGGCGCTGTTCCGGCACGAGGACGTCAAGCACGTCCTGGAGAGCCGCGACGTGTTCACCACGTCGGTGCAGAACACGGTGCCGAAGTTCGCCTTCACCGGCAGACGTCCGCCCCTGCACTTCGACCCGCCGGAGCACACCGCCTACCGCAAGGTGATCAACCGCTTCTTCACCAGGGAGAAGATGGCCGCGATCGAGCCGCGGGTCCGGCAGTACGCGGTTCAGCTCCTGGAGCCCCTCGTCGAGGCCGGCGAGGGGGACGTCTCGGTGGACTATGCGCAGAAGTTCCCGGCGCACGTGTTCGCCGCGTTCTTCAACCTGCCGACGGAACTGTCCGCGCTGATCAAGGAGATCAGTGCCGAATATGTGGCGGCTATCCAGATCGTCGACACAGAAAACGTCGTACGTCTGAGCCGGAGACTGTACCAGATCGCCCAGGCCGTCATCGACGAGCGCGCCGGCAGCCCGATGGACCCTCGCGACGACCTGACCAGCGCCCTCATGGCGGCCGGGTACGAAGGGCGGCCGCTGCCCGCCGACATGATCCTGGGCTGTGTCCGGCAACTGCTGGTCACCGGCATGGTGGCGCCCAGCGTCTTCATCGGCAACATGTTCGTGCACCTCGCCGGCGACCCGGAGCTCGCGGACCTGCTGCGCGCCCGCCCCGAGCGGATCCCGGCGGCGGTCGAGGAGTTCCTGCGCCTGTACGGCCCCTATCGCGGCATGGCCAGAACGGCCCGCCAGGACGTCGAGATCGGCGGCCGGCTCATCAAGGCCGGCGAGCCGATCGCCCTGGTCTACACCTCGGCCAACCGGGACGAACGGGTCTTCCCCGACGGCGAGAGCTTCCGATTCGACCGGCCGAACCTGGCCCGGCACCTGGCGTTCGGCGGCGGCGTCCACACCTGCCCGGGGGCGCCCCTGGCGCGCATGATGCTCATCACGACGCTGGAGGAGGCGCTGGCCAGGACGGCGTCGTTCGAGGTCGGCGGGGAGATCGTGATGGCCCGCTGGGCGGAGTGGGGAACGAACTCCGTTCCGCTGCGGTTCACGCCCGCCGCCTGAGATTCCGGCTCTGACGAAGGAAGGTCATGACGCAGGACGACTTCGACCCGTTCGAGGCGGAAACGGCCGGCGAGAGCCTCGACATGTACGCGCGGCTGCGGCGGACGTGCCCGGTGGCGCACAGCAGTGGCTACGGCGGGTTCTGGGCGCTCACCCGGCACGCCGACGTGGCGGCCGCCGCGAGCGACCCGGTGACGTTCATCTCCTCGGTTCGCGCCGTCGTGCCCAGCGACCCGCGCGGCCTGCGCCGCCCGCCGCTGAACTACGACGCGCCGGCGCACACGCCGTACCGCAGGGCGCTCGACCGCACCCTGCAGCGGGCCCGGATCGAGCGGCTGGAGCCGAGGCTGCGCGCGCACGCGGCGCGTGAGCTGACCCCGCTGATCGAGCGCGGCGGCGGTGACATCGCGCAGGAGTTCGGCGCGCAGTTCCCCGCCTGGGTCACCACCGAGTGGCTCAACCTCGACCCGGAGATCGCCCCCGAGCTGGCCACGACGGCGGCCCGGTGGGTGCGGGCCTGGCGGTCCATGGACGGCCCGGTGGTCAACGAGGCGAGCGAACGCATGTACGGCATCGCCCGTGACCTCGTACGGGACCGGCGTGCCGAGCCGCGGCCGGTGGAGGAGGACCCGGCCAGCTCGCTGCTGGCAGAGCGGCCCGACGGGCGGCCCCTGGAGGACGAGCACATCGTCGGGGCGCTGCGCCAGTGCCTGGTCGTGGGCATGGTGGCGCCGCCGATCCTGCTCGGCTCCATCTGCCGGCACCTGTCGCAGGACCAGGCGTTGCAGGCGCGGCTGCGCGAGCGGCCCGAGCTGCTGCCCGCGGCTCTGGAGGAGTTCCTGCGGCTGTTCACGCCGTACCGCGGCTTCGCCAGGACCGTCTCCCGGGAGATCGAGCTGCACGGCCGGCGCATCCGGCCCGGCGAGCCCGTCACGCTCGTGTACGCCTCGGCGAACCGCGACGAGGAGGTCTTCCCCGACCCGGACGCGTTCGTCCTGGATCGCCCGAACATCACCGCGCACCTGGCCTTCGGGCGCGGGCGGCACGCCTGCGCGGGGATGCCGCTGGCGCGGCTGTCGATGCGCGTCGCGCTGGCGGAGCTGCTGCGCCGTACGTCCAGGTTCGAGGTGAACGGACCCGTCGAGAACGCGCGGATGCCGGAGATCGGCGCCGTGTCCGTCCCGATCCGGCTGGAGCCGGCCCCGAACGAGGAGTGATCGACGCATGCGCAACCAAGGCATCGGGGCCTGGCCGCGGCGCCGCGCCCGCAGGACCCCCGGGAAGGCGGCGGTCGTCCACGACGGCCGGACCTGGACGTACCGGGAGCTGGACGATCGGGTCACCAGGCTCGCCCACGTGCTGCGCGGGATGGGGGCCGGGCCCGGTGACCGGGTGGCCTACCTGGGGGACAACCATCCGGCCTTCCTGGAGTCACTGTTCGCCGCCGCCGCGCTCGGGGCCGTGTTCGTGCCGCTGAACACGAGGCTGTCGGCCGAGGAGCTGGCGTACATGCTGGCCGACTCCGGCGCGGCCGTCCTCGTCAGCGGGCGGGCGGACGACTTCGGCCTGCCCACGCTCCGGGTGGGCGAGGACTACGAGCGTCTCCTGGAGTCGGCCGACGGCACGCCGCTGGACGAGCCGGTCGCACCGGCGGACCCGTGCATCGTCATGTACACCTCCGGCACCACGGGTCGGCCGAAAGGGGCCGTGCTCACTCACGGCAACATCATCTGGAACTCGCTCAACGTGCTGGTCGACGTCGACCTGACGGCCGACGAGGTCACGCTGGTGACCGCGCCGCTGTTCCACACGGCGGCGCTGAACATGACCTGCCTGCCCACGCTGCTCAAGGGCGGCCAGGTGCTGGTGGAGGCGGCCTTCCGGCCGGAGCGGGCGCTGGAGCTCATCCAGCGGCACCGGGTGACGCTCCTGTTCGGGGTGCCGGCCATGTTCGACTCGCTCGCCGCCGCCGATGGCTGGCGGGAGGCCGACCTGTCATCGGTGCGCACCCTGCTGTGCGGCGGCGCGCCCGCGCCGGAGGCGCTGATCCGCACCTACCTGGCCCGCGGGCTCGCCTTCGTGCAGGGGTACGGGATGACGGAGGCGGCGCCGGGTACCCTCTGCCTGGACCGGGCGATGAGCCACCGCAAGGTGGGTTCGGCGGGCGTGCCGCACTTCTTCACCGACGTCCGGATCGTCCGGCCGGACGGGACCGACGTGGAGCAGGGCGAGCCCGGCGAGGTGATCGTCCACGGGCCGAACGTCATGGCGGGCTACTGGGGACGGCCGGAGGAGACCCGGGCCGTGCTGACGGACGACGGCTGGTTCAGCTCGGGCGACGTGGCGGTGGTGGACGAGGACGGCTACGCGTTCGTGGTGGACCGGATCAAGGACATGATCATCTCCGGCGGGGAGAACATCTACCCCGCCGAGGTCGAGAACGTGCTCTACGAGCATCCCGACGTGGCCGAGTGCGCGGTGATCGGGGTGCCGGACGAGAAGTGGGGCGAGGTGGGCAAGGCCGTCGTGGTGCTCAAGGAGCGTGCCACACCGGACGCGGCCGCGTTACTGGCTTACCTGGCCGGACGGCTCGGCAGGTACAAGGTGCCCAAGAGCGTCGAGTTCGCTCCGGCGCTGCCTCGGGGCGCATCGGGGAAGGTGCTCAAGCCCCAGCTCCGTCGTGAGTACGCCTCCGGCGCGTAGCATGGTTAAATCGTTCGCTCGCGACGAATCGATAACGCACGTAGACAGAACCGTCATACGTATACTTCATCTGTGACTGACGGTGAATGGCCAGAGCCAGGGGATGTCGACCTTCCGCGCTTCCAGGTGGGCGCGCCTCCGCAACATCTCATCACGACACTGCTCGGCGACTACTGGTTCCGCCGGGCCGACCAACTGCCCTCCGCCGCGCTGGTGCGGCTGACCGAGGAGTTCGGCGTCTCGGCGGTGGCGGCGCGGGCGGCGCTCAGCCGCCTGGCCAGACGGGATCTGCTGGAGTCGTCCAAGGTGGGGCGGCGCACCTACTACCGGCTGACCGACCGGGCGTCGGCGGTGCTGTCGGAGGGACGGCACCGCATCATGTCCTTCGGCCTGGACCGGGGCGCCTGGGACGGCACGTGGGTGCTGGCGGCCTTCTCGATCGCGGAGGAGCAGCGGGACCTGCGCCACTCCCTGCGGACGAAGTTGCGCTGGCTGGGGTTCGCGCCGCTGTACGACGGGCTGTGGGTGTCGCCGACGGCGGACGCCGGCACGGCGGCGGCGGAGCTCACCGAGCTGGGGGTCGCCACCTCCACGGTGTTCCTGGCGGGCGCGCCGCAGGTGCCCGGGCTGCGGGCGCCACAGGAGGCGTGGGACTTCGGCCTGCTGCGGCGCAACTATGAGGAGTTCGTCGCGCGTTACGCGCCGCTGCTCGTCCGGGTGCGCAACGGCGCCGTGGGGGCGTCCGAGGCGCTGGTGGCGCGCACGGGGATCATGGACACCTGGCGGACGTTCCCCAACCTCGACCCCGGCCTGCCGGTGGAGCTGCTGCCGGCCGACTGGCCACGGGCCGCCGCCCGCGACGTCTTCGTCGAGATCTACGACACTCTCGGGCCGCTCGCCGAGATCCGCGTCAAGCAGATCGTGGCGGAGTTCGAGCCCCGGCTGGCCGAACTGGTCGCGCACCACCGCACCAGCACGATCTTGGCGGCCACTGAGTCAGCATAAAACGATACATATCATTGACGATCGACATCAGATTGCCCTACATTGGCGCTGGAGAGAGCGTGAGAGAGGGCTGTCGATGGAGAGTGCGGGAATCACCGGCAAGGTGGCGGTCGTCACCGGAAGCGGGCGCGGCCTGGGGCTGGCCTACGCCAAGGCGCTGGCGGCCTCCGGGGCCGCGGTCGTGGTCAACGATGTGGATCCGGCCGCGGCCGAGGCGGCGGTCAAGGAGATCGTCGCGGCGGGCGGCAGCGCGGTGGCCGAGGTGGCCGCGGTGGGTGACACCGAGGCGGCCGAGCGGCTGGTGGACCGGGCGGTCTCGGAGTTCGGCCGGCTGGACGTGATGTGCACCAACGCCGGCATCCTGCGCGACCGCGTGCTGTGGAAGATGTCCGACGACGACTTCGACGACGTCGTCCGGGTGCATCTGCGCGGCACGTTCACCTGTGTGCGGGCCGCCGTGCGGCACATGCGCGAGCGCGAGGGCGGCGGCCGGGTGATCGTCGCCGGCTCGCCCGCGGGTCAGCGCGGCAACTTCGGCCAGACGAACTACGCCGCCGCCAAGGCGGGCATCGCGGCCATGGTCCGCACCTGGGCGATGGAGTGCGCCAAGGCGGGCGTGACCGTCAACGCGGTGATCCCGAACGCCGCCACCGAGATGACCAAGAGCATCCCGGCGTTCGCCCCGCACATCGAGGCGCTGGAGAAGGACGGCGTGCCGCTGCCCGACTCGCTGCGCAAGGGCATCGGCTTCGGCACCGCCGAGGACGTCGCCGGCCTGGTCGTCTATCTGGCGAGCGACGCCTCGGCCCAGGTGACCGGCCAGTGCGTCGGGATCGGCGGCGACCGGCTGTCGCTGTGGTCCCACCCGCAGGAGATCAGCGTCGCCTACCGCGACGGCGGCTGGCCCGCCGCCGACATCGCCCGGGTGTGGGCCACCTCCGTGGGCGCCCGCCCGGAAACCTATGGCATCCCCGTGCCGGACCTGGACTGAAGGAGCATCCCATGCCTCACACCGTCAACGGCATCGACGAGATCAGGGCCCTGGCCGGCGTGGACCTCGGCGCCACGGAGTGGATGGAGATCACCCAGGATCGGGTGAACACCTTCGCCGACGCCACGGACGACCATCAGTGGATCCATGTCGACCCGGCCCGTGCCGCCGACGGCCCGTTCAAGGGTCCGATCGCGCACGGCTACCTCACTCTGTCGCTGCTCATCCCGCTCTTCGGCCAGTTGCTGGAGATCGAGGGCATCGGCATGGCCGTGAACTACGGGCTGAACAAGGTCCGTTTCCCCGCGCCCGTCCCCGTCGGCGCGAAGATCCGCCTCACCGGCCGGGTCGCCGGGGTCGAGGACGTCAAGGGCGGTGTTCAGGCGACGCTGGACTTCACGGTCGAGGTCGAGGGCTCGGGCAAGCCCGCCTGCGTGGCCCAGACCGTCTACCGGTTCCTGTCGTGAACCCTTCGCCGGGAAAACGGACCCTCTTGTATATATCGCCCATACGTGCCTAGGGTGCTGTGCGGTTCTCACGGTCGCCCCTTGACAGGCGTGCAGCCCAAGATGTGACATTACCCATAACGATCGAAATGTAATTGCAGCACTAACAAGTCGGCGGAGGACCACCATGAGTATGCCCAGGACGGCTTTCACGGCCGCTGCGGCACTAGTCCTTCTCGCCGCGTCGGCCTGCGGGGGCGGGGAAGACGGCGCGGCGGGGCAAGGGGCACCCGGCAAGACCGCCTTGTATGAAACCCTGCCTGACGCTGTCAAGGAAGCGGGCGTCATCCGGTTCGCAGGCGACTCGCATCCACCCTACAGGATCGTCGCCAACGACGGTAAAACTGTCACGGGTGTCGACAAGGAGATCCAGGAGGCACTCGCCAAGGCGCTCGGTGTCAAAAGCGAGATCGCGATCGTGAGCGGACTGCCCGCGGCCCTGTCCGGCATGCTGTCGTCGCGCTACGACGCCTTCAACGGCCCGGTGAAGGACACGGCCGAGCGGGAGAAGCAGTTCGACGCCATCGTCTGGATGGTCAGCCGGACCTCCTACCTCATCCCCAAGTCGGCGTCCGCCAAGGTCGGGAGCTCCGGCGACCTGTGCGGCAAGCGCATCTCCGGCACCGCCGGCAGCGTCGTGGAGGACCAGGTCAAGCTCCTGACCCAGTGGTGCGCCAAGCAGGGCAAGGCGGCGATCACCTTCCTCCCGCTGGCCGACACCAATGGAACGATCCTGGCCGCCAAGTCCGGCCGCGCCGACGCCGCCGGCATGACCGAGAGCGCCGCGATCGACGCCATGGCCAAGGAGAAGGACGCCTTCACCTACGTCACCCAGACCGACGAGCAGGGCGCCGGCGTCGATCAGCTCGCCATGCTCGTGCCCAAGTCCAGTGGCCTGGGCCCGGTCATGTTCGAGGCATTCAAGGAGATCTTCAAGAACGGCGCGTACAAGAAGATCGTCGACAAGTACGGCCTGGAGAACGTGGCGGTCGACGCGCCCAAGCTGAACACCGCGGCCGGGCGATGAGCACCCAGGTCCAGCACGCCGCCGGCGACACCGCCGGCGACACCGCCGTCGATGTGGCGACCGCCCGCCCCCGGCTGCGTCCCGCACGGTGGCTGGCCGGGGCGGTGCTGCTCGTGCTCGCCGTGCAGCTCGGCTGGTTCCTCGTCACCAACCCCCGGTTCGAGTGGGGCGTGGTCGCGGAGTACGTGTTCGACCCGAACATCCTGGGCGGGCTCGGCATGTCGCTGCTGCTGACGGTCATCGCGATGGTGCTGGGCAGCCTGCTCGGCATGCTCGTCGCGGCCGGCAGGCTCAGCGACTTCAAGCCGGTCAGCTGGGCCTGCGCCGTCTACGTGGGCGTCTTCCGCGGGATACCCCCGCTGGTGCAGCTCATCTTCTGGTTCAATCTGGGCTACCTGCTGCCGCGGCTGTCGCTCGGCGTGCCGTTCGGCCCCACGTTCGCCTCGTGGCCGACCAACGCCGTGATCAGCTCACTGACGGCCGCCATCATCGGGCTCACCCTGCACGAAGCCGCCTACATGGCGGAGATCGTCCGGGCGGGGATCATGTCCGTGGACGGCGGCCAGCGCGACGCGGCCCGCGCCATGGGCTTCACCGCCCCCCAGAGCTTCGTCAAGGTGGTGCTCCCGCAGGCCATGCGGGTGATCATCCCGCCGACCGGCTCGCAGTTCATCAGCCTGCTCAAGGGCACCTCGCTGGTCAGCGTGATCGCGATGGCAGACCTGCTCTACTCGGTCCAGGTGATCTACAACCGGACGTACCAGATCGTGCCGCTGCTGATCGTCGCGTGCGTCTGGTACCTCACCGTGGTGACCGTGCTGTCGCTCGGTCAGCAACGCCTGGAACGGCACTTCGGAAAGGGGCAGCGGTGACCGACACACCGGTCATGGTCGTACGCGACCTCCGCAAGCGCTTCGGCGACCACCAGGCGCTCGACGGCGTGAGCCTTGAGGTGGGCGAAGGCGAGGTCGTCGCCGTCATCGGCCCGTCCGGGTCCGGGAAGTCGACCCTCGTCCGCTGCATGCACCAGCTGGAGAGCATCGACGGGGGCGCCATGTACCTCGACGGGGAACTGCTCGGCTACGCGGCGCACCGCGGCCACCTGCGCCCCCTGCCCGACCGCCGCGTCGCCGCCCAGCGCCGCCGCATGGGCATGGTCTTCCAGCAGTTCAACCTGTTCCCGCACTGGAGCGTGCTGCGCAATCTCACCGAGGCGCAGGTCGCCGTGCACGGCCGCCCTTCCGGGGAGGCGCGCGAGGAGGCCATGCGCCTGCTGGAGCGCGTCGGGCTCGCCGAGAAGGCCCACGAGCATCCCCGGAGGCTCTCGGGAGGCCAGCAGCAGCGCGTCGCCATCGCCAGAGCCCTCGTCACCCGGCCGCGCATCATGCTGTTCGACGAGCCGACCAGCGCCCTGGACCCCGAGCTGGTCGACGAGGTGCTCAGCGTCGTACGCGACCTCGCCCACGGCGGCATGACGATGATCATCGTCACGCACGAGATGAGCTTCGCCCGCGAGGTGGCCGGCCGGTGCGTCTTCATGGAGAAGGGCCGCGTCGTCGAGAGCGGCCCGGCCAGGGATCTCTTCGACCATCCCACGTCCCCCCGCCTGCAGGCGTTCCTGTCGCGCTTCAACCGGGACGACGTGCACGAACGCCCGCTGGAGAAGGAGAGCATGCCATGAGCGTGACCGTGATGTCGGTCGGCGACCTCGTCGTGGACGAGCCGGACCCGGCGTCGTTCTTCGCCCCGGCCGCCGGCACGCTCCGCCGCGGCGACGTGGTGATCGGGCATGTGGAGGTGCCGCACAGCACCACCACCGCCCAGGTCAGCACCGATGTCCCCGCGCCGCCCGCCGATCCGGCCGCGCTGGTGGCCGTCGCCGAGGCCGGATTCCACATCGTGACCCTCGCCGGCAACCACGTCTACGACGCCGGCGACGAGGGAGTGGCCGACACCATCAAGTACGCGCAGGAGGCCGGGCTGGCCACCGCCGGCGCGGGCCTGACCCTCGACGAGGCCCGCCGCCCCGCCGTCGTGGAGCGCGACGGGCTGCGCGTCGGCGTGCTCAGCTACAACTGCGTCGGCCCTCGCGAATCCTGGGCCACCAGCAGGAAGCCCGGCTGCGCGCACGTCAAGGTGCTCACCCACTACGAGCTCGACCACGCCAGCCCCGGCGGCCCGCCCGCCGTCTACACCTTCGCCGACCCCGCCCACCTGGAGCGGATGGCCGACGACGTCGCCGCGCTCGCCGAGCGGGCGGACATCGTCCTGGTGTCCCTGCACAAGGGCGTCGGCCACACCCCCGCCGTCCTGGCGATGTACGAGCGGCCCGTCGCCCGGGCGGCGATCGACGCGGGCGCGCACGCGGTGTTCGCCCACCACGCCCACATCATGCGCGGCATCGAGGTCTACCGTGACAGGCCCATCTACCACGGCCTCGGCAACTTCGTCACCGTGACCCACGCCCTGACGCCCGCCGGCGGCGACGGCGACAGCGCCGAGCGGGCCGCGTGGGCACGCCGCAGGATCGAGTTGTACGGTTTCGCCCCGGACTCGGCGATGCCGTTCTACCCCTTCCACCCCGAGAGCCGGAACACCGCCATCGCGGTCTGCCGGTTCGACCGGGAAGGGCTGGTCTCGGCCGGATTCGTGCCGTGCTGGATCGACGACGCGGGCCGGCCGGTGCCCCTGGGCGACGGTGAGGAAGGCCGGCGCGTCGCGGGATACATCGAGCGGATCACCCGCCAGGCGGGCCTGGACACCGCCTTCGCGTGGGACGGAGACGAAGTGATGGTGCGTCGTGGCTGAGCGTCCCCTGGCCGGCCGCACCGTGATCGACCTGACCACGGCGCTCGCCGGACCGTACGCGACCCTGCTCCTGGGCGGGCTCGGCGCCCGCGTGATCAAGGTGGAGAACCCGCTGACCGGCGGCGACAGCTCCCGTAACAACTCGCCCTACGTCGGCGCGGACGGCCTGACCCCCACCCGGCACGCGCCCGGCGACATGTCGGTGTCGATGCTCCTGCGCGGGCGCAACAAGCGCGGCGTCACCCTCAACCTCAAGCACCCGAAGGCCCGCGACGTCCTCGGCGACCTGGTCCGCGAGGCGGACATCATGGTCGACAACTACAGCGCGGGCGTCACGGCCCGGCTCGGCATCGGACACGACTGGGCCGGCGCGATCAACCCGCGCATCGTGTGCACGTCCATCAGCGGATTCGGCGCCCAGGGCGGGCCCGGCTCCGGCAAGGCCATGGACACCATCGTGCAGGCGCTCAGCGGCGTGATGATGACCGCGGGCGCCCCCGGCGAGCCGCCCGTCCGCTTCGGCCTGCCCGTGGGCGACCTGCTCGCGCCGCTCTACGCGGTGATCGGCACCCTCGCCGCGGTGCTGCAGGCCGACGCCACCGGGCGCGGGCAGCACGTCGACGTGTCCATGCTGGGCGCGCTGACCTCCCTCGTCGCCTGCGAGCCGTTCGACGCCTACGAGCAGCTCGGCCTGCCCCTGCGCACCGGCGCGACCGTGCCCAGGCTGGCGCCGTTCGGCACCTTCCCGGCCGCCGACGGCTGGTTCGCGCTGTGCGGCCCCACCGACGCGTTCGCCCATGGCGTCTTCGCCGCGCTCGGCCGCGACGACCTGGCGGCCGACCCCCGGTACGCCACCCGGGACGCACGCGTCGCGCACGCGGGCGAGCTGCACGACCTGATCGCCACGTGGGCGGCCGGCCTGCCGCTCGCCGAGGTCATCGACCGGTTCGAGCGCAACGGGGTGCCCGCCGCCCCGGTGCGCGAGCCGATCAGCGCCGTACGCGACCCGCTCGTGCTGGCCCGTGGCGAGGTCGTGCCGCTGGAGCATCCCGTGCACGGCCGCACCGCCGACCTGTACGGGACCGGCGTGCCCATCCGCTTCTCGGGCACCGAGGCGACGCTCGACGAGCCGGCTCCCGCCCTCGGCGAGCACAACGCCGAGATCTACGGCGGACTGCTCGGCTACACCGACGACGAGATCAAGGCGCTGGCCGACGACGGGGTGATCTGAGCATGACCCCCGCGCTCGCGGCGCTGGAAGACGCGTACACAGGCCAGGGCCCGCGCCCGTCGCGCGGCCCGGTGATCGGATACGTCGGCGCGGACGTGCCCGTCGAGCTGGTGACAGCCGCGGGGGCCCACGCGGTGCGCCTCACCGGAGACCCGGCGCTCGACCCCGCGCCCGGCACCCTGTACCTGGGCACCGGCGTCGACCAGATGGCCCGCTCGATCCTCACCCGGCTGCTCGCCGGCGCGTACGGCCACCTGGACCGGGTCGTCGTCGCACACGACCGCGAGGCGTCGCTGCGGCTGTTCTACGCCCTGCGCGAGCTGCGCCGGGTCAGCCCACAGCTGGACCTGCCCGAAACGTACCTGGTGGACATCCTGCACCTGCCGCACCGCACCACCGCCCGCTACAACCGGCGCAGGATCGGCGAGTTCGCCGGCCGGCTCGCCGCCTGGACCGGTCGTCCCGCCGGCGGCGAGGGTCTCGGCCGCGCGGTGGCGGCGCACGACCGGCGGCGCCGGCTGCTGGCCGAGGTCGCCGAGCTGCGCCGGGCCGTCCCCGCCCGCCTGACCGGGCGGCAGTTCCTCGCCGCGGCCAACGCCGGGCTGCCCGTGGACGAGCACATCACGATGCTGGAGCGGCTGCTGGCCGAGGCGCCCGGGCTGCCCGCACAGCCGGGGCGGCGCGTCCTGCTGAGCGGCAGCGAGCACGACACCCCGCACGTTTACGAGGCCATCGAGGCGCAGGGGTACGTGATCGTGGGGGAGGACCACTCCTTCGGCGACCTGGCGTTCGAGCGGCAGGTGGGGGAGGGCGGCCTGGACGCGCTGGCCGAGCATTACCACCACAACGGCCCGGCCGCGCCGCGCGCCACCGTTGCCGAGCGCGCCGCGCACACCGCGATGGCCGCCGCGCGCTGTCATGCCGAGCTGCTCGTCAGCTACGCCAGAGCCGGCGACGACGCCCCCGCGTGGGACTTCCCCGCGCAGCGGGCCGCGCTCGAGATCCCCGCCGTGCTGCTCGACCGGCAGGAGTACGGGCGCGTCGACCTGGCGGCCCTGCGGAAGGAAGACCCATGCGCAGCGTGAAATCCCTCGCCACCGCCGCCGAGGCGGGCCGGCACCAGCGCGAATGGTTCGCCGACCTGCGACGGCGGGTGGCCGCCGGGGAGCCGTTCGCCGTCGTCAACGCCGACGTGCCCCACGAGATCTTCCGCGCGATGGACATCCCCTACGTGGTCAGCCAGTGGTGGGCGTCCGTGGTCGCCGCCAAGCAGCGCTCCGGCCACTACCTGGAGCTGGTCCGGCAGCGCGGCTACCCCGACTACTCCGAGCAGTACAACTCGGTCGCGCTCGGCTCCGCCTTCGATCCCGAGCCCGGCAGCGGACCGTGGGGCGGCCTGCCCAGGCCGACCCTCGTCGTCGGAGACGCCTCCGGCGACGTCACCCGCAAGATCTTCGACATCTGGGGCAGCGAGCCCGGCGTCACCTTCTACCCCTTGGAGAGCGCCGCCGAGAACGAGGTGCCGGCCAACTGGTGGGACCTGATGCCGCACCGCTGGGAGGAGGCCGTCGGGCCCGCCCGGCTCGACCTGCTCACCGCCGAGATGGAGAACCTCGTCAGGTTCCTGGAGACCACCACCGGCAGGACGTTCCGCGAGTCCCGCTTCCGCGAGGTCATGGCCCTGGTCAACGAGCAGGAGGAGTGGAACAGGAAGGCGCGCGACCTCATCGCCCGCACCCGTCCGGCCCCGCTCGGCGTCTCCGACAGCATCCCCAGCGTCATGCTGCCGCAGTGGCACCGCGGCACCGAGTGGGCGCGCGACGCGGCCAGGAACTTCTACGAGGAGGTCCGCGAACGCGTCGGCACCGGCCAGGCCGCCTGCCCCGGCGAGCGGGCCAGGCTGATGTGGATCGGCCGCGGCCTCTGGTACGACATGGGCTTCTACCAGCGCTTCCAGGAGCGGTACGGGGCGGTGTTCGTCTGGTCGATGTACCTGGCCATCGCCGCCGACGGCTACATCCGCTACGGCGACGATCCCATGCGCGCGCTCGCCGCCCGTTTCGCCGCCTTCACCGACCAGCTGTACACGCCCCCGTGGTCCAGTGAGTGGTACGTCAAGGAAGCCCGCCTGCACGGCATCGACGGCGTGGTCCACCTGGTGTCCGACGACCCGCGCGGCAGCTACTTCACCGCGCGGGCGCTGGAGTCGGCCGGGTTCCCCGTCATCGAGATCAGGGCCGACAACGTCGACACCCGCACCTACGACGACGACGCGGTCGCGGCGCGCATCGGACGCTGGCTGGAGCAGGACGTCCTGCGCTGACGTCCTGCTCCGATCGTCCTGACCTGACTCCCGGTCGGTTCATCCGGCCGGTTCGCCCGGCCGGTTCGTCAGGCCGGGAGTATCAGCAGCCGCTCGGGCGCCACACCGATCCACACCTCGTCGGCGGCGGCCTCGCCGGACGACCAGAGCCGGCAGGAGACGTCCTCCGCGTCCAGGTGGTGCTCGACGTGCGGGCCCGCGAACATGGAGAGCCGCCGGCGCGCCCGCCACCTGTTGGGCTCCGGCGGCTCGCTCGCGCTCATCAGGCCGTGCTCGGGACGCCAGACCGCCACGGCCCGCTCGCCGTCCTTCACCCCCGGCCCGCACACGCCGGTGAGGAGCCCGTACGGGGTCCGGATCGTGGCCGTGTCCGCCCCGGCGCCCGTCACCGTGCCGGGGATCTCGTTGGCGACGCCGACGAAGTTGGCCACGTACCGGGTGGCGGGGCGGTCGTAGATCTCGCGGGGCGCGCCGAGTTGTTCCACGCGGCCCGCGCGCATGACGGCGATGCGGGTCGCCAGCTCCATCGCCTCCGTCTGGTCGTGCGTGACGTAGACGGCCGCGAAGCCGAGCCTGCGCTGCATGGCCAGCAGTTCCACCCGGAGCCGCTCGCGTACCTTGGCGTCCACGTTCGACAGCGGCTCGTCGAACAGCACCAGCCCGTCACCGGCGACCAGCGCCCGGGCCAGCGCCACGCGCTGCTGCTGACCGCCGCTCATCTCGCCGGGATACTGCCGGACCAGCTCGGGGATCCCCACCAGCTCCAGCACCTCGCTCACCCGGCGGGCCACCCCGGCCTTGTCCGGCCGGGCACCCCGCCGGCTCAGCAGGGGATAGGCCACGTTGTCGAAGACGGACATGTGCGGCCACAGCGCGTACGACTGGAACATCATGCTCAGGCCGCGCCGCTCGGGCGGCAGGTCGAGGCCCGTGGCGCTGTCGAACACCGTCCGGCCGCCGATCCGGACCGTGCCCTCGTCGGGCCGTTCCAGACCGGCGATCGAGCGCAGCAGCGTGGTCTTGCCGCAGCCGCTCGGTCCCAGCAGGACCAGGATCTCCGACGGCGCCACCTCCAGGGCGACCCCGTCCACGGCCGGGGTGGGGGTGCCGTCGACCCGCCGGAAGTTCTTGCGCACGCCGGTGAGCCGGACGACGGGCTCGGGCCGCTCGTCGCCGGGAGCGTCCTGGCTCGTTGTCGTGGAGTCCATGGCCTGCATCGGGATACCGCCTCCGCGGATCAAAGGTGTGCGTGGGGAAGAAGAGGATCAGGGGTGTGCGCCGGGGAAGGGGGAGGAGCCGCCGCGCCCGCGCCTGCGCGCGTACCAGGTGACCGGCAGCACCACCAGCGAGGTGGCCAGCGTCAGCATGATCGAGATGGCGCCGAGCATGGCGTAGTCGCCGTTGGCGAACACCTCCAGGATGCGGAAGCCCACCACCTCGTTGCCGGTGCCCGCCAGGATCGCCGACGCGCTGATGTCCCCCGCGATGGTGACGAACAGCAGCGCCCAGCCGGCCAGCAGGCCGGGCGCCATCAACGGCAGCGTGACGCGCCGGAACGTGCGCGCCTGCCCGGCGCCGCTGACGCGCGACGCGTCGGTCAGCTCGGGCGCGACCTGGCTGATCGCCGCGTCCGACGCGGTCGTGGCCTGCGGCATGTGCAGCGAGACGTACGCCAGCAGCAGGATCCACAGGGTGCCCCCCAGATGGAAGGGGGCGCCGCTGAACGCCAGCACGAACCCGACCGCGATGACCAGGTGCGACAGCGTCGGCGGGAACTTGATCGTGGCGTCCACCAGCATCCCGGTGCCGCGCCCCGACCTGCGGACGAGGACCGACACCACGGCGGCGGCGAGCACGCCGACGGTCGCGCCGGCCACGCCGAGCATGAGGCTGTTGACGAGCGCCTCCTGCGTGACGGTGTCGGTCAGCGTGCGGACCACCGCGTCGAGGTTGAGCCTGGTCCAGTCGACGGAGTTGCTCCAGTAGCCGGTCAGCGACACCAGGGCCAGCCCGCCGAGCGGCAGGATCGAGGTCAGGGCCAGGTACGCCACGATCAGCGCCCGGATCGGGGTCCGCGAGCGGCCCAGCCGGATCGGCCGGGGCCGGGCGCCCTTGCCGCCGATGCCCGCGTTGCGGCTGCTGCGCAGCATCCGCGTCTGGGCGTACCAGACGAGCGTGACGACCAGCATGACGACGAGGTTGAGGCTCACCGCCACGCCCGTCTCCGGCGGGTACGTGAACGACAGGAGCTGCACCACCCGCACCGACAGGATGTCCAGGCCGGCCTGCGGCGCGAGAATGGCCGGGATGGAGAACAGGCCGAACCCGGTCCACACCATGAGCAGCGCGGCCGCGCCCAGGCTCGGCCGCACGGCGGGCAGCGAGACACGCCGCAGCGTCCTGAACGGTCCCGCGCCGCTCGTGCGCGACTGCTCCTCCATCGCGGGATCGGTGTTGCGCAACCCGGCCGACACGATCATGAACACGTACGGCACCTGGTAGATCGTGTAGACGAAGATGATGCCGTACCAGGAATGGATGTCGATCGGGCCGCGCGCGCCCTCGATCCCCAGCAGCGGGCGCAAGGCGAGGTTGAGGTAGCCCGAGCGCTCCGAGGCCAGCAGCGACCAGCCGATCGCGCCCGCGATCGGCGGCAGCAGGAACGGCACCAGCGGCACCACATCGGTGAGCAGCCCCATGCGGGCGTCGGTCCGCTCGTTGAGCCAGGCGAGCCCCGAGCCGATGACCATCGCCGCCACGCCGCTCGCGCCCACCACCACCGCCGTGTGCCACAGCAGCGTGACCAGGTCGGGCTGGGCCAGCATGTCCCGGACGGGCGCCAGGTCGAGCCGCCCGCCGGTGAAGAACGGGCGGATCACCACGAGCGCGAGCGGATAGACGGCCAGCGCGCCGAGCAGCAGCGCCAGCAGGGTGCCGGTGATCTGGAAGGGGGTGAGCGCGGCGGTCCACGTCCGCATCCGGCCGCCGGCGGACGTCACGACGTTTCCTCCGCCAGGCCCAGCAAGGCGTGGACGCGCTCGGCGGGCGTGCCGGTCAGCTCACGGTTGAAGGCGTAGCGCGCCGGCAGCGACGACGGGTCCAGCGGCGATCCCGAGCCGGGCAGCGCGTTGAGTCTCTTGTTGCCCTCCTGGCTCATCAGGTAGTGGACGAACAGGCGGGCGGCGTTCGGGTGGGCCGCCTTGGCCGCCAGGCCGGGCACGATCTCCGGCCCGGTCGACGCGGGCGGCTGCACGTAGGCGACGGGTGCGCCCTTGCTCTTGAGGTCCTCGGCGATGGACTGCACGGCCGGCATGACGATGGCCGCCTCGCCCGCCGCGAGCTGCTGCGTGGCCGGGGCCGCGCCGGACGCCACGATCGGCTGCTGCGCCTTGAGCTTGGTGAGGAACTCCTCGCCGTGCTCCTTGACGATCAGGTTCCAGAACGGCGTGTACGCCGCCGACGTGCGCGGGTCCACCAGGATGATCTTGCCCTTCCACTTCGGGTCGAGCAGGTCCGGCCAGTCCTTGATCGCGTCGCCCGCCTGCTGGCTGTTCACCGCGATCCCGGTGGGCTGGATCTGGATCACCGCGGTCCCGTCGTCGGGCAGCAGGTACGTGCCGGGGAATCCGTTCGGGTAGCCGGGGATCCGGGCGTCGGCGAGCTTCACGGTCCAGCCCTTGCTCAGTGCCTGGGCGACGAACGGCGTGTAGGAGCCCACGAACAGGTCGGCGGCGGGCTTGCCGCTCTCGGCTTCGGCGGCGAAGCGCTGCGCCAGGTCGCTGGAGGTCAGCCGGATGAACTTGACCTGGATGCCGTACTTCTTGGCGAAGTCGTCCGAGACGGACTTGGCGATGTTCTCGGCGGGCACGCTGTACCAGGTGAGCTCGCCCTCCTTCTGCGCCGCCTCGATGAGCGTGCGCAGGGCGGGCGGGGCGTCGGCGGGCACGGCCGGCGCGCCGGCCCCGCCGCCGTCCGCGCCGCACCCGGCCGTCAGGAGCAGCGCGGCGCCGGCGACCGCCGCCACGGTACGAAGACGAGAGATCATGATTCCTCCAGGGGGTCCGTACGGACGATCACGGCGCCCCCGGCCGGATCGAAGTGAGTGGTGAGTCCTTGGCCGGCGCCGACGTCGCGCAGGTAGCCGACGACCTCCCCGAAGCGGGGATCGTCGCCGGTCAGGAACTCCGGGCGGGACGAGCGGTCGATGTACGCGGGCAGGAAGGCCACCTCCTCGATGCCGCCGGGGGAGATCCGGCAGCGCACCGCGATCGTCTTGCGGGAGTCGTGCGGGAAGTTGTAGGTGCTGCCGAGGTCCGGTTCCCAGCCCGGATGCAGCTTCAGCAGCTCACGGAAGCCCGGACTGGCCGCGTGCTCGGCGGTCATCGGCAGGTCCATCGCGAAGTTGCCGAGGCTGTAGAAGATCGCCTTGCCCCGGTAGACCTCGATGCCCTTGAGGATGTGGGCGTGGTGGCCGAGGATGAGGTCGGCTCCGGCGTCGATGGCCGCGTGCGCGACGTCTCGCTGGTAGTCGGCCAGCGTCGCCGGCACGAAGTGGATGCCCCAGTGCAGGGAGACGATGACGACGTCGGCCAGCTGCCGGGCGCGGGCGATGTCGCCGGTCAGCGCCGCCAGGTCGCCCCGGTGCGGATAGGTGATGATCCGGCAGGGGGTGCCCGGCTGGTCCGGTTCGGTGGGCTCGTACACGGTGTGGGCGCGCATGGGCGCGCACCCGGGCCGCCGTTCGGTCGCCCAGTAGTCAGCGGGCAGGATGCTGCAGTAGGCCAGGAAGGCGATCCGCGTGCCGGCGCGTTCCACGACGCGCACCTCGCGGGCGGCGGCGAGGTCGGCGCCGACCCCGAGCACGGTGATGTCCTCACGTCGCAGGGCGTCGATGGTGTCGAAGAACCCGTCGGGGCCCCAATCCATGCAGTGGTTGCCCGCCCAGGAGACGACGTCGAAGCCGGCCCGCCGCAGCGATCCGGCCGTGGCCGGGGTGGCGCGCGCGGTGTGCCGGACCTGCGGCAGCCGGGTGCCGCGGTCGGTCAGGTTCATCTCCAGCTGGCAGAAGGCGAGGTCGCCGCCGCTCAGCGTGCCGCGCACACCGGTGAACAGGGTGTCGGGATCGGCGCGTTCCGGGCCCACGTCCCCCACGGCGTACAGGGTCACGGCGTCGCTCATGCGTACTCCTCACGTAGGGGTGCCAGCACTGCCGAGACCGGCGCGTCGTCCGCCAGCGCCAGGACGGCGTCGCGGACGGCGCCGGCGGCGCGGTCACCTGTCACTTCGGCGGCGAGGCCGAGGAACTTGGCCTCGATCTGCTCGCCGGTCATCGGGGCGTTCGGGCTGCCCGGGGCCTCCGCACGGCGCTCCAGCCGGCCGCCGTCGCGCAGGCGGACCCGCACCCGCGCCAGCAGCCGGCGGGGGAAGGCGGCCTCCGCCTCGGCGTCGGTCTCCAGCCGGACCCGTCCGGCGAGGGCGGACACCTCGGGCAGGTCGAACCCGGCGGCTTCGAGCCGCGCGTACTCCGCGGCGCCGCTGCCGCCCAGCACGAGGTGCATGGCCACCGCGTGCCTGGCGCTGAACTGCGCCTCGGTCATGTCGCGCGGTCGCGCTCCGACGGCGCCCACGTGGGCGAGGGTGACGGGGTCGACGCCCACGGCGATCTCCTCGACGTCGGCGGCGCGCAGCCCGTCGCGGCGAAGCCCGGCCATGGCCTCCAGCGGCGCCTGGATGCCGGCGCAGACGCAGTACCGCTTGAGCGCCAGCCCGTGCAGGTCCCACCGCTCGCCGAGGCCGTCGGTCAGCAGGACGGGGCGGGCGTGGGCGACGAAGGCGCGCAGCAGCCCGCGCGGCCCCTCGACCGCGGTGCGCGGGCCGGTGAACCCGTCGCCGGCCAGCGTGACGGCACGGATGCCCGCCATGGCGGCCAGCCCGGCGTGCAGCCGCTTCACCTCGCCTCCGGACCGGGTGTACTCGGTCACGCCGCCCGCCTGGCTGGCGGCCAGACCGTACGCCGACGCGGCGGTGTCCGGATCGAGCCCGTACAGGCCGCACGCGACCGCCGCGGCCCCGAAGACCCCGTGCACGCCGGTGACGTGGAACCCCCGGTCGGAGGTGAGGGAAGGCGTCGTGGCCAGTCCGAACCGCACGACGGTCTCGAACCCGGCCGCGGCGGCGGCGAGCACGGCGTGCCCGCGCGCCCCGGTTGCCTCCCCGATCGCCAGCGCGGTGGGCACCACCACGCAGCCCGGATGGGCCAGCGCGGGCAGGGCGTAGTCGTCGATCTCGAAGCCGTGCCCCGCTGTGGCGTTGGCCAGCGCCGCCCATTCGGGGCGGCCCGTCGTGCCGGTGCCGTACAGCACGCAGCGGCCGGGCGCGGTCTCCCGCTCGGCGTAGCGGCGGACCACGGCGTTCCACGGCTTGGCGGACCCGGCGAGCCCGGCGCCGATGTTGTCCAGGACGTGCCACAGGACGCGGTCCACCACTCCGGGCGGCAGCTCGGCGAAGGTGAGCCGGGAGGCGAAGCCCGCGAGCGCGGTGGTGGCCGGCGTCACGGCCGCCCGCCTTGGGGGAATGCAGGGGATTCGGGGGATTCGGGGGAGAAGTGGCACGCCACCTGGTGGTCGTCGCCGATCTCGCGCAGCTCGGGCATTCGCTCGGCGCAGAGCGGCCGCGCCATCGGGCAGCGGGTGCGGAAACGGCAGCCCGACGGCGGGTTCAGCGGCGACGGCACCTCGCCGGTCAGGGGCGGTCCGGGGGCGGGGGCCAGTGGGTCGGGCACCGGCACCGAGTCCAGCAGCGCCCGCGTGTACGGGTGGGCCGGAGCGCCGTAGACGCTGGACACGTCGCCGATCTCGACGATCCGGCCCAGGTACATGACCGCGACCCGGTCGCTGACGTTGTGCACTACCCCGAGATCGTGCGAGATGAACAGCAGCGAGAGCCCGTGACGCGCCTTGACGTCCTCCAGCAGGTTGAGGACCTGTGCCTGGACGGAGACGTCCAGCGACGCGACGGGCTCGTCGCAGATCAGCAGCTCCGGCCCCAGGACCAGGGCGCGGGCGATGGCGACGCGCTGGCACTGGCCGCCGGAGAACTCGTGCGGGCGCCGGTCGGCCACGACGGCCGGGTCCAGCCCGACCTCGGTCAGCGCGGCGTCCACGCGCTCGCCGATCTCGGCGCGGGGCCGGCCCGCGATCACCAGCCCCTCGGCGACCACGTCGCGGACGCGCCGGCCGGGGTTCAGGGCCGAGCGGGGATCCTGCCAGACGATCTGCAGGCGGCGCCGGACCTCGCGCAGGTCGTGCCGCGACAGGGAGGTCAACTCCGCGCCGTCGAACCGGACGGTGCCCTCGTCCGGCGGTGGCAGCTGCAGCACGGCCCGTCCGGTGGTGGACTTGCCGCAGCCCGACTCGCCGACCAGGCCGAGCGTCTGGCCGCGCCGCAGGGTGAAGCCGACCCCGGACACCGCCTCGACGACACCGCCGGGCACCCGGAACCGCTTGACCATGTTCTCCACCCGCAGCAGAGGGGGCTCGCTCGTCATCTCGTCTCACCTTCCGCGGGGTAGAAGCAAGCGTGCGCGTGGCCTTCGGTCTCCTCGCCTCCGGTCTCCTCGCGGAGCCGGGGCGGCTCGCCCGCGCAGCGCTCGCGCGCCGCCGGGCAGCGCGCGGCGAAGGGGCAGCCGGGCATCGCCGCGGTCAGGTCCGGGGGCGCGCCGGGGATCGTCCGCAGGCGGGTGTGCGGGGGTACGCCGAGCCGTGGGATCGCGCCGAGCAGGGCGTCGGTGTAGCGGTGACGAGGCCGGGCGAACACGTCGCGGGTGGTGCCGTGCTCGACGATGCGGCCCGCGTACATCACGGCCGTCTCGTCGGCTCGCCCGGCGATCACGCCGAGGTCGTGGCTGACCAGGATCAGCCCCATGCCGCGGTCCCGGGCGAGGCCGGTCAGCAGGTCGAGGATCTGCCGCTGCACGGTCACGTCCAGCGCGGTGGTGGCCTCGTCGGCGATCAGCAGGTCCGGGTCGCAGGACAGCGCCATGGCGATGGTGATCCGCTGGCGCAGGCCGCCGGAGAACTGGTGCGGGTAGTGCCGCAGCCTGCGGCCCGGGTCGGGCACGCCGACCTGTTCGAGCAGTTCGGCCGCGCGGTCACGGGCCGCCGCCCGCGACAGCCCGAGGTGGTGGCGGACGGCCTCGCCGATCTGCCGGCCGACGGGCACGACCGGGTTGAGCGCGGCCATCGGGTCCTGGAAGACCATGCCGACGTGCCGTCCCACGAACCGGCGCCGCGCCTCGCCGGGCATGGCCGTCAGCTCGGCGCCCGCGACGGTCACGGTCCCGGAGACCGCAGCGCGGGCGGCGGACGCGCCGACCAGCGCCCTGGCCAGGGTCGACTTGCCGCAGCCCGACTCGCCGACCAGGCCGAGGACCTGCCCGCGCGCCAGGGTGAGCGAGACGCCGTCGACGGCGCGTACGGTGCCGCGCGCGGTGGGGATGTGGCAGCTCAGGTCGTCGACCACGAGCAGCGGGCCTCCCGGGTCACCTGTGTGGCCGGTGTGGCCGGTGCCGTCGTGCCGTGCGGTGACGGGCCGGGTGGCGCCGTTCATGCGTCCTCCCCGCGCGCCCGCAGCCGCTCCCCGGCCGTGTTGAAGGACAGGACGGTGAGGAACATGGCCGCGCACGGCACCAGGACGAGCTGCGGCGCGACGGCCAGGAAGTCCTTGCCGGCGGCGATCATCGCGCCCCAGCTCGGTGCGGGCGGCGGGATGCCGACGCCCAGGAAGCTCAACGCCCCTTCCACCATGATCATGAGGGCGGCCATCACGACGGCGTAGGACGCCACCGGCGCCACGCAGCCGGGAAGCAGCTCCCGGAACAGCAGCCGGCCGTGCCCGGCCCCCAGCGCCCGGGCCGCGGTGAAGTACTCCCGGCTGAGCCGTGACAGCGCGGCCGCCTTGGCCAGCCGGGCGAACGGGGGCACGAACAGCAGGCCGAGGCTCGCCACCAGCGTCCCGACGCCGGGCCGGACGACCGCGGCCAGGGCGAGCAGCAGGAGCAGCGGCGGGAAGGCGAGGACGGTGTCGAGGAGCACGCCGATGGCCGACTCCGCCGGCCCGCGCAGGTAGGCGGCCAGCACGCCGAGCAGCCCGCCGGCCACGGCGGCCAGGAGTGTCGCCCCGATGCTGACGGTCAGCGAGATGCGCGCCCCGTGCACGAGCCTGGACAGCACCGAACGGCCGATGCCGTCGGTGCCGAGGAACTCGGGGAAGGCGGCGAACGGCGGCAGGTTCGGCGCACCCGCCGGCGCGTCGGGGGCGGCCAGCGGCAGCAGCTCCACGAAGAGGGCGAGCAGGGCCAGCAGGCCGAGCCAGCCGGTGGCGAGCCAGAAGGCGGCCCCGCGCCGCTTCTGCCGGGGCGTGACGGCCGGATCCGGGGACGTGCCGGCGGTGGTGATCGTGGCTGTCATCGGGACCGGGTCCTCGGGTCGAGTGTCGAGTAGCCCAGGTCGACGACCATGTTCACCATCACGTACGTGACGGCGACCAGGACGACCAGCCCCTGGATGACCGGGATGTCCTTGGCCGGGATGGACTGAAGGGCGAGGCCGCCCAGGCCGGGCAGTGCGAACAGGCTCTCCACCACCACCGAGCCGGCCAGCAGCCTCCCGAACACCACCGCGGCCATCGTCACCAGCGGCAGGGCGGACGGCCGGAGCACGTGCCGGAACAGGATGTAGCGCCGCGGCAGCCCTCGCGTGGCGGCGGTGCGGACGAAGTCCTCCCTGAGCGTGGCGATCACGTCGCCGCGCAGCAGGCGCAGGAGCGCGGGCGTCTCGCCCACCGCCAGTGCCACGGCGGGCAGGAACGCGTGGTGCAGGTTGGCGCCGACGCCGTCCTGCAGGGGCGACCAGCCCGAGACGGGGAACCAGCCGGTCGTCATGGCCAGCAGGTAGATGAGCACCACGCCGGCGACGAACACCGGGATCGACATCAGCGCCGACGCCGCGCCCGTGACGAGACGGTCGAGCGGGCCGCCGACCCGGGCCCCGGTGTACACGCCCAGGGGGACGGCGATCAGCAGGGAGATCGCCACCGCGAGGACGGCGATCTCCAGCGTCACCGGCAGGCGCTCCACGATCGTGTCCAGCACCGGCCGGCCGGACTGGATGGACCGGCCGAGGTCACCGGTGAGCAGGCCGCCGACCCAGCCGGTGTAGCGGGTCAGGAACGGCTGGTCGAAGCCGTACTCCGCATCGAGCTCCGCGAGCTGTTGCGGCGTCGCGGTCGGGCCGAGGATCGCCGCTGACGGTGAGCCGGGGATGAGGTCGACGAGTGCCGCCGCCGCCAGGGTGACCAGCAGGAGCACCGCGAACAGGTGGGCGGCCCGCCGCGCGACCCGCCCGAGCGGGACGCGCGGCGTGGTCAGGAGGGTGCCTGCGGCCATGGCTCAGCTCCCGCCCAGCCCGAGACGCTCGTAGAGGAGGGAGCCGTCGCCCTGCAGGGTCAGACCGGTCAGCTTGTCGCTGTGCACGGTGTAGGCGACCTGGGACCGGAAGGGCAGGACCGGCAGGTCGGCCATGACGAGCTTCTCGACCGTCGCGTACGCCTCCCGCCGCACGGCCTCGTCGGCGCTGTGGCGTCCCTTGTCGAGCGCGGCGTCCACCTCGGGGTTGTCGTAGCCCATGTGGTTGGTCTGGCCGTCGCTGTGCAGCAGCTTGTACAGGTTCGGCTCGGGGTCGGCGATCGGGACGATCTGGGCCGACACCGCGAAGTCGCGGTTGGTGAACACCTTGCGGTCCAGCGAGGCGTTGTCCAGCACCTCGATCTCCACCTGGATGTTCTTGAGCTGGCTGAGCCGGCTCTGCAGGTATTCGGCGGTGCGCCGGAAGAACCCGCTGGCGGGCATGGAGATGGTGAACTTCAGGGGTTCGCCGGCGGCGGCCAGCTCGTCGAGCAGTTTCTGCGCTCCGGCGCCGTCGTGCGCGGGCACCGTGCCGGCGGCCGGGTGGAACGGCGAGGACGCGCCGAACAGGCTGTCGGGCGCGGTGGCGCCGGGGTCGACGACCTGCGCCATCTGCTGGGTGTCGAGCGCCAGGACCACCGCCCTGCGGGCCTTGACGTCGTCGAACGGCGGCTTGGCGGTGTTGAACATCAGCATCGGCCCGCCGCCTGTGGCGGCCTGCGTGACCTGGAGGCCGGAGCCCTTGGCGCGCGCCATGAACGACAGGTCGGAGCCGGGCACCGCGGCCTGCGCCTGCCCGCTGGCGACCGCGTTGATCCGCTGCGCGGGATCGGCGATCACCTTGAAGGTGAGGGTCTCCAGCAGCGGCTTGCCCTGCTCGTGGTAGCCGGGGTTGCGGGTCAGCGTCATGTGGTCGTCGCGCACCCACTCCTTCAGCATGTACGGCCCGGCGCCCACGGGGTTCTGGGCGAACGCGGCGGCGTCCTTCTCGATGGCCGTGGGCGAGCCGATGAAGGCCAGGTTGGTGGCGATCACCTGGTCGAAGGCCATGTTGGCATCGGGCAGCTTGATGACCAGCGTCCGCTCGCCGGAGACGGCGAACGTCACGTCCTCGAGGAGCGTGGCCAGCGGTGACCTGGTCTTCGGATCGGCGATGCGCTCGTAGTTGAACTTCACCGCCTCGGCGTCCAGCGGGGTGCCGTCACTGAACTTCACCCCGGCGCGGAGCTTCATGGTCCACTCCTTGCCGTCGGCGGAGGCCGTCAGGCTCTCCCCGATCCCCGGGCTCACCTTGCCGGTGCTCGTGTCGGACCAGAAGAGCAGGCCGAAGACGGCCGAGAGCCGGTTGGCGTCGCCGGACGGCGTCAGGTTGAACAGCTGGGCGGGATCGAGCCCGCGGACGGCCTCGACGCCCAGGACGATGGTGGCGGCGGCCTTGCCGGGCTCCTGGGCGGGCTCTTGTGTCCGGGGGCCAGAGGAGCAGGCGGCGGAGAGAAAGATCAATGCGCTGGCGGCTAGGGCCGCGGCTTTGTTCGGCACGGGTCACCCCACGGGAGTGCTCGGGAAGAAGGCGGCCCCGGTATCAGGGGCCGCGTTCGAAGGTGGTCATATGTGTAACATATCTTTAATCGACCGTAAATAGATTGCCTCATATAGCTGCGCCTGCCGCCTGCTGGCCCGTGGTGCTCTCGCGCGTGCGGTCGAGGCTTTGAGGGTGGTCCAGTGCCCGCAGCGTCGGCTTCGGCTGCGAAGGGTTCCCTGATGGATGTTGATCGCCAGGACAAATGCCGCTCATCCGGGGAGAGGGCGCATGCTTCGGTGCGACCTGAAGCGCATTCCCGCTGTCTAGTAGGGCGAAATGTTACAGTTGATGGTCAATAGGGGAGGTATCTGCAGGTCATCATCGGCAGCTGGATGCGAACCAGCTGGATAGAGTCCCCGAAGCCATGGCCCTCCCTGGCGAGGCTCGCCTACAAAGACGACAGACATTTGACGATCGACGATGTAACTGTCTAATGTAGTGCCTGTCGGCGAGATGGAGGTGTGTGGTGCCCTGCTCGGATACCAGGACGAGGGAGCGGCGATGAGCCTGCGGCCGCTGTTCAGCCCCTTGAGTGTGGCGGTCGTCGGAGCCTCGGCCGCGCCCGGCAAAGCGGGCAACGCGATGATGCGCTCGCTGGCGGGCCTGCCCGGCAGGCTCTACCCGGTCAACCCGCGCGGCGGACAGATCGCCGGGCACGACTCCTACCCGTCGATCGCGCGAATCCCGGAAGCGGTCGAGCTGGCCGTGATCGCCGTGCCCCCGGCCGCCGTGCCCGGCGCCCTGGAGGAGTGCGGGCGGGCCGGGGTGCGCGCCGCCGTCATCTGCTCCGGCGGCTTCGCCGAGACCGGGCCCGACGGGCAGGCGCTGCAGGATCGTGTCCGCGCCATCGCCCGAGCCCACGCCATCCGCGTGCTCGGCCCCAACACCTCGGGTTTCATGAACCCCCCGGCGGGCGTGCTGGCGAACTTCCTGCCCGGCGTGCACGAGTTGCGGCCCGGCCCGGCCGCCATCGTCGCCCAGAGCGGCGGCGTCAACCTCGCCCTGTCCTTCCTCGCCGCGGCCGACGGGCTCGGCCTCCGGCTCGGCGTCGGCCTCGGCAACGCCGTCGACGTGGACTTTCACCACGTCCTCGATCACCTCGCGGACGACGACGAGACCCGCGTGGTCGGCCTGCACATCGAGGGGGCGACCGCGGGCCGCGAACTGTGCGAGGCCGTCGGCCGGCTCAGCGCCCGCAAGCCCGTGGTGGCGCTCAAGGTCGGACGCGCCGACGTCGGCGACTTCGCGCGGTCCCACACCGGAGCGCTGACCGGCGGCTACGCGCTCACCCGCGCCGCCCTGGTCCAGTCGGGCGCCGTCGTGGTCGACGACCCGACGGAGCTGGTCGACGCCATGCGCGCACTCGCCGTACGGCGGATGCGCCCACGGCGGCGGCCCGGTGTCGGCGTGGTCACCGGCCAGGCCGGGCCCGGGCTCATCATCGCCGACACCCTGCGCGGCAGCGGCGTGGCGCTCCCCGAGCTCGCCGGGCACACCACCCGGCGGCTGGCTGAGCTGCTGCCGCCGCTGACGTACCAGCGCAATCCCGTCGACACCGGCCGGCCGTCCGGTACGTTCGAGGCAGTGCTGTCGGCCGTCGCCGCGGATCCGGGCGTGGACGCCCTCCTGGTCTACGCCCTCGACGAGCCGGACGCCCTCGACCCGGTCGCCGCACTGAAGGCGGTGACCCCGGCCGGATCCGGCACCGAACCACTGCCCGACGCCGGGCCTGACGCCGGGCCTGACACTGTGCTTGACACTGTGCCCGTGCTGTTCGCCTGCGGCGGCCCCGCCGCCGCGCTGGACGCGCGCCAAGCCGAACTCACGGTCCCCATGTACCGCTCTCCCGACCGGGCGGCGAAGGCCGCACGGGCGCTCGCGGCCGACGCCGCCGCCCGCCACCGCATCGCGAGCTCGGCCGACGAGCCGCAGCCCGGAAGCGGAAACGCACCCGCCGGGCGGGACGGGACGCTCGGCGGGCAGGCGCTCGACGAGCATGAGGCCAAGGCGCTGGTGGCCACGGCCGGGATCCGGATACCCGAGGGGCGCGCCTGCGCCGGTCGGCAGGAGGCCGAGCACGCTTTTGCCGAGCTGGGCGCCCTGGTCGTGGTGAAGATCCTGGACGCCACCGTCCTGCACAAATCCGACCAGGGCGGCGTACACCCCGGCATCCGCGACGTCACCGGTCTGAGGCGGGCGCTCGACGCCGTGGACGCGCTCGCCGCGGAGCTGGGCAGACCGGCCCGCTACCTGGTCGAACGCCAGGCGCCCGCCGGGACCGAGCTGATCGTCGGCGCCATCCGCGACCAGGCGTTCGGGCCGGTGATGCTGCTCGCCCTCGGCGGTGTCGGCGTCGAGCTCGCGCCGGAGCCGATCCTCCGCCTGGCCCCGCTGTCCCGCGCCGACGCCCTGGACATGGTCCACGCGCTGCCCCCGGCCTTGCTCACCGGCTACCGAGGCGCGCCCCCCGTCGACGCCGACGCCGTGGCGGGCGTCCTGCTCGCCGCCGCCTCGATCCTCCTCACCCACACCGACATCGCCGAACTCGACATCAACCCGCTGCGGCTCGCCCCCGAAGGCCCGGTGGCCCTGGACGCCCTCGTCGTCAGCAGCCGGCGGGCCCAGCCTGAATCCGCGCCCGAATCAGCGCCCGAATCCGCCAAGGAAGGTCCCAGATGACTGAAAGCGCAGCCTGCCCGAACCGCCGACCGGTGATCGTGGTCGGCGCCGGCCCGGTGGGGCTCAGTGCGGCGCTGGCGTTGCGCGCGCTCGGCCGTCCCGTCACGGTGATGGAGGCAGGAGAGCAGGACAGGCTCCGGCCCGGCAGCCGCGCCATCTTCGTGCACCGGGCCACGCTGGAGATCCTCGACCGCTCCCACCCGGGACTGGCGCACGACCTGGCGGCCCAGGGGCTCCTCTGGCACACCAAGCGCACCTTCTACGCCGGCCGCGAGGTCTTCTCCCGCAGCTACACCCCGCCGCCGCCCGGTGAGCTGCCGCACTTCAGCAGCCTGCCGCAGGTGGAGACGGAGCGGCTGCTGCTGCAGGCGTGCAAGGAAGCGGGCGTCGAGTTCGCCTGGAACCAGGAGGTCGCCACGGCGGCCACCTCCGGGGACGGCGTCCTCCTCGCCACCACCGGCGGAACCCGCTGGCACGCCGACTACGTGATCGCGGCCGACGGCGCGCGCTCGGCCGTGCGCGACTCGCTCGGCATCCCGCTGCAGGGCAGCCGCTCGGACGGCTGGTACGTCGTCGTGGACGCCGAGGAGGACCCCGGCGATCCGCTCCCGGTGGAGCGGATCTTCCACTACGCCCATCCCGCAGTGGACGGGCGCAACGTGCTGCTGGTGCCGTTCGCCGGCGGGTGGCGGGTGGACCTGCAACTGCACGACGATGACGACCCCGAGGAGCTCAGCACGGGCGAGGGCCTGCGCGGATGGCTGCGCGCCGTGCTGCCCGCGCCGTACGCCGAGCGGGTGACCTGGTCGTCCACCTACAGGTTCCTGCAGGTGATCGCCGAGGACTTCGCCGACGAGCACCGCCGGGTGCTGCTGGCCGGCGAGGCCGCGCACCTGTTCGCGCCCTTCGGCGCCCGCGGCATGAACTCCGGCGTCCCCGACGCCGAGGCCGCCGCGAACGCGGTGCACCTGGCCATGTCCGCCTCCGGCCCGGCCCGCGCCGAGGCGGCGGTGACGGAGTACGCCCTCTCGCGCAGGCGCTCGGCCGTGTACAACTGCGACGCCGCCGGCGCCGCCCTGACCCACCTGCGCCCCGGCCCCGAGGAACGTGCCCGCCTGGAGTCCGCGGCCGAGAACGCCGAACGTGATCCGAGCATGGGCCACTGGCTCGACATCGCCCCCTACGGTCCACGCGAGGCGGCCCCCGGCAACACCATCTACAAGTACTGACGACCTCGGAGGCACCATGAAACTGGACAAGGCGGCCATCCCACTGGGACTTGCCTGGTCATCACCGTTCGCTCGCTGGCAGGGCCCGCTGGCCGAGATGAGCAGCCTCGATCTCGCCGTCGACGTCACCGCGCGCCGGCTGGCGACCGCCGGGCTCGACACCGGCCGGATCGACGGGCTGGTCCTGGGCATGACGGTGCCGCAGCCCACGTCCTTCTACGGCGCGCCCACCGTGGCCGCCCGCCTCGGCCTGGACGCCGTGACCGGCCCCATGATCGCCCAGGCGTGCGCGACCTCCGCCGCCATCGTGCAGGCCGCCGCCGTCCAGATCGAGAGCGGCGCCCAGGAGGTGACGCTGGCCGTGGCCGCCGACCGGACGAGCAACGGCCCTCTGCTGATCTACCCGTCGGCGTCCCGGCCGGGCGGCGCGCCCGTGACCGAGCACTGGGTGCTCGATCCGATGCGCCAGGACCCGGCCACCGGCCAGTCCATGCTCGACACCGGCGAGAACGTCGCCGCCGACGAGGGCTACACGCGCCAGGAGATCGACGAGGTCACGCTGCTCCGCTACGAGCAGTACCGCGCCGCGCTCGCCGGCGACCGCGCCTTCCAGCGCCGCTACCTGGTGGAGGCGCACGTGCCGGGACGCCGGGGAGCGGTGACCGTGGTCGCCGAGGACCACGGCGTGTACGACACCAGCGCGGAGGGCCTGGCCAAGCTGGCGCCCGCCTCCCCGGACGGAGTGATCACCTACGGGTCCCAGACCCACCCGGCGGACGGCACGGCCGGCATGGTCGTGACCAGCGCCGCTCTGGCCCGGGAGATGAGCGGGGGAGCGGGCGTGGCCCGGCTGCTGGCCGTCGCCTTCGCGCGGGTGGAGCCGGCGCGCATGCCCAAGGCCCCGGTGCCCGCCGCGCGTGCCGCGCTCGACGACGCCGGGCTGGACATCACCGACATCGACCTGGTGACCACGCACAATCCGTTCGCGGTCAACGACCTGTACTTCGCCCGCCGGACGGGCTTCCCGCTGGAGCGGATGAACCCGTACGGCTCCAGCCTGATTTACGGCCACCCGCAGGGGCCCACGGGAGCCCGCGCGATCGCCGAGCTGATCGAGGCGCTGCGCGAGCGAGGCGGCGGCCGCGGCCTGTTCACCGGCTGCGCCGCCGGGGACAGCGCGGGCGCGGTGGTCGTGGAGGTCACCGACTGATGAGTGAGCCGAAGGAGCCAGACATGACCGAGACCGCGAACTCGCCGGTTCGTCTCACCGTGGTCGACTCGCCGGACCAGCCGACGCCGTCAGCGGCGTTGGAGGAGCTGTATCGCGGCTTCGAGCAGGAGCTGCTGGTCCCGCTGTGGACCGAGATCGGTGACCTGATGCCGCCGCACCCACGTTCCAGGGCGGTCCCGCACCTGTGGCGGTGGGAGAGCCTGCTCGCTCTGGCGGGCCGGGCGGGGCGCCTGGTGCCCGTCGGCCGGGGCGGGGAGCGGCGGGCGATCGCGCTGGCGAACCCGGCGCTGGCCGGCCGGCCGTTCGCGACGCCGACGCTGTGGGCGGCGATCCAGTACCTGATGCCGGGCGAGGACGCCCCGGAGCACCGGCACACCCAGCACGCGTTCCGGTTCGTCGTCGAGGGCGAGGGCGTCTGGACCGTGGTCGGCCGCGATCCGGTGCCGATGCGCCGCGGGGACTTCCTGCCCCAGGCGGGATGGAACTGGCACGCCCACCACAACGCCACCGGCGAGCCGATGGCGTGGATCGACGGCCTGGACATCCCCTTCCAGTACGCCACCGACGCCCAGTTCTTCGAGTTCGGCCGGGAGGAGATCAGCGCGGCCGAACGCACCACCCCCGAACGGTCCCGATCGGAGCGGCTGTGGGGCCATCCCGGCCTGCGCCCGGTCTCGGTCACCGGATCCCAGCCCGGCACCCCGTTGCTGGCCTACCGGTGGGCCGACACCGACCGCGCGCTGACGGACCAGCTCGACCTCGAGGCCGAAGGCCATGCCGGGACCGTGGAGCCCGGCCACGCGGCGGTGCGCTACACCAATCCCACCACGGGCGGCGACGTGCTGCCGACCATCCGGGTGGAGATGCACCGGATCCGGAGCGGCGCGGAGACCGCGCCTCGCCAGGAGGTCGGCTCCTCGGTGTACCAGGTCTTCGACGGCAGCGGGCGGGTC
Source organism: Nonomuraea sp. NPDC049714 (assembly GCF_044465295.1). Classification (NCBI taxonomy): domain Bacteria; kingdom Bacillati; phylum Actinomycetota; class Actinomycetes; order Streptosporangiales; family Streptosporangiaceae; genus Nonomuraea; species Nonomuraea sp. NPDC049714. The sequence goes on along the minus strand of NZ_JBITLM010000001.1, from coordinate 217,743 downwards.
ACGGTCGGCGACGTGTCCTGGTCGGTCACCCGGGGCGATCTGTTCGTCGTCCCGTCCTGGACGTCGTTCTCGGCCAGGTCCGAGGCCTCGGCGTCCGACTCCGACGCGGGCGCCCTCGATCTCTTCAGATTCAGTGACGGGCCGATCTTCGAGGCGCTGCACCTCGACCGCGCCCACGTGGAAGGACGGAACGCATGAAGCTCGCCACCATCCGCACCGCCGGCGGCGCCACCCGGGCCGTGCGCGTCGAAGGGGAGACCCTGGTAGACCTCGGCCTCAACGACGTCGGCGAGCTGCTCGCCCAGCCGGACTGGGCCGCGCGAGCCGCGCGGGCGACGGGAAGCACAGTGGCGAGCGTCGGTTACGCGCCGGTCGTCCCCCGCCCCGGCAAGATCGTCTGTGTCGGCCTGAACTACCGCAACCACATCCTCGAAATGGGCCGGGAGCTGCCGCGCCACCCCACGTTGTTCGCCAAGTACGCCGAGGCGCTCATCGGGGCCGACGACGAGATCCGGCTCCCGCCGGAATCCGGGCAGGTGGACTGGGAGGCCGAGCTCGCGGTCGTCATCGGGAAGACCGTGCGGCGCGCCGGCGAGACCGACGCCGTCGCGGCCATCGCCGGGTTCGCCCTGTTCAACGACGTCACCATGCGCGACTGGCAGTACCGCTCGGCGATGTGGCTGCAGGGCAAGACCTGGGAAGGCAGCACGCCGTTCGGCCCGTACCTGGTCACCCCCGACGAGCTGCCCGGCGGCACCCGGCCGTCGCTCACCCTGACCGGATCCGTCGACGGCGAGACCGTGCAGCGAGCCGACACCTCGGACCTCGTGTTCGACCCCGTCGACCTGGTGCGCTACGTCTCCACGATCGTCACGCTCAACCCGGGTGACGTCATCGCCACCGGCACCCCCGGCGGGGTCGGGCACGCCCGGAAGCCCGCCCGGTACCTCGCCGACGGCAGCGTCCTGACCACCGAGATCACCGGACTGGGCCGGTCCGAGGCCAAGGCCGTCGCCGAGTCGGTGGCCTGATGGCCGCGGGCAGGAGCCGCGCCGACAGCCTGCGCTGGACGGCCCAGGGTACCGAGATCTTCTTCGGCGCCCTGGACACCCTGCCGGACGACCGGCTGCTCCGGCGGACGGCGCTCGACGGCTGGACCGGCGGCCACCTGCTGGCCCACGTCGCCGCCAACGCCGACGCGCTGGTCAACCTGGCACAGTGGGCGCGCACCGGGGAGGAGACGCCGATGTACGCCTCCCCGGCGCAGCGTGACGCCGACATCGAGGCCGGTGCCGCCCGGCCGGCGGCCGAGCTGCGCGCCTGGGCCACGCGGTCCGCCGGCACGCTTCAGGAGCGGCTCGCCGAGCTGGACGAGCGGCAGTGGGCCCGTCAGGTCCGCACCGCCCAGGGCCGCACCGTCCCGGCCGGCGAGATCCCCTGGATGCGGGCCCGTGAGGTCATGGTCCACGCGGTCGACCTGGGCGCGGGCGTGGGCTTCGACGCTCTCCCGGCCGACTTTCTCGCCGCCTTGATCGGCGACATCACCGCCAAACGGTCCGGCGCCGGTGACGGCCCCGCGCTCACCGTCACGGCCACCGACCACGACGGCGAGTGGTCCACCGCGGGCGCCGGCGGCTCCATCCCGGTGACCGGCACCCTCGCCGGCCTCGCGGCGTACCTCTCCGGCCGGGGGACGGACGCCGTCACCGGCCTCGGCGGCCGACCGGCGCCGGAGCTGCCCCGGTGGCTCTAGGACCGCGTGCCGGGCTCACCGGTCGTCGGCGGCCGCCGCCCAGTCCAGCAGGGCCTGCGCGGTCTCGAAGCGGCGGCTGGAGTCGGTCTCGCCGAGGAGTACGCCGATGAGACGGTCGCCGTCGTGCTCGGCCGCGAAGGCGAGGGTGTAGCCCGCGGCCCGGGTGTAGCCGGTCTTCACGCCGAGGACGCCCGGGTTGCCGAGCAGCCGGTTGGTGTTCTTCCAGCTGTACGAGCCGTGCTCGGACGTGGCGCTGACCGAGTGGTAGCGGGTCGAGGTGACCGTTCTGAGGGTCTCGTCGTCCAGCAGCGCCTTGGCGAGCATCGCCTGGTCACGGGCGGTGGAGTAGCCGCCGCCCTGGTACGGCATGCCGTCGGCGTTGACGTACATGGTGTCGTTCATGCCGAGCTCGCGGGCGGTGGCGTTCATCTCGGCGACGAACGTCTTCACGCCCGGCCCGTAGGCGCGGGCGAGCGCGTGCGCCGCGTCGGCCCCCGAAGGCAGCATCAGCCCGTACAGCAGGTCCTCGACGGTGAGGACGTCACCCGCGCGCAGGTAGGCCACCGACGCCCCGCCTTGCGCGCCGTACCGGACGTCCGCAGTGGTGATCTTGACCTTGTCCGTCGGCTTGGCCTGCTTGAGCACGGTGTAGGCGGTCATCGCCTTGGTGATGCTGGCGACCGGCCGGCGCAGGTCGGCCTCCTTGCTGAAGCGCACCTCGCCGCTCTCCGCGTCCATCAGGTACGCGGCGCTGCCGAGCACGGCGGGAGCGTCGGTGACGGGGGATCGGGTCTGGGCGGCGGCCGTGGCGTCGGCGGTGACGGCAGTGGCGGCAGTGGCGGCCGGCGAGGCGGCCTGCGCGGCACCGGCGCCGACGGTCAGGGCGCCGGTGGCGACGGCGAGGCCGAGCAGGGCATGGCTGAGCCGGTTGGTGAGACGCATGAAAAAGGGTTGCTCCTAGCTTCCATACCGCCTACCGGGTTAGCTGACGGGTTCGGGCGTGGAAGTGCCCTACAGCGCGGACATGCGCTGATTCACCCCAGAAGAGTGGGTCCCCGGCTCCGCCTGACGGCGGATTAGGCGGCCGCGCGAAGGCACGGTCCGGGCAATGAACAGCAACGGCCGCATGTACGGGACCGCCGCTCGCAAGCCCCAAACGTAGCAAACGGGTATAAATCGGTCAAGAATCGTTATGATCGCCCGCCCACGAGGGAGTCGCACCCGGTGTACGGGGGGAACAGTGATCCGGGTGCCGGGCGAAGTCGATCACCCGGTCCAGCTGGGCCAGAGCATGCTCCAGCTCGGCCATCTTCGCCGCGATGCGGTCGCGCTCGACGGACAGGACGTCGAGGACCTCGGGCGTCGCGGTGCCGGCGTCGACGCAGGGCAGCACGCGCAGGATGGTCCGGGTTCCTGAAGCGCGGCGCGCGGACGGTGTACGCGACCGCCCGCCGCGTCGTACGGACAGCGGGGCCCGGACCGGTGCGCCGCTCAGAGCAGCCGGGGCAGTCCGTAGCGGAGGGCCCGGATGAGCAGGGACCGGGTGAGCCAGCCGAGCCCGGCGGTGAACAGCGGCGCCCAGAACAGCGGGCTGAGGGAGTAGACGATCACGAACACGAGCGGCACCCACGGCTCGTGCACCGCGCGGTACAGCAGGGTGGTCTTACGCAGCCTGATCACGCGGGCGATGTCGGGCAACGCGAAGAACAGCAGGACGGCGACGGAGGCCACCACGCCGCTGGTGAGGCCCTGCGCGATCGCGAAGCCGCCGACGAAGACCGTGGCCACCCACCACGCGATCTTCCTCAACCACGGCCTGCGCTGCTCGGGATCTGCCGGCACTTCGTCGTATGGGAGTTCGAGGGTCACCCGACCAGCGTAGCCACCCGGAGGTGGGGAGGCCGCTCCTCCCAGGTCACCGGTCGGCGTGACTTACCTGGACGGCCGTTTCTCGAAGCATGAGGGGCACCCCCTCGCCGCAGCGGTTCCAGCAGGCGCAGGCCGCGGCTCCTGCTGACCCTGTCGCTCGCGACCGCGCACGACCCTCGCCAGATGCGGGAGCTGTTCGGGGAGCACGGCAAGCCACAGGCGGCGAAACTCCCCTGAGAGACCTCCCGGAAGGGCCGTCCGGCGGCGCCTCACGCAGGATCGGGGCGCCTCCACAGGAGGATGGCGGACGCGTGTGCGGACCGGTGGTACGAGGGCAGGTCGTCGCCGGTCCAGTAGACCTCGACCTGCGGATCGTGCTCGCCCATCTCCAGCAGTTCGTCCTGCGCCTCCAGGGCGAGCTCCCAGGCAGGGACACCTGGGTCCACCTCGGCCAGATAGACGCGGCGCGGCCCCGAGGGGCCGGCACGCCAGGCGCGCCGGACCTCCACGACGCCCGCGTGCTCGCTCAGCGCGTCGACCGCGAGGTGGTCGGTGAGGTCGAACAGCTCGTCCTCCAGGTCGGCGAACTCGCCAGGGACGCCGTCCGTCAGGTCGAGCCCGGCGGGCACGCGTGCCGGCCGAGCCGCATCGGGGGAGAAGACGTGATCCGTCGCGGGTGTGCCGGCCGCGACCGCGACCGCGTCGGTGCCCGCCGGGTCACCGTCCGCGCCGAGCGCGGCGAGCATCTCGCGCAGGACGGCGACCTCCTCGGCCGTCAGCGCGACCCCGCCCGCCACCGCCGCCATGGTCACCGTGTCGGGCAGGTAGGACAGCTCACCCCTGGCCAGCATGGCGCGGACCCGGGTGATCAGCTCGTCGGGCACCTGACCGGCCAGGCGGAGCAGCAGCCTGTGCGCGCCGCTGTAGAGCCGCCACGCCCTCTCGTCCAGCTCGCCCCACTCGGCGCTCACGTCAGCTCTCCTCCATCACGATGATCTCATAGGACCGCGGCGCCTCCGGGATGACGCCCCGGACGACCATGTCCGCGGCCAGCCGGTCCGCCTCCTCGCGAAGCCGCGCGGCCGATTCCGGATCGTCGACCCGGCGCGTACGCGAGTGCGGTGGGAAGACGGACTCCTGGTCCTCGGCGAAGGAGGAGAAGACGGAGATGTCGCGCGCCTGCCGCCCGGTGAGCCGATAGACGACCAGGACCTTGCGGTCGCCGGCCGGATTCTCCGCCATGAACCGGATGGCCACCTCCAGCAGCCCGCTCACGCTCAGGAACTCCCGGGCGGTCCCGTGCGGGTGCAGCCGGGAGCCGTAGATGGGGGAGTGTACCGGGGTGATCCAGTCCCCCCGGTACGCCTGCACGGGGTTCTCCGGTGAGCCGACGCCGGGTAGCCGCGTCATCGCGTCGTGCACCATGTCGGCGTGCCAGCGCATCTCGTCCCACAGGCGTGGCGTCACCCCGTCGAGGTGCTCCTTCAGCGCGTTCCACGCTTCCCGCCGGTCCCTGCGCGCCTGTCTGAGCTCCCCGCCCGCCTGTCTCGCCTCTTGCGTACGGCCCCGCTCCTGCAGGCCGGCGACCCGCTGCTTGGCCTCGTCCGTACGGCGGACCGCGTCGACGTAGGAGCCGGCGAGCGGGCTCAGCGGCGAACGCGAGTCGAGGTGACCGTCCCCGACGTGCAGCATCGGGCGCAGCGCCATCGGCAGGGGCAGCGCCTTGGTGCCCGCGGCCAGGTTGTCCAGGTAGTCGCCGACCAGCCGGCCGGCCTTGTCCGCCATGCGGTGGCGGACCAAGGACTCCGACATTCCCGCGGTCCACAGCTGAGTGCGCGTCACGTTGTTGATGAGGTAGTGGCTGTGCCGGGTGTACACGGTCAGCGCCATCACATGCGCCGGTGACAACCGCTCGCCCAGCGCGCGCACCTCGGCCGGGTCCGCCGGGTCGATGCCGGAACGCCGCAGCCAGTTCGACAGATCCGGGTCGGTCACCTGGCCGCTGGCGAGCTGTGGCCAGAGGCGGTCGACGGTCTCGCGGACCTTGGGATGCTGCGTCTCGGAGAAACCGGCCTTGTCCGTGGCATTCGCGAAATATCGGTGCTCGTGTGGGAACATGCCGTCGGGCAGGATCTCGTGCCGCAGTGTGGCGAGATCGAGGCCGGGCAGGTCGCGGTAGAAGTCCACGGCCGAGGGCCGGGAGCCGGGGTCGAGCCTCATCCCGCCCACGTCGGCGATCTGCGCGCCTCTGGCGATCTCGAACAGGGAGTGGTCCAGGCCCGGCAGCATCCAGCCCATGAGCGCGCCGAGGAACCGCTCGGTCGTCGGACGCCCCAGGTCGAGCATCTTGACCGCGGTGAGCATCTTGGCCGTGGTGCCCGAGATCCCGTCCACCACGAGGAAACCCTCCCCGGAGACTTTGCTCGCCCACCGGGTCGACGTGGACTCGTGCGCGGTCGCGCCCTCCCTCCAGGGCAGCGGCGTGTCGGGGCCGAGCCCGCCGTCGACGTTCTCCTCCACCAGCGCCCGCTCGAATCTGCCCAGCGGCGCGCCCAGCTCTTCGTAATGAGCGGGTGTCGTATGGAGGCCGAGCCGCTGGATCTCCGATTCCGAGCGCTCGTTCCGGTTGTGCTGGCTGCTGACCATCTCGGCGACGTCCCGGGCGCCACGTTCCGACAGCATGCCGACGTTGCCCGTGCCGAACGGGTCGCGGGCGAAGGTGTAGCTGTCGTCCATGAACCTGGCCTCCAGCCGTCCGAGCAGCGGACGGTGGAGTCGCTCGTCCAACTGGTGGTGCGCCCGGCGTACCTCGGCGACGTCGAGACCGACCTCGCGAGCCCGATCCCAGGCGCCGGTGTCCATGATGCGGAGCAGGGCCTTGCCGAAGATGTGCGGGTTGTGGCGGTTGTAATAGGCGGCGTTGTAGACCGCGGTCACCAGTTCGCGGAGGTTGCCGTGGGCGAGCAGGTCGTCGACCGTCAGGCCGGCGCGCGTGCCCACCTGACCGGCGCTGGCCGGGTCGTCCTTGAAGAAGGGGCTCTCCGCGCGGCGGGCGAAGGCGGCGGGCGACTCGCCCGGTTCCCCCGGGGTGAGGGCCAGGAGGACGTCCCGCAGCTTGCTCAGCACCGTGCGGGCGGCGTCCAGGGTCTGCGGGTCGTTGAAGTAGTGGGCGCCCAGACGCCGCTCGAACTTCGTGGCGTCCGCCGACCAGCGGGGATCGTTGTAGAAGCGTTCGAAGTCGAACGGGACCCGCGCGGGAGCGCTTCGCGAGCCCGCCTCCTCCGGGGGCGAAGCCGGATCGCCGTCCGCTCGGGACGGCATCGGCGGCACGCTCGCGAGGGTCGGCGGCACGCCTGCCGGCGTCGGCGGGACGCCTACCAGGGACGGGGGCATGCCTGCCGGCGTCGGTGGCACGCTCGCGAGAGACGGCGGCACGCCTTGCTGGGACGGGGGCACGCCTGCCGGGGTCGGCGGGAAGCCTGCCGGGGTCGGTAGGACGCCTGCCGGGGGCGGTGGGACGTCGCCGGCGGCGGCCGGAGTGGTGCGGTCCGGCGGGTGCGCGCGAGGCGCGCTGTCTCCGGGCTCGGGGACGTGGCTGAGCAGCCGCTCGATCCGGCTGGTGGGGACCGGCTCGCTGAGCGCTCCCTGACCCCCCGCCGCACCGCTCTCACCGCGGCCCGCTCCCGGTGGCGGCACGTCCGGGGCAGCGCCCTCCGCGCCCTCCGCGTCCCCCGTGTCACGGCGCGGCGTGCCGCCGGACAGCGGGTCGCCAGGCCGCCGCACGCCACCATCGGCTGTCTGCTCAGTGGCGTTCCGGGACGCGGGGGCGCTGTGCTCGCGCGGGGGCGGAGGTGCGGGTTGGTCGAGGGGGCGCGGTGACGGATCCGCCGTGCCGCCGCGCTCGGCTCCGCGTACGGGCGACGAACCCTGATCCGGTACGGTGTGCGCCCCCGTCTCCCCCGGAACGCCGGGGCCTGACGGCCGCTCCGCAGGAACAGGAACCTGCGGGACAGCGTCCTGGCCGTGGCGCACCTGGCTCAGAGAGGTGCCGCCATCTGGGCCGGTCACGCGGGCGCCCGGCGAGGGACCGGGTGACGAGGTGGGAGAGGGAACAGCGCGGGGATCGGCCGAGGGGTCGCCGCCCTTGGGAAGGGTCGTGGTCAGGTGCTGGCCATCGGCGCCGAGGGCGCTGGAGGTCATGCCCTTGGCGAGGAGTTCCCAGCTGAAGTCGCCCTGGGCCAGCATGGTCCCAGCCGTGGTGAGCCCACCGGTCAGCGCGTCCTGGGCGGCCTGACCGTGGAGCGACGAGGTGGCGGCCGCCAGCAGCCGCTCGGCCGTGCTCATCTCCGCTCTGGTCAGCCCGGCGCGCAGCGCGGGTGTGGCCAGCCGGGTCAGCCCGCCGGACAGGAGCCCCATCGCCCCTCCCATGGCCCCGCCGCTGAGCGCGGAGATGCCGAGCTGCCGCAGGTCGAGCTCGTCCCTGCGTCCCTGGGGCAGCTGGGTGAGCTGGACGCCGCCGTCCATGGCGGCCACGACCCCGGCGAAGATCGCGATGTTGGCGAGCGTGCGTTCGGCGATCTGAGCGACGGTCATGCGGGCGAGACGCACCCGCGCCGGGATGATCGCCAGGGTGGCTCCGCCGCTGGCCAGCGAGGCGGCCAGCAGGTACGTCAGCTGCGCGATCAGCAGCCAGACGGTGAGCTCGATCATGTACTTGGCGCACTGGATCTGCACGCCGACGCCGTTGAGCGCGACGGCGGCGTTGACGAGGCGGTTCACCACGTCGGCGACCTGGGCGTCGGTGGCCTTGGCGACGTACTCGGCGAAGGCCAGGTGGGCGCTGCCGTCCCAGTCCGCGCCGATCTTGGCCGCGGTCCACGGCTGGTCGGCGGCGGTGCCCTCGACGAGCCGGTGAGCGGCGGACACACAGGCGTCGGCGAGTCTGAAACAAGCTGTTTCGTCCCCTTCGGGCCAGTCCATACCGACCACCCAGCCGACGTACCCCTTGGCCCAGTCAGGGACCAGGACACCGTCGAACCCCATGCGACGGTCAGGAACCGGCAGCGGGGGGACGGTCCGCCGCCTCGTAATTAGCCGCGCTGGTGTGCAGGCCGGGAGCGATCCGGTCCAGCGCGTCGATGTAGGACCGCAACGCGGTGAAGATGCCCGATTCGATCCCCGGCAGCTTCTTGGCGAGTTCCGCGCCGTACTCGTCGTCGCCGAGCGCCTTCCTGTCGTGGTCGAAGGCGGCTCGCAGGAGGTCGCGCACCTCCGCCGCGTTCCGCCGCTGTTCGTCGTAGGCGCGGGAGCCGCGGCGCAGCGCGTCGGGGCGGACGTCGAAGCCGTCCCGGGACGGCTCGGTCATGCGTCCCCGTCCACGGGGGGCGGCAGGAACGCGTCGAGGGTGACGCCTTGGCCGAACACCTCGTCGTAGGGCAGTTCCGCGGGCATGAGCGGTGCGATGAGCCGTCTGCGCTGCTCCGCGACGTCCGCGGTGGCCCGTGCGGCCTGCTCCATGATCGCGCCGGCCAGCTCAGACGGGGACAGGTGCCGGTACGCCCGCGGATGGAGCCGGATGTCGTGGAGCCGGCCCTGAGGACCCACCGTCACACTGATCATGCCGTCCGCGGACTGTGCCGTGGCCTCGATCGCCCCCACCGCCTGGTAGGCCGCGCGCGTGCCGGCGATCCGCTGATCGATGTCGGCGGCCAGCTCCTCGACCGCCGCTTGGAACTCGTTCACTCGGCCATCACCTGCCACTTGGTTAACGAATGACTCCTATATTGCCGCGTAGTTAGGCTGTTTGCTCAAATTCCGATTTGCTCAAATTCCGATCGTCAGCCCGTGGCCAGGTCCATGCGGAGGAACTCGGTGATGCGCAGCAGCCTCGGTGGGCGTGCCACCTTGTCGGGGAGGGCCTGGAACGCCTCGTCCTCCCCGATGAGGCGCGGGACGGCGAGCTCCACCTCCCGCCCGTCGACCCGGAGCCGCGCACCGCCGGCCGCCAGGACGTTCCGCACCCAGTCCGAGCCCGATCCGTACACCAGGACGAACAGGTAGCCGCCGTCGACGGGATACGCGTCGAGCGGCGTGTGGTACGTCGCACCGGACGTGCGGCCGACGTGCGTAAGCACCGGCCACTTTCCGCCCGCGACCGCGCGAGGGTTGAACACCCGCTTGTTCACCTGCCCCCACCACCTCGGCATCGGCATTCGGGACCACCTTCTCTCGTCGTGACTTACACTCGTAAGGAAACTTACGCCAGTAAGGCTGACTTACACTCGTAAGGTTGTCAACCCGCGCCCACCCAGGAGTCGTCGTGTCCCCAGCACCGCTACCGCTCAGCCGAGGTCGCGTGCTCCAAGCCGCCATCAGGGTCGCGGATCGCGGCGGCGTGGAGGCGATCACGATGCGACGGGTGGCGCAGGAACTGGGCGTCGAGGCGATGTCGCTCTACCACCACGTACCGAACAAGGACGCGATCCTCGACGGCGTGGTCGACACGGTGTTCGCCGCGATCGAGCTGCCCGGCGCCGAGCGCGGCGATTGGCGCGACGCGATCCGGGCGCGCGCTCACTCCGCGCGTACGGTCCTGTCGCGGCACAGCTGGGCTCTCGCTCTCCTGGACTCCCGCCGCCACCCGGGGCCGGCGACGCTACGCCACCACGACGCCGTCCTCGGCGTCCTCCGGGAGGCGGGGTTCACCCTGCCGATGGCCGCGCACGCCGTCTCGCTCATCGACAGCTACATCGGCGGATACGTCCTCCAGGAGGCGAACCTGCCGGTGAAGACGCCCGCCGACGTCGACGAAGTGGCCGGCGGCATCCTCGCGCAACTGCCCGCGGACGAGTTGCCGTACCTCGCGGAGATGATCGTCGAGCACGCCCTGCGGCCGGGCTACGACCACACGAGCGAGTTCGGCTACGGCCTGGACCTGATCCTGGACGCGCTCGAAGCTCGCCGCGGGCAGAGCCCCGCCACGTGAACCTCGCCCCCGCCGGTCAGGCCAGGGGGCGGGCCGGAGGGAGGCGGAGGCGGTCGACGGCCTCGCGGCGGGTGCGCTCGGGGCGGCGGTCGTAGCGGGCGGTCGTGGCCGGGGAGGAGTGGCCCACCAGCGCCTGGGCGGTCGCCAGGTCGACCCCGGCGTCCAGCAGTTCGCCGATGAACGTGCGCCGGAAGTCGTGCGCGGTGCGCGGGGACGCGCCCGCCTCGCCGAGCCGGCGGGCCAGGATGTCGGCGATGCCCTGTCCTGTCAGCCCCACCGGCCGGTCGTCGCGCAGCCGCAGCCGCCCGGCCTTGCTGATCGGGCTGAACAGCGCCCCCGGAGTCCGGCCCCTTGCCTTCAGCCAGCGCTCCAGCAGGCCGATCGCCTCGGCCGTCAGATAGACCAGGCGTTCCTTGTCGCGCTTGCCGCGCACCCGCAGCGAGCGGGCGCCCGGATCGTAGTCGGCCAGCGCCAGCCCGCCGACCTCGGCGCGTCGGCAGCCGGTCGAGTACAGCACCGCGATCAGGGCCGCGTCACGCATCCCGGCCGCCGAGTCGTCGCAGGCCGACAGGGCCGCCCCGACGACCTCCGGCGGCACGTGCTGACCGGTGGGCAGGCGGCTCTGCCGGACAGGGGCCAGGTCCGAGGCGCGCGCGTAGTCCTCGGCGGTGGTCTGGCCGAGCCGCCAGGACTCCTTGAGCACCCGGCGCAGCGCCACCAGATGCTTGTTGACGTAGGCGGCCGACCAGCCCTGCTCGGTCAGCAGCGTGCGGATGCGCACGGTGTGCTCGTAGCGCAGCAGGTGCCACGGCTGCCCCGAGCCGGTGGCGGACTCGTCGCCGGTGAGCAGCCGGGCCAGCCGGTCGAGGCAGCCGCGCATGGTGCGCCGTGACTCCGGGCTGGTCAGCGAGGCGAGGTAGACGTGGTAGGGGTCGCGGGCCGGCTCGACGGGCGACGCCGCCGAGTCCAGCACGGCGGGCAGACTCATAAGGTGATCTTAGAAGCCGTTCAGCGGTCGCCGGACGCGAGCCGCTCGACCTGGCCGAGCGCCATGCCGGTGGCCCGGCCCAGATAGTCGGCGATGAGGCGCAACTCGGCGTCGGAGTAGGTGGCGAGCAACTCGTTGTAGGCGGCCCCCGGCCGGTCCCAGGCCGCGGCGATCCGGTCCTGGACGCCGGGCGTCAGCTCCACCAGGGCTCGCCTGCGGTCCACGGGATCGGCCCGCCGTTCGACGAGCCCGGCCTTCTCCAGCCGGTCGACCAGCCGCGAGGCCGACCCCGGCGTCAGCCCGGTGAGCTTGGCGATCCGGCCCGTGGTGACCGGGCGGCCCTCCAGGTCGAGCATGGACACGCACTGGAGGTCGGTGGGGTGCAGGCCGAGATGGTCGGCCATGGCCTGGTTGAACAGCGCGTACGCCGCGTAGTGCCGCTGGCTCTCGGCGGTGATCCGCCCCATCAACTCCCCAACGCGCTGGCCTGGGCCTGGCCGATCAGGTCCGGCAGGCCGGTGAGCCTGCCGTACCCGAACGCGCACAGCGACCCATCCACGAGGCCGACGTCGCGGACGTCGCGCTGGCCGTACTGACAAAGGCGGAAATTTCCGGACGGCCCTACACGCTGACCGGCCCTCGCTCACTCACCTTCGCCGAGCAGATCGATCACCTCTCCCAGGTGACCGGCCGGAGCATCGACACCCGGCACGTCACCCGGGAGGAGTGGAAGGCCGAGATGTCCGAGCACATCCCGGGCCACGTCGCCGACGCGCTGCTCGACTGGTGGCGGTCCAACGACGGCAGGCCCGCCGAGCTCACCACCACCGTCGAAGAGCTGACCGGCCACCCGGCCCGCCCTTTCGAGACCTGGGCGGCCGACCACGCCGGCGACTTCCTGCCGCCCCGCTGAACCGGAAGCGCCCTGCCTCCGGCAGGGCGGGCCGGGCGGGCTCAGTTCAGGTCGGCCACGCCCTCCAGGAGCCGGTCCACGTCGGAGCGGTCGTTGTAGTGGACCAGGCCGGCCCGCACCGCGCTGCCCGCATCGCGGATGCCGAGCGCGGCGGTGACCTCCCAGGCGTAGTTGTGCCCGTTCGCCACGTTCACGCCGCGCGCCGCCAGGTGCTGGGCCACCTCCAGAGGCGTGTGCCCGGCCACGGTGAAGTACGCGGTGGCGGTGCGCCTGACGGGCTTGCCGTACATGGTGACGTGCGGCATCGCCTCCAGGCCCGCTTGCAGGACCTCGAACAGCTCCAGTTCGTGCTTCTCCGCCGCCGTCATCGAGGCCAGCAGCCGCTCGCGTCGTGTCCCCATGCCGGGGGTCAGCGCGGCCAGATGGTCCACGGCCGCCGTCACCCCGGCCAGGTCGGCGAAGGCGGCGGTGCCCCGCTCGAAACGGTTGGGCACGGTGTCGGGGGAGGAGGCCAGCTTGTCCGGTCTGACCGTCTCCAGCAGGGCCGGGTCGGCGACGACCGCGCCGATGTGCGGGCCGGACCACTTGTAGGCGCTGGTGGCGTAGAAGTCGGCGCCCAGCGCCCGCATGTCGACCGGGCCGTGCGCGGTGGCGTGCACCCCGTCCACGTACGTCAGCGCCCCGGCCCGGTGCGCCAGCGCGGTGATCGCGGCCACGTCGGGGCGGGTGCCCAGCACGTTGCTCGCCGCCGTCACCGCCACCAGCCGGGTACGCTCGCCGATCAGCTCGGTGTACTGCTCCACCGGCAGTTCGCCGGTCACCGGATCGACCTCGGCCCAGCGGACCGTCGCCCCGGTCTGCACCCACGGGCGCACGTTCGCGTCGTGGTCCAGCCGCGACAGCACCACCTCGTCGCCCGGCCCCCAGTCCCTGGACAGCGCCCCGGCCAGCCGGTAGGTGAGGGTCGTCATGTTGGGGCCGAGGATCACCCCGCCGGGCCGCCCGCCGACCAGGTCGGCCACGGCCTCCCGGCACGCCGCCACGATCGCCTCCGAGCGATGGCTGGCGGGGAAGGCGCCGCCCACGTTGCCGATCCCGGCCCGGTAGGCGCCGGCGATGGCGTCGATCACCGCCTGCGGAACCTGAGTGCCCGCCGCGCCGTCGAGGTAGGCGTGGCCGTCGGTCAGGGCGGGATAGGAGGAACGTACTGATGCGATGGGAAGGAGCATGATGGAATCATGCTCACCCTGCGGGACCTCAACCGGGCCACCCTGGCACGTCAGCACCTGCTGCGGCGGCACCAGGGCGCCGTGACCGACGTCGTGCACCGGCTGGCCGGGCTGCAGGCGCAGGAGCCGCGCCCGCCCTACCTCGGGGTGTGGACCAGGCTGGCCGGCTTCGCCCGCGACGACCTGCACGCGGCGCTGCACGCCCGCACGGTGGTGCGGGCGACCCTGCACCGCGGCACCCTGCACCTGGTGACGGCGACGGACTTCGCCGCGTTCCGGCCGCTGCTGCGGCCCGTTCTGGAAGCCGCCGCGCGGCGCTTCGACGCCGTGGATCTCGGCGGGGACGTCGACGCCGTGGTGAAGGCCGCCGGCCGGATGCTGGCCGAGCGCCCGCACACGTTCAACGAGCTGCGGCCCCGGCTGCAGGCGGAGTTCCCCGGGGCCGACGACCGGGCGCTCGGCTACGCGGTGCGCATGCTCGCGCCGCTGATCATGGTGCCGACGGGGGACCGGTGGAGTTTCGCCCGCGAGTCCGCCTTCGCTGCCCGGCATCGACCTCGACCCGGCGCCCTCGACGGCGGACCTGGTCGAGCGTTACCTGGCCGCGTTCGGGCCCGCCACCGTCGCGGACATGCAGGTCTGGTCCGGGCTGGGCGGGCTCAAACCCGTCTTCGCCGGCCTGCGCGACCGGCTGGAGGTGCTGACCGACGAGACGGGCAGAGAGCTGTACGACCTGCCGGGCGCGCCCCGGCCGGGCGGCGACGTGCCCGCACCGGTCAGATTCCTGCCGGACTTCGACAACCTGATGCTCGGCCACGCCGACCGCACCCGGATGCTGGCCGACGAGCACCGCGGTGCGGTCGCCACCAAGAACCTGCGGATCCGCGCCACCTACCTCATCGACGGCTTCGCCGCCGGCACGTGGCAGATCAAGCGCTCCGGCAAGCAGGCGAGGCTGCTCGTCACCCCGTTCGCCGAGCACCCGATGGACCCGCTGGAGGAGGAGGGGATGGCGCTGCTGGCCTTCGCCGAGCCGGACGCGCCGGGCCGCCGACTTGAAGTAGTGGGGTGAGTCTGATTGGTTCAGGGCGGAGGTGTCACCATTTCACCATGTCCCAGCTGACCGCCCTGGATGCGCAGTTCCTGCACTTCGAGACCGCCACGAACGTCGCCAACATCGCCGGCCTGGCCGTCCTCGAGGGAAGTCTCAACCGCGCCGACCTGCAGGACCTGCTGGAGGCGCGGCTGCCGTACGTCCCGGCGCTGCACCGCAAGCTGGCCCCGGTGCCGTTCGGCCTGGACCACCCCTACTGGGTGCGGGAAGACGATCTCGACCTCGACTACCACGTACGTGAGATCGGGCTGCCGCCGCCGGGGGACGACAGGCAACTGGCCGAGCAGGTGGCCCGGCTGCATCCGCGCCGCCTGGACCGGGGCAGGCCGCTGTGGGAGATCTACCTCATCCACGGGCTGCGCGGCGGGCGTACCGGGCTCTATGTGAAGATCCATCACGCGGCCGTGGACGGCGTCGGCGGCGCGGACGTGCTGGCCGCGCTGCTCGACCTCGGGCCCGTCCCCGCGCCCCCGCCCGAGCACGAGCCCGAGTGGGACGAGCCGCCGCCCGGCCACGCCGAGATGGTGGCGCGCGGGCTGGCCAGGATGGCCGGCAACCCGGCGCAGGCGTTGCGGTTCGCCGCCCGCGCGATGCCGCACCTGGACGAGATCCCCGTCGTGTCGTCGCTGCCTGGCAGCGGGGCCGTCGCGGCGCTGGCACGCCGGGCCGCGGGCAGCGGGCAGGCGCCGGAGCTGCCGTCACTGCCCGCGCCGAAGACGCCGTTCAGCGGACCGATCTCGGCGCACCGGCGCTTCGCGTTCGCCTCGCTGCCGCTGGAGGAGTTCAAGGCGGTGCGCAAGGAGTTCGACGTCACCGTCAACGACGTGGTCATGGCGGTGTGCGCGGGGGCGCTGCGCCGCTGGCTCGCCGCGCACGGCGGGATCCCGGACCAGCCGCTGGTGGCCGGGGTGCCGTTCTCACTGCGCGCGGCGGGCGACGAGGGGACGGGCAACCAGGTCACGATCATGACCGCGCCGCTGGCCGTGCACCTGGACGATCCGGTGGCCCGGCTGCACGAGGTGCGGCACGCGATGCAGCGGATCAAGGACCGGTTCTCGCTGTCGCCCGCGCGGTGGCTGCGCGAGTTCAGCGAGTCGATGCCCGCGGCGCTCATGGGGCTCGCCTCCAGGTCGGCGTTCGGGCTGGTCGGGCAGACCGTGCCGCCGATCAACGTGTTCATCTCGAACGTGCCGGGCCCGCAGTTCCCGCTGTACGTGTCCGGCGTGCGGCTGCTGCACCACTATCCGGTCTCGGTGATCACCGACATGAGCGGCGGGGTGAACATCACCGCCTTCTCCTACGACGGCTCCCTCGACTTCGGAGTGGTCACCGACCGGACGATGGTGCCGGACGCGTGGGAGCTGGCCGGACACCTGCGCGAAGCCCTCGACGAACTGCTCAATGCGGAAGCATCCTTTCCGCGATAGTGCCTAGCCTGCCGGTATGAAGCTGAACCGCAGGGTGCTCAACCGCACGACGCTGGACCGCCAGCTCCTGCTCGCCCGCTCGTCGCTGTCCCCGGCGCGGGCGATCGAGCGGCTGGTCGCCCTCCAGGGGCAGGAGGTCAACCCGCCGTACTTCGGCCTGTGGTCGCGCCTGGCCTCCTTCGCCCACGACGACCTGACCTCCCTGCTGTACGGCAGGCAGGTCGTCCGCGGCTCGCTGCTGCGCGGCACCCAGCACCTGGCCCTGGCCGACGACTACCGGTGGCTGCGGCCGCTCATGCAGGCGCCGATGTCGCGGGCCCGGCAGGCCGGCTTCGGCCGGGCCACCGCCGGGGTGGACCTGGACGAGCTGGTGACGCTGGCCCGTGGCCACCTGGCGGGCCGTACGCTGACCCGGCCCCAGCTCCGCGACCTGCTCCTGGAACGCTGGCCGGACGTCGAGCCGTTGGCGCTCGGCTGGTCGGCGCAGGCGCTGGTGCCGGTGGTGCACACCCCGCCGAACGGCATCTGGAACCGGGGCGGGGCGACCCCTTTCACCCTGGCCGAGGAGTGGCTCGGACGGCCGCTGGACGACGCCCTGCCCGTCGAACGACTCGTCACCCGCTACCTCGCCGCCTTCGGCCCCGCGAGCGTGATGGACGTGCAGATGTGGTCGGGCCTGACCCGGCTGCGGCCGGTGATCGACGCCATGTCTTTACGGAAATATCATGACACCGAGGGTCGTGTTCTCTACGACCTGCCGGACGCGCCGCTGGCCGAGGAGGACGTGCCCGCTCCCGTGCGTTTCCTGCCGGCCTTCGACAACCTCATCGTCGCGTACGCCGACCGTACCCGGATGATGACGGACGAGCAGCGCAAAGCCGTGTGCGTGGGCGCCGTCATCTTCCCCACCTTCCTCGTCGACGGCGTCGTCGCCGGCATGTGGAACATCAAGGACGGCGTGCTGGACCTGCGGCCCTTCCACCCGCTGCCGGAGCCGGCCAGGGCCGAACTCGCCGCCGAGGGCGCCGGCCTGCTCCGCTTCGCGGGCGCGCCGGACGGCACCATCACATGGTGGCGCCCCTCGGCGGCGTGACGGCACCCCTCGGAAGACCACCGGCCGAGCGGCGCCGGCCGCTAGCCGAGGTAGTCGCGCAGCGCCATCGCCCTGGACGGGTGGCGCAGCTTGGACATCGTCTTGGCCTCGATCTGCCTGATCCGCTCGCGGGTCACGCCATAGATGCGGCCGATCTCGTCGAGGGTCATCGGCTTGCCGTTGGTCAGGCCGTAGCGCATGGAGATCACGCCCGCCTCGCGCTCGGACAGGTCGTCCAGCAGCGCGCGCAGCTGCTGCTGCAGCAGCGTGAAGGAGACGGCCTCGGCGGGGGAGACGGCCTCGGTGTCCTCGATGAGGTCGCCGAACTCGCTGTCGCCCTCCGTCCCGAGCGGCGTGTGCAGGGAGATCGGCTCGCGGCCGTAGCCCTGCACCTCGATCACCCGGTCGGTGGTGAGCTCGGTCTCGGCGGCGATCTCCTCCGGGGTGGGCTCGCGGCCGAGGTCGCTCTGCAGCGTGCGCTGGGCCCGCGCGACCTTGTTGATCATCTCTACCATGTGCACCGGGATGCGGATCGTGCGCGCCTGGTCGGCCATGGCCCGGGTGATCGCCTGCTTGATCCACCAGGTGGCGTAGGTGGAGAACTTGTAGCCGAGGCGGTAGTCGAACTTCTCGATCGTCCGGATGAGGCCGAGATTGCCCTCCTGGATCAGGTCGAGGAAGAGCATGCCACGGCCGGTGTAGCGCTTGGCGATGGACACCACCAGGCGCAGGTTGGCCTCCAGCATCCGCTGTCTGGCGCGGTCCCCGTCGTCGGCGATCCACTCGAGGTCGGCGCGGAGCTCACCGCTGATGCCGTCCTCGGTGTCGAGCCGCTCCCGGGCGAACAGACCGGCCTCGATGCGCTTGGCCAGGTCGATCTCCTGAGAGGCGGTCAGGAGCGGCACCCGCCCGATCTCCTTCAGGTAGGTCTTGACGGAGTCGGTGCCGATGACTGAAGTCGTGTTGTCGTCCAGGTCGACGAGCTCTGCTGCTGCTTGGGTCAAGGCGATCTCCTCGCTCGGGTTGGACGGAGTCGGCGGCGGCGCCGGCACCGGCGTCGGGTGCTTGTCGAGTTCGGGAATCGGCCCCCTAGCACGAGCGGGAGAATTGTTCACCCCCAAGCTACCCAACGGCACCGACAGCTTGTGACGCCCGTCTCAACCTGATCCGAAGGACATCCACGCCGCGGTCGCGTCGTCATGCGGCTTCCCGCGCACCGGGCCGTGCGCCCGCTCCTCCGCACGCACCCTGGCCAGCAGCTCCTCGGGGGCCCGCGCGGCGCCGCTGACCAGCCACTCCCAGGAGTGGCCGTACCAGTCCGCCAGTCTCGTCACGCCGTCGGTGAACAGGGCGATCCCGCGCAGCTCGGGCACCGGCGTCGAGCCGGTCAGCGCCTGCGCAGCCGCCTCGGGGCAGGTGCTCGCCACCCAGAACCCGCCGGGCCTGTTGCGCAGCGAGGCGACCAGCTCCAGTGAGTACGGCCGCCCGCCGGGCAGACGCTCGAGCCGGTCGTCGGTGACGACCATGACCGTGCCGTCGTGGCGCCACAGCCCGATGGCGCAGTCGCACAGCACCAGGTGGTCGAGCCGGTCGCCGCGGCGGCGGGCGATGGCGACGGTGCAGGAGGGCGAGTTCGGGTTGCCCAGGTCGCAGGTCGCCGCGTGCGCGTCCATGGTGGTGGCGATGGCCCGCCCCAGGATCCCGGGCAGGCGCTCGTCGCCGTCGAGACGGACCGCCAGGGCGCCGGCCAGCGTGCGCACCAGCCAGCTCACGTCGTGGACGCAGCCGGAGTCGATACCGCGCGGCGCGGTCGCGCCGTCCAGCACCACCACCCAGGACGGCCCGGCGATCACGTAGTCCTCGTTGACGCCGCCCGGCGCGGCGGCAGTGGCATAGCGGACCCGCGTCATCGAACTCCTCGGAATGGCCGGCGCATTCGCGGGTAACCGTTACGGAGAAAGGCTGCGCAAATGGCGATTCAAGATTGTCACGCGAGCCGGTCGGAGGCTCCGGCAGGTGATTTACATTCCCCTCATGACGGCCGTGCCCACCTCTCCGGCCCGTGACAGGGCCCGGATCTACCTTTGGCGGTACAACACATGACACGCCCTCGTTCGAGCCTCGTCCACCAGGCCTCGTACGCGCTCAAGCACCCCCACAAGGTCGTACCGCACCTGCGCAGGCTCGCCCGCGACTCGTGGCTCCGCCTGCGCACCCGCGACCACGTCGCCTACTACCGGGCGGTCATGAAGTCCGACACGGCGCGCAGCCCGGAGGGCGCCGTCGGGTCCCACTCGCACAAGCGCTGGCTGGCCCTGGGCCGCATGCAGTTCGACTACCTGGTGGAGCACGGGCTCAAGCCCGAATGCCGCATGCTGGAGATCGGCTGCGGCAATCTGCGGGCCGGGCGGCTGTTCGTCGACTACCTGCACACCGGCAACTACTACGGCATCGACATCTCGCCGGACATCCTCATGGCCGCCCACGACACCGTCGCCACCCACGGGCTGCGCGACAAGATGCCCTACCTCACCCCGGTACGTGACCTGCGCTTCGCGTTCCTGCCGGACGAGCACTTCGACGTCGTCCACGCCCACAGCGTCTTCTCCCACTCGCCGCTGGAGGTGATCGACGAGTGCTTCGCGCACGTCGGCCGGATCATGCGGCCGACGGGCTGGTTCGACTTCACCTTCGACCGCACCGAGGGCAAGGAGCACCAGGTGCTGCGTGAGGACTTCTACTACCGCACCGAGACCCTGGTGGCGCTGGCCGACCGGCACGGACTGGACGCCGCATTCATGGAGGACTGGGAGCGAGGACCGCACAAGCAGTCCAAGATCCGCGTCACCAGGCGACGATAAATCCGGATGCGCGCCGTACCCGCCGGTCCCTAGGGTGCTGGGGGTGAGAGACGTCCGCGCGCTGCCCAAGGCCCACCTGCACGTCCACCTGGAGAGCACGGTGCGGCCACGCACCGTGCTCGACCTCGGCGGCGAGCCGGCGCCGGAGGAGGGCTTCACGAGCTTCCGCGCGTTCGCCGACCAGCGGGCGCGGGTGCGCGGCCTGCTGCGCACGGCCGGTGACTTCCGGCGGGTGGCGCTGGAGTTCTGTGAGGACGAGGCGGCGCAGGGCACCCGCTACGCCGAGGTCACCTTCACCGCGGCCGCCCACGGCGAGCGGCTGGGGGCGCCGGAGATGCCGCTGGAGGCGGTGCTCGACGGGCTGGCCGAGGGCGCCCGGTACGGCATCGAGTGCCGGGTGCTGCTCGACCACTCCCGGCGGCGGCCCGTCGAGCGGCTCTGGCGGACCTACAGGCTCGCCACCCGCTACGAGCGGGTGATCGGGATCGGGCTGGCCGGTGACGAGAGCCACCCGCTGGCGCCGTTCGCCGAGGTGTTCGACGCGGCGAGGGACGCCGGCCTGCACCTGGTGCACCACGCGGGGGAGTTCGCCGGGCCGGCCAGCGTCCGCGAGGCCCTCACCCTCGGCCACGCCGAACGGCTCGGCCACGGCATCCGCGTGCTGGAGGACCCCGCCCTGGTCGAGGAGGTGCGGGAGCGGGGCATCCCGCTCGAGGTCTGCCCCACCTCCAACGTCCTGCTCGGCGTCGTCGCCGACCTGGCCGCCCACCCGCTGCCGCGGCTGCGCGCGGCCGGACTGGCCGTCACGCTCAACACCGACGGCGAGACCACCCTCGCCGGCGAGTACGGCCGCGCGCGCGACATCTTCGGCTGCGACGACCCGGCCCTGGCCGAGCTGGCCAGGGCCGGCATCGAGGCGTCGTTCGCCCGGCCGGAGCTCAAGGCCGCCCTCCTGACGGGGGTGGACGACTGGCTCGCCGGTGAGGTCAGGGCTCCCCGAGGCCCGCGTCCCGGGCCATGGTCACGGCCTCGACTCTGCTGGTGACCTGCAGCTTCTCGAAGATGCGGCCGATGTGGTTGCGTACGGTCTTCTCCGAGAGGACGAGCGCCGCGGCGATGCGGTGGTTGTTGAGCCCGCGGGCCGCCAGGGTGAGCACCTCCCGCTCCCGCGCGGTCAGCATGGGCAGGCGTGGCTGCGCGGCGTTCCCGCGCGGATCGGTGAGCAGACGCGAGATGCGCCGGGCGACGTCGGGGCCGAAGACGGCGCCCCCGGCCGCCACGGTGTGGACCGCGTGCAGCACGGTGTCCCGTCCCGCCCCCTTGACGAGGTAGCCGCGAGCGCCCGCCTGCAGCGCCGAGACCAGGCTGCCGTCGTCGTCGGACATCGTCAGGACCAGCACCGGAGGCGCGTCCTCGGCCGCCGCCAGCCGCCGGGTGGCCTCGACGCCCGATGCCCCGGGCAGCCCAAGATCCATGATCACAACGGTCGGGCGGTGCCGGGCGACGGCGTCGCCGACCTCCGCGGCGGAGCCCGCCTCGGCCACCACCTCGATGTCCCCCGAGCTCTCCAGCGCCGCCCGCAGGCCGTGCCGGAAGAGCGGATGATCGTCCACGATCAGAACGCGTACCGCCGGAACATCCTTCACAGCCTTCTACACTACGAGTAGTCGCCTGAACGCGTACAGCGATTGACGCTCTGCCCGGATCCCGGGCGCCCACCCCGGGCGCATCCGGGGCCACCGCCCCATGCGGTCATGACCACAGGCCTGCCACGTTCGAGGAATCACCCGCCGTATCACCCCGTACGAACCGAAGTGGAGTCACCGTGTGATGCGCTTCCGACCCGGCGGAGTCCCGCGATGACGGGCCCGGCCGGCCGCCTGGCCAGGCGGCAACTGACCGGCGCCTCCATCCTGTGCGTGCTCACCGCCGCGAGCCTGCTCTGCTGGGGCGCGCTGCTGTTCGGCGGCCAGGCCAGGGAGCGAGACGTCGGCACCCTGCTGGACGACGCCGGGCCCGTGCTGGTCGCGCTGGTCCTGGCCGTGTCCGGCCTGGTGATCGTCGCGCACCGGGCCGGCCTGGCGATGGGCTGGCTGTTCCTCGCCACCGGTCTGGGCATGATCATGGCCAGGGCGGCGTCCGAGCTGATGCCGGTCGTCGAGGGCGACGCCGCGGCCATCACCGTGGCGCTGCTGGTCTGGGTGCTCGGCAGCGCGCTGCACGCCTTCCTCACGGCCGTGCTCCCGCTGTGCTTCCCGGACGGCAGGATGCGGGCCGCGCGCGCGTACGTGGTCGTGGTCGCGGTGTGGGCGCTGGTCGTGTCGTTCCTGCCGGTCGCCGCCGAGAGCGAGCAGGCGGGCGAGCCCAATCCCCTGCGGTCGTGGGCGGCGGGCCGGGTCGCGGGCGACCTCTACGACCGGTTCCACGTCGTGGCCAACCTCAGCTTCGCCGTGGTGATCGGGATCGGGCTGGCCGTGCTGGCCCGGCACTGGCGGCACGCGGACTCGGCGCGGCGCCGGCAGGCGGTGGTGTTCCTCGGACCGTACCTGCTGTGGGCGGGCGCCCTGAAGGCGGCGTATTACCTGGAGGCGAGCGGCTGGATGCGGTTCGCGCTGCTCGGCTGCTGCGCGGCGCTGCTGTGCGCGGTGATCGTCCGGGTGTTCACCCGGGATCGGGTCTGGGCCATCGATCGGTCGGCCCGGTGGCTGCTGACCTGTTTCGTGCTCACCGTCGGGCTGATCGTGCTGCCCGGCGGCGGGGTCGCGGTGGTGCTGTTCCTCGCGCCGGCGGCCCGCAGCGGGCCCGCGCTGGGGCTGGCCGGGCTCGCGCTGCTCATCGGCCTCGCCGCGCGGCGGGCCGCGCGCTGGTCGGCCGGAGTCGCCGACCGGCTGTACTACGGGCGTCGCGCGCATCCCTACCAGCTGGTCCGCGACCTCGCCGCCGACCTCGGCCGGGTTCCCGGGCCGCAGGACGCCGCGCGCCTGCTGTGCGAGACCGCCGTCGAGCAGCTCGGGCTGCCCGCCGCGCGGATCATCGTACGAACCCGGCAGGGGCCGCGCGAGATCGCCGGGCGGGGCCGGATGCCGGACCGGCACAGCAGCTTCGACCTCGTGCACCAGGGCGCGGTCGTGGGCGCGCTGCTGGTGGGCGCGCGCGAGGGGGAGAGCGGGATCGACGGCCAGGACCGCGACATCCTGCGCGTCCTGATCGCCCAGGCGGCCTCGTCCGTCGCCGCCTGCCGCCTGTACGAGGACCTGCAGGCCAGCCGCGAGCAGATCATCACCGCCCGCGAGGAGGAGCGCCGCCGGCTGCGCCGGGAGATCCACGACGGCCTCGGCGCCACCCTTTCCGCGCTGCGGCTGTGGGTCGACACCACGTCGGCGCAGATCCCGGGCGACTCGCCGGCCTCGGCGTCGCTGGGGGAGGTGTCGGAGGGCATCGCCCGGCTGATCGTGGACGTCCGGCGCATCACCGACGGCCTGGTGCCCGTGACGCTCGCCGACTTCGGGCTGAGCGAGGGCGTACGCCGCCTGGCCGACTCCCTGCAGGGCGGCGGGCCGCGGCTCACGGTCGAGCTCGACCCCGATCCGCTGGTGGCGCTGCCGGCGGCGTTAGAGGTGGCGGCGTACCGCATCGTGTCGGAGGCGCTGACCAACGCCGTCCGGCACGCCCGCGCCGCGAACTGCCGGGTCACGGTGACGGTGACGCCGGGTGCGCTGGTGGCCGAGGTCGCCGACGACGGGACGGGCTTCCGCGCGGACGGCGGGCGCCGCGGCATCGGCCTGCGCTCGATGGCCGAACGGGCGGCCGAGCTGGGCGGCAGGTTCTGCATCTCGAGCGACGGGTCGGGGACCCGCGTCCAGGCGTGGCTGCCACGCTCCACGCCCGGACCTCTGCGGGAGGCCGGCCTCACTCATGGCGAAGCCGGCTCGCCGTCGGCTACCTGGTGGGCGGAGTCGAGTGGGGGCAGTACGGCGGGCACGGCAGCGGCAGCGGCGGCTCCCACGGGCAGTAGGGCGGGCACGGCAGCGGCGGCTCCCACGGGCAGTACGGCGGGCACGGCTGCGGACACTCCGGACCCGGGGTAGCCGACGGGGAGCCAGGCTCGGGGCAGTGGACGGCCGGTGACGCGCTCATGCCGCTGCCCGCCTGCTGGGCGGCGTGAGCCGCCGGCCCCAGTCCCGTGACCACCGCGATGCCCACGGCCAGCCCCCAACGACTCAACGTACGCACCACGTCAACCTCCGAATATGACTAAGAGTTACTGAACAACTCCCCAGGGTAGTTGACGTGATCGGCACGCGACGGAAAACGCCGCACAGCGGCGTGGTCGCGCGCCGGTAAGCAGGATCGCGATGCTCGCGGTCCAGGCGGCGCCGTACCCTCCGGCGTGGGCGAGCCGGCCGAAGCCGAAGGGGCCGATCGCGCCGCCCAGGAAGCATCCCGGTGGCCGCCCCGGCGCGGTGTGGGTGCAGTGTGGCCACGCCGTGCGCCATCGGGCCCTGCCGGCTCCAGCCGATGCCGCGGGTGACCATGGCCGCCAGGGCGACGACCGGGATCGGCGCGGCGATCACCAGGCCGAAGACCCCGGTTCCGGCCCGGTGCGCGGCGGCGGGTCAGGGGTGGCCCGCAGGCGTACGATCAACTATCGTCGATCGACGATGAACGCTCATGAGAAGCCGCTCGGCCGGGCCGCGGCCGAGGAGTACGCGAGCTGGTTCAAGGCGCTCGCCGACGCCACCCGCATCCAGATCGTGTCGATGCTGGCCAGGCGCCGGGAGCCGATGACCGTGGGGGAGATCGTCGCCGCGTCGGGCGTCGGCCAGTCGACCGTCTCCCATCACCTGAAGATCCTGGCCGAGGTGCGCTTCGTCCTGGTCGAGAAGCGCGGCACGTCCAGCCTCTACCGGATCAACGAGACCTGCGTGAGCTGCTTCCCCACCGCCGCCGACGTGGTGATGGGCAACCCCGCCCCGCTCGCTCCCGCCTGCGACTGAGTGACACGCGAAGGATTCGTCCCGGCCGCTCGACCGGCCGGCGCCTACCGTGCGACGTCCGGGGCGGTCAGGGCGCGGAAGTAGTCGTTCGCCGCCGTGAAGTCGACGCTGTCGCCGCGGTAGCCGATGTACTTGTCGGGGCGGACGATGTAGAGGCTGGGCCGGCGCACGCCGTAGCGGTTGTGCGCCTCGCTGCGCAGGTCCGCGGCGATGCCGGCGGCCGGGCCGGGTGGCAGATGGCCTCGCGTGATGACGTGCGCCTCGCCGTGCCCGGCCATCGCCGTGCGGGCCGCGGATCGCCAGGCCGCCAGGGCGGCGGGATCGGTGGTGTCCGCGGCGAACAGCAGCAGGTGGTGGCCGGGGCCGCGCAGGAGATGCCGAAGCGCCACCGGGCCGTCGCGCCTTTCCAGGTAGGCGTCGCGCATCAGCTCCCCTGGCCGTGGGCCGGTGCTCGCGAGGTCGCTCCAGGCGCGGGCCGGGGACTCGCGCCAGCGCTGGAAGACCAGGCGGCTGTCGCGGTAGTGGACCAGGTGCTCACCGAAGGCCTCGGACAGCCGCTGTTGCACCGGGTTCAGCCGGCCCAGCAGGCGCAACGCGTGCCGTCTGGCTCTGCGGACGATCAGGGTGCTGCCGGTGACGACCCTGGTCGTGGCCGAGGTGGCGTCGACGACGGCCTTGGCCACCGGCCAGCGTTCGGCGTGGTAGCTGTCCAGGAGCGCTTCGGCGGCGTCGCCGGTGACGACGAGGGCGAGTTTCCAGCCCAGGTTGTAGGCGTCCTGCATGCCGGTGTTCATGCCCTGGCCGCCCACCGGGCTGTGGTTGTGCGCGGCGTCGCCGGCCAGCAGCACCCGCCCGTCGCGCAGCCGCTCGGCCAGGCTTTCGCGGGCCACGAACGACGAGCTCCAGCACAGGTCGCGCAGGCGTGGGTCCAAGGGCGTGCGGTCGGCGACCAGGGCGGCGAAGGCGTCCAGGCCGGGTGCCGACGGCGGCTCTCCAGCGTCGGCCAGGATGCGCCAGTGGCCTCCCGCCATGGGGAAGACCGCGACCAGCCCCGATCGGGCGAAGTAGACGTGGAAGCGGTCGCGCGTCAGCGGCCAGTCGGCGGCGACGTCACCCAGGATGAATCCCCGCCGCAGGTCCGCCCGTTTCCGGCCGATCCCCGCCGCCTCGCGGACGGTGCTGTGCGCGCCATCCGCGCCGACCAGCCATCTGGTCTCGCAGCGCTCGCGACGGCCGTCGTCGTGCTGGAGCTCCACGGTGACCCCGTGTTCGCTCGCCTTCTGTTCCAGCAGGCGGGTGCCCCAGTCGACGGAGACTCCGAGTTCCGCCGCGCGTTCGCGCAGCAAGCCGACGGTCTGCCACTGCGGGATGCACAGGTCGAGGGGGAACGGGGAGTCCACGGCCGTGACGTCCATCTCGGCGAGCGTCGTGGTGCCCTGGTAGAAGTTCAGCGCGTGCAACGGCACGCCGCGGTCGATGGCGTCCTCGGCCAGCCCGAGGTCGTCCAGGACCTCCAGGGTCCGGGCCACGATGGACACCGCCCGGCTCTCCCGGTGGTCGGCGGCGCCCGCGTCGACGACGCGGGGGATCACTCCTCTGCGCGCCAGCTCGATCGCGAGCACCAAGCCGGTCGGCCCCGCGCCGGCGATGAGTACGTCTGGTCCGACGGTCATCACTCCTCCTAAAAAACGAACGATCGTTCTTTTAGAAGAGCATGAGTGAGCCATGGCCGTCAAGGGCCGCTGTCAGTTCGCCTGAGCGGGCGCCGACATCAGTGCGCGCATGCCGTTACGGAAGGCCGCCGCGTCCGCATGGCCGTCGTGGCCGTACACCGCGCGGGACACCAGGAATCCGTCCACCAGTGCCATCAGGACGTCCGCCACATGCTCGGCCGGGACGTCACCGGAGAGCAGCCCGTGCCGCTGGTGCCGCGCCACCAGGCCGGCGACCACCCGGCGAGCCTCCTCCATGACCGCCTGAAGCTTCGTGCGCAACGCCGGCGACCGCATCGCCTCCGCCCACACCTGGACCATGAACTGCGCGGACTCCCGCGAGCCGGACAGCGGCGGTCTTCCGACCCGCAGCACGAGGTCGACGAAGTCGTCCAGATCCGGCGGCGCGGCCGACTCGTCCGCCTCGAACGCCGTGGCCAACTCGGCGAGGGCTTCGGAGGCCGTCGCCGCGATGATGTCGTCCTTGCTCTTGAAGTAGCGGTAGACGGCTCCGGTCGACAGGTCGGCCTCGGCCAGAACGTCCTGCATGGACGTGGCATGGAAGCCGTTGCGGATGAAGCAGCGCCGGGCGGCGTCGAGGATCTGGCGGCGACGGGCCTCCAGATGCTCTTTGGGCATGCGGGCCATGCCACCTCACCGTAGAACGAACATTCGTCCTTGACAACTTTCCCGAGCTAAGGTCGGCCCTCAGCTCACGAGTCTGCCCTCGCGCAGCGTGAGCCGGGTGCCTTCGAAGCCGCCGCGGAAGCGGCGGTCGTGGGAGACCACCACCAGCGACCCCTCGAACGCGCCCAGGGCCTCCTCCAGCTCCTCGACGAGCGCGAGCGACAGATGGTTGGTCGGCTCGTCGAGGATGAGCAGGTCGGCCGGCCGGCTCACCAGGCGGGCGAGCTCCAGCCTGCGCCGCTGCCCCACGGACAGGTCACCGACCGCCCGCCCCAGCTCCGCCCCGGCGAACAGGCCGAGCGACAGCAGCCTGGCGGCGTGCTCGTCCGCCGGTCCCGGCAGCCCGGCGGCGAACGCGCCCAGCACCGTCGTACGCGAGGCCGCCGGCGGCACCTCCTGACGCAGGTAACCGACCCGGCGAGGCCGCCGGACCGTGCCGGAGTCAGGGGCGAGGTCGCCCGCCAGAACCCGCAGCAGCGTCGTCTTACCGGCACCGTTGGGCCCGGTGATCAGCACCCGCTCACCGGAAGCCATCCGCAGGCGGTCCACGCACAGCCGATCGGCCACGGTGACGCCTCGCATCGAGACGGCATCTCCGCCCGCATGGCCGCCGGCGGTCTCCTCGGCCCCACCCTCCAGGCGGGCCGTGAAGCGGAGCGGGTCCGGTGGCCGGGGCACCGGGTTCTCCCGCAGGCGCCGGAGGCGCTCGCGGGCGTTGCGTACCGTGCCCGACAGCCCGGCCTCGTGGGACCTGCGATGGCCCGCCGTGCGCGGCCGGTCCGCCGAGCGCTCCGCCGCGCCGAGCCTTACGATGCCGCTCTCGGCGAGGCGGGACTGGCGCTCCGTCTCGGCCACCCAGTCGTCGTACTCCTGCTGCCGGCGTCGGCGGGTGGCGGCCCGGGCCGCCACGTAGCCGTCCCAGCCGTCGCCGTAGCGGACGACGGTCCGCCGGTCATGGTCGACCTCGAGGATGGCGGTGGCGAACCGGCTGAGGAAGGCGCGGTCATGGGTCACCGCGATGACGGTGCCGCGGTGGCCGCGCAGCTGGTCCTCCAGCCACGTCACCGCCTGCTCGTCGAGGTGGTTCGTCGGCTCGTCCAGGAGGAGCAGCTCCGGCGCCGACGCCAGCACGCAGGCCAGGGCCAGGCGGGACCGCTCGCCGCCCGACAGGCTGCCGAGGGTCCGGTCCCGGGTGACGCCGGCCAGGCCCAGGCCGTGCATGGCGGCCACCACCCGCGCGTCGGCTTCGTACCCGCCACGGGCCTCGAACGCGGTGAGCAGCGCGCCGTAGGCGTCCATGTCGGCGGCCTCGGCGGCGCGGAGCATGCGCTTCTCCAGGTCGCGCAGCTCGCCGAGCGCCTCGTCCACGGCGTCCTGGACGGTGTGGCCCGGAGGCGGTTCCAGCGTCTGGCGCAGGTGCCCGACGCCGTCGGCGGCGACGATCACCTCGCCGCCGTCGGGCCGGTCCGCCCCGGCGATGATCCGGAGCAGGGTCGACTTGCCGGCCCCGTTCTCGCCGATGACACCGGCCTTCTCACCGGAGGGGACGGTGAGGGAGATCTGATCGAGTACGGCGCGTTCACCGTACGATTTGGACACGTCGCGAAGGGTGACTTGGCTCACGAAGGGAGCCCTCCAGGTCTGCGGAGAAATGATCAGGGGAAAAGAGGTGGTCCGGCTCGATCGGTGAAAAGCCGAGAGCCGCCTCGCCGCGTCAGCGCGGGAGGCTTAGTGGAACCACAGCCTGAAAGGCATCCCTGAACATGCACCCATGTCCGCGACCGTACCCGAAGGACTCGAAGGGTGCGACCGATTTATCGCGGGAACAGCAGTAAGCGGTCGCGCGGCAGCCGTACGCCGCCCAGGTGCTGCCAGCCCTGGCGCGGCTCGTCATGACTGCCGGACGGGACCTCCGCCGGTGTGCTGACCCGGACGGGCGCCGGTCGCGGGGCGGGAACGGGCGGCGGCACGGGGGCCGGGTGCGCCACGGCCGGCCGGCGGTGCCGGCGGGCCCACGCGCACGGCCCCGAGCGACCTCCGGCGCGCGCGTGGTCGCAGCGGAGAGATCGCCTCGAAGGCGGCCTTAAGACGCCACGGGCGCAGGCGTGCGCGCCGGGCCGGACCTGGGACAGTGTCACGTCGGGACTCCTCGGACGAGAACGGGACCGTCCCCCCAGGCCTACCGCCCGGCAGGTGGATCCATGCCCAACGGCTGTCCATGTTTGCGGGTGCGTCAGGTCAGGAAATCTCAGGCATGCGCCCCCACGGTGATCGTGCCGATGGTGAGCCGCGGCCTGCCCTCCAGAATCTTCCCGATCCGGGCCACCTGATCGTCGAGTTCGCCCAGCCGTGCCTGGGCGAGCTCGATCAACGGCTCCACCGTGACGTCGATCCTGCTGCCGGAGCGGCGCTGGTGCCAGACACCGGCCACCTGCCCGTCCACGAGCAGCACCGGGAAGTTGCCCGCCTGCCTGCCCGCCAGCGCCCGCTCGGCGGCCGGTCCGGGATACAGCAGATCGCGCGGCATGCCCGCCACCAGGTAGGCGTCGAAATACGGCAGCAGCCGCACCCCTCGCGGCGCTTCGGCGGGGGCCTCGGTGTCGCCCGCCACCACCCAGGCGGGCTCGCCCTCGAAGAGCACCTGCTCCAGCTCCATCGACGCGAACAGCGCCGTGGCCCACCGCTTCGGCGCGTCCAGCCATCGGGCGAACTGGCCGGAGGTCGCCGGGCCGTACGCCCGCAGATAGCTCGTGACCAGCTCGGCCAGCCCGTCGGCGGGACGGAGGCCGGCGGGTGGGGCGGTGTAGGTGACCTTGCGGTCCCTGACCGGGCCGAAGACGAACGCGCCCCGGTGCGCCGCGAGGCTCATGGCCTGCCGCCAGCGCGGCCACATCGTCTGGAAGGCGGGCATGACCGCGTCGCCCGCCCACGGCCCGGTGGCGGCGACGACCGCGTCGTGCAGCTCGTCGATCGTCAGGCAGGCCCCGTCCAGCGCCGCTCGGATGGCCGCCACCACCTCGTCGGTCTGCTCCGGCGTCATCCGGACGCTCTCGGAGTGGGCGCTGCGCCCCGTGGGCAGTGATGACAGGGCGCCCACCCATCCGGGCAGGTCACGGGTGGGCAGCACGTGTACGGTGCCGCGCGGCCCGTAGGTCTTGACCAGGCTGCGCTCCTCCCACAGCGCTCGCCGCACGTCCGCACGGGTGGCCTCCTCCAGGCGGAGCGCGATGGACAGCTCGGCAGCCGACATGACTTGCGCGTGCGCCCCGCACATCGCGGCCACGACCTGCGCCGGTGTGCCGTCCTTCACCGGTGCGGTCAGCCCCGCACGCTCCAGCCGCCTGGCGCTGACCTGCTGCCACGACATCTCGATCACACGTCCTCCTCGGTCCGTACGACCACGGTAGGAGCCATTGCGGAAGGTCCACTTCCGCATTGGCCGGAGATGGCCGGCGTTGTATGTTCGGGTCCCGGAGGAAGGGGCGCTCATGCGCGCGCTGCTCGCCGCTCTTCTCGCCGTGCTCCTGCTGACCCCGGCCTGCGGCGACGCCGCCCCCGACGACCCGAAGCTGCGGGCGGAGCTGCTGGAGATGCTGGAGCAGGACCAGCGGTTCAGGACCGCCGACGCCGCCCAGGCCGACTGGGACCGGGTAGAGAAGGCCAACACCGACCGTATGCGGCAGATCCTCGACACCCGTGGCTGGCCGGGACGCGCGATGGTGGGCGAGGACGGCGCGCACGCCGCCTGGGCACTCATCCAGCACGCCGACCTCGACCTCGACCTGCAACGCCGCGGCCTGGAGCTGATGCGCCGGGCGGTGGACGACGGCGACGCCGACCCGGGCGACCTGGCCTACCTCGTCGACAGGGTGCGGGTCGCGGAGCACAAGCCGCAGCTCTACGGCACGCAGTGGGAGACCACGGCCGACGGCGAGTGGAAGCCGCGCACCCCCATCGAGAACGAGGCCCAGGTGGACGAGCGCCGTGCGGAGGCCGGGCTCAAGCCGCTGCGGGAGTATCTGCAGGAGCTCAAGTCCGTGGAATGAGCCGGAATGAGCCGGATTGAGCCGTGAGTCGCGAGCGGGCGGCCTGCCTGGTTAGCTGTGCGGCATGAAATACATGCTGCTCATCTATGGCAATCCGGCCTCCCAGCAGGCGATCGCCGACGCTGTCGACGACGTGATGGCCGAGGTCGACGCGCTGATGAAGGAACTGACCGAGTCCGGGGAGCTCGCCGGCGGCCAGGCGCTGGCCGAGCCCGCCGCCTCGAGGACCGTCCAGGTGCGCGACGGCGTGCCGGTGGTCACCGACGGGCCGTTCCTGGAGGCCAAGGAGTTTCTGGCCGGCTATCTGATCGTCGAGTGCGACAGCCTGGAGCGGGCCACCGAGATCGCCGCCCGCTGGCCCGACGCGCGCCTGTGCGCCATGGAGGTCCGGCCGATCATCGACGAGGTCTCCTGAGGTGAGCACCGTCGAGGATGCGCTGCGCGAGCTGGCGCCGCACGTTCTCGGGGTGCTGGTGCGGCGCCACGGGCAGTTCGACGCCTGTGAGGACGCCGTACAGGAGGCGCTGCTCGACGCCGCCGTGCAGTGGCCCGAGCAGGGCATGCCGGACAATCCACGCGCCTGGCTGGTCACGGTGGCCACCCGTCGCCTGATCGATCAGGTGCGCAGCGAGTCGGCGCGTCGTCGCAGGGAGGAGAGCGCGGCGGCCCGCGTGCCGGCCGACGAGTTCGTGGCGCCCGCCCCCGGCGACGAACGCCTGCCCGACCAGGACGACACGCTCACCCTGCTCTTCCTGTGCTGCCATCCGGCGCTGTCGCAGCCCTCGCAGCTCGCACTGACGCTGCGCGCGGTGGGCGGGCTGACGACGGCGCAGATCGCCGCGGCCTTTCTGGTGCCGGAGGCGACGATGGCGCAGCGGGTCAGCCGGGCCAAGCAGCGCATCAAGGCGACCGGCGTGCCGTTCACGCTCCCGCCGGAGCCCGAGCGGGCCGAGCGGTTGCGCGTGGTGCTGCACGTCCTCTATCTGATCTTCAACGAGGGCTACACCGCCACCTCGGGGCCCGACCTGCATCGGGCGGAGCTGACGGGGGAGGCGATCCGGCTGACCAGGGCCCTGCGCCGGCTGCTTCCCGGCGACGGAGAGGTCGCCGGGCTGCTGGCCCTCATGTTGCTCACCGAGGCCCGCCGTCCGGCCCGCACCGACGCGGACGGGCGGCTGATCCCGCTGGCCGAGCAGGACCGCGGCCTGTGGGACCGCGACGCCATCGCCGAGGGCGTCGCCCTCGTCACCGGCGCGCTGTCCGGCTCGCCGCTCGGGCCGTACCAGCTCCAGGCGGCCATCGCGGCGGTGCACGACGAGTCCCCGACTGACGCCGACACCGACTGGCGGCAGATTCTGGCGCTGTACGGCGTGCTGTCGGGCATGGCGGACAACCCGGTGATCAGGCTCAACCAGGCGGTGGCCGCCGCCATGGTGCACGGCCCTCGGGCCGGGCTGGACCTGCTCGACGAGGTGGCCGCCGACGAGCGGCTGTCCCATCACCACCGGCTCGCCGCCGTCCGCGCCCATCTGTTGGAACGGGCTGGGGAGGCCGAGGCCGCCGTGACCGCCTACCGGGAGGCGGCCCGCCGTACCACGAGCCTGCCCGAGCGGCGTTACCTGGAGGAGCGGGCCGCGAAGCTGGCTTGACAAGATATTTTTTCGGTGCGATCGTTGGGCGCATGTACGAAGTGGCTGTGATCGAGGACCCCGCGGCAGCGGAGGCGTCGCTCGACCCCATGCGGTCCAAGCTGCTGGCCCAGCTGGTCGAGCCCGGCTCGGCCACCTCCCTGGCCGCCAAGGTCGGCCTGGCCAGGCAGAAGGTCAACTACCACCTCCGGACACTGGAGCGGCACGGCCTGGTCGAGCTCGTCGAAGAGCGTAAGAAGGGCAACGTCACCGAGCGGGTCATGCAGGCCACGGCCGCGTCGTTCGTGATCTCGCCGACGGCGCTGGCCTCGGTGCAGCCCGACCCCGCCAGATCCCCCGACCGGCTGTCGGCCCGCTGGCTGCTGGCCCTGGCCGCGCAGCTCGTCCGCGACGTCGGCTCGCTGGTCACCGGCGCGGCCGAGGCCCGCAAGCGGGTGGCCACCTTCGCCATCGACGGTGAGATCCGCTTCGCCTCAGCGGCCGACCGCGCCGCCTTCGCCGAGGAGCTGGCCGGCGCCGTCACCTCCCTGGTGAGCAAATACCACGACGAGGGCGCCGAGGGCGGCCGGGACCACCGCCTGGTGATCGCCGTGCACCCCGCCGTGCACCCAGCCGTGACGAAGGAGCACTGAGGTGGGCCACGAGTTCGAGCTGCCCCAGGAGGCCCTGGTCGAGGCGAGCCCCGAGGAGGTGTGGGCGGCCATCTCCACCGGCCCCGGCATCGACTCGTGGTTCATGGGCCGCAACGAGGTGGCGCAGGGCGTCGTCAGCACCGCCTTCGGCGGCATGGACCTGCCCGCGTCCACCGTGACCGCCGCCGAGCCGCAGCGCCGCTTCGCGCACACCAGCGGCACGGCCGAGGACGGGCGGTTCGTCGCCTACGAGTTCCTCATCGAGGGCCGCGACCAGGCGAGCACCACCGTGCGCATGGTGACCAGCGGCTTCCTGCCGGGCGACGACTGGGAGACCGAGTTCGAGGCGATGACCGGGGGCCTGGCGCTGTTCTTCGCCACCCTGGTGGCGTACCTCGACCACTTCGCGGGCCGGACCGCCACCCCGCTCACGGAGTTCGGCCCGCCCGTCACCGACTGGCCGCGCGCCTGGGAGACCCTGTACGCCGAGCTCGGGCATCCTTCGGTGGGCGACAAGGTGCGCTTCGCGCCCGACGGGCTCGCCCCCGTCGAGGGAGTCGTGTACCACATCGGCGCCCAGACCCTCGGGGTGCGCTCCGGGGACGCCCTCTACAGGATCCTGCAGGGGATGGGCGGCATGATGATCGCCTCCCACCACCTGTTCGGCGACACCGGAGACCAGGGCCCCGCCTGGCAGGCCTGGCTCCAGCGGCTCTACGGCTGAGGTTTGCGGGCTCTGATCGCCAGCACGACCGGCACGGACCCGCCGGTCTCGGCGAACCGCTCCAGGACCAGCCCCGCCTCCAGGAACGCGTGCAGCAGATCCTGGACCGGCCAATGGCTGGCGCCCA
Organism: Nonomuraea sp. NPDC049714; assembly: GCF_044465295.1. NCBI lineage: Bacteria > Bacillati > Actinomycetota > Actinomycetes > Streptosporangiales > Streptosporangiaceae > Nonomuraea > Nonomuraea sp. NPDC049714. Next base: position 182,937 of record NZ_JBITLM010000001.1, on the reverse strand, counting down.
CCTTGTCGCGAACGCCCCGGTCTGTCCAGGACTTCTTCGTCCAGTGGCCGTCGAGATAGCCGGGCCGGATCAGCACCTCCTCGGGATCCGTCCGGTCGGCGAAGCCGCCGCAGAAGCACGGATGCACGCCGACGTGCACGAACATCCCGCCGGGCCGCAGCACCCTGGCCACCTCGCGCAGCACCGCCGGGTAGCGGGGCATGTCGGTGTGCGTCATCATCGCGATCACCGCGGGCAGCCGCGCGTCGCGCACCGGCAGCCGCCCGGCGTCGCCGCGTACGGCCGGCAGGCGGCCCCGGGCGTGGCGCAGCATCCCGGCGGACAGGTCGACGCCCGCCGGCGTCCAGCCGAGCTCTCGGACCAGCGCCGCGTGCACGCCGGTGCCGCAACCGATCTCCAGGCAGGGGCCCCTCCCCTCGCCCAGCAGGTCGCGCAGCACCCGCTGCAGACCCAGCGGGTCACCCTGGGGAAGGAACTCGTGCTCGTACCAGTCGGCGATCTCGTCATAAGCGGCCTTCACCCCTCCAAACGACCACGAGCCCACACCGCCGGCCAGCGTTTCCGCCAACGGCGTAGGGAACGTACGGCCAGAGCTTGGACATGGTGTGCCGGTCACGAGGGCCGAGTGGCCGCGTCACGGAGCAGGGAGAGGCGGCCGTGCCGGGGGCGGACTGGATACCGGGGGAGGCGGCCGAGTCAGGGGGTGGAGGTGGTGGCGGTCATGGTGGCCTCGACGCCGGTGAGCAGGACGGTGAGCCCGGTGGCGAACGCCGCGCCCGCCTTGCCCTCCAGGTAGGAGGCGTGCTCGTCCGGCGGGGGAGTGGCCGCCTGGGTCTCGAGCCAGGTCACCATCGGGTAGCGGCCGGCGAACCCGGGCGCGACCTCCTCCAGCAGGGCCGCGCGCGCGTGCCACCACTCCTCGTCGGCCACGCCGGTCGCCGCCGGCGCCTGCCGCGACTCCGTGACCGTCCGGGCCGACCCGCGCACGAAGTCGTGCAGCAGCGCGACGACGCCCCGCAGGGTGCGCGCGTCGAGACCCGTCTCGCGCAGGATCCGCACCAACGCCTCGATCACCGCGAACTCGTTCGGCCCCAGCACGGGCCGCGCCTGCGAGACCTGCAGCACCCAAGGGTGGCGCAGGTAGAAGGCCCGGGTCCGCTCGGCCCACGCGGTCACGGCCGCCCGCCAGCCGTCCCGCAGGTCGTACGTGGCGGGCAGCTCGGCCAGGGCGCGGTCGTACATGAGGTCGACCAGCTCGCTCTTGCTGGGCACGTAGGTGTAGAGCGCCATGCCGCTGCGGCCGAGCCGCTCGCCGACTCTGCGCATGGACAGCGCCGCCATGCCCTCGCCGTCGGCGACGGCGATGGCCGCGTCCACGATCACGTCCACGCTCAGCCCGGGCTTGGGCCCCGGGCCGGTCCGCTTCTCCGAGGCGGCCTCGGCCCGCCAGAGCAGGGCCATCGAACGGCGTGCGTCGCCCTGTCCGGCGTAGACGACCAACGTGCGGCTCCTCGCGGCGTGCCCGAGACATCTCTTTACGCCCTAAGGCTATCAGCGGGTTCCCCGCCCGGTCTGCGGTTCGGCGCCGCCCGAACACAGGCCGGGGCCGGTCCTGGAACCCGTGTGGTTCAGGACCGGCCCCGGGGAGCGTCAGCCGTCCAGGCCCCACCAGCCCGGCTGCTGCCAGCCGTAGTGGTGGTGGCGACCGTCGTCGTCCTTCTCGTCCTTCTCGTCGTCCTTGTCGTCCTTGTCGTCGTCCTTGTCGTCATCGTCCTTGAAGACCACCCGGCCCTTGCAGGCGTCGGCGTCCCGCGTGCCCGCGGTGACCGAGTGGCGGTCGATGCGGAGCCAGGTCGCGTCCTGAGAGGCGTCCAGGACGCAGAGCGACGCCCGCTTGTCGTCGTCGGCGACGGCTGTACCCACCATGGTCGTAGCCATGGCAGCGGCGGCCAGCAGCACCCCGCCAGCGGCGATAAAACTACCTTTCATGATCCCCCCTGATCACGAAGTGACGACCATTCGTCACTATACGTATTCGTGTCTCCCCCCTGCGGAGTTGCGCCACACCTGACCGGGCGAACTTGTATCACTCCTGGTCAGAGGCCTACTTAGACCCCTTCTCAGCGCGAGATCATCTTTTCTCGCCCCCTTTTCGGTAACAGTGAGTAATCAACCCTGAGGAGGGTCAGCCCGGCGGGGGAGGGCCGGCCGCAACGGAGTGGCCCCCGACCCTTTCCATAGATCGCGAACCGACCTAACGTCGCAAGCACACCCCCGTCAGCGTCACAGGAGCCCGCATGACGAAACCGGCTGACGCCGCGTTGTCCGATGAGGGAATCGTCCGCGACGACTACGCGCTCCAGCGCGTGCCCCCCGACGCCCGCTACGGCTGGGCCACCGTGGCCGTACAACGATTCGGCCTGCTCAGCGCCCTGTCCCAGTTCCTGTTAGGCGCCACCCTCGGCATGGGCATGACCTTCTGGGACGCCGTGCTCGCCATCACCATCGGAGCCGCCATCCTGGAGCTCGCCGCCATCGCCGTCGGCGTGGCCGGGATGCGCGAAGGGATGTCCACCACCCTCCTGGCCCGCTGGGCCGGGTTCGGCCGCTACGGCTCCGGCCTCGTCGGCGTCGTTCTCGCGGTCAGCCTGCTCGGCTGGTTCGGCGTCCAGTCCGCCGTGCTCGGGCAGGGCCTGGCCGCCCTGCTCGGCGGCCCGCCCGTGTGGGTCTGGGCGGTGGCCGGCGGCCTGGTCATCACCGCCATCGTGGTGCACGGATTCGCCGGCATGGCCTGGACGGCGTGGATCACCGTGCCCGCCTTCCTCGCCCTGGCCGGCTGGGCCATCGCCGTCGAGCTGGCCAAGCAGCCGCTCGGCGAGCTCATCGCCTCCGCCCCACCCGGCCCCGTCATCAGCCTGGCCCAGGGGGCGACCCTGGTGGCGGGCGGATTCATCGTCGGCGCGACGATCAGCCCGGACATGTGCCGGTTCAACCGGAGCGCCGCCGACGTCGTCAAGCAGACGATCGTCGGCATCACCCTCGGCGAGTACGTCCTCGCGCTCGTCGGCGTCCTGCTCGCGCACGCGCTGCGCACCGGGGACGTGGTCGCCATCGTCACCACCACCTCCGGCGTGGTCGGCACCATCGTGCTGGTCACCGCCACCCTCAAGGTCAACGACTGGAACCTCTACTCCTCCTCCCTCGGCGTCACCAACGCCCTGGACACCGCCTTCGGCCTCCGCGTCAGCCGCGCCAAGGTCACGATCGTGCTCGGCGTGCTCGGCACCGCCCTCGCCGCCCTGGGCATCGCCGACCACCTGGTGGGCTTCCTCGTCCTGCTCGGCGTCGCCGTGCCGCCCATCGCCGGCATCCTGATCGCCGAGTACTACGTGGTCCGCCGATGGCGGGCCGACCTGGCGGAATCCCGGGCCCGCGGCGAACTGCCCGCCTCGGCGCCCGGCTGGGTGCCCGCCGCGCTCGTCGCCTGGCCGGCCGCCGCCCTCATCGGCCACTTCGTGGCCTGGGGCATCCCCGCCCTCAACGCCCTGGTGGCGGCGTTCGTCCTCTACGCGGTCATCGGCAGGCTGAGCGCGAAGCCACGTACCACCTGATCAGCGGGAGCACCAGTGCGCGTAGGGATCGACGTGGGCGGGACCCACACCGACGCCGTCCTCATGGACCAGACCACCGTCGTAGCCGAGATCAAGACCGCGACCACGCACGACGTCACCGGCGGCGTCGTCACCGCGCTGCGGCGGCTGCTCGCCGCCGGCCGGGTCGACCGCGCCCGCATCACGGCCGTGATGATCGGCACCACCCACTTCACCAACGCCCTCGTCACCGGCCGCGGCCTCGCCCCCACCGCCGTCGTGCGGCTCGCCCTGCCCGCCACCGCCGCGCTGCCGCCACTCGTGGACTGGCCTCACCGGCTGCTGACCGCGATCCGGCCCAGCGTCCACCTGTGCGACGGCGGCCACGAGTTCGACGGCCGCCCCATCTCCCCGCTGGACCCCGAGCAGCTCAAACGGGTCGCCGCCGCCATCGAGGCGAGCGGCGCCCGCAGCGTCGCCGTCTCCTCGGTGTTCTCGCCGGTCAACACCGAGCTCGAGGAGCGGGCCGCCGCCATCCTGCGCGCCGAACTCCCGCACCTGCACATCAGCCTGTCCCACCAGATCGGCCGCCTCGGCCTGGTGGAGCGGGAGAACGCCACCGTCGTCAACGCCTGCCTGCGCGACCTCGCCGACGACATCGTCGAGGCGTTCGAGCAGGCGCTGCGCACCGTGGGCGTGGCGGCGCCGCTGTTCCTGTCACAGAACGACGGCACGCTCATGGACGCCGGCCACTGCCGCCGCTATCCCGTCGCCACCTTCGCCTCCGGCCCCACCAACAGCATGCGCGGCGCGGCGTTCCTCGCCGACCGGGCGGACTGCGCCGTGGTCGACATCGGCGGCACCACCACCGACGTGGGCGTACTCACCGGCGGCTACCCGAGAGCCGCCACCGGCGAGGTGGACATCGGCGGCGTCCGCACCAACTTCCGCATGCCCGACGTGCTGTCCATCGGCCTCGGCGGCGGCAGCCGCGTCACCCACGCCCTGGGAACCAGGGCGGGCACCGAGGACGGCCCCGGCGGGCGGCACGGCTGGGGCAGGAACAGGCACGGTGGCGCTGACGGGCCCACCGGCCGGGACGGGCTGGAGGTCGGTCCGCAGTCCGTGGGCTATCAGCTCACCGAGCAGGCGCTCGTCTTCGGCGGCTCCGTGCTGACGGCCACCGACCTCGCCGTCGCGGCCGGGCTGGCCGACATCGGCGATCCCGCGTACGTCCGCCACCTCGACCCCGACCTGGTCCGCCGCGGCATCGCCTGGATGGCCGCCCGCGTCGCCGACCTGGTCGAACGGATGCGGGTGTCCGCCGCTCCGCTGCCCGTCATCGTCGTCGGAGGCGGCAGCGTGCTCATGCCTCCGGAACTGCCCGGCATCCCCTCCGTGCACCGCCCGGAACACCACGCGGTCGCCAACGCGATCGGCGCCGCCATCGGCCAGATCGGCGGCGACGTCGACCGGCTGTTCGCGATCACCGCCACGCACACCCGCGAGGACGTCCTCGACCAGGCGCGCACGGAGGCCGTCGAACGCGCGGTCGCGGCCGGCGCCGCCCCCGACACCGTCGAGGTGGTCGAGATCGACGAGGTCCACGTCGGCTACCTGCCGGGCAATGCCGTACGGATCCGCGTCAAAGCGGTCGGCGACCTCGACCTCGCCCGCCACACCCGCACGGAGGAGGAGCCCCAGTGGGTTACGCCCTGACCCTCGAAGGACTGCGCGACCTGGCCGAAGGCGCGGCGGTCCTCGGCACCGGCGGGGGAGGTGACCCCTACATCGGCCGCCTCCTCGTCGAACAGCAGCTCAAGGCCGGCCGCACCGTCACCATCATCGACGCCGCCGAGCTGCCCGACGACGCCCTGGTCATCCCGTCGGCGATGATGGGCGCTCCCACCGTCTTCATCGAGAAGCTCCCGTCGGGCGCGGGCAACATCGCCGCCCTGCGCGCCCTCGAAGCCCACCTCGGCCGGACCGCCGCCGCCACCATGCCGATCGAGTGCGGCGGCCTCAACAGCATGATGCCGCTCCTGCTCGGCGCGCAGCTCGGCCTGCCGGTCGTGGACGCCGACGGCATGGGCCGCGCCTTCCCCGAGCTGCAGATGGAGACCTTCGCGGTCTACGGCGTCTCCGGCTCGCCCATGGCCATCGCCTCCGACCACGGCGACACGGGCATCATCAACGCCACCGACAACCGCCGCATGGAATGGCTGGCCCGCGCGATGACCATCCAGATGGGCGGCGCCTCCTACATCAGCGACTATCCGATGGACGCCGCCACCGTCCGCCGCACCGCGGTGCCCGGCACCCTCACTCTCGCCCGCCGCCTCGGCGCCGCGCTCCGGCAGGCCCGCGCCGAGCACGCCGACCCCTTCCAGGCCCTGGCCGCCGCCCTGTCCGGCACCCTCTACCGGCACGGCCTGGTCCTGTTCAGAGGCAAGGTGACGGACGTGGACCGCAAGACCGTGGACGGCTTCGCCCGCGGCCACGTCACCCTCGCCGACCTGGAGGACCCGCGCGACCAGCTGGAGATCACCTTCCAGAACGAGCACCTCGTCGCCAGGCGCGGCGGCCGGGTGGCGGCCATCGTCCCCGACCTGATCTGCACCCTCAACACCGAGACGGGCACCCCGGTGACGACCGAGGCCCTGGCGTACGGCCAGCGCCTGACGGTGTTCGCCATCTCCACCCCGGCTCTCATGCGCACCCCGGACGCCCTCGACTGCTTCGGCCCCGCGGCCTTCGGCCTCCCCGACCCCTACATCCCCGTGGAACACCTCACCGCGCCCGCCACCACCTGACGCCACCACCTGCCCCGACCATCTGCCCCGACCTTCTGATGTCACCCCGGCCCGGCCCTGCCTCGGCGGGGACCTTCACGTGTGCGCAGAGGCCTTCACGTGTGCGTCAGAGGCCTTCACGCGTGCGTCAGAGGAAGGCGGCGACCTCGGTGGCGAACTCGTCCGGGGTGATGATCTCCACGCCCAGGGACTCGGCCTTGGTGCGCTTGGAGCCCGCCTTCTCGCCTGCCACCAGCAGGCTCGTTTTGGCCGAGACGCTGGAGGACGACTTGCCGCCGGCCCGCTCGATCAGCTCGTTCATCTCGTTGCGGGACAGCTCGGCCAGCTTGCCCGTCATGGAGCCCGTGACCACGACCGTCTTCCCGGTGAGCGGCAACTCGGCGACCGCGCTCGTCAGGACAGCGTCCCCCTCACCGATGACCCCCTCGGCGGCGACCACCCCGGCGGCGTCCTTCGCACCGTCGACGGCGACGGCGCCGGGCGCGGTGACGCCCGGCTCGGTCATGTTGACGCCGGCGGCGATCAGCTTGGCGATCAGCGGCCGCAGCTCCTCCAGCTCGGCCAGCAGGAGCGTCGCCTTCTCCTTGCCCATGCCGTCGACGACCTGGATGGCCTCGGAGTCGGCCGCGAGGATGGCGTCCATGGTGCCGAAGTGCCGCGCCATCCGGCGGGACATCGACCGCCCCGTGCCCCGCACGCCGAGCGCGCAGAACACCCGGCTCAGCGGCCTGCTCTTGGCCTGCTCGATGGCCGCCAGCAGCTTGTCGGTGCTGGTCTCGCCCATCCGGTCCAGGCCGAGGACCTGCTCCCGGTCGAGGGTGAACAGGTCGGCGAAGTCCACGATGAGCCCGGCGTCCAGCATCTGCACGATGCGGCTCTCCGCCAGCGTCTCGATGTCGAGCTGGTCGCGGCCGGCCGCGTAGAGGATGGAGGCGACGGCCTTGCAGGCGCGGCCCTGCACGCAGCGCCACCTCTCCTGCGACTTGTCGATCTCACCGCCGCAGTTGGGGCAGACCTCGGGGATGGGGATCTCGGTCTCCTCACCCGTCCGCAGATGCACCACGGGCGCCTCCACCCGTGGGATCACGTCGCCGGCCTTGTGCACCATGACGGAATCGCCGAGCATGAGCCCGCGTCGGGCGATGTCGGCAGGGTTGTGCAGGGTGGCGTAGTTGACCTTGCTGCCGTCGAGCTCGACCTCCTTCAGCCTGGCCCGCGGGGCGATGATGCCGGTGCGGCCGACGCCCCACTCCACCCCCAGCAGCTTGGTGATCTTCTCGGTGGCGGGCAGCTTGTAGGCGATCGCCCAGCGCGGCACCCGGGTGCCGAACCCGGCCTCAGCCTGGTCGGCCGCGCTGTCGGCCTTGATCACGATGCCGTCGATGCCGAACGGCAGCTCCGGCCTGGCGGCGGCCAGCTCGCCGATGCGCTCCTGGATCCGCTCGACCGAGGTGGCCACGATGCCGGCGACGGGGGTCGCCGCTGTGGTGGCCACGCCGAGCTCGGCGACCAGCCGCATGACCTCGCTGTGCGGCAGCTCGCGCAGCCGGGTGGCGAGCTCGGAGTCGTCGTCCGGCGGCAGCGGCAGCGCGCCGTAGCCGAAGAAGGTCAGCTCGCAGACGTAGGGCCGGTCCTTGGCGCGCAGGGTGCCCGCCGAGGCGCTGCGCGGGTTGGCGAACGTCGTGCCGTCGTGCGCCTCCCGCTTGGCGCAGGCGTCCTTGAACTGCTCATTGGTCATCAGCACCTCGCCGCGGATCTCCACGGTCACCGGCTCGGCCAGCTCGAGCGGCAGCCCCACGATGGTGCCGATGCCGTGCGAGACGTCCTCGCCCGCCGCGCCGTCGCCCCGGGTGACGAGCTGGACCAGCCTTCCCCCGTGATAGCGGGCCGAGATGGCCAGGCCGTCGAGCTTGGGCTCCACGCTGTAGGTCTCGACGGGGCGGCCGAGGCGGCGCTCCAGGCCGGCCACCCACTTGACCAGCGCCTCGGCGGAGAACACGTTGTCCAGGCTGAGCATGGGCACTGTGTGCGGGACGTCGCCGACCACCGCACCACCGGCCACCTTGCTGGTGGGGGAGTCGGGCACCACCTCGTCGGGGTGCTCGGCCTCGTAGGCCTGGATGCCGCGGAACAACCGGTCGTAGGAGTCGTCGTCCAGCGACGACTCGCCCGCGCCGTAATAGGCCGCGTTGGCGTCCACCGCCAGTTGCACCGCCGCCACGTAGGCGGCGTGGTCGGGCAGGACGGTGATGGGGGGCGCGTCAGTCATGGTCCTATCGTGCCGGGTCCCACCGACAATTTCCGTACCGCCCGCCGCGCCCACGGTAAAGCCCTCACCTGCGGCTCGGTGTCGTCTCGGCGGGCAGGAAGGCCACCAGCGCGGCCATGCCGAGGGTCCGCTACTCCCCGGGTCGCCGGGGACGTCGTAGCGGGCTGGGGCATGCTGGGCTTCCCATGTCGTCAGGAATGCGTCGAGCTCGTTCTCCTCTTACTCCTACGGCGTGCCGGACCCCTCTCGCCCAGTGTCACAGGCCCCATTCTCGCGGAGCCGGCGGCCGCGCCGTGCAGCTCGACCTCGTCGAGGACGTCGAGCCAGACGTCTCCATGGCACGGGTCGCCGGGGCGGCACCAACAGGCCAGATCCTTCCCAGCGAGTTCGCGCCGGGCCTGCTCGACCACCTCGGGGTGTTCGACCAGGTGATGCCGGAAGAGCTAGGAAGCAGGCGTCGTCCGGCTTGATGCCCAGTGGCCCCGCCCATCCGCTGGCCACTACGGCACGTAACCATGACGGCCCCTGAAGGCGTGAACACGCGACAGTTGATTACGAGGTCGCCAGTTTGGCACCCCCAGGAAGAGCCTCGATCAGCGTTGGTACACGTTGGTGCTGAGGTACTTCAGCCCCGAGTCGACCAGCAGGGTCGCGACCCTGGCCTGCGGCCCCAGCCGCTGCCCGAGCTGGATGGCGGCGAGGACATTCGCTCCGGACGACGTCCCGGCGAACAATCCCTCTTCCCGAGCCAGACGCCTGGCCATCTCCTCGGCGTCGGCGGTGGAGATGGGAACGATGTCATCCGGAAGGGTGGGATCCCACATCGGCGGAAGGTAGCCGATGCCGATGCCTTCGATGCGGTGTGCGCCGGGCCGGCCGCCGGAGAGCACCGCGGACTCCGCTGGTTCTACCGCGACGACTCGAAGCGCTGGATTGTGACGCTTGAGGGGAGTCATCGCTCCGCGAAGTGAGGCCGTCGTCCCGATCGAGTGGACGAATGCATCGACTCGTCCCCCAGTCTGCTGCCAAATCTCCTCGCCCATGGGGTAGTAGCCGACGATGCTGTCAGCATTGTTCAGCTGATCGGTCCAGTACGTGCGCGGTTGCCGGCTGAACTCCCGGGCGGTTTCGATCATGCCTTGGATGAGGGCCTTGGTGATCAGCCCGTTCTCGCTGGGTACGAGGGTGAGCTCCGCGCCGAGCGCCGCCATTTGGATCAGCTTGTCCTCACTGAAGGCATCAGAGCTGACAATCCGCAGACGGTAGCCTTTGGCCGCGCACACCAGAGCGAGGGAGGCGCCGGTACTGCCCCCCGTGTACTCCACGACGGTGTCACCGGGCTTTAGCCGCCCATCGTCCTCGGCTCTCGCGATCATTGACTGGGCCATTCGGTCCTTCATGCTCCCAGTCGGGTTCTGGCCCTCCACCTTGACGAAGATCTCCGCGCATCCGGCCGGCACGACCCTGCGCAGTCTCACCAGCGGCGTGTTTCCGATCGCCGTCAGTACGCTGCTGTCACTGTCCATGATCCATTAGTTCCTTTCGCCGTCCGTGCTGCGCTTCGATCGTCTGGCCGATCGCACGCCGCATCCAGTTCAAGGTCTCGGTCACCGAGGTCTTCGACCGAGCGTGGCCCTCATGAGGTGAGTCTTGACCATCTGACCACTAGAACGCACGCCTTCCCGCGTGGCCGCGCGTGCGGGCGTGGGCGGGCCCGTCAGGGTGCGGGGTGAGGGCCGGCGATGCGGGCGGCGTGGCGGTAGTCGGCGGCGGTGGAGCGGTGACTGCGGGCGGCGCCGGCGATGGCCACCGATGTGGTGCGGCGGGCGAGCTCGGCGACCTGCGCTTCCCAGCCGCTCGATGGGCCCACCACCGTGCGATCGGCCAGGTGGCCGATTGCGTCGCTGTGTGGCTCGCTGTCGGCGGCCGTCGGTGTGCCGACCACCATCGCGGTGGTGTGGAGGGTGGTGAGTTGGCGGTCGGGTGGGCGAGCTGGTCGACGTCGACTGTGAGGCGGCGTCGCAGGTGGCAAGTGCCTGCAGGGCGCGGGCGGCGCTGTCACGGGCGCTGTCACGGGCGCGGTGCGCGCCCTGACGGCAGGACTCGCCGCAGTAGACGGCCCCCGAGTAGGCCCGGCGCTCGGGTCGGTGCCATGAAGCGCAAAGTAGCTCTATGTAATCGCTCGTCAGCGTCGGTAAACGGCCGTCTGCCGACACTCCCGCCGGAAACCGCAAGGTCACAGGTGATGAACGTCGAGAACTCGTGTCGAGAATCAACGTCGGTGAACGGTTCGGTGAGTGGATTCCGGCAGGCACCGGTGCGACGCCGTGACCTCGGGATACGCCCCTACTTTGCGGCCTATGGCACCGACCCGAGCGGAGGGCCGGGTAGGGGAGGGCCAGGGCGGTGTCCTGGCCCTCCTACCGTGGGTGAGGTCCGGGGTGTTCTATCCGGTCTTGCGGCGCTGGTCGTGGCTGGCCAGTTCGGTGACGGGGGCGAGGACTTCGCCTTGGACGCGTTTGTGGCGCAGACGCAGGTGCCGCCAGGCGGTCACCCATACCTGGATGTCATGCTCGGAGTGCGAGCAGGCCCAGATGAAGGCACGGACCAGTTTCTCCGCGGGCAGGCGGGTGGAGTTGAGCGCCTCGCACAGACTGCTGGCACCGAAGGCTTTACCGGAACGGCGGGCCAGTTCACGGTAGCTGGGCTCGCCGGCCCAGATGCGGTAGTCCTTCATCCGCTCCACGAAGTCGGCGGCGGTGCGGGCGGTGAGCGGATCCGGTTTGAGGTCGTCGTAGCCGTCCAGGTCGGCGATCGCGCCGCCGGGCGCCTGGGCCGGGCCGGAGGCCGCCGGGGAGCCGGTGACCTCGGGCGGGGAGCTCGAGGAGAATGTCACGCTCGTGTGCGCACCGGTGGGCGAGGTGAACCACGACGATCTGTCGCCGACGGCATGCGGGGGGAGCTGGACGGTGACCTGGGCGTTCTGGCCGAGCAGTTCCTGCAGACGCTGTGCGGCCTGGACGACGTTGGCAGGGGCCCGTCCCATCAGGCCTCCCTTGCCACGGCGGGCGGGGCCAGGTGCCGGGCGGCCTTGACCGCGACGGCGCCGGCGCCGGCCACGATCAGCAGCACGGTCTCGGGTGGGTAGCCGAGACGGAGCAGCGTCAGCATGAAGATGATCACGATGATGAGGATGCCGATCCCCGCGCGCGGGGATCGGAGTCGGATGGAGAGCATCGGGGACTACCTGCCTTTCCAAGAAAGGACATCGACCACGGAACACGCCCGCAGGATCGATGATCCCGGACCGGCGCCAACCAGCCAGGATCAAGGGCGCTGGCTCCATTTTCACCGACGCCGCCAGGGCTCTTTCGGGATGGAGCGTGCATTCGTCCGCGCGCGGGGGCGTAGGCGTGCGCGGGTGTTCGGCGGTGTTCGGAAACGCTCGATGTCGTTCCTGCCACGTTCGGTCTCGTACGGAACTGGCGCAGGCTTATGTCCGCGTCCACCTGGCCGGGTTCAATGGTGGGAGACGCAAGCATCGTTCAACAATCTGTGTGTGGGCGATCTTGCGATGAAGTCCGGGGAATCCGCCTCGACCACGGAACACCTCGACATGAAGGGGGCCCGCTGCGCCAACAGCGGGCCCGACCCACCTACCGGCTCTTGGAGGCCGGCAGTTCGGCGGGTCCAGAAGCTATGCGGTTACCGGTCGGGAGTCTCGGTCGGCTCATGCGCGCCGGTTGGAGGCGACTGCGGTGGGCGACGGAGGACGGGGTGTCGGTAACACTCGTGCCACCAGGTACACGCAATCGGGCGTCCTCCTCCCGAAGGTGTCCCCAGTCGCCAACTAGCGCCGACCAGTCAGAACTTCAACTCTGTCCGGTTTCCGCGGTGGCATAGCCGCGGGTCAGCGCAGGGGGTTATGTTCTGTGCCGATTCGGCCGCATCTCAGCACCACCCTCCCGCCGCCGAAACCCCAGCCTCTGCGCCGTCCGGAACACGCCTCTGACGTGCAACGATCGAGCCGCACCGACGGCCCATGACCGCCTGGCCGGCCCAGCGCGTCCCCAGGCGTTCCGTCGCGGCGGCGCCGGTCGGCGCCGGACGACGCAACTCCCCCGGCTCCCCCTTGATCCGTCGGAAGGCCAGGCCATGACCGCTGCCCTGACCAGCTCCTGCCCGGTGTGCGCGGGCCCGATCCAGGCCTCGTCGCGCGGCCGCGAAGTGAGGCCTGGATCGTGTCTGAGCAGACTGGGCGAGAGCCGGCCAGGGGCGGTGGCATGCGACCGCTCCTGAACCGGTCAAGCCGCTTCGATAGCTTTAAGTAGCTATGCTGCTACTGTGAGTGGCGGACGTGATGCGAAACCATCTCCCTGACTCCACCAGTAACGAAAGGATCGCTATGAGTAACGTCGCGCGTCCGGTCATCATCGCTGTCATGGCAGGTGGCCTACTCGGCCTAGTCACCCCCGCCTCGGCCGATGTCCAAGACGACACCGTTCACAGCAGCGTCCAGACTCCGGGCGGCAAGCTCCTCGGCCCGCCCGCCGGAACCCCCGCAAACGACGACCACGGCGACCACGGCGACGGCGCAGACGACAACCGGTGAAGTCTCAACCAGCTGACCAAGGGAGCTCCCGCCGGGATCGCTCACCGTCGCCCGGTACCACCTGATCATGACGTCGCCCCCCGCTGGACCCCACCAGACAGGGGGCGACGTGACACGCTCGCCGGGCAGCGCCGCCCAGGTCGGCGGCGATGTCCGGCAGCGCGATGGACGCCACCGTCTGGTCCAGCACGGACCTCGGCACACCCAGCATCAGCCCGGCCACGGCGAGCGGGACGTTGAGGCCGACCTCCCGGCGCCGGGCGCGGCGACGTCGGGGCGGGCCATCAGGCCGCTCCCGCCGGGAACGGCCGCGGCAGCGCGAAGTCCTCGCTGAGCAGGTCCTGGTCGATCATGCCGCCCGCCACCGTGCCGCCGGCCGCGGCGGCGATCACGGCCGCGAGCGGCATCGGGAGCGTGGCCCGCCGCGCCATGTCCCCGGCCGCGTACACGCCCTCCTCGCTGGTACGGCCGAACTCGTCGATCTCGACCGTGGCATCGGGGAACGTGCGGCACCCCAGCTTCCCGGCGAGATCCGAGCGCTGCCGGGGCGTGGTCCTGACGAACAGCGCGTCGCGCGCCAGCGGCCGGGCGCCCTCGAAGACGATGTGGCCAAGCCTGCCGCCCTCGCCCTCCAGCCGGGCGATGGGCTCGCAGCGCACCGGGACATCGGCTGCCGCGAGCAGGTCGCGGCCGGGTCCGTCCAGCGGGAGGCCGCCGGTGCACAGCACCACGTCGGGGGTGAAGCGGCTCAGCTGCAGGGCGAGCCGCACCCGGTCGGGTCCCGCCCCGATGACGGCGACCCGCCGGCCCGTGACCTCGTACCCGTGGCAGTAGGGGCAGTGGAAGGCCGACCGGCCCCAGAGCGGCTCCAGCCCGGTGATCGCGGGCAGCCGGTCGGCCAGGCCGGTGGCCAGCAGCAGCCTGCGTCCCGTCGCGACGACGCCCCCGCCGTCATCGCCGAGCTCGAAGCCGCCCTCCGGCAGGCGGCGGACGCCGGTGACGACGCCGTCCAGGAAGCGGACCGCAGGGTAGGCCGCCAGCTGCTCGCGGGCGAGGGCGCGTACCCGCTCGGGAGGTGTCCCGTCGCGGGTGAGGAAGTTGTGCACCGCCTCGGCCGGGGCGTTGCGGCCCTCGTCGGAGTCGACGAGCAGCACCTCGCGGTGCGCGCGGCCGAGCATCAGGGCCGCCGAGAGACCCGCCGGGCCGCCACCGATGATGATCACGTCTTGCATGCCGTCTCCCTTGTACGGACCGGGACGCGCGCCCGGCCTTGACAACGGCTCCAACTCTGCAAGTTAATGTCAACATGAAGTCAAGCGCGGCGGCCGAGATGACCATCGGAGAGCTGGCGGCGCGCTTCGGCCTGGCCACTCACGTGCTGCGGCACTGGGAGACGATGGGCCTGCTGACCCCGGTCAGGCAGGCGAACGGGCGACGCCGCTACACCGGGGACGACCTGTCACGCATGACGCTGATCGTGCGCGGGAAGGCGGCCGGGCTCAGCCTCGAGCAGCTGCGCGACATCCTGCAGGCCCATCGCCCGGAGGAACGGCGCGCCCTGCTTGAGCGGCACAAGGCGGAGCTGGAGTGGCGGATAGGGCAGATCGAGCTGTCCAAGCGGCTCATCGAGCACGCGCTGGGCTGCTCGGAGCCCGATTTCACCCAATGCCAGAAATTTCGGCAAATGTGCGAAGAGGGGCCCTGCGCCTGACCGGCCGCCCAGAAGCTCACTCATATTCCTCCCGCCGCTCCCGTGGCTGCTACAGAATGTGATGCACGCATCACGCACTGTCGGGGGGTCTCATGAACGTCACGTCGATCGGCGCTGCCGCAGCAGGGGTCATGGCCGCGCTGAGCCTCACCGCCGTTCCAGCCCGTCCGCAGACCGCCACCTCCCTCGCCGGCGTTCCAGCCCGGCCGCACGCCGCCACCTTCCTCACCGGCGTTCCCGCCCGTCCGCAGACCGCCACCTTCCTCACCGCCGCTCCGGCTCAGCCTCGCACCATGGCCCTCCTTCCGGCCGCGCCCCGCGCCGTCACGCTGGCCTGCGACGTCGGCACACCGCCCGGCAGCCCGCCGACGTTCGTGCCGGCGCTCACGCTGATGCCGGGCCAGGTCACCGTGCGCGGCGCCCTGTGGCTGAGCGGCTGTCACGGCTCGCGCCCCCGGCTCCGGTCCGCCTGGATCACCCTGCGCGCCACCGGCCAGGCCTCCTGCGCGGGAGCCCGAGGGCTGCGCGGCGTCGCCACCATCACCTGGTACAACGCGGCGGGCCGCCCGATCGGCAGCTCCAAGCTGCGCACCCGGGGCGGTGACCTGGCGGACCGCAGCGCGGGCGGCGGGCTGCTGACCGGCACGGTGACCAGCGGCCCACTGGCGGGCCGGCGATCACGCGGCGGCATCACGTCCGCTGACAGCGTGCTCGCCTGTGCCATGCGCGGCACCGGCGCGATCTCCGGCGCGGGCCGCGTCACCTTCGGCTGAACGCGCCGAACGGGTCCGCGCGCGCTGGATCGACGTCATGCAGGATTGAACAATGGAATCTGCGCGCGCCAGTGTCCCGCGAGCGGCAGGGGCAGCATGACAGCCGTGAAAGAGCTGGCCGACAAGATGCACCGCACTTTCTTCAGGACGCTCTCCCTGCTCTCCTCGCGGGGGCAGGGAGCCCTGCTGCGCCGCTACTTCGACTGGTGGCACCGTCGCCCCGACCCGTGGAACATGGGCACGGACGCCTACGAGCAGGCCAAGTACGCCGCCACCCTCGCCCAGGTCCCCGCCCACCCCTACCGGCGCATCCTGGAGATGGGTTGCAGCGAGGGCGTCTTCACCCAGCAGCTCGTCCGGGCCCACCCGGATGCCCACGTCACGGCGGTGGACATCTCCGAGCGGGCCCTGCGGCGGGCCGGCGAGCGGGTCGCGGAGGCCGCCGGCCGGACACTGCTGGTCTCGGCCGACCTGCTCACCTTCGCCCCCGAGCACCGCTACGACCTGGTGTTCTGCTCCGAGACGCTCTACTACATCGGCCGCGGTGACCGGCTGCGCCTGGCCAGTGCCCAGCTGACCGGCCTGCTCGCCCCCGGCGGAGTCCTGGTGCTGGTGCACCCCTGGCCGGAGGCGAGGAGGCTGCACCGCTTCGTCGACGCCAGTGCGAGGGTGTCGCGGGTGAGCGAGTTCGTGGAGACCTCGGCGCACCGGCCGTTCGCCGTCTCGGTCTATCAGGCTCCCGGCCAGGCGGCGGGTTCGGCGACCGGCTGAGCCGGTGGAGGCGCGGCGAGGGCCCGCCGGCGCAGGGCCGAGGCCAGCACGACCGTCCCCAGCGCCGCCACGCCGAGCCCGGCACCGATCCAGGCTACCGGCGGGTAGCCGTGGCCGGCGCCGATCGCCAGCCCGCCCAGCCAGGGGCCGACGGTGATGCCGACGTTGAAGGCCGAGACATTGACCGAGGCGGCGAACGTCGGTGCGTCCTGGGCCAGCGTGAACACCCGGGTGTTCAGCGCGGGGTTGATGCCGAACCCGAACGCGCCCAGCAGGAAGATCAGCGGTACGGCCAGCCACGGGACGCCCGCGGTCATGGCCAGCGCCCCCGAGATCACCGTCACCCCCGCCAGGCCGGCGTACAGGGAGCCGAAGGGGCGGGCGTCGGCGGTGCGCCCGCCGATGGTGATGCCGATCAGCGAGCCCGCGCCGTACAGCGCCAGGACGCCGGGCACCCATGCGGGCGCGAGCCCCGTGGCCTCGACCAGCATCGCGCTCAGATAACTGAAGGTGACCAGCATCGCCGCCGTGGACAGCGCGGTGGTGCCGTAGGCGAGCCAGAGCCGGGGAGCGGCCATGGCGCGCAGCTCGTCGCGCAGGGAGGAGACGCGCTGTGCGGGACGGCCGCCGGGGACGGTGGCCAGCACGCCGACTGCGGCGAGCGCGGACAGTCCCGCCACCGCCCAGAACGCGGCCCGCCAGTCCAGGGTCTGCCCGAGCAGCGTGCCCGCGGGCAGCCCGAGCGTGGTGGCCACGGTGAGCCCGCCCGTCACGACGCTCATCGCCCGGCCGCGGGCGTCCGCCGGAACGAGACCGACCGCGGTGACCGTCGCCACCGCCCAGAACCCCGCGTACACGAACGCGCCGGCCACTCGCGTGGCCAGCAGCGTCCCGTAGTCGGGAGTCAGCGCGCCGATCACGTGCGTGACGGCGAACACCGCCATGAACGCCAGCAATGTCGTACGGCGCGGCCGGCGCAACGTGACCACGGCCAGCACCGGCGCGCCCACCAGCATCCCGACGGCGAACGCGGAGATCAGCAGCCCCGCGTCGGGCACGGACACGCCGAGGTCGGCGGCCATCTCGGGAAGCAGTCCGGCGAGCATGAGTTCGGAGGTCCCCTGGGCGAAGATCGCCAAGCCCAGGATGTAGACGGCCGGTGGCATCAGGACTCCAAGTTTTGGATAGATCAGTACATAATGAGGACAGCGAAAAACCGGAAGCCGGTGTGGAGGCCGGCACAACCCGGCGCCGAGGTGGGGAGCAAGCAGAACCGGCGCCGGTGCGAGAAACCCGGTGCCGGTGTGAAGGGCCGCGAAAGCCGTCGTCCGCGTCAGAAGGCGGTGAGTGCCGTGGTGGCGATCGCCTCCAGTGCGGAGCGGTCGGCGCCGCCGCGCGCCACGACGCGCATCCCGCTGACCGTCGCGACGAGGAAGTGCGCCAGGGTGGCGGGGTCCGTGTCCTGGCCGAGCTCCCCTCGGTGGTGGGCCAGGCCGATCGCCGCCCGCAGCGCCTCCAGGCGGCGCTCCTGGTCGCGCTGGAGGCATGCGGCGACCTCCGGATCGTGCGGAGCCAGCTCCACCATGCTGTTGACCACGAAGCAGCCGGTCGGCTCGTCGTCGTCGCCGTCCACGATCTGCCACAGCAGGACGCGTACCTTCTCCCGGATCGGCAGGTCCCGCTCCAGCAGCTCGAACAGGCCGGCGTTCTTCCGCGTCATGTAGTGGCGCAGCGCCCTGTCGTACAGCTCGCGCTTGCTGGCGAAGGTGTTGTAGATGCTGCTGCGGCCCAGTCCGGTGGCCTCGCACAGGTCCTGTGTCGAGGTGGCCTCGTAGCCCGCGTCCCAGAACGCGCGCATGGCCGCCTCTACCGCCCGTTCCTCCTCGAACTTCCTCGGTCGCGCCATACCCGGTACCGTAACACGTTTTGAAACGAGCAGTCCAATACTGTTCGGAGGGCCGTAACGCGATGGTCGCGGGTCAGCCGAGGTCGCGACGGCGGAGCACGGCCAGCCCCGCAGCGGTGAGCCCGGTGGCGACGGCGGCCAGCAGGACCAGCGGCGTCACCGTGAACTCGGCGACCGGCAGCCCAGGGGTCTGCGCGAACGGCGACACCCGCAGCACCGACGGGTCGACGCGCAGCAGTTCGACCGCGAACTCGAGCGCGAGGCACCCGCCCAGCGCGGTGTAGGCGATGATCGCGGCGAGCCGTGGCAGCAGACCGTACGCCAGCGCCGCGACGGCGGCCAGCACCAGGACCGAAGGCAGCCGCGTCAGGCTCGCGCCCAGCAGCCGCGTGATCTCGCCGCCCGGATCCCCCGTGGAGAGCCCGTGGACCAAGCCCATCCCGAGGCCGAGCCCGGCGAGCACGATCCCCGACCCGGCGGCGACGAGGGCCAGGTGACCGCCCGCCCAGCGCAACCTGCCGACGGGCCCGGCCAGGACCGCTTCGGCGCGACCGGAGGTCTCCTCGGCCCGCAACCGCAGGGTCGCCTGAATCGCGTAGACCGTGATGACCTGGCTCATCAGGTAGATGGCGAAGGCGAAGAAGCCGTCGGCGGGACGGCCACCGCCGCCCATCCGCTCGATCAGCCCTCGGAGAGCCTCGCTGGCGTTCAGCTGTTCGGCGGCGCTCCGCGCCACGCCTCCCAGGCCGGCGCCGAAAGCGGTGAACGCGACGGCCCAGGCGAGCAGTGTGCCCCGCTGCAGCCGCCAGGCCAGGGCGAGCGAGGTGCGCAGGCCCGGCGTGGCGTGCGCGGGGCCGAGCCGGGGAGGGAGGACCCCGGCGCCCAGGTCCCGGCGTGCGGAGATCCGGTACGCGACGGCCACCAGCAGCAGGACCAGGCCGACGACGGGCAGGAGCGGCCACATGTGGTCACCGGCGAAGGGCCGCATCCGCTGGGTCCAGCCGAACGGTGACAGCCAGGACGCCCAGGCGCTCCCGCCGACGTCCGCGACCGCGCGCACCGCGTACAGGACGCCCATCGCCGTGACGGCGATGCCCGCGGCGGTGCGGGAGGTGTCGGTCAGCTGGGCCGTGAGGCCCGCGAGCGCGGCGAAGACCCAGCCGGCGGCGGCGACCGACAGCCCCATCACCAGCGAGCCCCGCGCGGGCAGGCCCTGGCTCATCAGCCCGAGTGCCACGACCAGGGCGGTGACCAGGTTGGCGGCGAACGCCACGGTCAGCGCGGCCGTCAGCGCCGCGTGCCGGCCGACCACGGTCGAGCCCAGCAGTTCGGCGCGGCCGGCCTCCTCCTCCGCGCGGGTGGCGCGGATCACCAGGAGCAGGCTCGCCAGCGCGATGAGCAGGGCGGCCTGCCCGCGGACGCGCCACGCGGCGAGCCCTCCGGCGGACGGGTCGTAGATCGGGCCGATCATCATGAGCTGGGTCGGGTCGCCGTTGGTCGTCTGGAGGAAGACCTGACGTGCCTCCTCGGTGGGATAGGCGCCGGCCACCGAGCTCGCGACTCCGATCACGAGCAGCGCCACCAGCCCGAACCAGGCCGGCGCCCGCACCCGGTCGCGTCGCAGGATGAGCCGGATCAGGCCGCCGGTGCCGGTGAGGGTGCTCATCGCCGTACCGCCGCGTGCTCCGCGGTCGCGCCCGCCGGAGCGTCCTCGTAGTGGCGCAGGAACATCTCCTCCAGCGTCGGCGGCCGGCTGACCAGGCTCCGCACGCCGACTTTCACGAGCTCGGCCAGCAGCGCGTCCAGCGCGCCGCCGTCGACCTGGCAGCGCAGCCGGTCGCCCTGCGTCCACACGTCGTGCACGCCCGCCGAGCCGGCGAGCGGGGGGACGGGGCCGTCGAGCTCGGCCGTGATCGACGTGCGGGTGAGGTGGCGCAGCTCGGCGAGCGTGCCCGTCTCCACCGTGCGGCCGCGCCGGATGATGCTCACCCTGTCGCACAGCGCCTCGACCTCGCCCAGGATGTGGCTGGACAGCAGCACCGTGCGTCCCTTGCGCCGCTCTTCCTGGATGCTCTCCTGGAAGACCGTCTCCATCAGCGGGTCGAGGCCGGAGGTGGGCTCGTCCAGGATGAGCAGCTCGGCATCCGAGGCCAGCGCCGCGATCAGGGCCACCTTCTGCCGGTTGCCCTTGGAGTACGCGCGCCCCTTTTTGCGCGGATCGAGCTCGAACCGGTCGAGCAGCTCGGCCCGGCGCCGGGGGGAGAGCCCGCCGCGCATCCGGCCGAGCAGGTCGATCGTCTCACCGCCGGACAGCGTCGGCCACAGGGTCACGTCGCCGGGCACGTACGCCAGCCGGCGATGCAGTGTGGTCGCCTCGCGCCATGGATCGCCGTCCAGCAGCCGGGCCGTGCCGGAGTCCTGGCGCAGCAGGCCGAGCAGGATCCGGACGGCGGTGGACTTGCCGGCCCCGTTGGGACCGAGGAACCCGTGCACCTCGCCGGCCCGGACCGTCAGGTCCAGCCCGTCGAGTGCCCGTGTCCGGCCGAAGGTCTTGACCAGGCCGGATACGGAGATTACTTGTGACATGATGTGCAATGTACATGGATTTCACGAAATTCGTGAACTATCGGAAAGCTGTAGCCTTGGGCCGGCAGAGACGAACGCGCAGAGGTGTGCATGACCGGCAGGGCTGACGACGGGAGCGGCGTGATCGAGACAGGTGGCGGCGGGCCCACGGCCGACGGGCTGCGGTTCCTCGAACGCTTCGCCCTGATCATGTCCGACTCGGGTTATCCCCGGATGGCCGCCCGCGTGCTCGCGGCGCTCCTCATCGCCGACGACGGCCGGCGTACCGCCGCCGAGCTCGCCGACGTGCTGCAGGTGGGCCCGTCGGCCGTGTCGGGGGCGGTGAAGTACCTGATGCGGGTCGGGATGGTGACCCGCGAGCGCGACCCGGGGGAGCGCCGCGACCATTACCGCGTCGACCAGGCGGCCTGGTACAGAGCGGCGGCGTCGAGTGACGAGGTGTTCCGCCGCTTCGAGGAGGGCGCGCGCGACGGGGCGGAGGTGCTGGGCACGGACACGCCCGCGGGCGCCCGGATGGACGAGACCCGGCGGTTCTTCGCCTTCCTCCGCAGCGAGGTGCCCCAGCTGCTGCACAAGTGGAACGAGGTCAACGCCCGATCCGCGCAGGAGTAGCCGTGCTGGGCGTCGTCGCGCGGAGGCTGGCCGGAGTCGTGGCGGGGACGGTCACCGGCGCCGCCGAACTGCTCCTCCTCGTCCTGGCCTGGCCGCTCAGGAAGCGCTGGACGGCTCCGATGGTGGCGCTGGAACGGGCGCGGCTGCGGGTCCTGTTCGCCCAGGACAGCGACCCGGGCCCGGCCGGGCCCGGGTACCTCGCGCTGCGCGGGCTGGCCGGGCTGCTCGGCGGCTACCTGGCGACGTCCCTGCTCTTCCTCGGCCTGCTGTTCCTGGCGGGGGCCGGCTGGGCGGCGCTGACGGGGCAGGTCATCCCCGTGTCGCTGCACTTTCCCGGCATCCGCCTGATCACCGAGACCCGGATCGTCGGCCTCGTCTCCGGCCTCTTCCTGATCGGGGTCGGCGGGTTCTGCTGCCTGGGCGTGGTGGCCGTCGAGCGGCGCCTGGCCGCCCGCTTCCTCGGCCCCGGTACGAGCGAGCGGATGCGCCGGCGGATCGCCGAGCTCACCACGAGCAGGTCCGGCATCGTCCGCGCGGTGGACGACGAGCGGCGCCGGATCGAGCGTGACCTGCACGACGGCGTCCAGCAGCACGGCGTCGCCCTGGCCATGCTGCTCGGCCGCGCCCGCCATGACCCCGGCGCCGCCGCGGACCTGGTCGGCCAGGCTTACACCGAGTCCCGCCGGCTCCTGGACGAGCTGCGCAGCGTCGCCTGGCGCGTCTACCCGACCGCGCTCGACGAGCTCGGCCTGCGCAGCGCGCTCGCGGGCGTCGCCGAGTGGTCCAGCGTGCCGGTGACGATCCGGTACGGGCTGGCCGGGCGGCCCGTCCCGGAGGTGGAGACCGCGCTCTACTTCGTGACCAGGGAGGCGATCACCAACGCGGTCAAGCACGCCCAGGCCCATGACATCCTGGTCGTCCTGACCGAGGACGAGCGGACGGTGAGCGTGGTGATCTCCGACGACGGCCGGGGCGGGGCCGACCCGGCCGGCGCCGGCCTGTCCGGCCTCGCCCGGCGGGTGCTGGCGCTCGACGGCGTCTTCGAGGTGACCGGCTCCGAAGGCGGCGGCACCCGCGTGCGCGCCACCCTGCCGAGGCAGGCGCCGTGCGGCTGATCCTGGCCGATGACGCCGTGCTGCTCCGCGAGGGCCTGGCCGTGCTGCTGCGCGAGGCGGGCCACGAGGTCGTGGCGGCGGTCGGCGACGCACCCGCGCTCATCGAGGCGGTCGGCGCCCACCGTCCCGACGTCGCCGTCGTCGACGTGCGGATGCCGCCCGACCACACCGACGACGGCCTGCGCGCCGCGCTGCGCATCCGCGAGGACCGGCCCGGCGTGGGCGTGCTCGTCCTGTCGCAGTACGTCGACAAGACGTACGCGGCCCAACTGCTCTCCGGCGAGACCGGCGGGCTCGGCTACCTGCTGAAGGACCGGGTCTCGGAGGTGGCCGAGTTCCTGGAGTCGCTGGAGCGGGTCCGCGCCGGCGGCACCGTCATCGACCCGGAGGTGGTCCGGCAGCTCCTCGCCCGCACCACCCACACCGACCCGCTGCGCACGCTGACCGGACGGGAGAGCGAGGTGCTGCGCCGCCTGGCGCAGGGCTACACCAACGCGGCGATCGCGGCCGGCATGCACGTGTCCCTGAGCACCGTCGAGAAGCACATCAACGCCATCTTCGACAAGCTCGACCTGCCGGCCACCCCCGCGTACAGCAGGCGGGTGCTGGCGATCCTCCGCTATCTCGACGGCTAGCCCCGTCGCCCCGCCCGTGCGTGCTCTTCGGCGGAGGTCTCGTACGGGGCGCTCGATCAAGCGACAGAACAGCGGCGCGGATCAGCGGGGCTCGGCCGCCTCGCCGGGGTAGGCCGCGTCCCACCGCTGCCGGGCCGCCGCCATGGCGTCCTTGTGCTCCCTCGACCAGCCGGCCAGCCGCTCGATCGTCTCGGCCAGGCTCCGGCCGACCGGTGTCAGCCGGTACTCGACCTGCGGCGGGATCGTCGGGTACGCCGTCCGCTCGACCAGCCCGTCCCGGCACAGCCGCCGCGTCGTCAGCGTCAGCATCCGCTGGGAGATGCCGGGGATCGCCCGTTGCAGCTCCCTGAACCGCCGCACGCCTTTGGTCAGTTCCACCATCACCAGCACCGTCCACTTGTCGCCGAGCCGGTCGAGCACGTCGCGGATGCCGCAGTCGTCATCCCCACACGGCCCGGGGGCCTGGGGGGTTACCTCCGTGTGCGCGACTGACATGAAAGTGCCTCCTTACAGCGGGTGCCAGGACGCCCCCATGCTGGGCGTCGGTCACCCTTTCGGTCACCTCGCACATCAACAACAGGAGTGGTCTCATGATTCTCGTCACCGGCGTGTCGGGGCGACTTGGCGGTGCGGTCCTCGCCGGACTGCGGGCAGCGGGCGGACTGGCGACGGCCGGGGCCAGCAGCTCCGGTGACGGCGCCACGGCGCGGCTCGCCGACTTCGACCGGCCGGAAACGCTGGCGCCGGCCTTCGCGGGCGTGGACGTGCTGGTATTCGTCTCTGCGGGGTACGCCGAGGACGACGTCGTCCTGGCCCGTCACGGCGCCGTGGTGCGGGCGGCCACCGCCGCCGGCGTCCGGCACGTGATCTACACCAGCCTGGCCGGCTCGGGGGAGCGGCTCACGATCGCGCTCGCGCACCGCTGGACCGAGGCGCGACTGGCCGAGGCGCCCTTCGACGTCACGGTCCTGCGCAACGGCCTGTACGCCGAGATTCCGGCCGGGCTGGCCATGGCCGGAGCCGCTGCGGCGGCGGCCGGCGGGGTGTTCACCGCGCCGCTCGGCGACGGGCGGCTGTCGGTCGTCGCCCGCGACGACCTGGCCGCCGTGGCCGTGCGCGTGGCGGCCGAGGCGCAGGCGGACCTGGCATCCGGGGCCTCGGGGGCGTCTGGGGCCCCGGGGGCATCGGGGCGGCACGTGGGGCGCACGTACGAGCTGGAGGGCGTGGAGGCGGTCGGCGGGCGGGAGCTTGCGGAGGCGCTGGCCGAGGCGCTCGGCCGGCCCGTCCAGTACCGGCCGGTGCCGCTGGGCGAGGCGCGGGCGGCGCTGACCGGGCTGGAGCCGTACCAGGCGGGGCACACCATGTCGACGTTCTCCAACATCGGCGCGGGGCTGCTGGAGGGCCGCGGCGGCCACCTGACCGCGTTCCTGGACGCGCCGCGGCCGGTGCGCGGCCTCGTCGTGGCGTCGGTCCAGTCGGCCCTGGCAGGTCAGCGCTGACCCGCGCCTATCATGGACAGCGATCTCTGAAAGGACTGAGCGGGTTGTCGGACGAGCGGGCCCTGCGGGCTGACTGCGCGAACTGTTTCGGGCTGTGCTGTGTCGCGCTGCCCTTCGCCGCGTCCGCGGACTTCGCGGTCGACAAGCCCGCCGGGCAGCCGTGCGGCAACCTTCAGGCCGACTTCCGCTGCGGCATCCACCGGCGCCTGCGGCAGGAGGGCTTCTCCGGCTGCACCGTCTACGACTGCTTCGGCGCGGGCCAGAAGGTCTCCCAGGTCACCTATGAGGGGCGGGACTGGAGGCGGCACCCGGAGACCGCCGAGCGGATGTTCGAGGTGTTCCCGGTCATGCGGCAGCTTCACGAGCTGCTCGCCTACCTCACCGAGGCGCTGGCCCTGCCGGCCGCCCGCGCGATCCACGGTGACCTCCGGTCGATGCTGGACGAGACCGAGCGCCTGACCCGCCGAGGGCCGGCCGACCTGCTGGAGCTGGACGTCGCCGGGCATCGGCAGCGGGTCAACGTCCTGCTGCTGCGCACGAGCGAGCTCGTCAGGGGCGGCGCGGGCCGCCGAAAGAAGGACCGCAGAGGGGCCGACCTCATCGGGGCCGCCCTCAGGGGCGCCGATCTGGCCGGGGCCAATCTGCGCGGCGCGTACCTCATCGGGGCCAATCTCAAGGGCGCCGATCTGCGGCGGGCCGACCTCATCGGGGCCGACCTGCGGGGCGCCGACCTGAGCGGGGCCGACCTCACCGGCAGCGTCTTCCTCACCCAGTCCCAGCTCAACGCGGCCAAGGGCGACGCCGCCACCCGGCTCCCGCCCGCGCTCACCCGTCCGGAGCACTGGGCTTCCTGAGCGGGGGGCCGGTCAGGCGCCCCGAAGACCGGGACGCCTGCCGGACGGCCGCTACTGCGGCATGAGGACCTTGTCGATGACGTACACGGTGGCGTTCTTCGTCGGCACGTTGCCGCAGACCACCTTCGCGTCGTTGACCGTGAGGTCCTCGCCCGAGCCCTTGGCGGTCAGCTCGCTGCCCCCGAGGGTGGTGAGAGTGGCGTCCTCCAGGTCGGCCGGCTCGTTCTTGCCCTCGACCACGTGGTTGTTGAGGACCTCGGTGAGCTGCTGCTTGTCGGCCATCAGCTTGTCCCGCGTCTCCTGCGGGATCGCCTCGAACGCCTCGTTGGTCGGGGCGAACACGGTGAGCTCTTCGGCCGAGTTCAGCTTGTCGGCCAGGCCCGCCTGCTCCAGCGCGTCCGCCAGCGTGGAGAGCTCGCTCACCTCGGAGACCGCGGTCCCGACCGGCTGCTCGGCGATGCCGGCGAGGGAGCTCTCGATCGCAGAGCACGCGGGGCCGAACGGGCTGGCGTCGGGTGAGGGAGCGGGGGAGAATGCGGATGCGCTCGTGGTGGTCATTGTGGCGGTCAGCGTCATGGCCGCCGCCAGAAGAAGTCGTTTCACCATGGTCTCCTCGGTTCGATGGAGCCGTCGGCGTTATGCCTCGCATCCAGTCTCCGGAGGCGTCGAGAAGCCTGGGGTCGCATCTATCCCAAAAGGGGATAAAGAGCACCTGCCGTCGGTCTTGAACGGATCCGGATCCGAGAAAGACGGTTTCGGGAGGTGTGACGAATGACGCGATGCCTGGTCACAGGCGCGACCGGTTACATCGGCGGACGGCTGGTCCCCGAGCTGCTCGCGGCGGGACACGACGTCCGCTGCATGGTGCGCTCGCCGGCACGGCTGCGCGACCTGCCCTGGGCGGGCCGGGTCGAGATCGCCGGAGCCGACGCGGGCGACGCCGCCCGCACGGCGGACGCCCTGCGGGGGATCGAGGTCGCCTACTACCTGATCCACACCATGGGCGGCGGGAAGGGCTTCGAGGAGGCCGACCGGATGGCCGCCCGCGGGTTCGCCAGGGTCGCCGAGGCGGCGGGCGTACGGCGGATCGTCTACCTCGGCGGCCTCACCCCTGGTTCGGGCGGGCACCTGTCGCCGCACATGAGCTCACGGGCCGAAGTCGGCGAGATCTTCCTCGGGTCCGGGGTGCCGGCCGTGGTCCTGCGAGCCGCGATGATCATCGGATCGGGGTCGGCCTCCTTCGAGATGCTGCGCCACCTGACCGAACGGTTGCCGGTGATGACCACGCCCCGCTGGGTGCGCAGCCGTACGCAGCCCATCGCCGTCCGCGACGTCCTGCGCTACCTCGTCGCCTGGGCGGACGTCCCCGGCGAGGTCGACCGCGCCTTCGACGTCGGCGGCCCCGACGTGCTCACGTACGCGGACATGATCCACCACTACGCCGCCGTCGCCGGCCTGCCGAGACGCCTGATCATCCCGCTGCCGATGCTGAGCCCGGGGCTGTCCAGCCACTGGGTCGGCCTGGTCACCCCGGTGCCGGCCACCATCGCCCGCCCTCTGGTGGAGTCGCTGCGCAACCCGGCGGTCTGCCGGGAGCACGACATCGCGGCGTACGTGCCGGATCCGCCGGACGGGCTGATCGGCTTCCGCGAGGCCGTCACGCTGGCCCTGCAGAAGATCAAGGAGGCGGACGTGGCGACGCGGTGGTCGTCCGCCTCCACGCCGGGCGCGCCCAGCGATCCCCTGCCCACCGATCCGGGCTGGGCGGGCGGCAGCCTCTACATCGACCGGCGCCGCAGGCTCGTCGACGCGCCCCCCGAGGCGCTGTGGGAGGTCATCGAGGGGATCGGCGGCGAGAACGGCTGGTACTCCCTGCCCGTCGCCTGGCGGATCCGCGGCGCGCTCGACCGGCTGGCCGGCGGGGTGGGCCTGCGCCGGGGCCGGCGCGACCCACGGCGCCTGCGGGTGGGTGACGCCATCGACTTCTGGCGGGTGGAGGAGGTCGAGCGGGGACGCCTGCTGCGCCTGCGCGCCGAGATGAGGCTCCCCGGACTGGCCTGGCTGGAGCTGAGCCAGAGCCAGGAGGACGGCCGGACGGTCTACCACCAGCGCGCGGTGTTCCACCCGCGCGGACTGCTCGGCCATCTCTACTGGTGGCTGATCTCGCCCTTCCACGGCATCGTCTTCGGCCGGATGCCGCGTAACGTCGCGGTGGCGGCGGTCCGTCGCGCCGCGCGATCCCGTCCGCACCCCGGCCCGCATGACCGGGGCGCGCGAGAACGCACGTGAGGCCGTGGCCGGACCGCCACGACCGGGATGCGGGGACCGGGATGCGGGCCGGCGCGGCTCAGACGGCGCGGCTCAGACGGCGCGGTGATACTGGTCGGGCCGGCGCGTCTGCACGCCGAGCTCACGCGCCGCCTGGAGCGGCCAGTACGGGTTGCGCAGCAGCTCGCGGCCGAGCAGGACGGCGTCCGCCTGGCCGGAGGCGAGGATGGACTCGGCCTGGCGCGGGTCGGTGATCTCGCCGACCGCGGCCACCGGCAGGTCCGTCTCGGCCCGCACCTGATTGGCGAACGGCACCTGGTAGCCGGGCCCGGTGGGGATCCGCACGCCCGCGGCGTTGCCGCCGGTGGAGACGTCCAGCAGGTCGACGCCGTGCGCGAGCAGCTCCTTGGCCAGGCGTACGGTGTCCTCCCCGGTCCAGCCCTGGCCGTCGGGCAGCCAGTCGGTGGCCGAGACGCGGAAGAACACCGGCAACTCCTCGGGCCAGACGGCGCGTACGGCGTCCGCGACCTCCAGCGCCAGACGGATGCGGTTCTCGAACGGGCCGCCGTAAGCGTCGGTGCGGCGGTTGCTGTGCGGGGAGAGGAACTCGCCGATCAGATAGCCGTGCGCGCCGTGGACCTCCACGACCTGGAAGCCCGCACGGCGGGCGCGCTCGGCGGCGGCGGCGAAGTCGGCCACGACGCGGTGGATCCGCTCGACCGTCAGCTCCTCGGGCACCGGGTGGCCGTCGGCGAAGGGGATCGCGCTCGGGGCGACCGGCCGCCAGCCGCCGTCGGCGGCGCTCACCGGCCCGCCGCCGAGCCAGGGCCGGTCGGTGGAGGCCTTGCGGCCGGCGTGCGCCAGCTGGATCCCGGGCACGGTGCCCTGCTCGGACAGGAACCTGGTGATCCGGGAGAACGCCTCCTGCTGGGTCTCGTTCCACAGCCCGAGGTCGGCGGGGCTGATCCGGCCCTCAGGGGAGACGGCGGTGGCCTCGGCCAGGATCAGCCCGGCGCCGCCCACCGCCCGCGTCGTGAGGTGGGTGAAATGCCAGTCGTGCGGCACTCCGGCCGCCGGGCCGTCAACGGCGGCCGAATACTGGCACATCGGGGCCATCCACACACGGTTGGGGATGGTCAGCGACCGCAGGGTGATCGGGTCGAACAGCACGGGTCCTCCTAGGCGAGCTTTGTACGACACTTAACGTACTACGAGAAATGTCAAACTACGAGACCTGTCGTACTATTGCTGGGGTGAGAGTACTGGAGCATCCGACGTCCGAGGAGATCCGGCTGGAAGCGGTCCTCCACGCGTTCGCCGACCCCGTGCGACTGGAGGTGGTGCGCTTCCTCGCCCAGACCGGCAGGGAGGTGTCCTGCTCGGAGATCGACCTGGTGGTCAGCAAGTCCACGGGCACCCACCACTTCCGCGTCCTGCGTGAGGCCGGGGTCATCAACCAGGTCTACCGGGGCACCGCGAAGATGAACTCCCTGCGCCGTGACGACCTGGACGCGCTCTTCCCCGGCCTGCTCGACAGCGTCGTCGCCGCCACCGCCAGGCAGCGGCCGGCGGTCGAGGCTTCAGCCCATCGGTGATCTCGCTCGACGGTCCGCTGATGGTCGTACGACGTGACTACGACGTGGGTCGGTGCGCCGGCTCCGGGGGCTCGTAGGGCCGGCCGAGCATGGCGCACAGGTCACGCAGGCACTCCTCGAAGACCGGCTCGACGTCGGAGTAGGCGAAGCTCAACTGGTTGAGCACCTCCATGCACAGCAGCCCGTACAGCCTGATCCAGCACGACAGGAAGACGTGCGCGGCCTCGGGCGGCAGGCGCCCGCCGAGGCCGGCCGAGTAGGCCCGCAACTGGTCGCGCAGCGAGGGAGGCAGGTCTTCCAGGTCGGGGACGGGGAACGGGCCGCTGTCCCAGAGCTCCGCCACCTGCTCCAGGAAGACCTGCTCGAAGGCGACCCCGGCCTGGTGCTCGGCGGACTCGGGGCGGCGCTTGCCGGGCGCGGGGGCGGGCCGGGCGAACAGCCAGCCGAACTCCGCCGGGTGCGAGACGGCCCAGGCGCGCATGGCGCGGGCCGTGGCGAGCAGGCGCGAGATCGGCGAGGAGAGGCAGGCGTCGCGGACGGCGCGCATCTCGTCGGCGAGCTCCTGGTAGAAGCCGGCGGTCACGGCGCCGATGAGGTCGTCGAGGCCGGAGTGGTAGTGGTAGAGGGCGGGGCCGCTCATGCCCACCTCGCGCGCGACCGCGTTGATCGTCACCGCCGAGGAGCCCTGCGTGACCAGCAGTTTCCGCGCTGCGGCGTGGATCTCCGCGAGCGTGCTCCGCCGCAGCCTGTCCCGCCTGCTGGAGGCCTGTGCGGTCATCGTCCTCCTTCTGTCGTCCGGTTGACATCCTAACGACCCTATGTTTGCTTAATGGCTCTAAGCTAGTTTAGAGCCTCTAAACAGGGAGTCGCGACATGAGGACCGAACGCCGTAACCCGCTCGCCGGCGCGTTCGCCAAGTACGTCGCCGGAGCGACCGTGGCCGAGGTGGGGATGGTGACGCCGGCGATACGCCGGATCCGGCTCGTCGCCGATGAGCCGATCACGCTGCCGTACACACCGGGGCAGCACGTGCGGATCCAGATCAACGACCCGCTGTCGCTGCGCGGGCTGCTACGGCCCGTCGAGACGCTGCGTACCTACACCATCTGGGACTACAGCCCCGCTGAGCGCGCGATCGAGCTGCGGATCCACCTGTACGAGGGTGACGGCATCGGGCTGCGGTGGGCGCGTGCGGCCGGGCCGGGGGATCCGGTGACGTTCTGGGGCCCGCAAGGGGACTTCCACCCCCGGCCCGCGCCGTTCCACCTTTTCGCGGGGGAGGAGACGGCCACTGCGGCGTTCGGGCCGATGATCCGGGCTCTCGGGCCCGATGCGGAGGTCTACGGGGCGCTGGAGAGCGACACTCCGGACAACGAGCTGCCGATCCCCGGGCCGTACCGGCTGCGCCGGGTGCACCGGGGCGGCGCCCCGGCGACCGGCTCACAGGCCCTGCTGGCGGCGGTGGCGGCGCTGGACCTGCCCGGCAACGCCGGTGCCGCCTACCTCGCGGGGGAGGCACGCACCTGCCAGCTCATCAGGAACTATCTGGTCCGTGAACGGAACTGGCCGCGAACCTCGATCACGGTGAAGCCGTTCTGGGCCCCGGGCAAGCGGGGCCTGCACTGAAGCGGCGCGTCAGGGCAGCCGGCCGACGAAGGCGAGAGCCTGCTTGAGCAGCACGCCCTGGCCGCTGGTCATCTCCTGCTGCACCATCGGCGAGGCGGCCTCGTCAGGGGTGAACCACTCCAGGTCGAGCGCGTCCTGCCGCGGCCGGCAGTCGCCCCGCACCGGCACGATGTAGGCCAGCGAGACGGCGTGCTGGCGCGGATCGTGGAAGGGCGTGACGCCGGGAGTCGGGAAGTATTCGGCCACGGTGAACGGCACCGGGGAGGCGGGCAGGCTGGGCAGCGCCACCGGGCCGAGGTCCTTCTCCAGGTGGCGCAGGAGGGCGTCGCGGATCCGCTCGTGGTAGAGCACGCGCCCGGAGACCAGGGCACGGCTCACGCCGCCGTCCTGCGCGATGCGCAGCAGGAGGCCGAGGCGAGTCACCACACCCGCGTCGTCGACCCGCACGGGCACGGCGTCCACGTAGAGGATCGGCATCCTGCCCCGCACCGATTCCAGCTCCTCAGGAGCGAGCCAACCGGGCACGGTCTCGGTTATTTCGGTCACCCGCTGATCGTACTTGCCGCCGGGCCGTGAACCGCGATCGGGACGCCGCCGATCTCGGCGATCTTCACCCGCGGTGGTCGCGGAAGAACGCCCGGACGTCACCGGTCAGCAGGTCCGGCACCTCCATGGCGGGGAAGTGGCCGCCCCGGTCGAACTCCGACCAGTGCTCGATGGCGTTCGCCGGGTCGATCAGCGCGCGGACGCTGAAGTCGGCGGCGAACACCGCGACGCCCATCGGCGGGCCCGCGTGCGCCTGATCCTGACCCGACCCGGCCATCCGCGCGTACCCGCGCATCCCCTCGTACATGGCGTTGGCGGAGGACGCGCCCGACCTGGTGAACCAGTAGAGGCTGACGTTGGTCAGCAATTGGTCGCGGTCGACGGGCTCGTCCGCCGGGCCGGACCACTCGGCGAACTTCTCGGCGATCCAGGCGAGCTGCCCGGCGGGAGAGTCGGTCAAGCCGTACGCGAGCGTCTGGGGGCGGGTCGACTGCAGGTGCAGGTAGCCGAGTCCATGGCTCTGGAAGTCGTTGAACCGCTCGGCCCGGACCAGGTCGGCGCCGGACAGCCCGTCCAGGTCGACGGGACCGCCCAGGGGGTACGGCCCCGGTCCGTTGATGTGCACGCCGGTGACCTGGTCCGGCGCGACCATGGCGAGCAGCATCGCCACGCCCGACCCCACGTCGGTGCCCTGCGCCGCGTACCTGTCGTAGCCGAGGCGGGCCATCAGCTCCGCCCAGGCCCGCGCGACGTGGAACAGGTCGCCCCCGGAGGCGTCGCCCAGCGGCGACAGGCCGTACCCCGGCAGTGACGGGATGACCAGGTGGAAGGCGTCGGCCGGGTCGCCGCCGTGCGCCCGCGGGTCCGTCAGCGGGCCGATCACCTTGAGGAACTCGATCGGCGAGCTCGGCCAGCCGTGCGTGAGGATCAGCGGGAGCGCGTCAGGCTCCGGAGACCGTACGTGCAGGAAGTGAATCCGCCGGCCGTCGATCTCCGTGGTGAACTGCGGGTAGGAGTTGAGCTCGGCCTCCCGCTCACGCCAGTCGAAGGAGGTCCGCCAGTGGTCGGCGAGTTCCTTGACGTGGTCCAGCGGCACGCCGCGGCTCCAGGCGGCTCCCGGCGCCTCGTCGGGCCAGCGGGTCCGGGCCAGCCGGTCGAACAGATCGTCCACGTCGGCCTGCGGGATGTCGAGGTGAAAGGGGCGGATCTCGCTGTTCTCGGTCATGGGAACACCGTAGGAGGCATTGCGGAAAGGATCGTTCCGCATTTCAGGAAGTGTCGGTGGGCGTTGGTAGAACGGCGGGAGAGGAAGGAGAAGACGATGGATCGTCCCCGAGTCATCACGCACAACAGCGCGGCCGTGGACGGCCGCCTCGCGCTCTCTCCGGGCACACCGATCATGTTCGATGAGCGCTGGCCCTCGTCCGGTCAGGACGGCTACGCCGACATCATGCGCCGGCACCGGCCGCGGATCCTGCTGGAGGGCAGCGGGTCGTTCGTCGCCGGCGGCCACGAGCCGCCGCCCCTGCCGCCCGCCGACCGGCCCGCCGCGACGCTGCTGGGCGACTTCGTGCCCGACGAGATCGCGGCACGGGCCACCAAGGGCTGGCTGACCGTCCCCGACAGCGGGGGCCGGGTGCGGTGGACGTACAAGGAGTATCCCGACGAGGCGTGGGCGGGCTGGCACGTCCTGGTCCTCGCCGCGGCCCGCACGCCGCTCGACTACCTCGCCTACCTGCGCCGCGAGGGGGTTTCGTACCTCGTCGTGGGGGAGGAGCGGGTCGACCTCGGCGCGGCGCTGGCGGCGCTGCGCGCCCGGTTCGGGGCGGAGACCGTCGTCGCCACGGGCGGCGGCAGGCTGGGCGGCGCGCTGCTGCGGGCGGGGCTGGTCGACGAGGTCGAGGTGGAGGTGCTGCCCATGGCCGTCGGGGGGACCACCACGGCCGCCCTGTTCACCGCCCCCGACCTGGACAGGGAGGCCGCGCCCACCGGGCTGCGGCTGCTCGGGGTGGAGGAGAGGCCGGGGGGACGCGTCCTGCTGCGTTACGCCGTCGAAGAATCTACTTTGTAAAGGCGTCGGCGTCGTAGCGCGGGGAGCCACGGCAGAGCGCCGAACAGCGAAAGGATCGACAGCAGCGGGACGCGCCACCACGGTGAGACGACGGTCGGCGGCGGGGCGGGCACGGCGGCCACCCAAGGCCGCGCGGTTTTGGACCAGGCCAGGAACGCGTCCCCGATGGGGAGCAGGCCGAAGGCGTACCGCTTGGTCCAGGGGGTGCCGAGCGGCAGCCCGGCCAGCTCGCCGTAGTTGGCCAGCGCGCCGGCGAGCGGCGCGTCGCCGTGGACCTGGGCGGCGCCCAGGGTGACGGCGGTCGCCGAAAGGCTGATCCCGAGCGGGAGCGGGCCGGAGTCGACGTCGCCGGGTCCGTCCATGCCGTGGGGGTATTCGCGTACGGCAGGGCCGAGGCCCAGGGGCGTGGCGAGGAAGCGGTCGCGGAAGCGGGTGTACTGCTCGCGGGCGAAGGCCGGGTCGATGTCGGCGAGGAAGCGTTGGATGAGGCTCTGCGAGCTGCCCCTGGCCACCTCGACGGGGTCGCCGGTGCCGGGGTCGGCCTGGTGCGGGAGCAGGCCGGTGCGTGGATCGAGCCGCCGCCGCGCCTCCCGGAGCCACCGCTCGGTGGTGCCGGCGAACCGGGGCGGCAGCAGCGTGTCGTGCAGCCGCAGAGACGCGATCGCCACGGTGGAGTCGACCGGCCAGGCCTGGCCCGGGTAGGCGGCCAGATAGGGCGAGGCCGAGGCGCCGAACGCGGCGCCGAGGGCGGCGGAGTCGTCGGCGAAGCGGCGCGCCTCCGCCGGGTCCCGTTGCCCGGCCGGTTGGAGGCTCAGCGTCTGGCCGCGTAGCAGGTTGGTCCAGCCGCGGTGGAAGACGCCGTAGGGAGGGGTGAGGGCCGGGCTGAAGGGGGCGCGGCCGGCAGGTGATTCCAGGCGTGCCAGCGCCCAGCGGGCCTCCCGTAACGCCGCCGACCGCTCGCCGGGCGGTCGCCGCATGCCGAGCTCGGCCCAGGTCAGGCCGTACAGGGCGTGCAGGAAGAAGTATCCCTCGGGGAAGAGCCGCTGCGCGTCGTCGCCGGCTCCGCCGTCGAGTGTGGCGCGCAGGAAGGTGAGCTGCCGCTGGACTCCGGCCGGCTCGCCGGTCGGCCCTGCGGTGGCGGGCACGACGAGCCGCACGGCGCCGGCCAGCGCGCAGAGGCTGATCACGACGGCGGCCAGCCGGCGCGCCCAGCGGGTCGATCGGTGTGCTCGTGACGGGGGCTCGGGCATCCGGTGATCGTATAGGCCGACCTCGGCGGCGGCGAGCCGGTTCGGTGGCGTCAGGCGTCTGGGGCGCTCACCTCCGCTCCTGCACTCTCGCTGGAGCGGGCCTCGCGGCGGCGCGAGAGTCCTCGGCGCGGGGCGCGGGCAGCTGTCCCGGGTCGTGGTCGAAGAGCCAGCCGGTGGCCCGGTCGTAGAAGCGTCCCATGAAGAACGGCATGAAGGTGTCCCGCAGCCTGGTCGCCAGCGGCCCGGCCGTCTTGGCGTCCCGGTTGGCGGCCGCGGTCTTGGCCAGCTTGCCGGTGCGGTCGTGGCGTACCCGGTCGAAGGCGGCCAGGGCCGCCGGGACCTCGCCGGTCGTGGCCAGCGCGCGGGCCAGGGCGACGGCGTCCTCGATCGCCATGGAGGCCCCTTGCCCGGAGCCGACCGGATGGGCCGCGTCGCCGACCAGCACGGTCCGGCCGTCGTGGCGGCGCCTGGCCGGAGCCAGCACGTGCAGCAGGGTCCCGGCGTGCACGCTCGCCCCGGCACGCAGCAGCGCGAGCGCCGTGGGCTCGGTGTGGAACAGCGCGGCCAGCTCGTCGACGCCGATGGCGGCCGGGTCGGCGGGCGGCTCGGCGGAGACGACCTGGGCGGACCACCACACGGTGCCGTCGGGCGCGGGCAGGTGGATGAAAGTCCCTCGGCGGCCGTAGGTCATGGTGAAGCCGGGCGTCCGGTCGCCGGGGCCGGTGCTGGTGCCGGAGACGGAGTAGAGGCCCGCGTAGACGGGGTCGGGGAGCTCGGGGTCGAGAGCGCGGCGGGTGGCGGACCAGATGCCGTCCGCCCCGACGACCAGGTCGGCGCCGGTGACGGCGGGGTCGCGCGGGCCGGTGAGCCGCCGGTCGGTGAGGAGGCGCGCGCCGGATCGCACCGCCTCCTCGCGCAGCGTCCCGACCAGGTCGGCGCGCATCAGGGTGACGCTGTGCAGGGAGTCGCCGGGCCGCCGCCCACGGGGGACGTCGCCCAGGAGCTTGCCCCGGCCGGACCACATGCGCTGCCGTTCGACCGCGAAGCCGGCCCGCTGGACGGCGGGCAGGCAGCCGAGCGCGTCCAGGGAGCGCAGCCCGTTGACGGACAGGCTGAGGAAGGACCCGACGGGCCCCGCCGGATCGTCGTGGGCCTCGTAGACCGTCACCTCGGCCCCGATCCGCGTCAACGCGATCGCGCACGCCGCCCCGGCCACCCCGCCGCCGATCATCACTGCTCGCATGTGCACTCCCTGAATTCGGATTCACCGAATCCTTATTCGGTGAAAACGCGTTCAGTATGATGTGGCCGCGAGATCGACGTCAACTGGAGGACCGGATGAGTGTGCGGAAGGCCAGGGCGGCCGAGACCGAGGCGGCGCTGAAGGAGGCCGCCCGGCGCCAGTTCGTTGAGCGCGGTTATCTGAACACCAAGATCAGTGACATCACGGCCGCCGCCGGCCGGGCCACCGGCTCCTTCTACGACCACTTCACCGGCAAGGAGGACCTGCTGCGCGCCCTGCTCGCCGACATGCGCGACCAAGGCCATGACCTCGCCGCGCCGGAGCACCCGGCGCACGACCTGACCGACCGCGACCAGCTCCGCCAGCACCTGGCGGTGGCCTGGCGGGTGATGCGCGACAACCGGCCGGTCACGATCGCGCTGTTCGAGTCGGCCATCGCCGCCGGGCCGGGCAGCGGCGATTTCTGGCGGCGGCTCGTCGAGGAGACCGAGGTGTTCCGCGACCATTTGGCGCACCTGGAGCGGCGGGAGCATCCGCTGCCAGGCGATCCGACGCTCGTGGGGGTGGCGATCGGCGGGATGCTGTCCATGCTCGCCTACGCGCTGCTCGCCGACGCCCCGGACTCCCGGCTCGCCGACGACGAGGTCATCGACACCCTCACCGACCTCCTGCTGTACGGCCTCGCGGGGCGGGATCCGGCCTGAGGTCCCGCCCGGGCGGCCCTGGGCGGTGAGACAGGCCGCCTACACCGGCCGGCCGGCGGACTTCAGGGCGTCCCGGAGGAAGTCCAGCTGAAAGCGCAGCAGACCCTCGACGGCCGCCTCGGAGGTCGGCATGTGCGTGGCACCGGACAGGGGCAGCACCTGGTGCGGGCGGCCCGCCGCGAGCAGCGCCGCCGACATGCGCAGCGTGTGCGCGGGCACCACGTTGTCATCGGCCAGCCCGTGCACCAGCAGCAACGGCCGCCGCAGCCGGGCCGCGTCACCGATCGGCGAGGAGCGGTCGTAGTCGTCAGGATGCTCGTCGGGGTGGCCGAGGAACCGTTCGCGCCAGTGCGTGTCGTAGAGGCGCTGATCGCTGGGGGCGGCGCCGGAGACGGCGGCGTGGAACACCTCCGGCCTGCGCAGCACCGCGGCGGCGGCGAGGGTGCCGCCGTAGCTCCAGCCCCGGATGGCCACCCTGCCCAGGTCCAGGGCGGGACAGTGCTCGGCGGCGGCGTGCAGGGCGGCCACCTGGTCCGCCAGCGGCGCCGACAGGGTGTCACGGTGCACGGTCTTCTCCCAGGCGGGACCGCGGCCGGGGGTGCCCCGACCGTCAGCGATCACGACGGCGAATCCGGCCTCCGCGAACCACTGCGCCTCACACAGGAACCAGTGCCTGGCCCGGACCACCAGCTGCCCCGCAGGTCCGCCG
The DNA here is from genome assembly GCF_044465295.1 of Nonomuraea sp. NPDC049714. Lineage (NCBI taxonomy): Bacteria > Bacillati > Actinomycetota > Actinomycetes > Streptosporangiales > Streptosporangiaceae > Nonomuraea > Nonomuraea sp. NPDC049714. Next base: position 145,179 of record NZ_JBITLM010000001.1, on the reverse strand, counting down.
TACGGCGCCATGAGCACCGGGAGCGGATCATCACCCGGCCCGTGCCAGGAGGGCAGCAGCAGCGCCGTACGGATCTCCCGCACGCCCAACCGCAGCCAGGTGACGCGCGGGGCGACGACCGGCTCGGCGTCGAGGGAGGCGACGGTGGCCATCGTGGTCAGAGGGGCGACGGCCCGGCCCTGACGGGTCACCGTGAAGGCGCGTCCGCGCTCGGTGTGTGCGGAGATGAGCAGCGCGTCACCGGCGCGCGCGCCGGTGTGGACGCCCGGCCCGTCGCTGAGGCGTACGAGGTTCCGTTCGTATGCCCACAAGTGGGTCTCGGTGGGCTCGTCGCTCGCGGTGAAGAGCACGCTCTCGCCGCTCACGTCCAGCACCTCGCGGACCTGCAGTCCCTCCGGGGTGACCGGCCGGTCGTCCACCAGGAGCCGCCGGGTGGTGGCGGTGTCGGCCGTGTGAACGAGCGAGCCGGAGGCGGTCCGGGCGGGCGTGCCGGGGATCAACTCCACCCAGGCGGCGTCGCGCTGTTCGTGCAGGAGCGTGGTGCGGCCGGTGTCCGGGTCGGCGGCCAGGACCCGGAGCGAGCGCTGGTCGCGGCTCTGCACGCCGATCAGCGGGCCGTGCGCGTCCCAGCCGGCCGCGGTCACGTACTCGTGGGCGGTCCTGTCCCAGTCGACCTCGACGGCCCGCCCCTCCAGATCGAGCAGGTGCAGGGTCACCTCGGCGTTGGCGGTCCCGGCGGCGGGGTAGGCGATCTCGCGGGGTGGCCGGGCCGGGTCGGCCGGGTCGGCGACCCACCAGCGCCGCACCGTCGAGGTGTCCACCCGCGCGGCGAGCAGCCGGGTTCCGTCGGGTGACCACCAGTGGCCGCGCGTGCGGTGCATGGACTCCGCCGCGACGTGCTCGGCCAGGCCCCAGGTGATGTTCTCTCCTTCGGGTACGGCGAGGGGCCGGTCTCCGCCGCCGGCCAGGTCGGCGACGTGCAGGGCGCCCCCGGTGACGTACGCGACCCGCCGCCCCGTGGGGTCCAGCCGGGGATCGGTCACCGGCCCGGCGGTGGGTACGAGGCGTGGTGCGGCGGTGGGTTCGGGGCGCGGTCCGGCTGCGGGCACGGGACGTGGTGTGGCGGTGGGTCCGGGGTCTGATCCGTCCGCGGGCGGGGTGCGCGGGTCGTCCGTCGAGCCGGGCTCCGGGCCGACGTCCACCGCCCAGAGTGCGCCGTCGACGGCGAAGACGGCGGTGCGCAGGGCGGCGTCGGCCGAGTAGGCGACCACGCCGGCCGCGGTCTCCCGGGCCCGCTCGCGCCGTACCAGCTCGGCCTCGGGCACGGGCCCCGCGACGCCGAGGGTCTCCGGGGCGGCGAGCAGTCGCTCCCGGTCGCCGTCGAGCAGCCACAGGCAGCTCGTCCGGTCCTCGCCGCCGCGCGTGCGCAGGAACAGGACCCGCTTCCCGTCGGGCGAAAGGGTGAAGGCGCGGGGGACGCCGAGGGTGAAGCGCCGGGTGCGGGCAAGCTGGTGGGGGAGTCGGTTGGTGTCCATAAGGGGGAGCTTGCCCGTCTTATCGGTGAGCTCGTGGGGGAAGTTTCGGGCCTCGACGCGAATCCTGCGGAGGCGGGCCGGGCGACTCGGCACCAGCGGATGAATCCTAGCACCGGCGTGACCACCGGATGTGCCAAGAACGCGCGAATAGGACATTGGTACGTTGTCGTACCAGTAAGCCCCCGATGCAGCGAAGGATGGGTTCGTGCGCGCCCGAAACGTGCTGGTGATCGTCCGATGACCGTGCTGTCCTGGCTGGCCGTGGCGGTCTTCCTGGCCTCCTACGCGCTGATCGCCACCGAGAAGGTGCACCGGGTGGCGGCCGCGCTGGGCGGGGCGGGGGTCATGCTGCTGATCCACGCCACCGGAGCCGAGTCGGCGTTCTTCTCCGAGCATTCGGGCATCGACTGGAACGTCATCTTCCTGCTGACCGGCATGATGATCATCGTGGGGGTGCTCAAGGAGACCGGCGTCTTCGAGTACCTCGCCATCTGGGCGGCGAAACGGGCCCGCGGGCGGCCGTTCCGGCTCATGGTCCTGCTGGTGATCATCACCGCGTGCGCCTCGGCCCTGCTGGACAACGTCACCACCGTGCTGCTGATCGCGCCGGTGACGTTCCTGGTGTGCGAGCGGCTCGCGGTCCCGGTCGTCCCGTTCCTGATCGCCGAGGTGATGGCGTCCAACATCGGCGGCGCCGCCACGCTGGTCGGCGACCCGCCGAACATCATCATCGCCAGCCGGGGCGGGCTGAGCTTCAACGACTTCCTCATCCACATGGCGCCGATGGTGATCGTGCTGGTGGCGGTGTTCATCGGGTTGTGCTGGCTGATGTTCGGCCGCCGGTTCCGCTACGACGCGGAGCGGGCGGCCGAGGTCATGGCGCTGCGGGAGCGGGAGGCGATCACCGACCGGCGGCTGCTGTGGCAGTCGCTGACCGTGCTGGCGCTGGTGATGGCGGCGTTCGTGCTGCATCCGGTGCTGCACTACGAGCCGTCGGTGGTGGCGGTGCTCGGCGCGGGCATCCTGGTCGCCGCGACCAAGGTGACCACCGAGCAGGCGATCACCGAGGTGGAGTGGCCGACGCTGGTGTTCTTCGCCGGGCTGTTCGTGATGGTCGGCGGCCTGGTCGAGACCGGCGTGATCGGGCAGCTGTCCACCGCCGCCGTGCAGGCCACCGGCGGGCGGCTGGAGACGGCGGCGCTGGGGCTGCTGGGCGGCTCGGCCGTGCTGTCGGCCGTCGTGGACAACATCCCGTACGTGGCGACGATGAGCCCGATCGTGGCGGAGCTCGTGCGGGCCGTCGGCGGCGACGGGCCGGGCCAGGTGCTCTGGTGGGCGCTGGCCTTCGGCGCCGACCTCGGCGGCAACGCCACCGCCGTCGGCGCGGCGGCCAACGTCGTGGTGCTCGGCATCGCCGCGCGCAACGGCGTGCCGATCAGCTTCTGGCACTTCACCAAGTACGGCCTGATCGTCACGGTGGTGACCGTCGGCCTGGTCGCGCCGTACCTGTGGGTGCGCTATCTCATGTGAGCGGCTTGTAGAAGAAGCTGCAGTCGCGCAGGGAGCCGTCCGGGTCGGCGGCGTAGCCGGGGACGACGCCGAAGCGGGTCCAGCCGCCGGTGAGGTAGAGCCGCTCCGCCGCACTGCCGGTCCGGGTGTCCAGGACCAGGAGGGTGACCCCGGCTTCGGCGGCGGCCGCCTCGACGGTGGCCAGCAGGGCGCGGGCCAGCCCCCTGCCGCGGGCGTCGCGGTGCACCAGCAGCTTGGAGACCTCGGCCCGGTGCCGGGAGTTGGGCTTGCCCGCCAGGGCCAGGCTGACGGTGGCGACGATCCCGCCGGCGTCGCGGCAGACCCAGACGACGAGACTGCCGTCGGCCACCGCCGGGGCCCGCTCCTGCCACCAGGCGGCCGCGGCCTCCCGGTCGAACGGCGTCACGAATCCCACCGAGGCGCCGTCGTCGACGGCGTCGGCCAGGACCTCGGCGAGGCCCTTGACGCTGCCGGGGAAGTCCTCGGCGGACAGGCGTTCGACGGTGTGCACGAGGGGTGTCTCCGATCTTCGGGTCAGGGCAGGACGACCAGCAGCGCGTAACGTGCCGGGCTGGCGCCGAGGCAGCGGAACCGTGAGCCGCCCCAGAGGCGGAAGCGCAGGCAGTCGCCGGCCTCCAGCCGATGCGCCCGCCCGTCGGTGGTGATCTCCACGGCCCCTTCCAGGACCCAGAGGTGCTGCTCCAGCCCGGCCACCGGCGGCGCGTCGTAGGAGATGTCCGCGCCCGGCCGCAGGATCCCCTCGACGACCTCGCCGCGCAGGCCCGGGTGGGGCGGGGAGACGGACCTGCGGGTGAATCCCGACGCCTGATCGTGCCAGACCGCCTGCTCGGCGGCGCGCACCACCCGCGGCGGCTCGGACTCGACCTCGGCCAGCAGCCGCGACATCGTCCGCTCGTAGACCGCGCACAGCCTGCCCAGCAGGGCGGCCGTCGGGCTGATCTCCGCCCGCTCCAGCCGCGACAGCGTCGAGCGGCTGACGCCGGACCTGGCGGCCAGCTCGTCCAGCGACCAGCCGTGCTCTGTCCGGAGCTCGGCCAGCCGGTGGGCGAGTCGTTCATCCAGAGCGGCCTGTCTCATATCTGAGACGATATCCCATCAGGGAGACAACCCTGAATGGTGCTCAGCGCCTGACGGACGTGCTCGGCGCGGGTGCGGACGCTGAGGACGCACAGCCGCAGGTAGAACCGGCCGCCGATCGTGGTGCTGGACAGGTAGATCCGCTGGGTGGCGTTGATCCTGGCCAGCAGGTCGCGGTTGGCCTCGTCGGCGCCGCGCAGCCGGAACGCCACCACGGACAGGTCCGGCTCCCACGGCAGCTCCACGCGCGGGTCGCGGCTCAGCTCCCGGTGCACGAGCGCGGCCAGGTCCAGCTTCTCCTCCAGCGCCTCGGCGAAGGCCCGCACGCCGTGCAGGTGCAGCGGCAGCCACAGGCGCAGTCCGCGGAACTCCCTGGTCAGCTCCACGCCCATGTTCCCGAAGTCCGGCAGGTCTCCCAGGCGGTCCAGGTCCTGCAGATACTGCCCGTCCGCGGCGTGCGCCGCGTGCAGGACGGCCGGGTCGCGCACCAGCAGCACGCCGGTCCCGTACGGCATGAACAGGCTCTTGTGCGGGTCGAACGCGACCGAGTCGGCCCGCTCGATCCCGGCGAGCCTGGCCCTGCCGCGCCCGGTGAGCCGGAAGCCGCCCCCGTAGGCGGCGTCGACGTGGAACCAGAGCCCCTCGGCGCGCGCCAGGTCGGCCAGCTCGGGCAGCGGGTCGACGGTTCCCGTGCTGGTGGTCCCGGCGGTGCCCACCAGCAGGAAGGGCCGAAGCCCGGCCGCCCGGTCGGCCGCGATCAGCTCGGCGGCGGCGCCGACGTCCATCCGCAGCTCGGCGGTGGCCGGCACGAGGCGCACCCGGTCGGCCGGCAGGCCCGCGATCCTGGCGGCCTTGGCGACACTGAGATGGGTGTGCTCGGTCACGTACAGGGTGCCGTCGCGGGCGTCGTCGCCCAGCCGGTCGTGCCGGGCCGCGACCACCGCCGACAGCGTCGCCAGCGACGCGCCCGTCGTCACCACCCCGCCCGCGCCGGCCGGCAGGCCGAACAGGTCGCACAGCCAGGTCAGCACGCTCTGCTCCATGGCGACCAGCGCGGGCGCCGTCTGCGCCACCCCGGTGTAGCGGTTGGCCGCCTGGGCCAGCATCTCCGCCAGCACCGAGGAGACCAGGCCGCCCGCCGGGAAGTAGGCGAGGTAGTTCGGACCCGCCGTGTTCACGCCCTGGCCGGCGGCCTGGCGGAAGGTCTCCAGCAGCTCGCGGAAGTCGCCGGGCTCCGCGCCCGGAGGCCGCCGCAGCAGCCCGGTCAGGTGGCCGGCCTGCCGGTAGTCGCTGGCCGGGGCCGACTCCAGCTCGCCGATCCGCTCGGCCAGGAAGTCCACCGCGTACCGGCCCAGCTCGGCGACCAGGTCCTGGTCGAGGTCAAGGGGGAGAGCGAGTCGCTCCTGATGGCTCGTCATCCGGACACGGTAGGAGTCGCCGTACCGGTGCGGATTGGACGTTATTGCACCGCGCGCTGGTAGAGGCCCGGGGTGGCGCCGACGATCCGCCGGAAGTGGCGCGACAGGTGCGACTGGTCGCAGAACCCGACGGACACGGCGGCCGTCGCCGGCGGCACGCCGTGTTCCAGCAGCTCACGAGCGCGCCGCACCCGCAGCTGGGTCAGGTAGGCGTGCGGCGGCAGCCCGTAGGCACGCTGAAAGGCCCGCAACAACGCGAACGGCGTCGCCCCCGCAGCGGCGGCCAGCTCACTCAAGCTCGGCGTCGCCCCCGTGACGGCGGCGAGGTCGCGGAGGTTCGGCGTCGCCCCTGTGACGGTGGCGAGGTCGCGGGGGTCCGGCGTCGTGCCGGCCGCGGTGGCCAGGCCGGGCGGGGGCGGTGGGGCGGGGAGTGAGGCGTGCAGGAAGTCGCGGGCCCTCGCCGCGCTGCTCGGGCCGGCCGGGTGCGCCGGCCGGCCGGGCCGCTGGCTGCCGTAGGCGGCCAGCAGGCGGGCCAGCAGCAGGCGCAGGCGGGAGTCGGCGGTGAGCGGGTCGCCGGTCTCGGCGGCCCGGTGCGCCGCCACGACCGCGCGGGCCATCCGCCGGTCGGTGACCACCCGCCGGGCGAACGACGGGTGCGGGCCGGGCGCGCCGATCTCCTCGCCGATCGCCGCGAGCTGCTCCGTGCTCGGGTAGAGGACCCGGTACGTCCAGCCGCCGGGGGAGTACGCCCGGCCGGTGTGCACGACGCCCGGATCGATCAGCACGACCTCGTCGGCCCCCGTGCGCTCGACGCCGTCGGCGAAGCGAATCTCCTCGACCCCCGACTCCACCGCGCCGATCGCGAACGTCTCGTGGCTGTGCCGGCTGAAGCGGTGCCCGACGAACCGCGCCCGCATCAGGTGCAGGCCGCCCAACCCCTGGTGCCGCCAGTAGCGCACCGACTCCTCGGAGCTCATAGGCCTCACCGTAGGGGATCGGGGACGGATGGCATCTGTTATGCATGTCCTTCCTAGTTGCGACAATATTGCAATAGCGAGGGATCTTCTTTAAGGTCGCTCGCATGAGGCGCGGACTGTCATTGATCGGGGCGATGGCCCTTGTGCTGGCCGCCTGCTCGGCCCCCTCGCAGGACGGGGCGGCGCAGGCGCGGGACACCGTGGTGCTGGGACTGGCGTCGGAGCCCGACACGCTCAACCCGATGCTCGGCTACGCCCCCGACGGCGGGTCACTGCTGTTCGACGGGCTGGTCCGCCGCACCCCCGACCTGCGGCTGCAGCCCGCACTGGCCGAGGCGCTGCCCGAGGTCGAAGGCACCGAGGTCACCTTCAAGCTCCGCCAGGGCGTCACCTTCCACGACGGCAGGCCACTGACCGGCGCGGATGTCGCCTACACCTACGAGCAGGTGCTGAAGCCCGCCAACAACTCGCCGATCCGGGGCGACTACGCCGCCATCGACAAGGTGGACGCGCCGGACGCCCGGACGGTCGTCTTCCATCTCAAACATCCGTACGCGCCGATCCTGCAGCGGGCCACGCTCGGCATCGTCCCCTCCGGCTCGGACCCGGCGGCCACCGCCACCCCGGTCGGGACCGGCCCGTACACCTTCGGGTCCTGGACCAAGGGCGACAAGATCACGATGACGGCCAACGCCCGCTACTGGGGCGGGGCGCCGGCCGTTCCGACCCTGGTGCTGGCGTACGCGGCCGACGACAACGCGCGTGCCACCCGCATGGCCGCCGGCGAGTTCACCGCGACCGAGCTGCCGCCCAAGGCGGTCGCCCGGTTCAGGAACGAGCCGGGCGTCACCGTTCACGAGGCGCCCAGCGCCGACTACCGGGGGGTCATGTTCCCGCTGGCGCAGCCCGTGACCGGGGACCTGGCCGTCCGCCGGGCGCTCGGCCTGGCCGTGGACCGCTCGGCGATGGTGTCGGTGATCCTCGCCGGCGCGGGCGCCCCCGCGTTCGGGCCGATCGCCCCCGGCACCGACTGGCACAACCCGGCCGTCACCGGATCGGGCGCGCCCGATCGGCGCAAGGCCGTACAGATCCTGGAGGAGGCCGGCTGGAAGCCGGGCGCGGACGGGGTGCGGGCCAAGGACGGCACGCCCGCCAGGTTCACCCTCATGTATCCGGCGGGCGACTCGCTGCGCAAGGAGCTCGCGCTGGCCGTGGCCTCGGACGCCAAGCAGATCGGCGTGGACGTCCGGCTCGCCGGGCTGGACTGGTCCGCCATCGAGCCGCGCCTGGCCAAGGACGCCCTGATCATGGGCTATGGCACCCCGTTCGACCCCGACTACACCAACTACGAGCTGTTCCACTCCTCCTACGCCGGACAGGGCCTGTTCAACCCGGGCCGCTACGAGAACGCCCAGGTGGACCGGCTGCTCGACACGGGCCGGCGGACGTCCGGCCAGGCCGAGCGGAAGAAGGCCTACGACGAGCTCCAGCGGCGCATCGCCGAGGACGCGATCTGGCTGTACCTGGTCTACCTGAAGCACACCTACGTCGTCCGGGGCGACTGGGAGGGCATCACCGTGGGCGTCGAGCCGCACGAGCACGCCACCGGCGGCCTGCTCGGCACGGTCGTGAACTGGAAGCCCGCCTCGTGAGGTGGTTGCGGATCGTGGCCTGGCGCCTGGCGTTCGCCGTCCCCCTGCTGCTCGCCGTGACGTTCGGGATGTTCGCGCTGGCCAAGGCGTCCCCGTTCGATCCCGTACGGCAGTATCTGGGGGACCGGGCGGCGATCACCAGCCCGCAGATCATGGCCGAGATCAGGGCCAACTGGGGGATCGACCGGCCGCTGCTGGAGCAGTACACGACCTGGCTCGGCAACCTGCTGCGCGGCGACCTGGGCGAGTCGCGGTCACTGCACCTGCCGGTGGCGCAGGTGATCGGGGAGCGGCTGGGCTGGACCCTGCTGGTTGTCGGCTGCGCGCTGGCGCTGATGCTGGTGGCCGGGCTGGCCCTCGGCACGCTGGCCGCCTGGCGGCGGGACTCGTGGCTGGACCGGCTGATCAGCGGCACCGCGTTCGCCACCGAGGCGGCGCCGGTGTTCTGGGTCGGCCTGCTGGCCATCTGGGTGTTCGCCGTGACGCTGGGCTGGCTGCCCGCCGGCGGGCTGACCGACGCCGCCTCGGCGAGCGTGACGGTGACCGGCCTGCTCGCCCACATGGTGCTGCCGGTGACCGTGCTGGCCTTCTCGCAGTCGTCGTGGCTGCTGCTGTTCGTCCGCGAGTCGGTCATCGGCGTGCTCAAGGAGGACTACGTGACCGGTGCGCGGGCCCGGGGGCTGCGGGAGCGGACCGTGCTGCTGCGGCACGCGCTGCGCTCGGCGCTGCTGCCGTTCATCACCATCATGGGGGCACGGGTCCCCGAGCTGGTGACCGGGGCCATCCTGGTCGAGGCGGTGTTCTCCTGGCCGGGTGTGGCCGGCACCACGATCAAGGCGGCGCTCGCGGTGGACTTCCCGCTGCTCGCCGCCCTCACCCTGCTGGCCACCGTCGCGGTCGTGCTGGGCAACCTGCTGGCGGACCTGGCCTACACGGTGGCCGATCCGCGCGTGCGCGTGCTGGGGGTGAGCTGATGAGCGCGCCCCGGCACCGGCTCGCCGCCGCCACTCTCGCCCTGCTGGTCCTGGTCGTGCTCCTGGTGCCGCTGATCGCCCGGCTCGACCAGCAGCTCGTGGACCTGCGCGCCGCCTCACTGCCGCCGTCGCCCGGCCATCCGTTCGGCACCGACGAGGTCGGCCGGGACGTGCTGCTCCGCTCGATCTACGGGCTGCGCGTCTCGATGCTGGTCGGCCTGGTGGCGGCGGTGGTCAGCGTGGCCATCGGCGGCCTGGTCGGCCTGGTCGCCGGTGCGGCCGGCGGGTTCGCCGACCGGCTGCTGATGCGGGTCGTGGACGGCTTCAACTCGCTGCCGCACCTGCTGTTCGGCATCTTCATCGTGGCCCTGTTCGCGCCCAGCTCCACCGCGGTGATCGTGTCCGTGGCGGTCACCCACTGGACCACGACCGCCCGCATCGTCCGGTCCGAGGTGCTGTCCCTGCGCGGGCGCCCCTTCATCGACGCCGCCATCTCCGGCGGCTCGTCCAGGCTCCGCGTCATCCGCCGGCACTTCCTGCCGAACCTGGCGCCGCAACTGCTGCTCAGCACCGTGCTGATGATCCCGCACGCGATCTGGCACGAGACCGCGCTCAGCTTCCTCGGCCTGGGCCTGCCACCCCACCTGGCCTCACTCGGCAACATGATCAACGACGGGCAGCGGTCCCTGCTGGCCGGCGACTGGTGGACCAGCCTGTTCCCCGGCCTGCTCGTGCTGCTGCCCACGCTGGCGATCTCGGCGCTCGCCCAGCACCTGCGCGACCGCGCCAACCCGCGCTGGAGATCGGAGCTGGTCCTGTGAAGCTACGCGTCGACGGGCTCTCCGTCCGCTTCCACCTGCCGGGCGCGGAGGTGCACGCGGTCACCGACGCCCGCTTCGAGCTGCGCGAGGGCCGCTGCCTCGCGCTGGTCGGCGAGTCCGGGTGCGGCAAGTCCGTGATGGCGCACGCGCTGCTCGGCCTGCTCCCCGGCAACGCGACCGTCACCGGGCACGCCTGGCTCGACTCCCTCGACCTGGTGAACGCGCCGGAGAAGGTGCTGGCCCGGCAGATCAGGGGCCGCAGGATCGGGCTCATCCCGCAGAGCCCCGCCGCGCACCTCACCCCGGTCCGCACCGCGCGGGCGCAGCTCGCCGAGACGCTGCGCGAACTCGGCCGCGACGAGACCCCCGAATCGGTGGCCGCCCGCGCCGGCCTGCGCCCGGCCGACCTCGGCCGCTACCCGCACCAGCTCTCCGGCGGCATGGCTCAGCGGGTCGCCAACGCGCTGGCCCTGGCCGGCGACCCGCCGCTGATCATCGCGGACGAGCCGACCAGCGGCCTGGACCGCCCGCTGGTCGACGCCACCATGGCCGAGCTGCGCCGGCTGTGCGACGAGGGCCGCGCCGTCCTGATCATCACCCACGACCTGCGGGCGGCCGAGCAGGTCGCCGACGACCTCGCCGTCATGTACGCCGGCCGCGTCGTCGAGCTCGCCCAGGCGGACAACTTCTTCGCCGCGCCGCGGCATCCGTACTCCCGAGGACTTCTGGACGCGCTGCCCTCGCGTGCCTTCGCGCCGATCCCCGGCCAGCCGCCCGAACTCACCCGCCTGCCCGGCGGGTGCGCCTTCGAGCCGCGCTGCCACCTGGCCACCTCCCTGTGCCAGGAGCAGCCGCCCCTGAACGACGTGGCCTGCCACCATGCTTGAAGCCACCGGTGTCACCCTCGCCTTCGGTCGCCACCGGGTGCTCGACCAGGTGTCGCTGTCCGTGCCGCCCGGCGAGGTCGTCGGCCTGGCCGGGCCCAGCGGCTGCGGCAAGTCCACCCTGGCCCGCGTGCTCGCCCTGCTGCTGCCGCCGTCCGCCGGCACCGTCAGCGTCGACGGGCGGCGGGTCGGCCGGTGGCGGCACCGCGCCCCGCAGCGCACCTCGATCGGCCTGATCTTCCAGCAGCCCCGGCTTGCCGTCGACCCCCGCTTCACCCTGCTGGACGTGATGGCCGAGCCGCTGCGCGCCGCCGGACGCCCCCTGGCGCGGGCCCACCTGCTGGCCGAACGGCTCGGGCTCACCGCCGAGCTGTTCACCCGGCTGCCGCACGAGGTGTCCGACGGCCAGCTCCAGCGCGCCTGCGTGGCCCGCGCGCTCGCCCTGGAGCCGCGCTACCTGATCTGCGATGAGATGACCACCATGCTCGACGCGTCCACCCAGGCCCACCTCGTCGCCGTGATCGAGGAGTACCGCACCGCCACCGGCGCCGGAGTGCTCGCCATCAGCCACGACACCGAGCTTCTGCACCGCTGGGCGGGCGCGGACGTCCGCGCCTGGACGGCTGACGAAGGTCCCGGACGCATGGCCGGGCCTCCGGCATACAACGCCGGGGAGGGGGGACGTCGTCCTGGTGGGGGGTGACGGTGATGAGCAGGTTCGTCGTCGTGGGAGTGGACGGTTCGAAGGCCGCGGCAGTGGCGCTCGACTGGGCCGTGGACGACGCCGCCCGGCGCGGGCTCGTCCTGCGTGTGGTGCTCGTCCGCCAGCCGTGGGCCGCCGAGCACCCGCGTAGCGCGGACTACGAATCCCGCACCGAGCAGTGCCACCGGCTGCTCGACGCCGCGGCGGACCGGGCCCGCGCCCGCTCGCCCGGCCTGGAGACGACCACCGCGCTGGTCACCGGCGCGGTGGTCGAGCGGCTGCGGACCGAGTCGGAGACCGCGGACACGGTGGTGATCGGCAGCAGGGGGCTGGGCGGGTTCGCCGGGCTGGTGCTGGGTTCGGCGGGGCTCGGCCTGGCCGGGCACACGCACGGCCCGCTCGTCATCGTCCGAGGCCCGGCGCACGCGAGCTACGGCGAGGTCGTCGTCGGCTTCGACGGCTCCAGCGGCTCCGACGCCGCCATCGCGTACGCGCTGGAGCAGGCACGCGCGCGAAGAGCGCGGCTGCACGCCGTCTACGGCAGGCCGTACCCGATGACCGCGCCCCATCCGGCCGGATTCGGGCCGCTGCCGCCCGATGCCCTGGACCTCGAGGAGCGGCTCTCGTCCTGGCGGGAGCGGTACCCGGAGCTCGAGGTGGTCGGGTCCGTGGTGCCCGGGCACCCCGCGCCGGTGCTGGCGGACGCCTCGCGCGGCGCCGACCTGGTCGTGCTCGGCTCGCGCGGGCTCGGCGGGCTCGCCGCCGCCGTGCTCGGCTCGGTGAGCCACGCGGTCCTGCACCGGGCTCACTGCCCGGTCGCCGTCATCCCGACTCCCCTCCCGACTCCGGATCGGTGAGCCGATCAGAGCCGTACGGGGTCACAGGCCGTGGATGCGGCGGCCGGTGATCTGCGACGGGATGATGCGGACGTACAGCCGGCGGTCGCCGCCCGCCCACGGGCTCACGTCCGAGCCGGTCAGCGCGGCCGCCTCCTCCGGCGACACGTGGTGCGCCGGGCCCTGTACGAGGACGCTCCAGCCGTCGCGCTGTGCCTCGTCGATCCGGTCCACCTCGAAGCCCACCTTGATCTCCACTCCTTGGACGCCGGTGCGCAGGTCCTGATCCATCGGGCCGCCCACGGCGGTGCGGAACAGGATGGCGCCCTCGTGCAGCTTGAAGTTGACGGGCAGCACCGTGGGGCCGTGCGAGCCGTTGAACGCCACCCGGCCGATGCCGCCCGGCGCGATCAGGCGCAGGCACTCCTGTTCGTCCAGCTTCTCCAGCACCGGCGCCGCCGCCGCGGGGCCGCGCCCCGGAGGACGGTCGACGGCGCCGCCGAGCAACTCGTCGACCGTCGTCTCCAGCGCTCCGGCGAGGCGGGCGACGGCGTCGGTGCTGGGACTGCCGATGCTCTCCTCCAGGTATTCGACGTAGCCGGGAGAGACGGCCGCCCGTTCGGCGACCTGGTCGCGGGTGAGTCCGAGGCGCTCGCGGTGATAGGCGATGCGGCGCCCGAGATCGCCGGTGCCGGTCATGTTCATTCCCCCTTGTTCGAAGGTGACGATGCGGCTCCTGCCACGCGTCGCTGTCTCGCCGTCCACGACCACCTCGCCGTCGCGGGCTTCGATCACGTACGGCACCCCGCGCACCTGGAGGTTCAGCGCCACGGCGCCGCACCGGTCCGGCAGCGTCGGATCCACCCAGAGGCCGTCACCCCGCAGCTCCAGGCCCAGGTAGCGGCGCTGGAGCAGTTCGAGCGTGCCGGCCATGGCGCCGAGATGGACGCCCTCCTGCGTGGTGCCGCCCTGCACGTCCCTGATGTCGCTCATCAGCGCCTCGCCGAACAGCTTCCCGAACTGCTCGTGACCGGCGCCGGCCAGCACCTGGGAGTGCACGACGGCGCTGAGCGTGGAGCCGTGGCTGGTCCGCTCCAGGTAGTAGTGGATCGTGCGCGGGATCAGGTCCGGCTTGGCCGGGTAGCCGAGCCGGTCGAGGATCGCGTGCAGCTCACCGGGGCCGAACAGGTAGCACAGCATCAGCGTGTCGGCCTGCTTGGCGGCCTTGTAGCGGTTGACGTCGTCGCCGTGCGCCTCCAGGGCCCGGTCCAGCCTGCGCACCCCCCGGTAGCGCTCCCAGTCCAGCTCTGCCAGGTCCGCGTAGCCGCTGAACTGGCTGATCACGCCGTCGTGGAAGTCGACCCGCATGCGCCGGCTGATGTCCTCCCAGCGCCCGGCCTCGTGCTCGGCCACGCCGGTCGCCAGGTGACGCAGCTCCAGGGCACGCGTCAGCAGCCAGACGGTCATGACGTTGGTGTAGGCGTTGTTGTCCAGGCCGGGGGAGGAAGCGCCCGGATAGCCGGTGTGGTACTCGTCGGGCCCCATCACGCCGCGGATCTCGTACCGGCCCGAAGCCTCGTCGAGGACGGCGAGCGAGGCGAAGAACCGCGCGATGTCGATCAGCATCTCCACGCACCACGGCGGCGAGGAGCCGGTGGCCAGGCGGTGCTGCCACACGTTGTAGGCGATGGCCAGGCCGACGTGCCGCTGCAGGTGGGAGGTGTCCGGCAGCCAGCGGCCCGAGGCCGGGTTGAGGTGCAGGGTCTGCGTCTCCTCACGTCCGTCGCTGCCGCTCTGCCAGGGGAACATCGCGCCGTCGAACCCCTCGGCGCGGGCGGCGGCCCTGGCCTCCGGCAGGCGCCGCCACCGGTAGCGCAGCGGGCCGACGGAGATCTCGGGGAAGCGCAGGTTCAGCCACGGCAGCACGAACAGCTCGTCCCAGAACACGTGCCCGCGGTACGCCTCGCCGTGCAATCCCCGGGCGGGCACCCCGACGTCGAGGTCGGCGGTGTGCGGGGACAGCGTCTGCAGCAGGTGGAAGATGTGCAGGTGGACGATCCGGGCGAGCTCCGGGTCGGTGAAGTCCATCCGGGCCCGCTGCCACAGGCCCTCCCACGCGGCGGCGTGCCGGGCCAGGAGCCGGTCGAAGCCGGGGGCGAGCCGGGCCTGACGCAGGGCGGCGGAGCACGGGTCATGGATGGCGTGGTCGCGCGAGGTGACCAGCGCCACCACCTTCGCCACCGTCTCCGGCTCCTCCTGGACGAGATCGAGCACCAGGTCGGAGGTGATGACGGTCCGTTCGGCGGTCACCTCCGCCCGCCCCGGCGCGTCCATGCGGGCCGCCAGCGCGACGGTGATCCGCGCGGAGCGGGTCAGCGCGGTGAGCCAGGTGAGGCCGTCGCACGTGCCGGTGGCGTGCCCGGTCAGATGGTCGCCGCGCAGGTCCCGGTAGCGGGCCACGCCCCGGTTGGCGACGTCGCCGTGCAGGGCGGCGCGCACCCGCAGCGGGCCGGACCAGTTCTCGGCGGTGAAGGTGGTCTCCAGCGCCGCCAGCAGGGGATCGGCCATGGACACCAGCCGCCGCTGGCTGACCCGGGTGACGCGGCCCGCCTCGTCACGCCGGCGCAGCGTGCGCCGCAGCACCCCGTGGCGCAGGTCGAGCTCCTGCCGGTAGTCCAACAGGCCGGGCCGCTCGGGACGGAAGAAGTCGCAGCCGGGCGTGGCGAAGGTCAGCGGCAGCCAGTCGGGCAGGTTGACGAGGTCCTCGTTGGTCACCGTCCGGCCGGCGATCGGCGAGGTCAGCCGGTCATAACAGCCGGCGGCGTAGGTGCCGGGGGCGCGCACCAGCCCGTCAGGGGTGGCTCCGCGGGTGGCGAACCGGCCGTTGCCGAGCGTGCACAGCGCCTCCCGGAGGCTCTCGGAGCCGGGGTCGAAGCCGTCGTAGGACAGGGTCCAGGCGTTCATCGCGGTCCCACGGGAACCCGTCCGGTGACCGACAGCTCCGCCAGGTCGGTGACGACGGCGTCGGCTCCGGCGGCGATCATCGCCGCCGCCTGCGTCCGCGAACGGTCCACCGCCACCACGAACCCGAAGCCGCCCCGGCGACCGGCCTCCACGCCGGGCAGGGCGTCCTCCACGATCGCCACCTCGACGGCGGGCACCCCCAGCCTTCGCGCGGCCTCCGCGAACAGCGCCGGGTCGGGCTTGCCCGGCAGGCCGAGCCGGGCCGCGTCGTTCCCGTCGACCAGCGCGTCGAACAGGTGGATCAGGCCCGAGGAGGAGATGACGGCGTGGCAGTGGCGGCTCGCCGACACCACGGCGGTGCGGCAGCCGCGGCGGCGCAGCTCGTGCAGCAGCGCGACCGTCGAGGGGAAGGCGGCCACCCCGTGCTCGGCGATCTGCCGCACGAACAGCTCGTCCTTGACCATGCCGAGCCCGTGCACGGTCGGCGCGCCCGGCTCGTCGTCCGTCCCGCCCTCCGGCAGGCAGATGCCGCGGGAGGCGAGGAAGGTGCGCACACCGTCCAGGCGGGGCCGCCCGTCCACGTGACGCAGGTAGTCGGCTCGGATGTCGAACGGTGCGGAACGACCGCGCAGGAAGGTGTCGAACGTGTGCTTCCAGGCGGCCGCGTGCACCCGTGCCGTGTCGGTGACCACGCCGTCGGTGTCGAACACCACGGCGCGCAGGCTGGACAGATCGATGGCGGCCATGGAAGGGACGCTACCCAGGCGATCCCCGGCCATCCACGGTCGTCGGACCCACCTTGACGGGACCTCCGGCCCTGCCCGTGCCCGCGCGGGCCGCGGTCCGATGGAGCCGGGAACCAGACACCGGCGATCCAGGTCGAGGACCGGCCTGACCGTCCGGGCCTACGCGCCGCCCCAGACGGGGATGTCGACCACGTCGTCGTGCTTCCAGGCGAGCTTGTCGCGCACCGCCACGACGCCGTCGACGTTGGCCGCCATGCGGGCGACGGCGATGGCCTCGGTGTGCCTGGTGACGACGCCCGACAGGATGACGACGCCGTCGGACACGCGGACGGTGACGGCGTCCGGAGGGCTCCACACGGCGGTGTCAGCCACGCTCTCCATCACCTGGCTCCTGATCTCCTCGTCGTCGCGGACGAACACCCTGATCAGGTCCAGCCGGCTGACGATGCCGACGAGCCTGCCGTCGGCGTCCACGACCGGCAGCCGCTTGACGCCACGGGAGTCCATCAGCCTGGCCGCCTGGACGACGCTCGCGTCGGGTGTGATGACGTGGGCCGGCGCGCTCATCAGCTGGCCCGCGGTCTCTCCCTTCGCCTTGTAGAAGCCGCTGCCCTCACCGCCGAAGGCGTGCCGTAGCCGGGCGCGCAGCGGCGGGCGGTAGTCGTCGCCGTAGTAGCGCTCCTTGAACTCCTCCTTCGCCAGCAGGTCGGCCTCCGAGACGACCCCCTGGACCCGGTCGTCGTCGTCCACCACAGGGACGCCACTGACGCCCCTGTCGATCAGCAACTCGGCCACGACGTGGAAGGAGGCGTCCTGGTGGACGGAGGCCACGTCGGTGGTCATCACGTCTCGCACGGTCATGCTCATGGCTGCTCCCGAAGTGCCTGCGCCAATGATCCTTCTCTGCCGGTACTGCCCCCCGCGTCCCTCGACAGGGGCGCGTCCACCCCATGGGATGGTCACGATCAGCATGGGGTGGCGGCATGGGCGGGTGCGAGACTTGTCCGTATGACGGAGAGCGAGCAGAGTCCGCTGATCCCCCAGATGCGGCTCGACGACCTGCTGGCCGAGCTGCAGGTCCGGCTGAACACCGTGCTGGCGACCCGGGATCGGGTGCACGCCCTGCTCGAGGCCGTGGTCTCGGTGGGCAGCGACCTCGACCTGGAGACCGTGCTGCGCCGCATCGTGGAGACCGCCACCAAGCTCGTCGACGCCAGTTACGGCGCGCTGGGCGTGGTCGGGCAGGAGAGCACGCTCGTGCAGTTCATCCCGGTGGGGCTGAGCGAGGAGGAGATCGCCGGGATCGAGCACTGGCCGCACGGGCTCGGCCTGCTCGGCCTGCTGATCAAGGACGCGCGGCCGCTGCGCATGGGCCGCATCTCCGATCACCCCGAGTCCTACGGCTTCCCGCCCGGACACCCGCCGATGGGCACCTTCCTCGGCGTGCCCATCAGGGTGCGCGACGAGGTCTTCGGCAACCTCTATCTGACGGAGAAGCGCGGCGGGGGAGAGTTCGACGAGGAGGACGAGGCCATCGTCATCGCGCTGGCCACCGCGGCCGGGGTCGCGGTCGAGAACGCCCGCCTGTACGAGGAGACCCGCCGGCGCGAGAAGTGGCTGCAGGCCTCCGCCGAGATCACCACCAGCCTGCTGTCCGGCGCCGCACCGCACCAGGTGCTCACCATGATGGCCCGCCGCGCCCAGCAGATGACCGACGCCGATCTTGTACAGGTGCTGCTGCCGGAGGAGAGCGGCGGGGTGCTGGGCGTGGACTTCGCCGAGGGCGAGTGCGGTGACGAGACGACCGAGCTCACCTTCGACCTGCGGGCGACGGCGGCCGGGCGGGTGTTCACCAGCGGCCGGGCCGCTTCGGCGGACGAGCTGCACGACGGTGACTGCCCGCTGCGGGACCTCGGCTACGGTCCCGAGCTGCTCATCCCGCTCGGCTCCGGCGCCACCGTGCGCGGCGTGCTGGCTCTGGCCAAGCGGTCCGGCCGGCTGCCCTTCAGCGGCGGCGACCTGCGCATGCTGGAGGCGTTCGCCGGTCAGGCGGCCATCGCGCTGGAGCTGGCCGAGACCCGCCGCGACGCCGAACGGCTCGGCCTGCTCGAAGACCGCGACCGCATCGCCAAGGACCTGCACGACGTGGTCATCCAGCGCCTGTTCGCCATCGCCATGACCCTCATGAGCGCGGTGCGGCTGGTGGACCGGCCGGAGGCGTCCAACCGGCTGCAGCACGCCATCAACGAGCTCGACGAGACCATCCGGCAGATCCGCTCGACCATCTTCGCCCTGCAGAGCCCCTCGGGCCCGGCCGGGCCCGGCCTGCGCTCCCAGATCGTCGACCTGGTCGAGTCCGCCCGCGGCCACCTGGGTTTCATGCCCGGCCTGCGGATGGAGGGCCAGCTGGACAACCGGGTGCCCGACGAGATCGCCGAGCACCTGCTGGCCGTCCTGCGCGAGGCGCTGTCCAACGTCGTGCGCCACGCCAAGGCGGCCAAGGCGGACGTGGCGGTGGAGGTGTCGCGCGACGAGCTCGCGCTGACCGTCCGGGACGACGGCGTGGGGCTGCCCCGCGAAGGCAGGCGCAGCGGGCTGCGCAACCTGGAGAAGCGGGCGACCGGGCTGGGCGGCTCCTTCGACGTCACCTCTGCCGAGGCGGGAGGCACCGTGCTCAGCTGGGTCGTCCCGCTCTGACCTCAGTCGTTCCGGTCCGCGCGCAGCCGCGCCGACAGGGCCGCCGCCTGGGTACGGCGCTGCATGTTCAGCTTGGACAGCAGGTTGGACACGTAGTTCTTGACCGTCTTCTCGGCCAGGAACATCCGCTCGCCGATCTGCCGGTTCGTCAGCCCCTCGCCGATCAGGTCGAGGATGTTCCGCTCCTGGTCCGACAGCGCGGCCAGCGGGTCCTGCCTGGCCGCCCGGTCCCGCAGCCGCTGCAGCATCGAGGCGGTGGTCTGCGGGTCGAGCAGCGACTGGCCGGAGGCCACCGTGCGGACCGCGCCGACCAGGTCCGAGCCGTGGATCTGCTTGAGCACGTAACCGGCCGCGCCGGCCATCACCGCGTTGAACAGCGCCTCGTCGTCGGCGTAGGAGGTGAGCATCAGGCAGGCCAGGCCCGGCACCTTGGAGCGCGCCTCGCGGCACACGTCCACCCCGTTGCCGTCGGGCAGCCGTACGTCGAGCACCGCCACGTCCGGTCTGAGGGCGGGGATGCGAGCGGTCGCGGACTCCGCGGTGCCCGCCTCGCCGACGACCTCTATGTCGTCCTCCGAGTCCAGCAGGGCGGCGACGCCCCGGCGGACCACCTCGTGATCGTCGACGAGGAACACGCGAATCATGTTCCGACCGTAGTCACCGGGGTCACGCCGGGGGAAGAGACCAAAGTCCTTTCGGCCGGGGCCGTCCGGCTGATGGGCCCGGATCTCCGGGGCATAGGCTCTCGAACACCGAGGAAAGAGGGCAGGCGCATGATCGTAGTGGGAGTCGACGGATCACGGGCGGGTCTGGAGGCCGTGGCATGGGCCGCCAGGGAGGCGGCGCTGCGCGAGGTGCCCCTGCGGATCGTGCACGTCATCACCGAGTGGGCGGCCGACACCGAGACCGGCCGCTACGCCGAGGTGGCCAGGTGGATGCGGCAGGGCGGCCAGTCCGTGCTGGCGACGGCCGAGGACCGCGCCCGCGCCGAGCGGCCCCGGCTCACCGTGGAGACGGCCCTGCTGCCCGGCGACCCGCGCGCCGCCCTGATCGGCGCGAGCGAGGGCGCCGATCTGCTGGTCCTCGGCAGTCACGGGCTCGGCGGCGTGCGCGGCATGCTGGTCGGCTCCGTCGCCCACGGCGTGACCGGGCGCGCGGCCTGCGACGTGGTGCTGGTGAGCGAGCTGCCGTCGCTGCCGCGCGGCGAGATCGTGGCGGGCGTCGACGGGTCGTCCGCCTCACCGGGCGTGCTGGACTTCGCGTTCGCCGAGGCGGAGTTGCGCGGCACCCGCGTGCGGGTGGTGTACGCCTGGACCTGGCCGGGGCCGGAGCCCGTCGACGAGGGCGACGAGCGGCTGGTGGTGCGGGAGGCCCTCGCCGGGCGCCGCGAACGCCACCCCGGCGTGGACGTGGTCGAGGAGATCGTGCAGGGGCACCCGGTGGAAGCGCTGAGACAGGCCGCGACGGGCGCGGACCTGCTGGTGGTCGGGTCTCGCGGGCGCGGCGCGTTCGCCGGTCTGGTGCTCGGCTCGGTCAGCCAGGCCCTGCTCCAGCGCTCGCCGTGCCCGCTGGCGGTGATCCGGACTCGCCGCTGACGTCGTCGGTCCTGTCGATCTGGATGTTCCACTCCGCCGCCAGCGCCGCCAGCGCGCTGACGGCGGTGATGACCGGCGCCAGGATGAACGCGCCCACGCCGACGGTGACCGGCACCTCCATCACGGTGTGCCCGCGGGAGTCCTTGACGATGATCCGGCGGACGTTCCCCTCGTGGATCAGCTTCTTCACCCTCTCGGCCAGCTCCGGGCCGCGTACCTTGGTCTCTTCCCTGGTGACGGTCATGTCCGGCGTTCCTCTCATCGGGCTACCTCTGGTTGAGGCTTCCCTCCGGCCGGGGCCGTGACCGTGATCAGCCGCCTCCGGGTCGTGAAGAACTCGCCCGGATCCCACAGCGGCAGGTAGATCCGCCCCGGAAACCCAGATGCGGCCCGCGAACGCACGCTGCTAATCTGCGCGCCATGCGCACCGCTCCGATCGAATAGCGCCCGGCACGAGGCATCCAGATCCTTGTGTCCGCATTCGCTAACGGAGCGTCACCGCATGATTCCCCTTCGACGGGACAGAAACTTCATCCTGCTTCTTTCCGGCCGCGTCATCTCCTACGCCGGCGATCAGATCCAGGACTTCGCCTTCCTGCTGCTCGTGCTGGCGATGACCGGCTCGTCCGGGCAGAGCGGCTTCGTCCTCGGCCTCAACACCGTCTCCTACCTGCTGTTCGGCCTGGTCGCGGGCGCGCTCGCGGACCGCTGGGACCGCAGGCGCACCATGATCTGGTGCGAGCTCGGCCGCGCCGCCCTCGCCGGCAGCGTCGCCGTCGCGCTGTGGCTGGATCGGCTCACGCTGCCCCATCTGTACGCGGTCGCCGCCCTGGCCGGGGTGCTGACCACCCTCTTCGAAGCGGCCGGCGCGGCGGCCCTGCCGAGCATCGTCGGCCCTGACCGGCTCTCCCGCGCGCTCGGCGTCACCCAGGGCGTGCTCAACACGCTGCGCGTGGGCGGCGCCTCGATCGCCGCCCTCGTCCACGGACTCGGCCGGACGGTGCCGTTCGTGGTGAACGCCGTCTCGTTCGTCGCCTCCGCGGCGACCCTCCGCCTGATGCGCGCGCCGTTCCAGGGGGAGCGGCCTGCCGCCGCACCCGCCGCACCCGCCGGCCGGGTCACCGCCGAGATCCGCGAAGGCCTCGGCTGGCTGTGGCGGCAGCCCGTGATCCGCCTGCTGGCCCTCGTCCAGACCGGAGACAACCTCAGGTACGGCGCCGGATACCTGGTCATCGTCACCCTCGCCCAGGGGGTCGGGGCGAGCCCGGCACAGATCGGGCTGATCTTCAGCGGCGCGGCGGTGGGCGCCCTGGCCGGATCGCTCCTCGCCGACCGGGTCACGCGCCGCTTCCCGCTGGGCGGGATCGCGGTGACCATGCTGTGGGTGGAGGCCCTGGTGTTCCCCCTGTACGCCGCCGCCCCCGGCCCGCTGCTGCTCGGCCTGGTCGCCGCTGCCGAATCCGTGATCGCGCCGATCTGCTCGGTGGCCATCGGCACCCACCGGCTCACCGTCACCCCCGAGCCGCTACGTGGCCGTACCTCCGCCGCCGTGCAGACCCTCACCATGGGCGCGCTGTCGATCGGCACCATGCTGGGCGGGGCCATGATCGCCGCCATCGGGCCGCAGGCCACGACACTCGCGCTGGGCGGCTGGCTCGCCCTGCTGGCCCTCTTCGCCACCGCGAACCGCGACGTCCGCACCGCCGCCCTCACCCCCGCCGAGCGTCCCTGAAGGCCGGGACGGCGCTGTCCCGCCGAGCGGCGCTCAGCGGGAGGGGGCCAGGGGGATGCGGAGGACGAGGCGCGCGCCGCGCTCCGAGTCTTCGACGGTCAGGTCGCCGCCGTGCCGGTGGGCGGTTTCTCTGGCGATCGCCAGCCCCAGTCCCGTGCCGCCCTGGTCCTTGTTGCGGGCCGCGTCCAGCCGGGCGAAGCGCTGGAACACGATCTCCCGCTGGTCGGGAGGGATGCCGAGGCCGTCGTCGGTCACGTCGAGCACCGCCACGTCGCCCTCACGCCGGGTCGAGATCGTCACGGTGGAGGCGGCGTGGCGGGCGGCGTTGTCCATGAGGTTGGTGAGCAGCCGGGCGAGCTCCAGCCTGTCCCCGCACACGAGCACGCCCGGCTGGAGGTCGGTGTGCACGCCCTTCATGGGAGCGCGGCGCCGCAGCTCGGACCTGACCAGCTCGCTCAGGTCCAGGCGGTCGTCCGCGCGCTCGGCCCCGGACTCCAGGCGAGCGAGCGTGAGCAGGTCGCCGACGATCGCCTCCAGCCGGTCGATGCTGGTCAGCAGCGCCTGCGCGGTCGAGGACCAGTGCGCCTGATCCGGGTGCATCAGGGACTCCTCCAGCTGGGTGCGGATGGCGGTGATGGGGCTGCGCAGATCGTGCGAGGCGTCGGAGGCGAACCGCCGCTGCTGCTCGACCGCCGCCTCCAGCCGGTCGAGGGTCCGGTTCGCGGTGTCGGCCAGCGTCCAGATCTCGTCCCGGTGCTCGGGCACGGGCACGCGGCGGCCCAGATCGGTCGAGGTGATCTCGGCCAGCTCCGCACTGATGGCTTCCACGGGGTCCAGGGTCCTGCTGACCGTGCGGTAGGCGCCGATCGCCGTGGCGCCGATCAGCAGCACGGACCCGACGAGGACCGCCGCCAGCAGCGAGTGATCGACGTACCAGGGGACGACGGGATCGGCGCCGTAGACCAGCCACTCGCCCCCAGGCCGGTCGATCTTCATGGCCACGACCGTCAGGCAGGTGTGCGGAAAGTCCGGCAGGTCGCAGATGACGTGGTCCGCTCGTACGCTCTGTCCGGGCGGGGAGAAGGAGGCCACCCGGGGTCTGCCGCGCATCCGCGCGTTCGCCGCCACGATCCGGCCGTCCGGGGCGACCACCTGGATGACGGCGATCCTGTGGTCGGGGAGCACGGAAGGGGTCGGGTTCCGCAGGATCTGGCGGATGACGTGCACGTCCGCGAGGAGAATCCGATTCGTCTGGTCACCGGTGGCATGGTCGTGGGCGCTCACCAGGATGACCCCGGACAGCGTCGTGCACAGCAACGCCATGACGACACTGGACAGCAGTGTCATCCGAGCCCGCACGGACAGGTCGCGCCTCAAGCTCACCATGCCTCTCCGCCCACCTGATCACGTTAGGTGCGCGTCGGGCGATCCTGCGGCGATGGCGAGGTAAGACACCACCAACTGTGAACCAAGACCATGCGAGCACCCCGCCTGGCACGGCTCGGGTGAAGCCGTCAACCGGCCGGCCGGGGGGAGCGGAGGCCGGAGATGACCATGTGGATCAGCAGGTCGTAGCTCTCGTCGAGCTCCTCACGCCGCTGGAAGGCGCCCGCCGCCTCCAGGACCCCGAACCCGTGGACGGCCGCGCGCAGGCAGCGCGCCGCGTGGATCGCCTCCGCCCCTTCCAGGTCGTACGCGCGCAACGCGGCGAGCATGACGTTCACCAGCCGCTCGCCCGCCGCGGCCGTGGCCGGTTCCGGAGACTGGAGCATCGCCGAGTAGCGGTGCGGGTGCCGGGTGACGTACGAGCGCCAGGCGCGCATGAGGGCGCGGAGCGCGTCGTCGCCCGAACGGCCGAGCACGGCCTCGCTCGCCAGGCTCTCGATCTCCTCCATGATCCGTCCGGAGACCAGGGCGCGCAGCTCGGCGAGGCTGCGTACATGCTTGTAGAGCGACGGCGGCGCGACCGCCGCGCGCCCGGCGACTGCGGACAGGGTCAGCGCGCCGGCCCCCTCCTCGTCGACGATCCGCAGCGCGTGATCGACGACCGCCGCGGGAGACAGCATCGCTCTAGCCAAGGCTCCGCTCCTTGAGGAACCGCAGCATCGCGGTGGCGACGTCGTCGGGGAACTGCGCGTGCGGGTAGTGGCCGGCGCCTTCGATCAGCACGACCCTGCCGATCCCCGCCGGCATGCCCGCGACGACGCCGTCCGCCTCGGCCCGGGGGTCGTTCCAGTCGGGGTCCAAGGAGCCCATGAGGACCAGGGCGGGGCAGGAGACCCGGCCGAGCAGGGCGCCCGCGTCGGTGGGGGCGGACATACCCATCTTGGTGACCACGGCCATCCGGCCGGGCCCGCGCAGCTCGCCCTCCAGCGTGCTGAGGTAGTCGGCGAAGTCGGCCGGCTTGGCCCCCGGATAGGCGTGGGCCAGGTAGCTCTTCCACATCCCGACGCTGCGGAACAGGGCGGTGCCCATGAGCCGCAGCATGCCCTTGCGATAGCGGGGGTTGCGCAGCAGGCCGCCGAGATCGGTTTGCTGCGCCCGGGTGAACGGGCCGATCTCCACGACGGCGCTGACCAGCTCGGGCTCCCGCGCCGCCGCGATGGTGGCGGAGCCGCCCGCGAACGAGTGGCCCACGACCACGGCCGGACCCCCCAGCCGGCGGATCAGCGCCAGGATGTCGCCGGCCGTGTCGGTGCGGGTGTAGGAGGGCCAGCCGGTGGTGGAGTCGCCGTGACCGCGCAGGTCCAGGTTCGCCACCCGGTATCCGGCCGTCACCAGCCGGGGGATCAGGAAGCGGTAGGCCCGCCTGCTGTCGCCCATGCCATGGACCAGCACGACGAGCGGCCCTTCACCCGACACCTCGTAGCCGAGCCGCCCGCCGTCGACCTCAAGAAACGCCGTCATGTCCGCCTCCAGGAATGATTGATAGCCATCAAGCTAATGCCATTAGCCGCTGTTGGCAAGCCGCCCCAGACGCCCGGCGTCGATCTCAGGGACGGGTGAGCTGTCCGTGCAGGCGGCGCGCCTGCCGTACCAGCTCGCTGTCGCGTGCCCGGCCGGCCGGCTCCGCGACCTCCGGCAGCTCGCCCCGCGCGCCCGCCCACTCCGCCACGTCGGCCGCGAGCGTCATCAGCCGGGTATGCGCGGTCGTGGCCCGCCCGCCCGGCCCTGGCAGGTAGGCGGGCAACAGTCCGGTCATCACCTGCCAGACCTCCTGGTGCGCGCCCTGCTCCGCCGCCACCCGCAACGCGGCGAAGACGTCGGCCGGGCGGTCCTCGCCGCGCAGGAGCAGGGTGGCCAGCTGCCTGCCGAGCTCCACGCCGGGCAGGCCACCCGTGGCGGCCAGGCGCAGCAGCGGTCCTACGCCCCCGCCGTCGGGCCCGTCGAGCAGGTAGTGGGCCAGCAGCAGCGCCACGCCGGGACCGGCGGGCCCTTCGGCGGCGACCAGCCGGTCGAGATCCTCGATCGAGGCTCTGGCCAACGGCCAGGACGACTTCAGCGCGTACACGCAGCGGGCCGCGGCCAGCTCCCGATGCCCGGCGAAGACGGCGAGCAGCTCTTCGCAGGACTCGTCCTGATGGCGGAAGTCGAGAAGATCACCCAGCAGCTCCGCATACTCCGGCTCCGCCACGTACTCGGCGGAGATTCGGATGTCGCGATCGTGAGCCGTCCAGCGCAGCGTCACCCGCGGCTCGGCGGGCCGCTCGGTCAGCCACCTGGCGACCGTGCGCCCCGCCTCCCCGGTGAGGCTCGCCGCCCGCGCGGCCACCTCCCCGGTGACGGTCCGGCGCAGCCGCAGCAGCGCCTGCCGCAGGTCCAGCGGCAACGCCGGCACGCCCGCACGCTCGTATCCCGCCACCCGCTCCACCAGCGTCTCCGCGTCGAGCAGGCCGCCGGCGTGGGTGGGCGTGCTGAGCAGGTACGGGGGCAGCCGCCCGGCCAGCTGCGCCTGGTAGACCTCCGCGAAGCGAGCGAGCGGCATGAGCTTCCCGGTCGAGCCCTGAACCGTGACGGGAACGCGTTCGGCGACGCTGGGAGCGCCGTGCTGACGAGCGGTGCGCTCGGCGCCGGGCTGGACCAGCTCCCTGGCCATCGCCGTGGCCCATTCGGTGAGCGACCACCACGGTCTGCTCCGATACTGGTCGTCTCCGCAACGCGCCGCCAACGGCGCGAGGGCGGTGGCCAGTCGTGCACGGTCCGGCTGAGCCGCCAGGTGGACGAAGCCCTCCAGCCAGATCTCGGCGCTCAGCCAGTCGGACGCGAAGAGCCGGAGTCGTGCCAGTGTCTCCGGCTGCCGCGTCGGCGGCGGCATCCGCCCCGGTTCCGGCACCGGCGGGAGCGGCGGGGGACGGAAAGGCGCGGGCTCCGGCTCGATCGCGGCCGTACCGCCGAACGCCGCCGCCAGGTCCGCGCCCTGCCGCGCGGGCAGCATCGCGACGGCGTCCCTGATCGTCTCGGCCCCGAGCGGACCGAACCGTCCCGCGTGCTTGACCGCCAGCCGCACGGCGCGCTCACGGGCGTCACCCGACTCGCACACCAGCGCGGTGCCCAGGGCGGCGGCGTAGGCGTCCAGGTCGCCGACCGGATCCTTCAGCAGCCGGTCGAGCCAGGCCAGCCCGGCCCGTACCAGCTTGCCCTCACTGCGGAACAGCAGCCCCTCGACGGCTTCACCCGCCTGGTCAGGCGGCACCGGACCAGTACGGCGGACCTGCTTGAGCGCCAGGTCGGCGACGTTAGCCGGTGCGGTGGCGAGCAAGGCCAGGTAGTCACGCTGATGCGGGGCGACCTCCTCCTCGGCCGGGTCGAGCAGCTCGTGCAGGCGCAGGAAGAAACGCTGGTCGGCCGCCTGACCGCCGCGCAGGAACCGGCTGCGGCACCCGGTGAGCAGCATCTCGCGCCGCACTCTGCCGCCACCGGCCGGCTCGGCCAGCTCGGCCAGGGCGGCGGGCAGGTCCTGGTCGGCACGCAGGAACCTGCCCACGCCCTCCGCCTCGAACAGCCTGGGCGCCATCACCTCCAGCAGTGGATCATCCGCCAGCCGCTCGACTGGGGTGGCGGCGATCCAGGCGAGCGTGAGCGGGTCGTGCTCGGGCGGCGCGGCTCCGGTGACACGCAGCAGCTCCAGGGCTAGTCGCGCCCGCCGATCGGGCTCGGGCCGCAGGCTCCGCAAGCGCGCCGCCAGCCGTACGGCGAGGTCCTCCCGCCAGGCGGCGGGCCGGGCCGCCACGACCTGAAGGATCAGCGGGACGTCGTCGATCTCCGGAGTCTCCCAGCCGCGCTCGAAGTCGCGCCTGTTGAGCCAGGTCACGACGGCCGCGGCACCCGGGATGACGCCCGCTCCCGCGACTCGCATCGGCTCCATCCAGCGGTCGCGTACGGGAAGGTTGTGGTACTCGTGCACCCCGTCCATCTCCCAGATCGATCGGTGCGTCCGCTGCGCCTCCTCGTGCAGCGCCGCCCACCAGGCCTCGCGCTCCTGATCCCGTTGCCGGTCCCTGCGCCGGCCGGCCTCGCGTGCCGCCGGCAGGTGGCGCGGCAACTCCCGCGCCACCTCACGGCGCTGGGCCTCGTCGAATCCCCCGACCAGAGCGGCGACGGCGGCGGCGTCCTCGGCGTCTATCGCCGCGTGGATGTCCGTCCATGCGTTCGTCATGATCGGGACAATAGGGGCGCCCGCCGACAATTATTCGATCTTGCGTAGGTCGTGCCGCGCCGGAGCTCCTGGTCGTCGCCGCCCGCGTCAGGCCTGGGGGAGCCGCAGCCGCATGGCGGGGTCCGGGGTGCGGGTGAAGCCCAGCGAGCGGTAGAGCGGCTCGCCCTCCTCCGACGCCCGCAGGAAGACCGCCATGATGCCCTGGTCCCGGTACCAGTCGAGCAGGGCCGTCACGCACTGCCGCGAGTAGCCGCGCCGCCGCTGGTCCGGATCCGTGGCGACGCTGAACATGTCGGCGGCGGCCCGCCGCCAGTCGTCCCCGGCCGGATCCCGCCCGCTCATGTGGGCCGGCAGCACCGCCCGCAGCCGGACCAGCTCGTCGGCGTCCGCCGCCGTCGCCCTGCGCGCCTCATCCATCGGCGGGGCCGCCCGTCAACCAAGCCCGCTGTACGGTCTCGTACCCGATCACCGTGATCTCCTCCTGCCGCAGCAGCTCGCGGGCCTCGGGGGAGGTCAGGAACTCGTAGTCGGTACGGCGCACCCGCCAGCCGTCCGGATCCACCGTCTGGGACTCCGCGTCGCCCAGGCCGGGATGGACCGCCCATTCGCTGAGCCCCGGCGGCAGGTCGCGCAGCATCCGGGCGTACCGGGCCTGCTTGCCGTCGAGGTCGAGGGAGAAGCTGTCCAGGAAGGGGTGGTCGATGGCCGGCCGGCCGCGCCGCCGCGTCTTGCCGCGTCCGGGCTCCAGCCAGACCCGCGCCGCCAGGCCGTACTCCCCGGCCAGCGCCACGGTCAGGTCGAAGATCTCCTCCCGGCCGCCGTCGGCCAGGCAGTGCCAGTCCAGATGGGTCGGCGACAGCCCGGCGGCGAGCACGGCCTCGATCTGGGCGCGGAACTCCACCTCGACCTCGTCCAGCCGGGCCTGGGCGAGCAGGCCGCCGATCTCCGCGAACAGTTCGCCGTCCGGGGCGAGCAGCGAGGGCACCTTCTCCCTGGCGGTCAGCGGCCCCCACCGGTGGCCGGGCATCTCACAGGTCAGCGTGAGATGGATGCCGGACGGGATCTCCGGCCGCTGCCGGAGCAGGCGCATGGCGTCGGCCGCTCCCGGGCAGGGAGGCATGAGACTGCACGAGACGGCGATCCCCTCCTCGATCGAGGCGACGACCGCGGCGTTGATCGCCTGGTGCATCCCGAAGTCGTCGCAGTTGAGCATGAGCACGCGGGCTTCTGGGGCAAAGCCAAGCAACTCGTTCGACGTGAGGTCCATGAGCACAGCATGGGCTGTCGATCCGGCCGCAGGCCATTCGTTTAAGGGATGAGGGACCGCCGCCCAGCGAAGGAGCACACCCATGACCGTCCTGCTGAACGACCTGGTGATCGGCGAGTCGCCGCGCTGGCACGACGACCGGCTCTGGTTCTGCCACTGGGGAGCGCACGAGATCATCGCCGTCGGCCTCGACGGCGACAGCGAGGTCGTCCTCCGCGACCCGGAGATCAGCCCGCACTCCATCGACTGGCTGCCCGACGGCCGCCTGCTGATCGTGCCGAAGAACGCCGAGCCCAAAGGCCGTCTCCTGCGCCAGGAGCCCGACGGGTCACTGGTCGGCCACGCCGATCTGAGCGGCCTGCCCAGCGGGTTCAACGAGATCGTCGTCGACGGCCGCGGCAACGTCTACGTCAACGGCGCCGACTTCGACTTCCTGGCCTTCCTCGAACGACTCCAGAGCGAGGGCCCCGACGCCATGAACGTCCCGCTGCGGGACAGGCCCGACTTCGTCCCCGGATACATCGCGCTGATCACCCCCGACGGCACGGCCCGCCAGGTGGCCGACGGCATCGAGTTCCCCAACGGGATGGTGGTGACGCCCGACAACGGCACGCTGATCATCTCGGAGTCGTTCGCCGGCCGGCTCACCGCGTTCGACATCGCCGCCGACGGCAGCCTGTCGAACCGCCGCGTCTGGGCCGACGGCCTCGGCCCCGACGGCATCTGCCTCGACGCCGACGGCGCCATCTGGACCTCGATCGGTGAGACCGACTGTGTACGGGTCCGCGAAGGCGGCGAGGTGCTGCAGCGGATCGAGCTCGACCGCAGCCCGTTCGCCTGCATGCTCGGCGGCCCGGACCGCCGGACGCTGTTCATCATGGCCGCCCGGTGGAACCCGGCGGACCCGTTCGGCGGGCCCAGGACCGGCCAGGTGCTCGTCGTCCCCGCGCCCGCGCCGGGCGTCGGCCGGCCCTGACACGCCGTACGTTCAGGCCGACGGGGTGATCGGCCCGTGCAGCCGGACCCCCTCGGCGGCCAGCCGCTCGTCGTACGCTCCCGCCAGGTCGCGCAGCGCCTGCCCGGCGTCGCCCTGGTAGGCGGGGCCGTGCATGAGGCAGAGCGTCTCCGGCTGCAGCACGGCCAGCGCGCGGATGGCGGGGCCGGTCCCCGGAGTGAGACAGGTCGCGCCGTAGGCGTCCTCGGCGGTCAGGGCCGGGCCGACGATCTCCTTGTCGGTGAGCGCCGGAGCCTCGCCCATCGCGGTGAACAGGTCGCCGCAGAGCAGCGTCCCCGTCGTCTCCTCGAAGAACAGGCCCGCGTCCCAGCCGTGCGGCACGTGCGGCGTCTCGATCCGCCGCACCCGCCGCCGGCCCAGCTCCAGAAGCTCGCCGTCGGCCAGCGGCCGGGGCGGCCGGTCCGCCAGGTCGTTGACGTTCACCAGGCAGCCCACCACCCCGTGCGCCACCTGTGAGTGAGGCGCGGCGGCGAGCCAGGCGTTCATGGACCCGCACTCGTCGGCCTCGACATGCCCGAAAGTGATCCAGCGCAGCCGCTCGACCGGCATCACCCGCCCCAGCGCCGCGGACACCGACGGGAACAGCGCCCGCAGGCCGGTGTGGAACAGCAGGGGCTCCTCGGCGTCGATCAGATACTGGTTGAACATGATCCCGGCATCCGGGACGAAGGTCGACAAGCGGTAGATGTCCGGTGCGACCTCGGTGACGGTGGTGTCCATCCGGCTCCTCCCCCCGGAGTGCTTCCCCCGCCCACCATCGTGCCACGGAGTGGGAACGTACGCTGATCTGCGTATTTCATCGCGAAACCGATCCCGCGACCCGGTGCGCTGGTCGGCCTGGCGCCGGCGGTATGGCAGGACGTGGCCACGATCCCGGTCATCTACGCTGGCCGGGTTCCTGCTCGCCGGCTCGGCGACCAGGTGACGTGCACGGCCGCGGGTCCGATGTCGACCCCGTTGCGGATCCACTCGATCCGGTCGACGGCCTCCTGGAGTTCGAGGCCGGGCAGCCGCCGGGCCAGGGCGCCCAGCGCGGCGGCCACCTCCACGCGGGCCAGGGACGCGCCCAGGCAGTAGTGCAGTCCGTGCCCGAACACCAGGGACGGGCTGGACCGCCGCTCCGGTGCGAACCGGTCGGGGTCGGCGAAGTGCGCGGGGTCGCGGTGGGCGGCTTCGAGCCGGACCAGCACCATGTCACCGGCGCTGATCGCGACACCGGCCAGGTCGAGGTCTTCCTGGGCGTAGCGGGGGAAGGGCTCGCCGGTCAGCCCGGCCTGCATGCGCAGCACCTCCGCCACGATCGCGTCGGTCCGTTCGGGAGCCGAGGTCGCCAGTGCGGCGAGCCGTCCTTCGGTCGCGAGCCGGATCGTACCGGTCGAGATGGCGTTGCAGACCGACAGGTAGCCCGCCGAGACGATGGTGGTGGTCATCGCGACGAGTTCGGTGTCGCTGAGCCGCCCATCGCCGGTGTCGCGTACCGCGATCAAGGCGCTGAGCAGGTCGTTCCCGGGTTGCTCCCGCTTGGCGGTCACCATCGCGGCGGCGAAGTCGCCGAGTGCCTCCCACGCCTGCGCGGCCGCGGCCATGTCCTCCTCCGAGCCGAAGACGAAGTCGGCGCCGCTCGCCGCGTCGACCAGGTCACGGAAGTGCTCGCGCGCGCCGGCCGCCACGCCGAGCAGCTCGCCGATCATGGTGATCGCCAGGGGCGCCGCGAGTCCGGTGACGAGGTCGGCGGGCGGGCCGGTGCGGGCGATCGCCGAGACGAGCTCGGCGGCCAGTTCCTCGGCACGCGGGCGCAGCGCGGCCAGCCTCCGGGAGCTGAAGGCCGTCGACACCAGCCGGCGGAGCCGGGCATGAGCCTCGCCGTCCTGGAACAGGGTGTCGTTGCCGGGATACCCGGCGCCGGGCGGCGCCAGCCCGAACCGGCGGTCGGCCAGCACCGTCGCGACGGTGTCGTAGGAGGTGGCCAGCCAGGCAGGCCGCCCGTCCGGGGCGAGCACGGCGGACACGGGCGCCGCTTCGCGCAGCGGCGCGTAGTCCGGCGGTGGTTCCATGGGGTGGGGCCGGTCGAACGGCAATGTCGTCATGGCGTGGACACCTTTCGGTCAGTGAGGAGCCGGACCACCTGGCGGATGACCTCCGCCTGGGCCGGGGCGAGCTCATGGAGGAAGGGTTCGACCGACTCGGCGCTCCAGCCCGGCGGGCCGGGCGTCGGATCGGTCAGCAGGTGCTCGGTGGTGTAGGCGGCGAGCGCCGAGGCCAGGGGCTCGATCCGGGCGTCGTCCGGCGCGGCCCCGGCCGGCTCGTCCAGCCGCCGGTAGAAGTCGTGGCCCAGGGCCGTCATGGCGGGATCGGCGGCCGGCGTCGCGAACCTCGCGGAGGAGCGTTCGCGGTCGGGTGCGGGCGTCATGCCGTCCAGCAGCACCAGCACGTCACGATCCCACGCCGCCGCCGCCTCCGACGACGGGACGATCGTCCGCGACGAGGTCACCGGCCTCCTCCGCCCGAGCTCGACCAGGCGGCGGACCCGTGCCAGGACGATCGCGTCCCGTAGGCCGTACTCGCGATAGCCGTTGGCGCGGCGGGACGGCTCCGGCAGGACACCCTGACGGTGGTAACGGCGCACGGTCCGGGTGGACACCCCGAGCAGCGCGGCGAGTTCTCCGATCCGCATGCCTCCCAGTCAAGACGTTGACGTCGCGTCAAGGTCAAGCCCTGGTGATCGGGTCTTCCTGACTGGTCAGGGGAGGTGCAGAAAGTCTTATTGATCTTTGGGAGCCAAACGGGGAGCCAGTGCTCTACCCGGTTTGAGACTTGAAGATCTTGTCCATCACGACGGCGCCCTCTGTGAGCGCTGGTCGGATCTCGTGCCGGTAGACGGTCTCGGTTACGTGCGTTGACGAGTGGCCAACGAGGCGTGCGATCTCCTCAAGGGCCACGTTGTGAGCGGACAGCAGGGACACGAAGCTGTGCCGCAGTTCGCGTGGGCACCAGTTCGAGCCGATGCCGGCCGCCTCTGTGATGATCTGGAATTCGCGCCAGACGTACCAGCGGTTCATCGGGGTTCTGTCTTCGCGCCGGAACACGTGCGCGGTGTCTTCTCCCCGTTCGCCGGACGCGAGGCGTTCCGCTTGTCTGGCCGTGTGCAGCTCTTTCAGGACGCGGAGACCCTGTTTGGAGACTTTGAGGACTCGGCGTGATTTCCGTGTCTTGGTTTCTCCCTTCACTCGTTCCGATCGGTAGACCGCGATCGTGCCTGCTTTAAGATCGACCTCCGTCCATCGGAGGGCGCGAGCCTCTTCCGTTCGTAGCCCGCTGAGAAGGCACAGGATCACGTATGCCTTGAGCGGGCTGGATAGCGCGGCGCGGATAACTGCCTTTGCTTGTTCCAGATTGAGGGCTTTTGACGGGCGGCCCTCTTGTCCCTCAGGGGCGTCAACGAGGTTCGCGACGTTTCGTTGTACCTTGTCCCTCCTTTCGGCGTGGCGTATTGCTCGCCGGACGATTTGATGGATCAGACGGAGTGACCGAGTGGAGAGCACTTCGGCTCGATCCTCCAGCCAGTCGTCCAGCTCATCGGCGGTCAGCCTCTTGAGCTTCACTCTGCCGATGTAGGGGAGGATGTGGTGGACGGCCATCGACCGGTAGTTGCGTACGGTGCCCTGCTGGTCGCGGCCTTTGAGGCCCTTCTCAAGCCAGTCGTTGATGCAGTCCTCGACGGTGTAGCCCTCCCCCGTCTTGATGCCCGACTCCAGCTCTTCGACTGCCTCGATGAGCTTGTCCTTGACTTCGGTCTTGGTCCTCCCCTTGCGCTTGATCCGTTGCCGCTTGCCGTGTGTGTCGAACCCTAGTGATAGGGCTCCTGTGTACCCGTTGCCTTCCGGGTAAATGCTCGCTTGATACTTGCCGATGTAGATGGTGGCCATCACGCTCCCTTCACGTTGTTCTGTCGGGCCGTGTCCCGGTCTGCCGTCGAGGCGTACCACCGGTTTCGTGGCGACCGGGACTCTTTGTCTTGTGGCGACTTATGTATTCATCGATGGCCTTGCGAATGACGTAGGCCATGTCTCGATCCTGCTCCTCTGCGATCTCCTGCAGTTGTCGCCGGCGTTCCGTGTCCAGCCGCAGCGTGTAGTTCTCTGTCGGCAACGCGCTCTCCCTTCCTCCTCGGGTTCGATGCGGTTCCGTTCACGGAGTATGTGCCGGGGTGCATTGCACTGCAATGCAGTCTGCGGAATTAGTCTTGATCGATTGGTTCGAGGGATGCGATGAAGTCGGCGAGATGTTGATCAGTGATCCGCCTCAACCGACCGATCTTGATGCTCTTGAGCTGACGGGTCCGGATCAGCTCATAGATCTTGTCCCGCCCTACGTGTAGCAGCTCGGCTACTTCCTCGACTTTGTACGCCTTCAGATGCCTCACCTCCCCTCTCTGCGGCTCCTGTGCTTCGTAGGAAATTACGCTCCGTGTTTGTCTCACTGTCTCGTCTCAGCGCGTCTATTACCCCTTAGGTGCAGGCGCGCGTGAGACTGAGACATTGAGACGATTACGGAAAGTGGCCGACTACTTGGGGTCGCTGTCTCGCCGTGAGCGCCAGAACCCCCGGCTTACCTGGCGGACACGGCCCTCTCGTTCGAGGTGACCCAACCGCCGGTACAGCGTGGGACGGCTCATGCCGGTTGCGGTGATCAGATCTCCCACCGACGCCCCCGCGTCCGGGGCGGTGTCGAGGGCCGCGATGAGGGCCATGTCCGCTTCCTGAGGGGCGCTGGAACGGGCGTGCCGCGGCGATGGCCTTGTCGCACTCTGGGAGGTTTTCAGCGCCTCGTGCGCCTCCAGGGCAGCGGCAGAGATCGCGTCCAGTAGGGGACGGTTGGGTGCGTGGCGCTCGGCAGTGCGCTGTACGCCCTCATCGTCCAGCAGGTAGGTCCGTGCGCGTCGGGGCACGTCGTGTTCCGGTGCGCTGATCAGGAACTTGCCGGGGGCGTCGAGGCGGTGGGCGTGCCATCCGGCTTTGAGCATGCCTTGTCCGAGGATGAGGTCCACGTCGCGTTGTTCGCGTACGCGGAAGGACAGCCGGATGTCCATCTGCGAGCGCACGGCCCCCTTGCCCATGGCGCGCTGTGAGGGGCGTTGCGTGGCCGCTACCAGGGTCACGGCAGGAGCACGCCCCCGCCGCGCGATGGAGTCGGTGTAGCGCTCTGCCCCGTGTGCTTCCTCGATCAGTTCGGCGTACTCGTCGATCAGGATGATCAGGGCGGGTGCGTCGGGGTGAGGTTCCCAGACGCGCAAGCCCTGTTGGGTGAGGTGATCGGCGCGGCCGTCGAGGATGGCGACGGCATCGGCCAGCAGCGCGTCTGCCGCCTGTGGTGTGGTGGCGAGCCGATCGAGGCAGGATACCCAGGGCATGAGTTCCATGCCGCGTTTGAGGTCGATGCCCCAGATGATCGCGTCGGGGCAGGCGGTGAGGTCGCCCAGAAGGACGTTCACGCCACCTGACTTGCCCGCTCCCGCGATGCCGCCGAACAGCCCATGCCGCCGCTTCAGCGACACGCGCACGGGGCTCCCGTCCTCGAACACGCCCAGCTTGACGGGTTGGGTTACCGACGTGATGGATGGACCGGGCCAGGGGATCGCGTCGGCGTGCGGGTCCTTTTCGACTACCCGCATGTCGGCGCGGTTGGCCAGTTCGGGAACGGGTTGGATGCGGATCGCGCCGCGCCGGGTGTGCAGGGCGGATTCAAGCGCCGGCATTTGCTTGATCGCGTCTTCCACGGTCTGGCCGCGTCCGAGCTTGAGGCGGACGCGGTAGCCCCAGAGGTCGACCATGGCCGATTGGATGCGGGATCCGGCCAGGCCGACGGCTTGAGCGATGTCCGGCCAGGCGGCCAGCGTGCGCTCTACCCGCACGCGGGCTCGCCTACGCCGGTGCGCCCACCACGGCACGGCCAGCACGAACGAGCCGATGCCCAGCACGGCGGGCAGGGGTGCCGTGAAGGGCCCGAAGTGGGCGGCCAGCGTGAGCCACGTTCCCGCGAACGCTGTGGTGAAGGCGGCATAGCCGCGCTCGATCGGACGAGGCAGGTTGACCCATCGGCCCCCGATGGCCAGTGCGCTGGCCATCCCGATCGTGCTGATCAGGACGGTAGGCCACCATTCAGGAAACCAATGGCGAAGGATCATGCCGTTGAGCAGGACAGATCCGGCGACGATGAGCGGGGCGAGTTCGGACCGGTAACGCCAGATCAGACGTGCGATGCTGACGATGACCAGGGGCGCGACCTCCAGGTCATTGACCGTGGCGACGGGTTGGATGCCGTAGCGGCGCATCCGGCGTGCATTGCGGCGCATCTCGTAACGCGATGTCCGGTGCCTGCTCATCGGCCCTCACCCGCTGGCCGATCGGTAATGGTTTGGGCGTGCAGCTCGTCGCGCACGTAGTACAGGGGGTCATCATCCCCGTCGTGGTCGGCGGCCAGGGTGGCGCGCATGGCCGCTAGGGCGTTGGCGCGTTGGTAGCGGACGCTGGCCAGTTCGGCGCGTAGGCCGCTGATCTCGTCGATAAGAGCTTCGATGTCGTCGAGGGCGGCGATCACGTGCGCCCAGACGGGGAGCAGGGGCAGGGGGTCTCGGGTGAGTGCCGCCAGGAGCTGAGCGGCGGTGTAGTTGCGGTTCGCAACCTCCTGGAGATCGGTATGCGGGTAGGGGTGACGGTTGGGCACTAGGCATCCCTCCTTACAGGTCGGGGGTCATTGGCCGGTGATCCACTTCGCGATGCCGTGAATCACGGTGCGGATGCCGGGCGCGAGCGTGGTCGCGGCCAGCAGGAAGCCGAATATGAGCGCGATGATCGCGTGCCACAGGCGCAAGCCGAGGTAGCGCCAGGAGATGAACACGATCACGCCCACAATCACGACCAGTGGGACAGTCACTTCCACGAGGTTCCTCACCTCCTCTCACGGGAGGGCATGGGGAGTCGGCGGTGCGTTCCAGGGGCGGCGCGGTCGCCCCGGATGCCGCCGGGTAGCAAACGGTCAGATGCCGTCGTGGTGCGCCTTGCGCCGATGCCAGCGGGCACGTGCGCGGCACTTGGTGCACCGCC
Organism: Nonomuraea sp. NPDC049714; assembly: GCF_044465295.1. Taxonomy (NCBI): domain Bacteria; kingdom Bacillati; phylum Actinomycetota; class Actinomycetes; order Streptosporangiales; family Streptosporangiaceae; genus Nonomuraea; species Nonomuraea sp. NPDC049714. Next base: position 107,976 of record NZ_JBITLM010000001.1, on the reverse strand, counting down.
TCTGACCAGGGTGTACGGCGGCACCGCAGATACAGCCGCGCGCCAGCGGAAGCGTGATCGGCAGGGTTCGCATCAGATTCTCACCTCCGCTCTGGTCACTCGGTGGGAGCGGTGCGCGTAGGTGCCCAGAACACGGCGGCTCATCGCCCCCGTGGGAGAGGCGGCCCTGTCAGGGAGGTGGCCCTTGTCCTCACGCTTGATCGCGACGACCAGTACGGCGAAGAACAAGAGGACGGAGATCATCAGCAGCGTTCCCGCAAACATGACGAGCAGGGCGATGTCCATGGGTCACAGCTCCATGCCCTGATCGAGAATGATGGCGTTCTCGTAGGACCTGCGCGCGTGGGAGCGGGCGTGCGCCTCCTCGGTGACGACCGTCAACTCATAGCTGACGGTGCCGAACTCCTTGGTCGCGACGTGGTGACCGTCCTCCACCGTGACCGGGGTGTTCAGCAGAGCGGCAACGCGCTCAACCTCCGCGATCGCTTCAGACTCGGTGGCCGCGTCGGTGTCGTACAACGGGTGAACCGACATCCTGACGCAGCCCAAGCGCGGAACGGGTACCTGCGGGTGCGCCGCCAGGTAGTCAGCGAGGCTGCGCAGGTCCGCGATCACCCGGGTTCGGCGATCAGTCTCGTGTTGGGTGGTCATAGGGATCAGCTCCTCTCACAGGGGCCGCGCTGACCGGTCCTACGGTCAACGTAGTACGTTGAACGTTTGCAACGTTACGGCCAACGTAGTACGTTGTGCAAGAGTGCTTATCAATAAAGCATCGGAAAGCCCGGGGCACCGCGTAGCCCCAGCTAGGAGCCTCAATGGTGGAGATCAAGGCCCCTGTCTCACGATGGAAGCAGGTAGCCGACTACCTCAAGGAACGCATTCTCGACGGCACCTTCCCTGCTGGACAGCCGCTCCCCTCCGAGCAACAGCTAGCCGAGGAATTCGGCCTCTCCCGCCCGACCATCCGCAACGCCATCAACGAACTGAAGAGCGCCGGCCTGGTCGAGGTGCAGCGCCCTCGCGGCACGTTCGTCAAATCGCCCACAGCGCGTCCGGCCCGTGCTGAGCAGCGGAGCTTGATCCGTACTCCGGAGGGCTCCTATGAGGATGCCGATGGGGCAGGCTGGCAGGACGTCGAGCCACCGTCTCACGTGCGTATCAACGCGATGCAGGGCCAAGCAGAACTCCTCGGCATTCCGCCCGGTGAGCCCATGCTGGTCCGTCTGACAGTCCAGAACGCTGAGGGCGTCATGCGGACCCACCGTCTGATCGTTCCGTTCAGCGTGGCGCAGGACACCCCATGGGCAGACGATCCGTCTCTGCCGTCGCCCTCCGAGGTGTACGCACACTTCGACGCGCACGGACGTCTGGTATGGCAGGAGCACGTCCGGGCGCGAATGCCGCTGCCCGACGAGGCGGACACGCTCAAGTCGGTGGCGGGAGTGCCGGTTCTCCACATCACACGGGTCGCCGCCCTGGACAAGCGCCCGGTCGCGCTGGAAGAGATCGTTGTGCGGGGTGACGCGCTGGAAGCGGTCTACAGCATCCCTGTCACCCGACTCAAGGGACGCTAGGCATTACACACCGTTGAGATGGTCATAGCGGAAGTGCGCTGCACAACGGCGCCCTACACATCGGGGCTGATGTGGTAAGCCTGCCAGTTGTCGCAGGGTGGGGAGCAGGGGCACAACCCACCAAAGCGTTGCAGCGGCAAGGATCATGAGTGCCGCCCCCGCGCCGCCCGCGACCTTCCCCCACTCGCGTTCGGACCGCTCCTGCGCTTGGCGGCGTGCCCGGCATCCTCTGCACATCTGCGCGGGATCGCGCCTGGTGAGCCTGGCTCTGGCTTCCAGCGTCGGCAGGAGGCTCAACGCGGTGCCCGTGACCCACAACATGGCGACTATGCGGACGGCGTCGCCGATCATGACGCTGCCCTTCCCACATGGTGGTGTCCGGCGGCGAGATCCATCCAGGCTCTAACTGCGCGCCCGTAGCCTCCTCTCGCCGTCTCCTCGTAGCCCCCGCTCTCGGCGCGGCGTCGAACGAAGAATTCACCGCCCTCGTAGGAGAGGATGAACTCCTCACAGCAGGACGATTCGAGCACGCGAGGGAGCGCGCGGCCCGGTGGGATGTACGGAACCCACTGGTACATGTGAGATCACTTCCAGGGGGCGCGGCGGTGGGACCTGGGGTGTTGGGGGCCGCGCCACCGCCGCGCCTGCTTATGACGTCGTGGTCCCTGTCACTTCGCGCTGACGGCCGCCCTCTGGGGTCGCGTGGGCCTGGCCTTCGAGCGCGGATGTGTTGGGGTTGGATCCCTGGCCCGCCGCCTGCAGCACCCACAGCCGGCGGGCCAGGGTAGCTCTAGGCGGATCGCGCGTTATGCAACAGGGCCGACTGCCAGGCCAGCGTCGAGGCGAGCGCAATGGCGTCCGACTCCCGCACGGTCTTAATGACCCCGGCCGCCGCTATCTCGAACGTGAACGTTTGACGCAGCTCAGCCGTCCACCACATCAGGCCGGACGGGTCCTCCGCACGGTCGATCTCCCACGCGGGATAGGTGTTGCGCAGCACCGAGAGCTGGCGGGCCGGCCAGTCCTGCAAGACTGCTGCCCCTGCCACGACCTCGCGTAGGTTCTGTTCGGCGGCTCGAAGGATCGCGTTCAACCCGGCGTCGGTCATTCCCACGCTCGGCGTGCTGGGGTTGATCATGCCGCGCATTCGTCTCGCCTCTCGTCGATGGCCAGTTGCTCCAACGCGTGAGCGATCAGCGCGGCCGTCTCGGGCGATACGCGTCCAAGCTCCACGAACCCCGCGCCGAACTCGTTCACGTCGGCGCGCAGGTAGGGCATAGTCTCGGCGCGTCCGAGGCTGGCCAAGCCGTCCTTGAGGCTGGTCGCCGCCTGCTGCGCCCGCGCCCACGCGCGTACGTAGCTCATCCCTTCCTCAAGCAGGTGAGCCGGGTCCCCCTCCGCCCAGCGCAAGTCCGATTGCTCACTCATGAGAACCGCCCCTTTCCGCCAGTACGTGGGAGCCGGGGAAGGGAAGGATTCTCGGGTCGGTCGACCTCGCACCACACGGCCTTGCCGTCCTTGAGGATGCGCACGCCACACCTGTCGGCGATGCTGTGCATCAGCGGCACGCCGTACCCGAACTCGGAGAGTTCCGCAGGGACTCGCCAGACCGGGAGTCTGTGCGGATCAGGGTCTCGAACCTCGATCCGCAGCGTCCGCGCCGTGTACATCAGCAAGAGGCGCACCGGTAGATCCGAGTCGCCCCAAGCAGCGGCGTGCTGGACGGCATTCTTGACCAGCTCAGTGGCCAGCAATCGCGCGGATTCGACCAAGTCGGGCAACCGCCATACGGTCAGCACCTCGCGAATGCACTGCCGTGCGGCATAGCTTGCCTCTGGGGCAAGCGGGAGCAGGAAGACGCGAGATTTCAGATCGTCCGGCACTGTCGAGTGCTCTGAGTCGGTGACGACCTCGAACGCGGGTCTCATGCGATCTTGCCCCCCTTCCCTTCGCCTACGGTCAAAGTGCGCTTTGACCGTAGGGCGGGAGAGGGGCGTCAACCCGCGCTGAGAGCGCGGGTTCGCTCTCAGCGCGGGCTACCCCAGCAGGCCGACTCGTCGGGCGATGGCTTGCACCTGGGGTTGGAAGGTCGGGCGAGCGCGCTTGAGCAGCGATCGCACCAGGTCGCGAGCGAGGGTGTTGTAGCGCATGTCCTCTGGGCCGCTGGCTTCGGCGTTCATCAGATGCAAGATGACCGCCGCGTCCTCCTGTCGCTGGTCGTAGCAGCGCGCGACTTCCAAAGCGAAGGTCATGCGGCGCTCCAGGGACGGGCACTGGTTGACGTCGAGGCGATCAGCGACGTACAGCGCCTCTGCGACTTCTCCCGCCTGCATCTCCACGCTGACCGTGTGCAGGCCGACGTTCAAAGGGCCGAACACCGTCCAAAAGACGTTGCCCTCTCCCGCCTCGCGCGCTGCGTCGGTGGCGGGTCCCTGCACACGCTCGCGCGCGGTCCAGTGGTCATGTCGCCGGCCTGACGCGATAGCCGCGACCAGCCATAGCGCACCCTCTAGCGCTGCCTGATCAGGAGTGCGGGTGGGAAGTTCTCGCCGGAGATCTTCAATGGATCGGAGGGCCACGTCTTCCGCGCCCTCCGCTTCTCCCTGGGAGAGGAGGATCTGACCAAGGTTCCATTTCGCGGCGGCGAGCCTCAGCGGGTCGTCGGCTGACTCGGCGGTCGTCACCGCTCGGTCGGCGACCATGAGGGACAGGTCCATGCGCCCCACGCGCTTGGTGAAGGTCCGCAAGAGGAAGTACAGGTCAGTGGCGATCTGGTACGCCTCGCGGCGTGCCTGCGCATCCGAGGACACGCGGAGGGCGCGTACGGCGCCCTGAACCTCTCGCGTGAGGTCAGGTACGAGCTTGCTGACCTCGGTAAACCGGTTCGTCGATCCTTGCCACAGCCCCCATGCGGTGTCCACCTGCCCTCTCAGCGTGGCAAGGTCGGGCGCCTCTTCGGGCGCGCTCTCGTGGGCTGTCAGGACGCGTTGCAGGGTGGCAGCCACCGGATGAAGGACACTGTCGTCCTCGAAGGAGGGCTCTCCGATCAGGACGGCGATCGGAACATCGAGCACCCGCGCGAGTTGGTGCAGCTTGTCGATGGTGGGGGTGCGCAACCCTCGTTCGATCTGGCTCAGGTAGTTCTCGCTGATGCCCGCCAGGCCGGCCACGACGGCTTGCGACTTGTTGGACGCCGTTCAGTAGAACTTGATCCGTTCACCAATGGGGATCTCCGGCGAACCCATAGCATTGGCCTCCCGTACGTCCGGTCACCAGCGCGCCGTGAATCATCGTTCTCCACGGTAGGCCGGAAAGCCCGTCTACGTGAGACTCTTGGAGCGCATCGTCTAACTCAGTCGGAAGGGCGGGTCCTGTGGCCATGAACCGGCTCGTTCTCTGGGACATCGATCACACCTTGATCGAAACGGGTGGGGTGGGGCGGGAAGTCTTCGCAGACGCCTTCGCCCAGGTGACTGGGACTCCCATGAAGGACATGGCTGAGGTCAGCGGGCGGACCGAACTCGTGATCTTCGCCGACACGCTCGACCTGCACGAAATCCCGCGCTCTGACGAATACTTCGCGCGCTTCATCGACCTCCAAGCGCGAAGGTATGAAGAGCGGGCACACGAACTCCGTCTACGCGGCCGTGTCCTACCAGGAGCGCTCAACGCGCTTCAAGCGCTGGAACGTGTACCAGGCATGTCTCAATCCGTGCTGACCGGAAACACGAGAGCATCAGCCCAGGCCAAGCTCAAGGCTTTCGGCTTGGATCGATACCTAGACCTGGAAATTGGCGCATACGGTGAGGACGATCCCGTTCGCGCTCACCTCGTTGCGATTGCCCGTGACCGCGCCTACTACAAGAACAGGCTGACCTATACGCCGGCAACCACTGTGGTCATCGGGGACACACCTCAGGACGTGATCGCGGGCAGAGATGGCGGGGCGCACGTGATTGGAATCGCCTCGGGCAAGAGCAGCGCCACCGACCTCAAGGCAGTGGGCGCGGACATCGTGTTCCCTGACCTCACCGACAGCGCCGCCCTTATCAGGGCGATCACTGCGTGAGTCCGCCGGTTTGCCCATCGATCCATTTGAGGTAATCGTCATCGCCGCCCACGATGGGCGTCACGACGATCTCGGCCACATCCTGAGCTTTATGCGCTCGGATGTGCTCCTCGACCGCACGAACGTGCGTGCTCACCGTCCGCAGGAGAAGTTGCCATTGCTGGGCCTCAACCCCGACACCATCATGCCGATAGACCGACACGACAGGCCCACTCACCTGAACTACCGCCGCATATCCCAAGCCTACGAGCTGGTGAGCAAGTCGATACGCGTCCTCACGGCTCTCCGCAGTCGTCACGACTTGTACGTAGTTCGCCATGGAACCTTCCTGGTGTCCCTCACTGCGACCAACGGATGAATGAACGCCTGTAGTTTCTCTCCGGTATTGCTCGTGCTCAAGCGATCGTACGTTGCAACGCCACGTCAGGAGGTCCAATTCGGTGGGATGCATCGCCAAGCGAGATTGAAGCGATCCCAGACCTCGGCTTCTCTGTCGCGACCCTTCGCGATATGGGCATCCAGGCGGAAGCCAAACCGTATTAGTCTAGCAACTAGTATCTTCCCCGTCGCGATCGAACCAACCCCCGAGCCATCCGACCGTGAAGGCCCTACCTGGGAGGAATCTTTACGACGCTGGCCAAACGCAATTAGGTCGAAAGATGTGCACAATGTGAAGATTTGAGTTATGACGAGAGGGCGAAAGCTACACGCTCGGTAGCCTCTTCCACGTAGCGTACTGGCGGCATTTTAATAGCGCTCGTCACCCAAAGTTCGCCCCTATCGCGAGAATCCTTTAAAATTGAGATGGCCTCGTCCCACCGTTCGAGTAATATTAACTGCATGAAGGCGAACGACGGCTTGAGTGCTGAAGTGTCCCACTTTTCAACGTCCTTTCTTATTGCCGCAAGCCCGCTCAGCTTCTTCTGAGCTAGCCACGCAATTGAGCGAAGTGTGAAGCGTACATCTAATGTATTTTCAATATTCTTTATGAAGTCTGCCATCGTTCTGACTGCAGACAGTATTCATTTTCCATTAGATCATCGAGATAGAGATAGACATGTCCCGTGGCCGCCATGGTGGCAGAACTATCGAGAGAGAGCCAACTTTTGGTGGCCGCCAACGATCCCAAGGTTGTGATATTCGATATCGCATCTCCTATATAGTCGCTGGTTAGCGTCAGTGGGGCGCCTATCGGAGGGCTATTTTTGACCTTTCGCGAATATGTCGCATTTACCTTTCCTTGTGTATGAATAAAGGCATTGCGTCTTTGGAATATTTCTACTATCGAATCCCAGTCTATGCAGAGTTCACGGAAGCGAATCCCATACTTCTCGTACAGGGCTGCCCAATCGTCGATGCCCCCACGTAGGGCTATATCGACTTTGCGCTCAATCAGAGAATTAATTACTTCCTCGATTGAGCCATAACTCAACAGTTCGGAAAGGCTGAACTCCTTATCCGCGCCAAGGCTCTCCGGCGGCTGATGGCGTAGACGCGCTCGATACGATTCAGCAAGCAGTGACTCGATTGCACTTACGGATGCAATAAGAACGGATCTAAGAATAAGATCCCGCGGCCGTGGACGCTTCGTGATCTGCAGGATGGCAAGATTCAGGCGAGCCGATACTGCAGCAAATCCGACATCGCCCTGATCTCGAAGGATAAGGGCCAAGTCGCCGCGGCCTTTTTCGCGAACGGCGAACTCAGCTTGCTTGCGTTCAGCAGGATTTGTGATGTCGAGCGCAGCTGACATGCTTGCATCATATTGCTCTCCCCAGCTCTTAAGCTGATCTTGGTTATCATCTGTCGATATAGAATCCATGACTTGCTTTAGTCGCCGCTGCGAATCTCGCACTTCGTCGATGGCGATTGCCTCAGACAGCGCCATCTCATGCAACGTCATCATCGTTTCCATAAATTCGAAAGCATGGCTAGCCATATCGGCATTTTTTGTGGCGCCTTTAATGTTGGCCATCAGAATTCTCTTTCCAAAAAGTGTGCCTGGTATGAGATGGGTTAGTGCTCGCCATCCTTACGGAATGATAAGTCATCAGGTGAACCCTTGCTAGGGGAGTTGGTGAGCAGAAACAGCTCCTGTCCTCCTCACTCCGAAGCGTCGAGGTGTCCCCTTGCCGCGTCAAGGTCAAGCCGGGGAGCCGGTCTTCCTGACTGGTCAGGGGAGGGGCGGCCTATGCCGCATTCACGACGCCGGAAGCTCAGGTGCTCAACCAGACATCAGCGGCCCGCAACTCCGGTTCAGTGGCTACTGTTAACGGTGGCGGTGGCGGTGGCGGTGACGGTGACGGTGACGGTGACGGTGACGGTGGCGGTTATGGGAGGCTTGGAGACGGAGAGGGTGCATCTTCCTTGGGCGAGTAAGGAAGAAAGAAACCCCACGCGATCGCGTACGTCCTATCTAGAATCGATCTTGCGTGCCTTCCATAGCAGGTCGCTGCTCTCTGCGGCGGGTCATCGCGATGGTATCGTTCGGAGACTCTGGCCATTGGGCGTAGGGCGTGCAAGGCCGCCCAGGCACGGTGCCCATCCAGCGTCCCACACGTAGGCGCAGGAGGCACCCGCCTGAATGCATCCGCCAAGAGTTTCCCTACAGGGGACGCGGAGGAAACTCGTAATTATCAGGCATGATTGGCGCCGGCATTACCCCCCTGTCGATCTGGTCTGGGATCTCACCTCGCCGCAATTGCTCGACAGCTTCGATTGCGCTCTCGTAGACCTTCGTGTCTATGTCATCCGTACTGCGTATAATAGAAAATGCTTTAACTGCCTCCTCTTTATATCCTAGCTCAGCTAGCGTAGCTGCCGCATTGAAGCGGTCATATTCGTCGGCTCGTTCGCTCTCTGCGACATGTATGAGTAGAGACTTTTCGTCTGTCATCTAACTCGACTCCCTCTCGTTGTTGGAGCTTATCCTTCCGCTAATCATAGCCTGCTCTCTAATTATTTCGACCGCAATCCCTGGCACGAATGAGGTGTTGAAACTCTTTATCATGGAAGAAAGAATTTGATCGGCGAGCTCATTCTTGTCTAGTTTCGACAGCATGCGGGCAGCCTTAAGCCGGTAATATTGATCAAGTTCTGAATCCATTCCAAGCTCTTCTAGCACCTCGATAGCCTCATAAATTCCAAACTCGCCTAGCGCCTCGATCATAAGAGACTTGTCTAGCTGTACATCAGCGGAACGAGGAAGTTCACGCATAATGATGACCGCTTCCTCCTTGTTACCAAGGCGTCCTAGTGCCCAAGCGGCAGTGAGCCGGTACCTCGGCTCTAGAGCGTTGTCATGCGCCACACCTGACAGCCATTCAATTGCCTCGCTTCTGGGCAGCATCTTGGCCTTTGTCTCTGCCACACGTAGACGAGTTCGTCCATCAGTTTGCGTTTCACTGATATCATCTAGCGCCTTGGCTACCTCGTCCGGATGACACCACCCGATCGAGCTCAAAGCTACAAATGCGTCATCGTGCCCCGATGTCGCCTTCTGGGAAAGTATCGACAATAGCCTTTCAGTCAGCTCTGGGTCAATATCGGCGCCGTCGGCGACGCATCTAGCCGCAAGATATACGCCTTCTCTATCATTGATCCTGCCGCTCCCATTATCCGCTAGGAGAGCTTTAATGAAGGAATTTGACTTTACGCCGAAGTTTGCCAGGCAACCCATCGTCAACGGGATAACCTCCGCCCAGGCCGCCATGTGCCTATAATTCTTAAGCTCTTCCCAAAGGTCATCTGGAGATGTCGCGTACTGTTCGGCCAAAGCGCGAGCTGTGCCGTACTCCTGAAATGTTTGATGCCGGAAAAGATACCATTCCTTTCCTTTTAGAATTTGCGTTTTCCTCAATAGGCCAGCTGTTCTCCAAAATTCCAAACCATCCTTGGTTAGAGATTCGCCCTTGCGCCCGACGTCCCAGTGTTGCTGCAAATCCAATTGCAGCAACGAAACCAGCCGTTGTTCGGTAGGCGAGTCATCTGGACTTCTTCCATAGTAACCCATATGAATTCGCCTAGCCACCTGATAAATGAACCAAGTGTAGAAGGTTCTTGAATACTCTCCTGTTTGCTCCGTAGTAGTGTATCCAGATCTTCGTCGACGGGACTCCCAACTTGCAAACAGCTTCTCTATATAGTCGCGATACAGATCCTTGCGATAGTTGGGTAGCGCTTTTCGTACATCCTCTCCGGCATAGAGGGTTAGGAAGGTAAGCATCAGGGGATTCGATGCGATATCCCGGAGCTGTGGGCGTGCCTCAAGTTGATCGCTAAGCCACGCCACATTATTGCGTATCCAGTCCTCTGGATTCTCGAGTGTCGGCCCTTTCATGCTGGCAAGAACAGTGAACCACTTCTCGATAAACAATTGAGAGTCTCTGGGAAGGAGAGGGAGTATTCTATAATGAGCGAAGGGTAGGGCTGAATATCCTGACGGCCTGGAAGTCACAACAACACGAGCGTGCGATGCGTTCATGTCAATCGTGCTTCCTATAACGCGCAACTCTTCCCAAATCTTGTCTTGATCGGAATGTGCCTCGTCCAGCCCATCAAAGAGAAAACAAACATGATCTTCCTCAATAGCTCGCTCCAGGGCTTCTCTAGTCCGGGATCTACTGCCGTCGCCGTACAACAGGGCCACAGCTTGATTCAATGCCGCATCTTGAAGGGATATCGAATCTGATACTTCAGCCTCAGCCAGATTTACATAGATAGGCACATAGTCGTCATCGCCGCTGGCTAGGCGTGCCGCTAGCATTCGCATCATTGTGGATTTTCCAGAGCCCGGAACGCCGAGTATGACAACACATGGCGGGCCGTGCCGGACTATATTTTCTGGGACAATAGCCGCCCTGTGTTCATTAGGGCGTTCGTCCAAACGTGACTGCTGCCATAGCCATTCAGCGGTTTTAATGACGGCCTCACGAGGCTTGTTGTGTGACCCATCTGAGCCCAAGTGAATCTCTATGGGGCCTTCTTGCGTTCTTCCAGTTTCTGGCAGGGCCTCCAATTTGACATAGACTGAGCTCAGGCGAATCCTGCCGAGCTCTAGATTATCTGACTCGACCGGGATGCCTGCCAAGGTTAGGAAACCATATCGATTAATTACCTGATCTCGGTAGTCTCGCAGAATGGCGTCGCTCGCGCCTGTTTCGCCTCGTGGGAGACGAAGTGGTTGAGCATTCTCCACTAGCCTCTTCCAGACTCGTTGATCGGGGGGCGGAGTGCCGGCCCAGCGGCTCCACACTTTTACAAGTTCCCAAACCTTAGGGAAGTCCCGATGCAGAGGAATTTGTGCTTTTTCCGGATCCTTCGCTAGCCAGTCGCTAATGCGCTGCGGGCTCAGCGTGATATTAGAAGTCTTCCTAACTTCATTGGCGGCCTCGCGGCGTGAGCCAACTTGGCCCGCACGCATACGGGCGGACTGGGCACGCGCCTCAAGCGCGCGCAGCTGGTCATAGAGCGCACGAGCGGCCTCTGCCACTGTGATTCACCCCCCCTACGGCCGGGGATCGCTTACGCCTCTGTCCGCTCCGGACGCGTCCGGACATGCACGTGACCTGGAACTGGAGACTCAGTATGACCGCAGTGCCCGGAATCCGTCGACGGGATGTCCCGGGGCGCGCAAGCTCTCCCTCAAGGTTCCGTCATCGGGGCGGGACCCTCCATGAGGGGGCATCATGAACAACAACGACAACACCGACACCAGCAAGAAGAGCATGATCCGCCGTCTTTACGAGGCGGCGATGGTCAGCGCCGCGCGTGCCATCGCGGGAGCCGTGGGGTCCGCAATCGTCGCGGGCATCATCTGGTGGTTCCAGAACCGCTGAATTCCTGAGGTCATACTGGGCGGCACTCAAGCCGCCCGGTCAGCCGCCCGGTCGTGGTCTAGCCGGGAGCCAAACAGGGGAGCCAATGCCCTCCGACCAGGGGGGCGGCCATCGACGGCCAGAGGCGCCGGTGCAGGTAAAAGGCTCCCCGTCCGACCCCCACAGACTTGGTCAGACCCTCTTCCCCTGCCGTCGCGTCAAGGTCAACTCCGGTCCGCCTCGAGCGGGGATCTGTCGCCTTATCTGGCTATCGTGTTCGGAACCGCGTCAGAAGCCGAGTGGGGGACGAATGCCGAAGACGTATGAGCTGGGCGAGGTCGTCGCCGAGCGCCAGGTGGAGGCCGTCGCCGAGGACGGCACCCGCGCACCGGTGGTGCTGAGGATCGGCAAGCCGCTGCCCGACCCCCTGCCGGGCGGGGACTGGTTCTGCCCCCACCAGATCCTGGGCCTGGGCGACGAGGCCGTGCTGGCGTTCTTCGGCATCGACTCCCTGCAGGCCTTCCTGCTGTCGGTGTACGGCATGCGGCTGAGCCTGCAGGAGCGCGCCGAGGCGGCCGCCGTCACGCTGGACTGGCTGGGGCAGCCCGACCTGGGCCTGAAGGTCGACCCGGAGGTGCACAAGCTCTTCGGCGCCTGACCGTCCTACCGGGGCAGGATGCTGATGCCGAGCATGCGTGCCCCGGTCTCGGTGCGCGGGCGGTGCGCGCTGCCCGGCGCGAACACCACATAGCTGCCCGGCCCGAGCCGCCGCCCCCTGTCGAGGAACTCTCCCGACACGACGTAATAACGCTCCTCTCCTTCGTGTACGTCCACTTCGGGCCATTCGGCGCCGGGCGCGAAGTCGTACATCCAGCCGCGGGCCCATGCGGTGGCCGGCAGCCGCCGCCGGACGATCCCGGGGGCCACCTCGACCGCTTCGACCTCGTCCACCTGGGTGACCTGGATGTCATCGGGTTCGTGTGTCATGCCCTCATCGTGGCCGGTGGGCGGCACCCGGCCCAGCGTCTGGATTGACGCGTGCAGGTACATTCCTGCCATGATGAGCCCGCACCGGGTGGTCGCCCTCGTCCTGCCCCCGCAGTCGACCTTCGAGCTGGCGTGCGCCGCCGAGGTCTTCGGAGTGTCCCGGCCCGGCCTGCCCACCCGCTACGACTTCAGGGTGTGCGCCGAACGTCCCGGGGCGGTGCCGACCCTGGCGGGCTACGACATGGCCGTGCCCGACGGCCTGGCGGCGCTGGAGACCGCGGGCACGGTCGTGATCCCCGGCTGGCAGCGCCCGGACGAACCCGCCGGCCCCGCCGTGATCGACGCGGTACGACGGGCCCACCGGCGCGGGGCGCGCATCGTCGCCCTCTGCTCCGGCGCCTTCCTCCTGGCCCAGACGGGACTGCTCGACGGCCGCCGGGCCACCACCCACTGGCGGATGGCCGCCGACCTGGCCGCCCGCTTCCCCGAGGTGCTGGTCGAGGCCGACACGCTCTATGCCGACCTGGGCGACGTGGCCACCAGCGCGGGCACCGCCGCGGGCATCGACCTCTGCCTGCACCTCGTCCGTGCCGACCACGGCGCCGCCTACGCCGCGCAGGTCGCCCGGCACATGGTCATGCCCCCGCACCGCGAAGGCGGGCAGCTGCAGTACGCGGTGACTCCCGGCCGGGCACCCGACTCCCTGGCCCCCGCTGCTCGACTGGGCCGCCGAACGGCTGCACGAACCGCTCACCGTCGACGACCTCGCCGCACGGGCCGGGGTCTCGCCGCGCACGCTCGCCCGCAGATTCGCCGGCCGGCTCGGTGTCAGCCCGGGCCGCTGGCTGCTGGGCCAGCGGGTCTCGGCGGCGCGGGCACTGCTGGAGGAGACCGATCTGCCGGTCGAGACGATCGCCGCACGGGTCGGGCTGTCGTCCGCCACCAACCTGCGCAGGCGCTTTCACAGCATCGTTCGGACGACCCCCGCCGCTTACCGGCGCTCCTTCGGCTCACACCACGAAGGGGAAGGTGCGGTCCAGGCCGGAGATGTGCAGCAGCCTTGACACGCACGGGCGCGGCTGCGTCAGGGCGAGGATGATGCCGCGCTGCCGGGCGCACTGCTGGAGGTCGATGAGGAGGCTGAGCCCGCAGGCGTCGCAGAAGGTCACGCCGGACAGGTCGAGGACGAGCATGCGGGAGCTGGAGCGCAGGACGTGGAGCAACTCCTCGTGCAGCGCCGGGCAGGTGACGAGATCCAGCTCGCCGGACAACTGGACGATGGTCGGCTCGGCGGGGCCTGCCCCGCCGAGCGGGGCTGTGTCGGTGACGGTCATCAGCTTCTCCTCTCGGACAAGCGCGAAAGTGGGGCGGTCACCGGATGGCCGGCGGGCCCAGCGTCTAAGGAGATGTGAGCGGTCTGTCGCCACAGGTGACACCGGCGTGCATGCCGGTGCGCGAGAAATGCTCGATACCGCAACCCTACGCTCCAGTTGCCGGAAAAGCACTGGTGTGCATGCTCTGACCTGGGCCGCCACGGGGAAAGAATGCGCCAACCTGTGTAGCCGTACGACTCGGCTCAGGTGAGCTCGGTGAGGTCAGGGAGGTAAGAGGTCAGGTGAGGTCAAGGAGGTCAGGGAGGGCGGTGGCGAGGTCGGCGAGGTGCTGGGCGACCGGCCCGAGGGTGAGCAGGCCGCTGCCCGCGCCGGCCAGCTCGGCGGCGGCGGGCGCGAGCTCGTGGTGCGCGCGCCGCATCGCCTCTTGGTCGCCGACGCCGATCGCGGCTCGCGCGATCAGGCACCACAGGGCCTCGAACAGCAGGTCGCGGGGCGGTTCGGGGACCTCGCGCAGCGCAGCGCCTGCCTCGTCGCGCCGGCCCTGAGTCAGCAGCACCAGAGGACGAGCCCAGGGCTCGTACGGCCCCCAATCGGCGCCCTCGTCCACCAGACCACTCCACCCGGAGTCATCCGGGGCGGGCGGTTCCCGGTCGTTTAGGCGGTCGGTTGGGGCCGGTCCATCCCCGTCGTCGCGGCGGTCATCCGGGGCGGGCCGGGCCCGGTCGCCGGGGCGGTCATCCCGGGCGGGGCGGGCCCGGTTGTCGCGGCGGTCGGGCAGGGCGTGCCGTAGGCGTAGGCCCAGCAGTGCGAGTGGCAGTAGGCCGTGCTCCAGGCCGGGCATGCCGGCGCCGTCCAGCCGCGCGGCGGCGGCCCGGTAGGCCGCCTCGGCCTCGGACGCCGGGCCGGTCTCGGCGAGCCGCATCGCCCGGTACCACTGCGTGAACACCCTGGCCAGCGGCAGCTCGTGCCGCCCGGCCAGCCGGTCCGCTTCGGCCGCGTGCGCGTCGGCCCCCGCGAAGTCGGCGAGCGCGGCGCGTGCCTGGAGGCGGATGAGGTGGCCGAGCACCTGATAGGTGACCAGCCCGTGCCGGGCGGACAGGGCGACCAGCTCGGCGCCGATCCGGTCCCGCCGCGGGGCCAGGCCCGCCCGGTCGAAGGTCTGCATGAACACGCCGTTGAGCGCGAAGGCCAGCAGCCCGGGATCGTCCAGGCGGCGGGCGATCTCCTCGGCCTGCCGGGCGGCTTCGGGCCCGCGGGGTGAGGAGGTGCCGCGCGACTCCAGGGCGATCGTGGCCAGCAGCCGGGCACGTGCCACCTCATGGGTGCCCGTCACCCCGTGCGTGCCCGTCACCTCGTGATGGCCCGTCACCCCGTACGCGTCGGCGTCCTCGGGTGTGTCGCCCAGGGCGCGTTCGGCCGCCGCCACGACGAGCGCCGCCTGCCGGGGGTCGTCGGAGCGGGTCCAGATCGCCGGAACGTCGTAGGCGCCGATCACCCGGGCGGTCAGGTCGGCGTCGCCCAGCTCCTCCGCCGCGGCGATGGCCGCGAGACGGTGCCGGCGCGCGGCTTCCAGGCCGGTGCCGCCGGTCACCGCGAGGCTGCGCAGCATGCTCACCGTCGACTCCAGCCTGGACCTGGCGCCGGAGGTGACGGTGCGGTCGTAGACGGCGGCCGTCTGCGCCCAGATCCGGGCCGCCGCCCTGCCGGGCCCGGAGGCGAGGTCGAGGTGGTCGGCGTGCTGGAGGATGTCGTTCTCCAGCCGGCGCAGCGCCGGGCCGGGATCCACCCCCAGCTGCTCGGCCAGCAGGGTGCGCGCCCGGCGCAGCACGGCGAGCGCGTCGCCCTGCCGGCCGGTGCGATAGAGGGCGAGCGCCAGCAGCCGCCAGGCGTCCTCGCGCCAGGGATGCTCGGTCACGTGCGCGTCCAGGTCCGGCACCGCCTCGGCGTCCCGGCCGAGCGTCAGCCGGGTCTCGGCCTGGCGTTCGACGGCGTGCAGCCGCAGCTCGGCCAGCCGCGAGCGCTCCGTGCGGGCCCAGTCCTGGTCGGTGAGCCCGGCGTAGGCGGGCCCGCGCCACCATCCCAGCGCCTCGGCCAGCCGGTCGAGCCCGTCCTCGGGAGGCAGCGTCGCGGCGGCGGCCACGGCCCGTTCGAAGCGCCAGGCGTCCACCGCGTCCGGCCCGGCGCGCAGGGCGTAGCCGGGCCCGACGGTGACGAGGAGCCGGGCGGGGCTGCGGGGCGGCCGTTCGGGCTCCAGAGCGCGGCGCAGCGCGGCCACGAAGGTGCGCACCGCCCCCACCGCTCCGGGCGGCGGATCGTCCCACAGGTCCTCGACCAGGTCGGTGACCGGGACGACGCGCCGGCGGGCGATGATCAGGCGGGCCAGCACCGCGCGGTGCCGTGGCCCCTTCAGAGCGATCGCGTGACCGTCGTCGTCCCAGGCCGTCACCGGCCCCAGCACCCCGAACTCGACCCGCACTTCCGACCGTCCCTTCTCCTGGCCACGGTAGCGCGCTGACCGGATGCTCATTCACGCCCGGCAGGCTGAAGGCAACCTACGGAAGGACGACACCATGACGCCTGTCATCGCCGGCTTCGACTATCAGCGGGTCCCCGTCGCCGACGGCGTGTCACTGAACACCGCCGTCGGCGGCACGGGCAGCCCGATCGTGCTGCTCCACGGCTTCCCGCAGACACACCTGATGTGGCGGCACGTGGCCGCCGACCTGGCCACCGACCACACCGTGATCTGCCCCGACCTGCGCGGCTACGGCGCCAGCGGCAAACCGGCCGAGACCGACGGCAGCGTGTACGCCAAGCGCACCATGGCCGCCGACGTCGTCGCCCTCGCCCGCGAGCTGGGGCATGACCGGTTCGCGCTGGCCGGGCACGACCGCGGCGCCCTGGTCGCCTTCCGCGCCGGCCTGGACCACCCCGAGACGATCACCCACCTGGCCTGCCTCGACGTGCTGCCCACCCTGGACATGTGGGACGTCATGCACGGCACGACCGCCGCCGTCGGCTTCCACCTGTATCTGATGGCCCAGCCGCCGGGCCTGCCCGAGCAGCTGATAGCCGCTGGTGCGGACGCCTTCTTCGGTCACTTCCTGGACATCTGGGCCAACGACCCGGGGGCGATCCCGCCCGACGTCCGTGCCGCCTACCTCGATGCCTCCCGCGCGGCCGTGGACTCGATCGTGGCCGACTACCGCGCCTCCGCCGGGATCGACGTCGAGCACGACCAGGCCGACCGCGCCGCCGGGAACCGGCTGCGGATGCCGGTCACCGTGCTCCAGCAGGACTGGGGGAGCGCGCTCGGCTTCGACGCGGCGGCGCTGTGGCGAGCCTGGGCGCCGGACCTGCGCCACGTCCCGGTCACCTGGGGCCACTTCATGGCCGAGGAGGCGCCGGCCGACATCGCCAAGGCCCTCCGGGACCTGCTCAGCCGCTGATCGGCGCGCTCTTGGGGGTGGCGCGCATGCCGATGTACACGCAGTCGGTGCCGTCGGTCAGGGTGGAGAACACCACGGGCACGTGCTCCTCGCTGAAGGAGGAGCCGCCGCCCGTCGCGGCGAAGACCGTCTCCGACACCGGCACCAGGTCCATCTCCAGCGGTGGCGAGAAGTCCTTCATGCCGTCGACGAACGCGTAGCGGATGCGCGCGCCGTCGTCGTCCTGGGCGACCGTGACGACGACCCCCTCACGCCTGTAGTCGCCCACCAGCCGCGACATGTCCACCACGGGCGGTTCGGCCGCCGGGCCGAACGGCTCCGGCATGCGCACCCCGGCGAGCTCGTCCAGCAACTCGCGGAACAGCTCGCCGTACAGCGGCCGGGCGTCGCCGCCGTTGGTGAGCAGGGCGACGGCGACCCCGGCGTGCGGGACGACGCGCAGGTAGGAGTACTGGCCGATGGCCGCGCCGTCGTGGCCGTACCCGGAGACGCCGTTCCAGTCGTACAGGGTCCAGCCCAGGCCCCAGCCGTCGGCGCTGACGGTCCATTTGTCCGGGCTGTCGACCTCGCGGCGCCGCATCGCGGCGACCGCGTCGGCCGACAGGACGCCGCGCCCGCCGTCGAGGTGCATCTGGGCGAAGCGGGCGAGGTCGCCCGCGGAGATGATCACTCTGCCGTACGGTCCCGCCGAACGCGGCATCAGATCCCAGGCGGGCGCCGGATCGGGGTCCTGGCCCGGGTCCCCGAGGTGGCTCATGGCCACCTGGAACCGCAGCGCCTCCTCGGGCAGCGTCATCGAGTGGTCGAGCCCGAGCGGGGTGAGCAGGCGGTCCTTCAGCGCCTGGTCCCAGGTCTGCCCGGTCAGCACCTCGACGATCCGGCCCAGCACGACGTAGCCGAGGCTGCTGTAGGACAGGGCCGTTCCCGGCGGGCAGTCCAGCGCCACCTGGCCCGCGGCCTTGACGTAGGTGGCCAGGCAGTCGTCTCCCCGGCCGGAGTCGAAGGTGAAGTCGCACGTCAGGCCGCCGGTGTGGCTGAGCAGCTGCCGGACGGTGATGGCCCGGGTGGCTTCCGGATCCGGGGTGGCGAACTCGGGCAGCACGCTCACCACGGTCGCGTCGAGGTCCAGCAGCCCGGCGTCGACCAGCTGCATCACCAGCGTGGCGGTGTAGACCTTGGCGATCGAGCCGGACAGGAACAGCGAGTCGGTCGTCA
This sequence comes from Nonomuraea sp. NPDC049714, assembly GCF_044465295.1. Taxonomy (NCBI): domain Bacteria; kingdom Bacillati; phylum Actinomycetota; class Actinomycetes; order Streptosporangiales; family Streptosporangiaceae; genus Nonomuraea; species Nonomuraea sp. NPDC049714. The sequence goes on along the minus strand of NZ_JBITLM010000001.1, from coordinate 89,532 downwards.
CCTCCACGCCGGTGCCGCGGTGCAGCACACCACTGGCCAGCTCGTGGAGGTCGCCGCCGGACAGCACGGCCAGGCAGGCTCCGGGGACATGGTGGGCGGCGCGCAGCTCGTCGAAGCGAGCCTGCCAGCGGGCGGCGTCGAAGGTCATCGGTGATCTCCTCATCGGGGTGGGTCAGCTCGTCCTTGAGTCGGCGGGCAGCTCGCCGGAGGCGCGCAGGGTCTCGCGGTAGTCCCGCCACTCGGCCGCCAGCGCGGGCATCCGCCCGGCGAGGAAGCGGGCGAAGGCGGCGGCCTCCAGCAGGCGCGCCCGGCGGGCCGCGGGGGCCTCGCCGAGCGCTTCCAGGCCGTGTCGTGCCAGCGCGCCGAGCGAGGTGTACTCCGCCTGCTTGTCCACCATGCTCAGCCAGATCGCGGGATGCAGGCTGACGCGGTCCACGCGCTCGCCGGCGGCTCGTGAGCGCTGGATCCAGGACCACTCCTCGAGCATGGCGACCGCGCCGCTGACGGCGCTGCGACTGGCCCGCAGCGCCTCGCTCAGCTCGGCGATGGTCTGCTGCGGCGGATCGCAGATCATGAGCCACCCGGCGACCCGCCCGGTCATCGGCGGCAGAGCGTTCTGCCGGGCGAAGTGACGTCCGACCTCGTCGGCGAAGGCCAACTCAACTTCATAAGCCATATGAGAGACATTAGCGACATAACTGAAATGACGCAAATTTCTGACATATCAGTCCAAGGTGCCACCGACGGGAGCGGGCCATCACCGGGTCGGGCGCGTCCCCAGCCTTCGCGGGGTCGTCGACGACCTGGCCGGCGGGTTCGACCTCGACCTCGACCGGCTCTTCGAGTCCGCCCTGGAGCCGCTGCTCGACGGCTTGGCCCCGGTCATCGAGGGACACGCCCCGGCTGGTCGGCGCCCAGCTGCGGATCGGTGACCCCGCCGGGGCAGGCGTACCGGGCGATATCCCACCCGGCGAGCCGGGCGCCGGCGCGGTAGGCGCTGTCGTAGAAGGCGAGCACGGCGGCGCGCGGATCGGCCTCGGCCCGCGCGTCGTCGTAGCGCAGCACAGCCAGATGACCGCCCCGCTGCGTGATCCACCGGGCGGCCCCGGGCGTCAACGGCTCGTCGGCGAGGCCCTCGGGTTCGGGGGCGGTGTAGGAGTAGAAGGCCGGCTCGGGGAAGGCCGGGTCGCCGAACCAGAACCCCGAGCTGATGACCTCCCGCGAGTACGCCTCCCGGGTGACGGGGTCGGCGTCGGGCGGCTGGTCGATCCGGCGATCGGAGAAGCGGGTGCAGGCGATGTCGAAGGTGTGCCAGAAGTGGTGCACCGGGCTGGTCTTGCCGGAGTAGCCGGCGGCGAACTCCTCCAGCAGCAGGTTCACCTGACTGAGGATCTGCCAGTAGCGGGTGACCATGACCGGGTCGTAGGCCGCGTGCTCGGTGTCGTCGGCGAACGGCCGGTCCGCGTCGGGCAGGTCGAACGGGTGCGGCTGGTCCAGGCTCACCCGCACCCCCAGGCTGTCCAGCGCCCGCATGGTGTCGCGGTGGAAGGACGCCACCGACCCGCCGGGAAGCCCGAACGAGACCTCCCGCCCGTCCACGGTGGTGACGACCAGCCGGTGACCGAGGAAGTCGAAGTCGATGGTGAAGATCGGGTTGCCGTCGACCTGGCCCATCGGCCGGGTGGTGAGGCCACGCCCGGTGACATGGAACGGCGCGTTCCACCAGTGGTTGCGCCGGACCGCGCAGGCGAGCCGGATCTTGCCCACCACCTGGCAGAACCGATGCAACGTCTCCTTGGTGTCCTGCCAACCGGCCAGCGGCATCGCGGCGAACTGTTCCATGACACCACCCTTTCCCCGGGGGTCCGGGCCGAACCGGCGGCCGCTCCTAGCCGCCGGGGCGGACGATCATCAGCACGACCACGACCGCCCACAGCAGGTTGTAGATCCCGGCCAGCATGGACAGCGTGCGCAGCCCCTTCTCGTCGCCGGGCCGGGCGAGCGCGTCGCGCTGGCGCGGATAGATCTGCAGGGCCAGCACGCCGCCCGCGACGAAGGTGAGGACCATGGAGATGTTGAGCCAGATCTCGCTCATCCGCCCCTGGACGAGCGCCAGAGCGATCGCGACCACCGGCACGACCAGGCCGAAGACGCCGTAGCCGCGGGTGATGCGGTGCAGCGCGACGGCCACGGCCCGGTTCCGCTCCTCGGAGGGTGGCGCGGCGCCGGCCGCCACCGGCGCGTAGCGCGGGAACAGGCTCGCCGCGACGGCGGAGCCCCCGACGAACACGATGCCGGCGAGCACGTGCACCGACAGCAGTACGGCTTCCATGACGGTCTCCTTCCGTAACCTTCAGGCAGCCTGAAGCCTAGCAGTGAAAGCTTCAGGCTGCCTGAAAGGGGTCAGAGTCCGTCGAAAGCCGCCCGGACCGCATCGGCGACCTGCCGCTGGATCGGGTCCGCGGCCGGGCCGAACAGCCGCTCGTCGACCACGGCCACCGCCTTCTTGGCCGATCGCAGCAGCCGCGTGCCGTCAGCCGTGAGCTCGATCGCCGAAGCCGAGCCGGCCCGCGCGGTGGTGTCGCGCACCAGCCCGGCGGCGGCGAGCGCCTTCACCGCGCCGTGGACGCTCTGGACCGTGGTCCCGGACATCCGAGCCAGATCGCTGAACGACGCCCCGGGCACCCCCGAGATGTGACCGAGCAGCCCGAGTTTGCTGACGGTGAGGTCGAGTGGCGCCAGGGCGGCGTTGAGCTCCGACTCGATCCGGCGCGCCAGCGTGAGCAGCACGATGGAGGGACTGGTCACGGGCGGTTCGTTCGCGGTGGTCACCCGGCAAGTTTCCCGCACCCGGGGCGTTCAGGTCCTGCGCCAGTCGCCCGATCCGAGCGCCCCTGCGGCCTGCGGCCCCATCAGCCCGAGCCCCCCGTCGACGAACAACGTCGCCCCGGTGACGTACGACGCGTCCGGCCCGGCGAGGAAGGCCACCGCGGCGGCCACCTCGCGGGCGTCGCCCGGCCTGTCGATCGGGTAGCCGGGCCTGCTGCCGTCCTGCGGCGGCTGGTCCTCCTGCCCGGTCATCGGGGTGGCGATCTCCCCGGGAGCCACCGTGTTGACGGTGATGCCGTGCTCGGCCAGCTCCAGCGCGAGCACCCGGCTGAGCATCCGCAGCCCGCCCTTGGCCGCGCAGTACGGCCCGGCCCCCACCTTCGGATACTCCTCGTGCACGCTGGTGACGTTGACGATGCGGCCGCCCCCGCCGGCGGCGGCCATCCGCCTGGCGGCCCGCTGCGCGCACAGGAACGCGCCGTCGAGGTCTACGGCCAGGACGGACCGCCAGTGCTGGTAGTCCATCCGCAGCAGTGGCTCGGCCGAGCCGGTGCCGGCGTTGTTGACCAGCACGCCGATGCCACCCAGTTCGTCGGCGAGCTCATCGACGACCCCGGCCGCCCGCTCGGGGTCCGTCAGGTCGTGCCTCCGCACCGCGGCCACCCGGCCCAGACCGCGCACCAGGTCCGCGGTCCGCCCGGCGCCCTCCTGGTCACTGTGGAAGGTGACGCCGACATCGAACCCCTGCTCCGCCAGCGCCACGGCGGTGGCCTTGCCGATGCCGGAGTCCGCTCCCGTGACGACCGCGACCCGCGTGTACCCGCTCATGACCGTCCCCTTCCTTCCTCCCGGTGCCGCCCGCGAGGCACTCACTGCCCGCCGGCCGGGCGATCAATCCGCGCCGTGACACGAGCCGCCCGGCCCAGCAGGTACCTGTTCGGGGAGGCAGGCGGCCGTGCGGTAGTCGTCCAGGGCGCCCCGGCGGTCTGCGACGCCTCCTGTATGGCGTCCTCGGTCCCGGAGCTCACATCTCCTGGCCGGACAGGTCCATGATCGGGCGTACCTCCACGGCGCCGAACCGGGCCTCGGGGAACCGCGCCGCGAGATTCTGTGAGATGTGTCGAAGAAAGGCGCTCCTCGACGGCTGACCCGTCGCGTTCGGCGGGAGCCCGGGTGGGTCGATCAGTCGCCGTCCGGGAGCGTGCGCAGTACGCGGGCGGTCAGGTCGGCCTGGTCGACGCCCGCCAGGGCGAGCGCGCGCGGGACGGTGCCCGCCTGAGCCTGGAGGATGCCGAGCAGCAGGTGTGCGGGCCGCAGGTCCTTCTTGCGGTGTGCCCTCGCGATGCGTTCGAGGGCGAGTTTGGCCGACGCGCCCAGCTGGGTCGGGGGCTTGGGGCTCCGGGTCGGCCGGGGAAGGTCGAAGGCGGCGCGGGACACCCCGGCCACGCTCAGGCTGTGCTCGAACTCCCGATCCAGCGCGTCCCGGATCGCCTGGTGGTCGAGCCCGGCCGAGGTCAGGGTGGGCTCCGGCTGGGCCGCGATCGCCAGCAGCAGGTGCTGCGCCTCGATCGTCGCCGAGCCGTCCTGGTGGGCCTCGTCGGAGCCCCGCTCGATGATGGTGTGGAGATATCTGTCGAAGCTGGACATGGTCACCGTCTCCTCAGCGTGACGCCGGCTTCGATGAGCCGCTTGGCGTGCTTCTTGTGAACCGCCTGGCGCGTCACCCCGAGCGCCTCGGCCACCTGCGGCCAGCTCCAGCCGGTGCGCATCGCCTGCTCGACGGCGGCGTCCTCGATCTGATCGGCCAGGCGCCTCAGCGCCGCCACGGACGCCAGCGCGTCGGCGGGCTCCTGGGAGGCGGGATTCTCAACGGCGGACATACGGGCAACCGTAGGCGACCGCCGCCAAATCAGTCAACTTAAGTTGCTTATCACCTCTGGCGGATGTCGGGCCCGTCATTCGCCGCCAGGTCCTGCGTACCGATGACCAGGAGCAGCTCCAGTTGGGCGGCGCCCTGGCTGCCGGGCGGCGCGGTGAACCACAGCAGGCGCTGGCGCCCGTCCTCGCTGAACAGGCAGTAGCAGTCCAGCTCGATGACACCCAGCGAGCCGTGCACGATGCGCTTGTGGTCGCCGCGGCGCAGCGCGACGTCGTGGACGTCCCACAGGTCGGAGAACTCCTCGCTGCGCCGCCGGAGCGAGGACACCATCTTGGCCACCTCGGGGTCCCGGCCGCGCCGGGCGGCGACCGCCCGCAGGTCGGCCACGAAGGCCCGCGAGTGGTGCGGGTGGTCCTCGGCCGGATAGAGCGCCCGGGAGGCGGGGTCGGTGAACCAGCGGTAGACGAAGCTCGCGGCCGGGCCCCGCGTCGTCGGCGGGCGGCCGAGGAGCGCGACGGCCGGCTCGTTCTGCGCGAGGGTTTCGTGCAGGTCGGTGATGATCTGAGCGGGGGTGGTGGTGAGCCGGTCCAGCAGGCCGAGCAGCGCCGGCTGGACGTGCGCGGTCGGGCTGTGCGCCGCCTGCGGGATGGGGCGCTCCGCCAGATGGAACAGGTGGTCGCGTTCGTCGCCGTTCAGCCGCAGCGCCCGCGCGAGGGCCGCCAGCGTCTGAGCGGACGGCTGGGCGCCGTTGCCGCGCTCCAGCTCGGTGTAGTAGTCCGCCGACAGCCCGGCCAGTTGCGCGACCTCTTCGCGGCGCAGACCGGGCACCCGGCGCCGGGGTCCGGTGGGCAGGCCCACGTCGGCCGGTCGGATCCGGGCCCGCCGGGACTTCAGGAACGCGGCCAGCTCAGGAAGGTTCACGTTCTCATCATCGCCCGGTGCCGAGGCCGAAGCCAGGGGATGGCGACCCCAGGGTGGGTTCAGCCCTGGCTACGGGTGGCGCGTGACGCCATCGTGGACGGCACAACGGCCTCAACTGCAGGAGTTCCCATGTCCCAGCTCGACCCCGACCACCCTCGCGTCGCCGTTGTCACCGGCGGGTCCCGAGGCATAGGCGGGCAGGCGGCGCGCCGGTTGGCCGCCGACGGGTTCGCCGTCGTGATCGGCTACGCCGGAAACCGGGACCTGGCCGGGACCACGGTCAAGGAGATCACCTCGGCCGGCGGCCGGGCGGTGGCCGTCCAGGCCGACGTCGCCGACGAGCAGGCCGTGGCCGCGCTGTTCGGCACGGCCGAGTCCGCGTACGGCGGCGTCGACGTGGTCGTGCACGCCGCCGGCCGGATGCTGTTGGCGCCCATCGCCGACCTGGATCTGGCAGAGCTGGACATGCTGCACCGCACCAACATCCGCGGCACCTTCGTCGTCGCCCAGCAGGCGGCCCGCAGGGTGCGCCCCGGCGGCGCGATCGTCACCTTCTCCACGTCCGTGGTGGGCCTGGCCTTCCCCGGTTACGGCGCCTACAGCGCGAGCAAGGGCGCGGTGGAGGCGGTCACGCTCATCCTCGCCCGCGAACTGCGCGGCAGGGACGTCACCGTCAACGCCGTCGCGCCCGGTCCCACCGCGACCGACCTGTTCCTCGACGTCAACGACGACGAGGCCGTCGCCCGGCTGGCCGCCCAGCCCCCGCTGGAACGCCTCGGCACCCCCGAGGACATCGCCGAGGTCGTCGCCTTCCTCGCCTCCCCGGCCGGCCACTGGATCAACGGCCAGGTCATCCGCGCCAACGGCGGCATCATCTGACGCCCGCGGCCGTCATCGCCCATCCCGCACGAGAAAAGAGAACGATCATGCCATTCGCCAACTTCAAGGTTCCCGCCGACACCCTCACCCCGGAGCAGAAGGAGCAGATCGTCACCCGCACCACCGAGCTGTACGTGGAGATCTACGGTGAGCGCGCCCGCGCCAACACCATGGTGCTGGTCGAGGAGGTCACCGACGGCGGCTGGGGCATCGGCGGCGACGTGCTGACCCTTGCCAAGCTCCAGGGGACGCCCGAAGGCTGACCCTCGCCAAGCGTCCAGGGGACGCCCGAAGGCCGACCGTCAGGGCCGGCTCAGCAGGCCGGAGACCGCCTTGTCCAGGCGGGCCGCCCGCCCGGCCGGGGTCCTGGCCTTCAGCAGCGGCAGGATGAGCCGGTAACGGGACGTCCTGTCGAGCGCCTCGAAGCGGGCGGCGGCCTCCGGCCGAGCCGTCAGCGCCTCGGCCAGGTCAGGGGGGACGGTGGCGTCACGCTGAGCGGCGTACGCCGCCTCCCACCGGCCGTCCGCCTGCGCGGCGGCGACCTCCGCCAGCCCGGGCGGGCGCATCCGCCCGGCCGCGGTCAGCGCCTCCACCCGCTCCACGTTCACCCGCGACCAGGGGCTGCTCCTGCGGCGGCGCGAGTAGCGCTGCAGGTAGGCGTGCTCGTCGAGGGCCTTGCGATGGCTGTCGATCCAGCCGTAGCACAGGGCGACCTCCAGCGCCTGCACGATCGTGATCGAGGGGGTGGCCGACCCCTTCTTGGCGATCTTCAGCCAGACGCCGCCCTCGTCCTCGTGATGCCCGGCCAGCCATGACTCCCACTGGCCGGCGTCCGTGAAGTGGATCATCGGCCCAGCATCTCCAGGTAGTGCTTGTTGTACATGATGCCCAGCACGTTGCCGAACGGGTCGGCCACCGAGGCGGTGACGAACCCGGGACCGTGTTCGGTGAGGGGCAGGTAGGGCGTGGCCCCCAGGGCCAGCAGCCGCTCCAGGGCGGCCCGCACGTCGTCCACGTGCCAGTGGATGATCGCTCCCGCCGGCTCGGCGGGAGCGCCCGGCGGGGCGTAGCGCCGGTCGATGAGGCCGAGCTCGGCCTGCTGGTCGCCGATCCTGAACTCGTAGTACGCGGCCGGCAGCCCGTCGCCCGGCCGCTCGAAGTACGGCTCGATGCCCAGCACCTCGGTGTACCACTTCTTGGCCGCCTCAAGGTCGTCGGCGAAGAAGTTGACGGTGGCGAGTCCTCGCAGCATGTGGTGCCCCTTTCCCTTGCTCGAACCCTAGAAGCCGTTGAGGAACGTACGGTTCCTCAACGCTTCAGGAGTTCGCGCGACCGTCCAGGAGCGGGCGCCGGGGGTCCCAGGTGGTGCCGTCCCTGGCGTCGCGGCGCCTGCGGGCGATCGCCGACAGGGCTTCCAGAACCACCCGGTTCGCCAGCGCGGCGGTGATGTCCGCGTGGTCGTAGGGCGGGCTGACCTCCACCACGTCCACGCCCACGACCGGCAACTCCAGGCAGGTCCGGCGGACGGCGTCGAGCAACTCGCGAGCGGTCAGCCCGCCCGGCTCGGGCGTGCCCGTGCCGGGAGCCGCGCCGGGGTCGCAGACGTCGATGTCCACCGAGAGGAACACGCCGTCGCAGTCGTCGGTGGCGATGCCGAACGCCTCGGTCAGGCATGCGGTCAGGCCACGCTCGACGATCTCGGTCATCTCGTAGGAACGCATCCGCTGCTCGGCCATCCACCGCAGCACCTCCGGCCCCGGCCAGTACCCGCGCAGCCCGATCTGCAGAAACCTGTCACCGCGCAGCGCGCCGGACTCGATCAGCCTGCGCATCGGCTGCCCGTGGCCCCACAGCGAGCCGAAGTCGACGTCGCCGGTGTCCGCGTGCGCGTCGAAGTGGACCATCGACACCCGGCCGTGGCCGAGCACGTCCGCCACGCCGGAGGCGTCCGCGTAGGCGATCGCGTGGTCACCGCCGAGGATCACCGGGACCGCTCCGGCCCGGACCACCTTGGCGACCTCGGTGCGCAGGTCGGCGAGGGACTTCAGGACGTCTCCCGAGAACATCTCGACGTCGCCCGCGTCGTACACCTTGAGGTCCTGCAAACCGTCGGTGCGCAGGGCCAGACTGGGCCTCGTGCCGTTGTGCGCGAGGTAGTCCGTCGACCGGATCGCCTGCGGCCCGAACCGGGTGCCGGGCCGGTGCGAGGTGCCGCCGTCGAACGGTGCGCCTACGATCACCACGTCGGCGTCATCATAGGTCGAGGGATCGGTCAGATCGCAGGGAGGAATGCCAAGGAAGGTAATGTCCGGACCGTACTGTGTGCCGTAACGAGCCATTCGCGCAGCCTAATCCAGGGAGGCCGCGCGGCCCTGTCCCCCCAGTGAAAAGAGAAATGGCCATTATCGAGAGAGTCCTCATAGCCATCACCGAAGTCGTCGCCATCCTGGTGGAGGTCAGCGCCCGGGTGAACCGCCGGATGGTGGCCCATCCGGTGACGACCGCCCCCATCGGCGGGGTGGCGCTCTTCGCCGTCTGGACGCTGGGCTCCTGGTTATCGGGAGCGCCCGCCTGGCTGTGGGCGGGATGGCTGGCCGCCGGACTCACGATCCTCCTCTGGGCGCGCACGGCCTACCTCGTCGGCGTTCACCGTCGCCGCCAGGCCCAGCCCGGACGCGGATAGCCGACGGCATCCCCCCGGGCGATGGTCGTAAGGCCGCTTTGACCTGCGACCATATGGGAATCGTGATGGATTCCTTCGCGATATCGCTATTAGACATGCCCTGATCACATCTGCTTTGCTCCTGCCGTCTGACAACGACAGTAAGGACATGGCATGAGATATCTCCGCACCCGCCGTTCCACGGCGGCGCTGCAGGCGACCGCGTTGACGTTCTCCCTCCTGGCGGGCGGCGCCGTCGGCACGGGCGCCGCCTCGGCCGCGACGGTCACGGCGGCGGTGCCGGCGCCGCCGGGGGAGGCCCAGGCCACGAAGCAGGCCAGGAAGGAGCTGCGGGCGCTGGAGGCGTCCTTCAAGGGCCGCGTCGGCGCCTACGCCATCGACACCGGCACCGGAAAGACGATCTCCTACCGGTCGGGGGAGCGGTTCCCGCTGCTGTCCACCTTCAAGGCGATCGTCGCCGGGGCCGTGCTGCACAAGGCGCGCACCTCCGAGCCCGGCCTGATGGACAAGGTCGTGCGCTGGACCGAGGCCGACCTGAAGGAGAATTCCCCGATCACCGAGAAGCACGTGAAGGACGGGCTGACCGTCGCCGAGCTGTGCAAGGCGGCCATCACCCGCAGCGACAACACCGCCGCCAACATGTTGCTGAAGCAGATCGGCGGCCCCGCCGGGCTGACCCGCTACTTCCGCACGTTGAAGGACCCGCTGTCGCGGCTGGACCGTTGGGAGACCGAGCTCAACGACTGGAGCCCGAAGGACAAGCGCGACACCACCACGCCCGCGGCCATGGCCCGTGACCTGCGCGCGCTCACGGTGGGCAAGGCTCTGGACGCCAGGGACCGGAAGCGGCTGAACGCCTGGCTGATCGCGAACGAGACCGGCGACGCCCGCATCCGCGCCGGCCTGCCCAAGAGCTGGACGATCGGCGACAAGACCGGTACGACCTCGAAGTACGGGTCAGGCAACGACATCGCGGTCGTCTGGCCCCGCACGTCGGCCGCCCCCATCATCATGGCGATCTACACCAACCGGAAGGCCATCGACGCCCCGGTCGTCGACAAGGTCGTCGCGGACACCGCCACCATCCTGGCCCGCGGCCTCGGCAAGCTCTGACCCTTGGTCAGGCCGGGGCGTGTTCGGTGAGAAGGTCGAGCGCGGCCGAGGTGGCCTCGTCCGCCGGGAGGTAGACGACCAGGCGGTGCTCGTCGGCGCCGGGCAGGTCGAGGCTCTCGTAGGCCAGCGCCAGCTCACCCGCGTACGGGTGGCGCCAGCGCTCGGCGCCGGTGCGCCCAGGAAGGCCGGCCGAGGCGGCGTACCGGTCGCTGAACTCGGCGCCGGCGCTGATGGACAGCTCCTCGGCGAGCCGCGCGGCGTGGGGGTCGCCGAGTGAGGCGGCGGCTCTGAGGTCGGCGGCCCGCTGACCCGCGACATGCGCCCAGTCGGGGAAGGCGGACCTGGCCCGGTCGTCGGTGAAGACGAACCGGGCCAGATTGGGCGGCCGGCCCTCCAGCAGGCCGACGGGGCCGGCCAGGCGCTCGAAGCCGGGGGAGCAGGCGAGCAGGTCGTTCGGCCGGTTCAGCACCACCGCCGGGGTCGCCCCCAGCCGGTCGAGCAGCGCCGCGACCGTGGGGCGCACCGCGCGGACCAGCGGCTCGGCCCCCTGGCAGGTGCCTCCGGTGACGGTCTTGACCAGGCGGTACAGGTGGACCCGCTCGTCGGTGGACAGGCTCAGCGCGTCGGCGAGCGCGGCGAGGATCTCGGGGGAGGGACGGCGGTCGCGCCCCTGCTCCAGCCGGGTGAGGTATTCGACGCTGATCCCGCTGAGCGTGGCCAGCTCGGCGCGGCGCAGACCCGGCGTGCGGCGGCGTGACCCGCCGGGGAGGCCCACGTCGGCGGGTGTGACCGTCTCCCGCCGGGAGCGCAGGAACGCGCCCAGCTCGTTGTCTCCCATGCCCGCGAGTCTAGGCGAGGGTGGCCCTGGCAGGGCTCGTCTCACGGCGGTCTCCCTCCACCTGGCCCGGTCCGGCAGGCTCGGGGCCATGAACGTATTCACTGACGGCGAAGTCGCCTATCTGACCGGCCGGCTGCTGGGACGGCTCGCCACGGTCGGCACGGACGGCAGGCCGTCCGTCAGGCCGGTGGGGGTCGTCTACGATCCCGAGGCCCAGGGCATCGTGATCGGCGGGCACGCCGGCTCGAACATGGCGGGGAGCAAGAAGTTCCGCGACGCGCGCAGCCGTCCGGAGGTGTCGTTCCTAGTCGACGACCTGGCGGCGGTCGATCCGTGGACGCCGCGCGGGATGGAGATCCGCGGGCACGCGGAGACGTACACCGAGGGTGGCGAGCGGGTCGGCCTGCGCCTTGACGCGTCGTTCCCGTTCGATCCCGCGTGGATGCTGATCCGACCGCGCCGGATCCTGGCGTGGGGCATCGATCAGGGCTCCTTCGAGCTGTCCGCGCGCCAGGTGGCCTGATGCGCTACCGACTGCTGGGCCGGACCGGGCTGCGGGTGTCCGAGCTGTTCTTCGGCGCGATGACCTTCTACGAGCGAGGGGACGCGCTGCCGAGGTATCGCGCCATGCTCGACGCGTACGCCGGCGCCGGTGGCAACGTGATCGACACGGCCTCGGCGTACGGCGAGAGTGAGAGCATCCTAGGCGAGCTCCTGGAGGGCCGCCGTGACCGGTTCGTCGTCGCTTCCAAGTACACGCTGTCCCGCGACGGCGGTGACCCGAACGCCGCCGGCAACCACCGTAAGAACCTCGTGCTGTCCCTGGACCGCAGCCTGCGGCGGCTGCGCACCGACTACATCGACCTGTTCTGGGTGCATCTGTGGGATCGGCGCACGCCGGTGGAGGAGACGATGCGGGCGCTGGACGACGCCGTTCGCGCCGGGAAGATCCTGTACGTGGGCATCTCCGACGCGCCGGCCTGGCTGGTGAGCCGGGCCAACACGCTGGCGGAGTGGCGGGACTGGACACCGTTCGCCGGGCTGCAGGTGCCGTACAACCTGCTCAAGCGCGATGCCGAGCGGGAGTTGCTGCCGATGGCGGAGGCGTTCGGGATGAGCGTGGCCGCGTGGGGACCGCTGGCCGGTGGCGTGCTGTCGGGGAAGTTCACCGTGCCCGGCGGCGTCGACGGGCCGACCCGGGTCGACCCCGCATCCCTCACCGACCGGGATCACGCGGTGGCGCGTGCCGTGCTGAAGGTCGCCGGCGAGTTGGGCGTCAGCGCGGCCCAGGTGGCGCTCGCGTGGACCCGTGCCCGGTATGGCGGCGTGCATCCGATCATCGGCGCCGGCAGCGTCGAGCAGGTGACGGACAACCTGGGCTCGGTCGACGTGGTGCTGTCCGAGGAGGCGATCGGGGAGCTGGAGGCGGCGACGGACTTCGCGGTGGGCTTCCCGGTCGATTTCATCGCCGAGTGCGAGGCGGATCCGTGGGTGTTCGGCGAAAAGCCGGTTGCCGTGTCCGGAGCCCGGATGTGACCATGCCAGCCATGCCTTCCTTCTCCGCGTTCGACGGGACCGATCTCGCCTACCACGTGCTCGGCGCGGGGGCCCCGGTGATCTGCCTGCCGGGCGGCATGCAGGACACCGGCTACCTCGGCGAACTCGGCGGCCTGCCGGCGCACCGGCAGTTGATCATGTTCGATCTCCGGGGCACCGGGCGGTCGGCGATCCCGCGGGACGCCGCCTCCTACCGCTGTGACCGGCTCGTCGATGATGTCGAGGCGCTGCGCGAGCACCTGGGCCTTGAGCGATTCGACCTGCTCGCGCACTGCGCGGGCGCGAACCTCGCGGCCCTGTACGCGGCCCGGCACCCCGAACGGGTCGGCAGGCTCGCGCTGATCACGCCGAGCACCAGGGCCGTCGGGATCGACGCCACCGGCCAGGCGCGCCTGGAGCTCGCACGGCTCCGCGCGGACGAGCCCTGGTTCCCGCCGGCCTTCGCGGCTCTGGAGACCATCGTGGCAGGCGACGCCACCGGCGACAGGTGGGCGGCCGTCGACCCGTTCTTCTACGGCCGATGGGACGAAGCGGCCCGAGCCCATCTGGCCGCGCAGGACGGCCGGCGCAACGACGAAGCGGCGGCCGCCTTCGGCGCCGAGGGCGCCTTCGACCCGGACGCCACTCGCGCGGCCCTGTCCGCCTTCGCCGCGCCGGTGCTGGTGCTCGCCGGAGAGGTCGACCTGAACTCGATCCCGGTCGTCGTGGCCGAGTTCGCCGCGCTGTTCCCCAACGCCGATCTCGTGGTGCAGCCGGGAGCCGGCCACTATCCGTGGCTCGACGACGCCGGCCGATTCGTGACGACGACGGCGGCGTTCTTCGAGGACGGCGCGCCCAGCGCCTGATCCGATCGCCGGACCCCGGTGACGGACACCTCACCGTCCCGCCACGTCACATTGAGTGGTCACAAGATTACGTTCGGTGAGCACAGTCAACGGGGCGATCGAAGGCGAGGTGGCGGACATGCACCTGACTCCGCACGAGCGGGAACGGCTGATGATCCATGTGGCCGCGGACGTGGCCGAGAAACGCCGGGCGCGGGGAGTGCGGCTCAACTACCCGGAGGCGGTCGCGCTGTTGACCGTGCACGTGCTCGAAGGGGCGCGTGACGGTCACACCGTCGCCGAGCTCATGGCCTCCGGGCGGGGAGTGCTCACGCGCGACGAGGTCATGGAAGGCGTCCCGGAGATGATCCCCAACGTCCAGGTGGAGGCCACCTTCCCCGACGGCACCAAGCTGGTCACCGTGCACGACCCGTTCCCGGAGGCGGGGGAGGAGCCGCTGGTCAGCCCGGGGAAGGTCGAGCATCCGGAGGAGGCGGGGTCCGTGCACTTCAACGTGGGCCGGGAGATCACGACGGTGAGCGTCGTCAACGACGGCGACCGGCCCATCCAGGTCGGCTCCCACTACCACTTCTACGAGGCCAACCCCGGTCTCACCTTCACCCGGGCCGACGCGTACGGCAAGCGCCTGCACATCCCGGCCGGCAGCTCCATGCGCTTCGAACCCGGCTGTCCACGGGAGGCGGAGCTGGTGCCCATCGAGGGCAAGCGCGTCGTCGCGGGCCTGCGCGGCCTGGTCGGAGGTCACCTCGATGGCTGAGCCGCTGTCCCGCACCGACTACGCCGACCGGTTCGGCCCGACGACCGGTGACCGTATCCGCCTGGCGGACACCGACCTGCGGATCGAGATCACCGACGACTGGTCCGGCGGGCCCGGACGCAGCGGCAACGAGGTCGTCTTCGGCGGCGGCAAGGTGATCCGTGAATCGATGGGCCAGTCCTGCGCGCCCCGCGACTCCGCTGAACCCGGCGCCCCCGAGCCCCCGGACACCGTCATCACCGGCGCCGTCATCCTCGATCACTGGGGTGTCGTCAAGGCCGACGTCGCCATCCGGGACGGCCGGATCGTCGCGCTCGGGAAGGCGTACAACGACGAGACCATGGACCCCGTCCATGACGGTCACGAGCAGGCCACCGACTTCCTCATCGGCCCCGAGACCGAGGTGATCGCGGGCAACGGCAAGATCCTCACCGCGGGGGGAGTCGACACCCACGTCCACTTCATCTGCCCCGAGCAGATCCACGAGGCGCTCGCCGCCGGCGTCACCACCCTCATCGGCGGTGGCACCGGCCCGGCGGAGGGCAGCACCGCCACCACCGTCACGCCCGGTTCCTGGCACATCGACCGGATGTTCGAGGGACTGGACTCCTTCCCGGTCAACATCGGGCTGTTCGGCAAGGGCAGCACCATGTCCAGGGAGTCGCTGTTCAACCAGGTGGACGCGGGCGTGCTCGGCTTCAAGATCCATGAGGACTGGGGCGCGACTCCGGCCGTCCTGCGCAGGTGCCTGGAGGTGTGCCAGGAGACCGGCGTCCAGCTCGCCCTGCACGCCGACTCGCTGAACGAGGCGGGCGTGGTGGCCGACACCATCGAGGCGATCGGCGACCACCCCATCCACGTCTTCCACGTCGAGGGCGCCGGTGGCGGCCACGCCCCCGACATGATCACCATCGTGAGCCGGCCGAACGTGCTGCCCGCCTCCACCAACCCGACCCGGCCCTTCACCTACAACACCGTCAAGGAGCACATCGACATGGTGATGGTCTGCCATCACCTGAATCCGCTGGTGGAGGAGGACCGCGCCTTCGCGGATTCGCGGATCCGGCCCTCCACGATGGCCGCCGAGGACATCCTGCATGACCTGGGCGCCATCTCGATCATGTCGTCGGACGCTCAGGCCATGGGCCGCATCGGCGAGATGATCATGAGGACCTGGCAGACCGCGCACGTCATGAAGGCCCGGCGTGGCTTCCTGGACGGCGACGACGGCGCCGACAACCATCGCGCCCGCCGCTACGTCGCCAAGTACACCATCAACCCGGCCATCGCCCAGGGCATCGACCACGAGGTCGGGTCGATCGAACCGGGCAAGCTGGCCGACCTGGTGCTGTGGGAGCCGAAGTTCTTCGGCGTCAAGACGCATCGCGTCATCAAGGGCGGCCAGATCGCCTACGCCCAGGTGGGCGACGCCAACGCCTCCATCCCGACGCCGCAGCCGGTCCTGCCCCGTGCCGTGTTCGGCGCGACCGGCCGGGCCTCTCGCGGCAACTCCGTCAACTTCGTGACCGAACGGGCCATCGACGGCGGCCTGCCCGAACGGCTCAAGCTGGACAAGCAGTTCAGACCCGTACGCAGCACGCGGGAGGTCCGCAAAGCGGATATGCGGGAGAACAACGCCACCCCCGACGTCCAGATCGACCCCGACACGTTCACGGTGCTGATCGGCGGGGCGACGGCCAAGGACGTGCGCACCGAGATCGACGATCAGCTCGTCGAGCGCGCCTACGCCACGGAGCTCCCCATGGCACAGCGCTACTTCCTCTTCTGATGAGTCAGCCGCACAGCGCCGCACTGCTCGTCCTGGCCGACGGCCGCTTCCCCGCCGGTGGGCACGCCCACTCCGGCGGGGCGGAGTGGGCCGTCACGGCGGGACGCGTTCACGACGTCGCGAGCCTGGAGGAGTTCTGCCGCGGCCGGTTGCACACCAGCGGGCTGGTCGCGGCGGGCCTGGCCGCCGCGGCCGCCGCCGGCCACGACCCGCTCCTGCTGGACCAAGCCGCCGACGCCCGCACCCCCGTACCCGCCCTGCGGCACACCGCGCGCAGACTGGGCCGCCAGCTGATGCGGGCCGCCCGCGCCACCTGGCCCTCGGCCGAGCTCGACGCACTCGCCGCCGCCCGGCCACGCGGCGCTCACCAGCCCGTCGTCCTCGGCCTCACCGCCCGATCGGCGGGCCTGACCCCGCTGCAGGCCGCGTACGTGGCGGCGTACGAGTCCGTCAGCGGCCCGGCCACCGCCACCGTCCGCCTGCTGAGCCTGAACCCGTTCGACGCCACCGGCGTCCTCGCCCGCCTCACCGCCGACCTCGACGCCATCGCGGCGCACGGTGCCGAACGCGCGTCACGGGTCGCCGCCGAGGGCGTCGACGCGCTGCCCGCGGCCTCGGCGCCGCTGCTCGACCTCGCCGCCGAGCGGCACGCCGACCGCCCGGTACGCCTCTTCGCCTCCTGATCGCCGACCACACCATCGGAGCAGCCATGCACCTGCACCACGCGGACGCCCTCCCCGCCTCCGCCCCCGCCGACTCCGAACGCCCCGACGGCCGCCGCCGAGCCCTGCGCATCGGCCTCGGCGGGCCGGTCGGCTCCGGCAAGACGGCCACGGTCGCGGCCCTGTGCCGTACGTTGCGCGACCGGCTGTCCATCGCCGTCGTCACCAACGACATCTACACCTGTGAGGACGCCGAATTCCTGCTCCGCGAGGCCGTCCTGCCCGCCGAGCGCATCCAGGCGGTCGAGACGGGGGCGTGCCCGCACACCGCCATCCGCGACGACATCTCGGCCAACCTCGAAGCCGTCGAGGACCTGGAGGATCAGGTCGGCCCGCTCGACCTGATCCTGGTCGAGTCGGGCGGCGACAACCTGACCGCGACGTTCTCCAAGGGGCTCGTCGACGTGCAGATCTTCGTCATCGACGTCGCGGGAGGGGACGACATCCCGCGCAAGGGCGGTCCCGGCGTCACCACCGCCGACCTGCTCGTCATCAACAAGACCGACCTCGCCCCGTACGTGGGCGTCGACCTGGCGGGGATGGCCCGCGACGCCAAGGCCCAGCGGGGCGACCTCCCGGTGGCCTTCACCACGCTCAAGTCCGAGGGCGGCGTCCAGCCGGTGGCGGACTGGGTCGGCGAACGCCTCGCCGACTGGACCGCGGGCGCCGCATGACCGTCGCCGCCACCCGGCCGGCCCGAGAAGCCGCGCGCCTCGGCGTACGGGCCACCGCACGGATCACGGCGACGGCGGTGGGCGGGGCCACGGCGCTTCCCGTTCTGTGCGGGGACGGGCCGTTCGAGCTGCGCCGCGGCCGGTCGTACGGGAAACAGGCGCGGGTGTGCGTCCTGGGCGCGATGAGCGCCCCACTCGGCGGCGACCGGCTGCGCATCGAAGCCACCGCCGAGCAGGGCGCCGACCTGCGGGTCACGACGGCCGCCGCGACCGTCGCGCTGCGCGGGCCCACCCGCGAGCACGCCGCCTACGACGTGCGGCTGACCGTGGCGGAGGGGGCGCGGCTGCACTGGCTGCCCAAGCCGCTGATCTCCGCCGCGCGCAGCAACCTCCGGCAGAGCTGCGTCATCGACCTGGCCGCCACCGCCCGGCTCGTGCTGCGCGAGGAACAGGTCCTGGGGCGGGCCAACGAGCCGTCGGGGCGGCTGACCGGCCGCCTCACCGTCCGGCACGACGGTCGCCTGCTGCTCGACCAGCAGACTGAGTACGGTCCCGGGGCTCCGTCGTGGGACGGTCCCGCCGTCCTCGGCGGTCATCGGGCCGTCGGTCAGCTGCTCGTCGTCGACCTGGCCTTCGCGGAGGAGCGGCCCGGCGTCCGGCTGTTCGGCGGCGGCCTCGGAGCGGGTGAGGCCGTGCTGACCCCGCTCACCGGCCCGGCCATCCTGGTGACGGCCGTCGCCCCGGACCCGCTGGCGCTGTGCCGTCTCCTCGACGCCGCTTCTTCGCGGGTGGCCGGTCTCTGAAAATCTTCCTGTACGTCCGCAGACGCATGGGTGAGGATGGAGTCCCGAGGGTGGACGGTGGTCATGCTCCTGATCGTTGTCGTGTCAGGCCTGGTGGCCGTCGTCGTTCTGGTTCTGGTGGAATGCCTGTCGCGGTGGCGGAGCGGGCGTGGCCGCGTCGGTGAGATCACCGACGCCTACGAGCTGGCCGTGCTGGCCGGCGGCGGCCGGTCGCTGGCCGACACCGTGATCACCGCGCTCGTCAGGCGGAACGTCGTCCGTGAGTCCCCGGAGGGCCTGTGCTCGCCTGTCGCGGGCATGTCGGCGGAGCATCCGGCCGAGCGGCTGGTGCTCGCCATCCTGTCGAAGCGGATGGGCCACGCCCGCCGAGCCGAGATCGAGGGGGCGCCGGGCTGGAGGCCGCTGAAGAAGCGGATCCGCGCCCAGCTCGTGCGGCGAGGGCTGTTGCGCCCCACCTGGACGCTGTGGGTGGCCGGGGTCGCGGTGCTGGGCGGGTTCGCGGTGTTGTGGGCGAACCTCGGGTTCGTCGCGGTGATGGTCGTCGTGGTCGCCGATCTGCTGTCCGGGGACTGGGAGGCCGCGCTGGGCATGATCGGGCAGCAGTGGTCCATGCTGCTGGCGCCGCCGTTGACGGTGGCCTTCGCGCTGGTGCTGAGATGGGTAACGTTGGTGCGGACGCCGGCGGGCGAGGCGGCTTACGAGGACGTGCTCGCGGCGCATCCCGGCTATGACGACAGCCTGGAGGCGTACGTGCTCCACGGCGAGCGCCCGCGCGATCACGAACATCGCTGATCTCCAGGGCCGCCTCCGTACCGGTTGTGGATGAAGGTGGTGGCGATGAGTGAGTTGACGGCGGCGCGGGCGGGTGATCGCCATGCTTTCGACCGGCTGGTGGGGCCGTTCCGGGATGAGTTGTGCGCCCACTGCTACCGGATGCTGGGGTCGGCGCATGACGCGGAGGACGTCGTCCAGGAGACGCTGGATCGCGCGTGGCGTGGTCTGGGGCGGTTCGAGGATCGGGGGTCGATCCGGCCGTGGCTGTACAAGATCGCTACGAACAGGGCGCTGACGCTCATCGAACGCCGGGGTCGCCGTGAGCTGCCCGCCGATCTGCGAACGGCCGGCGAGGTCGCGTGGCTGGAGCCGTACCCGGATCGGTTGATGGGGTGGACGGCGGAGCTGAGCCCTGAGGCGCGGGTGGTGGCGCGGGAGAGCGTGGAGCTGGCGTTCGTGGCGGCGCTGCAGCATCTGACGGCGGTGCAGCGGGCGGTGCTGCTGCTGCGCGAGGTGCTGGGGTTCGCGGCCGGCGAGGTCGCCGGCCTGCTGGACACGTCGGTGGCTGCGGTCAACAGCGCTCTGCAGCGGGCCCGGAAGGTGCTGGCGGAGGTGCTGCCCGAGCGGACGCAGCAGCGGACGCTGGGTGAGCTGGGCGAGGAGGGGCGGCGTGAGCTCGCTCAGCGGTATGCGCGCGCGTGGGAGGCGGGCGACGTCGAGACGATCGTGGCCATGCTGACGGAGGACGCGAAGTACTCGATGCCGCCGCTGACGGCGTGGTACGCGGGGCGGGCCGGCATTCGCGGGTTCCTGGTCGACGGGCCGTTGCGGAGTCGCTGGCGGTTCGTGCCGGTGGGGGCGAACGGTCAGCTCGCCTTCGGCACGTACATGTGGGACGAGGAGCGAGGCGTGCACGTTCCGGCCGGTCTGGACATGCTCGTGGTGCGGGGCAGGCGGGTCGCGGAGGTGGTCTCGTTCCTGGACGCGGACTTCGCCGCGTTCGGGTTGCCGGATTCGCGATGAGTTTCCGGTTCGGCGGGGGTTGTAGGGGTGACGGTGACATCGAACCGGAGGGACCTCATCTCATGGCAACCGACGACATGCGGATTCGTACGCTGATCGAGCGCTGGGCGGAGGCGGTGCATCGGGGCGACCTGGAGGGGGTCGTCGCGGATCACGCCGAGGACATCGTGATGTTCGACGTGCCGCCTCCTCAGGAGGGGGTGCGGGGCATCGAGGCGTACCGGGAGACGTGGCCGCCGTTCTTCCGGTGGCAGGCTCAGGGGGCCTGCTTCGAGATCGTGTCCCTGGAGGTCACGGCCGGCGCTGACGTGGCCTTCGCGCAGGCGCTGCTGCGGTGCGGCATGCCGGGAGAGGATCCGGGCAACCGGCTGCGGCTGACGCTGGGGCTGCGGAAGGAGGGCGGCCGGTGGGTGGTGGCGCATGAGCACCACTCGTTCCCGATCATGGATCGGGGCGCGGCCGAGCGGGAGGTGCGCCAGGTGCATCAGCGGTGGTTCGACGCCACCGCGGCCAAGGATCTGGACGGCATGATGGCGTCCGTCGCCGACGACGTGGTGTCGTACGAGCATGAGGCTCCGCTGCAGTACGCGGGGGCGGCGGCGGTGCGGGAGGTGTGCGCGCGCGGCCTGGGCGTCGACGGTGACGTCAGCCTGGCGATCCCGGATCTACGGGTCCTGGTGGGGGATGACCTCGCGGTGGCGTGGGGGCTCAACCGGGTCCGGGTCGCCGGGGAGGCCGAGCACTGGTCGCGGGGCACGCGGGTGTTCGAGCGCAGGAGTGGCGCGTGGGTGATGGTCCACCAGCACCTTTCGATTCCGTACGACCTGAAGACGGGCGAGGCGAGGGCCGATCTGTCTCCGTGATGTTCACGGTTGGAGAATGGACAGGTCGACGACGGCCCGGCACCCACGAGAGCAGGTAGAGCGGGCCGGGAAACGGCGCGGGGCCATGGTGGCGGACCTGTACGTCGGCGGTGCCGGAGAGGGCGATCAGCTGGTGGACAGGAGCAGTGCCGGCGCGCCTTCTACCGGCAGGTCTTCGCCGTGCAGAACGTGACCTCCGGGTAACGGGAGGACGGCTCGTCCAGCAGGGGTTGCGGCCGGTTGCGGAGGTGCAGGTCGAAGAAGGCGCCGACGTATCGGCGGGTGATCTCCAGGGAGCGGGCGCCGGACACCTCGGCGCCGGAGTCGACGCCGAGCTGGTCGACCAGCGCGCCGTAGTCGGTGAAGGACACGTGCACCGCGCCGGTGAGCAGCACCCAGCGCTTCCACCCGGTCAGGAGCCGCCAGTCGTGCTCCCAGGTGGCGGCTGCCGGGTGGCCGGAGCCGGGGGTGTAGGTGGCGGGCTTGCCCAGGAACATGAACGGTCGCGACAGCCCGCTGCCCGGGATCGAGCCGTACGTGGTGCCGTCCATGTCGATCCCGGCGCGGAAGGCCAGGGAAGCGCCCACCGGGTCCGGTCGGGGGCTGATCGGGCTGCGTGAGCGGCTCGCCGTCTACGGCGGGACGCTGGACGCCGGACCGAGACCCGGCGGCGGCTTCCGGGTCCAGGCCCGGCTGCCGTGGACGTCGGCGTGACCGGCCCGCTGCGGGTGGTCATCGCCGACGACCAGGCGCTGGTGCGCACCGGATTCCGC
Source organism: Nonomuraea sp. NPDC049714 (assembly GCF_044465295.1). Taxonomy (NCBI): domain Bacteria; kingdom Bacillati; phylum Actinomycetota; class Actinomycetes; order Streptosporangiales; family Streptosporangiaceae; genus Nonomuraea; species Nonomuraea sp. NPDC049714. The sequence continues at coordinate 67,810 of NZ_JBITLM010000001.1, read as the reverse complement.
ATGATCCTCACCGCTGACGGCATCGAGGTGGTGGCCGAGGCGGCCGATGGCGCCGAGGCGGTCGCCGCCGTCCGGCGGACCAGGCCGGACGCGGTGCTCATGGACGTCCGGATGCCGCGGATGGACGGGCTGGAGGCCACCCGGCGGATCCTGTCCGGTGACGCGAGCGAGACCCGCGTCCTCATCCTGACGACCTACGACCTCGACCAGTACGTCTACGCCGCCCTCACCGCGGGCGCCAGCGGCTTCCTGCTCAAGGACGTCACCCCCGAGCATCTGGTGGCGGCGCTGCGGCTGGTGCGCTCCGGTGACGCGCTGCTCGCCCCGGCCATCACCCGGCGCCTGATCGAGCGGTTCGCCCGCCGGGACGAGGCGAAGGCCGCCCTGCACCGCGATCTGTCGGAGCTGACGCCCCGGGAGCTGGAGGTGCTGCGCCTGCTCGCCACCGGCCTGACCAACGCGGAACTCGCCGACCGGCTCACCATCAGCCCGACGACGGTGAAGACCCACGTCGCCCGTATCCTGTCCAAGCTCGGTCTGCGTGACCGCGTCCAGGCCGTCGTCGTCGCCTACGAGACCGGCCTGGTCTCCCCGGGCGCCCCCGGGTGATCCGCGCGTGTCAGGCCCGGACGGCGGCCCTCTCGTCGAGGAGTCCCTCGCCGAGCAGGTCCGACCACACCTGGTCGGGCACGTCGGCCTCGAACGAGGCGATGTTGTGCCGTACCTCCTCGGCCGTGCGCATCCCGACCACGATGCCCGCCACCGACGGGTGCCGCAGCGGGAACGCCATCGCCGCCTGGGGCAGCGTCACACCGTGCGCCTCACAGACGTCGGCGATGCGGTTGGCGCGGCGCAGCACCTCCGGCGAGGCGGGCGCGTAGTCGAAGAAGGCGTCCTCGGCGGGCCGGGGAGTGGCCAGCAGCCCGGAGTTGAAGATCGAGGCCGCCAGGACGGAGACGCCCCGCTCGGCGCACGCGGGCAGCAGGTCGTCGAGGGCGCCCTGCTGCAGCAGCGTGTAGTGGCCGGAGAGCATCACCACGTCGACGTCGGTCTCCCGCACCAGGGTGGTCAGCATGCCGCTGTGGTACATCCCCGCCCCGATCGCGCCCACCACGCCCTGCGAGCGCAGCTCGGCGAGCGCCGGGTAGCCGTCGCGCAGGGCGGTGTCGAAGTGCTTCTCCGCGTCGTGCAGGTAGAGGGCGTCGATGCGGTCGACGCCCATCCGGGTCAGGGAGTCCTCGACGCTGCGCAGGATGCCGTCGCGGGAGAAGTCCCACACCCGCCGGTGCGTGGCGGGCACCATGAAGGCCTCGTCCATCCGCCCCTCGGGGTTCTGCGGGACGAGGACTCTGCCGACCTTGGTGGAGAGGGTGAACTCCGATCGTGGTCTGTCGCGCAGGCTTGCGCCGAAGCGGCGCTCGGAGTGGCCGATGCCGTAGTGCGGTGAGGTGTCGAAGTAACGGATCCCGACGTCCCAGGCCGCTGCGAGGGCCTGTGCGGCGGTGTCGTCGTCCAGTGGGGTGAACAGGCCGCCCATGGGCCCACCGCCGAAGCCGAGCCGCGTCACTTCCACCGAGCTGCGCCCGAGTCGATTCGTCTCCATTCGCCCTATCTTGCCGGTAAGGGGGCCTGAAGCGAATCGTAAGAAGCTCCGGGCACAGTAGTGGTCATCGAAAGAAACACGCACAGCCCAGAGGAACCCACGATGCGTAAGCTCATCAGCTCGACCTACATCAGCCTCGACGGCGTCATCGAGGACCCCATGTGGACCATGCCGTACTTCGACGAGGAGGCCGCCGCCTTCGCCGGTGAGCAGACGGCCGCCGCCGACGCCCTGCTGATGGGCCGGCGCACCTACGAGGGCTTCGCCGCCGCCTGGCCGACCCGTGACGAGAGCGACCCGAGCACCGGCGCGGCCTACTTCAACAACGTCAAGAAGTACGTCGCCTCGACCACACTCACCGACCCGGAGTGGAACAACAGCGAGGTGCTGGAGGGCGACCTCGTCGAGGCGGTCACCGCTCTCAAGGCCGGGCCGGGCGCGGACATCCTGATGTACGGCTACGGCGTGGTCACGCACGCCCTGGTCAAGGCGGGGTTGGTGGACGAGGTCCGGTTCTGGATCCACCCCGTGTTCGTGGGCGGTCCGTCGGTGTCCGCGCCGCTGAGCGACGTCCAGACGACGCTGGCCCTGGCCGACACCCAGGTCATGAAGAGCGGCGTGATCATCGCCACCTACACGAAACCGTAGCCCGCTCATGGGGTAGAAGTCCCGCACCACGACAGGAGTGACAGATGGCGAGCAAACTGGTTGTTTCCACGTTCGTGTCGTTGGACGGCGTCATGCAGGCCCCCGGCGGCCCCGGCGAGGACGACTCCAACGGCTTCCCGCACGGCGGATGGCTGGCCCCGCACGTGGACGAGGGGTTCGGCCGCATCATGGGCGAGCAGCTCGACCGCGCGGACGGCATGCTGCTGGGGCGCAGATCCTACGAGATCCTCGCCTCGCACTGGCCCGGCGTGCCGGACGAGGAGGGCGGCGCGAAGATCAACAGCATGCCGAAGTACGTCACCACCAGGACGCCGATGGACGCCGCCTGGCGCAACACCCGGGTCCTGGTGGGCGAGGCCGCTCAGACGGTCGCCGAGCTCAAGCGGAGCACCGACGGCGAGATCCTGGTCCAGGGCAGCAGCGATCTCCTGCGCACCCTGCAGGAGGCCGAGCTGGTCGACGAGTACCGGCTGCTGGTCTTCCCCGTCGTCCTCGGCGAGGGGAAGCGGCTGTTCGCCGAGGGGGCCGCACCCGCCGGGCTGAAGCTCACCGGGGTGACGCCCACCGACGCCGGTGTCGTGTACGTCACCTACGACTGGACGGGCAAGCCCGCTTACGGCTCTGTCGCCTAGCGCGCTCCCGACGGGCCGGGCGAACTCGGGAAAGGCGGTGACCTCATCGTCCGCACGAATGTATCGGTGGGGTGTGTCCGGAAGCCGCCTGCCCATTCGTCACCATGGTGTACGCCGTCAATCCGAGGAGCGCGTCATGAAGTACATGATGTTCGTCTGCAGCGACACCGAGCCTGACACGGACAAGGAAAACGAGCCGGACATCGAGGCCTGGGTGGCCGAGAACGACGCACGCGGGCGGCGTCTGCGGGGCGCGGTCCTGGCGCCGGAGTCCGCGGCGACCACCGTCCGCGTCCGCGAAGGGGAGCTCATCCTCTCCGACGGCCCGTTCGCCGAGACCAAGGAGGTGATCGTGGGCTTCGACCTGCTCGAATGCGACGATCTGGACGAGGCGATCGAGGTCGCTCGCGCTCATCCGATGGCCAGGGCGGGACGGCTGGAGCTGCGTCCGTTCGCCGACTTCGAACAGTGACAGCGTCTCTGGAGGCGGCGTCTCTGGAGGCGGCGTCTCTGGAGGCGGCGTCTCTGGAGGCGGCGTCTCTGAAGCAGGCGTCTCTGGAGGCGGTGTCTCTGGAAACGGTGGCCGCCGACGCCTGCCCGCGCATCGTCGCCACGCTCATCCGCGTCACCGGCGACTGGACGCTGGCCGAGGACTGCGCTCAGGAGGCGCTGGCGCTGGCCGTGCGGCGGTGGCCGCAGGAGGGGGTGCCGGCCAACCCCGGCGGCTGGCTCATGACGGTGGCGCGCAACCGCGCGATCGACACGCTGCGCCGCGCCTCGGTGGAACGCCGCAAGCTGGAGGAACTGGCCAGGCTCGCGCCGGCCGGACACGACGGCCCCGAAGCCGTCGGCGAGGAGGAGGTCGTGGACGATCGGCTGCGGCTCATCTTCACGTGCTGCCACCCGGCGCTGCCGCTGGAAGCGCGCGTGGCGTTGACGCTGCGGACGATCTGCGCGGTGCCGGCCGCGCGGATCGCTCGCGCTTTCCTGGTCACCGAGCCGACCATGACCCGGCGCCTGACCAGGGCCAAGAGGAAGATCGCCGATGCGGGGATCCCGTACCGGGTCCCGACCGGCCCGGCCCTGGCCGAGCGGTTGCCCGGCGTGCTGGCGGTGCTCTACCTGCTGTTCACCCAGGGCTACGACGCCGACGGTGAGCCCGCGTTCGCGCAGGAGGCGATCCGGCTGGCGAGGCTGCTGCGCCGGCTCATGCCGGGGCAGAGTGAGGTGTCGGCGCTGCTGGCGCTCTTCCTCCTGCAGCACTCCCGGCGCGATGCCCGCCAGGACGCCGAGGGCAATCTGCTGCCGCTCGACAGGCAGGATCGTTCCCGGTGGGACCGGGCCTCGATCACCGAGGGCCTGGACATACTGGCCGGGGTCGAGCAGGACGGCCCGGACGGGCCGTACGGGCTGCAGGCGCGCGTCGCCGCCTGCCACGTCACCGCGCCGTCGGTCTCCGGCACGGATTGGCCGACGATCGCCCGGTGCTACGACGACCTGGCCCGGATGCACTCCACGCCCGTGGTCGAGCTGAACCGGGCCGTCGCGCACGGCTACGCGCACGGGCCACCGGCCGGGCTCGCGCTGCTGGCCGGGTTGCGTTCGGGCGGCGCGCTGGACGGTCACCCGCTGGCCATCGCCGCCGAAGCAGACCTCACCGCCCGGGGTGGCGACCGCGACCGCGCCGCGGTCCTGTTCCGGCAGGCGGCCGCCGTCGCGCACAGCGAGCCCGAACGCCGTGCGCTGCTCGACCGAGCCGACGAGAACGCCCGGCGGGAGCCGCTCCGATGATGAGCCCGGAAACCGAGACCCTGCTCACCTACCTGAACCATCAGCGACGGCATGTCCACGACATCCTGGCCGGCCTGAGCGAGGCGGATCTGCGGCGGCCGGTCCTGCCGTCGGGCTGGAGCTGCCTGGGCCTGGTACGGCATCTCGCCCTGGACGTCGAGCGGTTCTGGTTCCGCGCCGTCGTCTCCGGTGATCGGGCCGTCATCGACGGGCTCGGCCAGTCCGGTGACGCCTGGCAGGTCGGCCGCGACGTGCCGGTCGGAGCGGTCCTCACCTGCTACCGGCGGGAGATCGACGCCGCGAACGCCGTCATCGCCACCACCTCGATGCAGGCCGCGCCGGTGTGGTGGCCGGAGTGGTTCGCCGACTGGCAGGCGCGCACGCTGCGGGAGGTCGTACTGCACGTCATCACCGAGACCGCCTGCCATGCCGGTCATCTCGACGCCGCACGGGAGCTCATCGACGGCAGGAGATGGCTCGTCCTGACCAGGTGAGATCGTCCAGGGGACGGAGCCCGGCACCGCGTGGCGTTACCCGGCGAAGAGCTGGGTGAGCTTCAGGACCAACTCGTACACACCGAAGGCGAAGGGCACTCCGACCCAGGCCCAGGCCAGGACCATCAGCAGGGTGCGGCTGTCGTTGCTCATACGGGAGTCCTCATCGGCTCGTCACGGTCAGCGGGTGGCCGGGGTTTCCGGGGTTTCCGGCACGCGTTCGTGGAACTTCTCGGCGACCGGGCGGATCAGCTCGTTGGCCGCGAAGCCGATCACGAGCAGCGCGATCATGATGTACAGGGAGGTCGTGTACAGCGCGGGTCCCGACCGGCCCGCGGCTGCCTGCGCGTCGGCGATCGCGTTGATGATCAGTGGGCCGAGCACGCCCGCGACCGACCAGGCGGTGAGCAGCCGGCCGTGGATGGCTCCCACCTGGTAGGTGCCGAAGAGGTCCTTGAGGTAGGCGGGCACGGTGGCGAACCCGCCGCCGTAGAAGGACAGGATGCCGATCGTGCACATGATGAACAGCGGCTTGGAGCTGTCGCCGGCCAGCGCGATCGTCAGGTAGAGCAGCCCGCCCACGCCGAGGTAGACGCGGTAGATGTTCTTGCGGCCGATCAGGTCGGAGGTGGAGGACCACACGAACCGGCCGGCCATGTTGGCCAGGGAGAGCAGCGCGACGAAGCCGGCCGCCGCGCCGACCGCGACGGGGGTGTCGGTGTCGGAGAAGAAGTCCCTGATCATGGGGGCGGCCTTCTCCAGGATGCCGATGCCCGCGGTCACGTTGAGGCACAGCACGATCCACAGGCACCAGAACTGCGGGGTACGGATCGCGTTGCGCGCGGAGACGTCCGCGGTGGTGACCAGCGGCTTGGCGGCGGCCAGGGAGGGCGTCCAGCCCCGGGGCAGCCAGCCCTCGGGCGGCACGCGGACCAGCATCACCCCCACCGACATGAACACCGCGTAGACCACGCCGTGGACCAGGAAGGTCTGCGCGATGCCGGTCGTGTCCGTGCCGAACGCGCCGAGCATGCCCGCCGACCAGGGCGAGGCGATCAGCGCCCCGCCGCCGAAGCCCATGATGGCGATGCCGGTGGCCATGCCGGGCCGGTCGGGGAACCACTTGATCAGGGTGGAGACCGGCGAGATGTAGCCGATGCCGAGCCCGATGCCGCCGATGAAGCCGTATCCCAGCACCACCAGCCAGAACTGCCCGATCGCCACGCCGAACGCGGAGAGCAGGAAGCCGCTGGAGAAGCAGGTCATCGAGACGAACATGGCCCACCGTGGCCCGTTGCGCTCGACCAGCGTGCCGCCGAACGCGGCCGACAGGCCGAGCATCACGATGCCGAGCTGGAAGGGCAGCGCGCTCATCGTGCCGGACAGGCCGAGGGAGGACTCCAAGGGCGGCTTGAACACGCTCCACGCGTACGCCTGGCCGATCGCCAGGTGGACGGACAGGGCCGCCGGCGGGATCAGCCAGCGGCTCCAGCCGGGCGGTGCCACGGTTCGGGAGCGGTCGAGGAAGGCAGGGGTCAGCGGGGACCGAGCCGGGGGGATCATGTCGCCAGACATGCCGTATACGGTATGTGCTCCCGGGACCCCCGGTCGAGACCGAAACTACGTTGATTAATTGAATTTTTTGCTACTTCCCCGGACGAGGCAGCGACGGCCGTGCAGAACGAGACCGTACTTTCGGCCGGTTCGACCGGCGGCACCCCTGCCCTAGCCTGGACGACCGTGGGCTTCCCCGATCGGCGCAAGGCGGCGGCCGACGCCGGGCTCGGCGTCGTCATCGCGACAGCCGTCGCATTCCAGGCTTATTGGGTCGCCGATTCCTGGGGCGACGGCTACTGGCTGTTCGGCGCGGCCGTCGGCGCGTCGGTGGGCGTGCTCGCCCTGGTGCGCCGCCGCTCTCGCCTGTGGACGGCCGTCGCCGGCCTGACCGTGGCGGCGCTCGCCGTCCTCGTCACCCGTTTCGTCCACCTGCCCGCCGAGCCCAGCCCCGCCGCCTCCCTCGGCCTGGCGGCGCTCGCCGGCTCCGCGGTCAGGACCCTGCCCGCCCGCACGGCCTGCGCCGTCGCCGCCGGGGGACCGGCCGTGATGGCGGCCGGCTACCTCGCCAATCCCCGCTCGGCCGTGCCGGTGCAGGGCGCCCTGATCTGGCTCGCCGCCCTGGCGGCCGGGCTCGCCCTCCGGCTCCTCGCCGCCCGCCGCCACGCCGCCGCCGAGCGGGTACGGCACGCCGAACGCCTGGAGCTGGCCAGGGAGCTGCACGACGTCGTGGCCCACCACATCACCAGCATCGTGCTCCAGGCACAGGCCGCCCAGCTCGTCACCGCCAAGCATCCCGACCGGACGGCCGGTTCGCTCGCCGGCATCGAGACCGCGGGCTCCGAGGCGCTGGCCGCGACCCGCCGCGTGGTCGGCCTCCTGCGCGACACCGCCTTCGACGTGGCGGGCCACGAACGGCTCGCCGAGCTGATCGAGAACTTCGAAGGCCATGGCCGGCGGGCGCGCCTGCGGCTGGCCGCCGAGCCGGACGGCTGGCCGCCCGAGGTGAGCAGCACCGTGTACCGCGTCGTACGCGAGTCGCTGACCAACGTCTCCCGGCACGCCCGGCACGTCCGCACGGTCGCCATCGACATCACCCAGGACGAGGAGGCGGTCACGGTCGTGGTCGAGGACGACGCCCCGCAGGCGCCCGCCAGGCGCTACCGTCACGCCGGATACGGCCTCATCGGCATGCGCGAACGCCTCGAAGCCCTCGGCGGCACCCTGACGGCCGGCCCCCGCCCCGGCTCCGGCTGGACCGTCCGCGCCACCGTCCCGGCGCCGCCGTCGCTGTCCGGGAAGCGCCGATGACCATCCGGGTGCTGCTGGCCGACGACCAGGAGATGATCCGGGCCAGCCTGCGGATCATCCTTGAGGACCAGCCCGACATCACCGTGGTCGCCGAGGCCGGCGACGGCGTCGAGGCGATCGAGCAGGCCCGCAGGACGAGTCCGGACGTGTGCCTGGTGGACGTCCAGATGCCCCGCCTCGACGGCATCGAGGTCGCCCGCGCGCTGGCCGACGCGCCGCCACGCGTGGTCATGGTCACCACCTTCGACCTGGACGAGTACGTCTACGGCGCGTTGCGCTGCGGCGCGGCCGGGTTCGTGCTCAAGGACGCGGGCCCTGTCCTGCTCGTCGAGGCCGTGCGGGCCGCGCACGCGGGCGACGCGCTCATCTCGCCGTCGATCACCCTGCGGTTGCTGCGCCGCCTCGCCGACGGCGGAACCCGCGCCGAGGCCCGCCCGCTCGCGCGGCCCCTGACCACGCGGGAGCTCGACATCGTCCAGGCGGTCGCCCGAGGGCGCACCAACCAGGAGATCGCCGACGAGCTGTTCATCTCGCTCAGCACGGTCAAGGGCCACGTCGCGGGTGTCCAGGCCAAGCTCGGCGCCCGCAACCGGGTCGAGATCGCGGCCTGGGCCTGGGCGAGCCGCATGATGGCCACGGGCTGACCACGGGCCGGCCACCGCTCGCGGTCGGCTCCCGGCCTGGCGCCTGGCCCCGCTGTCCACCTCTCCACCGCCGCTGGGTGCGCTAGCGCACCCAGCCGGTGTAATGGCGTCCGGTACGTGGATCGCCGTGGTTCTCGGGAGTGCCGCCTCCCTCGGCGGGGCCGAGCGCCGCGGACACGGCTCGGACCAGCCAGGCGTTGACCGACAGTCCTTCCCGGCCGGCCGCCTGCTCGATGCGCGGTTTGAGGTGGTCGGGGACGCGCAGCGAGATCCGTGAGGTGCCGCCGTCGTCGGACTCCGGTGGCGCCGGGGGAACGGGCTGCCGGATGCCCATCGCGACCTCCACCGCGCCGGCCAGCGCGGTGCTCAAACTGCTCGGCGGCGCCCCTTGCGGTGACGTGCCGACAGGCGGTGGCGTCACCAGGAAGTCGGGGTCACGGCCGCGCAGCCGTACGTCGACCGAGCCTGGCGCGAGATCGCGGGTGATCTCGCCCGCGGCGGCCGACAGCGCCTCCAGGAGGGTGAGCCGGACGGCCGAGTCCAGCGGCGCGGTGAGGCGCTCGGCGAGCGCGCGGGCCTCCGGGCCGCCCGCCTCGGCGGCGACGGCCAGCTCGCGGCGGAGACTGTCGACGTACGGCGTGAGATCCATGACGGCACTATGGCGCTAGGTTGGCGTCACGGCAAGCCGGTGACGCCACGACCGGCGCGTCAGCGGAGGAGCGCCCGCGTCCGCCGGGCCACCAACGGCGCGTCAGCGGAGGAAGGCCAGTGTCCGCTCGGCCACGGTCGAGGCCGTCTTGCCTTCCGGGCCGAAATGGTTGAGGCCGTCCAAGGTTTCGAGGGTGGCGTCCGGCAGGGTGTCCCGCAGCACGCCGAACTCCGCTCTGCTCGTCCGCGAGCTGCGGCCGCCGCAGAGGATCAGCGCCGAGGCGGTGACGGCCGCGAACGCGGTATGGCGGCCCTGCTGGGCCGCGACCTGCTCGTGCTCGTTCAGGTTGGCCTCCAGCAGCGGCAGCATCCGTCGCCAGGCGGGCCCGCGGAGCCCGACCCGCAGCGCCAGGCGCAGATACCAGTGCGGCATCTTGGCCATGAAGGCCGGTGCACCGCCGGACCCGCGGACGAAGTGGGCGAACGCGCCGTAGGGGTCGCCCGCGGCCAGCCGTTCCCGGTAGGGGGCCATCCAGTGGGTGTGGACCGGGCCGCAGGGCACGCCGGGCTCGTAGACCGCGACGCGGTCGAACACCGGGAACGAACGTGCGGTCTCCAGGACGACGAGCCCGCCGTAACTATGACCGAACGCCGTTCGCGCGCCGGTCTCCGCCTGGACGGCCAGGAGGTCTTCCACCTCCTTGGCCAGGGTGTAGCCGGGGCCCTGGGGGCCGCTGCCGCCTCGGCCTCGCCGATCGACGAGGTGGACCGTACGGGAGCCGGCCAGCGCGGAGGCCAGCGGCAGGTAGTCCTGCGAGGCGCGCAGCGCGCCCCCGACCACGATGAGGTCCGGCCCCGCGCCCATGGTCCGATAGCTGATGGGGGTGCCGTCGGCCGAGGTGACCGTGCGCGGATGTGTGGTCTGGATGCTCACTTGGTTCTCTTCTTCTCGATGTCGTCGACGGCCGCCAGCAGGAGCGCGGTGTGCCTCGCGTACTCCTCGTACGGCACGCCGCTGTTGTGGACGAGGGCGGCCACCCGCTCTTCGAGCCCTTGCTGGACCGAGGACACCAGCCGCTTCCCCTCGTCGGTGAGGGTCAGCTGCCGGCGGTGCCCTCCGGCGGGGTCGGGCTGCACGTCGAGCAGTCCTTCGGCGGCCAGGACCGAGGTCATCCGGCTCACCGACGGCTCGGTCACGCCCAGGCTGTCGGCGAGGGCGCGTTGCGTCGAGACGCCCAGCTCGCCGACCAGGGTCAGCGCCAGGAAGCGGCTGTAGGAGATGTCATGCTCCGCCCGCAGGATCCTGTCGGCCGCCCGGTCCAGCCGGGCGGTGAGCACATGCAGGTTGAAACTCAGGTTCCGTTCCACGCTCATAACTTAGCATGCTTACTTAGCCTTGCAAGTTACGCCGGTAAAATCTGAAAGCAGACCATCAATTGGCAGTAAACTTCAGCCATGGACACCGGCGGGCTACGCGAGCGCAAGAAGGTCAAGACGCGGGAGGCGATCCTGCGTGAGGCGTTCAGGCTCTTCCACGAACGCGGCTACGGCGCCACCACCATCGAGCAGATCGCCGCCGCCGCCGAGATCTCCCCGGCCACTTTCTTCCGCTATTTCCCGACGAAGGAGGATCTCGCCACGCTCGACCGCTTCCCGCCCCTCATGGAGGCGTTGCCCGTTCAGCCGCCGGGCACACCGGTGGCCGTCCTGCGCGGCGCGTTCCGCACGGCGTTCGCCGCCCTGTCCGCCGAGGAGATCGCCGCAGGACGTGCGCGCGAGGTGTTCGCGGCCACCGTCCCCGAGCTGGTGGCGGCCAACCTGCGCCGAAGCCCCGGCCTCATCCAGGAGATCCGCGAGATCGTGGCGGACAGGGCCGGCCTCGCGGCGGACGACCCCCGGCTGCGCGACGCCATCGGCGCGGTCTTCGGGGTCGTGGCGATGGTCTGGCAGCAGTGGGCCCAGGACCCCGGCCTGGACGGCCCCGCCGAGATCGACCGGGCCCTGGCGCACCTGGAGTCCGGCCTGGGCGGCTGAAGCCTACGGGCGGCGGGTGACGAACACGTACTCCCGGCTGTCCTCGGTGTACGGCTCGCGCGCGAAGCCTCCGTACAGGGCCTCCGGTTCGAGACCGGCGACGTCGAGGAGGCCGAGCCACTCGTTCTTCGTCGCCCACCAGAAGGAGCTCGTCGCGCCGTCGTCCAGGACCATGTCGATCCGGTTGTCGCCGACCGCGTAGCGGATCGTGTGCGGCACGGGCCGCTCCTGGCGCAGGCCGTCGAGCCGGGCGGCGATCCGGTGGTCGAAGGCGATGGCGTTGAAGGCGAACCGCCCGCCCGGCCGGAGCGAGGCGGCGACCCGCTCGAACACGCGGCGGCGGCCGGCCCACGTCGGCAAGTGCTGCAGCGACCGGAACGGGCAGTAGATCAGCGCCGCCGGCTCGTCCAGGGAGAGTTCGCGCAGGTCGCACTCGCGCAGGTCGAGCGTCACCCCGGCGGTGGCCGCGTGGGCGCGCGCCTGTGCGAGCATCGCCGGCGAGATGTCGATGCCGATGACGGGCCGACCGGTGGCCCGCGCGACCGGGATCGCGACCCGCCCGTTCCCGACCGCCAGCTCGACCAGCGGCCCGTCCGCCGCACGCGCGAGCTCCACGTAGAAGGCGATGTCGGCCGTCATGTGCGCCGACCACTCGTCGTACCGGCTCGCGAACGCCTCGTCCCAGGTCGTTGGCATCGATCCATGATCGCACACGGCGAAGGGACTGTCCGGCCGCGTTGCGGACGCTCCGGCGAACGGGATGACGTCGCTTCATGCCCTGAGGAACGTCAGAACAGCCGTCGTGGTTCGTCCTCACCGCGTTGCGCGACGGCGCGGAGAGCGGCAAGGCCTGCTACGCCGCCTGCCCGCTCCGGGAGCCGGTACGGCAGGTGGAGCGTGCCTCCCCGCCCCTCCCGATGTGGGCCACGATCGGTTCGCCCTGCGAGCGGAGGCCCGCGGCGGGCGGCTCGCGCCTGCACGGGCCCGCATCGGGGTGGTCCTACTCGGCGCTGTTGCTGTGCGTCGCCGACGTTCCGTAGTCGGTGTAGGTGTACGGGTTGTCGAGGACCTCGACCTGCGGGACGTCGGGGTTCATGCCCTTCTCCCACGCCTCCTCGCCGAGCTCGGCCTTCAGGTAGTCGACGGTCTGCCCGACGACCTGCCGGGCCCGGTCGAGGTCGATGCCGACGAGCCGGTGGTCGCGCTTGACGATGCGCCCGTTGACCAGAACCGTGTGCACGTCGCCGCGCTGCGCCTGCAGCGCCACGTGGCCGTACGGGTTGAAGATCGGGAACATCACCGGCGAGCGGTCGTTCTTGATCAGGACGACGTCGGCCTTCTTGCCGGGTTCGAGGCTGCCGACGGCGCTGTCCAGCCCGAGCGCCTTGCTGCCGCCCCGGGTGGCCCAGTCGACCACGTTCTCGGCGCGCAGGGTGCAGTGGGTGACGGTCTCCTGGTGGGCGTGGGCCTCCAGATGCTCGCGGGAGCGGTCGGCGCCGAGCGTGGTGCGCATGGCGGAGAACAGGTCGCCGCTCCACCAGGCGCTGGTGTCCATGGACAGCGAGACCGGGATGTCATGCTGACGCAGCCGCCAGGTGGGAGGGTAGCCCTGGCCGGCGCTCTGCTCGCTCTCGGTGGACACCGAGACCGAGCCGCCGGTGGCGGCGATCCGGTTGTAGGAGTCGGGGCTGAGCGTGGCGGCGTGCACGTAGATGGTCGACGGGGTCATGAACCCGTTCTCGTGCATGAGACGGATGCCGTCGTCGTTGGTGGCGCCCCAGACGCCGGCGTGCGTGCTCACCGGCACGTCGAGGTCGCGGGCCACCTCGAAGGCGGCGCGCTCGGGGAACTCCGGGTCACCGGTCACGTCGAAGGCCATCTGGAAGCCGAGCATGTCCCCGCGGCCGTCGATGCGCCGGGTGACGAAGTCTCGGAACTCCGGCTTGGCGGACCAGTCCCACGGCCCCTGCTGGATGTTGCCGTAGCCGAGCACGAACCGGCCCGGGACCGCCTCCAGGGCGTCGACCGCGGCGTCGGCGTGGTCCACCGTCTGCAGCCCGTGGGACCAGTCGACCGTGGTGGTCACGCCGGCGTCCAGGGCCTCGATGGCTCCCAGCAGGTTGCCGGCGTAGATGTCCTCCGGCCGGAAGAACTTGCCCGACTCCAGGTAGTACCACACGAAATACTGGGTGAGCGTCCAGTCGGCGCCGTAGCCGCGCATGGCCGTCTGCCACAGGTGCCGGTGGGTATCGATCATGCCGGGCATGACGATGCCGCCACGGGCGTCGATCTCGAGGGTCTCCGCCGGGACGTCCAGCTGGGGGCCGACGGCCTCGATGCGTTCGCCGATCACCAGGACGTCGGCGTCGCGCAGGACGGTGTGCCGGTCGTCCATGGTGAGTACGGTCCCGCCACGGAAGACCACGGGGCGATCGGAGGTATCAGAGGTGGTCGTCTCGCTCATGATGTCCCAGTTCTCTCATCACCGGAGTGACGGACAAGTCGCCGCATAGCGGACAGGTGAAATGTTGCTGTAACGATGAATGCATTTCGTCCCTGTGTCAACATCTCCGCCATGAGTCCCTGGGCAGGTAAAAGGGGAGTTGACCCAAGAAACGGACGCATGTCCGAATTACTGCGCCGTGGTGAGCACGCTCCGGTGCGAAGCCTGCCCCGAGGCCTGCCGCTCCCATGCCGTGGCGACGTCCGTCAGCGGCACGGTGTCGTACGGGACGCTCATCTTCCCGGCCGCCGCGTGCTCGACGACCGCCACCAGAGCGTCGCGTCTCTGCTCGGCGGTGAGCTCGTTGTTGGTGTAGCCGAGCAGCCGCAGCGAGCGGCTGCGCAGGGTCGCGGAGTCGAACGGCGCGGTCTCGCCGGCCGAGCTGCCGAGATTGACCAGGCGTCCGTGCGGCCGCAACGTGCGCAGGGCCGCGGCCGCCGGCAGGCCGAACAACGTGTCGAGCACCAGGTCCACCGGGCCGTCACAGGCGTCGAGCAGGCGTACGGCCAGCGTGTCGACGTCGTCGGCGCCCGAGAGGTCCACCACGGCGTCGGCGCCCAGCTCGGACGCGCGTCGCCGGCCCGCGCCCGAACGGCAGGCGGCGATCACCCGCCGCGCGCCGTGCAGGCGGGCCGTCTGGACGGCGACCTGCCCGACGACGCCTCCGGCGCCGAGAATGACGACCTGCTCACCGGCGCGCAACTCGCCGCGCCAGGTCAGCGCCATCCAGGCGGCGATCGCCGACAGGCCGAGCGCCGCCACCAGCGGCGCCTCGACGTCGCCGGGCAGCGGCACGAGGTCGGCCTCCGGCACCACGCAGTAGTCGGCCATGCTGCCGTCGCCCGGCCGCATCCCCGCCGTGGTGCTGAACCAGACCGCGGTGCCGCTGGGGATCGTGCCGGCCCGCTCGACGACGCCAACCCCCTGCACACCCGGTACGTACGGCAGGGCCGGCGTGCCGAAGTAGGAGGCGCCGGTGGCGCAGAGCACGTCGAGCGGGGTGATCGGGGCCGCGGTCACGCCGACGAGCGCGGTGCCGTCCGGCTGCTCCGGAGCCTCACGCGTGGTGATGGCGGGCGGCAGGCCGCACGCGCGGATGGTCGCGGCCCGCATCATGTGGCGATGTCCGGATACGGCATGGAGAAGTGCGCGAGCCGGGCCGCGTACTCGAGCTGGAACCCGAGCGGCTCGGCATGGTCGCGCTCGAACATGGCGATGAACAGCGTCAGGGTCAGGAAGGGGTGGGCGCCCAGCTCGAACAGCGTGCTGTAATCATGGGTGCGCAGCGCCTCCCGCTCCTGGTCGGTGAACGCCAGCCAGGTGCTGGCCTCGGCCTCCGGCACGTTGAGGATCACGTTGGCGCGCTCGCGCTCCCACCAGGCGACGGTCTCCACCGGCTGCTCGCGATAGCGCTCGACCAGCTCGGGGTCGCGGTCCACGGTGTAGAGGAACTTGTTGAGCAGATACTTGCTCATGCGGGCGCTCCCTTCGGGTACCAGGTGAAGTAGGCCTCCATGGTGTGGAACAGGTCGAGGGTGTCGACGTAGTCGGCCTTCCGGCCCTCTCCGGCGACGCCCATCATGAGCATGAAGTCCATGAATCCATGGGTGGCGTTGCCGGGGCTGTGCAGGCTGTCCAGGGTGACCTCCGACAGGCAGCCCTCGATGTCGCCCTGCGCGATCCACTCCACGGCCCTGGCGTCGAACTCCGGATCGGGGCCGTGCGGCCCGAACTGGCGCGGCCCGCCGAGCTCGAGCGACAGGTGACCGGTGCCGATGACGGCGACCCGCAGGTCCGACGGCCAGGACTCGACGAGCTCCCGGATGGCCTTGCCGAGCTGCACGAACCGCTTCGGCTGCGGCAGCGGCGGCGCGAAGATGTTGGTGTAGATGGGCACGATCGGCAGGTCGTTCTGCGGGCGCAGCGTGATGATCGGGCAGGTCACGCTGTGATCGATGCGCAGCTCGTTGCTGAAGGCCAGGTCGAAGCCGGAGTCCAGGCCGCCGCGCAGGATGTGCGAGGACAGGTCCTCCTGCCCGCGCATCCGCATCCGGGGCAGGCCGAACTCGCGCTCCTCGTTGTACCAGTTCGCGTCGTAGAACGGCGCCTTGCCGACCAGGAACTGCGGCATGTTGTCCAGCCACAGCTGGTGGAAGTGGTCGGATCCGACCATGACCAGCACGTCAGGGTCGGCCCTGGTCAGCGTTTCGCGGAACGCCTCCACCTTGCGCACCCATTCGTCGGCGAACGGAGGCCGGTCCTCACCCTGGGAGGTGCTCGCCCGGTAGTAGAACGGATGGTGCGTCGACGCGATGACCGCGGTGACGGTGGCCATGGCGGCTCCTTGGGGGGTCGGTGACTATTCGGATTCGGGGCTGACGTACGTGGCGTTACGGTCGACCGTCAGATAGACGTCCATCCCGATCGGCCGGGTGCGTTCTTCGGCGATGTGGCCGAGCAGACCGGCGGTGCGCGCGAGCAGCGCGAAGCCGCGCAGCAGCTCGACCGGCAGGCCGAGGTCGGCGAGCGCGGCGCCGCACACGCCGGCGCCGTTGAGCGGCAGCGTGCGGCCCAGCACCTGCGGATGGACCCGGCCGATGGCCTCGAACAGCCGCAGATGGGGTCCGCGCAGGCCCTCCTCCTCGGCGATGCCGAGGAGCACGGCGGTGCGCGGGTCGGCGCTCTTGTGCACCGGGTGGCCCAGGCCGGGCACGAACCGCTTGGCGGCGCGGGCCTCGGTCACGGCGGTCAGCGCGAGCGCGTCCCACTCCTCGTCGGTGCGGGGCGGCTCGCCCTGGTGGCCGGCGAGGGTGTCGGCGAGGAAGCGGCCGCAGTCCTCGGTGACGCCGAGGAAGCGCGAGCCGCCGCCGAGGAGCCCGGCGGCGATCGCGCCCTGCAGGGATTCGGGCGCGCTCAGGTAGGTGAGCCGGGCGGCGAGGGCCGTGGGGGTGAAGCCGTGGTCGGCCAGCGCCACCAGGACCGCCTCGAACACCCGCACCTGCGACGGCGTCGGGCGGCGCTGCGCGACGAGCCAGAAGGCCAGCTCGCCGAAGCCGACCTTGCCGATCAGGTCGTTGGACAGGTCGTGGCCGAGCAGCCGGATCGTGCTCGCGTCGGACGTGCCGATCGAGGTGGGGAAGCCGGGCGTGGTGTCGCCGTCGGTCACGTGACGCTCCTGGTCGGGTCGGGGCTCGCGAGCCACTTGCGGATCTCCGCGCCGTGCTCGTCGAGCGAGGGCGGCGGCAGGTCGTAGCGAGCGGGGGTGGCGGAGAAGCCGATGGGGTTGCGGACCGAGGGGATGGCCTGGTCGCCCTCGCCGACGGAGACGACCGGGTCGAGGCCGACCTCCTCGGCGAAGGCCACGCCGCCGTCGACGGTGTTGATCGGCCCGGCCGGCACGCCGGCGGCGGTCAGCTCGCGGAACCACTCCATCTTGGGCCGGGTCCGCAACCGTTCCACCAGCAACGGCCGCAGCTCCTCCCGGTTGGCGGTGCGGTCCTCGGTGCGCGCGAAGCGGGGGTCGTCCACCAGCTCGGGCAGGCCGAGCGCCTGGCACAGCTTGGCGAACTGGCCGTCGTTGCCGGCGGTGATGATGAGCTCGCCGTCAGCGGTGGGCAGCGGTTCGTACGGGAACAGGCTGGGGTGGGCGTTGCCCATCCGGAACGGCACCTCGCCGCCGGCCACGTAGGCGCTGCCGTGGTTGACCATCCCGGACAGCGCCGAGGACAGCAGGTTGACCTCGACGTGCTGGCCGTCGCCGGAGGCCTCGCGGTGCCGGAGCGCGGCGAGGATGCCGATCGTGGCGTGCAACCCGGTCATCACGTCGAACACCGAGATGCCGGCGCGGTAGGGCGGGCCCTCGGGATCGCCGGTCAGGCTCATCAGCCCCGAGATGGCCTGCACCATCAGGTCGTAGCCGGGGATCGCGGCCCCCTTGCCGGCGCCGAACCCGCTGATCGAGGCGTACACGACGGCCGGATTGGCCTCGCTGACGCTGTCGTAGTCCAGGCCGAAGCGGCGCAGCCCGCCGGGCTTGAAGTTCTCCACCACCACGTCGGCCCGCGCGGCCAGCTCCCGTGCGGCGGCGAGGTCGCCGTCATCGCGCAGGTCCAGGGCGATCGAGCGCTTGTTGCGGTTGATGGCGAGGTAGTAGGTCGACACCCCGTCGCGGGTGGGCGGCATCCAGGTCCGGGTGTCGTCGCCGCCGGGCGACTCCACCTTGATCACCTCGGCGCCGAGGTCGGCGAGCAGCATCGTGCAGTACGGCCCGGCCAGGATGCGGGAGAAGTCGGCCACGAGCAGACCGGCCAGTGGCCCGGCGGGTCGTTGGCGCTCGTCGGTCAGCTTGGTCATTCCGCTCAGAACCTCTCCGTCCGTCAAGCGGACGATTGTCCGCTGGAGCCCAGTCTCGGAGGTCCCGCTTTCTTCTGTCAAGGGGGTCAACCCGCCGTGACGTACGGCACCGACTCGTGCCGCGCCCAGTCGGCGCTGATCTCGCCGGCGGCCTGCAGCAGCAGCGGAAGGTACTCGTCGACCAAGGTCAGCAGCGAGGTCTCGGCGGCGTGGGCGTTGACGTTGAGGGCCGCGATGACCCGGCCGGACCCGTCGCGCAGCGGCGCGGCCACCGACCGGATCGCGGGCGCGAGCTGCTGGTCGGTCAGCGCCCAGCCCTTGGCCCGCACCTCGCGCAGCGCCGCCTCCAGCTCCTCCTCGCAGGGGCTCGCGCTCGGCTGCACGCCGGAGCGCCCCGGCTCCGCCAGCACCGACGCCAGCTGGGCGGGGGGCAGCGCGGCCAGCAGGACCTTGCCCAGCGAGGTGGCCGCGGCCGGGAACCTGGTGCCGATGTCGACCCGCAGCGTCACGATCTTGGGCACCGCGACGCGGGCCACGTACACGATGTCGGAGCCGTCCAGCTGGGCGATCGAGGAGGATTGGTGCGTGCGCGCGACCAGCCACTCCATGTGCGGCCGGGCGATCTCCCACAGCCCTGTCGACCGGACGTAGGCCACCCCGAGCTCCATGATCCGCGGCGTGAGCGCGAACCCGTTCTCGTCGGCCCGGGCGTAGCCGAGCTCCTCCAGGGTGAGCAGGATGCGCCGCGCCGTGGGCCGGGCCAGGCCGGCTTCGGTGGCGACCTCGGACAGCGTCATCACTGGACGGTTGGGGCGAAATGCCCGGATCACGTCAAGGCCCCTGGCGAGCGCTTCGATGAAGTCAGGGTCGCTGCTTCGACGGGCCACGGCGATCACTACTCCTTAGGAGTATTTCCGGTACGGCTGTGTGCAGCCGACTCTAAGGGATGAGTCCCGAGCTGTCCGCGACTCGGACACCCGGACCGCAAAGCTGTAGCGGTCCCGGTGAACGCACCCTCTTGACAGGTGTCATTCATCACATCATTCTAGGGCCACCCGTGAGCGACCGTGATGCGGACGAACGTCCGGAACCCCCGTCCCGAACCAGCGCCACCAGCGGCCTTGCGCGCGATCCACCCTCCGATTGGAGCAGCACATGAGCAGCACCGCTCAACAACCACCCGATCAGAGCACCGCTCGGTCCGACCAGTTGACCAAGGTGTCCATCGCCGTCGGCTTCGCCGTCCTTTGCGCCACGTACATGCTCAACGCCATGGACCGGCAGCTGTTCTACCCCCTGCTGCCCGACATCTCGAAGGAGCTGGGGTTCACCCTGGCGGAGTCGGGGTGGCTGGCGACGGGCTTCACGCTGGGGCTGGCGCTGGCCGGACTGCCGACCGGCTATCTGGCCGACCGGCTCTCCCGCAAGAGCATCATCATGGTCAGCGTCCTGGTCTACTCCCTCGGCACGCTCGCCATCCCACTGTCGGTGGGCATCGCCGACATGAGCGTCTACCGGCTCCTGTCCGGCGTGGGCGAGGGCGTCCAGGCCACCGCCCTGTACGCGGTCGTCGGCGCGTTCTTCTTCCACCGCCGCTCGGTCGCCGCCGGCGTGATCGGCGTCGCCTTCGGCGCGGGCGTCTTCCTCGGCCCCCTCGTCGGCACGGACATCGCCACCGGCTTCGGCACCTGGCGCGCCCCCTTCTTCCTGTTCGCCTCGGCCGGGCTGGTGCTCTGCCTGCTGACCGCCCTCTTCGTGTCGCGCAAGCTGACCGAGGCCGTCACCGGTGGCGGCACCGAATCCGCCGCCGTCTCCTACGACCACGTGCCCGCCTCGCCGTACAACCGCAACACCCTCGGCGTGGGCATCGTGTCCGCCGTGTCCGGCCTGGTCGTCTACGGCTACCTCGGGCTGTACCCGACCTTCCTCCGCGAGTCGCTCGGCTTCACCCCTGAGGACGCCGCGCTGGCCGTGTCGTTCTTCGGCTTCGGCGCGATGATGGCCCTGCCCGCCGGCTGGCTGGGCGACAGGATGAACCAGCCGCGCCTGCTCGCCTTCTCCCTCGCCGCGACCGCCGTCAGCACCTACTTCATGTACCAGGTCGCCACCACCCCCTCGGCCCAGTACGTGCTGTCCTTCCTGGTCGGCACCTTCGGCAGCGGATTCCTCTTCACCAACTGCGCCACCGCGATGCAGCGGGCCGTACGTCCTCAGCACGTCGGACGCGGCGCCGGGCTGTTCATCCTCTTCTACTACGTCGCGGCCGCCTTCTCCGGGCTGCTGTTCGCCCGGCTGGTCGGACTGCTCGGCTGGGACGGCGCGGGGCTGTGGCAGCTGACCATCCTGCCCATCGTCGGCATCGCCGCGGTCGCCCTCATGCAGACGTCCAAGATGGTGCTCCCGAGACAAGCCGCGCAGTAGGGACCGCTGTTCCGGGACCATGTCCGCCGACGACGCCGGAGATGGTCCACCGGACGTCTCGCGGGCCTGCGGGAGGCGGCCGGATGAGCCGTCCCGCTAGGCCGGCACCAGCTCGAAGCCGGTGACGATCTCCGGGCGGATGCGGATCACCTGGTCCATGGTCCCGGCCACCCAGGGGCTCAGGCGGGCCTTGAACCGCTCGATCTCCCGCGGGTCGGTGACCAGGCACGCCATGCCGGTGATGATCACGCTCCAGCCCAGCCGCTCGGCCGCGTCGAGCTCGTCGGCCTCGAAGGCCACCACCGCCCCGGCCGGCGCCACCTCGGCGCTGAGGATGGTGCCCAGGTCGGAGCGGATGATCACCTGGCCGTCGACGACGATGTGATTCACCGGTCGCACCGCCGGAAGCGCCTGGCGGGTGAAGACGATCCGGCCCAGCGGCACGCTGGCCAGACGCCGCAGCGCCTCCGCCTCGGGCAGGTCCCTGAGGTCTCGCGTGCCCGCCGTGCTGGATATCACCCGGCCATCCTCCCGTCGCGCGTCCGTCCGTGACAGGGACCTAAGTCATCTCTTCCACCCGTGAGGAGCCGCTCACGAGCAGGGACGGGCTTCCGTCCGGCTGCGCGGCGGCGCTGCCGGCCCATGTCACCGGCCTGGCCGGCTCGTCACCGGCCGGCACCGGCAGGGCGGCCTGCGTGCACCGCGCGTGTCGCGGCCCGGATCTCACCGGCACCCGCCGGCCGGTGCGGGAAAGGACTTTAGTCCCGGTGAAGGTGACCTTCGGCCCGGTCGCCGAGACGGGGTCCGGCCCTAGCGTGGGGCACGTCCCCTCTACCTGACCGCCCGCGGAGAGCACATCCGGCCGTGTCCACACCACCCGCGTCAGCGCGCCACCGCGATCCCCACAGTCCCCACCCGCCCGCCGGCCCCGCCGGCCCCGCCGTGCCGGCGTCCGGCCCGGAACGCGCGCGTCTGGCCGTCGGCAGGCTCCCGATGCTGGCCGGGGCCGCCGTCGCGCTGCTCGCGGGCCTGTCCGGGGGCCTGGCGCCGCTGATCGCCCAGGTGCCCGCGCCGGTGGCGTTCACCGAGCAGCACGGGCCGCTGATGGCGCTGGGCTTCCTGGGCACGCTGATCGCACTGGAACGCGCGGTGGCGCTGCGCAGCCGCTGGGCCCATCTCGCCCCCGCCCTGTCCGGGCTGGGCGCCGTCGCGCTGGCCGCCGGCGTCGAGCCGCTCGGCCGGTTGGCGCTCACCGCCGCCGGCGGCTGGCTGGTGGGCGCGTACGTGGCGCTGCTGGGGCGGCGGCTGAGCCGCGAGACCGCCCTGCAGCTGGCCGGGGGACTGGCCTGGTTCGCCGGCGGTCTGCTCTGGCTGGCCGGACGGCCGATCCCGGAGCTGATCGTCTGGTTCGCCGCCTTCCACGTGCTGACCATCGCCGCCGAGCGGCTGGAGCTGGCGCACGTCGTGTTCCTGCGGGCCGGCGTCCGGGGCGGGCTGATGGGCGCGGCCGCGCTGCTCGGCGCGGGAGCGGTGGTCTCCCTCGCGAACCCCGGCGCGGGCGCGCGGACGGCGGGGGCCGGGATGCTCGCGGTGGCCGCCTGGCTGGCCTGGCACGACGTGGCCCGCCGGACGGTCGGCGGCTCCGGGCTGCCCCGGTACGCGGCCGTCTGCCTGCTGGCGGGCTACGGCTGGCTGGCGACGGCCGGCGCGCTGTGGGCGGCCACGGGCCTGACGACCGGCGGCTATCTCTACGACGCGGCCCTGCACGCGCTGTTCCTCGGCTTCGTGATGTCGATGGTCTTCGGCCACGCCCCGGTGATCCTGCCCGCGCTGCTCCGCGTGCGGCTGCCGTACCGGCCGGTGCTGTACGCGCCGCTGGCGCTGCTGCACGTGGCGGTCGCCGCCCGCGTCGCCGGCGACCTGACCGCGCTGGGCCCGGTGCGCACGCTGGGCGGCGTGCTGGCCGTCCTCGCTCTGCTCTTGTTCGCCGGATGCGCGGTCGCGGTGGCGCGCTCGCGCGCCGGTCACGAGAGGAAGGTACCCGCGGTGAACCCCGCCGAGGTACGCATACAGAAGGGCCCGCGACCGATCACGCCGCCGCGCCCGCGCGCGTCATGGCACCTGCGGGCGAACGCGATCGTGCTCGGCTGGCTGGGCCTGACCGTCGCGGTGGCGCTCGCCGGGGAGGCGCTGCCGGCGCCCCGCTGGCTGCTCGTCCACGTGTTCCTGCTGGGCGCCGTCTCCACCGCCGTCCTCGTCTGGAGCGAGCATTTCACCGTGGCGCTCCTGCGGGCGCGCACGCCCGACCAGCGCTGGAGCCTGACGCGGCTCGCGCTGCTGAACGCCGCGACGGTGGCGATCCTGTACGGCGTCGCGGCCGGACCCTGGCACCTGGCCGCGGCCGGGGCGGGCGTGGCGGTGGCCGTCGTGCTGTGGCACGCCCACGCCCTGATCTCGCTGGTACGGCACGCACTGCCGGGCAGATTCGGTCACGTCATCGGCTGGTACGTCTGCGCGGCCGGGGCGCTTGCCGCCGGCGGCGTCCTCGGCGGGCTGCTGGCGGCGCACGTGGTCCACGGTGAGACGTACGAACGCCTGCACGCCGCGCACGCCCAGGTGAACCTGCTCGGCTGGATCGGCCTGACCGTGCTGGGCACGCTGTTCACCCTGTGGCCGACGGTCCTGCGCACCCGCATGTCGGAGCGGACCCGCCGGGCGTCACGGGCCGGGTTGCCGCCGGCGGCGGCGGGCCTGGCCGTGGCCGTCGCCGGGCTGGTGACCGGCTGGCGGTGGGTCGCGCTCGCCGGGCTGGCCGCGTACGCGGCAGGCACGCTGACCGCGCTGGTGCCGCTGGCCGACGCGGCCCGCCGGCGCCGCCCGCACACCGGGGCGGCCTGGATGCTGGGGGCCTCCGTCGTCTGGTTCGAGGTGGCGATCGTCGCCGACCTGGTGATCCTGGCCACTCGCCCGGCGGGGGAGGTGGCCGCCGCGCTGGCGCCGCTGCTGCCGCTCGTGCTGGCCGGGTTCGTCGCCCAGGTGCTGCTCGGCTCGCTGCTGCACCTGCTGCCCGCGGTGCTGGGCGGCGGCCCAGCCAGGTTCAAGGAGAACGCGGCGCTGCTGGAGCGCGGCTGGGTGGCCCGGCTGGCGGCGCTCAACCTCGGAGTCCCGCTGCTGGCGCTGCCGGTGCCCGCGCCGCTCAGGCTGCTGGGCTGGGCGCTGGTGCTGGCCGCCGGCGCCGCGTTCGTCATGCTGGCCGTGCTCGCGCTGACGAGGGCGCGCGCAGTCGAGGATCGGCCCGCCCGCGACCGCGAGGGGCGCGGGCGGGCCTGGCCCGCGATGGCCGGGGTGGCGGCCGGCTGCCTGCTGACGGCGGCGGCGGTCGTGGTGGCGACGACCGGCGGGGCCGGCCCACGGACGCAGGTCACCGCCACCGGCGCCCGGACGGTCGAGGTGACGCTGTCCGGGATGAGCATCCGGCCGTCGGTGATCGAGGCCGCTCCCGGCACCGTCCTGACGCTGCGCGTCACCAACACCGACGCCCAGCGGCACGACCTGCGGCTGGCCACCGGCGAACGCACCCCCATGCTGGGGATCGGGCAGAGCGCCACGCTGACCCTGCGGCCGCTGGGCGAGGCCGTGGACGGCTGGTGCACCGTCGCCGGGCACCGCGCCGCGGGCATGACCATGCGCGTCGTCCCGGCAGGGGCCCCGGCCCTGCCCGCTGACGCCAGGCACAACGGGCACAGTGCTTTCGGTGACCCCCTCGACCTGTCCGCGCCCATGTCACCGGGCTGGACCCCGTACGACGCGGCACTCGGACCCGCGCCCGGCGGGACGGAGCACGAGGTCGAGCTCCGCGTGGACGACAAGGTCGTGCGCGAGGTCGCGCCCGGCGTGCGGCAGCGCGTGTGGACGTACAACGGCACCGTCCCCGGGCCGGTGCTGCGCGGCCGCGTCGGCGACGTCTTCACGGTCACCTTCGTGAACGGCGGCAGCATGGACCACGGCATCGACTTCCACGCCGGGGCGAACGCGCCCGACGGCGTGATGCGGAGCATCGCGCCGGGGGAGCGGCTCACCTACCGCTTCCGGGCGGAGTTCGCCGGAGCGTGGCTCTACCACTGCTCCACCATGCCGATGACGCAGCACATCGCGAACGGCATGTACGGCGCGGTGATCATCGACCCGCCCGGCCTGCCGAAGGTCGACCGGGAGTACCTTCTGGTGCAGGGTGAGCTCCACCTCGGCGAGCCGGGCAGTGCCGCCCAGGTGGCCAAGATCCGTGAGGGCCGCCCGGACGGCTGGATGTTCAACGGCACCGCCGCCGGGTACGACCACGCGCCCCTGACGGCGAAGGCCGGCGAGCGGGTGCGGATCTGGGCCGTGGCGGCCGGCCCCAGCTCCGGTACGGCGCTGCACGTGGTGGGGGCGCCGTTCGACACGATCTACAGAGAAGGTGCGTACCTGTTGCGTGAGAGTGATCCTGGCGGCGCCCAGGTGCTGGATCTGGCCCCGGCTCAGGGCGGTTTCGCCGAGCTGGTCTTCCCCGAGCCGGGCACGTACCCGGTGGTGGACCACACGATGCGCCAGGCTGAGGGCGGCGCGCACGGCCTGTTCAGGGTGGGTGCCCGGTGACCTGGTGGTCGGTGGTGAGGTTCCTGCACGTGCTGTCGGCGGCGCTGTGGGTCGGCGGGCAGCTCACGGTCTCCCTGGTGGTGCTGCCGCTGGCCCGCCGCCAGTTGGACGACGAGCGGCGCGGCCGGATGCTGACCGCGATCGGCCGCCGGTTCGGGATGATCACCGGTGTCGTGTTCCTGCCCGTGCAGCTTGCCACCGGCGTGGCCATCGCCTGGCACAAGGGCGTCACCTGGGCGTCGCTGGCCGAGCCCGGCTACGGGCGGATCCTGGCCGCCAAGCTGGGGCTGTTCTGCGCGGTCATGGTCGCGGCGGGACTGCACGGCTGGGCCAACGGCGCAGGACACCGGCGCTCGGCCCGTGCCCTGGCGGTGGCCTCCCTGATCGGCTCGATCGGCATCATCCTGCTGGCCACCGCCCTACCGGCGACCTGAGCCGTCAGGGACGCCCGATCCGGACCCGCCACAGCTCCGGGCCGGACTCGGCGTAGTCCCAGGTGAACTCGCCGGGGTGCTCGGCGGCGAACTGGTAGTGGAGCGGCTTGGGATCGTGGTCGTTGACGAGCACGAACGCCGTCCCCTCGGTCAGGCCGTGGAAGGTGGCGAAGATCCGCTCGTGGCGCTGGGCCGGAGGGAGCGCGCACACGTCGAGCTCGGGGGCCGGGCCGGCCGCCGCCGGCCGCTGGATCGCCTGGTGGTCGCCGCCGCCGGCCGCGCCGAGAACCTCGTGCATCCCGTCGAGGAGGGCCGCGAGATCGACCCCGGCGTCGATCAGCGCCGGCAGCAGGATCTCGTTCTCCTTGACCAGGTGTGACTGGAAGACGGCGTTCAGGGCGGCGGCCAGGCCGATGATCTCGCCCTGGGTGCCGGCGGCGGCGAGGTCGCCGGTCAGCTCGCGCAGGGTGAGATGCTCGCCGTGCATGGCCTGGACCAGCAGCCGGGTGCGCGGCAGGTCACCGGCGACGCGGTAGAGCGTCTCCTCCTCCGCCATCGCGTGCGGCAGCACCTCCTCGGTGCAGAAGGCGGCCAGCACCTCCCGCCGGGGCGCCGGCGAGGTCAGCCGGTCGATCGAGCGGCCGATGGTGAGCGCGTGGTCGGACATGGTCCGGCCGAGCCGGTCGTGATGGGCGCGGATCGTCGCCAGCGTGGCGTCCTGTGCGGTCACGAGGCACTTCCTGTCTGTACGGCGAGATCGTCATGAGGGAGCGGGGAACGGGACGAGGAAAACGCTAGGCCCGCCGCGCGGGCGGCGTCATCGGCTGCAGGTCACTTCCCCGGCGGGACCATGGGCCCGAATATCAGGGCCGTTCTCCTCTGGCGTATCTCTTCTGGCGAAGCATTGAGATGGTCGCGGCATCGGAGTGTTGTGAGTATCGTACTGAGGGAGTGAAGGGGGCGCGATGGTGAGGTTGACCCGGGCGCAGCAGCAGGAACGCACCCGCGCGGCGGTGCTGGCCGCGGCGGGACAGGAGTTCGCCGAGCGTGGCTACACCGACGCGAAGGTCGACCGGATCGCGGAGCGGGCCGAGCTGACCCGTGGCGCTGTCTACTCCAACTTCCCGAGCAAGCGCGCGCTCTACCTGGCGGTCCTGGTCGACTCGATCGAGCCCGCGGGCCCGGCCGAGGGCGGCGCCCCGACCGCCGCCCCGACCGCCGCCCCGACCGGCGCCCCGACCGGCGGTCCGGCTGGCGGCGTGGCCGGTGGCGCGGACAGGCCGGCCGAGGCCGGCCTGGCCGAGGCGCTGAGCCGGTTCGCCCGCGCCCGGCTCGAACGGCTGCCGATGATCGGTGACACCTCCGCCGGCGGCAAGCTGCGCCTGCGCTCGCTGGCCGGGGTGTTCGACGACGATCCGGGCCGCACCACGCTGGCGCAGGCCGCCAAGCTGGAGGCGCTGCTGCTCGCGCTCACGCTGGAAGCAGTCGCGCCGCGTGCGGGCCGCCGGGTGCGGCTGGCCGAGCTGGTCCTCACCCTGCTGGACGGAGCCGGCCACCTCGCCGACACCGCGCCCGGCTTCGGCGACCCCTTCGACGTGGCACGCGCCTGCGAGCACCTGGCGGGCCTCGACCTCGCCGACACCTGGGATCCGCCGTACCTGCCGTTCGTCCCCTTGGCGGACGTGGTCGAGGAGCCCTGGCGGCCGCCCGCGTCGTCGCGGGATGAGATCACCGGCCGCCAGGTCGGCCTCGACGCCGACGGCGTGGTCGCGGTCCTCGGCGCGGACCGGCTGGAGGCCGCCGAGGAGGCCGTCCGTGCGGCCCGTCCGGGCGACCGGATCACCGTGGCCGTGGTCACGAGTGACCCCGCCGAGACCGGGCGGCTCATCCGGCTCAGGGTCGGCGACCTCATCGGGTGCCTGCGCGGCGTGCTCGCGCCGGACGCCTGGCAGGGCCCTCACCTCGTCCTCGATGACGGCTCCGCCATCGCCTCGGCCGCCGGACTCCCGGACGCCGACGACACCACCGAGGCCGCGGTGCGCGTCCGGGCGGGCGAGATCGTCGCCCGCGCCCGGGGCCGGGGCGCCGCCTACGCGGCGGCGACCGCGGAGGACTGAGACGGGAGACCTGTCCCCGCGCACGGGCCTCCGGCCATCCGCACCGCCAGGAGCCATGCGGTCGTAGGCCGCCTCGACCTCACATCCTTTCCAGGGCGGCCATCATGAGCAGCACGGAGAACGAGCAGCCGCCGAGAAGAAGGACCCCCGAGGCGACGAGCGCGAACCCGGCCGAGAACAGCCGCCGCACCAGCAGATAGACCACCACGACCCCCAAGAAGGCGGCCACGGGAAGATAGGGGATGAACAGGCAGGTGGCGCCCACCAGGAGAGCGCAGGCCAGAGAGACCGCCGCTCTGCCTCCACCCCGTAGATCACGACGTGTGACCACGGAGGCGACGCCCCCGGCGAATACGGCACTCGCCGCGATCATCGCGATGACGAAGTAGTCCACGAACAGCCTCCGGCTCGGCCGACTCCACAGAAGAAAGCGTTGGTCACCACATTCGATACCGCCCGGAGCCGAAAGGTTCGATCCAGCGGCCGGCGCGGCTCTGTGAGAGCGCGACCGCGTCGCGCCGGCCGACGCGCTGGTGGACCTCGACGTCATCGCGGCGACCGGCATCTACACCTACGACGGGTCGTACGTGTCGCTGAGCCGTGGCGCGGACGACCGTCGGGCGGGGTCACGCGTCGCGTGCCCGAAGCAGCAGCCCGCCGGTCAGGAGCGCCGCGGCGGCCCAGGCGGCCAGGACGCCCAGGCCGGCCCAGGGAGCGAGGGGGAGAGCGGACAGCTGGGTGGTCGCCTGGATGGACAGCCCGGCGGTCGTCGGCGAGATCTGCCACAGCAGCTCGGCGAGGTCCGGGTCGGGGATCATGAGGATGACGGCGGGGAAGAGGTAGAGCAGGCCGAGGACGACGCCGATGGCCGCCGCCGAGTCCCGTACGGCGGTGGCCACCCCCAGGCTGAGCAGGGCGACGAGCGCGAGGTAGAGGACCGAGCCGAAGGCGGCGCGCACCATCGGCCCGTCGTAGGCCGGCGGGGGGAAGCCGTTGCCGAGCAGGACGCGCGGCCCGGCGAGCGCGGACCCGAGCACGGCGACGCCGCCCGCCGCCAGCGTCAGCCCGGCCAGGAGGACGGCCTTCGCGGCCAGGACGGCCATCCGGTGCGGCATCGCCGCCAGGGTGGTGCGGATCATGCCGGTGCCGAACTCGCCGCTGATCGCCGTCACGGCCAGGACGGCGACGACCGCCTGGCCCGCCTGGATCCCGAAGAGGCTGATCCTGGCGGGATCGTGGCCGCAGCCGGCCGGGGCGCAGGACACCACGGCGGCCGCCACGACGCTCACGGTGACGGTCACCGCGACCAGCGCGAGCAGGAGCGGGCCGGTGCCCGGCAGGGTGCGGAGTTTCGTCCATTCCGCATGCAGATGCCGTCTCATGCGTCCCGCCCGCGCAACCGGACGACGGCCAGGGCGAGCGCCGACGCCGCGTAGCCGCACAGCACGGCGAATCCGGCCCACGGCGCCAGCGGGTAGAACCCGGCGATCGGCGCGTAGTGCCCGAGTACGTGGGCGTACTCCGGGATGCTCTGCTGGATCGCGAAGCCCGCGGCCGGAGTGACCCGCAGCAGCCAGTGCGCCGCGGTGTCGGGCAGCACGGAGGTGGTCGCGAGGACGTACGGGACGACGATCAGCAGCACGGCCGCGATGACCGCGCCGACGGCGCGCCGGAACAGCGTGCCGAGGGCGAGCGCGAGCACCGCGGAGACGGCGAGGAGGGCCGCCGTGCCGACGATCACCCGTGCCTCGGTGAGCGGGGACACCGGAAGGATCTGGTTGCCGTTGGCGCGCAGGATCCGGGTGCCGATCGTGAGGGTGATCGAGGTGGCGGCGAGCCCGGCGGCGAAGGTGGCCCCGGCGATCGTGACGGCCTTGGCCACCAGCATCCGGCCGCGATCGGGGACGGCGAGCAGCGTGGTGCGGATGAGCCCGCGCCGGTACTCGGCGGTGATGAACATGACCGCGACCACGATCACCACGATCAGCCCGATCAGCACCCCTGTGAGCGTGCGCTCGACGGTCTGCCCCTCGATGGACGGCGCGATGTCGCCCACCCCGGTGACGCTGAACGTGCCGCCGGACCGGCCGGCCCGGCCCGGATGGTGGAACGAGCCGTCGGGCCCCTTCGTGGCGCCGATGTCGTCATCGCGCCACGCGCCGGACGTCTCGCCCTCCAGGGTGACCCGGTCGAAGACACCGGTGGCCTCGGTGAAGCGCGACGCCGAGACGGACCCGCCGAGATCCCCTTGCGTCACCGTCAGATCGCCGGGAGAGGCGGCGAAGAGCCCGATCTCGACCGTGGCCGGGAGCCCGGTCAGCCGGGCGGTGCCGACCTCGGCCCAGCTCGCGCCGTCGGCGGACTCGTACCCGGCGAGGGTGTCGCCGGAGCGGGTCAGCCGCAGCCAGCGCGGCGAGTCCGGCGACACGCCGCCCGGACGACCGGCCACGTCGTGGGTGAAGTCGTGCTGCATCCGCGTCCCGTGTGCCCCGGTGACCAGCACCGCCGCGTACGCCGACCCCTGCTTCGTACTCTCCTTGACCATGACTCCGGCCTTCGCCCACGGTACGAGTCCCGCCACGACGTTCCGGACGCCGGGGGTGACGTCGGGCTTGCGAATCTGGCCGGACATGGAGGTCAGGCGGGCGGTGATGCTCCCGTTCCCGGCCAGTGACCGGTGCACGAAGAAGAACTTGTCGTCCACGGCTTCGCCGCCCGGCCCCACGGGAGCCGCGGGACAGGCGCTCTCGACGGGACCGGCGCCGCACGACGCGTGACTCCCCGAGGCGGACGACAGGCCGAGCAGCACGATGACCAGCGCCGCCGCGCCGATGGCGATCACCCAGCCGCGTACCGTCCTGAACTTGGTCCACTCGGCGCGCACCGTCATGGCCTCGCCCCACGGAACTCGGCGGCGTCCCTGGTGAGCTCCAGGTACGCCTCCTCCAGCGTCGCGCGCTGGGCGGCCACCTCGGAGAACGGCACCCCACCCGCGTTGAGCAGGGCCACGACGCGCTCGGCCGGCAGCCCCGAGACGACGAGCGTGTCCGCCGCGGTGACGGACACGGCGCCGCCGGCGTGGGCCAGCGCCGGCCTCGCGCGCTCCGGCGCCGTCGTGCGGAGCGTGATCCTTCCGCCGGAGGTGGCGGCGATCAGTTCGGCCACGCTCGTGTCGGCGATGACCCGGCCACGCCCGATCACCACCAGATGGTCCGCCGTGTCCTGCAGCTCGCTCATCAGGTGACTGGAGACCAGCACGGCGCGGCCCTCCGCCGCCAGCGAGCGCAGGAGACCGCGGATCCACACGACGCCCTCCGGGTCGAGCCCGTTGACCGGCTCGTCCAGCATCAGCACCGGCGGGTCGCCGAGCAGCGCCGCGGCGATCCCCAGCCGTTGCCGCATGCCGAGCGAGAAGCCGCCCGCCCTGCGGCGGGCCACCGAGGTCAGCCCGACCTGCTCGATCACCTCGTCCACCCGCCTGACGGGCAGTCGCTGGGAGTGGGCCAGCCACAGCAGGTGGTCGCGCGCGGTGCGGCTCGGCTGCAGCGCCGCGGCGTCCAGCAGCGCGCCGACGTGGCGCAGGGGCGTGCGCAGGCCGGTGTACGGCCTCCCGCCGACCAGGGCGTGCCCCTCGTCGGCGGCGTCCAGGCCGAGGATCACCCGCATGGTGGTGGACTTGCCCGCGCCGTTGGGCCCGACGAACCCGGTGACCTGCCCCGGCCGGACGGTGAAGGACATGCCGTCCAGCGCCAGGGCGGGGCCGAACCGCTTGCGCAGCCCGGACACTTCGATGGTTGCTCGCATGGGGTCGGTTGTACGCGTATGCCCCTTACGCGGGCCGAACGGAGGCTGTCACACCGCTGTTAGGTCCGGCACGGCATCCTGGACTCCTGCACTCTTGGGGGAGACCGATGCCGCGACGCCCGGCCACCGTACGGTGGCGTTTCACCGTCATGTACGCGGGCGTGATCCTCGCGTCCGCCGTCGGGCTGCTGGTCATCAGCGATCTCATCGGCCTGAGCGGGACACGGGTCAGCGAGACCGCGCCCGTCGGGAACGCCCCGGGCGGGCCCACGCTCGCCGCCGCGCAGGAGCTCATCGCCCAGCTGTCGGAGGCGCGGGAGGCCCAGTCACGCCAGACCCTGATCGGCTCGGCGGTCGCCCTCGCCGTCGTGGCCGTGCTGTCACCCGTGCTGGGCCATCTCATCGCGGGCCGGGTGCTGCTCCCGTTGCGGACGATCACCACGGCCACCCGCCGGATCTCCGCCGACAACCTGCACGAGCGGCTGGCGGTGCCGGGCCCCGCCGATGAGGTGAAGGACCTCGCCGACACCATCGACGACCTGCTCGGACGGCTGGAGGGCGCCTTCGCCGCGCAACGCCGGTTCGTCGCCGACGCCTCCCATGAACTGCGCACCCCGCTGGCCACCATGCGGGCGTCCCTGGACGTGGCCGTCGCCAAGCCCGGCCCCGTCCCCGTACAGATTCTGGACCTGGCCGACCGGTTGCGCACCGAGCTCGACCAGGTCGACCGGCTCCTGGACGGCTTCCTCACGCTCGCCCGCGCCCAGCACGGCGCCCTCGTCGACCGGCAGGAGGTCTCGCTCGGCCGCCTGGTGTCGGCGGCCCTGGACGCCAGGGCCGCCGACCTCGCCGCCAAGAACCTCACAGTGAACGGCGGCGACCCTGACGATGCCTGGACACGCGGGAGCACGACGCTGCTGTCCCGGATGGTCGGCAACGTGATCGACAACGCCATCGTGCACAACCACGAGCACGGCTGGATCAGGGTCACCGTCACCTCCGGCGCGACGCTCGTCGTGGAGACCGGCGGGCGCGTGCTCGACCAGGCGCAGGTGGCGCGGCTGGCCGAGCCGTTCCAACGGCTCGCGGCGGACCGGACCGGTTCCGACACCGGCTCCGGCCTGGGCCTGTCGATCGTCGCCGCCATCGCCACCGCCCACGGCGGCGCCCTGGACCTGCACGCCCGGCCGGAGGGCGGCCTCCGAGCCACCGTCACCCTGCCGCCTTCGGAGGTCCGGGCATGAGGGTGCTGGTGGCGGAGGACGCGCGGGCGCTGGCCGCCGTGCTGGCCGAAGGGCTGCGTGACCAGGGGATGGCCGTGGACGTGGCGCACGACGGCCTGGAGGCGGCGGCCAAGCTCGACCTCAACCCCTACGACGTGATCGTCCTCGACCGGGACCTGCCGGGCATCCACGGCGACACCCTCTGCCAGATGATCACCGAGCACGACCAGCGGGCGATGGTCCTGATGCTGACCGCCGCCGGCGCCCCCGGTGACCGGGTCAGCGGCCTGGCCCTGGGCGCCGACGACTACCTCGCCAAACCGTTCCACTTCCCCGAGCTCGTGCTGCGCGTCCGCGCGCTGGCCCGCCGCCGGCCCGCCGCCCGCGCGCGCGTCCTGCGCGCGGCCGGCGTCGAGCTCGATCCCGTACGACGCGTCGCCACCCGCGACGGCCGTCACCTGGACCTGTCGGTCAAGGAGTTCGCCCTCCTGGAAGCCCTCCTGCTCGCCACCCCCGCCTTCCTGAGCGCCGAGGACCTCCTCGAACAGGTCTGGGACGAGCACGCCGACCCGCTCACCAACACGGTCACCGTCACCATCAGCCGGCTACGCCGCAAACTCGGCGATCCCCGCGTCATCACCACCACCCCCGGCGTCGGCTACCGCATCGCCGACGCGCTCGACGGCTCCGCCTGACCGCCTCCCTTCGAAGATCCTCTTGAACAAGGCATACTGAATATGCATACTTAGTATCCATGTCCATCAGGCATGGCCTGCTCGCCCTGCTCAGCACGGGGCCGAGACACGGCTACCAGCTGCGGGTGGAGTTCGAGGCGTCGACGGGGGCGACCTGGCCGCTCAACATCGGCCAGGTCTACACGACGCTGTCCCGCATGGAGCGCGACGGCCTGGTCGAGCCGGGGGAGTCGGACGAGCAGGGCCGGGTCGTCTACACGATCACCACGGCCGGCCGGGCGGAGATGGCGCGCTGGTTCGGCACCCCCGTCGTCCAGTCCGACCGGCCGCGGGACGAGCTGGTCATCAAGCTGGCCATGGCCGTCGCCGCCAAGGAGGTGGACGTCACCGAGGTCATCCGCAAGCAGCGCACGGCGACCATGCGCGCCCTGCAGCAGCTGACCAGGGCCAAGCGAGCCGCCCCGGAGGGCGCGGCCCAGCGGCTCGTGCTGGATTCCATGATCTTCCAGGCCGAGGCCGAGCAAAGGTGGCTGGACCACTGCGAGGCCGTTCTCAAGGAGGAAAGATGACGGTCGTACGGCTGGCCGAGGTGGCCAGGGTGCATGGCGAAGGGGCGGCGGCCGTACACGCTCTGAAGGGCGTGAGCATCGAGGTGGACGCGGGAGAGCTGGTCGCGGTCATGGGCCCGTCCGGGTCCGGCAAGTCGACCCTGCTCAACCTCGCGGGCGGGCTCGACCGGCCGACGTCGGGGACGGTGCACATCGGCGAGCAGGACCTCGCCACCGTCCGCGACCTGGCGGCGCTGCGCCGCCGCGGCGTCGGCTACGTCTTCCAGGACCTCAACCTGATCACGTCGCTGACGGCGGCGGAGAACGTCATGCTGCCGCGCGAGCTCGACGGCGTGCGGTCCCGCCTGGCCCGCGAGCAGGCCATGGCCGTGCTGGCGGAGATCGACGTGGCGGATCTGGCCGACCGGTTCCCCGACGAGCTGTCCGGCGGCCAGCGCCAGCGGGTCGCGATCGCCCGCGCCCTGGTGGGCGAGCGGCGGCTGCTGCTGGCCGACGAACCGACCGGCGCGCTCGACACGCGCGCCGGCGACGAGATCCTGCGGATATTACGGGCGCGCTGCGACGCGGGCGCGGCGGTCCTGCTGGTCACCCACGAGCCGCGCTACGCCGCCTGGGCCGATCGGGTGGTGTTCCTCCGCGATGGGCTGATCACCGACTCCACGGACGCGTCGCTGGTGAGCGCCGGATGAGCGCCGTGCTCGCCGCGCTGCGCATCGCCCGCCGGAACGCGTGGCGTTCCCGGGGACGAAGCGCGCTCATCATGGTGATGATCGGCCTGCCCGTCCTGGTGATCACCACGATGCTCACCTTCGTCGAGACCGTGAACGTCACTGCCCAGGAGGGGCAGGTGGCCACGCTCGGCGCCGCGGACGCCCGCCTGGTGCGGACACGAGAGGGCACGGTGCTCCGCCAGGAGCCGAACGGGGGGAGCTGGCGCACAGGCGGCGACGAAGCGGCCGTGTCCAGGCTCGGCACCGCCGAGGTGACCGCACTGCTCGGACCGGACGCCCGGCTGATCCCCTTCAACACCGGCGTGCTCCGGCTGGGCACGGAGCGGGCCGACGCGTTGGAGACCGATCTGCGTGATCCCCTCACCAAGGGAGTGCTGACGCTGCGTGAGGGCAGGTTCCCCGCCGCACGCGAGGTCGCGGTGACACCCGCGCTCGGGCTGCGGCCCGGCGATCTCCTGCGGCCGTCCGGTGCGGCGCCGCTGACGGTGGTGGGCGTGGTCGAGCACCCGCACCGGCCGTCGCTCCGGCAGGTCGTGGGCCCGGATCTCCCGTTGGCGGAGCCGGAGGAGTTCTTCTCCCCGGGCGAGTACGGCACCGGATGGCTCGCCGACACCGCGAAGCCCGTGTCCTGGGCCGACGTGCCCACGCTGAACAGAGCCGGTCTGCACGTCACCTCCCGCGCCATGCTCACGGACCCGCCGCGCACCCCGGTTCGTGGCCCGGCCTTCGACGTCCAGAGCGTGGTCGGGCTCGGCACCATGGTGATCATGGTGGTGCTGGTGACCGTGCTGCTGGCCGGGCCCGCCTTCGCGGTCGGGCTACGGAGACGGCGCCGGGAACTGGCCGAGATCGCGGCGCAGGGCGGCTCGGCCCGGCACCTGCGGGCGATCGTGCTGGCCGACGGGCTGGTCCTCGGCGGTGCGGCCACCCTGGCGGCGATGGGGCTGGGCATCGGGGCCGGGGTGATCGGCCCCCACGTCGTGGCGCGCTGGGGAGTGGGAGCCGGAGCGCGCTGGGGTCCGGCGGTCGGCCCGGCCGACGTACCGTGGACGCCGGTGCTCTGCGTCGCGGCGCTGGGCCTGCTCACCGGGCTCGTGGCAGCGCTGGTGCCTGCGGTACAGGCGGCTCGGCAGAACACCGCGGCGGTGCTGGCCGGCCGTGCGCCCGCGGTGGCCGATCGGCGGGGATGGCCCCTGGTGGGGGTCGCCCTGGTGCTGGCCGGGCTGGGGGCGACCGTGGTGGCGCGGCGCCAGCCGGGCTCGGTGTGGGTGCTCGCCTCGGCGGTGCTGGTCCTGTTCGGGCTGGTGGCGCTGACACCATGGCTGATCGGTTACACCGGGCGGATGGCCGCGCGGTTGCGGCTCCCGCTGCGGGTGTCCGTCCGTGACGCCGTCCGCCACCGCTCCCGTACGGCGAGCGCCGTGGCGGCCGTCATGGCGGTTACGGCGACGGTCGTGGCGGTGGGCATCGGCGCCCACAGCGAGTACATGGACCGGCGGAACGCCTACACCTCGGCGCGCCCGACCGGCACGCTGGCGATCTGGGGCGGCACCATGGCCGACGCGACCTGGACCAAGCTGCGCGCCGAAACGGCCCGCCTGTTGCCGGGCGTGCCCCTGGCCGCCGGCCATCAGGTGCAGGACGCCCAGGGCCGCCGCTACGTGTTGCGGTACACGATGCGATGGAACGGGACGAAGACGCGTCGTACGGTGGCCGTCGGAGACCAGGTCCTGCTCGGGCTCCTGCAAGGGCGCCACGATCCACGGGCGGCCGCGGCGCTGGCGAGCGGCAAGGCCGTGGTGTTCGACCCGGCCGCGCTGCGGGACGGCAAGCTCACGCTGCGGGCGAGCTCCACGTCCGGCCCTCCGCGCAAGCTCGATGTGCCCGCGGTGCTGGCCACCCCCGCCGACGAGCACCAGGGCGGCGCCCTGCTGCCGCGCGCCCTGGTCGAGCGGGCCGGCTTCTCGACGGCCGAACGCCAGCTGTACGCCATGCACCGGCTGCCGGCCGACTCGACCCTGGGGCGCGATCTCGCCAAGGTGACCTCCCGCGTCACGGTCGCCGCCGAGGAGGGCTACCGCAACGTGCCCGACCCCGGCCTGTGGGGCTGGCTCGCCGGCGCACTCGTCCTCGTCGTCGGCGGCACGCTGGCCGCCACCCGCCTGGCCGCCGCCGACATGCGGCCCGAGCAGGCGACGATGACGGCCATCGGCGCCTCACCCGGGACGTCGCGGGTGGTCGTGGCCGGCCAGGCGCTCTACATCGCCGGGCTCGGCGCGCTGATGGGGCTGGTCGGGGGCACGGTGACGGGGGTGGCCCTGAGCCGGCCGATGACGACGTACGGCGCCGGAGATCCCGCCACGATCGCCATGCCGTGGCCCTTCCTGATCGCCGTGGCGGTCGGGCTGCCCGTCCTGGCGACCCTCGGAGCGCTGATCACCCGGACCGGGCAGCCCCTCACTCGCCGGCTCCTGTGACGCGCGCCGTCAGCTCGCACCCGCTGTCCGTGCACGTACGCCGCAGCCGTCCCATCGAGATCGTCTGCACGAGCCCGATCACCCAGCAGGTGGGACAGCCACGGAAGGCCAGCAGCGCGACCGGCGCCAGCAGCAGGCTGACCGGCCCCACCAGCGGGATGAGCGCGAACGAGGCGATCAGCGCGCCGAGACCGGCCGCGCCGCGCGCCAGGTGCCGGGGCACGGACGAACTGGCGAAACCGCGCTGCTCAGCCATCGTCGCCGTCCCCGACGGGCTCGGACAGCCGGCGGTGGACCACCGCGCGGGCGCGATGCAGCCGCGACTTCATCGCCGGCATGCTCAACCCCAGCGTGCTCGCCACCATCCGGCCGCTCAAGCCCTGCACGTCGCGCATGACGAGCACCCGCCGCTGGTCGGCGGGGAGCGCCGCGATCGCCGCCGCCACCCGCGCGCCCTCCAGCCGCCGGAACATCTCGTCCTCGGCCGACGGCACGAGGCTCTCTCCGGCGGGCGGGACGGGCCGTAACGCGAGCCGGGCCCGCCGGACGCACTCGTTGCGGATGACGCGGAACATCCACGAGGCCAGCGCACCGGTCGCCCGCAACGTGCCGATCTTGCGGTAGAGGACGATCAGCGCCTCCTGGGCCGCGTCCTCGGCGTCCTCCGGCGTGGCGCACAGCGTACGGGCGAACCGCCGCACGTGCGGGTGCGCGTTCGTCACCAGCGCCGCGAGCGACTCGGCGTCGCCCTCGCGCGCGGCGGCGACCAGCCGCTCGTCGGACCAGGTCGGGTCAGCCACGTCCACGCCCCCTCCTGCGCAGCACCACGACGCTACAGGTGCCGATGAGCAGGGCGGCGACCGCGGCGGCGATCCACAGGGTCATGACGAACCTCCATCATCTCGTGGCCCGGCGAGGTCGCCGGACACGTATGAGAGGCGCGCGGGCCACGAAAGGATTCACCTCCGTCAGGTCATCCTGGCGTACGATCATCGGCATATGGCGCTATCATCGCCACATGACGATTATTGGGGAAGGCGGGCGGTGCGTCAGCGCCGACATCGCCGCGGGCCTGCCGCCCGCGGCGGCGCTGTTCCACTCGCTGGCCGATGAGACCCGGCTGCGCATCGTGCGGCGCCTGGCGCGCGGTGAGGCGCGGGTGGTCGACCTGACCGGCGAGCTCGGGCTGGCCCAGTCCACGGTGTCCAAGCACCTGGCCTGCCTGCGCGACTGCGGGCTGATCGACTACCGCGCCGAGGGCCGCCAGTCGTTCTACGCGCTCACCCGCCCGGAACTGATGGATCTCCTCGCGTCGGCCGAGCAGCTGCTGGCCGCCACCGGCCACGCGGTCGCGCTGTGTCCCGAGGCGGAGGTGGGCAGGTGAGCGGTGCGGGGCTGCCCACCGTGACCGGGCCCGCCGCGCACCGCGCGGTCGGCTACGCCCGCTTCACCATCGGCTACAACCTCGTCGAGGGCGTCATCGCCGTCGCCGCCGGCATCGGCGCCTCGGCCGTCTCGCTCATCGGGTTCGGCATCGATTCGGGCATCGAGGTGGCCGCCGCCGCGGTGGTGCTGACCCGGCTGCGCGCCGAGATCCGCGGCGGCGAGCCTGACCCGGCCAAGGAACGGCGGGCCCTGAAGTTCATCGCGATCACCTTCTTCGCGCTGGCCGTGTACGTCGTCGTCGAAGGCGTACGCGACCTGATCGGCGGCGAGGCTCCCGACACCTCGATCGCCGGCATCGCGCTGACCGGCGTCTCCATCGTGGTCATGCCGGCCCTGGCCCACCTCAAGCGCAAGGCCGGCCGGGAGATGAACTCCCGCCTGGTGATCGCCGACGCCGCCGAGACCAAGCTGTGCGCCTGGCTGAGCGTGTCCACCTTCGCCGGGCTGCTCGCCTACGCCGCCTTCGGCTGGACCTGGATCGACGCGGTCGCCGGATTCGTCATCGCCGCCTTCGCCGTCATGGAGGGCCGCGAGGCCTGGGAGGGTGAGCTCGTCTGCGACGACTGACCGCCCCCACCGATGCGGTCGCCTCCGGTCAGATCCGGTCGCTGAGGGTGCTCAGCAGGCGTCCGAACCCCTGGGTGGCCAGGCGCGGCGGTGCGGCGCCGTTCATGCGCATGACGTACTCGCTCTGCATCAACGTCCTCGGTCCGGACACCGCGAGGCTGCGGGAGGCGATCGTGGAGGCCAGCGCCGCCCGCCGTCTCCGCCTGGCCGAGTAGACGCCGACGACCGCGGCCGGGTCGGGTACGGAGTCCAGGCAGTCGACGAGCGTGGCCACGTCCTCGAGTGCCTGGTTCGTGCCCTGTGCCATGACGGGCGGCATCCCGTGCGCCGCGTCCCCGAGCAGCACGCACCGCCCGGCGCCCCAGCGGCACGGCACCTTGTGCCGGATGTGCGGGAACAGCTGGGCGTCGCCGTCCCCGAGCGACGCCAGAACCCGCTCGACCGGCGCGGCCCATCCCGCGAACCGCCGGCGCAGCATCTCCAGCGGCTTGTCCACCGGCGGCGCGCCCGGCGACCACGGCACGTCGAAGAACCACTGCATGAGCCCGTCACCCGCGCCCATGTACCCGAAGTCGCCCCGCCGGCCGATCATCAACGTCGTGACCGGCCCCGGATCGAAGGGGGCGGGCGTGAGTCCCTGCCAGATCGCCGCACCCAGCACGGCCGCCCGGCCATCGCCCAGGACGAGGGCGCGGACCTGCGAGTGCACGCCGTCGGCCCCGACCAGGAAGTCGCCGTCGTACTCCTGACCTGACCGC
Organism: Nonomuraea sp. NPDC049714; assembly: GCF_044465295.1. Lineage (NCBI taxonomy): Bacteria > Bacillati > Actinomycetota > Actinomycetes > Streptosporangiales > Streptosporangiaceae > Nonomuraea > Nonomuraea sp. NPDC049714. The sequence goes on along the minus strand of NZ_JBITLM010000001.1, from coordinate 27,697 downwards.
GTCCGCACGCGCACGCCGTCACCGTCGGCCCGCAGCGCCGCGACGTGGGCGCCGAAATGAACGGTGCCCTCCGGCAGGCCGCCCTCCAGGAGGGTGATCAGCGACCCGCGCGGGATCACCCGTGCCTCGGAGCCGAACCGATCCGCCAGCGCCTCCAGATCGAACTCCAGCACCTGATGCCCGGCGGCCGTCCGCAGGCGCAACGTCGTCAGCCGCTGTCCCACCCCCGCCAGGCTTACGCCCAGGTCGCCGAGGATCGCCGTGCCGTTGCACCACAGGGTGACGGCCCCGCCGCCGAGGCGCGGCGCGGCCGCCTGCTCCAGCACCACCACCTCGTGCCCGGCGTCGGTCAGTCCCCGCGCCGCGGCCAGCCCGCTGATCCCCGCGCCCACCACGATCACCCGCACCGGCGAGCCCCCAAAGCTCTACAAGAAGTAGTACTACTCTTTATAGAGCATCAAGGTCGCCGCCGCCAGAGATCAGCGGCCGGTCGTACGGCCACTCGACCGCCGGAGCGTCGCGCGGGGGATCGGCGCCGGGGCGCGCGATGATGCTCGGGAGCCGACGTGACGGGAGCCAGGTATGCGTATCGGTGTCGTCTTCCCGCAGAACGAGATCGGCGCGGACGCGGGTGCGGTGCGCGCCTACGGCCAGGCCGTCGAGGAGCTGGGTTTCCGGCACGTGCTGGCCTTCGACCACGTGGTCGGCGCCGACCCGGCGGTCCACCAGGGCTGGCAGGGGCCCTATGACGTGCGCAGCACCTTCCATGAGCCCATGGTCCTGTTCGGGTACCTCGCCGCGCTGACCTCACTGGAGCTCGTCACCGGCGTCATCGTCCTGCCCCAGCGGCAGACGGTGCTGGTGGCCAAGCAGGCGGTCACGTTCGGCGGCGCCTTCCACCGGGTGACGGGAGCGGGCTTGGCGCCGCTGCCGGTGCGGCGGCCCATCCCCGTCTGGTTCGGCGGGCAGTCACCCCCGGCCTACCGCCGTGCCGGACGCCTGGCCGACGGGTGGTTCCCGCAGCTGTCCCTGGGGCCCGAGCTGGACGAGGCCAGGGCGATGGTCGAGGAGGCCGCCACGCAGGCCGGGCGTGACCCGGCCACCCTCGGCATGGAAGGCCGGGCCAGCTGGACGGGCGACGCCGGGGAGCTGACCGAGGCGGCGGACGCGCTCGGCCTGCGCGCCGGCTAGGCCGGTCAGCTCGAGACCACGTCGGAGGCGGCCAGGACGCGCAGGTGCTCCAGGGCGTCGCGGGGCGTGTCGGCGAGCGGCTGGATGCAGACGTGGTCCGCGCCGGCGTCGAGGTGGGCGCGCACCCGCTCGATGATCTTCTCCGGCTCGCCCCAGGCCACGATGGCGTCCACCAGCGCGTCGCTGCCGCCGCCGGCGAAGTCCTCGTCACTCCAGCCCAGGTCGCGCAGGTTGTTCACGTAGTTCGGCAGAGCCAGGTAGAGCGACATGAAACGGCGGGCGGTCCGCCGCGCCCGCTCCGGATCGGTGTCGACCACCACCGTCTGCTCCGGCGCCAGGATCGGATCCGGGCCGAGGACGGCACGAGCGCGCGCGGTGTGCTCGACGGGCACGAAGTACGGATGCGCTCCTTGGGCGCGCTGCGCCGACAGTTCCAGCATCTTGGTACGGAGCGCCGCCAGCAGTCGTGGCGCCGGCTCCGGCAGCGGGCCGCCGTACTTCGCCCCGTCCATGGCGTCCAGGTAGGTGCTCATCGCCGACACCGGCCGGCGGTAGTCATGGCCGCGCGCCGACACGGCGGGGGCGTGGCTCACGCCCAGACCGAGCACGAACCTGCCGTCGAACGCTTCCGCCAGGGCGTTCGCGCCGTTGGAGGCGGCGATGGCGTCGCGGGCCCAGATGCTGGCGATCCCGGTGGCGACCATCATGCGCTGCGTCGCGCCCAGCAGGAGCGCCGAATGGACCAGCGCCTCCTTGCCCTGCGGGCTCTCGCCGACCCACAGCGTCCCGTAGCCCAGCCGCTCCACTTCGGCGGCCGCCTCGCGCTCGAATGACGCCGATTCGCCGCCCAGGGTGCTGTTCCAGACCCCTACTCGTCCCATGCGCCGCTTGAGCGCCGCCACATCGGTCATCGCAGCCCACCGCCTCCGTCGTCACCTGTGTCACACCACGATATGCAGCCCCGCCCCGAGGTACGGGTCACGACTTGCCGTGTTCGCCCACCGGGTCGGGAACGCGGTCGGCGCGCCGGGCGCGGCCGATCTCGATAGATTCGGCACCAAGGATGTCGACGGGACTCACTGCGGATGGGGGCGGACGAATGCGGCCGTACGGATGGATGCTCATGCTGGCCGCGGGGGTTCTCGTCGTGGACCAGTCGTCCAAGTTCTGGGCGATCTCCGCGCTCTCGAACGGTGAGCGCATCGCGGTGATCCCCGAGCTGGTCCAGTTGCGGCTGTTGCTCAACCCCGGCGCCGCCTTCTCGATCGGCGCGGGGGCGACGTGGGTGTTCACCATCGTCGCGGCCGTCGCGGTCGGCGCGATCCTGTACGTCGGGCGGCGGCTGCGCTCCACCGCCTGGACCGTCGTGCTGGGCGCGCTGCTGGGCGGCGCCTTCTCACATCTGCTCGACCGCCTCTTCCGCGCGCCGGGCTTCGCCCAGGGGCATGTGGTGGACTTCATCGACTACGGCGGCCTGTTCGTCGGCAACGTCGCCGACATCGCGCTCACCTTGAGCTGCGTCCTGCTCATGGTGCTCACCCTGCGCGACATCCCCCTCGGGGACGCCACCGACAAGGGGCGTACGTCCGCCTAGGCAGAGCCGCTCGGCCAGGCGAGCCCCGGCACGTGTCGTTCACGCCGGCCTTGCCGGGTTGTTCCTGAGGGCGTGGTCGAGGGTGTCCAGGGCCCAGGCCCAGGAGGCGTCGGCGTCGCGCGGGGTGTGGCGGAAGCCGCCCGCCATCTCCAGGCTCACGAACCCGTGGAACGTGCTGCCCAGGAAGCGCACCGCGTCGGTCTGGTCGGGCTCCGGCAGGTCGTAGCCGCGCAGCAGCGCCCGCATCATCTCCGTGTGCCGGGGCCCCGCGCTGCCGGCCGCGGTCTCCGCGTCGAGCTCGAACCGGGACGCGGTGTAGCGGCCCGGATGCTTCTTGGCGTACTCGCGGTAGGTGTCGGCGAGCGCCACCAGCGCGTCCTTGCCCGCGCGCCCGGCCAGCGCGGCGGCGGCCTTGTCGGCCATCTCCTCCAGGGCCAGCAGCGCCACCCGCACCTTCAGCTCTCGCGCGTTCGCGATGTGCGCGTACAGGCTCGGGTCCTTGATGCCGAGCCTGCGCGCGACCGCCGAGCCGGTCACCTGGTCGAAGCCGATCTCGTCGGCCAGCTCCGCAGCCGTCCGGGTGAGGCGTTCGGCGGTGATGCCCGCACGTGCCATGGATCCTCCTGACTAACCAAATTAATTATTTGTCTAATTGTATTAGGGAAGCTAGCCTCGCCGTACATGAGACCCATCACTGAAAGCAGCATCCGAGGGTCGTTCGTCAACTGCTCCAAGGGAGAGGCCAAGCGCCTGGGCGTGCCCAGGGACCTCGACGAGCAGCCCTGGGACGACCTCGACTTCCTGGGCTGGCGCGATCCCGGCGCCCCCGAGCGCGGCTATCTGATCGCCGAGCGCGACGACGGCGGCCTCGTCGGGATCGCGCTGCGGGCCGCCCCCGGCGCCGCGCGAGGGTTCACCGCGCGCAGCATGTGCTCCCTCTGCCTGACCACCCACACCAGCGGAGGCGTGGCGCTGATGACCGCCCGCCGCACCGGCGAGGCCGGCCGCCTGGGCAACACGGTCGGGCAGTATCTGTGCACCGACCTGGCCTGTTCCCTCTACATCCGGGGCCGGAAACAGCCGGTCATGGGAGCCGATTTCGAGGAGACCCTCTCCGTGGACGAAAGGGCCGCCCGCGCGCGGGCCAATGTGACCGCCTTCATCGGCAAAGTGCTCGAGTGAAAGCGTGATCTGGTCACTCATCCATTACGCTGAGTGACGCCGGTTCGTCCGTACATCGAAAGGCTCGACGATGGCGTGTCACTCCGGAACCAAGATCGAGCCCGGCGACCCCCGCTACGAGCCGCTCCGCCGCGGGTTCAACTCCCGCTGGCTGGGCGCTCGGCCCGACTACATCCGCCTCCCGCGCAGCCGCGACGAGGTCAGGCAGGCGTTGCAGGAGGCGGTCGGCGAACCCGCGGCCCCGGAGAGGTCACGCATCACGGTCCGCTCCGGCGGTCACTGCTATGAGGACTTCGTCTGCTCTCCCGACGTGCGCGTGATCATCGACATGTCGCTGATGGACGGCGTCTACGCAGACGACGCCATGGACGCCGTCTGCATGGAGGCCGGCGCCACCATCGGCCACCTCTACAAGAAGCTGTACCAGGCCACCGGCCAGGCGCTGCCCGGCGGCTCGTGCCCCACGGTCGGGCTCGGCGGGCACGTGGCCGGTGGCGGTTTCGGCCTGCTGTCGCGGCAGTACGGACTCACCGTCGACTATCTGCACGCGGTGGAGGTCGCCGTCGTCGACGAGGCCGGCGGGGTGGAGCTGGTCACCGCCACCAGGGACGACGTCGATCCCGACCTCAAGGACCTGTGGTGGGCGCACACGGGCGGCGGCGGAGGCAACTTCGGCATCGTCACCCGGATGTGGTTCCGCGACCTGCCTCAGGCGCCCAGGAGCGTCCTGCTCGCCAGCGGCGGCTGGAAATGGGCGGAGGTCGACGAGGACCGGTTCCGGCGCATCGTCGGCAACTTCGGCGCCTTCTTCGACCGGCACCGGGGCGGCCCCGGCGACGCGTACGCCGACCTGTTCGCCATCCTCCTGCTGACCCACGCGAGCCGGCCCGAGATCGGGCTGATCGCCCAGATCGACGCCGACGTTCCCAACGCTCGCGACCTGATCGTCGCCTTCGAACGGGAGATCAACCGGGGTGTCGAACGCGAGCTGCACCCGCTGACCGAGGCGTTCGGCGAGCATGCGGCCTTCGCCGTCAGCGAGGCGTCCGGCGAGCCGGCGGGCCTGTTCGCCGGCGAGCGCCGGGAGCTTCCGGCGCTGCCCTGGAAGGTGATCAGCAGGGTCATGGGCGCCCCGAAACCCAACGACAAATGCGGCAAGTACAAGTCGGCCTACATGCGCAGGCCGCTGCCCCCGGAGCAGGTCACCGCACTGTGGCGGGGGCTGACCGAGGACAGGGAGACGCCCCGCGAGGCGGTGGTGCAGATCGACTCCTACGGCTCCGCCGTCAACCGGGTGCGGCCGGAGGAGACCGCCATGGCGCAGCGCGACTCCATCATGAAGCTGCAGCACCAGATCTACTGGCCGCAGGACCAGGACGGCACCGACCACCTGCGATGGATCCGCACCCTCTACCGGGACATGTACCCCGGCGGAGTCCCCGTCCCCGGCGAGACCACCGACGGGTGCTACATCAACTATCCGGACCTCGACCTGAGCGACCCCGCCTGGAACACCTCCGGAGTTCCCTGGTCCACCCTCTACTACGGCGGAAACTACCCCCGGTTGCAGCGCACCAAGCGGCGCTGGGACCCCCGTGACGTCTTCCGCCACGGCCAGTCCATCGAGCCCTGACGGCTTCGGGCGTCCACGCCGGTCGCGTGGTCCCGCGTACGGCATCCGTCCGTCACACGGTCACCGGCAGGGGCCGTATGTCGCGTGCCCGGATGAGCAGTAAGGAGATCACCACGCCGGCCAGCCCGGCGGCCGCCGCCACCAGGCAGGTGGCGGACAGGGCGCCGGTGAAGGCGGTCCGGGCCGCCTCCAGGTCGGGCCCGCTCACCAGGTCGAACCGGCCGCCGGCCACCAGGGCGGCCTGCCCGGGAAGCGCGGCGTCGATCCGCGCGGTGAAGATCGCCCCGAAGGCGGCGACGCCGGTGGCCGTGCCGAGGGGGAAGAAGGTGTTGGACAGGCCGGACGCCATCCCGGCCCGCTCGCGCGGCACGACGTCGAGCGTGACCCCCAGCAGCGGCGGAAAGGCCAGCGCCCCGCCGATGCCGAGCAGCACGAGGCCGGGGAACGCGACGGCCCAGTCACTGTCCGGCCCCACCCTGGCCATCAGCGCGAACGCGACGGCGATCAGCGCGAAGCCCCCGGCCAGCAGCCGGGAGGCGGGGATCTTCTGCCCCAGCCGCCCGGCCAGCGGGGCGACGATCAGGATGGGCAGCGTCATGGCCAGCAGGCGCAGCCCCGTCTCCAGCGGCGAGTGGCCGAGCATGCCCTGCAACCAGAGGATCAGGTACGGCAGGATGCCGAAGCTGCAGATCCTGGCCAGGAACGTGAGCAGCACCGCGCCGGTGAACGACGGCACGCGGAACAGCCGTACATCCAGCACAGCGTACGGGCGGCGCGTCTGGATCACGGTGAACACGCCGAGCAGCACCAGTCCGGCTGCCAGCGCGGCGAGCACGCCGGACGCGCCCCAGCCCTGGTCGGGGCCGGCGATCAGCGCGTAGTTGAGCGCGAACAGCATGGCGACGGCCAGCAGCGCGCCGAGGACGTCGAGCCGGCCCGCGGCTGCGGTCCTGGCCGGCTCGCGCAGCCGGAGCAGCGCACCGGCCAGCACGAGCAGGCCCACGGGCACGTTGACCCAGAAGATCCAGCGCCAGCCGAGCGTGTCCACCAGCAGGCCGCCGAAGAGCGGCCCGAGCCCGGCGGCGGCGCCGCCCGCGGCGGAGAACGCGCCGATCGCGCTCTGCCGGGCCCGGCCGGCCGGGTAGGCGCCGGCGATGAGCGCCATCGCGGTGCCCATGATCATCGCCCCGCCCACGCCCTGCGCGATGCGGAAGGCCACCAGGGCGCCCACGCTCCAGGCCGCCCCGCAGGCCGCCGAGGCGGCGGTGAACAGGACGACCCCGGCGGTGAAGATGGCCCGGCGGCCGACGCGGTCGGAGACCGATCCCGAGATGAGCAGCAGGGCGGCGAACGCGAGCGTGTAGCCGTTGATGGCCCACTGCAGGCCGTCCAGCCGGGCCGACAACTCACCGGCGATCTCGGGGAGGGCGACGTTGACGATCGTGATGTCCAGGGTGAGCAGAACCGCCGCCAGGCAGACGACGGCCAGGGTCCACCCGGCCTTCGGGGGCTGAGTCATGCGTACAAAGTACACAGAAATTAGGTAAACCTAAATAGGAAGTCCGGCGGGGGTGTGATCAGCGGGCCGCGAGCGCGTACACGAGGGCCCGGAGTCCGCTCAGGAAGGCGGCCTCATGGTCGAAGGCGCCGACGGCCCGGCGGGCGCGCGCCGGATCCTCGACGGACGAGGCCAGCAGGTCCTGGCGGGCGGCACGCCGCTCGGGGGTGGTGCCGGGCAGGTAGGACAGATGACCGAGGACGTACCACCACAGCTGGGCGTACGCGTCGGTCGCCTCCTGATCGTCCAGGCCGAGCTCGGCGAAGCGATCCAGCGTCCACACGAACAGCGCGGCGGCGCGCGGCGCGAACAGCTCGCCCTGCCGCAGGATCTCCACGACCCACACGTGCCGGGCGAGGTAGGCGTCCACCGCGGCGAACGCGGTCACGAGCCGCTCCTGCGGAGACCCCTCGCCGTCCGGCAGCGGCGGCAGGCCCTCGGCCACGTCGTCCAGGAGGGCGAGCACGAGCTCCTGCTTGTCCTTGACGTGCCGGTAGATCGCCATGGGGGCGGCACCCAGCTCGGCGGCCACCCGCCGGATGGTCAGCCCGCCGACGCCCTCCGCCTCGGCCACCCGCCGCCCGGCCGCCACGACGATCGCGCGGGTGAGGAACTGGCGACGTCCGCTGGAACTCGCACGGGTGACCATCTCCTCAACTTTACCGGCGGGCATCGAGGGCTCCGCCTTCGATGCCCGCCGGTAAAGTTGACGCTTACGCGTCGCGGCGTTGCATCAGCACGGCCCCCGAGACCATGGCGACCGCCACCCAGGCGAGGTAGACCGCGAAACCGCTCCACGGGCCCAGGGAGCCACTGCTCTGGCCGGACACGAGCAGTAAGCCGGCGTTGGTGGTGAAGTATTCGGACACGGTCCTGCCCCACGCGCCCGGGAGCTGAGTCGACAGCGTGGGCAGCACCAGCATCAGCGCGATGGCCGACACGATCGCGCCCGGCGTGTGCCTGATCAGCGTGCCCAGGCCCAGGCCGAACAGTCCGCACGCGGTCAGGTAGAGGCCGGCGCCGAGCGCGAACCGCACCACCTCGAGCAGGTCGATCGACGGCGGCTGGATGATCGCCACGCCGACCCCGATCGCGCCGGCCGCCGCGACCGTGCAGACGACCATCGAGACCGCGCCGAACAGCACGATCTTGCCGGTCAGCAGGCTCAAGCGCTTGGGCACGGCCATGAGCGAGGTGCGGATGCCCCCGGTGCGGTATTCGCTGGAGATCACCAGCACGCCCAGGGTGGCCATGGACAGCGCGGCGATCATCGTGCCGGTCAGGGCCAGGACGATCGCCTCCGCGCCGGGGATCGGCCCGGTGGCCATGCTCTTGGCCGAGGCGCTGATGAGGGCGGAGAAGCCCAGCATCAGCCCGCCGGTGACGGCCAGGGTCCACATCGTCGAGCGGACCGAGCGGATTTTGGTCCATTCGGACCTGAGGATGTCGATCATGAGGTGAACTCCAGGCTGTCCTTGGTGAGCTCCATGTAGGCCGCTTCGAGCGAGGGCTGCACGAAGGTCAGCTCCTCCAGCGGGATCCCGGCCCGTGCGGCGACGGTGCCGATCTCGAGGGGGCTCATCGCGGTCACCCGCAGGTGGTCGGGATGCGACTCGCCCACCTTGATCAGCTCGGCCACCTCGGCCAGCCGGGGCGAGCGCACGCGTACGTACCCCTGCGAGCTGCGGCCGATGAATTCCGCCACGCTCGTGTCGGCGATGAGCCGGCCCTTGCCGATCACGATCAGGTGGTCGGCGGTCTGCGCCATCTCGCTCATGAGATGGCTGGAGACGAACACCGTCCGCCCTTCGGCGGCCAGTTTGCGCATGAGCGTGCGGACCCACAGGATGCCGTCCGGGTCCAGCCCGTTGACGGGCTCGTCGAAGAGCAGGATCTCCGGGTCGCCGAGCAGCGCGGCGGCGATGCCCAGCCGCTGCGACATGCCCAGGGAGAACCCGCCGACCCGCCGCTTGGCGACCTCGCGCAGGCCGACGATCTCCAGCACCTCGCTCACGCGGCTGTCGGGGATGGCGTTGCTCTGCGCGATGGCCAGCAGGTGGTTGCGGGCGCTGCGCCCGCCGTGCACGGCCTTGGCGTCCAGCAGGGCGCCCACCTTGCGCAGCGGATGTCTCAGCTCGTGGTACGGCTTGCCGTCGACGAGCACCGATCCGCTCGAGGGGCGGTCGAGCCCGAGGACCATGCGCATGGTCGTGGACTTGCCTGCCCCGTTCGGCCCCAGGAACCCGGTCACCTGGCCGGGCTCGACGTCGAACGACAGGTCGGCTATCGCGACGACCCCGCCGTAGCGCTTGCTGAGGTTCGTTGCTCGGATCGCGGTCATGATCCAAGCGTGCCGTCCCGGGCGTTCGTTTTCGTCATCCCCAGGGCCGGTTCTCGGGCGAGGGCTCTAGGCCCCTGGTCCTACCCCTCAGGTCGCATCGGGGTGTGCGTGAAGACCTTGCTCGTCCAGGAGCCGACGCGGGGGAGCGGGGCGTGCTCCTGCTGCTGTCTCTCCCCCCTGTGGGGGAGGAGTCTGGCTCGCTGTGGGGAGTCATGCCCGATGCGCGGACTCTACGGTCACAGTCATGGTTGATACTGATCGCCCGCGCAAGTGGCCGGCGTACGCGGTGGCGGTGCTGTTCCTCGGTTACGCGGCGGGGAAGGCCGCCTTCGCGCTGCAGGCCCGCCTCGGGTTCCCGGGCGGCCCGCCCGTGTCGGCCGCCGAGGCGGAGAGCTATTTCCTGGACGCGGCGACCGCGCAGTGGTTCGCCACCGCCTCCGGCGTGCTGGGCGCGTGCGTCGCCCTCGCCACGGTCACGGCGCTGGGGCGCAGGGTGCCGAGAGTGCTGATGCTCTTCGTGCTGGCCGGGATGCTGCTGGCCGTCGGCGGTGGCGCCGGGATCATGATCGTGGACGGGTTCGTCGGCATCGGTGTGGGCTGGCGGTGGTACCACGGAGTCCTGGGAGTGTTGGTGATCGGCCTGTTCGCGGAGATGCTCCGGTCCTATGCGGCGGCGACGCGGCGTGCCGCGGGCTGACAGGGCGTCACGGGGCCGCGGGAGGCTCCGCGGCGAGAGGTGGTGCGGGCACGGGCGGGGCCGGCTCGGCACGGGGATCGGCGAGGTCGTGGGCGGAGCGGGCCAGCCAGATCACTCGGGCGGGGGTCCCGTCAGCGGCCCGCGCAGACTCTGCCACAGCGCCCAGGCGCCCGGAAGGCCGGCCGCGACCAGGACGAGCGTGTTCACCCACGTCACCGCGACGTCTTCGGCCACCTCCGTGAAGAGGGTCAACCGCCACAACGCGCCGAGGTCGCCGGTGCAGCCAGGAAAGATCAGCCAGCCGCCGCCAGGAAGTCGATCAAGGATTCCGGGCCTTGACGGCAGGCTGATGTGCACTTTCTCATCATCCAGTCGTGTACAAAGCGTTGCCGTACAACTACCGTTTGTGATGAACGATGGTCGTCCGCATAACCACCAAGGAGGTTCCAGTGCGTACATACCCCCGTAGGATCGCCGCCGCCACGGTGATCGCCGCCATCGGCGGCATGACCCTGTCCGCCCCGGCTCACGCTGTCGTCGATCCCGCGACGATGAAGAGCCTGGAGTCGATCACCAGGATCGATCCCGTGATGATGGCCAACTGCACGACCGGTGGTGTCGCCAGCCCCACCGGCGCCCTCGCCGTCCCGCCCGAAGTCCCGCTCGTGGGCTGCCTCACCCTCTGATCCGCCCATCTTCCGGAGCGCTGGGCGGCACGGTGATCGCCGAGGCGTGCGGGCGGGCCTCGCGCGCGCCGCCCAGGCCCGGAAGCGCCGGGCACTCGTCAGGAGCTCCGCTGTCGCGGCAGGTCAGAGCCTGGGATCCGCCGTCTGGCGGGCGACGACGGCCCGGCCCATGGCGGGGTCGTCGCAGAAGGCGCCGTCGACGCCCTCGGCGAGCAGCCGGTCCAGCCAGCCCATCACATCGCCCGTGGCCCGCTGGTACACAGGGCTCGCCGGGTTGCCCAGCCGGTGGTCCAGAGGCAGCTGGGAGTTCTCGTTCCGTACGGTCCACACGTGGACCTTCAACCGCCGGCGGTGCGCGTCCGCGACGAGCGTGGTCGGCTGCTGGAGTCTGCCGTCGGCGTCCACGGGGATGACGCGCCGCGTGTCCACACCGATCCCGTCGGCGTACGTCGCCACCTGACGCAGCCCCTCGGGCTTGACCATGTCGTCGTAGGTGCGCGAGTCGCCCGCCGCCGCCCAGTCGTAGGGGGCGCCGCCCTGCGTGATGAGCTGGATCAGCGGCAGCCTGGTCTTGGCACGCAGGTCACGCAGATTGGCCGTCTCGAACGACTGGATGAAGACCTTGCGGACCCGGTGCTCCTTCAGCACCTCCAGCAGCGGCTCCTCCAGCGACAGGCCGATCGAGTCGAAGTAGGTCGGGTGCTTGGTCTCGGGGTAGACGCCCACGCCGTGCCGCTGCGCCAGCTGCACGACCTCCTCGAACGTGGGCACCCCGGCCAGCCCGTCGAAGGCGGCGTTGTCCGGCCGCAGGTCCGGGACGCGCTCCTTGGCGCGCAGCGTCCTCAGCTCGGCCAGCGTGAAGTCCTCGGTGAACCAGCCGGTGACCTGCCTGCCGTCGATGGTCTTGGTCGTGCGGCGGTCCGCGAACTCGGTCCTGGCGGACACGTCGGTGGTGCCCGAGATCTCGTTCTCGTGCCGGGCCACGAGCACATGGTCCTTCGTGGCGACCAGGTCGGGCTCGATGTAGTCGGCGCCCATCGCGATGGCGGCCTCGTACGACAGCAGGGTGTGCTCGGGGCGGTGGGCGCTGGCGCCGCGATGCCCGATCACGAGCGGTGCGACGCCGCGGCGCTCGGCCGTGGCGGGAGTGGGCTGGGACAGCACGACGGCGACCGTGCCGCCCATCAGGACGGCGAGCGCTCCGGCGGCGAGCTTGCGGATCATCATGCGCGTACGGTAGGCCGCCCGGGTGGCCCGGGGGTTACGGCGCGATGGCTGGTTATGGTGCGGGCTCCATCACGGTGAGAGCCGGCTCGGCGCTCCGTGCCGGCGGTATCCGCCGACCGTCTCATTTCCCTGTCGGCCATGTCCGGGAATCGCGGACACCGGGCCGGGATGCCGATTGGTGTGCGGAGTGTTCCCGGAGTGCGGAAGGACCGTGGCCAATCGTTTGAATTCGGCTTCGATAGTGTGGTCCGCATCGTGATGATCCGCCGACGGGATATCGGCCGGATGACAACCCCGCGACGAGGTCCTTTGCCGCACCGGGCATCGAGGGCACACCGAACCGTTTCGGCGCTAGCCTATCGGCCCTGACTACGACGGCGCACCGACAACGCCCAAAGATTGAGGGGTACGTGGCGCCGTGCGCGGGATTGGCTCACCAGTGCTGGTCAGCGCCCGATGAGATTGGCCTTGAGTTCGTGTGGGCGTATGAGGCGGAAGGCATCCGCCGGTGACGCGCTAACGCGGTTCCGCCGTGAGGCCGGCTCACTATGCCGTGCGGAGTTCGGCGCGGCTGTGACTGACTTCGAGCTTCAGTGGCAGTTCGCCGCCTTGATTGGCGGGCACTAAGGTCTTGGGTGGCGCTTGTTCTACTGAAGAGCGCTACAGTAGCCAAAAAATCCTGACGAGCGTGGAGTTCGAACATGGCTAAGCGGATTCAAGAGATTTTCATTGACGACCTCGATGGCAGCCCGATGGAGTCGGAGAACATCGTCAAGTTCGGTCTCGACGGCGTCGCGTATGAGATCGACTTGGGGGAGAAGAACGAGGAAGCCTTGCGCAAGGCGCTGTCGCCCTTCATCACCAAGGCTCGCGCGGTCAGGAGTGAGCGGGCCGGGCGAGGCCGGCGCGGGGCGGTCGGCTCCGCTCGTGCCCTGAGCCGGGAGAAGTCGGCCGAGATCCGGCAGTGGGCCAGGACGCAGGGCCTTCCGGTGAGCGAGCGCGGCCGGATCGCCTCCACGGTGGTGGAGAAGTACGAAGCGTCCCACTAGGGCACGGGCGGAAGCTTGGAGAGCCGCCTCAGCTGGGCGGCGTGCTCCTTGTTCCTGCTGCGCGCCGGGCGCAGGGCACCCGGCGCGCGAAGCAGGCGAGAATCATGAATCTACAATGTAAAGGGCGCTGGCTCGCTCACTCGGTGACCGAAGCGAGAAAGCCGGCGTAGGCGACGTTGACCGATGCGCATGAGCGCCGGCATCGGGGCACCGCAGACACTGCGGACGCCACCCGGCACTGATCTCCGGCTCGACGGCGACATCCGACACCGTCATGACAGTGGCTCTGACGGCACGAGAGCTCTGACGGCACGAGCTCTCACTCGGCCGGGCCGTGTTTCGGTGCCGCACGGACGTGCGCGCGTTCGCCTTGTTTGCCGATGAGACTCAGGTGCTCGACGGGACCGGCGCTGGTGGCTCCGAACCAGTGCGGGGTGCGCGTGTCGAACTCCGCCGCCTCTCCGGGCTTGAGGATGAGGTCGTGCTCTCCGAGGACCAGGCGGAGGGTTCCGTTGAGGACATAGACCCAGTCGTAGCCCTCGTGGGTGCGCAGGTCGGGTTCGTCGTCGTCGCTGCCGGCCGGCAGGACGAACTTGTAAGCCTGGATCCCCCCGGGTCTGCGGGTGAGCGGCATGATGACCGAGCCGTCGCCACAGGGGATGGGACGCAGGTTGACGCGGGGGTCGCCGGTCGGCGGCGCATCGACGAGCTCGTCGAGCGTGACCCCGTGGGCACGGGCGAGCGGAAGCAGCTGCTCGAGCGTGGGACGTCGCAGGCCGGCCTCGAGCCGGGACAGGGTGCTGATGGAGATGCCGGTCTCTGCCGCGAGGTCGGCGAGCGTGACGTCGCGATGCAGCCGAAGGCGTTTCAACCTCGGGCCGACGGCGTCAAGGGTGCGGTCAATGGCTTCGTCCACCCCGCCATTTTGCCATTTGGCAACAGGGTTTGCACATCCGCCCGCCCTGTCAGCACGATGGCGGCGTGCGGCGGCGTCCAGGCGCCGGCCACCGCCGCACATGATCGGCTCGGAGTGGCAGATCGTCACCGCCGACGAGCACCCGCGCACGCTGACCGGCCGCGCGGGGACCGGGCGGTCCCCCTCCACGACGTCGTCGTCCGCGCCACCCGACACCGCTGATCATCCGCTCCGACAGCGCCTGCCCGAAAGGAATGCCCTTGAGCACGAACCGGTCCTCAGCCACAGAGGCCCTCGGCCCGATCGTCCGAGACCCACGACAACGACGTACGATCCTGGTCGGGGTCTGCGTCGCGCTCATGGCGGTCATCGCTTCGATGTCCGGGCTGAACGTCGCCCAGCCGGCGCTCGCCGTCGAGTTCGACGCCTCGCAGACCGAGGTCCTGTGGTTCATCAACCTCTACACCATCACTCTGGCCGCGTCGCTCCTGCCGCTGGGCGCGATGGGCGACCGGTGGGGCCGCAGGCCGATGCTGCTCGCGGGCCTGCTCGTCTTCGGAACCGCGAGTGCGGCGGCCGGCTTCGCCACGTCGTCCGAGATGATGCTCGCCGCACGTTTCCTGAGCGGCGTGGGCGCGGCGATGATCATGCCGGTCACCCTCGCGGTCATCACCTCGACCTTCCCGGACGAGGAACGTTCCAAGGCGATCGGCGTGTGGACCGGCGTCGCCGGCGGTGGCGGCATCCTGGGGATGTACCTGTCGGCCGTCCTGGTCGACCTGGCGAGCTGGCGGTGGCTTTTCGTCCTGCCGGTCGTGCTCGTCGTCGTCGCCCTCGTCCTGGCGCTGCGATCCATCCCGGACTCGCGGGAGGCGTCAGGGCACGGGTTCGACGTCGTCGGTTCTCTGTCGTCCGTGGTCGCGGTGGTCGGGCTGGTCTTCTTCCTGCACGAGGGCCCCGAACGGGGCTGGACCGCGCCCGCGACGCTGGCGAGCCTCCTCGTCGGCCTCGTCGCCGGTGCCGGATTCGTGGCATGGGAATTGCGCCGGCGGGCTCCGCTTCTCGACGTCCGCCTGTTCCGGGAGCGGGGGCTCGCGAGCGGTTCCGTGTCGCTCCTGACGGTCTTCGGCGTGCAGGCGGGGATCTTCGTGGTCCTCTTCCCGTACTTCCAGGCGGTGCTCGGCTGGTCCGGCCTCCGCTCCACCCTGGCGTTCATGCCGATGGCGCTGCTGATGATGTTCGCCTCCGGCCTCGCCCCGCGCGTGGCAGCGCGGATCGGCGGCCGCTCGACGATGGCCTCAGGGATCTTCCTGGGGGGCGCGGGGCTGGTCCTCATGGCCGCCTTCGTCTCCGTCGACGGCGGCTACCTCTCGATCCTGCCCGGCATGCTCGCCATGGGGCTCGGCATGGGGCTGACGATGACACCCTCCACCGAGGCCATCACCAGCGCCTTGCCGCGTGCGCGTCAAGGTGTGGCGTCCGCGCTCAACGACGTCACCCGGGAGTTCGGCTCGGCGCTCGGTGTCGCGCTGCTCGGCGCGGTCCTGACCGCGGGCTACCGCGACGCCATCGACTCCCGGCTCGCCGGAGTGCCCGACGCCGCCGCCGACACCGCCCGCGAGGGCATCGCCAACGCCCTCGTGGTCGCCGACCTGACCGGCCCTCAGGCGTCGGCGCTCGCCCGAGCCGCCCGGGAGTCCTTCGTCGACGGGTGGCAGCAGGCCATGTGGGCAGGCGCGGTGGTCATGGCGGTCCTGTTCGTCTACGTTCTCGCGCGGGGTCCGCGGCAACGGCGATCTTCTGGCGGGCCTACCGGATCATGAGGCGCTTGATGCGGCGGCGCTCTCGTGAAGCCGTGTCACCGCGCGGGCGATGAGGTCGCCACGGCGTTGATCCTGGCGGGCGTGCACGACGATGCGCCGCAGGATGGCAGGGCGGACGATCGGCCTGGCGACGAGTCCGTCGGGGAGCTCCGCCACGGCCAGGCGCGGCAGGACGGTGACGCCGATGCCCGCCGCCACCAGCCGCAGCGCCGCCCGGTGATCGTCCAGGCGGGCGGCGTGGCGTGGCGTGAAGCCGGCGGACCTGCAGGCGCTCAGGACGATCTGCCCGATCGGGCTGTCGTAGATGTCGTGATCGACCCAGGGTTCGGTCGCGAGGTCCCGGAGAGCGAGTTCGCGGGCGCCGACGAGCGGGTGCGTACCGGGGAGCACGGCGACGAGCTCCTCGACGGTGAGTTCGTGCCGCCGGTAGCCGTCGAGGTGCACGTCGGCGCCGTTGGCGGGCTCGGTCCTGATGTCCAGGTCCGGTCGCCGGCGGCCGCGTCCGTCGACGGGTTCGTTGAGGCTGATCTCGACGGTGAGGTTCGGCTGGTGCCGGCGGACGGCCCGCACGACTTCGGGTATCCATCGTTCGGCCGCGGAGGCGAAGCAGGCGATGGCCAGATGTTGCGCCTGGCCTCCCCGCAGGTCCGCGACGACGCGATCGAGGCGCCCGAAGTCGGCGAGCAGCGACTGGGCTTCGTCGGCCAGGTGCCGTGCGGCCTCGGTGGGGCCGATGCCGCGTCCCTGCTTCTCGAACAAGATCAGGCCGGTCTCTTTCGCCAGGGCGGTCATGTGCTGGCTGATCGTCGCGGGGGAGTAGCTGAGGTTCCGGGCGGCGCCGTTGATCGATCCGGCCGCCAGCACCGCACGCAGGATCGCGAGGCGTCGCGGGTTGAGCATGGTGCCGACTGTAAGGCAGTGCCGAATGGTATGTCGCATTTGTTTGCTTGTTACGACTCTTGTGGCGATCGAAGATGGCAGCGAGCACGACATTCGGCGTCGGTCAGAGAGGTTGACGATGGACACCACGTTCTGGGGCGAGGCGGACCGGCTGCTGATCCGCTACGGAGTCGGCTTCACCCCGAGGATCATCGAACGAGCCTCCGGCGTGCACGTCTTCGATCGTGAGGGCAGGCGGATCCTCGACTTCACCTCCGGGCAGATGAGTGCCATCCTCGGCCACGCGCACCCGGACATCGTGGCGACGGTCTCGTCCGCGGTCGCGTCGCTGGACCACCTCTTCAGCGGCATGCTCAGCGCTCCGGTGCTGGAGCTCGCCGACAGGCTCACCGCGACGCTGCCTCCCGCCCTGGCCAAGATGCTGCTGCTCACCACGGGGGCCGAGGCGAACGAGGCCGCGATCAAGATGGCCAAGCTCTCCACCGGCCGCTACGAGATCGTCTCCTTCGACCGGTCGTGGCACGGCATGACCCAGGGGGCGGCCTCCGCGACCTTCTCGGCCGGGCGGCGCGGTTACGGTCCGCCGACGCCGGGGAACCTCGCGCTGCCCGCGCCGAACGCCTACCGTTCGCCGTTTCGCTCCTCCGACGGGTCGTACGACTGGGAGACCGAGCTCGCCTACGGCTTCGCGCTGGTCGACCAGCAGTCCGCCGGGAGCCTCGCCGCCTGCCTCGTCGAGCCCATCCTGTCCTCGGGCGGGATCCTCGACCTGCCGCCCGGGTATCTGCGCCGTCTGAAGGAGATGTGCGACGAGCGCGGGATGCTGCTCATCCTCGACGAGGCGCAGACCGGCCTCGGCCGCACCGGGGCGATGTACGCGTTCGAGCGCGATGGGGTCACCCCGGACATCCTGACGTTGTCGAAGACCCTCGGGGCCGGGTTGCCCGTGGCGGCCGTCGTGACGACCGCCGAGATCGAGCAGGTCTGCCACGAGCGGGGCTTCCTCTTCTACACCACGCATGTCTCCGATCCGCTGGCGGCCGCGGTCGCGGTGACGGTCCTGGACGTCATCGACCGCGAGAACCTCGTCGAGCGCGCGGCGGAGTTGGGCGATCAGCTCACCGGCCGGCTGCTGGCGCTGCGCGACGGGTACGAGGTCGTCGGTGACGTTCGCGGCCGTGGCCTGCTCCAGGGTGTCGAGCTCGTGCGGGACAAGAAGAGCAAGGCGCCCGCCGACGCGCTGGGCGCCGCGGTCACCTCGGCCTGTCTCGACCGAGGCCTTCACATGAACATCGTCCAGCTGCCCGGGATGGGGGGCATCTTCCGGATCGCCCCGCCTCTCACGATCAGTGACGACGAACTGCACGCCGGTGTGGACATCCTCGAAGCGTCTCTCAAGGCGGTGCTCGACGCCGCGGCGCCCGTCAACCCATGAGCCGACGTGCGGGAACCGCCGGCCGAGGCCGGCCCAGGGTCAGCCCGGCCGGCTCGTTTCGGCGCCGTAGCGCAGGCCGTCGATGAGGAGCGCGACCATGCGCCGGCTGTATGCGACCCCCTCGTCCGTCACGGGCAGGCACAGGTTGGCGACGGCGTACAGGAGGTCCTCGGGGCTGATGCCGGCGCGGATCTCGCCGCCGGCCGTCGCGGCTTCGAGCAGTGAGCCGAGGGTGGGCGCGAGCCGCCGCATGAAGTAGCCGGGCAGGGCGTCGAAGGCCGGATCGCCCGAGTGGAGGGCGGTGGCGAGTCCTCGTTTGGTCGCGAGGAACTCGGTGTACCGGTGGAGCCACCTGGCGAGCGCTTCCCCCGGCTCGTACGCCGCGGCCAGGGCCGGGGCGGCGTCGGCGCAGGCGTCCACCTCGCGCTGGAACACGGCCTTGACGAGGTCCGAGCGCTGGGGGAAGTGCCGGTACAGGGTTCCGACTCCGACGCCGGCCAGATCGGAGATCTCCTTGGCGGGGGCGTCCACGCCCGAGGTGCCGAAGACGGCCTTCGCCGCTTCGAGCAGGGCGTCGACGTTGCGTCGCGCGTCGGCGCGCAGCCGGCGCGGCGCCGTGTTCTCCGTCACGACAACTCCTTCGCTTGCTTAACCGGAAAGCTTTTCCGTATAGTTCCGGAAAGGCGTTCCGTTTAAGTTCAGGATACGTCATCCAGCGCGATCTCAGGAGAAACGGCATGCGGTACCGCACCCTCGGCCGGACCGGCATCAAGGTCAGCCCCTATGCTCTGGGCGCCATGATGTTCGGGGCCATCGGCAACCCCGACCACGACGACTCGATCCGCATCATCCACCGAGCGCTGGACGCGGGGATCAACCTCGTCGACACCGCCGACGCGTACGCCCACGGAGAGTCCGAGGAGATCGTGGGAAAGGCGCTCAAGGGGCGTCGCGACGACGTCGTCCTCGCGACCAAGCTCCACCTGCCGATGGGTGACGACCCCAACCGGCGAGGCAACTCCAGACGCTGGATCATGACCGCGGTCGAGGACTCGCTGCGCCGCCTCCGGACCGACCACATCGACCTCTACCAGATCCACCGGCCGGACCCCGACACCGACATCGAGGAGACGCTCTCCGCGCTCTCGGACCTGATCCACAGCGGTAAGGTGCGGGCGATCGGATCGTCCGCGATGCCCGCCTCCGACATCGTCGAAGCCCAATGGGTGGCAGAGCGGCGCGGCCTGGAACGGTTCCGCACCGAACAACCGACCTACTCCATCCTCAGCCGCGGCATCGAAACCGAAGTGCTGCCCGTCGCCCAGCGCTACGGGATGGGCACGATGGTGTGGAGCCCGCTCGCGCAGGGCATGCTCACCGGGCGCGTCCGCAGGGGGCAGCGGACCGACCTCCGCCGCGCCGCCCACTTCAAGCACCTCAGTGACGAGCGCCGGCTCGACGCCGTCGAGCGGATCATCCCGCTCGCCGCAGAGGCGGGCCTGCCGATGACCCACCTCGCGATGGCGTTCGCGATCGCTCATCCCGGCGTGACCACCGCGATCATCGGGCCGCGCACCATGGCGCAGCTCGACGACCTGCTGGCCGGCGTCGACGTCACGCTCACCGACGAGATCCTCGACCGGATCGACGAGATCGTCCCGCCCGGCACCGACGTCGGCACGCTCGACATGGCCTACCTGCCCCCGGCCCTGCAGCGCCCGGCCCTGCGCCGCCGCCCCGCCGATGACCGTGTCGCCGCATGACCGGGCCGCCGCATGACCGCGCGGGCGCCCGGACCCGCGCCCCTCAGGCAGGCGCGGCGATCTGTACGCGGTGGGCGCCGCCGTCGGAGAGGAACGACGCCAGCGCCCGCCCCTGCTCGGCCACGGCGTCGCGGTCGGTCCGGGAGAAGGTGCGCAGCGGCGCGACGGTCACAGTGCCGGTCCCGGTCTCGACGGTCCAGGTCGCGGCCACCCGGCCGTCGACCAGGACGACGCGCGCACCGGCCACCGACAGACCCCGGTGGGCCTGGTCGATGATCCGGCCACGGTCGTGGTAGCCGAGGATCACGTTGTCGAACGCCGGCAGGAACCGTACCGGAGCGGGTGTGCCGGGGTCGGGGCGCGGCGCGTCGGGGAGGTCCAGCAGTTCCCGGCCTCGCTCGTCGCGGAAGGTGACGAGCTCGTCCCGGATCGCGGCCACCGCGCCCGGCAGCCCGGCGAGGCCGCACCAGGCACGCAGGTCGGCCGAGGCGGCGGGTCCGAACGCGGCCAGATAGCGCCGTACCAGCGCTTCACCGACCGGGTCGGAGCCGTCCGGGGACGGCGGGTCGATCTCACGTCCCAGCCAGGAGGAGAGCGGGACGTTGCGCACCCCCGCCCGCGCGCGCCACACCCCGCGCGGCGGCAGCTGCGCCACCGGGACGAGCGCGGCGATCACCATTTCACCCAGCGCCCGCGGTCCGGGCGCCGGCCAGCGCCCGGCCAGCTCCCGCGCGACCTGGCTCATCGAGCGCGGCTCACCGTCGGCCAGCAGCGCCCGGCCCGCCGCCGCGAGCTCGTCGAGGTCCACCCCGGCGAGCTCGTCCCGGTAGACCCCGAGCACCCGCTGGCGCAGCATGGCGTCGTGCCGGGACCGCCACGCCAGGACGTCCTCGGCGGTGACGAGGTGGACCGTGCGGCGCATGAGGTGGGTCCGCACCACGCTCCGCCGGATCAGCAGATCCGACAGCACCGCCGGGTCGAACGCGCGCAACCGCGACCAGAGCCCCACGAACGGCTCCTGCGGTTCCTGCGCCTGTAGCCCGCACAGGTGCCCGACGGCGTCGAGAACCGGCAGGTCGGCGCGGTCGAGCAGCAACTGCCGGGCGAGCGTCGCGCGGTTGAGCGCCCGGTTGCCCAGAACGGTCATCGGTCACGCCGCCGCGCGCTCGCCGGCCGATCGCCGGCGCAGCGCCGCCCGCGTGACGGCCGGCGGGTCGTACGACACGTCGAGCGGGCCCACGTCGGTCCCCGGAGGCACGATCTCGTCGATCCTGTCGAGAATGTCATCATCGAGGATGGTATCGGCGCCGGCCAGCAGGTCGTCGAGCTGCTCCATGCTGCGCGGCCCGATGATCGCCGCCGTGACGCCCGGGTGGGCGACCGCGAACGCCATCGCCATGTGGGTCAAGGGCACTCCGGCCTCCTCGGCCAGCAGGGCGAGCCGCTCGACGGTCTCGTGCGTACGCTCGTCGGTCATGTGCCTGGGCACCCAGGCCATCCGGCGCTCGGGAGCCTTCCGGTCCTTTCGGTGACGGCCGGTGAGCAGGCCCATCCCGAGCGGGCTCCACACGAGGGCGCCCAGGCCGTAGCGCTCGCAGACGGGCAGCACCTCCCGCTCGATGCCGCGGTTGAGGAGAGAGTACGGCGGCTGCTCGGTGCGGAAGCGGGCCAGAGCGCGCCGCTCGGCCACCCACTGAGCCTCGACGATGTCCGAGGCGGGGAAGTTCGAGGTGCCGATGGCGCGCACCTTGCCACTGCGCATCAGGTCCGTCAGCGCGGAGAGGGTCTCCTCGATGTCGGTCCGGGGGTCGGGGTGGTGGATCTGGTAGAGGTCGATGTGGTCGGTCCGGAGGCGGCGCAGCGAGTCCTCGACCGCGGTGACGATCCAGCGCCGGGAGTTGCCTCGCCGGTTGGGATCGTCCCCCATCGGACCGCTCACCTTGGTGGCGAGGACGACGTCGTCGCGGCGGCCTTTCAGCGCCTTGCCGACGATCTCCTCGGTCTCGCTGTAGGCGTACACGTCCGCGGTGTCGATGACGTTGATCCCGGCGTCGACGGCTCGGTGGATGATGCGGACGCAGTCGTCGTGGTCGGGATTGCCCACCTGGCCGAACATCATCGTGCCCAGGCAGTAGGGGCTGACCTGTATCCCGGTCCGCCCCAAAGGTCGCATTCTCATTCTGGTCGTTCCCTTCGAGCATGTGGTGATCGCGGGCGCGGCGGGGGGGGGGGGGGGGGGGGGGGGGGGGGGGGGGGCCCCCCCCCCACCACGCGCGATGCTCACCCGCCGTATTCGCTCACCACGTCCAGGACCCAGACGACGCCGAAGCGGTCCTTGAGCATCCCGTAGAGCGGCGCCCACTGCGCGGGCGCGAGCGGCTGCACGATGGTGGCTCCAGCGGACAGTTTCTCCCAGTACGTGGTGATCTCGTCCGCGGTCTCACTGCGGACGGAGAGGAAGAAGGAGTTCTCCCCCTGGTCCCACGGCAGGTGCGAGGGCACGTCGTAGGCCATCACGTGGAAGCCGTTACCGGCGAGCACCTGCCCCCACATCACCTGATCCGCCTCGGCGGGGTCCTGCACGCTCCCGGCGTCCTTGTACGTAATGACGGCGAGGTCCCCACCGAACACGGCTTGGTAGAACTCCAGCGCCGCACGGGCGTCGCCCCGGAAGTTCAGATGGGTCACGGACTTGACGGCCATGGATGGCTCCTGTGCCTCGATTGTCGATCGGTACGCCGTGGTCCGGCGCAAGACGACAGTCGCAGGGGTAGAGGACAGGATGTGGCCGCTACTTGGGCCAAAATGGAGTCATGCCGAAGACCTCAGCGCGCCTGCTGGCGTTGCTCTCGCTGCTCCAGGCGCGCCGGGACTGGCCGGGAGCGCTGCTCGCCGAGCGGCTGGACATCAGCCCGCGCACCGTGCGCCGAGATGTCGACCGCCTGCGCGAGCTCGGTTACCCCATCATGACCTTCAAGGGCCCCGACGGCGGATACCGCCTCGACGCCGGCACGGAGCTGCCCCCGTTGCTGTTCGACGACGAGCAGGCCGTCGCCCTGGCCATCGCCCTCCAGATCGCCACCACCGCCGGCGCCGGCATCGAGGAGGCCGCGGCCCGCGCGCTGAACACCGTCCGGCAGGTCATGCCCGCACGGCTGCGCCACCGGATCGACACCCTCCGGGTCACGGCCGTCGAGCGGCCCGCGCTCCGGCCGGATCCGCAGGTCGACAGCGGCGTGCTCATGGCACTGAGCGCCGCCGTGCACGCTCGCGAGGTGCTGCGCCTCGACTACGCCTCCTCCTCCCCGCAGAGCGCGGAGGAGGAGGACGCGCGGACCGCGCCGCGCCGCGTGCAGCCCCATCACCTCGTCACCTGGGGCGGGCGCTGGTACCTCGTCGCCTGGGACCTCGACCGCGAGGACTGGCGCACCTTCCGAGCCGATCGGATCACCCCCCGCACCCCCACGGGCCCCCGCTTCACCCCGCGCGAGGTGCCCGGCGGCGAGGTGGCCGCCTTCGTGGCCGCCAGGTTCAGAGGCGCCGGCGACTCCGGCGACTGGCCCTGCCGCGGGGAGGTGATCCTCGACCTGCCCGCCGCCGCCGTGTCCCACTACGTCCGCGACGGACTCGTCGAGGAACTCGGCCCGGACCGCTGCCGGCTCACCCTGGGCTCGTGGTCATGGCCCGGCCTGGCCGCCGCCATCGGCAGATTCGACGCCGACATCGAGGTCGTCGGCCCGGCCGAGCTCAAGGAGGCCTTCGCGCACCTGGCCCGCCGCTACGCCAAGGCGGCGGATCCTGAGGAGCGGCCGCACGGCTAGGCGGGAAGCAGGCCGAGGAGGTGGGCGGTGGCGGTGAGCAGGGCGGCCAGGGCGGTGATGACGGCGGCGATCGTCGTCGGTGCGACGTCGGAGAGCCGGCGGATCGCGTAATAGGTGAGCCAGAGAACGGCGAGAATGACCAGTGCGGCGCTCAGAAGGGGCAGCTGGGATGGCATGTGATCCCCCTTTCGTACGAGGGGAGAAGAGTCCCCTTTGGCTGCTTTTGAAGAGCTATATCGACCCTGTCCGCAATCGCATCGTTTGGTAATTGATCGACTACTCAGCGTCGATGTTGGCACTCTACTGCCCGAATGCGGAAACAGCCCTTCACTGCGCCACGCGACATGCGAGAAATTCTCTAGAGTCGCCTTCGATTGATTAAGCGAGTGGTTCGCGGCGTGGCGGTATGTCCAGGGCACGGGAGACGGCGGCGACGATCGAGGTCGCGTGGCCGGGGAGCTCGCGCGCGGCCCAGCCGGAGACCTGGTTCAGGAAGCCGGTCAGGTCCTTCTCCGCTCCGGCCAGCAGATGCCGCAGCTCGGCGGCGGTCACCTCGATCACCGGGCTGTCATCCTGTTCGCCGTCGACGGTCAGGCGGACGGTCTCGCCGACGCGTTCGACCGTCGGGGACGGATCGTGGCCGAAGTCGTAGGAGAAAGGGGCCGGCCCGCCGTCCAGGGCCAGGGACCAGTTTCGCCAGTCCTCCAGGCCGATGCAGCAGCCCGGCAGCAGGACGATGCCGGTGGCGGTGTCCGTGACGCGCAGGCCGCCGGCGGCGAAGAGGTCGTCCATCGTGAGCAGCCCGTGCAGGAAGGTCGCGACCGGATCCGCGGGGCGTGGCAGGGCGCCGGCCGGGGGATCGACGTGGTTGCACCCGGCGATGCTCATCACCGCGGTGCCGACCTCGGCCGGGCTGAGCTCGCCGCTGAGCGGAAGGTGGTCGTAGGACTCGGCCTCGGCGACCGGCCAGAGGGAGAAGCCGTCGGAGGGGTGGGCCTCCAGGACGGGCTGCACGATGATCACCCGCCCAGTCTGCCGCACCCCGGCGTCGGCCCGCCTCCTTCGGCCTGCCTGAACGGGCCGCGCCCATGGGCCGCCTTTACCGGCTCGCCTCAAAGGGCCGCCCGCTGCCTCAGGTCGCGGATCGGGCCGTGCGAGGCCTTGCCGGTCTCCGGTGAATGCGGGCAAGCATGCGAAAGGTAGAGTTCTGGCGGATCTGGGCGGACACGGGGAGGCATGACCAGTGGACGACCGGCTCGTGGTCGTGATGGCCGTGGTGGGTGGGGCGGCGCTGCTGTGGCTGCTCGCCCTGGCCGCGCTGGCGATCGCCCGGCCCCGGGGTAACCTGCTCACCGAGGCGATCCGCCTGCTGCCCGACCTGCTGCGGCTCATCTCGCGCCTGGCCCGCGACGCCGGCCTGCCCCGCCGGGTGCGCATCCGGCTCTGGCTGCTGGTGGCCTACCTGGCGCTGCCCATCGACCTGGTGCCGGACTTCATCCCCGTCCTCGGCTACGCCGACGACGCCATCGTGGTCGCCCTCGTGCTGCGCTCGGTGGTGCGCGGCGCCGGGCCCCAGGCGCTGGAGCGCCACTGGCCCGGCACCCCGGACGGGCTCGCCGCCGTCCTGCGTCTGGCGGGGCTGCCCTCCGCCTGAGCACCCGGCCGAGAGGACACCGTACGGGCCGTACGGTGTGAAAGCTCACCGCGACCGGAGGAGTTGACGAGACCACCCGGCTGTGCAATCATGAACGTGGCACGGTGGTTGACACCTCCACTATAGGTGGACACGCGTTTCTATACGCGTTATGCTGCTGCCTTGCGCCGTCTTTCGACGCCCCGGGATTTGGCCGGGGCGTTTGGCATGCGCGCAGTTCGATTCCATCCGTGCCTCCGGAAGGACATTTGTTGGCAGCCTCGCGCAACGCCTCCGCCGTACCCGCCGGTCCCAGTCGCGTCTCGTTTTCGCGCATCCAGGAGCCCCTCGAAGTTCCTGACCTTCTCGCCCTGCAGACCGAGTCTTTTGACTGGCTGCTCGGTAACGAGAAGTGGAAGGGCCGGGTCGAGGCGGCTCGTCAGGCCGGTCGCAAGGACGTCCCGACCCAGTCGGGTCTCGAAGAGATCTTCGAAGAGATCAGTCCGATCGAGGACTTCTCGGGGACCATGTCCTTGTCGTTCCGCGACCATCGATTCGAGCCGCCGAAGTACTCAGTCGATGAGTGCAAAGACAAGGACATGACCTTCTCCGCCCCGATGTTCGTCACGGCGGAGTTCATCAATAACGCCACTGGTGAGATCAAGAGCCAGACGGTGTTCATGGGCGACTTCCCGCTCATGACGCCGAAGGGCACGTTCGTCATCAACGGCACCGAGCGTGTCGTCACCTCGCAGTTGACGCGCTCCCCGGGCGTCTATTTCGACCGCAGCATCGACAAGACCTCGGACAAGGATTTGTACGCCTGCAGGGTCATCCCGTCGCGGGGTGCCTGGCTCGAGTTCGAGATCGACAAGCGCGACAGCGTCGGTGTGCGCATCGACCGTAAGCGCAAGCAGGCCGTCACGGTGCTTCTCAAGGCGCTGGGATGGACCACCGAGCAGATCGTCGAGCGGTTCGGCCAGTACGAGTCGATGCGGGCCACCCTGGAGAAGGACCACACCGCCGGTCAGGATGACGCCCTGCTCGACATCTACCGCAAGCTGCGGCCGGGTGAGCCGCCGACCAAGGAGTCGGCGCAGACCCTGCTGGAGAACCTCTACTTCAATCCCAAGCGTTACGACCTCGCCAAGGTGGGTCGCTACAAGGTCAACAAGAAACTCGGCGTCGATGCCGAGATCACGCGCAACACCCTGACCGAAGACGACATCGTCGCCACGATCGAGTACATCGTCCGCCTGCACGCGGGCGAGGAGTCGATGCCCGCGGCCGAGGGCGCGCCGACCGACACGGTGATCGTCGAGACCGACGACATCGACCACTTCGGCAACCGCCGGCTGCGCAGCGTGGGCGAGCTCATCCAGAACCAGGTCCGCCTGGGCCTGGCCCGGATGGAGCGGGTCGTGCGTGAGCGGATGACCACGCAGGACGTCGAGGCGATCACGCCGCAGACTCTGATCAACATTCGCCCGGTCGTGGCGTCGATCAGGGAGTTCTTCGGCACTTCGCAGCTGTCGCAGTTCATGGACCAGACCAACCCGCTGGCCGGCCTGACGCACAAGCGCCGCCTGTCCGCGCTGGGTCCTGGTGGTCTGTCGCGTGAGCGGGCGGGCTTCGAGGTTCGTGACGTGCACCCGTCCCACTATGGGCGGATGTGCCCGATCGAGACGCCTGAGGGCCCGAACATCGGCCTGATCGGTTCGCTCGCGTCCTATGGGCGGATCAACGCGTTCGGTTTCGTGGAGACGCCCTACCGCAAGGTCGTCGACGGCAAGGTGACCGACCAGGTCGACTACCTGACTGCGGACGAGGAGGACCGTTTCGTCAAGGCGCAGGCCAACACGGTGCTCAACCCGGACGGCACGTTCGCCGAGAGCCGGGTGCTGGTCCGCACCAAGGGTGGTGAGACCGAGCTGGCGCGTGCCGAGGAGGTCGACTACATCGACGTGTCGCCGCGTCAGATGGTGTCGGTGGCCACGGCGATGATCCCGTTCCTGGAGCACGACGACGCCAACCGGGCGCTGATGGGCTCCAACATGCAGCGTCAGTCGGTGCCGCTGCTCAAGAGCGAGGCGCCGCTGGTCGGCACCGGCATGGAGTATCGTGCCGCGACCGACGCCGGCGATGTGATCAGCGCGGAGAAGGCCGGTGTGGTGGAGGAGGTCTCCGCCGACTACGTCACCGTGATGAACGACGACGGGACCCGCACCACCTACCGGGTGGCCAAGTT